>CAVQMG010000012.1:0-270611 GCA_963713585.1 uncultured Actinomycetota bacterium | reverse complement strand
CCTTTCAATCGTGTCGCGATGATGGTTACTGAGGTGCGCTTCCATCGGGACCCCTCTGTCGGTGTCGCTTGTTGCCTGGGCTGGCCGTCGTCGAGTTCATGATCCCACCGACCGAAGCCGCCGGGGTCGCGCGATCTGCCCGGAGTGGGGTCGGTGGGCAGTCGTCGGGTCGGCCGCCAGAGCACGCTCTGGCGCTCTGGGCGGGCGCGTAGACTGCCGTCGTCGGGAACCCTGAGGGGGCGGTGTGGCTGAGTCGGTTGAGCTGGCGACGATCTGGCTGGTCGATCTGGTCGGGTCGACGCGGTTGGCGACGTCTGTCGGACCGGTGCGGGCGGATGAGTTGCGGGAGGAGTACTTCGCGCTGTTGCGTGAGGCGATCGACGCCTCGGGCGGCCGGGAGTTCAAGAACACGGGCGATGGGTTGTTCGTGGCGTTCTCGTCGGCGTCGGCGGCGGTGGGTTGCGCGGTGTTGACGCAGCAGTTGTTCGAGCGGCGCTATCGCGGAGCGGAGCAGCAGTTGCATGTCCGGATCGGGTTGGGAACGGGCGAGTCGACGGTCAAGGACGGGGACTATTTCGGGATGCCGTCGATCGAGGCGGCGCAGGTTGTGTGACAAGGCGCCGGCGGACGGGATCCTGGTTTCGCCGGCGACGCAGGATGCTGGCGGGGCGAGTCGAGGGTGCGCGGTTTGAGTCGGTCGGGCGAGTTGGAGTTGAAGGGGATCCCGGAGCCGATGGAGGCGTTCCGCGTGTTGTGGGAGCCGTTGGCCGGAGCGGTGCCGGCTGCGCGGTCGGGCGGTGGCCGTTGCCCGAGGCGCTGCGGGCGGTGCCGCGGGTCGGCGTATGTGGGGCGCGAGACCGAGCGAGCGCTGCTCGAGCGGCGCGCGGATACAGGCGCGGTCTGGCGCGCGTCAGGTGGTGTTGTTGTCGGGTGAGCCGGGGATCGGGAAGACGCAGGTTGGCGTCGTATGCGGCGCTGGGCGCGAACGCGGATGGGTTCGCGGTGTGTTGGGGCGCGCTGCTCGGAGGATCTCGCGGCGCCGTATGAGCCGTGGATCGCGGTGTGCTCGCAGTTTGTCGAGCATGCGCCGGTCGACGTGCTGGCCGCGCTATGTGGAGCGGTTCGGCGGCGAGATCGGCCGGCTCGCTCGCAACCTCGCGCGCCGGGTGCCGGATGCGCCGGCGCCGCAGTCCTCTGATCCGGAGACCGAGCGGTTCCTGCTGTTCAAGGCGGTCGCCGAGCTGTTGCGCGCGGTGGCGGGACGGTGCCCGCTGTGCGTGGTGCTCGGACGACTTCCATTGGGCGGATGGGCAGTCGGTCGCGCTGCTCAAGCACGTGCGCGGACGGTCGATGGATGGCGCGCTGCAGTGCTCGTCACCTACCGCGACTCCGACCTCGGCAAGGACCATCCGCTGACCGGCGTCTGGCCGATCTGCGGCCGCTTGGAGGGCGTGGAGCGGATCGCGCTGCACGGCTTCGGCGCGGAGAGGTGCCGAGGTGATGACCGCGGCCGTCGCGGTCATGAGCTCGACGAGGACGGGGTCGCTCTGGCGGGCGAGATCGCGGCCGAGACGGACGGCAACCCGTTCTTCGTCGGCGAGATCCTGCGCAGCCTGCTCGGAGTCCGGGGCGGTCGTGTTCGACGAGGCGCCGGTCGGTGGAGCGTTGACCGCAGCTCGCGGGCTCGCCTGCCCGAGAGCGTGCGCGAGGTGTCGAGCGGCGCGTCGACCGGCTCGGCGAGGGCGCGCGCGAGACGCTCACGGTCGCGGCGGTGATCGGCCGCACGTTTCGACCTGGACTTGCTCGCGGAGGCTGGTCGAGATCGACGAGGCCGCGCTGCTCGACCAGCTCGAGGCGGCAGTCGAGGCGTCGCTGCTGCGCGAGTCGACCGATCAGGTTGGGCGGTTCACGTTCGAGCACGCGCTGATCAACCACACGCTGTACGAGGGGCTCGGCGGCAGCCGGCGCGCGCGGATTCACCAGCGCATCGCCGAGGCGCTGGAGGACCTCTACGGCACCGACTCGGACGAGCAACTTGGCCGAGCTGGCGCTGCACTGGCGGCTGGCGACCGTGTCCGTCGACAGGACCAAGGCGGCGCGGTATGCCATCGCGCGCCGGGCGAGCGGGCGCTCGACAGCCTCGCGCCGAGCGAGGCGGCGAAGCTGTTCGCTGACGCGCTCGAGCTGCTCGGGACCGGCGACACGGTCGAGCGGTGCGAGGCGCTGATCGGGCTCGGCGAGGCGCAACGCCAGACCGTGATTCCGCGCATCGCGAGACGCTGCTCGAGGCGTCCCGGATCGCGTCGGAGCTCCACGACGCCGAGCTGGCCGCCCGGGCCGCGCTGCGAACAACCGCGGTGCGACGAGCGGCATCGGTAAGGTCGACGTCGAGCGGGTGGCGGCGATCGAACGGGCGCTCGAGCTTGATGATCCGCCGCAGCCGGACCGGCGTGCACGGCTGCTGTCGCTATTGGCTGTGGAGTTGACGTTCGCGCCGGATCATGCGCGTCGCTGGGCGTTGGCCGAGGAGGCGATCGCGCTCGCCCGCCAAGCGGGAGACCCGCGGACGCTTGCGGTGCGTGCTCGCGGATTCCGCCTACGCGTGCTGGGCGCCCGACACCCTCCCAACGCGCGCTGAGTACGTGCGCGAGCTGATGGCGCTGGTCACGGAGGTGCAGGATCTGCGCGTCGAGTACTTTGCCTCGCTCCGCCAGACGCACATAGCGATGGAGCTGTGCGACTTCGCGCGCGCCGACGCTGCGCTCGCGCGCATCCACGCGATCGCCGAGCAGACACGGCAACCGACGCTGAGATGGAACGTAGGCTTTACCGCGGCCGCAGTTCACTGCACGCGCGGCGAGTTGGAGGCCGGGGAGCGGCTCGCCGAACAGGCGCTGCAGATCGGGCAGGAGAGCGGCGAACCCGACGCCGCGATGGCCTACGGAGCCACGCTCATCTCGAACCGCATGTATCAGGGCAGGGGCGCCGAGGTGATCGCGCTGCTCGAGCAGGCGGCGGCCAACTTCCCGGGCGTGCCAGCTTGGGAGGCCGCGCTTGGCCGCATGTACTGCTTCATCGACCGCCGCCCAGACGGCGCGGAAATACTCGAGCGTGCCGCCGCGCAGCGCTTCGGACACCTCGGCCACGACCAAATGCGGATGTGCGGGTTGGCGATGCACGCGGACACCGCCGCGCAGACGGGTTCGGTCGAGGCGGCGGCGATGCTGTACGAGCTGCCGGATCCGTACGCGGACCAGTTCGTCTGGAACGGCGGCATGGGCTTCGGACACGCGCGTATGTCCCTGGCGCTCCTCACCGCGACGTTGGGCCGCCACGCGGAGGCCGACGCGCACTTCGCGTTCGCCTGCGCATTTCACCACGAGCACGGCCTACGCCTCTGGGAAGCTCGCTCCGAGCTCGGCTGGGCCGAGGCACTCGCCGACCGCGGCGAGACCGAGCGCGCCCGCGAGCACGCCGCCCGCGCGCTCGAGCTCGCCCGCAACCACGGCTACGGCGCGTTCGAGCCACGCGCTGCCGCGATCCTCGCCTCCCACGCGACGATCGACAGCTAATCAGTGGAGGCCCCGCTACTGGCCGGAGCGCTACACGCCGATACTCGATCGCGTCCCGCGCGAGGTGACAGTCGCGCGTGAGCGCGCCAGCGTCGGCGTGCCGGCGGACGGGAGGACCGCTCTATTGCGACGGCGGCTGGGAGTCGACCAGCTGCGATCCCAGCTCGCGAATCCGCGCCACCGCGCGGTCGAGTCGCTCGTCTTTGAGCGACCCTTCGTCGACCAGCGTGTACGTCGTCCGCCCCAGTTCGGTGTATGCGTTTTGCAGCTCGCGCCTGACCTGGGCGTCGTGCATGGTCTCGCGGGCGCGCGCCGTCGCCTCTCCGGCTCCGGTCTTGACCTCTTCGGCGCCGGCCTTCAGTTTGTCCCTCCACCCCATCGCCGACCCTCCTTCATCCGGGACCCTGTCTCGCGCGCAAGCAATCGTAGACCACCGATCCGCGCGCCGGCCAGGGCTCAGACTGGCCCAACACCGCGCTCTTCGCGGCTTCTGCTCGGCGCGCGAAGCAGGGACGACCGAAGGATGTCGGGATGCGCGGCTCGTCCGGGTCACGGTTTGGCCTGATGCCTAAACCCCCGAGCCACATCTACTCCGTGGTCCGCTTCTCCAGGCATGTCGCGATCTCGTCTTGCCACGACCGCAGAAAATCGGCGTAGTTCTCGGCGAACTGCTCGAGGTCGTGCTCACCCGTCTCGCTCAGCGGCGTGAGCTCGTAAACGACCTCGACCTCGCTTCCCCCCTCGATCGCGTCGAGCGTAACGGCGATGCTGCCCGCCCTGTGACCGGTATGACCTGGGCGTAGGCGATTCGTCGTCCCCATTCACGGTCGGTCACCAGCCAGGTTCCCCGGCGGCCATGGGCGTCGGTCTAAAGACCGTGCCTGGCGCGCTGTCATCGTCGGTCGGCGCGGGAAAGGAGGGGTCCCACCCGTGCGCCCATTCGCGCTCTCCACGTGGCGTGAACAGCTGGAAGGCCTCCTCGGCCGGCAACGCCACGCGGATCCGCTCGCTGAGTCGATGTTTCAACTCTCACTCCTCCTCGGTCATCTTGTGAGCGTCGGCGGCTGTCATCGTTAGGTCGTAGACCGCTTTGAGCTGCTCAATCTTGGTCAGGACCGCGGGGCTAAACGGCGCCTTGCCCTCGAAGGTGTGGAGCACGATGCCCTCCACCAGATCGCCGAGAGACAGATCCAAGTATTCAGCCAGGGCCTTGAGGACCTTCAGCGTGTTCCTCTCGATCCGCAGGCCAGTCTGCGTACGCTCGATTGTTACCATGGTACCAAGGTACCAGATCTGAGATCAGCCTCCCTCGGCCTGCTCACGCGTCGTCTTCAGTCGTGATGCGCTGACCTAGACGCAACCGAAAGGTTGCACTAGGCTTTGGGGCTGATGCGGATCCTCGCCCTGTATGACGTCCACGGCAACCCCGACGCCCTGGAGGCGGTGCTGGCCGATCCGCGGGCGGCGGGCCCCGACGCGATCGTCGTCGGCGGCGATGTCGTGCCCGGCGCGTTTGCCGGCGCCGCCCTTGACCGCCTGCAGGCGCTGAGCGGAGACGTGCACTGGGTGCGCGGCAACGGCGAGCGCGAGACGGCGGCGGCTGTCAACGGACCGCGGCCCGCGGAGGGCGACAACGCCGCCGAGATGTCGGCGTTCACCGCGCAGCAGCTCGGCCCCGAGCGCGCCCGCGCGCTGGGCGAGCTGCCCTTGAGCGTCATCGTCGACGGCGTGCTCTTCTGCCACGCCACCCCGCGCAGCGACGAGGAGCTGGTCACCCGGATCTCGCCGCCCGAGCGCTGGTCGAGGTGCTCGCCGACGTGGACGCCGCTATGGTCGTCGCCGGGCACACCCACCAGCAGGACGACCGCATGGTCAACGGCGTGCGCTTCGTCAACGCCGGCAGCGTGGGCCTGCCCTACGAGGGCGACGGCGATGCGCGGTGGCTGTGGATCGAGGACGGCGTCCCCGAGCTGCGGCGCACCGCCTACGACGCGGCCGCCGCCGGCCGGCGCATGCGCGATGCCTGCGCGGCCCTGGCGGACTCGGTCAACGCCTCGCTGATCGAGCCCGTCGAGGCGATGGTGGTGACGCGGATGTTCGAGGAGCGCGCCGGGTCGGGCTAGCGTCCGCTCGTAACCCGCTTGGATCAAAGCCGGGCCTCCGGGAACTCTCACAGACGTCTGAAACGGGCCCTGTGGGCCGCCGCGGCGCTCTGTTGCTTTTCAACCGTCCGTCGGGATCGCGGTTCGGTGGGTGGATCGATCGGGCAGGTCGCAACCACGACGTGTCGCAAGCAAGAAGAACCATCGGCTCGAGCAATACGTAACGCAACCAAGGAGCCGAGGCCCAGCTCAGGCCGGGTGCTACGCGTCGGACATTACCTGAGAAAGGGTCGCCGGCCGCCGAGCAACGCCGTACCGATCCGCACATGTGTTGCGCCTTCTGCGATGGCCTCGCCCAGGTCACCGCTCATGCCCGCCGAAATCGCCCGCGCTTGCGGGTGGGCAGACCGCACCGTTTCGGCTATTTCCCGCAGCCGGGCGTAGGCCGCCGGCCAGGCTGCCCTAGCGGGGCCACGGCCATCACCCCGGCCAGCTCGAGTCCGTCCTGCGCCGCGACCGCGTCGGCCAGGCCCGGCACCTGGGCTGCCAGGGCGCCACCACGCCCCTGCTGGCCGTCCAGGCTGACCTGGATCAGGCACCTGATCACGCGGCCGGCTGCCACCGCCCGGCGGCTCAGCGCCGTCACCAGCCGGTCCCGGTCCACTGAGTGCACCGCGTAGGCGTACCTGGCTGCGCTGGCTGCCTTGTTGACTTGCAGTTGCCCGATAAAGTGCCAGCGCAGCGACAGCCCGGCCGCTTCGCAGGCGGCCGCCTTCGGGGCCGCCTCCTGATCCTTGTTCTCGCCGATATCGGCGAGGCCAAGCTGACTCAGCAGGATGACGTCCGTCGCCGGGAAAGTCTTGGTGACCGCGATCAGCCGCACCTCGGCTGGGTTCCGGCCGGCGGCCGCGCACGCCCCGGCAATCCGGTCCCGTACCTCGGCGAGATTGGCGGCCAGCTCCGCCAGCCGCTCGGCTGAACCCGCCTGCCCGCCGGAATCCGCCGGCCGGCCTGGCGGCACCGTCACGGCGCCAGCCAGACGAGCCCGGCAAGCCGGCCAGTCAGGCCATCGCGCCGGTAGGAGAACAGTTCGGCCGACTCCCTGGTGCACCGCCCGTCCGCGGCCGACCAGCCAACGCCCGCCCGCCGCAGCTGCTCGTGCACGCCAGCGGAGATGTCCAGGCCGGCCGTACCCCAGCTGGTCGCGCAACGGGCCTGCGGGACCGCAGCAGCAACGGATTCCTGCAACTCGCCCGGAACCTCATAGCAACCGCCGCAGATCGCCGGGCCGGTGATGGCCCGCATCCGGTCCGGCTGGGCGCCTGCGCCGGTCATCGCTTCGATCATCGCCGGCACGACTCCGGCGACGAGGCCCTGGCGGCCGGCGTGCGCGGCTCCGGCGATCCGGGCGACCGGGTCGGCGATCAGCACCGGCACGCAGTCAGCGACCAGCACGCACAGCGCACGGCCGGGGACGTCGGTGAAGATCGCGTCCACTGGATCAGCCTGCCCGGTCCATCCAGCCCCGACGTAGCCGACGTCGTTCCCGTGTACCTGCCGCATCCAGGCCAGCTCATCCGCCTGCAGGCCGCACGACGCCGCCAGCGCGGCCCGGTTGGCCAGGACCGCAGTCTGGTCGTCACCGATCCGCAGGCCCAGGTTGAGTGCGGCATAGGGCGGCGCGCTGACGCCACCGCCGCGGCCGGAAAACCCCGCCAGCACGCCAGCTCCGAGGACGTCCGTCACCCGGACCTCGGCTGGCCCGGTACCGGGCGACCGGTCGCCCGGCGCTGCCGTTTGCAGCGGCTGCTCGCCCTGCGGGCGGCTCACTTCAGGAAGTCAGGCACGTCGAGTTCGTCGTCCTCCTCGAACACCACGGACTTGCGCCGGGTGCCGGCCGGGTCGGCTGGCCGCCCGGCGGCCGGCTTGCCGTCCGCGGGCGCCCCTTCGGGATGACCGCTGCGCTGCGACGGGACACCGTCGATCCTGGCGCCGTTCTCGCCCCCGGATGCGTCCGTGACGTCACTGCCGCCAGCGCCGGAGGCCGGCGCATCAGCGGCAGCACCGCTGCCCGTGCTGGTGCCGCTCGCTGATGCCGGGGTTCCGTTCGGCACGGCGCTCGCGGCAGCAGCCGCGCCCTGCTTCGGCTCAATCTGGAACGGCCGCCAGTCAGCGGGCGCCGACGATCCGGACGACCCGGTCGACGCCAGCGAACTAGCCGACGAAATCGAGCCAGTCGCGGCCAGCTCGGCCGACGGCAGCGCGGTGCCGTAGGAAGCCGTCCGCGGCCGGGGCCGCGCGCCTCCGGCCGGCTCATCGAAACCGGCCGCGATGACCGTGACCCGGACCTCGTCACCGAGAGCATCGTCGATGACGGCGCCGAAAATGATGTTGGCGTCCGGAGCGGCGGAGTTGGCAACCAGCTGAGCGGCCTCGTTGATCTCGAACAGGCCGAGGTCAGAACCGCCCTGGATGGACAGCAGCACGCCATGCGCGCCGTCGATGCTGGCCTCGAGCAGCGGGCTGGAGATGGCCATCTCGGCGGCGGCCACGGCACGGTCATCGCCGCGAGCCGTGCCGATGCCCATCAGCGCCGACCCTGCCCCGGACATGACCGATTTCACATCGGCGAAGTCGAGGTTGATCAGGCCAGGCGTGGTGATCAGGTCGGTGATGCCCTGCACACCGGACAGCAGCACCTGGTCCGCCGCCTTAAACGCGTCCAGCACGCTGACATGCCGGTCGGAGATCGACAGCAGCCGGTCGTTCGGGATCACGATCAGCGTGTCGACTTCGCCGCGAAGCTTCTCGATGCCGGTGTCTGCCTGGGCGGCCCGGCGCTTACCTTCGAAACCGAACGGCCTGGTGACCACGCCTATGGTCAGCGCGCCGAGGCCGCGCGCCACCTCTGCGACCACGGGCGCACCGCCGGTGCCGGTACCGCCGCCCTCGCCGGCAGTGACGAATACCATGTCCGCGCCCTTGAGGACTTCCTCGATCTCGTCCCGGTGATCTTGCGCGGCCTTGAATCCCACGTCCGGATTCGCGCCTGCGCCCAGCCCTCTGGTGAGCTCGCGGCCGACGTCGAGCTTGACGTCGGCATCGCTCATCAGCAGCGCCTGGGCGTCGGTGTTGATCGCGATGAACTCAACGCCCCTGAGTCCTTCTTCGATCATCCGGTTCACGGCGTTGACGCCGCCCCCGCCGATTCCGACGACCTTGATGACCGCCAGATAGTTCTGCGGTGCTGCCACGAGGAGCAACCCTTTCCGCTCGTCACGCCCGGGGGAAACCCCCCGGACTCCCCCCGGTCCGGTTGCGGACCTAGGCCGCTGTCACGGCCAGTTCCTCACTACCGGAACGTGGTCCGCTCCGGTCCGCCGTCTCCCGCCAGGTGACTGCGCCCCCCGGCGCAATCGACAAGGCAGGTCCCGCGAATCCGCGCTAGTAAACTCTCACCCTCAACTTGAGATTTAGAGTTATGTCAAGCTGCCGACTGATACGGACAGTAGGGTTGCCCGCCTACCCAGGTCAACCACTGCTCGCCTCAGCGCACCGCGTGTCGCAGCGCGTCAGCGGCCATGTCCGGCTTGCCGGCCGACCGGGTCACCGCTCCCCCGCGCGGCCCGGTGATCGGCCCGACGTCCGCGCGATCAGCGATGGGAATTCTCAGCGCTGCCAGATTACCGATGGGAACAGGCAGCCGATAGAGCTTGAGAGCCCCAATCGTGAGCAATCCCCGGCGCCCGCGTGTGGACTCGGCTAGCCCTGAGTCACGGCCGTGGCGGGGTCGCTGACGTCGAAGTAGCGCGCGTGCGTGCCCATCAGCAGCGCCAGTTCCTTCGCCTTGCGAGTGGCCTGGCCAGGTCCGCCCCACACAACCGTGTCACCGCCCGCCAGATGCAGCGTCACGGTGGTCGCCGTAGGGGCCGACACCGAGCGGACCTTACGGCGCAGGCCGGGCGGCAGCCCCCGGACCACCCGGACCGCGGCCTGCACCGCAGCGCTGCCAGGCAGCACCGCGGGCGCCGGGGTCAGCATGGGCATCCAGGCGGGCTTGGTCGCGCTGAACCGGACTGTCACCCCGTGCTCGTCCACTAGCTCGAAGCCGCCGACAGTCGCCACGGCCAGGGCGGGGGTGCGCTCGCGGACAGTGATGACAATCCCGTCCGGCCAGGACCGGGACACCGTCGCCGTCAGCACCGGCGCGATCCGCTCGACCCGCCCGGCCGCCGCGCCCGCGTTAACGGTGGCCAGCGGCACACCCAGCTTGATGCCGGCTGCGGCACGAACCTCCGCCGCGTTCACCAGGTGGTTGCCCTGGACCGCGATGTGCCGCACGACCAGCAGACTCGAGCCGAGCACCGCCCAGCCCGCGAACCCGAGGATGGCCAGCACCAGGGCGCCGAAGAACGCGGCCCGCCACGGATCAGTGCGGCGCCTGGCGGCGGCCTGATCCGGCTGGCGCCCGGCGGCTTGATCCGGCTGGCGCCCGGCGGCAGCCTGGTCCGCCAGCGACGGCCGCTTGCTCACAGCGCCGCCCGGTCGGCCAGCGCCGCCACAATCTGCGGGCCGAGTGCGGTGACGTCGCCCGCGCCCATCGTCAGGACAAGGTCGCCCGGCTTGGCCAGCCCGGCGATGATCCCCGGCACCGCAGCCTTGTCCGGGACGAACACCGCGGCGCCGCCCGGCACCGCGTCACTGACCAGGCGGCCGGTGACGCCCGGCTCCGGATCCTCCCTGGCCGCGTAGATATCGAGCACGACGGCCTCGTCAGCCTGGCCGAGCGCGGCCCCGAACTCGGTGGCGAAGATCCTGGTCCGGCTGAACAAGTGCGGCTGGAAAACCGCGATCACCCGGCCGCCAGCCACTACCTCGCGCGCCGCGGCCAGGTCGGCCGCCAGTTCCGTCGGGTGGTGCGCGTAGCTGTCGATGACCTGGACGCCGTCCGCCTCGCCCTTGAGCTCCATCCGCCGCTTCGCCCCCCGGTAGGCGGCCAGGCCTGCCACCGCATCGGCCGCCGACACACCCAGCTGCACCGTGACGGCGAAGGCCGCCGCGGCGTTGAGGGCATTGTGCCGGCCAGGCACCGCGACCTCAAGTTGCACCGGCCCGGCTCCGGCCAGCACAGTGCCCGGCCCGCCGGTGATGGTCAGCTCGGTGCGCATCCCCCGCGTCCGCACGCCGGTGACCCGGTACGAGGCGTCCTCGCTGGTGCCGTAGGTCAGCGCGGTGACGCCGGGCCGGACGGCGCCGGTCAGCGCCCTGGCGCCAGCGTCGTCGGCACTGACCAGCAGCAGCCCGCTCTCGGCGATCTTGCCGGCGAAGGCCGCGAAGGCGGCCTCGATCGCGGCCAGCGTGCCGTAGTTGTCCAGGTGATCGGCTTCGACTGACGTCACCACCGCGGCAGCCGGGGCCAGCATGAGGAACGAGCCGTCGCTCTCGTCGGCCTCGACCACAATCGTGTCACCGTCGCCCTGCGCCGCGCCCAGACCAGTCTCGGCCAGGATCCCGCCGATCACGTAGGACGGATCGGCCCCGCAGTGCAACAACACCGTCGTGATCATCGACGTGGTCGTCGTCTTGCCGTGCGTCCCGGCGACAGCGATGCCCTGGCGGCCGAGCATGACGCTGGCCAGCGCGGCGGCCCGGTGCAGCACGCGCAGGCCGCGGCGCTGCGCCTCGACCAGCTCGGGGTTGTCCGGCCGGATCGCCGTCGACACGACCAGGGTGTCGGCGTCGCCGAGATTCGCCGCGGCGTGCCCGATGCTGACCCGCGCTCCGGCCGCGGAGAGCTGCTCGGTCAGCGGCGAGGCGGTCGAGTCGCTGCCGGACACCGTGACGCCCGCCGACATCATGATCCGCGCGATGCCTGACATACCCGCCCCGCCGATGGCGGCGAAGTGCACCTTGCCCAGCTGGCCGAGGGGAACCGGGTCGACCGGAGTGACCAGGCCCATGAGTGTTACCTCCCTGTCCGCGCTGCGAGCGTTAATGCCGGGGCAGCCGCCGGCGGCCCGGCCGGCGCTTGGCGACGCCGATGACCAGTGCCGCCAGCTGCGTGTCCGCGTCACGGTTGCCGCTGGCAGCGGCCGCCTGCGACATCGCCGCCACTCGCGCCCGGTCGGTGAGGACCGGCACGAGCGTGCCGCTGATCCACTCCGGCGTCAGGTCGGCGTCGGCGACGAGCAGCCCGCCGCCGGCGGTCACGATCGGTTCGGCGTTGAGCCGCTGCTCGCCGTTCCCGTGCGGCAACGGCACGTAGGCGGCCGGCAGCCCCACGGCAGTCAGCTCGGCGCACGTCATCGCCCCGGCCCGGCACAATGCGAAGTCCGCGGCCGCGTACCCGAGGTCCATCCGGTCCAGGTATGGCAGCACGACATACGGCACGGGGCCGGGCGGCACGTCGACCTCGCCCGCCTTCGGGCCGACCACGTGCAGCACCTGCACGCCTGCCGCGCGCAGGGCGGCGGCCGCGCCGAGGGTCGCGCGGTTGAGCGAGGCAGCGCCCTGCGATCCGCCGGTCACCAGCAGCACCGGCAGGTCGCTGTGCAGGCCGAAATGCGCCCGCGCCTTGTCCGCTTCGGCCGGCCGGTCCAGGCTGGAGATCTGCCGCCGGATCGGGATGCCGACGTACTGGGCATGCCGCAGCTTGGTGCCGGGCTGGCCAGTACAGACGTGGACCGACATGCGGGCGCCGATCCGGTTCGCCAGCCCAGGCTTGGCGTTAGCTTCGTGCACCACGATCGGCACCTTGCGGCGGCGTGCCGCGAAATAGCCTGGTGTGGCGACATAGCCGCCGAAGCCGACCAGTGCATCGGCCCTAGTCCGCTCGAGGATCTTGGCGGCGGCGCTGACGGCGCCGAGCATCCGGCCCGGCACCGCGAGCAGCGCCGGGGTGAGCTTGCGCGGCAGCGGTACCGGCGGGATCAGCGCGAGGTCATAGCCGCGCATCGGGACCAGCCTGGTCTCCAGCCCGCGCTCAGTGCCCAGGCAGGTAATCGTGATGTCCGGATCGGCCCGCCGCAGCGCGTCCGCCAGGGCCAGGGCCGGCTCGATGTGCCCGCCGGTACCACCGCCCGCGATAACGACGCTTAGCCCCATCGATACTTCCTCCTTGACCGGCCACCCTACTTCGGCGGCGACCGGCTCGTGCGCGCCAGTACCGGTCACTGTCGTCTTCGGCTGAGGCCGAGCCAGCGCAGCAGCCGTTGCTGCGCGCCGGGCCCGACTGCCGCCAGCGCTTCCGCCGCACCCGGCTCGGACCGGGCGAAGGCCATCAGCATGCCGAGCCCGGCCATCGTCGCCAGCAGTGACGACACTCCGGCCGAGATCAGCGGCAGCGGCACGCCGGTGATCGGCAGGATGCCGAGCACGGCGCCCATGTTCACCAGTGCCTGGCAGATGATCCAGACGGTGATCGCGCTTGCCGCCAGCCGGGAGAACGTGTCCGGCACCCGCCGCGCGATTCGCAGTCCCGCGAAGGCGATCCCGGCATACAGGAACACCACGCACGCGGTGCCCACCAGCCCGAGCTCCTCGCCCAGGATCGCGAAGATGAAGTCCGATTCGCTGTTGGGCACCAGGCCCCACTTCATCCGGCTAGCGCCGGCACCGACGCCGAACAGGCCGCCCGATCCCAGCGCGTCCTTGCCTGCGGTCAGCTGATAACAGCTGGAGCAGTTCGCCTGCGACTGCGAGGACAGGAAGCCGAGCAGGCGGCCGAGCCGGTACGGCTCGACCACTATCAGCATCAGCAAAACCAGCAACATCAGCCCGACCATGCCGCCCAGCACCTTGGCGGGCGTCCCGATCACCCAGAGCAGGGTCAGGAAGATGATGACGAAGAAGAACGTGCTGCCCAGGTCCTTCCCGGCCATCACCAGCAGGCAGAAGATCGCGGTGCCGGGCAGCAGCGGCATGAGCAGCTGACGCGGGTCAGTGAGATGCCCGAGTTTCTCCTTGCGCGCGAGCAGGTCGGCGCCCCACAGCACCAGTCCGAGCTTGGCGAACTCCGACGGCTGGATCTGCACGCCTGCCACGATCAGCCAGCGTCGCGCACCGTAGCTCTCCACCCCGAACGCCAGCACCATGAGCAGGCCGAGGATGGAGATGATCAGCAGCGGGTAGACGCAGGCGCGGAACGCCTTCGGCGGCGCTTTCGCCGCCAGCCACATCAGCAACAGGCCGCCCGCGGCGCCCAGCAATTGCTTTTGGAACGTGGAATACGGCGCTAGGCCCTGATCAAGGTCATAGGCCGTCGAGGTGGACAGCACCATCATCAGGCCGACGCCGAGCAGCAGCAGCGAGCAGCCGAGGATCAGGTAATAAGAGGCGAGTGGCCGGTCCAGCAGCGCCTTGAGCCGGAAGAACGCGTCCCGCAGGCTGCCCGCCTGCTGCAGCGCGCCAGCCAGGGCCGAGTCAGGGCCGGCGAATCGCGCGCCGGCCTGTTCCGCTTCGTCGCTCTCCTGCGTACCCTGGCCGCGGCCTGCCCCGGTGCCGGTGCTGGCCGACCAGGCGCTCACCGCGAATCCGCCAGCCTGGTCACCGCCGCGGCGAACGCGTCACCGCGGGCAGGATAGTCACGGAACATGTCCCACGACTGCGCGGCCGGAGCTAGCAGCACGGTGTCACCGCGCTGCGCGGCGGCCGCCGCCTGTGCTACCGCCTGGTCCATGACTCCAGTGTCGGTGCTGGCCAGCTCGGTGACGGGGACATCGGGGGCGTGTCGCGCGAGTGCAGCGGAGAATCTCGCCCGGTCAGTGCCGATGAGCACGGCGGCGCGCAGCCGCGGCGCGGCCGTCGCGACGATGCCGTCCAGGTCCTCCTCGGTGCCGCGGAACAGCCCGCCAGCCACCCATACGACGGAATCGAAGGCTGCCAGCGAGGCCGCCGCCGCGGCCGGATTGCTCGCTTTGGAATCGTCGACATAGGCGACGCCGTCCACTTCGGCCACCAGCGTGATGCGGTGCGCCTCGGGCACGAACGCGGCCAGGCCGGCGGCGACCGCGTCCGGCCGGTCGCCGTAGGCGCGGGCCAGCGCCGCGGCCGCCAGCGCGTCGGCGACGTTGTGCGGGGCCGGCGGCCGGATCTCGCTCACCGGGGCCAGCCGCACCCCGGCGGCCGAGGCAGCACCGGGCGAGGCGTGGTCGCCAGCATCATGCTGGCCGGCCAACGCGCGGCCCCCGGCCGCAGCAGCGCCAATACTGACCGCGCTTGCGCCGAAAGCATTGTCGACCAGCCAGCCGTCGGCGACGCCGAGCTCGCCGCTGGCCGGCGGCCCGAGGTGAAAACCGACCCGGCGGCTGGCCCGGGACACGGCGGCCAGCGCGACCGTGCGCGGATCGGCCAGGTTGCAGATCGCGATGGTGCCGGGCGCGAAGATCTTCGCCTTAGCCGCCGCGTAGGACTCCAGGTCGTCGTGCCAGTCCAGGTGGTGAGCGGCGAGGTTGAGCATGACCGCGGCCAGCGGCTCGATCGTGGTGCTCCAGTACAGCTGGAAGCTGGACAGCTCGACCGCGATCACCGGGTAGGGGTCCGGATCGGTGACCACGTCCAGGATCGGCGTGCCGACGTTGCCCGCGGCGACGCTGCGGTGCCCGGCCGCCGCGAGCATCGACGCCAGCATCCGTACCGTGGTCGTCTTGCCGTTCGTGCCGGTGATGGCCAGCCACTGCTGGCGGCCGCCGTCAGGCAACCGGGGACGCAGCCGCCAGGCCAGCTCGACGTCGCCGATGACCTCGATACCGGAGGCGGCCGCGCTGGCCAGCAGCGGCGTATCGGGCCGCAGTCCAGGTGAGGTGATGACCAAGTCGGTGCCGGGCGGCGGCGCGGCACCGGGACCGAGCTCAGCTGGCCCCAGGCGGACCGTCGCGCCGTCGCTCGCCAGCGCCGCGGCCAGGTCCTGCCGCTCCGCGTCCTCGCGCGAGTCGACCGCGATCACCTCGGCCCCGTTCCCGGCCAGCAGAGAAACCACGGACTGGCCGGTAATGCCCAGCCCCACGACCAGGATCCGCTGCCCGGCGAACCGGGCAGCCGCGCCAGCATCGGTCATCGTCAGATCCGCAGCCACTCCGCATAGAAGATTCCGAGGCCGAGTGCGACGCACAGGGCCGATATCAGCCAGAACCGGATCACGATCGTGGTGTCGGCCCAGCCGACCATCTCGAAATGATTATGCAGCGGCGCGATCTTGAATACTCGTATCCCCCGCCCGGTCCGGCGTCTGGTTACCTTGAAGACGCCGACCTGGATGATCACCGACAGGGTAATGATGACGAACAGCCCGCCGAGGATCACCAGCAGCAGCTGGGTCCTGGTGCAGACCGCCAGCGCCGCCAGCGTGCCGCCAAGCGCCAGCGAGCCGGTGTCGCCCATGATGATCCGCGCCGGATGCGCGTTCCACCACAGGAAGCCGACGCACGCGCCGAGCACGGCGGCCGCGACGACCGCAAGGTCCAGCGGATCGCGCACCTGGTAGCACTGGGCCGCCGGAGCGGGCGCGCAGTCATTGCGCTCCTGCCAGATGCCGATGAGCACGTAGGCGGTGAGCACGACGGCCGTCGACCCGGTCGCGAGCCCGTCCAGGCCGTCGGTCAGGTTCACCGCGTTCGATGTCCCGGCGATCAGGATGACTACCCAGATAACGAACGGAAGAGTGCCCAGCGCCGGGCCGAAGTCTCGCAGGAACGACAGATGCGCGTCCGCCGGGGTCAGGGCGAAGCGGTCCGGATGCTGCAGCACCTCGACCGCGAAGAACGCGCCGACCACGATCTGGCCGGCCAGCTTGGCCTTGCTGCGCAGCCCGGTGCTGTTCTGCCGGAAGATCTTGAGGAAGTCGTCGACGAAGCCGACGAGGCCGAGGCCGGTCATCACGATCAGGACCAGCACGCCGGACGCCGTTGCCGGGTCGTCGGTGGCCACGTGCCCGACGACGTAGCCGATCAGCGTGGCTGCCACCATGACGACGCCGCCCATGGTCGGGGTGCCCCGCTTAATCTCGGCCGAGTTGAGGCCCTCGACCCGGATCGGCTGGCCGTACCCGTACCTGCGCAGCACCTTGATCAGCAGCGGGGTAATGAACAGTGCCAGCAGCAGCGACACCGCCCCGGTGACGATAACGGTCTTAATCTGGACACCTCCGGGGCTGCCGCGGCGGGCACGTCACTGGTTAGGTTTGCAGCCATTCGGCATAGAAGATGCCGAGACCGAGGGCGACGCAGAGCCCGGAGATCAGCCAGAACCTGATGACGATCGTGGTCTCGGCCCAGCCGCTCATCTCGAAGTGATGCTGCAGCGGTGCCATCTTGAAGACCCGTTTCCTGGTCATCTTGAAGAAACCCACCTGGATGATCACCGACAGCGTGATGATCGCGAACAGGCCGCCGAGGACGCCGAGCAGCAGCTGGGTCTTGGTGCAGACAGCAAGGCCGGCCAGCACGCCGCCGAGTGCCAGCGAGCCGGTGTCGCCCATGTAGATCTTGGCCGGCGGCGCGTTCCACCACAGGAAGCCGAAACAGGCGCCGAGTACGGCGGCCGCCACGACGGCCAGGTCCAGCGGGTCCCTGATCTGGTAGCACTGCTTGGACAGGAAGGTGGTGCAGTCGTTGCGCTCTTGCCAGATGCCGATCAGCACGTAGGCGGCCAATACCAGTACCGTGGCCCCGGTCGCCAGGCCGTCCAGGCCGTCGGTCAGGTTCACCGCGTTGGAGGCGCCGGCGATCAGGATGACGATCCAGATCACGAACGGCAGCGTGCCGAGCGCCGGGCCGAAGTCACGCAGGAACGACAGGTGCGCGTCGGCCGGCGTCAGGGCATAGCCGTTCGGGTGCTGCAGCACTTCGAGCGCGAAAACCGCGCCGACGACGATCTGGCCGGCCAGCTTGGCGCTGCTGCGCAAGCCCGTGCTGGTCTGCCGGAAGACCTTAATGAAGTCGTCGATGAAGCCGACCAGGCCCAGGCCGGCCATCAGGAACAGCACCAGCAACCCCGATGCTGTCATCGTGTCGTGCGTAGCCAGGTGGCCGACCACGTAGCCGACGAGGGTGGCCAGCACCATCACGGTGCCGCCCATCGTCGGGGTGCCGCGTTTGGTCTCGTGCGACTTGGGCCCCTCGACCCGGATCGGCTGGCCGTAGCCGTACTTGCGCAGCAGCCTGATCAGCACCGGGGTGCCGAAGAGCGCCAGCAGGAGCGACACCGCACCGGTGACGATGATGGTCTTCAACTGCGCGGCCCCTCTTCGGCCGTCAGGGGCCGCTCGCCGGTGAGGTCCAGCGCCACGCTCTGCAGGCCGATCGAGTGTGACGCCTTGACGAGTACGACGTCACCCGCGGTGAGCCGGTTGCGCAGTTCCCGCACCGCGGCCCGGTCGTCCGGCACGTACAGCAGCTCGCCGTGCCAGGACGCCACGCCCTTGGCGCCTGCCAGCATCGGGGTCGCCTGGTCGCCGACCACGATCAGCCCGGCCAGGCCCGCGGCCGCGGCTGCCGCGCCGATCTCCTCGTGCAGCGCGTCGGCGTCGTCGCCCAGCTCGGTCATGTGGCCGAGAACGGCGAAGCCGCGGCCCCGGCCGGCCATCGTGGCCAGTGCCGAGATAGCGGCCTTCATCGAGTCGGGGTTGGCGTTGTAGGCGTCGTTGATGACCGTCACCGCGTCGGGCAGCCGGGTGACTTCCATCCGCCACCGGCTCCGGGCTACCGCTGCGGACAAGCCGGCCCCGATGTCGGCAACCGGCATGCCAAGCTGCTGCGCCAGCGCGGCAGCGGCCAGCGCGTTGTGCACGTGGTGCTCGCCGTGCAGCCGCAACTGAACCGGGGCCGAGCCGGCCGGAGTGACCAGGGTGAAGCCGGCCCGGCCTGATCGTCGGACCGGACTTGCTCGGCCCGCACGTCGGCGCCAGCCGACCGGCCGAACGTCACGATGGCGGCCGCGGTGCGCGCCGCCATCGCGGCGACCCGGTGATCGTCGGCGTTGAGCACGGCCACACCATCGGCCGGCAGCGCAGCCTGCAACTCCCCCTTGGCCAGCGCGATGTTCTCCAGGCCGCCGAACTCGCCGGCGTGCGCGTGCCCGACGCACAGCACCGCGCCGAGCCTCGGCGGCGCGATCTGGCACAGCTGGGTGATGTGACCGGGCCCGCGGGCGGCGAGTTCCGACACCAGGTATCTCGTCTGCCCGGTGACCTTCAGCACCGTGAGCGGATGCCCGATCTCGTTGTTGAACGACTCTCGCGGCGCGACCGTCGGGCCGAGCGACTCGACCAGCTGAGCGGTCAGGTCCTTCGTCGTGGTCTTGCCGGCCGAGCCGGTAATGCCGATGACCGTCAGCTGCGGGCTGGCATCGATGACCGCCCTGGCCAGGGCGCCGAGCGCGGTTTGCACATCGGGCACGATCAGCGCCGGGCCGCCGACCGGCCGGCTGGCCAGCACCGCGACCGCGCCAGCCGCCAGCGACTGGCCGGCGAACTGGTGGCCGTCAGCACGAGTACCCGGCAAGGCCGCGAACAGGGCGCCGGGAACAACCTCGCGCGAGTCGATGACGACCGGTCCGGTGATCAGCACGCCCGGATCGGGCACGTCGGAAAGGCGGGCGCCGGTGACCTCAGTGACCAGCGCCAGCGACAGCGGGATCACTCATCCTCCGGGAAAATACTGGCCAGGTCCGGGCGGCCGGCCGCTGGCCGCCGGTAATCGTCGCATCCTCGCCCGCTTGCCGCCGCAGAAGGGCCTGCGCGGCCACCTCCCGGTCATCGAACGGGATGACCAGGCCGCCTACATACTGGCCGTGCTCATGTCCCTTGCCGGCGATCAGCACGACATCACCCTTGCCGGCGCCGGAGATCGCCTGCCAGATTGCCTCGGCCCGGTCCGGCTGCACGACGACGTGCGCCCGCTGCCGCTGCGGCACCTCGATCGCCCCGGCGAGCATCTCGCCCAGGATGGCCAGCGGATCTTCGGTGCGCGGGTTGTCGCTGGTCAGGATCGCGGTGTCGGCAAGGCCGGCCGCGGCCGCGCCCATCAGCCGTCGTTTGCCCCGGTCCCGGTCCCCCCCGCAGCCGAGCACGATCACCAGGCTGCCCTGGGTCACCTCGCGCATCACGGTCAGCAGGGCTTCGACCGCGCCCGGCTTGTGCGCGTAATCCACCAGCACGATGAAGTCCTGACCGCGATCGACTCGTTCCAGCCGGCCGGGCGGGCCGGGGCACGCGGCCACCCCGGCCACGGCGGCGGCCAGGCTGACGCCGGCCTCGACCAGCGCGACGATCGCGGCCAGGCCATTGGCGACGTTGAACTCACCGGGCAGCACGACCGACGCGTCGGCTTCGACCCCGCCGGGACCTATCACCCGGAAGGTCGACCCGTCGGCACCCGAGCGCACATCGGTGGCCCGCCAGTCCGCCGCCCGGCTGCCGGCTACGGAGAAGGTGGTGATCGGGATCGGAGCGCTGCCGGCGAGTTCCCGGCCGCGCGGGTCGTCGATGTTGACCACACCGGCCCTGGCGTACTTCGGCGTGAACAACT
Source organism: uncultured Actinomycetota bacterium (assembly GCA_963713585.1). Taxonomy (GTDB): domain Bacteria; phylum Actinomycetota; class Actinomycetes; order Streptosporangiales; family Streptosporangiaceae; genus JAJYUU01. The sequence goes on along the minus strand of CAVQMG010000012.1, from coordinate 250,415 downwards.
CGGCCTTGGCCGCGAAGTACTCCTCCATGCTGGCGTGAAAGTCGAGGTGGTCTTGCGAGAGGTTGAGGAAAACCGCCACGTCATAGTGCGTGCCCGCCACCCGGCCCAGGCTCAGGGCATGGCTGGATACCTCCATCGCGGTGGCGTCGATCCGCCGCTCGGCCATGGTCGCGAACAGGGCCTGCAGGTCGGTCGCCTCCGGCGTGGTCAGCGTGCTGTCGGCGGCATCGGTGCCGACCCTGGTTTGCACGCCGCCGATCAGGCCGGTCCGGTAGCCGGCCGCTCGCAGTCCCGCCTCCAGCAGATAGCTCGTGGTGCTCTTGCCGGCGGTGCCGGTGACGCCGATGAGGAGCAGGCGGTCCGATGGCTCGCCGTAAATCCACGCTGCCACCTCTCCCAGCCTCGACCGCGGATCGGCAATCACGAAGACGGGCAGCCCCGAGGCAATCGCCGACTGCCGTCCGGCCGGGTCGGTCAGCACCGCGATCGCGCCGGCCGCGGCCGCAGCCTCGCAGAACCGGGCGCCGTGCACGGTAGCGCCTGGCAGAGCCGCGTACAGATCTCCGGGCCGTACGGCCCGGGAGTCATGGGTGATGCCGGTAAGGCCTGGCTGCCGGCCCGGCCCGGTTGCGACCTCGACGTCAGGGTCGGCCGGCCGGAGGCCGAGCAGCACCGCGAGGCCGGCTAGCGGGCGCGGCTGAAGGCGTTCTGGGCGGAAGGCCGCTGGCACGGGCAGAGGTTACCTCCGTTCACGGTGCCGTGAGCCTGATATAAGGCGTTCTGGCGTAATCGGGCGCGATCTTCATGGTTTGCAGCGCGAACTTCATGACGTCGAAGAACGCGGGTCCGGCGACCTCGTCACCGTAGTACTTGCCCCTCGGGTCCTGGATATTGACGGCCACGATCAGCTGCGGGTTGTCAGCCGGCGCGATGCCGATGTAGCTGGAACCATACTGGCAGAGGCACTTGCTCAGGCTGGAGTCCGAGACCTGCGCGGTCCCGGTCTTGGCCGCCACCGGGTAGCCGTCGATCTGTCCCCACGCCTCGCCAGCCTGGGCATCCACCTCGGGTACCTGCTGCAAGATCGTCATCAGCTGGTGCGCGGTCGTGGCCTGAATGACCCGCTTGGCAGCGGGCCGGGGAGCCGGGGTGAACTTACCGGCCGCGCTGGTCGTGCCGGCGATGATCGTCGGGGTAACGCGGACGCCGTTGTTGGCGATCGTGGCGTAGATGCTGGCCATCTGGATCGCGGTGACGCTCAGCCCCTGGCCGAAGGAGTACTCGAACGGGTTGTCGTCCCAGTAGTTAGCCGAACCCGGCGCGGGCACCAGGCCCTGGCTCTCGCCCGGCAGGCCGGTACCGCTGGCCGAGCCCAGGGCGGGCACACCGAGGCCGCTGACCGAGCCGAGACCGAAGGCACGCAGGTAGTTGTACTGCTGCTGATGGGTAATGTGCTGCACCACCTGGACCATGCCCACGTTGCTCGAGTTGGCCAGGATCCCGGCAATGGTGTAGCGCTCGGTCGGATGCGACTCGGCATCGTGGAAGGTGTAGTAGCCGTTGTCGACCTTGATCGAGTACGGGATGGTGTAGGCGCTCATCGGCGTCTGCCCGCCCTTTTCCAGCGCGGCCGCCACGGTGATGGGCTTGAGCGTGCTGCCGGGCGCGAACACGTTGGTAACGCTGATGTTCGGCACGGTGACGCCGTTGAAGGCCGGCCATTGCGCCATGGCCAGCACCTGGCCGGTCTTGGTCATCGCCACGATCGAGCAGTTGCGGGCCCGGTCGAGTTGCACCCGCTGCTGGCACACCTGGTTAGCCTCGTACTGGATGTACGGATTGATGGTCAGCCGCAGGTTCCGCGCCGCCACGGCAGGGCGGATCTTCACCTCGGTCAGCGGGATCGGCTTGTGGTCGGCCCCAACCTCGATCTCCTCGCTGCCCGGCCGCCCGGCCAGCAGCGCGTTGTACTCGTATTCCAGGCCGGCGATCCCCTTGATGCTGTCGCCCGGTCCGGTGTAATTCGTCTGGCCGACGATGTCGGAGGCCAGGTCACCGTTGGGGTAGGCGGTGGCATAGCTGGCTGTCATGTCGATGCCCGGCAGTTGCAGCGCCCCGATCCGAGTGCCGGTCGCCACCGGCACATTGCTGGCTAGCACCATGTACTGCGGTGACGTCGGGTTGTTGAGCATGCCCAGGACGGCGCCTGCCGTCCGGCCGAGCGGGCCGGCCAGTTTCGCCGCGACACCGGCGCGCTGGGGCACCGGGATCTCCACCGGATCGGCGTAGACGGTGTAGGTCTGCACCGTCATGGCCAGCACGGTGCCGTCGCTGGCGGTGATCTGGCCGCGGAGCACCGGGATCGGCACCGTGTCAACCTGCTTGTCCTGGGCCGCCGACCGGTAGGCGGCTGAGTCAAAGCCCTCCATCTGCACCAGCCGGGCGGTGAAGATGGACAGTGCGAATGCCATCATCACCAGCGTGACGCGCAGCCGGCGGGCTGGGCTGGCCCGCCGAAGTCGCGGTCGCCGGATGACGGCCGGGCCCGGGCGCTGCCCGGCCCGTCCCCCCCGCCGCGAGTCCGGACCGGCCGGACCGTAACGCCGCCCCCGGGCGGCACTCCCGCGGCCGGCACTCCCGCGGCTGGCACTGCCGCGCTGCACTCCCGCGGCCGGCACCCCGCGGCCTGCGCCGTCACGGCCGGCACCGTCGCGGCCGTTACCAGGGCCGGCCGCACCGTTGCCGGCGGCACTCCCGCGGCGAGGCTGACGCCGGCCCGAATCCCCGCTGCCGCGCCCGGATTGCCGTCCGCCCGGCCTTGGCTGCTCTCCTGGCCGGCCCGCAGCACCGGACGGACGCGCCGGGCCGCGGGATCCGCCGGGTACCGGCCCGGCCCGGCGCGGTCCGCGGCCGCCGGTGCTCCCCCCCGCTCCGGTCACCGCCCCGACCTGGTCCGGGCCGTTGGCGGCGGAGTGGCCGTGCCTGCCTGATTCTGGCCAGTGCCGCCGGGCAGGCCGGACGGCTGGTAATACCGGTGCGTGGCCAGGTCGAGGAAGTTCTCCTGAACCGGCTGGCGCATGCCCAGCTGATACGCCCGCCGCTCGATCTGGCCAGGCGACTGCTCGCTGGCGATCTGGCGCTGCAGCGTCTGCTCCTGCTGGGACAGGTTGTTGCCGGCGTTCTGCAGCTGGCTGACGCGGAAGCTGGCGGCACCGAGCGTGGTGTTGATGACCAGCAAGCAGATGAGGCCGCCGCCCAGCAGCGCGAGTACGAGCAGCGCGAACGGCATCCGGGGCAGCGTCGCGCCACCGGCCCGGCCAGGGGCCGGGGCCTGGCCTGGCCTGGGTGGCTGGGGCCGCGCTGTGGCCGGCTTCGCAGCGGTCCGCAGCCGGGCCTGGTCAGCCCAGGAGCGGGTCGGGCCAGGACGCGCCGCCGGACGGCGAGCCGTGTCTGGGCGCGGACGCTGACTGCCCTGCCGCACTGTCCCGGCCTGCTGCCGTGAGCCGCCGGCCGCGGCAGCGCGCGGCTGCGTCCGGGTCGTCCCGGCACTGCGGCCCGCTTCAGGCTCGGGGACCGGCCGTAGCCGGTCCCGTACCCGCTGGTTGGTCTCCATCGGAGTTAGCTCGTCCCTCCCTGTCGCACCGGGCCCGCCGCCCGGATACGTCCTGTATCCCGCCCCTGCGCCGGCCCGCTCACGCCGCGGCCCGGATTCGCTCAGCCGCGCGGAGCCTGGCTGGCGCCGATCGCGGATTAGCCGCCAGCTCGGCCGCGTCCGGCCGCTCTGCGCCCCTGGTGAGCAGCCGGAACTGCGGCCGCGCCGCCGCCAGCTGTACCGGCAGCCCGGCCGGCGTCGTGTCCGTTGACCTGGCCGCCAGCTCGCGCTTCACCGCGCGGTCCTCGAGCGAGTGGTAGGCCAGGAAGACGATCCGGCCGCCGACGGAAATGGCATCCAGCGCCGCCGGCAGGACCCGGTGCAGCGCGTCCAGCTCGCCGTTCACCTCGATCCGCAGCGCCTGGAAGGTGCGCTTGGCCGGGTTGCCGCCGGTCCGTCTGGCCGGCGCCGGGATGGAGTCACGGACGATCTCAGCCAGCCGGGCTGTTGAGGTCAGCGGCGTGTGCGCGCGCTCCCGGATAACAGCCTCAGCGATCCGGCGGGCGAACCGCTCCTCGCCGTACTGGCGCAGCACCCGCGCCAGCTCCCCGGCTGGGTAGGTATTGAGCACGTCGGCCGCGGTCAGGCCGGCGGTCTGGTTCATCCGCATGTCCAGCGGAGCGTCCTGGGAGTAAGCGAAGCCGCGGCCAGGGTCATCCAGCTGCGGCGAGGACACGCCCAGGTCGAACAGCACGCCTTGCACAGCGCCGCGGCCGAGTCCGGCCAGGATCTGTGGCAGCTCGTCGTACACGGCCTGGACCAGCGTGAACCGCCCGGCGAAGCCGCCGAGTACCTGCCGGGACTGGTCAATCGCGGTCGCATCGGTGTCGATGCCGATCAGGCTCAGCTGCGGGTGGGCCGCCAGCAGAGCGCTGGCGTGGCCGGCCCGGCCGAGTGTCGCGTCCACCAGGACCGCGCCCGGCGGCTGCAGGGCAGGCGAGAGAAGCTCGAGAACCCGGTCACGCATGACCGGCAGATGCGCGGCCGCAGCCGTTCCCATCGTGCCCCCTCACTGCCGTGCCCTCACCGCCCGCGACGGCGGCGTCACAACCTCGCCCAGCGGCCGTGATGCCCGGCCAGGCCCCCATCCGCGCCACTGCACTGACGGGTCACGGTGTCCGCCTGCCGCCGGGGAAGTGACGTCAGCCGGGCCTTGCGCCCTCCAGCACGGGTGGAGACCTCGCCGGGCATCCAGCGCACTGCTACAGAACTCCTGGCAGAACCTCCTCAGATGCGTCGGAGAACGCGTCTTCCTGCTGATCCAGGTAGCTGGTCCACGCCTGCGCGTCCCAAATCTCGAGCCTGGTGTTAGCTCCGATCACCACGCACTCGCGCTGCAGCCCGGCGTACTCGCGCAGGCTCAGGGGGATGGTGATGCGTCCCTGCTTGTCGAGCTCCTCGTCCGAGGCGCTGGCAAAAAAGACGCGGCTGTAGTCCCTGACCGCCTTCGCCGTCACCGGCGCCGTGCGCAAGGACTCGGTGATCCGGCCGAACTCGGTGGCCGGGAATACGTACAGGCAGCGTTCCTGGCCCTTGGTCAGCACGAGGCCCGCGGAGAGTTCCTCGCGGTATTTGGCAGGCAAGATCAGGCGGCCCTTCTCGTCGAGGCGAGGCGTGTGGGTGCCAAGAAACACCCGCCTCACCTCCCCAAGTCCCCCACAACGTGACCCGCTGCGGCCCTTCTCGCCCCACGGATCACCACTGTACTCCACTCTCCCCCACCGTCAATCACCGGAAACCCGAGAAGCGGGCATCTGGCCGGAGAACTTGCAGGTCAGTCCGGTGGAGTGAAAGGGAGTAGCGAAGCCGCCAGGAGAACTGATCCCGGCGGACGTCACGGGAGTCACCGCTGTCGCGCGGGCATCGGTCTGTCCCCGCTGACGGCTATCTGTCACCGCTGACGGCGAATAGTCACCGCAGTGTTACTACGCCGAGATCGCCTCCTTGCCTGCTGAGGACGTACTGTCTGATCGCACGGCTCATCGCGGCGCGGTAGTGCTGTTGTTTCTGCAGCTAACTGCAGCGGCTGGTGAGCAGCCAGAGCAGCTAATCGGGGACGCCGCCAGGAGGGCACCGTGGTCGCGGAGATGGATCAGCATTCTGATCGGACGCTTGGCGAGCTGGTCGAGGTCGCCAGGCAGGTGAGCGCTGCGGTCCAGACCGTCATTTCCGGCAAGCCGGGGGCCGTGCGACTGGCGCTGACCGTGCTGCTAGCCGAGGGTCACATCCTGATCGAGGACGTGCCCGGCGTCGGCAAGACGCAGCTCGCCAAGGCGCTGGCAAAGTCGATCGACTGCTCCGTCCGCCGGGTTCAGTTCACCCCGGACCTGCTGCCCAGCGACATCACCGGAGTCAGCGCGTTCAACCAGGAGCTGCGCGAGTTCGAATTCAAGCCCGGCCCGATCTTCGCCAACATCGTGCTTGGCGACGAGATCAACCGCGCCTCGCCCAAGACTCAGTCGGCCCTGCTGGAGTCGATGGAGGAAGGGCAGGTCACCGTCGATGGCAGTACCTATCTGCTCGAGCCGCCCTTCATGGTCATCGCGACTCAGAACCCGATCGAGATGGAGGGCACCTACCCGCTGCCGGAGGCACAGCGGGACCGGTTCATGACCCGCATTGCCATCGGCTACCCCGATCGCCAGTCTGAGCTCGCGATGCTGGACAACCACGGGTCGAGCTCGCCGCTGGATGACCTGAAGCCGGTGGCGCATGCCAGCGACATCCGCGCGCTGGTCGCTGCCGTTCGTCAGGTGCACGTGTCCGTTGCGATCCGGCAGTACATCATCGAGCTGGTGAACGCCACCAGAACCTCCACCGAGCTGCGCCTGGGCGCGTCACCGCGGGCCGCGCTGCACCTGCTGCGAGCCAGCCGGGCCCAGGCCGCGCTGGACGACCGCGACTTCGTCATCCCTGACGACGTCCAGGCCCTGGCGATCCCGGTGCTCGCGCACCGGCTGCTGCCCAGTGCCGAAGCGATGGTCGGCCGCGAGCTGCCTGACCAAGTGCTGGCCGGCATCGTCCGGCGGCTCCCGCTGCCTGGCCGGTAAGCAGGACTGGACTCGGCCGCACGCAGCCGGAAGGACTCTCCGATGCGGACTCCGCTCTTTGCCGGGATCACCACCCGCGGCACTTCCTTCATCGCCGCCGGGTCAGCCGCAGCGCTGGCCGGCTACCTGCTCGGGGAGCGCGGCCTGCTGTGCGTCGGGATCGCGCTGCTGTCGTTGCCGCTGCTCGCCGTCGCCGCGGCCAGGCGCGGCCAGTACCGGCTCGGCTCGAGCCGGTTCATCAGCCCGCCGCGGGTGCCGGCCGGGCACACCGCCATGGTCACGCTGCGGCTGGAGAACATCGCGCGCGTGTCCACCGGGCTGCTGCTGGCCGAGGACACCGTGCCGTACGCGCTCGGTGCCAGGCCGCGATACGTCCTGGACAAGATCGAGCGCAACGGCACCCGGGATCTGACCTATCCGCTGCGCTCTGACTTGCGCGGCAAGTTCGAGATCGGCCCCCTGCAGTTGCGCATGACCGACTCCTTCGGCCTGGTCGAGCTGAACCGCTCGCTGACCGGCAAGACCATGTTCGTGGTGACACCGCGGGTCGTGCCCTTGTCCAGGACCGTCATCAGCCGGTCCTGGGCGGGCGAGGGCGAGGGCCGGTCGCGGCTTGCCTCGACCGCGGGCGAGGACGATGTCATCCCGCGTGCCTACCGCGATGGCGATGAGCTGCGCCGGGTGCACTGGCGGTCGACCGCCCGGTACGGGACGCTGATGGTGCGCCGGGAGGAGCAGCGCTGGCGGAACCGCGCCACGGTGCTGCTGGACGGCAGGACCATGGCGCACATGGGCAGCGGCGCCGCTTCTTCCTTCGAGGCCGCAGTGAGCGCGGCCGCCTCGGTCGGCGTGCATATCGCTCAGGAGGGCCTGACCGGCCAGTTCCTGACCGAGGCACAGGTGATCCGCGGCGGGCCCTTCTTCGAGGACACGCTGCTGGACGCGCTGGCCGTCATCAGAACGTCCAGCCGCCCGAACTTGTCGACCGCACTGAAGGAACTTCGAGCCTCGGGCGCTGGCGTCATCATCGCGGTCATGGGCAAGCTGACCGGCGCCGAAGCCCAGCAGCTTGCCGCCTGCCGGACCGAGGGCAGTCAGGGCATCGCGCTGCTGCTGGCCGTCTCTACCTGGGCAGCGGAACAGAACAGGGCCGAGCAGGCCGCCCGCGCCGCGGGACTGCCGGATCCGGACGCGCCGGAGGCGAGCAAGCCGCCGCCCGCAGCCGAGCGAGCCCGGGAGGCGGCCGCCCGCGCCAGCGCCGAGACCGCGGCCGCCGCGACCGTGCTGCGCCAGGCTGGCTGGCACGTCACCACACTGGACGCCACCACGCCGCTCAGCGCTGCCTGGCAGCGGCTGCCGCGGGCCGCCGAGATGCTGGTGCAGGCCGCGGCCAGCAATTACACCGGCAACCAGACCGGGTGGGCGCAATGAACTTGCGCATGACCATCACCGCGGCGGCCGCGTGCCTGCTGGCCTCCTTCTCGCTCACCTCTGTGATCGCCGGCAACGGCTGGCTGGGGGCAGGTGCCGGCGCCGTGATCGTGGCGGCAGCCGCCGGGATTCTGACCAGGACCCGCAGCACGGCCGCGACCGTCTCGGCCACGTTCCTGGTCCTGATCGCTGTCGTGCCCTTGCTGACTGGCTGGGGCTGGGCTGCGCGGATCGGCGGGCTGGCCATCGTGGCCGCGGTGGCGATCGGGCTGGCCCCGCCGCCCGCGGCTGCAGGCGCTGCGGTCCTCGCGACCTACCTGGCCAGCCTGCTGATCTACTTCAGCCTGCTGTTCGCCGCGCGGGCGTCCTTTGGCTGGGTAATCCCCTCGCGCGGCACCATGGCGGCCTCGGCACGCTCGTCAGCAGCGCGTTCAACTATTTCAGGTACGCCCCGCCGGTACCGGCATCCGCGGTGTCACCCTCGTCGCCGCCGCCGGGGATGGGGCTCGCCGCGGTGCTGGTGGACATCCTGGCCGTCCGGCTGCGGCGGCCTGCCGTCGCCGGACTGCCGCTGCTGCTGCTGTTCAGCGTCCCGGTCGCGACCAACCTGAAGTCCTTCGGCGTCTGCAGACGCTGTCCTTCGCGGCCGGGCTGGCTGGTACCTGGCGTTGCTGTCGGCCGACGGCCGGGACCGGCTGGGCTGTGGGGCCGGCTCGTGACCTTCCGGTGCGTGCAGCCCGCCGACGAACCGGCCCCGGCCCCGACACCCGGGTCTGGCGGCGTCGGGCCGCCGAATCGGGCTGGCGGCAATCTGCCTGGCCGTTATCGTCCCGATCATCCTGCCGACATGCACGCCCACGACGTGTTCGGCACCGCCAGCGACGGGCACCGGCGGCGGCGCCCTGTGATCCGGACCCGCTGCTGACGTGCAGAGTCCGCTGCAGGGCCGGTCCGATCGACCGTGCTGACCTACACCACCACGGCGGCCAACGCGACCGAGCAGTACCTGCAGCAGTACGTGATGAACTATCACTCCGTCTCAACGGACGGCTGGGCCATCGTCTCGCCGACCGCGGTTGTCGACCTGAACGGCGACAAGCCGCTCGCCGCGATTCCGGGCCAGACCGGGCAGCGCGAGAACGACACAGGTTCAGACCGCAATCCAGCTCGGTGCGCACGAGCACGGCGAAGCGGTACTGCCGCTCCCGTACGCGCCTGTCGGACTGACGGCACCGGGCTCGACCTGGCGTGAGGCCACCGACTCGCTGATGATCTTCAGCGAGTCGGCGTCCCCGGCAGCCTGAGGTACACCGTCAGCAGCAATGAGCCCGACCCGGCCGCCTCCCAGTCAGCAGCCAGCTTGCGCCCGAAAACGTCAGTGCCGACTACGGCAACTACACCGGCCCGGCCGCCCTGGAGTTGCAGCGCATCGCCAACCGGGTCACTGCCAGCGCCAGCACGCCGCTGCAGCGGGCACTCGCCCTGCAGGCCTGGTTCAATTCCGGCTTCTTCACCTACACGCTGCGACCGCACCTGCCAGCCAGCAACTGGCTGCTGGCCTTCCTGACGACGAACCAGGCGCGGGCTGTGCACCAGTTCGCGTTCTCGATTCGCCGTGCTGGCCCGGCTGGTGGGAATCCCGTCCCGGGTGGCGGTGGGTTACACCGGCGGGACCGATGGCCTCAGCCGCGCCTGGCACGTGACCACCGCCGACGCGCACGCCTGGCCCGAGCTGTACTTCCCCGGCACCGGCTGGCTCAGGTTCGAGCCCACCCCCGGGGGGTGAAGGCGGCCAGGGCACCGCCTACCACGCCGGCTGTTCAGGCGGCACCTCCGTGCCGCCGGCTCAGGCGGCGGCCGGTGCCCCCTGCCCCCGCAGCCCGTCCCGGGGGGTCGGCAAAGCCCGGCAAGGGAGTGTCAGGAACGTGACCGGCAAGCGCGGCTTCACGACCGCGAGATCCGGCGCCGACCGCCCGGTTCCGCGTCCGGGCTGGGCCTCGCGATCGCCATCCCGGTTCTGCTGTTCCTGCTGGTCTGCTGGCCAGCATTGACGCGGCTGGTGACACGACGGCGGCGCTGGCTGAGAGCGTCCTCCGACGCGGGGCTGGCCAACGCGGCCTGGCGGGAGCTGACCGACGACCTGACTGACTACGGGCTCAGCGGTTCGCCCGGCGAGACGCCGCGGGCGCTGACCCGCCGAATCGCGCAGGCTGCCAGCCTCGATCCGGCCGCCGTGCAGGCCGTCACGAGGGTCGCGGCCGCTGAGGAACGCGCCCGGTACGCGCGAGAAGCTCAGTCTGGCAAGGGCCTGGCGGCGGACGTGGCGGTCGTCCGTCGCGCCGTCGCCGCCTCGGTGACACGTAACCAGCGGCTGCGAGCCCGGCTGCTGCCGCCGTCCACGCTCGAGGCAGCAGGCAGGCTGGTCCAGCGGACCGGCGAGGCGCTGCGCTGGCTGGAGGATCCCATCCCCGCGATGCGGCGCCAGTTCCGCGCGGCCTCGCACCGGTCCGGCTGACGCTGTCCCGCGGCCGCCCTTGAACAGCTTCAGGGCTGGCGGACGACCGGCCTAGCGGCCGATTGCTGGCGTGACGGCCGCCCGGCCGACATCACGTACCCGCCCGGCAGCAAACGCTGCCGTCCCACAGTGCAGTCCACCCCGGCCGGAGACATCCTCCGGCGGGGTGTTTGTACCCGGCTGAGCGGCGATGGGCTGTGTGGGACGGCACGGCATGCGACGACGCGGCAGGTGGTGAGCCTGGCTGGTGAGCTGGGCTGCCGCGCTAGCGGTTGTTGCCTTCCTGGCGGCGGCGCCAGCGCTCTTCGATGCGCTCCATCAGGCCGCTGTTCTGGGCCGCCTTGGGCGCCTGGCCGCGGGCTCGCCCGCGCTCGCGGCGCGCGGCCCATCATGATCCCGGCCATCTTGCGGTAACTCGCGACAGCCCACGCGCTGCTCAGCACGAGGACTACGAATCCTGCGGCGGACAGCCAGTGGTACTTCAGGAAGACGACACCGGCGACCACCATGCCCACGCCAAGCAGGAAGCCGACCGCGGCCACGATGACTCTGCGTCGATAGTGGACTTTGGGATCTTTTGCACGCATGCCCGGGCCAGCCGAGGGTGATCGGCATAGAGCGCCTGCTCAATCTGCTCGAGCTGACGCTGCTCGTGCTCGGAGAGCGGCACTGTGCCTCCCATCGACTCGGCCGCCGCCAGCCTGCAGTGCGGCGTTGCCTAATGTCCAGAATACGAGCGCCAGGGCGCCCTGTGGAAGGGTACACGGCCCCTAGCCCTGAACTCGGTGATCGCGCAACTACCGTCGGTCATTACTTTCCCCACTCCGGCAACACCGGCAACCGCCCGGCCGGCCGGCTGCTGCAATGGCCGCCCGGCTCCCGGGTCGACCAGGCTGGCCGGGCGGACGGCCTCCGGGCCGAACCGGCCGGTGATCCGGTCCAGCGCCGACTCGGCGTCCCGCCAGGACGCGCCGTGCTCCCCCAGGGCCAGCTGGGTCGCGGCGGCCTCGGCCAGGACCAGGCCGGTCGCCCGCACGCCGACCAGCCGCAGCCTGGCCTGGCCGCTCAGCCCTGACGCCGCGTACAGAGCACAGGCCGTCGCGTAGATCCGCTGCGTCTCGTTTGTCGGCTCGGGCAGCGTCTTAGACCGGGTGATCGTGGTGAAGTCGGCCTTGCGCAGCTTGATCAGACAGTCCGGGCGGCGTACCCGGACGACCGCAGCGCCCTGCGCGGTCCGCCGGGACAGCCGCAGCAGCTCGCGCCTGATCACCTCGGGATCGCTGATGTCGGTCGCGAAGGTCTCCTCGGCGCCGACGCTCTTCTCCCGGCACCGATGACTCGACCCTGCGGTCGTCCCGGCCCCAGGCCAGCGCGGACAGGTGCGCGGCCGCCGCCTTGCCCAGCTCACGCTCCAGGGTCGCCGAGCGGGGTACGCGGCGATGTCGCCGACTGTCCGCAGGCCCAGCCGGGCCAGCGTCTTGCCGGTCTGCTCACCGACGCCCCACAGCGCCGAGACCGGCAGCGGGTGCAGGAACTCCAGCGACCCGTCGGCCGGGATGACCAGCAGCCCGTCCGGCTTGCAGTGCACCGAGGCGAGCTTGGCCACGAACTTGTTCGACGGCGATGCCGACCGAGCAGGTGATCTGCTGCTGCTCGGCTACCTGGCGCCGGATCAGCTGCGCCGATCGCGGCGGGCGAGCCGAGCAGCCGGATAGCGCCAGAGACGTCCAGGAATGCCTCGTCCAGCGACAGCGGCTCCACCAGCGGGGTCACCGCCGCGAAGATCGCCATGACCTCCTTGGACACGGCACCGTACAGGCCGTGCCGCGGCGGGATGACGGTCGGCCTGCGGGCAGAGCCGCCGGGCCCGTGGACATCGGCATCGCCGAGCGCACCCCGAAGGCGCGGGCCTCGTAGGTCGCCGACAGCACCACGCTGCGGCCCGACAGGCCGCCGACGATCACCGGCCGGCCGGCCAGCTCGGGCCGGTCCCGTGACTCGACGCTGGCATAGAAGGCGTCCATGTCGACGTGCAGGATGGGGCAGCCGGAATCGTCGCCGACCGTCTCGTCCGGCCGGGTCCTGCTGGTGGCCCTGCCTGCCCATGTCTCACCCGCCAGGATAGCCGTCACTGCCGCCTGAGCCGACTGTAGCGCCGGCCGCCGACAGTGCCGCTAGTTCCTGCTCTGCTCGGCGAACGCGCGCGCATCCTGGCCGGACTGCCAGACCCCGATCATGCGGGCCCGGTCGCGTCGATGCCGGAAATCCGGCTCAGGCATCCGGCCGGAAGGAAAGCTCTGGCCACTACAAGGTGAGCGTCGGCTTCAGTTCCAGCAGCCGGGCCGAGCAGGCCGTTGACGAACGCGGCGAGTCGTCGGTGGACAGCTCCCCGGCCAGCGTGACGGCCTCGCTGATCGCCACCGCATCCGGCACGTCCGTCGTTCCACAGCAGCTCGTAGGCGCCAATCCGCAAAATATTGCGGTCCACGGCCGGCATCCGGTCCAGCGTCCAGCCGTGCGCGTGCGCGGCCAGCAGCTCGTCGATCTGCCCGGCGTGCGCCTGCACGCCCCGGACTAGCTCGGCGGCGTAGTCGGAGACCGGCGGGTCTGCCGCCGCGGTCCGCTCGGCTAGCAGCTCCAGCACCGGTTCGCCCCGGAGCTCGGCCTCGAACAGGACGTCCAGCGCCCGCTTGCGGGCCTTACTGCGGGCTGCCATGCAGCCGCCAGCTCGGCGGACGGTACTGCCAGCTCAAGCCCGGCCAAGGTAGGCGCCGGAGCGGGTGTCCACCCTGATCTTCTCGCCGGTGATGATGAACAGCGGCACCTGGATCTGCGCGCCGGTCTCCAGCGTGGCGGGCTTGGTGCCGCCGGTGGAGCGGTCGCCCTGCAGGCCCGGGTCGGTGTGGCTGACGGTCAGCTCCACCGAGGCCGGCAGCTCGACGTACAGCGGGGTGCCGTCGTTGAAGGCGATGGTCGCCATCTGCTCTTCCAGCAGGTAGTCCGCGACGCTCGCCGACCACAGCAGCCGGAATGTGCGGCTGGTCGTAGTCCGCGGTGTCCATGAAGACGAAGTCCTCGCCCTCGCGGTACAGGTACTGCATCTCCCGCTTGTCGACGTTGGCGACCTCGACCCGGACGCCGGCGTTGAACGTCTTGTCGACGACCTTGCCGGACATCACGTTCTTCAGCTTGGTGCGCACGAAGGCGCCGCCCTTGCCCGGCTTGACGTGCTGGAACTCCACCACGCTCCAGAGCGCGCCGTCGAGGTTCAGCGTCATGCCGTTCTTGAGGTCGTTCGTGGTGGCCACGTCTGTGTGTCTCCTGCGTGCGTCCGGAACCGCCGCTGCGTGCCCAGCGTCACAGCACGAGCAGTTCCTTGGTGGTCGTGGTGAGGATCTGGCTGGTCCCGCCGCCCCGCGGATCCGGCAGCGCGGACCACGAGAGTGTCCTCGATCCTGACTCCGCCCTTGCCAGGCAGGTAGACCCCAGGCTCGACGGTGACGGGCACCCGGTCCATGAGTGTACCTGTCCGGCCGGATCCCATCATCGGCGCTTCGTGCACCTCCAGGCCGACTCCGTGACCCAGGCCGTGGCCGAAGTGCTCGCCGTGGCCGGCCGCGGCGATCAGGTCCCTGGCCGCCGCATCCACGTCGCCGAGCTCGGCGCCGGGACGGCCGCGCCACGCCGGCCAGCTGCGCTGCGGCCACCAGGTCGTAGATCTCCTGTTGCCAGCCGGCGGCTCGCCGAGCGCCACGGTCCTGGTCATGTCCGCGTGGTAGCCGCCATAGCGGGCGCCGCAGTCGATCGTGATCAGGTCGCCGGGCTCGAAGGCGCGCTGTCCCCCGGCGAGTGGTGCGGGATCGCGCCGTTCGGCCCGCTGGCCACGATGGTGTCGAAGGCCAGGCCCTCGGCACCGAGGTCAATCATCGCCCGTTCCAGCAGCACCGCGAATTCCCGCTCGGTCCGGCCGGGAACGATCTCGCTCAGCACCGTGGCGAACGCCTCGCCGGTGATCGCGCACGCCCTGGCCAGCAGCTCGATCTCGGTCTCGTCCTTGATCATCCGCAGGCCCTCGATGACCCGGCCGAACGGGACGAGCTCAGGCCCGTGCTCCAGCCCCGCCAGCGCCGCATGCCGCTCCACGGTGACGTCTTGCGCCTCGAAGGCCAGCGTCGTGACCCCGCGCTGCACGGCCAGCCGGGCCAGCGCTTGATCGAGCTGATAATCCCGGACCAGCTCCAGGTCAGGGCAGTCACGCTCGGCCGCCTCCGCGTAACGGGAGTCGGTGGCCAGCACGGCCGGGCCACTGGCCGGCAGCAGCACCGCCGCGTTCGAGCTGACCAGGCCGGACAGATACCGGACATTCGCCGGAACGGTGATCAGAGCTGCGCCGGCCCCGGATTCGGCGACCTTCTGCTGCGCCAGGTCCCGGCGTGCCGCGTGAATTAGTGCCACGTCCCGACTCTAATGTCAGGTCATCTCACCCGCTCCCGGCAGGACCGGCCAGGACCGGCGGGATCCTGGGCCCGGCCAGCATCGCAAACTGGCTGGCGTACGCCGTGGACACCGACGTCAGCGCCGCCGCCTTCGGGGTCCCTGTACGCAGACGACTTCGCTCGGCGGCAGTCTGCAGCCTCTCATCGGCGGGCTGCAGGCACTGGCTGCGGCGGACCGGTAATTCGAGACTCAGGCGGGACCAGAGCGGGACCAGATCATCGGAAATATGGCGTGATCGTCACTAGCCTCAGACCAGCCGCCACCGCCGGCGGCACCGGCTCACCTGGGGAGACATATGCGCCGTCTACCGTCCGTCCCGTTGCGGCTGCCCGCCGTGGCCCTGGCCGCAGCCGCACTGCTGGCAGCCGGCACCGCCGTGGCCTCGGCAGCCGATGCTAGCCCGCAGGCGCCGGCCCGGCCCGCCGCCATCGCCAAGGTCACCTGGCACCGGCTGACACTGCTGCACGGCTGGGTCAAGGCACGCACCGCCAAGTTCGACGTGGCGAATCCGGACTACGCCCTCTACAAAGGCATCGTCTACCTCGACGGCGACCTCAAGCAGCCAGCCGGCACCAAGTACGAGTTCGCCCGGCTGCCGAAGGCCGAGCGGCCGGCCCACACCCTGTACATCCCGGTCCTGACCGGAGCCGGGGCGGGCGAGGGCGGCACGCTGGTGATCAAGGCGAATGGCGATATGCAGGCGTTGCACGGCGGCGCGCGCACCCTGACCTCGATCGCCTCAGTTTCGTTTCCGGCTGCGCACAGCGGCCTGACCTGGCATCGCCTGCCCGTCGGCAGCGGATGGAGCGGCTCGCGGATCGACGGCGCCGGGCGCGCATCGTATGCGGTCCGCGGCGGCGTGGTGTACCTGGCTGGCTCGATCCATCACGGCAGCAGCAGCACGGTCGGCACCCTGCCCGCCAAGGCCCGGCCTTCGGTCAACCTGTACCTGGCCGACTACACGGCCCAGGGCAACGTCGGCGACCTCCTCATCACGCCCGCTGGAGTGGTCTCGGCCTACGGGCTGCTGGATGCCACGCAGACCTCGCTCGATGGCCTGTCGTATCCGGCAGCCACGGCCAAGTTCACCTGGCACTCAATCCCGCTCACCGGCACCTGGGTGTCCAGCAACAGCGTCTGGGCCAGCGGGAACCCGTCGTACGCCGTCGTGGGCCCGATCGTGTACCTGTCCGGGTCAATGCAGGACACCGCGGCGAGCTCGGGCCTGTTCGCGTTCATGCCGAAGGCATCGCAGCCGACCCACAACGTCGGCAAGCTGGTGTACACCTACGAAGGCACCGCTGGCGGCATGACCATCGCGCAGAACCTCGGGCTGATCGGGAGCAACCCGGCCAGCCTGGCGGAGCAGTACACCTCGTTCGCTGGCTTCTCGTACCCGCGCAACGCCTAGCGAGCCGGCTGGTCCCCAGCGGCCCCGGGCCTGCCGAGAGATGGGCGCCCGGGGTCGCTGGCTCGCTGACAGCTGTGCTCAGTTTGCGTCCGGCACGTCGTCGCCGACGATGACGCCGCCGCCGCGGCTCCAGGTCAGGTAACGCCAGGACAAGTTCACCAGCGTGACCAGCCGGTTGCGGTTGCCGAGCAGATAGATCAGGTGCAGTCCGAGCCAGGCCAGCCAGGCGATGGTGCCGCGCAGCCGCAGTCCGCCCCGCAGCTGCACGACCGCCGACCGGCGGCCGATCGTCGCCATGGTGCCCTTGTCGTGGTAACGGAACGGCAGGGTCTGCTGGCCGGCGATCAGCCGGGCGACCTGCTCCCCGGCATGCCGCCCCTCCTGCAGGGCCGGCTGAGCGAGCTGTGCCACCGGGTCTTGCGGGTTGATGCAGATGTCGCCGGCCGCGAACACCCCGGCCACCCCGGTGACTTGCAGATCGTCCCCGACCGTGATGCGGCCGCCCTTGCCGTGCGGCAGCCCGGCAGTCCAGCCGGCCGCCGGCGCCGGACACCCCGGCGGCCCAGACGGTCAGGTCGCTGCTGTGCTCAGTGCCGTCCGCCAGCACCACCGACCCGGCCCTGACCTCTTTGATCGCGGAGTTGAGGAAGACCTCGACGCCGCGGTTGACCAGCTGCTGGCGGGTGTAGCGGCGGAGGCTGTCGTGGTACGGCGCCAGCAAGGCCGGGCCCATCTCGATCAGCCTGACCTTGAACAACGTCCGGTCAAGTTGCGGGTACACGGCCGGCAGCGCGACGTTGCGCAGCTCGGCCAGCGTGCCGGCCAGCTCCACCCCGGTCGCGCCGCCGCCGATGACGGTCACGTCCAGCTCGGGACCGGCCAGTCCCTCATTGCGCCGCTCAAGCGCGTCCATCAGCTGGTTCCGCAGCGTGACAGCGTCCTTGCGGGTGTACAGGCTGAGGCTGTGCTCGGCGGCGCCCGGCACGCCGAAGAAGGCGGCGCTGACGCCGGTGGTGATGATCAGGTAGTCGTAGCGGAGCTCCTCGCCGACCGCCAGCGTCGCGGTCTTCTTCACGGTGTCCAGCTCGCTGAGCTCGCCCTTGCGGAACCGCCCGCCGTGCCGCTCGGTCGCCGTCCACAGCGGGTAGGCCACATCGGATGAGGTCAGCCCGGCTGTTGCCACCTGATACAGCAGCGGCTGGAAGGTGCTGTACACGTTCCGGTCGACGATCGTCACCCGCGCGCCGGACTTGGCCACCGCCTGCATCGCCGACAGCCCGGCGAAACCGCCGCCGATGATCAGCACGTCCGGGCCGTGCGCGGGCCGCCGCCGGCGCGCAGCCATCACGCTCTCCAGTCCTGCCGCATGCACTCACCCTTGCCCTCAGTCCGACGCGCAAAACAGCCGGGTCAGACGGCCGGGCCAGGTACCGGCGCCATCCGCCGCATCCCGGTTTCAGCCAGCCAGGTCCTTGATCTGCTCGATCAGCGCGATCCGCTCCGCGTGCGTGGTGCCCATCGGCGCCACGTTGAGCGTGGTCACGCCGGACTCCTTCATCGCCGCGATCCGCTCGGCCACGTAGGACTTGGGTCCGATCAGCGACACGTTCTCCAGCAGTTCCTGCGGGATCAGGCTCTCGGCTTCCTGTCCTTCCGCCCGGCCAAATAGGCGTCCTGGATCGCGGCCGCCTCCTTGTCGTACCCGTACCGGACCGCCATGTTGTTGTAGAAGTTCCGGCCGCGTGCGCCCATCCCGCCGATGTACAGCGCCTGCACCGGCCGGAGCAGATCAATCAGGCCCTTCACGTCGTCTCCGATTGCCAGCGCGGTCTGCGCGATGACATCCAGCGGCGGCAGCGAGGGATCACGCTTGGCCTTGCCCGCCGCCAGCGACGGGCCCCAGACATCGCTGGCCTTCTCCGGGTAGTAGAAGATCGGCTCCCAGCCCTCGGCCAGCTCGGCCGCCAGCTCCACGTTCTTCGGCCCGAGCGCGGCCAGGATGATCGGGATCCGGTCCCGGACGGGGTGGTTGATCAGCTTGAGTGCCTTGCCGAGGCCGGTGCCCTGACCCTCTGGCAGCGGGATCTGGTAGTGCTTGCCGCTGTACTCAAGCCGCTCCCGGCGCCACACCGCGCGGCAGATCTCGATCGTCTCCCTGGTGCGAGCCAGCGGAGCGTCGTACGGCACGCCGTGCCAGCCCTCGATGACCTGCGGACCGGACGCGCCGATGCCGAGTGAGAACCGGCCGTCCGACACAAAGTCGAGGCCGGCCGCGGTCATCGCGGTCAAGGTCGGGGTGCGCGAGTACAGCTGCAGGATGCCGGATGCGAGCTGGACCCGCTCGGTGACCGCGGCCAGGTAGCCGAGCTGGCTCACCGCGTCGTAACTGTAAGCCTCGGGGACGAAGACGATGTCCAGTCCGGCCTTCTCGAAGTCGGCAAGCTCGGCCGCCGTCTCCTTGAAGCCGCCCGCGTAGTTCAGAGCCATCCCGATGCGCATGCAGCAGACCCCTTCGCGCCCTGCGGCCGCAGCTGGCGGCCGACAGCTGGCCAGACGGCCACGTTCCCTGTCTCGGGATGAATCGTAACTGTCGCGGTCAGCCAGGCACAGACGCCGGCCCGGTTGGGTTACTGCCCGGTATCCCCCGGCTCCGGGACGGGGCCGTGCTCCAGCAGGCGCGCCACGGCGCGCAGGGCCAGCTGGTAGGACTGCAGGCCGAAGCCGGCGATCGTGCCGTCGGCGACGCCGGAGACGACCGAGGTATGCCGGAATGACTCACGCGCGGCCGGGTTGGACAGATGCACCTCGACCAGCGGCGCGGTGCGCGTGGCCAGCGCGTCCCGCAGCGCGTACGAGTAGTGGGTGAACGCGGCCGGGTTGATGATCACCGGCAGCCGCAGGTCCGCCGCCTCGTGCACCCACCCGATCAGCTCGGCCTCGTCGTCGGTCTGCCGCAGGTCGACCTTGAGGCCGAGTTCCGCGCCAAGATCGGTGCAGGCTGCCGCCACGTCGGCCAGGGTGCCCGACCCGTAAATTTCCGGCTGGCGCGAACCGAGGCGGCCCAGGTTGGGCCCGTTCAGGATCAGCACAGTTGTCATGATCGCGGCACCGTCCTTCTCACCCCGCTCAGCTCACTTCCGCGTACGCCAGCTCGAGCAGTTCCTCCGGCGGGTCAGCCATGATGCCGGGCTTAGCCAGCCCGTCCAGCACGACCAGCCGCAGCTTGGACGCCCGCGACTTCTTGTCGACCGCCATCGCCGCGCGCAGCTGCGGCCAGGCGCCGGCCCGGTAGCGCACCGGCAGCCCGACCGAGGTCAGGATCTGCCGGTGCCGCTGGGCCGTGGCCGGGTCGAGCCGGCCCGCCAGCCGGCCGACCGCGGCAGCGAAGCACATGCCGACTGAGACGGCCTCGCCGTGCCGCGTCTGGTACTCGTCGGCCCGCTCGATCGCGTGCGCGAGCGTGTGCCCGTAGTTGAGCGTCTCGCGCAGCCCGGCCTCGCGCAGGTCGGCCGAGACCACGGCGGCTTTCATCGCGACCGCGCGCTCGATCAGCTCGCGCTCATGCCGCCCGCCCGGCTTCGCCGCCCCCGCCGGGTCGGACTCGATGAGCTCCAGGATGACCGGATCGGCGATGAAGCCGGCCTTGATGACCTCGGCCAGCCCGCTGACATACTCTGCGGCTGGCAGGCTGGCCAGCGTGCCAGTGTCGGCCAGTACCCCGGCCGGCGGGGAGAACACGCCGACCAGGTTCTTGCCGTCGGCGGTGTTGATCGCGGTCTTCCCGCCGACCGCCGCGTCGGTCATGCCGAGCAGCGTCGTCGGCACCAGCACGACGCGGACGCCGCGCAGCCAGGTAGCAGCGACGAATCCGGCCAGGTCAGTGACCGCTCCCCCGCCAACCCCGACGACAGCATCGGTGCGGCCGACCCCGGCCGCGGCGAATCTGGTCCAGAGCCCGGCGGCAACGCCGACCTCCTTGGCTGCCTCACCATCGGGCACCGGCGCAGGATGGACTGAGTACCCGGCCGCCGCCAGCGCGCGGCACACCGGGGCCGCGAGCTGGCCCAGGTTCTCGGCGTGCACGACGGCCACGTTCCTGGCGCCCGGGCCGATCAGGGACGCAAGCTCGCCCAGCACTCCGGTACCGACCACGACCTCGTAGGGGCGCTCGCCGCCGACAGCGATCCTGGTGGCGGTCACGGAGCCTTGACCGCCACCGCGATCTCGGCAGCGATGTCGGCCGGGTCGCGCCCGTCGGTGTTCACCGTCAGCCAGGCCAGGCTGCCGTACACCGGCAGCCGCTGCTCCAGCAGCGACTTCAGCTGGGCCCGCGGGTTGGTGCCGATCAGCAGCGGCCGGGGCCGGTCCAGGCCGACCCGCTTGGCCAGTTCGGTGAACCCGGTTGCCAGGTACACCACCCGCTGCCCGGCCAGCCTTGCCCGGGTCTGCTCGTCCAGCACGGCTCCGCCGCCAAGGCCGATGACGCCGCCATCGCCGCCGCTCGCGCCGGCCAGCGCGGTCGCGACGGCCTCGCGCTCCAGCCGCCGGAACTCGGGCTCGCCGTCGGTGATGAAGATGTCGGAGACCGGCTTGCCGGCCGCGGCCTCGACGACTTGATCGGTATCGGTGAACCCGACGCCGAGACCGGCCGCCAGCGCGGCCCCGACCGTGGTCTTGCCGGCCCCGGCGGACCGATCAAGATGATCGGCTGGAACGTGGTCGTCATCGGATCACCAGCGATTTCAGGTACTCCTCGGCATTTCGCGCCGTCTCCGCGACGTGGTCGCCGCCGAACTTCTCCAGGGTCGCGTCGGCCAGCACGAGAGCGACCATGGCCTCGGCCACCACGCCCGCGGCCGGCACGGCGGTGACGTCACTGCGCTGGTTGATCGCCTTGGCAGGCTCGCCCGTCTGCACGTCGATTGTGGCCAGTGCGCGCGGCACGGTCGAGATCGGCTTCATCGCGGCGCGCACTCGCAGTACCTCGCCGATGCTCATGCCGCCCTCGATGCCGCCGGCCCGGTTGCTGGTCCGCCGGATGCCCTCCGCCGTCGCCTCGATCTCGTCGTGCGCCTGCGATCCTCGCCGGGCCGCCGTGGTGAACCCGTCGCCGATCTCCACGCCCTTGATTGCCTGGATGCTCATCAGCGCGCCGGCCAGCCGGCCGTCCAGCCGCCGGTCCCAGTGCACGTGACTGCCCAGGCCGGGCGGGAGTCCGTAGACCACCACCTCGACCACGCCGCCGAGCGTGTCGCCATCGCGGTGCGCGGCGTCGATCTCGGCCTGCATGGCGGCGCTGGCCGCCGGGTCCAGGCAGCGCACCGGGTCGGCGTCGATGCGCTCCTGGTCCTGCGGCTGCGGCACATAGTCGGCCGGTGCCTGCACCGGGCCGAGCGCGACCACATGGCTGACTAGCTCAGCCCCGAGTACCTGCCGGAGCATGCGGCGGGCGATCTCGCCCAGCGCCACCCGGGCGGCTGTCTCCCTCGCGCTGGCCCGTTCCAGGATCGGCCGGGCGTCGTCATGGCCGTATTTCTGCATCCCGGCCAGGTCGGCGTGGCCGGGCCGGGGCCTGGTCAGCGGGGCGTTGCGGGCCTGAGCGGCCAGGACGTCGGGGTCGACCGGGTCCGCTGCCATCACGGTCTCCCACTTCGGCCATTCGGTGTTGCCGATCCTGACTGCGATCGGGCCGCCCTGGGTAATTCCGTGCCGGACACCGCCGGTGAGCTCGACCTCGTCCTGTTCGAACTTCATCCGGGCACCCCGGCCATAGCCAGCCCGGCGGCGGGCCAGGGCCAGCGCGATGTCGGTCGTGGTCACCTCGACGCCGGCCGGCATGCCGTCACAAACCGCCACCAGCGCACGGCCGTGCGACTCTCCGGCGGTCAGCCAACGCAGCATGCTGCCGATCCTGCCATGCCTGCCGTACTGGCGTTTGCCCCGGCAGCCGTTCGCCCTGGGCTGGACCGCCGTTTGCCCGCCAGGCGGCCGGGTATCACGCCGTCGCACGAGGGGGTTTCGTCAGCACCAGCACCTGCCCGTCGCGTTTTGCGGCGGGTGCTTGCGTTCAGCGGGCTGCATTGCGGCCCTCGGGGGGAGACCGTTCATGCGCCTGATCAGGCAGTTTGCCGTTTATGCGGGGCTGAGCGTGGTTCTGGGCAGCTCCGCAGCGCTTGGTCTCGTCGCGGCCGGCGGTTCAGCCCAGGCGGCAGTGGCCAACCAGCCCGGCGGGGCAGTGGCCTCCGCCGATCCGTCCAGTGCGACCCCCGGCACTGCGATTACGTTCCAGATCACCTGCGGGAGCCTGCAGGAAGCCACCTCGGCCACGTTCTTCGGATCGACGCTGGGGCTGCCGGAGCAGGTGCCGATGGACAAGGAATCTTCAGGCGGCGTCTTCAGCGTGACCGTTACCCTGCCCGGCAATATCGTGCCCGGTACCTACCACCCGGACATGGACTGCTCGGACGGAAGCTCGGCGACTGCCACCGTGCGGGTGACCACGCTGCCTGGCCAGGGCGGGGCCCAGACCGGGGACGGCACGACCTCGACGCAGACCAATACCGGGCTGGCCAGCATCGGCCTCGGCCTCATCGCGGTGGGCGCTATCGCCGGCGGCATCGCAGTCCGCCGTCGCAGCGCCAGCAAGCGCTCGTAGGCCCCGCCACCAGAACCCGCACCCCGCCCACGGGGCCACACCACTTATGCGACTGCTGTGGTTCAGCGGTGGCGGCACCGGACACGAACGTACTAGTTAGTACCTATATAACCGGTTCGCCACTCTCAGACGCCGACCCCTGGCGCCGCCAAAGGCGGGTTTGTGCCCGCTATGCGACGTATGCGCAACGACCCGGCCTGCTCAATACATAAACGGTTGCTGCTGCGCCCGGTACGCCCGGTTTTGTGGAACCGTTTATGTATAGACGATCATGCCGGCGGCGATTCAGGAGCCGGAGCAACCCTCGCCGGCAGGTCGCCACGGCGGGCAGGAGTTCCGGATTCCTTCTTCTGCCGGCAAGTGCGGCGCTGGAGCTAGGACGTGACCGCGGTTGCGCGGGCGGCGGCGGCCACGGCCGCGATCCGCGCGCCGTCTGGTACCCAGGCCCTGCTGACTTTGGGCGAGACGACGGCCAGCCAGCACTGCCAGGCCGCGAGCCAGAGCGGCCGGATCCACAGCGCGCCCTCCAGCCGGCCGAGTTCTTCCGCGGTCAGCTGCTGATGCCGCTGGTAGCCCGTCATGACCGCGGTCACATGGCGGGGGCCGGCGCTGTGCAGCAAGACCGCTAGCGAGGCCAGCCGCGGGCCGGTCCCGGCGCCGGTCCAGTCGATCAGCACCGGTCCATCCTGGGTCGCGATGACGTTGACCTGGGCCGGGTCGGGATGCACGAAGGTCTCCGGCAGCCCGTGGCAGCCGTCAGCTTTCGGCAGCAGCGCGAGCAGCGTGTCGTAGGTCTGCTGGTGCTCGGGCGGGACGCGGCCCGCCAGGTCGGCGAGCATCGCGGCGGCGGCGGCCACATCCTGGTCCGGGCCGCCTTCGAAGTCCGGCAGATGATGCAGTGACCCGGCTGGCCGCCGCAGCGCGAACTCGCCCGGCGCGGACGGGACGGGCAGCGCGTGGAGCCGGCCGAGCAACTCGCCGAGGTCGCGGTGGGCCGCAGCCGTCGACGGCCAGCGACGGCCCGGCACGAATTCGGTCACGATCACCGCCCTGCAGTTGAGCTCAGTTACCGGGTCGGCATGCGCGCACCGCTCGGCCGGGAACTGCTGCCGAGCCAGGAACCGCAGCACGTCCGCGTCGGCGCGAACGCGGCTGGCGGGCCGGGATGCCGTGGACAGCCGCGCAATCCAGGCCGGCCCGTCGCTGCGATCGATCCGTACGACTCCGGCGGCGATCGTTGTCGATCCGCTGACGGCGATGCCGTAGTGCCGCGCCACGTGCGCGGCCATATCCTCGGTGCCCGGCCGCCGGTACGCGTCCCTGATGACGAGGCCGATCCGTGGCATGGCGGCATGCTCCTCTCTGGGCGCATCCCAGGTCAGGCTTATGCGGCCGTGATAGCGTCGGAGATGATCATTTGCGCGGGATGACGATGTCTCGCCAGGTCCATTCTCGCCTCCCTGCTGCCCGCCGTCGTGAGTTGTCCCGTGACCAGACAGGTAATCAAGCTCGGCTCCAGTTCGATCGCCAGCCGCGACGGGCTTGCCCTGGACGTGATCGCCGGACTGGTGAACCAGATCTCGGCGGCGCAGCGGGCCGGCCACGAGATCATCCTGGTGACGTCCGGCGCGGCCCGGCTCGGCCGCCGGCTGCTCGCGTTCGAGGGGCCTACGGCAGGCGCGGCGCAAGCTCTGCAGGCGCTGGTCGGCTCAGTCCGGTCCTCGATGGACGGGCCGCGGTCCGGCAGCGCGGCTTACGGGCAGCTAGTCGAGTCGCTGCAGGACATCCTGCGCCGCTACGACAGCCCGCAGGCCGGCCTGCAGCCCGCGGACACCGGCCTGCCCGCCTCGGTCGGGCAGCCTGCGCTGATGGCTCTGTACCGGCAGCTGGCCGCGGCCGTCGGCGTCGAGGTATGCCAGATCCTGGTATCCCGCAGCGACCTGAGCTCGGCGCCGGCCATGGGTGACCTCGGCCGCCTGCTGCGCGAGGCGACCGGTCGCGGCCTGCTGCCGATCGTCAACGGCAACGACGCCACCGACCCGCTGTCCGCGCTGGACAATGATCAGGTCGCGGTAGCGGTCGCGGTCGCCGCTGAGGCATCGCGGCTGCTGTTCCTGACCGACGTGCGGGCCGCCTACCGGGACGCCTCGCTCAGCGAGCGGATCGGCCGGCTCTCTCCGGAGCAGGCCCGCGCCGTCCGCGTCACGGCCGCGGGCTCTGGCCGTGGCGGCATGGGCTCGAAGCTGAACGCGGCCGCCCGCGCCGCCTGCTGCGGGGTCGAGTCCACGATCGGCTCCGCCCGCGAGACCGACGTCGTGGCGCGCAGTCTCAACCCGCGTGCCCGGATGGGCACCGTGGTGCGCGCGGCCGGGCCGCGGCTGGACCCGGCGAAACGGTGGATCGGCGGCATCGCCTATTCCGAAGGCTCGGTGTACGTCAACCGGGAAGCCGAGGAAAGCCTGCGCACCGGCAGCACGCTCTTCCTGTCCGGAGTCAAGCGGGTCGACGGTGACTTCGCGGCCGGCGCGGTGGTCGAGCTGCTCGACGTGCGGCACCCCGAGCGGCTGCTCGGCCGCGGCTCGGTTGCGCTGCCTGCCAGCATCCTGCGGCTGCTGCGCGCGCTGTCGCCGCAAGAAGTTGCGTGCGTGCTGTCGATCTTGCTCCGGCTGCGTTATGCCGGCCAGCCCGCGCTCGGCGAGGACGCATCCGGCGATCCGGCCACCCCGCGCTCGCTCACCGACCCGGACGTTTTCAAGGACTGCGCGGAACTGTCCGGCGGAACCTCGCGAGCCAGTCAAGAGGCGTACGCGCAGCTAACAGCGTTCTCAGCAGACCGGGTCACCGAACTCGCGGACGCACTGCTGCTCGCGCAGCCACAGCTCACGACCACATTCCTGCTCGATCAGGGGTTTCTGCACGGCCAGGTGCCCGCCGACGCAGCGGCCCGGCGGGTGGTCCGCAGCATTCACGCGGTGCACCGTGAGTCGCTGGTGGTCTACCCGGTCTGAATCGCCCCGCGCGGCGCGACGACATACTGGCGCAGGTGCAGGTCGCGGTAGGTCACCGGGCCGCGAGGGCCGGGCACAACGTCGATGTTGATCCCGGTCTCTGGCAGCGACAGCAGCTTGAAGCCGTCCAGCAGGCGCGTGGTGGCATTCCAGAACGCGCCGGTCCCGGCGTAGGCGTCCAGGAACTGGCGGGCCGCGAGCTGGTCGGCCGCGACGATCGAGGCGGCGAGGCCCGAGGTCTGAGTGTTGGCAATCTCGGCCGCGTCCGAGGGGCCAGCCGCCGGGGCGATCGTGATGGTCGCCTCCGCGCCGGAGTCCAGCGCCCACTCGTGTCCCAGCGCGTGCTGGTGCGGCGGCAATGACACCGCGATGCCGAGTTTCCCGGCCAGCTCGGTCACCGTGGGCAGAACGTCGTCCCAGACCGCGCGATGGACGAGCAGCAGGTTCAGCCGGTTGCACACGCCGAGCCGGTCCAGACTGCGCTCGATGAGCTGCAGCGCCATCGACAGGTCCGCCGACTCGTCGATGAAGAGCACGGCCCCGCCGTCGGCATGCGCCAGCGTGCGAACGCCGTGCAGCGCCGCCTCGCGGGCCAGCGCCCTGGTGCTGTCGCCGCTGCCGCGCAAGATGACCAGCGGGATCAGACCGGGCTGGCGCACGAGCGCGAAGGCCGCCTCCCGGCCGGGAACGCGCACCAGCTGCACCGCGGCCGGATCCAGGTCAGCGGCCGCCATGGCGGGCGCGACGACCTCGTCAACCAGTACGGCCGCGGACCCGATCGCACTGGAACCGGTGCGCAGCACCCCGGCGTTGCGAGACTTGATCAGCTGGGACGCCACGTCGACAACCACGTTGGGCCTGGCCTCGAAATTCGCCCCGATCACGCCGACTGGCCGCCGCCACTCCTGCAACTCGAGGTCGTCAGGCAGGTCCCGCACGGTGGTCCTGGCGGGCTCGGCCGGAACTGCGGCCAGTGCCAGCAGCTGATCGCACATAGCAGCGACGCGGCCCTGGTCGAGGGTCAGCCGGTCCACGAACGCCTCCGCCAGACCGTCCGCGCGGGCAGCCCGGACATCGTCCGCGTTCGCGGCCAGCACGACCCCAGCGCGGTCGGCGAGCCTCGCCGCCATCAGGCGCAGCGCCTTGTCCAGACCCTCATCGCTGTGATCGCGCAGTGCGGCCGACGCGGCCCGCGCGGCGATGCCGGCCGTGCGCACGGCTTCGTCGGCTTCGCGCTGGCCCGGCGAGCTGCCGCCCGACGCCGCGGCCCCGGCCGCCTCGATCGCCATCGTTATCAGTCTCCCGTGCCGCTGTCAGTCTCCTGAGCATAGCCAGCGGGACGGCCGGCCTCCGGCCCGCCGGTCCCGGGGCCTGCTGGTCTCCGGCCCGCCAGTCCCGGGGCCTGCCAGTCTCCGGACCGGCCAGTCTCCGGACCGGCCGGTTTCCGGACCGGCCGCGATCTGGCAGGGTGACGACTGTGACTGATCACCTCATCCACGACCCGAGCCCCGCATCGCGGGCACCAGACCAGCCGGAGACGGCACCACCGCTGCGGTTCGGGCTGGTTGGCACCGGTTACTGGGCCAGGCGCGCACATGCCCGCGCGCTGGCCGGCACGCCCGGCATCGAGTTCGCCGCGGTCTGGGGGCGCAACGCGGACGCCGCGACCGCGCTGGCGACTGAGTTCGGCGCGACCGCGCACGCCGACTTCGACACGTTCCTCGCGGACGTGGACGGCGTCGAATTCTCGGTGCCACCCGACGTGCAGAGTGAACTGGCAGTCCGAGCCGCCAGGGCGGGCAAGCACCTGCTGCTGGAGAAGCCGCTCGCGCTCACCGAGGCGGCCGGCGAGGAACTTAGCGCCGCGATCGATGCCGCCGGGGTCGCGTCGGTGGTCTTCTTCATTTCCAAGTTTCAGCCGGAAGTCCGGCAATGGCTGGCCGGCCTGGGCGAGCAGGGCGGGTGGGCCGGCGGCGCGAGTCTGTGGCTCGGAACCGCGCAGGCCGGCGACAGCCCGTTCAACACCCCGTGGCGGCGCGAGCACGGCGGGCTGTGGGATCTCGGCCCGCATGTGGTGTCGCTGCTCTGGACCTGCCTCGGCCCGGTGACGTCGGTGACGGCTGACCGAGGAAAAGGCGACCTGACCCACCTGGTCCTGCATCACGAGGGCGGGGCCAGTAGCACCGCGACGCTCACGCTCGCGGCTCCGGAAGCCGCCGACAGTTTCGACCTGCAGCTGTGGGGCGAGCACGGACGGACGTCCGTGCCGGGACTGCCCGCCGATCCGGCCGGGCCGTTGCGCACCGCGCTGACCGAGCTGACCGCGAACGCGCGGTCGGGCGAGCGCCGCCACCCCTGCGACGCGCAGTTCGGGCTGGACGTGCTGCGCGTGCTGGCGCATGCGCAGCAGCAGCTGGACCAGCGCTCCGGCAGCTACTTCCCGCCGCCGGGTTAGCTGCCCGCCGCCGGCTGCGGTTAGCGGCCAGCGCCCGGCCGCGCGGTTAGCTGCCTGCGGCCGGGCGGGCGGACTTGTCGAGCCGCCGCTGCGCCGAATCAGCCGCCCGGACGGCCGCAGCACGGTCACGCTGGGCCTGCTTGCCGTCGCGGGCGAGCTGAGTGTCCTCAGCGTGCGCTTGGCGAGTTCGCGCTCCAGATGCGCGATGCGGCGGGCCAGGAACTGCCGCTGCTCGGCGACGCTGGCTACCTGGCGTTCCGCGTCGGCCAGTGCCGCCGCCGCCTCCTCGGCGTCGGCTTGCGCCGCGCGCAGCGCCGCGGCCGCCGTCTCCTGCGGGTTGGCCGACCGGGCCGCCTCCCGGCCGGCCGCCTCCCGGCCGGCCGCCTGGCGGGCGGTGGCCGCGCCGCGACCTGGCTTAGCCGCCGTCGCGGCACGGCCGGCCTTGGCCGTCACCGGCGCGGCATCGAGAGGAATGGCCAGCGCGGCCGACAGGTCGACCTCCCCGATGCCGGCGTAGGCCAGCGCCTTGGTCAGCCGGCCGGACTGAACCGCGCTGCGGGCGGCGGCGTCAGCAAGCACGGCCTCGAGCGTCGACCTCACCTCGCCGAGCACCGACGGGCTGGCTGGCTGACCGAGCTCCCCGGCCAGCTCTCCGGCGACTGGCATCAGCTCGCTGATGGCCTGACGGCGCTGGCCGGACAGTTCCCTGAGCCGGTCGCCGGCCAGCGTCCGCTGCGCTTCGGCCAGCGCCCCGCCGACCTCGTACAAGTGAGTCATCTGCTCGGGCGCCCGGCGCGCGAGCTGATTCACCAGCCAGGCGCTCGATGTGGGCCGGGCAAGCTTCTTGATGGCAGCCGCCAGCTCGCGCTCGCCGGCCGCGCGGACCTGGCGTGCGCGCTCGTCTCGCGCCGCGGTGAATTCGGCCGGCGTGAGCCCGTAGAGCTCGTCGGCAACCTCCGCGATGGTGACGCCCGTCACAGTCCTTGATCGTAATACCCTCGCGGCGCGCGGCCAGGCCGGGCGACCCGGCGGCAAAGTCGGTCGACCGCGACAGGTGCGCCCCGTATGCTCCCGGCCGTGCCCGTTCACGAGAAACGCCGCGGCCTGCCTGAGCCCGGCTCGATCCCGGCTGCCCTGGACATGTTCAGGTCCGAGGTCCGGTTCTACCAGGAGATCGCGCCCGTTATCGGGATCCGGGTCCCGGTCTGCTACCGGGCGGAGGCCAACCCTGACGGCACGGTGCTGATGCTGGAAGACCTGTCGTCCTGGCAGCCTGGCGCCGATCCGGCCAGGGTCGCCGGGCTGCTGGCCCAGCTGCATGCCAACTGGTCCGGGCGCGCCCAGCCGCGCTGGCCGTGGCTGCGACCGGTGGGTGCCGCCATCGACCTGGTCGCCGATCTGTACGACCGCACCTGGCCGCGGCTGCGATCGGAGCGGGCGCTGCCGGCCGCCGTCGTCCGCCTGGGCGACCAGCTAGCGGGGAACGTGGCCCGGGCTGAGCACTCCCTGAGTACGGCTGGTCCGCTGACACTCACACACGGCGACGCTTCGATGCAGAACATGCGCACCAGCCCGGACGGCGAGATTGCCTTGCTTGACTGGGAGGACGTCTGCGCCGCGCCCGGCCCCGGCGACCTGGCCTGGCTGCTGGTGTCGTCGGTGGCGCCTGGCCCGGTGGGCCGAGGTGACCGAGGCCTACGCCGCGATCGCCGGCCCGGTGGCCAGCGCGCTCGCGCACGCCCTTCCCTCGGCCGCCGTCCAGGGCCTGCTGAGCCTGTCCGACGCCGAGCACGGGTCGCAGGCCGCCGAGGCATGGGCGGCCCGGCTGCAGTCCGCCGCCAGTTATCTCGCCGCCCGCTAGCGTGTCCTGCACAGTTTGGCCAGGTCAGTCGCAGGACACACGGCGGTGAACCGCATGACCGGGTTTGCACGGTTATTTTCCACTAAACTCGCCATCCTGGCGCGGCACGCAGGGGTGTGCCGCAACCGCAGGGCAACGTAACTCACGGGGAGGAACGTCCGATGCCGCGGACTTGGCTCACCCGCGCCGCCGCTGTGACCTCGATGGCCGCTGCCGTTGTCGTCGCGCTGGCCGGCTGCGGCTCGTCGGCCTCGTTCCCCGGCCACGCGGACTGGCTCACCGCGGGTCAGCCAGCCGGCCGTCCGCCCGTGTTCTTCCTCGACAACGACGCCTGGAGCCCGTCCGCCGGATACTCCTGGTCGGATTTCACCGTGCGGGACACGGTCACCGGGCGAGCCGTAGCCCAGCACGGTCATGCACTCGGCCATCGCGTCACGGCGATCGCAGCTATCGGCACTGGCGCTGCCTTCGTCGCGGCCGAAGAAGCGCCGAACACCTGCAGCAGCCAGCTGTACTGGTTCCGGCTAGACCACCAGGGCCACCTCGGACCGCTGTCTGCCGTCGGCCCGGCGCTCTACGGAGAGGTGAACGCACTGGCGGCCTCGGCCGACGGGCAGACCGTCGCCTACACCCTCAGCGGCTGCCTGCACGCCAACAAGGGCTATCTGAAGGTGCTGAACCTTCGGACCGGGCACACCCGGCGCTGGACGTCGGTGGACCTGACCGACAACGGCAGTCTCGGCCTGGCCAGCAACCTGTCGCTGTCGGCGAACGGCCACCTGCTCGCGTTCGTCGGCTGGATAACCGGCCGGAACCGGGCCTCGCTCCGGGTGCTGGCCACCCAGGGCCCGGCCGGGAACTTGCTCGGCCGCAGCAAGGCCATCCGCCAGCTGGCGGCAATGCCAGGCGGCGCCGAACCACGGGACGCGGTGGCGGTGAGTCCCGGCGGCGCGACGATCTACCTGTGTGCCATCAGCCCCCGGCCAGACTCGCAGGTCACGACCTTGGCGTCCTACCGGTCCAGGACCGGGCGGCTGGTGCGGAACGTGCTAGTGCTTCCGGCCCGCGACCCGGCTGGCGGCCGCCCGCTGCCGAACTGCGCCATGGCCGTCAGCCGCGATGGCGGTCACGCCCTGGTATCCGTCGGAGTCAGTTACGCCGGCCGGGCGGCCGGGACCGCCGCGCTGGCGGCCGCCACCGTCGACCTGGCGACCGGGCGGCGGACAGTCTTTTCGTTCCCGGTCCGGCTGAACCCCGCGCTGGCCGGTCCGCGCAGCGTCGCCGTCAGCGTCGCCTGGTAGCCGCGGACCTGGGCCCGGCTCAGGCCGGCGGCCGCACCAGCACCGCGATCCCGGTCCGAACGCGCTCCCCCAGCCGCGCGGTGACCGCGTCGCCGAGCTGGCTGGCGGCTTCGTCCGGCACCGGCCAGGTCGCGCCGTCCGGCGGGGCCACTTCGAGGGTGAAGTCCAGCCCGCCTCTTGGCGGGCTCAGCCGGACCCGGACTCCCGGCGCGAACTCGGCCGCCGCCGTCACCACCAGCTGCCAGACGTCCGGGTCTTCGTGCAGAGCAAGCACCTGGCCCTCGGCCAGGGCCGCCAGCCGGGATCCCTCGACCGCGAGTGGCACCGGCCCGGCGATATCGATGATGACCGCGCACGATTCCTGCACGGCCGACTGCCACACGCCGGCTGCCGCCACTGGGACCGGCCTGCCCTCCGGCTTCCATTGCCGCACCGCGGCTGCACAGGTGAAGGCGGGCAGCGCCCGCCTGCCGTCCCGCGCCACGATGACCGGCATCGCCATCTCGCTGGCCTTCTCGCCACCGGGGAAGGCCCCGGGGCCGGGAACGTGGCCGTCCGGCCCGGCCTGCTGCCCGCCCGCGCCGCCGGACGTGTCGCCGGACGCATCATCACGGGCCACCTCCTCGGCGAGCACCGCCACGACCGGAACCAGAAGCCGGCTGCCAGCCAGCGCCGTCAGCACTGCGTGCTCATCGCCGGTCCGGTCGGCGTAAGCCGCCAGCGCGGCCGAGACGGCCGGATCAGCCTCACCATGATCATTACGGAAGCGTTCGTCGCCTGCGCCGAGGTCGGCCATCGGCCCACTGTAGCGACGGATCCCGGCGGGCTAAGACGCCGCGGCCGTGGCGGCGAAATCCCCGGTCCGGCCGCGATGAACCCATCGGGCCCGTTATGGCCTTCGCCGGCGGTAGCCTGGCGCCTACACCCCTGACCAGCTACGCCGAAGCAGTTGAGGACGTATTTCGCAATATGAGAGTCTCGTGGGACTGCAGGTGAGTGCGAGCACGGGGGACAGCGTGAGCCAGGTACGCCGGAGGCCACCAGCCATCGAGCCTGGGACGCTTGTGCACAAGGCGATCCCGCCCCGGATGGTGGAGCCGTACCTGACCGGCCGCCGCTCGATCATCTCCGGTTTCGTGCACCGGGTGAGCGACACCCCGGAGACTCACCCGCGCGACTTGCACCGGGTA
Source organism: uncultured Actinomycetota bacterium (assembly GCA_963713585.1). Lineage (GTDB taxonomy): Bacteria > Actinomycetota > Actinomycetes > Streptosporangiales > Streptosporangiaceae > JAJYUU01. The sequence goes on along the minus strand of CAVQMG010000012.1, from coordinate 217,389 downwards.
CTCGGGCTCGGCTACCAGGGCTCGGAGTTCAGCCCGGACATGCCCGAGATCTACTTGCTGCGCTGGCGGGCGGTCGGCACCGAGTCGTATCACGTTCCCTACTCGGCCGCGCACGGCGGAGATTGGTCGATGAAGCCGCCCTTCACCGGTTCCGGCTACACCGGCAGCGCGGATTCGGCGATCGCCGAGTACTTCACCGACCCGATTCCGGTGCCGGTTGGCGCGGAGATCCACCGGGTCGGCACCGACAGGATCGACTTCATCGCACGTTACGACGGTCAGGTGTGGCTCCGCCCGGCAGAAGGGTCTGAACTGTGCGTTACCGGCTGATGGCGACTTACCGTGGCTCCCCGTTCGAGGCCGGCGTTGGGCCTTCCGATGGCGACATCGTGCTGTTCGCAGCCTGCCCGCCGCCGGAGGATCTCGGCTTCGAGCCGGCCACCGGGCACTGGCGTAAGCAGCTGCCGATGGCGGACGTGCAGGCGGTCTGGGAGTCCCGGCCGGTCGGCGTGTTCCGCGGCGAGCGCTGCATGGTGCTGGACGACCTCGGTGACCGGCTGCATATCGGCTATCTCGGCCATGACGAGTTCAAGGCCGAGCAGCTGGGCTACTGGCAGGTGGACCGCGGCGTCTTTGAGCTGGTGGCGCCCCGGACCGAGGTCGCCGAGATCACCGAGGAACGTACCGACTACCCGCGCCACCTGCCCTCGGCACCCCCGTCGCCCGGCACGCTGAGCGGCGGATACCCGGTGCCGGCGGCTTACCTGCCAGCCGGCGGACCCGCGGATACCGGCAGTTTCTCCTGGCGGCCCGAGCCCGCGGCGCCGGGCTACGGCAGCGACGCGTACTCGGCCGCCTCCGGCCCGCTCGGCTCCGCGCCGAGACCAGAGGCCAGTCCCGGTTATGGCGGTTTGCCTGACCCGGGAGTGCCCGCGAGCCCGGCCTACCCGCCAGCCGCCCCGGTCAGCAACGGCGTTGCCATCCCGCCCACCGCCGAGGCACCGCTTCCGCTCGAAGCCGAGGCCATGCGGGCCGCGTCGGAGTCACGGCGGCCACGGCAGGCGTCCTCCCGGCGGGCACCGCTGGCAGCGCCGCCCGGCGAGCCGGCGTTCGCCCAGCCCGCCGCGGCCCAGCCCGCCATGGCCCAGCCCGCCATGGCCCAGCCCGCCGTGGCTCAGCCCGCCGTAGCTCAGCCCTCCGTCGCCCAGCCGCCGGTCGCCCGGCCCTCCGTCGCCCAGCCTCCCGCCGCCCAGACCCCCCTGGCCCAGTCCCCCGGCCCCCGGCCGCCCCTGGCAACCGGGCTGGCTGAGCCCACACAGACGGCGCCGGCGCGGCAGCGCCGGTCGGCGCGGCGCCGGATGGCGACCGAGCGGCTGTTCGCCGAACTCGCCGGGCAGGCCGGCATCCCGGCCGGCACCTACGCGGTCGGCGACGAGGTCGAAGGCGCTCTCTGCCTGGTGCAGACGGAGACGGGGTTTGAGGTGTTCCACGCCGCCGGCGGCGCCAGGCACGAACTTCAGGTCTTCGCTACCGAGGAAGCCGCCTGTTTCTACCTGTTCGGGGTGCTAGCAGCCGAAGCGGTCAGGACCGGCTCGCTGGTACGCGGACCTGGCCTGGTCATGGCCGGGACGAACGGGACTTAACGTCCCGACGGCCCGGGTGGCGGCTGAGGCTGTACCCGACCCTTGCCGAACCGGGCAGATAGGGCATTGAGCTGGGCATGGACGGCCCGCGAGCCCGGTCCGGGCGTGGCTCGCCCGGCTGCGGCTGGGCCGACAGCCGTGACGCCGAAGGCAATCGAGGCACCCAGAGCAGCGCCGCCAGCGGCGACCGCAAGGGCGGTCAGCGCAGGGCGAACGGGCATCGCCAGCTGCGGCCTCGGGCAACGGCTTAATCCGGGCATCCGCCGGGAATGAGCCAGCGACCATCGCCGCAGAACGGGAGAAGCTCATGCAGTTCGCCATGCCCGCCCGTGCCAGTTCTGCCGCAGCTTCCGCCCGCGTCCGGGGAGCCTGACCCGCGCCGGTGCGCCGGATCTCCTGGCTCAATCTCGTCGCGGTCGCGATGATCGTCACCGGAGTCGTGGTGGCCTTCGTCGGCCACGACACTCTCCGCTGGGCGCCTCCGCCGGTCCCGCCCGCCTGGGCCGCGGCGGGGCGCCAGCCGCCCGCTAAGGCCAACCTGACCGGCAGCGCTCGCCACGCTGCCCGCTCGGTTCCGGTCAGCATCGACATTCCCGCGATCAAGGTACATACCAAGATCATCGATCTGGGGCTGACCAAGAACCGGACTCTGGCCGTTCCGCCGCTGTCGAAGGCCAAGCTGGCCAGCTGGTACGACCGGGGCCCCGTGCCGGGCCAGCCGGGAGCGGCGGCGATCCTCGGTCACGTCGACGCGGCGGGCGTCGGTCCGGCAGTCTTCTACAACCTCGGCAGCCTGCGGCCTGGCGCGAAGATCTACGTGCACCTGCGCAACGGCCAGACCGCGGTCTTCGAGACCTATTCCGTCGCGCTGTACGCCAAGGCGAGATTCCCGACTACGAAGGTTTTCGGCTACACCAGCTGGCCGACGTTGCGGCTGATTACCTGCGGCGGTTCGTTCGATCAGAAATCCGGTCATTACCTCGGCAACATCGTCGCCTACGCCAGCTACGTCGGCAGCTACCGGTTACCCGGCCGCGACCGGGCGTGACTCTCGCGTCACCGCCGCGGGCCTGCCATCACGGGCCGCTTCGGGCCGGGTTTTAGCTGGTCACAGGGCGGACCGCAGGATGCCTGGGACGGCGCCGCGCGGCCGTACCTCAGAACTAGCTGCGGGCTTGCTGAACTTCGCACGGAGGGACAGCCGTGACAGCTATGGTGCAAAGTGCTGGCGGGGCTGAAGGTCCCCCGCTCCCCAAGCAGCCCCGCCGGCTCAACATCCGCCAGTATGGATGCCATGGCAAAGCCACCGCTTCCGCTCACCGGCGAGCAGGTCGAGATCGCAGCCGGCGACTACCGCGCCAGTGTCACTCAGCTCGGCGCAGGTTTGCGCGCCCTAGCCGTGCGCGGACGCCCCGTGATCACCAGTTACGAGCCGGACGAACTGCCCCCGTCCGGCGCCGGGCAGCTGCTGACTCCCTGGCCGAACCGGATCGACGGCGGCCGGTACGACTTTGGCGGGCGCGAGCTACCAGCTCGAACTCACCGAGCCAGCGCTCGACAACGCCATCCACGGGCTGACCCGCTGGCTCACCTGGCAGCTGGCCGGGCACACTGCCGACAGTGTCGGAGCTGACCTTGCAGCTACTCGGCCGGCCGGTTACCCGTTCCGGCTTGACCTGTCCGCGCACTACCGGCTGACGGCGGCCGATGGCCTGGAGGTCACCGTGACCGCACGCAACACGGGCAGCTGCGCCGCGCCATTCGGCACCGGCTCGCACCCCTACCTGCGGGTCGGCTCCGATCTGGCCGACAACTGGGAACTGCAGTTGCCCGCAGCGCGGTGGCAGCCCGCCGACGCGCGCGGCATCCCGGACGGCCCGCCGCAGGATGTCAGCGGCTCGCCCTACGACTTCCGCGAACGCCGGCCGATCGGCGGCACCACGCTCGACCACGCGTTCACCGGGCTGGTCACCGGTCCGGACGGCCGCGCGGTCGCCCGGCTTGTCCGGCCCGGACGCGGATCTGGCCCTGTGGGCCGGACCGGTTACCGGTGGCTGCAGGTGTTCACCGGCGATCCGCTCGGCCCTGACGCGCGCCGCCGCGCGGTCGCGATCGAGCCGATGACCTGCCCGCCGAACGCCTTCGTCACCGGGACGACCTGGACGCTGGAGCCCGGCGACAGCCGTCGACGCACAGCTGGGGTATCCAGGCCACTCGTTAGGCCGGGAACGTGGCCGTCCCGGCTAGCAGCTGCTGCCGAGCCGGCTCAGGTCGTCGGGTGTGTCGATATCGTCCGGGCGGCCGGTGTCGCCGCACTCCACCGCCGTCACCAGGCCGGGGTGCGCGCGCAGGAACGGCGCGCGCGCCGACGTCGCCCGCCGCCAGCGCGGCGACGCTCGGCGCAATGCTCGCGGCCGATCAGGACCGGGTTGCGCGGCTTGCCGTCGTAGCAGGCGACCGCGACGCAAAGCGCCGGCGGCGTACGCAGCGATCAGCCTGCGCACCGATTCCGGGCCTACCAGCGGCTGGTCGGCGAGCGCGATGACGGCGGCGGCGCTGCCGGCGGGTACGTTCGCCAGGCCGACGGCCAGCGACGAGCCCATGCCGCTCGGCCAGTCCGGGTTATGCACGGTGATCAGCCCGGCCAGGTCGCGGCCGATCGGGCCGGGGCCGCCGGCAGTCCCGGCATCGTCCGCGGCGTCGACGGCGCCGCCAAGGTCAGGACCAGGCGGACCGAGAACGCCGGGACCGGCCGCGCCGGTGACGACGACGACCGGCCGGGCGCCGCCGGCTGCAACAGCGCGATGCCGCGGCGCGCCAGCGACTGGCCGCCGACCACGATCAGGGCCTTGGGCTGGCCGAGCCGGCTGCCCTGGCCTGCGGCTAGCAGCACTCCGGCCACGTTCCGTCGTTGGGTCAAGCGCTTTGCTCGTCCAGATCGGGAACCGCGCGGTCACCGGAGAGCCGACCGTGGTGAATGCGGCCGCTGGTCGCGGTCAGCGGCCGGCCAGTACCGCCCCAGCGCAGCTGGATCAGCTCGGCCGCGATCGCGATCGCGGTCTCTTCCGGGGTGCGGGCACCGAGGTCCAGCCCGATCGGGGACCGGAGCCTGGACAGCTCGGCGTCGGTGAGCCCGGCTTCGCGCAACCGCGCCAGCCGGTCCTCGTGCGTGCGGCGGCTGCCCATCGCGCCGATGTAGGCGGCCGGCCGGCGCAGTGCCACTTCCAGCAACGGCACGTCGAACTTCGGGTCGTGAGTGAGCACGCAGATGACGGTGCGATCGTCGGTGTCGGTGCCGGACAGGTACCGGTGCGGCCAGTCGGTGATGACCTCATCGGCGTCGGGGAACCGGGACGCCGTCGCGAAGACCGGCCGGGCATCGCACACCGTGACCCGGTAACCGAGGAACTTGCCCGCCCTGGCCACCGCCGCAGCGAAGTCGATGGCGCCGAAGACCAGCATCCGCGGCGCAGGGGCGAACGACTGCACGAAGACGGCCAGGTCGTCGAGCCGCCGCTCGCCATCGGGGCCGTAGCGGCGGACCCCGGTCAGCCCCTGGGCCAGCATCCCGCGCGCGTCATCGTCAACCGCCTGGTCGAGCCGGTCCCCCGCGCCGAGCGTGCCATCCGCCCGGTCGTGCTCCCAGATAACCCGGCGCGACCCTATCTGGCCAGGGCCCTCGATGATCGTGGCGACCGCGACCGGCGTGCCGGCCCGGACTGCCTCGGCGATCTCGCCGATGGCGGCGAATGTTTCCCGGCTGGCCGGCTCGACGAAGATGTCGATGATGCCGCCGCAGGTCAGCCCGACGGCGAACGCGTCGTTGTCGCTGATGCCGTAGCGGTGCAGGACCGGCTCGCCGCTGGCAGTGACCTGACGGGCCAGCTCGTACACGGCGCCCTCGACGCAGCCGCCGGATACGCTGCCGACGACCTCGCCGCCCGGGGATACCGCCATGGCGGCACCCGGCTCACGGGGCGCGCTGGAGAAGGTGCGCACGACCGTCGCGAGACCGAAGGTCTCGCCGGCGTCCCACCACGTGGTGATGGGGTCAAGGATGTCGCGCACTGTGCAGGTTCACCTCATGCACTGGGCAGGCTCTCTGCCTGCGTAGCAATCCGGACGGCCGGTCAATTCCGGCGACTGCTGCTGCGGTCCAGCCTACGTGCGGCCGGAGTCCGGCGCGATGGCCGGCGCGATCCCCCGGGACGGGCCGCCTGACGCTAACCGCATACCCGGTTTGGCCCACGTTGTTAGGGTAGCCTAAGCTACCGGTTCTTAGGTAAGCCTAAGCTATGCTGCCTCGGTCCTGACATCGGAGAACGTACGCATGACCGACACCCGCCGCCTGCAGCCGGCCGCCGTCCCAGACGGGCCAGGCGAGCCCGGCTTCCGCCCTATCGCCTCCCGACGGGCCGGCCAGGTCGCGCTGTGCACTGCGCTGATCGCGGCCCCGTTGCTGGCTGGCTGCGGCTCGGCCTCGGCGCACAGTTCGCCGGCGGCCGCCGCTGCGGCGACCGGCCCGGCCTGCGCGCAGGTCGCGGGCGCGCTGGCCGACGGCCCGGACCCGGACACCGACCCGGTCGGTTTCGCCGAAGCGCAGATCCGGCCGTTGCGGGAGATCACGACCTCCGATCAGGCTTTGCGCGCCGCCATCAGCGACCTGGCGAGCGCCTACGCGCAGGTTTTCGCCAGCAACGGCACAAGCCCGGCCGCGACCAGCGCCGTCAGCGCGGCCAGCAAGAAACTCGATGCCATCTGCCCGGGAGCCACCTCATGACGCGCGTCACCGCCGCCCTCGCCACCGCCGCCATTCTGCTGACCGGCGGCGCGCTGACCGCCTGCGGAAGTTCGGGCTCGGGATCGTCCGGCAGCCCGGCGCTGATCCTCTACAACGGCCAGCATGAGCAGACGGCCAACAACCTGATCGCCGCCTTCGAGAAGCAGACCGGGATCACGGTCAAGGTGCGCAGTCCGACGACGAGGACACTCTTGCCGATCAGATCGCCACCGAGGGCAGCAAGTCGCCCGCCGACCTGTTCTTCACCGAGAACAGCCCGCCGCTCGAGGACCTTCAGGCCAAGGGGCTGCTGTCGGCAGTGAGCCCGGCCACGCTCGGCGCCATCCCGCCGAAGTACAACTCGCCTCAGGGCGACTGGGTCGGCGTGTCGGCACGAGTCAGCGTCATCATCTACAACCCGAGCCTGATCTCGGCTAGCCAGCTGCCGACCCGGTTGAGCCAGCTGGCCGACCCGCAGTACAAGGGCAAGCTCGCGATCGCCCGGGCGAGACCGACTTCCAGCCGATCGTGACCGCCTATCAGAAGGCCTACGGCACGGCAGCACGCTCAGCTGGCTGAAGGCGATCGAGCAAGAACGCCGCCGGGCACGTCTATCCCGACAATGAGACCATTGCCGATGAGGTAAACCGCGGCGCGGCGCGTTCGGGATCGTCAACGAGTACTACTGGTACCGGATGCGGGCCGAGATCGGGAACGGCAACATGCACTCGAAGCTCGCCTACTTCGCGGCAGGCGACCCCGGCTACGTGATCGACGTGTCCGGCGCCGCGGTGCTGAAGTCAAGTCAAGCACCAGAAAGAGGCGCAGAAGTTCCTCGCCTTCCTGGTCAGCAAGCAGGGCCAGGAGATCCTCGCCACGCCGGGCACCGGCGCGGGCCAGTCACTGAGCTTCGAGTACCCGCTGGCCGCCGGCGTGACCTCCAAGGCGGGCGAGACCCCGTTCGGCCAGCTCAGGCCGTACCCGATTACCGTGGCCGGGCTCGGTAACGGCAGCGCCGCGATCTCGCTGATGCGCCAGGCAGGACTGCTGTGAACCGGCCGGGGCCGGGGCCAGGCCGGTGACTCACGGCGCCATCCCGTCCCGCCGTGCTCGCCCTGCCGGTGGTGCCGGCCAGGCGGCCCCGCCGGCCGGTCGGGTTGCTCACGGTCAGCGCCGTCATCGCGGTGCTGCTCGCGGCGCCGCTTGTCTTTCTCCTCATCGAGTCGCACCGAGCCGGGTTCAGCGCCGTCACCAGCCAGATCTTCCGGCCGCTGACCGGAACGCTGCTGTGGAACACCGTCCAGCTGACGGCGGCGGTGACGGTGCTGTGCGCGGTCGTCGGGACCGGGACTGCCTGGCTGGTGGAACGGACGAACCTGCCGGGCCGCCGCGTCTTCGCGGTGCTCCTGGTGGTCCCGCTGGCGATCCCTGACTTCGTGGTGAGCTTCGGCTGGTCGTCGCTGTTCATCTGGATGCACGGCCTGCGCGGTGCGGTGATCGTGATGACGCTGGCGGTGTACCCGCTGGTCTACCTGCCCGTCGCGGCCAGCCTGCGGGCCGCCGACCCCGGCCAGGAGGAAGTAGCGCGCAGTCTGGGCGTCAGCCGGGTGGCCACGTTTTTCCGGATCACCCTCGGCCAGGCCAGGGGCGCGATTCTCGGCGGCTGCCTGCTGGTCGCGCTGGTCTTGCTGGCCGAGTACGGCGCATTCGAGATGCTCAGCTACCAGACCTTCACCACCGAGATCTTCACGAACCTGTCCTCCCCGTTCGAGGTGCCCACCGCGTGCGCGCTGTCGCTGGTCCTGGTCGCGATCAGCCTGCTGGTCCTGGGCGGCGAGGCCCGGCTCCGCGGCGCCGGGCGGGTCGCCAGGTCGGGCCCGATGACCCAGCGGGTCATGCCGCCGCTGCGGCTGGGCAAGGCGGCAGTCCCGGCGCTGGCGTCGGTCTGCCTGCTCGTGCTGGCCGCGCTTGGCGTGCCGCTCGGCGCGAGCATCTACTGGCTCGTCCGCGGCGGCGTGCCGTCGGTGGGCGACTCGGTCAGCGTCTCGATGCTCGACGCAGCCTGGCACACGGCCGTCTATGGCCTGTCGGCCGCGGCCATCGACACCCTGCTGGCGCTGCCGGTCGCGGTCCTGGCCATCCGGCACACCGGCGCCATGCGGCATTTCCTGGAGCGCAGCACTTACCTGGTCCTGGCAATGCCGGGGGTGGTGATCGCGCTCGCGCTCACCTACTTCACCGAGCAGTACGCCGGCAGCTTCGGCTACCAGACCGGGCCGCTGCTGATCCTGTGCTACGCGATCATGTTCTTCCCGCTCGCGCTCGTCGGCGTCAAGGCCGCCATCGCCCGTGCTCCGGCCAGCCTGGACGAGGTTGCCAGGTCGCTGGGCGAGGGCAGGCTGGCCGCCTTCAGCCGGGTGACGCTCCGCCTGGCCGCACCCGGCCTGATGGCGGCTTTCTGCCTGGTCTTCCTGGAGGTGGTGACCGAGCTCACCGCTACCTTGATCCTGGTACCGACCGGCGTGCAGACTCTGGCCACTCAGTTCTGGAGCTACCAGTCCAACCTGTCCTACGCGCAGGCAGCCCCGTTCGCTCTGGTGATGATCGGGGTCGCGGCACTGCCGAGCATCGCGCTCGGCCGGTTTTTCAACCGCTCGGCTCAGGCGCGAGGATAGGACTATGAGGCAGCTAGCGGTCGCAGGCCTGCACAAGGCGTTCGGCCCGCATCCGGTACTGACCGGGCTCGACCTGGATGTGCCCGCCGGATCGCTCACGGCGATCCTGGGGCCGTCCGGCAGCGGCAAGACCACGCTGCTGCGGTTGCTGGCCGGATTCGAGCGGGCCGATGCGGGATCGATCACGATCGGTGAGCGGGTGGTCGACGGGCCGGGTACCTACCTGCCGCCCGAGCGCCGCAAGATCGGCTACGTGCCGCAGGAAGGCGCTCTCTTCCCGCATCTGAGCATCGCGGCCAATGTCGGCTTCGGGCTCCCGGCCAAGCAGCGCCGCGGACCGCGTACCGGAGAGTTGCTGGATGCCGTGGGCCTGACCGGAATGGGCAGCCGGTACCCGCATCAGCTGTCCGGCGGCCAGCAGCAGCGGGTCGCGCTGGCCCGCGCGCTCGCGATCAGGCCCGAGATCGTCCTGCTGGACGAGCCATTCGCCTCGCTGGACGCGCACCTGCGGGCGAGTGTCCGCGCTGACGTGCAGCAGATCTGCCAGGCGGCGGGCACCACGGCCATCCTGGTGACCCACGACCAGGACGAGGCGCTGTCGATGGCGCACCGCATCGCCGTGCTGCGCGACGGAAAGATCGTGCAGTACGCCGCGCCCCAGGACCTCTATGCGCGGCCGGCCGACCCCGCGCTGGCCCGGTTCGTCGGCGACGCGAACCTGCTGGAAGGCAAGCTCGGCCCGGCCGCGGCGGGCACGCTGACCGTCGAGACCATCCTCGGCCGGCTGCCGCTTGACCAGTCCTGCGCGGTCACTGCCGACGCCGGGCTGGTCACGGTACTGATCAGGCCCGAGCAGCTGGAGATCAGCCAGAACCAGGCCGGAACCGGGCCCGATGAGCTGGCCGGGCATGTCGTGGCTTGTGAGTACTACGGGCATGACGCGGTCGTCCGGGTGCAGCCCGACGGCGAGCCAGACGCGCCTCAGGTGATCGTGCGCACTGCCGGCGGCCCGCAGTTGCCGGCCGGCTCGGCCGTTGTGGTCCGGGCCCGGGGTCCGGTGCTGGCCTGGCAGCGCGCCTGACTCTGCTGCAGGTCCGGCCGCTCAGCCGTTGCTGTAGATGCGCACGGGGACGACCAGGACCACGGCCCGGCCCTGTTCGGCCATCACCCGGTCGTAGCCGTCCCAGTCGTCGTGCGTGCCGCCTGCGGCCGTGAAGACCTCCCGGCGCAGCAGCCGGAGGCGTTCCGCGTCGATCCCGGCGGCCGGATCGTCGGGCCCGATGATGCGCGCCGTTCCCTCCACCGCCGCCCACTGCCAGCCCGCCCGGAAGGTGATCGTTATCTGCGGCCGGAGGCGCAGGTTGGCGAGCTTGGCCTTGCCGTAGGTGACGAACGCGACGACTTCCTGATCCGAGCCAGGGTCGGCCATCACCCCCGCGTTCACCACCGAGGACTGGATGGTTCCGTCGGCGCGCAGGGTCGAGACCACGGCCAGGTAACTGTCCCGGGCAGCAATCGCTGCCGCCTCCGCTAGCGTCGTCATGAATCCATCCTGCCCGGCCGGGACGCGAAGCGCGCCCGACTGGCGGCGCCGGCGGTGAACAATTGGTGCATGACGATCTCGATCGAGGAACTGGAGCACGCGGCCGCGCCGGGCTGGCGGGCAGCCGAGGAGGAACGCCTCGGCGACTGGCTGCTGCGCGCCGCCGGCGGGTTCACCGGACGCGCTAACAGTGCGCTCGCGGCCGGCCAGCCGGGCCTGCCCCTCGCCAGCGCGGTCGAGGCGGTGCGCCGCTGGTACGACGAGCGCGGCCTGCCGCCGATGATCAGCGTGCCGTTCCCGGCCCGCGGCCCGGACGGCAGTGAGCTTGACCAGCTGCTGCAGCGCCTCGGCTGGCAGATCAGGGCGGACGCCGCGGTGGTCATGACTGCCAGCGCGGCCGACGTCGCGGCCCGCGGCGGACCTGAAGCTAGCGCCGCCGACCTGCGCGCCGAGCCTGACGCGGCCTGGCTGAGCCGGTACCACTACCGCGGCCAGGACCTGCCGCCCGGCGCGCTGCAGGTCCTCACGTCAGCGCCCTGGCAGGCGTTCGGCTCCATCCGGTCCTCCGGCCGCACGGTCGCGATCGGCCGGGTCGCCGCGGCCGGCGACTGGGCAGGCCTGACGGCCATCGAGGTTGACCCGGAGTTCCGCGGCCGCGGGCTTGGCGCGGCTATCACGACCGCGCTCGCGGCACGGGCTGCCCGGCACGGCGCCGGCCAGCTGTACCTGCAGGTCACCGTGGGCAACGCGGCGGCCCGGTCGCTCTACCGCAAGCTCGGTTTCGCCGATCACCACCAGTATCACTACCGGATCGCACCGGCCGGCCCGGCAGCCGTGGCGGCCAGCAGCTCAGGAGCGCAATGACCTGAGCAACAGCGCGGTCTCCAGCGCAGCGAACACGGCGTCCCAGCCTTTGTCCTCGACGCTGTCCTGACCGCCGCTGCGGTCGAGGGCCTGCTGCAGCGTGTCGCAGGTGAGCACGCCGTTGCCGACCGGCGTCCCGCTGTCCAGCGAGACCCTGGTCAGGCCGTAGGTGACCGCGTCGCAGACGTAGTCGAAGTGCGGTGTGCCGCCTCTGATGACCGCGCCCAGGCAGGCCACCGCGTCGTGGTGCCGGGCCAGCTCGGCCGCCACGACCGGCAGCTCGACCGCGCCCGGCACCCGGACGACCAGCGGCTCGGCAATCCCGCAGGCACGCGCTGCCGCGACAGCACGGTCGACCAGCTGGTCGGTGATCTCCGCGTGCCAGCGTGTCGCGGCGATCGCCACGCTGAGCCCGGCGGCCTCGACAGCTGGCCTGGCCGGGCGGCCCTCGCCGCTCACCCGATCCCCGCTGCCGCCCGGGCCGGGCGCTCGCCGCTCACCTGATCCCCGCTGCCGATGCGGCCTGGCTGTCCGCGACTTCGCCGGCCACGGGCAGGTTGTCGATCTGATGGCCGAGCCGGTCCCGCTTGGCGGTCAGGTACCGCAGGTTGTGCGCCGTCGGCAGCGAGGGCAGCCCGACTCGTCCGGTGACCTCCAGACCGAACCCGGCCAGGCCGCTGACCTTGGCCGGGTTGTTGGTCAGCAGTCGCAGCGCGTGCACGCCCAGGTCCGTCAGCATCTGCGCGCCGGTCGAGTACTCGCGAGCGTCGACTGGCAGGCCCAGCTCGGTGTTGGCGTCAACCGTGTCGGCTCCGCCGTCCTGCAGCTGGTAGGCCTGCAGCTTCGACACCAGGCCGATGCCCCGGCCCTCGTGCCCGCGCAGGTACAGCACCACGCCGCGGCCCTCGGCCGCGATTGAGGCCATCGCGGCCTCCAGCTGAGTGCCGCAGTCGCACCGGTAAGACCCGAACACGTCACCGGTCAGGCATTCGGAGTGCATCCGGACCAGCGGGTCAGGGCCCGCTGCAGCCAGGTCGCCGAGGACCAGGGCAAGGTGCTCGGTCCCGTCGACCGAGTTCAGGTAGCCCAGCGCACGCCAGGAGCCGAATTCGTTGGGCAGATTGGTCTCGACCACCCTGGTGACAACCCGTTCGTGCTGCCTGCGGTAGGAGATCAGCTGCTCGATGGAGATCAGTGCCAGGCCGTGCTCGTCGGCGAACTCACGCAGTCGCGGCAGCCTGGCCATGGTGCCGTCGTCGTTGACGATCTCAGCCAGTACGCCCGCCGGGGTCAGGCCGGCCAGCCTGGCCAGGTCGACCGCCGCTTCGGTGTGACCGCGCCGCCGCAGCACGCCACCCGGGTGGTAGCGCAGCGGAAACACGTGCCCGGGCCGGACGATCTCGTAGGGCTCGGTCGCGGAATCCACCAGGGTCCTGATGGTCCTGGCCCGGTCGGCGGCGGAGATGCCGGTCGTCACGCCATCGCGCGCATCAACGCTGATGGTGTAGGCGGTCCGCATCCGCTCGGCGTTCTGGCTGGTCATCAGCGGCAGTTGCAGGCGATCCAGCATGTCTCCTGGCATCGGCACGCAGATCACGCCGCTGGTGTGCCGGATCATGAAGGCGAGCAGCTCGGGAGTCGCCTTGCTGGCGGCGAAGATGATGTCGCCCTCGTTCTCCCGGTCGGCATCGTCGACCACGACGACCGGGCGTCCGGCGGCGACGTCCGCCACTGCGCGGGCGACTTCGTCCAGCCGCGTCTCATCCGTCACTGCCTGCCCGGTCACTGGAACCTCCCCGCGAGCAATCGCTCCACGTACTTGGCGATCAGGTCAACTTCGAGGTTCACGGTCGTGCCGGGCGGCGCCGAGCCGAGCGTCGTGCGGGCCAGCGTCTCGGGGATCAGGCTCACCTCGAACCAGGCGCCGTCCGCGTCGTCACTGAGCTGCGAGATGGTGAGGCTGATGCCGTCGACGGCCACTGAGCCCTTCAGGACCACGTAGCGGGCCAGCGCAGCAGGAATCGAGATCCGGACTGTTTCCCAGTCTCCGGCGGGCTGCCGGGCCAGGATCGTGCCGGTGCCGTCAACGTGACCCTGGACGATATGCCCGCCGAGACGACCGTCGGACCGCATGGGGCGCTCCAGGTTGACGACGGCTCCCGGCTCCAGCGCGCCCAGGCTCGAGCGGTCCAGGGTCTCCCCCATGACGTCCGCGCTGAATTCGCCGCCCTGCATGCCGGTGACGGTGAGGCAGACTCCGTTGATCGCGATCGAGTCGCCGCGGCCTGCCTCCTCGGCGACGAGCGGCCCGCGGACCCTGATCCTGGCCGAGTCGCCGGTCAGGTCAATGCTGACGACCTCGCCGAGTTCTTCCACTATCCCGGTAAACACCGTGTCCTCCTCCGGAGCTGCTGCCCTGCACAGACTCCGGGGTGCGCTAACCGCGCATACGCGGCGCTGCCGCCGGTACCTGGCTCTCAGGCCAGCGCCGGCCGCCACCGCGCACGTGCTTCCTCCCATCCGGACTTTAACCGTCGGTCCCGGAATTTCACCGGGTCAGCCAGCCGATGGCATCGGCCGGGTCGCGGACTATCACCGCCGGTTCGGAGTTTCACCGACCCCGGAGCACGTCTACTTGCGGTAACTAGTGTGCCATGCCGGGTATTCCGCCGCGAGCGCGGATCGCGGCTTCCGGCCGGGTCACGCTTGGCGTGGAGCACCTCGGCGGGAGAGGACATCGACAGCCGCCGCCACGAGCAGCACCAGGGCGACCACGATGTTAATCGACTGGCTCGACACACCGAGCAAGTACAGGCCGTTGTAGATGCCGCCGATGACGAGGCCGCCCAGGACACCGTGGATGGTCTTGCCCCGGCCGCCGAACAGGCTGGTGCCGCCGATGACCGCAGCGGCTACCGCCAGCAGCACGTAGGTGTTGGCGGCCTTGATGATGTTGGTGGTGATGGAGACCTGCCACGAGGCGAACAGCACGCCGGCGATGCCGGACGTCACGGCGGCGAGCACAAAGCCCCCGATGCGGATGGCGGGTACTCTGACCCCCGCTCGCCGCGCGGCCTCGGGGTTGCCGCCAATGGCGTACACGTAGCGGCCGAAGCGGGTCCGCTGCAGCAGGATCGTCGAGCCGCCGAGTACGACCAGGACGATCGCGATGATGTAGGGAACCCCCTCGATCGTCCCGGAATGGGCTCGGTTGACGTTGCAGATGGCGACGACCGCGACACCCGCCACGCCCATGAGAACGAGCTTCAACGCGGTGAGGCTGCGCGGCGGAGCTTCCAGGCCCTGGCGGTGCTTGCGGGTCTCCCGCAGCCACAGACCCGTGCCAAAGGCGCCCAGCAGCACGGCCAGCAAGATCCAGCCGACTACCGGGTCGAACCGCCCGTAGAAAATGTTATAGAGGACGGCCTCGTTGGTGAACCGGGAGTTGCCGATGCCAACCAGCGTCCCGCCGAGGAAGATGATCGCCAATCCCTCCAGGATCAGCAGGCCGCCAAGCGTGACGATGAACGACGGCATTCTCAGCCGGGCCACGAGCCAACCCTGGACGCCGCCCCAGGCACAGCAAGCGAGCAACGCCACGATGATCGCCAGCCACCACGGCCAGTTCGCGCCGGTCGGCTGCACAAGCTCGGCGACCATGACGCTGCTGAGCGCCATGACCATGCCGACGGAAAGGTCAATCTCTCCGAGAAGCAGGGCGAAGATCTCGGCCATCGCCAGCACCATGTACACGGTGCTCTGCTCGAAGAGGTTGACCAGGTTCTGCGACGACAGGAACTGCGAGTTCGCGATCTGGAAGCTGACAGCGACGATCACCATGCCGAGGACCACCGGCAGGACACCGCTGTCGCCACCGCGGACCCGGCCCCACCAGGCCCGCAAGTACTGGCCCAGCGACTGGGCAAGGAGCTCTGGCGGGACCTCCACCACGGCGGCCTCGTGCGCGGCAGTGGGGTCAACAACTGCCGTGGCGTCCGCCGTCCCGGTCGGTGTTCCGCCGGGGTCAGCGGTCACAGGGACATCAGACACGGTTCACGCTCCCGGTACCGCGCCGTGACAGCACGTCAACTAGCACTGCGCCGAGCAGCACGCCGCCCGGCAGGATGTATTCCAACGGCGTAGCCAATTGACCCAGGCTGAGCAGGGACACGCCATAGGCGATGCCGCCGATGAGGAGGCCGCCGAGAACACCGTGGATTGCCTTACCGCGCCCGCCGAAGAGGCTGATCCCGCCGATGACAGCGGCGGCAACGCAGTACAGGACGAGTTGACCTGAATCTGCGGTGTTAGTGCTGTACTCACCGAAGAAGAAAGACCCGAGCAGAATGCCGCCGAGGCCAGCGATCGCTGAGCACAACGCGAAAGACCAGATGCGGATGGCGGCGAGGCTGATGCCGGCGCGGCGGGCAGCTTCGGCGTTGCCACCAACGGCGTAGACGTAACGGCCGAAGCGGGTCCGCTGCAGCAGCAGCGTCAGGGCGCCGACGACAACCAGGACGATCGGGATTACCCACGGAACCCCTTCCACCGTCACCAGCGAGGTGCCGCGGTTGCCATTGCAGACCAGCACCACAGCTACCCCGACGATCGCCACGAGGGCGACTCTGATTGCGATCACGCTGGCGGGCGGAGCCACCAGGCCCTCGCGTCGCCTCGCGGCCGCGCGCAGCCAGAGGGCCGCGCCGACGGCAACGACCAGCACCACCAGGGCTATCCAGCCGACAATGGGCACGATCAGGCCCTGGACCAGGTCATAGATGACGCGCTGATTGGGCACCGAAGAGTCGACGCTCACGGTGCCGTCGGCCCCGCCGAGGATAACGATGAGGACTCCGGAGAAGAGAAGGTACCCGGCCAGGGTCACGATGAAGGATGGAATCTTGAGCCGGGCCGTGAGCGCCCCTTGCAGCGCGCCGATGAAGCCGCAGCAAACAAGCGCAGCGAGGATCGCCGCCCACCACGGCCAGTCGGGCCCCGGCTGTTGGACGAGCTTGAACGCGATGATCCCGCCGAGCATCGCGACCGCGCCGACCGAGAGGTCGATCTCGCCCAGCAGCAAGACCACGATCTCGGCCATTGCCAGCACCATGTAGACGGTGCTCAGCCCGAAGATGTAGACGAGGTTGCTCGGCCGCAGGAACGCGTGCTCGGGCGTGATGATCTCGAAGACGATGGCGACGATGACGATGCCGAGGATCACCGGCAGGACGCCGCTGTCGCCGCCGCGGACCTGGCGCCACCAGGCGCGGACGTACTGACCCAGCGACTGGGCCAGAAGCTCCGGCGGGACATCGGCCGCAGCGACGTCAGGGGCGGCGGCGGGGTCGACCACCGCCGCTGCGTCCGCCGCTCCGGTCGGGGTCTTGCCGGCGTCAGCGGTCATCGGGCTCTCCCCGGTCCAGGCCATGGCTCAGCCCTCGCCACTGGCAGTCCGGCAGGCTCGAACGGCCGCCCGTTCAACGTCCCCGTGGTCATGTACTCGATCACGCTCTGCCGGTCGAACTCCCCACCGGCCCCTCCGCCACCATCCGCCCCAGGTGCAGCACCGCGATCCGGTCCGCCACCTCGAACACGTCGTTGAGGTTGTGCGAGATCACCATCACCGCCAGCCCGCGGTCGCGCAGGCGCCGCACCAGGTCCAGCACCATCCGGGTCTGCACCACCCCGAGCGCCGCCGTCGGCTCGTCGAGCAGCACCACCTTCGAGTTCCACATCACCGCCTTGGCCACCGCCACCGACTGCCGCTGCCCTCCCGAGAGCGAGGCCACCGGCTGCCGGATCGAGCGCACCGTGGTCACCCGCAGGCTGCTCAACGTCTCCCCCGCCGCCCGCTCCATCGAGTCCTCGTCGAGCAGGCCGCGGCGCAGCCGCTCCCGGCCCAGGAACATGTTCTGCACGATGTCCAGGTTGTCCGCCAGCGCCAGGTCCTGGTACACCGTCTCGATCCCCAGCCCGGCGGCGTCCCGGGTGGTCCGGATGTGCACCGGCTGGCCTTCGAAGAAGATCTGCCCGTGGTCCGGCTGGTGCACCCCGGCGATGCAGCGCGTCAGCACCGACTTCCCGGCACCGTTGTCCCCGCACAGCCCGGTCACCTGGCCCGCCGGCAGATCCAGGTTCACCTGGTACAGCGCCTGCACCGGCCCGAAGTGCTTGTCGATGCCCCGCAGCTTCAGCAGCGGCTCCGCCGGCGTCGCCGCCGCGGCTCGCGCCGTCAGGGGCTTCGTTCGTCTCAGTCATCGTGAAGATCCGTCAGTAGCCTTGCCTAGGTTGGGCTCCGCCGCTCCGGGATCCTGCCAACGCTGCCTGGCCGGGGACTGGCGGACCCGCTGTCGTCGGCAGGCCCGCCACCGCCCGGCCGGGACGGCGCTCCGACTCATGAAGCCCCGTCGAGGTTCCTCAGTCAGATGATTACGGGATCCCGGCCTTGCGGTGCAGAGCGCCGCGCCCGCGATGGCGCAGATGGCCGAGGCGGGGTCGAAGCCGTCCTTGACCACCGTCGACTCCATGTTGGCCTGGTTCACCCAGACCGGGGTGAGCAGCGACGCCGGCTCGGTGATGCTGGAGTCGGCGGGGTCGACGGTCGTGCCGTTCAGCAGAGCCGCAGGCGGCTTGTCGCCGGAGAGCAGGATCGTGGCCATGGCGACGGCGTCCTGGGCCTCCTTGTAGACCGCCTTGTAGACCGAACCGCACTGGTAGCCCTCGAGGATCCAGGCCATGCCCTGGGCCGTCGCGTCCTGACCGGTGGTCGGGATCTTCTTGGGCTTGACGCCGTCCGCCTTGAGGTCGGTGATCACCGCGTTGGCGAGACCGTCGTTGGCCTCGATGGTGGCGTTGATCGTACGTGTGAGCGGTGAACTCCTGCTGGAAGATCGTGCCGCCCTCGGTGTTGGACCACCCGGGGGCGAAGTTCTCGCCGACCAGCGTGTCATGCCCTCGCTGTTGGTCGCGCCAGCGGCGACCGTCTTGGCCGCCTGGCCCCAGACGACCTTGTTGTAGCCCGTGGCAAACGAGATGGCGTTCGGGTCGGTGTCCTCGCCGCCGTTCAGCACGAAGACCTGCGGCTTGGGGACCCCCCAGGAGTACGCAGGCTGTGGAAGCCCTTGCCGATCAGCTCGCCGACGAGCTCGTTGTCGAAGCTGACGTAGTAGGTCTTCGAACCCTGGAAGGTGGCGCGGTCGTAGCTGATCAGGGTGACGCCCTTGGACTCGGCCAGCTTCGCGATCGCCACTCCGGTCGGGCCGTCGAGCGGGCACATGATCAGGACCTTGGCGCCGAGGTTGATGTCAGCGGTGGCATCGTTGAGCTCGGTCGCGTCGCTGCCCTGCGCGTTGTCGATGCGGTACTGCGCCTGGGTGTACCCTGCGTCCGCGAGTGCGTCGTTCAGGTACGGCTGGTCGAAGTCGACCCACCGAGCCGACGACGTCGTGTCGGGCAGGATCACGCCGACCTGAGGGAGTTGTGCTCCCTTGGTCGCGTACTGCGTCAGCGGCTTGAGCTGGGACATCGTCGACGCCATGTCGACGGTGAAGGAGCTGATGCTCAGCCCCTTGGGGATCGTGTTCGAGCCGCTTGACGCGCTTGTCGTGCCGGTCGACCCACCCGACGATCCGCAGCCCGCGATTACCAGGCCAACGACCGCCGCCAGACCCACCCAGCCAGCTCGGCGGGACCGTCGAATCGTGCTATGGCCTTGCGAACGAGGGCGCTGACCCCCTCGCTTTTATTACCCAGATTCATCCCCAAGACCCCTTTCACCAGGAGCACTCTAATGTGTCATCGCCGGAACCCTACAACACACATGTCCACCCGAAAGTCTCATCCTCATAACGGAAAATGGCCCGCAGCCGGCCTCGGCCGCCCGACCCGGCGGGCGTGGCGGTGTCTTGTTCAGCAGCTACTGGGAGGTGCCGCGCCGCACTACTGCAGCCGCACTATTGCAGTGGAGATGCGAGCAGCGCGGCCGGGTCGGACAACACAGCATCCATGGCGTGGAGCGCTGCGCCACGCGCAGCGGCGGTGAATCCGAGACCCGACACGCCCAGATCGGGCGGAGCGTCCCTGCGTCCGAGCATGCCGTCCATGAGCTCGCGCTGGGCCCGCGGCAAGATCCACTCTTCGAGCGCAACGAAGTAGCCGCCGAGAATGATCACGCTGGGATCGAAGATGTTGCCGAGCATCGCCGCCCCCGCGCCGACATCTCTGCCCAGACGATCAATCGCGTCGAGCGCTTGCTGATTGCCATCCCGACCTTGCCCGACGAGTGCTTCAACCATCGTGCGGGGATGCGTTCCGGCGGGAGTGCTGATGCCCGCGGACCGCAGCACCGCCGACAGCCCGATGAGGGCCTCCCAGCGTCCGCGCCGGCCGCAGACGCATCGCGGGCCGGCCGGGTCAAAGCGCATGTGGCCGATCTCTCCACCCAGGCCCCGGCCGCCCAGCAGCGGCTGCCCCCCGGCGATGATTCCGCCGCCGATACCGACATCGCCAGTGACATAAATGAGGTCCGCGGTACCGGCCCACGCTCCTGTCCGGAACTCGGCCAGCGCGGCGAAGTTCGCATCGTTGCCTACTCGCACGGGAGCACCGTTCAAGCGGAGACCACGACGCAGGGCCGCGCCGAATGAGTAGTCCCGCCACTCGAGATTCGGAGCTTCGATAACGATTCCATCGCGGATGTCGACTACTCCGGGAATAGCGGCTGCAACTCCGACAATGACCGGCTGGCGATCGTGCCGGCGATTACGGACGCGCCGGATTGCGCGGTGGCACAGGTCGATCGCGGCACGAACGCTCTTGTCCGGGCCAGGCGCTCACAGAGTCGAAGGGGTATTCATCCCATTGGACCTCACGCCCGCCAAGATCTCTCACCAAGATCGCGATAAAGTCGACGTTTACTTCAAGACCGATCGCAAGAACATGACGGCCGTCGAGTTCAAGCGGCGTACCCGGCCGCCCGACCCGCCCCAATGAGCTGACGGCGCCCTCCCGTACCAGGCCGAGGTCAATCAGCTCCGCGACGAGACGCGTCACCGTCGCGCGGGTCAGCCCCGTGCCGGCGGCAAGATCCGCGCGAGACAGACCGGGAGTCAGGGCCAGAAGCCGCAGGGTGAGCTCGAGGTTGTTGCGCCGGATCACCGTATGGTCTGCGCGAGCGGGCAGGGTGTGCGTGCGGGTCTCTTTCACCCGCTCCTCCTTCTTGCCATCGCGTAGCGCGCAGGTCGGAATGCCGATCTACCGCAGCACACACTACTCAGCCGTGGACGGGCCGAGAGTTATGCAGGCACGCGTACCGGGCGCCACCAGCATCGCAGCGCTCGCGTCCAGATCATCAGGCCGGAGCGGGACGGGAGGCACGGCGACCTGGCATCGGAGACCGGGACGGCGCGGACCGAGTTCTCGCCTAATCCGGGGCCATGGCCACCAACGACCCTCGTGCGCCGGGATCGCGCCGTGGCTGTCAGGCAGTCGGATGGCCTCGTCCTAGCCATTCTGACCTGGACTTTCGGGTGGATCCTGTCCGTGTTGGTGATCAACTCGCAGCCTTGACGGCAGCCCGCCCGCACGGGTCGGCCGCTTCGCCGGGGAAGGCTGTCCATGGACCGGAAGCAGAGCCATGCGAGCGAGACCCGTTGACGACGTTAGTTAGCCGTCTGTAAGGTCCGTAACACCTCAGTTTGTTGAGGACCTAAACAAACCCTGCGCGCGGCGGCACCTCGGAAGGAGATATGCGCGATGGACTCTGCCACCCCTGTGCGGAGCGCATGCGGCGACACGTCCCTGGCGATGGCGTGGTCGCCTGGCAGGACCGGTACCCCGTGATCACTGTGATCGGCCAGGCCATGGTGAAGCTCGTGCGCGCACCTGGCTCCAGCCTGATGGAGGCGTCACCCGACGGCAGCGCCTTCACAACGGCGATCTGGGCCGCCCGACTTGGCTACCCGACCGCGCTGATGGCTCGGCTATCCCGTGACTCGCTTGGCCAGTTCCTGCGAATGCACGCGGCGAGTAACGGTCTTGACATCAGCGCGTCGCCCGAGGCCGACGAGCCGACCATGATTTCCGTGGTCTCTGCTGATAGAGACACGGACAGCACGGACAGCCTGTATTTCCGCGATACGGCGAGCTGGCAGTGGAGCGCGGCAGAACTGGGCTGGATCCCTGCTAACACGACTGTCCTGACCCTCGACTTGCTCGACTGCTGTGTGCTGCCCGGGTCTACCTGGATACTTCGGGCCGCTGCGCGCCACCGCTCTCGCGGCGCGATCGTTTGCCTCAACGTGACTGCGAAGCCTGCCGTGATGGGCTCGCCGACTCGTGGCCAGTTGCTGATGGACCGGCCCATTAAGGCAGCTGACGTGGTAACGGCAAGCCTTGAGGACATCTCGTGGCTGTACCCGGGCCGCGCAGCGGAGGACGTCGCGCGGCTCTGGCTGGCCGAGGGACCTGCACTCGTGGTGATTACCTGCGGCTCCGATGGTCTGGTTGCAGTCCGGAAGTCCGGGACCGTCCTCTACCGGGCAACGCGGCTGCAGGCCGCCTCGGTGGCCGACTTCGACGCCGCATTCACCGGTGCCCTGCTAGGCGGGCTGCATGAGCTGAGCGACGCCGGTGTCCGCATTGAGGCTCTCAATACGAGCGAGCTTGCCTCGGTGCTGGACACGGCGACCGCTACAGCAAGCCGGAGCGATACCAGTTGTCTCAATCTGGCCACGGCATCCGAGCTCCGCTAACGGCTACCGCGGCCCGACCGTCGCAGTCCCGGCACGTGCCAGCACCGCAGGAATACGTCGTACGCGCCGCCGCACGGCAGGCCGCGTGGGCGCTGACCGGCACCCAGTTGCACGCGGCGACGTCGTCCTGGACCGAAGGCCTGCCCGCTCCCGCGGTAAGAAAGGAACGATCGCCATGACCGCAGACCGGTACGCACCGACGCGCGCTGACCGCTTCTCGTTCGGCATATGGACGGTGGGCTGGCAGGGGGTCGACGTGTTCGGTCCCGCGGTGCGCCCGCCCATGCCGGCCGACCGGGCCGTCCGCAAGCTCGCCGAGCTGGGCGCCTACGGAGTCAATTTCCATGACAACGACGTCTTTGACTTCGACGCTAGCGGTACCGACCGGGACAAGCGGATAGCGGAGTTCCGGCAAGCGCTGACCGACACCGGCCTGGTCGTCACGACAGCCACGACCAACCTGTTCAGCCACCCGATCTTCAAGGAAGGTGCCTTCACCGCCAACGACCGGGAGGTCCGCCGGTTCGCGCTGGCAAGGTGATGCGCAACCTCGACCTGGCCGCCGAGCTGGGGGCCAGCGTCTACGTGTGCTGGGGCGGCCGGGAAGGCGCGGAGTCGGGGGCCAGCAAGGACGTGCGAGCTGCGCTCGCCCGGTACAAGGAAGCGTTCGACGTCCTGAGCCAGTACGTCATCGACCACGGATACTCGCTGCGGTTCGCCATCGAGCCCAAGCCGAACGAGCCGCGCGGCGACATCCTGCTGCCCACGGCCGGGCACGCGCTGGCGTTCATCAACGAGCTGGAGCACCCCGAACTGGTCGGCATCAACCCTGAGGTCGGGCACGAGGAGATGGCCGGGCTCAACTATGCCCACGCGATCAGCCAGGCGATGTGGCACGGCAAGCTGTTCCACATCGACCTCAACGGCCAGAACGGCCCGCGGTACGACCAGGACCTGCGCTTCGGCGCGGGCAATGCGCGCGGCGCTTTCTGGGTCGTGGACGCGCTGGAGGCTGGCGGTTACGACGGCCCTGTCCATTTCGATTACAAGCCGCCGCGGACCGAGGATGACGACGGCGTCTGGGACTCGGCGGCGGCGTGCATGCGCAACTACCTGATCCTGCGCGAGAAGGTCCGCGCGTTCCGAGCCGACCCGCAGGTGCAGCAGGCGATGCGGGCCGCGCGCGTGGACGAGCTCGCCGTCCCGACTCTGACGCCCGGGGAGACCTGGCGCGACGTCGCCGGCTTCGTCCCCGATGTCGGCGACGCTGGCGCAGCGCGGAATGGCCTTCGAGCGGCTCGACCAGCTCGCCCTCGAGCACCTCTACGGGGTCAGGTAAATACCCGGCGAGACATCCGCGCCGACCAGATGCACAGGCCCGTCACCCGCCGCGGTCCGTTGGCAGGAAAAGTGGGATACGTGTCATTGCTGCCACCGCCCCCAGCCGCCAGGATGAGGACATGCAAGCCAGGACCGTGCTCATCCCGCTCTTCGACGGGGTGCAGAGCCTGGATGTGACCGGGCCGCTGGAAGTATTCGACGCGGCAGCTGATCACGTGGCGGCCCGGCGCCCGGCCGATCCCGGCTACCGGATTGTCACTGCCAGTCTCGGCGGCGGCGCGGTACGGACCTCGAGCGGGCTGCGGCTGATCCCCGGCGAGAACCTGCGCCGCCTCGGCTGCGCCGGCGTGGACACGCTGGTGGTGCCGGGTGGCCCGAGCACAGCGCTGGCCTGTCCCGAGCTCATCAGCTGGCTGCGCCGGCACGCGCCCCGGGCCCGGCGGGTGGCCTCGGTGTGTACCGGTGCGTTCCTGCTGGCGGAGGCAGGCCTGCTGGCCGGCAAACGGGCCACCACGCACTGGGCGTACGGCCAGGAACTGGCCAGCAGGTTCCCGGACGTGATCGTCGACACTGAGCCCATCTTCATCCGCGACGGCGACATCTCCACCTCAGCCGGCGTGACCGCCGGGATCGACCTGTCGCTCGCGCTGGTCGAAGAGGACATCGGCCGGGAAATGGCCCTGGCCGTCGCCAGGGAGCTCGTGGTCTACCTGCGGCGGCCGGGCGGCCAGGCCCAGTTCAGCGCGCAACTGCAAGCGCAGGCCGCACAGCGCAAGCCGCTGCGCGACGTGCAGCAGTGGATCGCCGAGCACCCCTCGGCGGACCTGTCAGTTCCCGCGCTCGCCGCCAGGGCCGGGCTGTCAGCCCGCCAGTTCGCTCGCGCCTTCGCCGCCGAGACCGGCGTCTCCCCCGGCAGGCACGTCGCGGCGGTCCGGCTGGAAACCGCCCGCCGCTACTGGAGGACACCGGCCGGGGCGTCGAGCAGGTCGCCCGTGCCAGCGGCTACGGCACTGCCGAGGCGATGCGGCGCGCCTTCATTCAGGCCCTCGGCGTGCCGCCATCCAGCTACCGCAGCCGGTTCTGCGGGCCGCAACCGCACGGGCCGGACTGGCGGGGGTAGCGCCGCTCAGCCGGTCTGATCCTGCTCCCGGCGCGCCCTGGCCCGTCGCTTGCCTTCGTGCATGGCCGCCACCCTGGCCACCGGGATCGCCGTTCCCTCGGCGACCAGGTCCTCCGGCAGCGCCTGCGGTTGCCGGCATCAGTCGGCCCACGATGTCCCGGCCAGCAGCGCGAGATCGCGCTGCGCATGGTGAAGTCCCGCGGGCGTCACGGCGGCCAGGTCGTCCCAGCCGACCGGGAAGGACACCGGCGTGCCCGGTCGCACCCGCGGGCTGTAGGCGGCCACGACGGTCGCGCCGCCGGCCCGGGTCGCGTCCAGGAATACCTTGCCCTCGCGGTCCTCCTTGATGAAGGCCGTGGTGGCCAGTGCCGGGTCGAGCGCGCTCAGCCCGGGCCGCGATCGCCCGGGTCGCCGCCGCTGCGCGTCCTCGGCGGTCTTCGCTCGGAGCCAGCGGCACGAAGATGTGCACGCCCTTGGATCCGCTGGTCTTGACCGCGCCCGCCAGGCCGCCGTCGGCCAGCGCCCCGCGCACGAGCAGGGCAGCACGGGCACCAGGCCGAAGTCCGTCCCCGGCGGCGGGTCGAGGTCCAGGACGACGAAGTCAGGCTGTCCGGGTCGCCCGGCCCGTACCAGCGTCGGGTGGTACTCGACCGCCCGCTGGTTCGCGAACCACAGCAGCGTGCGCCGGTCGTCGCACAGCGCGTAGGACACCTCCCGGTGCGACGATCTCCGCCCAGACGGTGACCGTGCGGACGTAGTCCGGCGCGTACTTCGGCACGTTCTTCTGCATGAACGGCTGCTGGCCCGGCCGCACCCGGACCACCGACAGCGGCCGGCCCGGCCAGGCCGGGCAGGATCCGCTCGCAGACCGCGTCCAGGTAGTCGACCAGGTCCCGCTTGCTGGCCTCTGCCCCGTCGAACAGGCCGGAATCGAGGCTGGTGAGCCTGACGCCACCACGTTCCTCGTCCGGAGCCTTGCTAGCCATCTGCGCTCGCGGCAGTGGCCAGCTCGCGCAGCGCCTTGACGGCCGCCGCCGGATCCTCGGCACCGTAGACCGCCGAGCCGGCGACGAACATGTCCGCTCCGGCCTCGGCGGCCCGGCCGATGGTCTCCTCGTTCACGCCGCCGTCAACCTGGAGCCAGATCTCGCCGCCGTGCGCGCCGATCAGCGCGCGAGCCTGCGCGATCTTCGGCAAGACCAGGTCCATGAACTCCTGGCCGCCGAATCCTGGCTCGATCGTCATCAGCAGCAGCATGTCCAGCTCGGGCAGCAGGTCCGCGTACGGCAGCACCGGGGTCGCCGGGTTGAAAGCCACCCCGGCCCGGGCTCCGGCCGCCCGGATCTGGCGCAGCGTCCGGATCGGCGCGCTGGCCGCCTCGGCGTGAATAGTGACGCTGCGGGCCCCGGCCTCGGCATAGCCCGGTGCCCACCGGTCCGGGTTCTCGATCATCAGGTGGCAGTCCACCGGGAGCCGCGTGTGCCGGAGCAAGGCCTCGACAACCGGCAGGCCAATGGTCAGGTTCGGCACGAAGTGCCCGTCCATGACGTCGACGTGCAACCAGTCGGCCGTGTCGGCCACCGCGTACGCCTCATCAGCCAGCCGGGCGAAATCTGAGGCCAGCAAGCTCGGAGCTATTTGCACGCTCATCTCACCCTGATTCTAGGGCGCAACCGGTCCCGGCTGTCGGACCCGGCCAGTAGGTTCAGTACCCGGACCCGACCCGCCAGGCACAAGGAGGCCGCGAGATGACCGCTGAAGCACCTGACAAGCTCCTCGACCGGGTTCGCAAGCTGCTGGCCAAGGCCGAGGACGAGAGCGTCACCGCGGCGGAGGCCCAGGCACTGACGGCCAAAGCAGCCGAGCTGATAGCCAAATACGGCATCGACCGGGCGCTGCTGGCAGCCCGCGGCCGGAGACCGACCGACCGGACAGCAGGATCGTCGAGATCTACAACCCGTGGGCGCGGGTGCAGGCACACCTGCTGTGCGGGCTGGCGGCCGCGCTGCGTTGCCAGTGCATCCTGCTGCCGGCCGGGGAAGGCCAGCGGGTCCACGTGTTCGGCTACGCGTCCGACATCGAGCGGGCCGACGTCCTCTACACCTCCGTGCTGATCCAGATGTGGCACGGGCTGACGGCCGCCGAGGTGCCCGCGCGCGCTGACAATGTCCGCGCCTGGCGCCGCAGCTGGCTGCTCGGCTTTGCCGCGGCGGTCATCGCCAAGGTGCGCGCGGCGGAGCAGCGCGCCGAGCAGTCGGTTCAGGCCGTGCCGGGCTCCGGCTCGTCGCGCGCCACGCTGGTGCTGGCCGACAGGTCGCTGGTGATCCGGCAGCACGTCGCGCAGGCGTACCCGGTGACCAGGACCGCCCGGGTGACCTACACCGGCTCTGGCTACGGCGCCGGTTTCGCCAAGGGCAAGCAGGCTGACATCGGGACGAGCCGGGTCGGCGGCCGCGGCGCCCGCGAGCTCAACAGCGCGCGGCGGTAACCCCGGCCATCAGGGCCCGTCCCCTAGGTGCGGCGAAGCACGGCCAGGAAGATCGCGTCGGTGCCGTGCCGGTGCGGCCAGAACTGGGCGAACCGCCCGTCGCGCGGGCAGCGCAGGCCGGGCACCTCCGGCAGCAGCGCCGGAGCGTCCAGCACCTCGGTGTCACCACGGCCCGCCAGCACGCTGGTCACAACCTCGGTGGTCTCAGCCGGGTGCGGCGAGCAGGTGACGTAGCCGACTAGGCCGCCCGGCCGGGCCGAGTCCAGCGCCGCCGACAGCAGATCCCTCTGCAGGCGGCTCAGCGAGGTGACGTCGGCCGGGGTGCGCCGCCAGCGTGCCTCGGGCCGCCGTCGCAGCGCGCCGAGCCCCGAGCACGGCACGTCGGCGATCACGCGGCTGAAGGTGCCGGGCAGCCAGGCGGGCCTGGTGCCGTCCGCGACCACGACCGCGGCCGATCCGGCCGGCCGGATGGCGGCGCTCACCAGCCGGGCGCGGTGCTCGCGGATCTCGGCGGCGGCCAGCCTTGATCCGGCCGCGGCCGCCAGGCCGGACAGCAGCCTGGCCTTCCCGCCAGGACCGGCGCACAGGTCGAGCCACCGATGGTCCGGTCCGCTGAGCTCCGCCCGGGTCAGCGCCAGGGCCGCCAGCTGGCTGGCCTCGTCCTGCACCCCGGCCCGGCCTTGCGCGACCGCCGGCACCGCAGCCGGGTCACCGTCGGCAAGCAGCGCGCCAAACGGCGACCAGCGAGCCGGGGCGGCGCCGGCGTCAAGCAGCTCCTGCTGGCTGGCCAGTCCCGGCACGGCACACAGGTGCACCTGCGGCCGCTGGCTATCGGCCGCGAGGAGCTGCTCGGTCTCCGCCAGCACAGCGTCGTCAGTCAGCACAGCGTCGTCAGTCTGAGCGCCGTGCTGGCCATCGGGCCGTGCCCCGAGCGCAGCCGCCAGGGCCTCGACGATCCAGCGCGGGTGGCTGTAGCGGACGGCCAGGTGCCCAGCCGGGTCGGCGTCGCGCGGCGGTGCCGCGATCTGCAGCCAGGCCTCAGCGTCGCGGGCCGAGACCCGGCGCAAGACCGCGTTCACGAATCCGGCCGGGCGCTGGCCGATGTTGTCCTTCACCAGGTTCACCGAGGTGGCGACCGCGGCGTGCGGCTGGATCCTGGTGGACAGCAGCTGATGCGTGCCCAGCCGCAGGATCGCCAGCACGGCCGGGTCGAGGGAGCCGAGCTCCCGGTCGCAGCAGATACCCAGGACCGCGTCATAGGTGCCCTGACCACGCAGGGTGCCGTAGCCCAGCTCGGTCGCTAGCGCCGCGTCGCGGCCAGTCAGGCCCCGCTGGCTCATCAGCTCAGGCAGCAGCAGATTGGCGTAGGCGTCTCGGCCGGCCACAGCCAGCAGCAGATCCAGCGCGGTCTGCCTGGCCGGATCGCGGGCTGGCCGGCCGCCGCCGGCCCGGCCAGGGCGGCTGCGGGGATGGCGCGCGGCAGGCCGCGCGCGCGGCGGTCCGCCGCCCGACGGTGCGGTCATCTCAGCCGAGCACCGCGGCCCGGCCGGCCAGGCGCAGCCCGCGTGCCCACTCCGCCGCTGTCATCCGGCGCTTGCCGTCGGCCTGCACGTCGCCCAGCTCGACGGGAGTCGTGCCCGTACCCGCGAGGACGCGGCCGGGCAGCACCTGCAGCTCGCCGGGAGCAAGCGGCTCTGCTCCGGTCGCGGCCGGCCGCACCGGGCCGAGCTTGACCCGGCCGCCGTCTAGCAGTGTCCACGCGCCGGGCGCTGGCGTGCATGCCCGGATCAGCCGGCCGACCGCGATGGCAGGCTGCTGCCAGCGCACCTGCGCGTCGGCCGTAGTCACCTTCGGCGCCAGGCTGACGCCGTCGGCGGACTGCGGACGCGCCTCCAGCTCACCGGACTCGATCCCGTCCAGCGTGGCAACCAGCAAGTCGGCGCCGGCCGCGCTGAGCCGGTCAAGCAGATCCCCGGCCGTGTCGTCCGGGCCGATGGCCTCAGTCAGCATTCCGTAGACCGGCCCTGCGTCGAGCTCGCGAACAATCCGGAATGTGGTCGCGCCGGTGACGTCGTCTCCGTGCAGGATCGCGTGCTGAACTGGCGCGGCGCCGCGCCAGGCCGGCAGCAGCGAGAAGTGCAAGTTCACCCAGCCGTGCCGCGGGATATCCAGGGCGGACTGCGGCAACAGCGCGCCATAGGCGGTGACCGGGCAGCAGTCCGGGCCAATCTCGCGCAGCCGCGCCTGGAAGTCTGGGTCGGCCGGCCGGGCCGGACTGAGGATCTCGATTCCCGCTTCCGCGGCGCGCTGCGCGACCGGGCTGTGACCAAGCCTCAGGCCGCGGCCGGACCGGGCATCGGGCCGGGTGACGACGGCCGCGACCTCGTGCCCGGACTTCAGCAGCGCGTCCAGCGACGGCAGCGCGGCGGCCGGAGTTCCCGCGAAGACCAGGCGCATCCGCTAGAAAGCCTTGCCGTTGGTGGCGTGCGGCGAGACCTTCACCAGCGGCACCGGCTCGCCCCACCATTCCGACGCGCGGATCTCCTTCATCGCCAGCTTGCGCTGTGCGGCGTCCAGCCGGTCGATGAACAGCACGCCGTCGAGGTGGTCGGTCTCGTGCTGGAAGCACCGGGCCAGCTGGCCGGTGCCCTCTACCGTGATCGGCTCGCCGTGCATGTCGAAGCCCGTGGCTACCAGTCCGAAGGACCGGCTCGTCGGGTAGGCCAGGCCGGGGAAGGACAGGCAGCCCTCATCGTCGACTTCCAGCTGATCGGACAGGTCGAGGCTCGGGTTGATCACATGCCCGAGCACGTCATCGACGTAGTAGGTGAAGACCCGCAGCCCGACACCGATCTGCGGCGCGGCCAGGCCGAGCCCGGCGCTTCCATCATCGTGTCGGTGAGGTCCTGGACCAGCTTGCGCAGCTCGGCATCGAAGGTCGTAACCGGATCTGCCGCCGTCCGCAGCACCGGGTCGCCGAAAAGGCGGATCGGCCTGATACTCACCACGTTCCTCCACGCATGACAGTCCTGCTCGCCCGCGGCCAGCAAAGCACGGCCGCACCGAGGCTAAGTCTATGGAGCGGGCGGGGTGCCGCCGGCACCTGAGGACCGGGCCTTGAAGGCTGCCTTGCGCGCCGCCCTGGCAACACCGGGATCGGGATGGTGCTCGCTCAGCGTCGTCAGCAGGTCGATAACACCGGGATGTCCGACTTGCCAGAGCCCGGCGACGATTTCCGCCTGTGCTTGCGGGGCGACTTCCGGCAGCAACTCGGCTACCACATCCCGCGGATCTGCCTCTTCCAGCAGCCCGGCGCCGAGGTCTACCAGCAGCCAGGTGCGGTCGGCCGGGCCGAGCTCGGCGTCCTCACCGTGCTCATGCAGCCAGACGGCAGCGTGCGCGCGCAGCAGCGGTTCGTCCAGCGCGGCTCGCACTTCGTCGGTGGCCGCCTTGCCGATTCGGTCCAGCACCGCGAACGCGGCACCACGCAATCCGGGCGTACCACCGTTCGCCGCATCGATCAGCTCCGCCGCCGCCTGCTCTTCGGGCCGGCCCGCCAGCCACTCATTGATCTTCGTCTCGCCGTCCTCGGCGTCACAGCTGGCCAGTGTCATCAGCAGGCCGACCGCCCCGCCTGAGTCGGCCGCACCCAGCACGGGCACATGCCAGCCCTGCTCGAGAAGCCGGCGGTGCACGCCCCAGACTCCGAGCGGAGACAGCACGACAGTGAGGCCGCCCGCGGTCTCCTCGGTACCGAGTTCCACCACGCTCAGGTCGGCCAGCGTCTCCAGCGCGTGCGACAGCGCCGCGGCTTCATCCGCGGCCGGTGCCCAGCCATGCGCCTGCCCGTTGCCGAGTGCCGCCGCCGACTCAGCCGGGCCGGGCAACTCAGCCGGGCCGGTGCCAGCCTCCGCCGTGCCAGCCTCCGCCGTGCCAGCCTCCGCCGTGCCAGCCTCCGCCGTACCAGCCTCCGCCGTACCAGCCCCGGTGCTGGCCGAGCCGGGGTGGCTGCCGCCATCGTCGCCTGCCGCCACCTCGCCGTCGGCCTGCTGCTGCGAGCCGGCCGCCGCGGAGTACGCGTCGAAGAGCGCGTCGATCCGCACCGGCGCACCGACCGTGTACAGGGCAGTCGCAAGCCCGTCGAGTTCCTCGGCCGCCAGCAGCGCCGCCAGCGCCGCATCCCACTCCCTGAGCACTTCCTCGGCAGTAGCGGTTGCCAGCGGCACCGCTCCGAGCCACGGCGCGCCGCCGGCTGCCTCCTGCTCGCTGGCCGCGGCCACGACCTGCCACGCGGCGTCCAGTTCGTCCAGCGTCAGTTCGAGCGCGTCCGCCGCGGCCCTGGCGTCACTGCCGTCGAGAACCTGAGTTGCGGACACTTCGGGATGAGCGGCGGCCCACTTGGCCAGGTCCCGCGATGCTCGCAGGAGCGGCGCCACCCGCGCCGCTGCGGCTAGCTCATCGCGCGGCGCGAGCCGGACCGGCGGCATTCGCTGGCGCTCGCGTGCCGGGCCGGCAGTACCGTCACCGGCCGATTCTGGCCGCGCCGGGAAGCCGCCTGGTGAGTTGGTCACCCAAGTACCCTACGACCTGAACGGTATGTAGTCAGATCAGCGCGGCCGGGTCCAGTTGGACGCGCACTGCTCCCGGCTCCTTGGCAGCGCTTCGCGCGGCCTGTCCCGCATGCAAGGCCGCGGCTAGTTCCGACCCCTCTGACCTGGGCACACGCACCAAGCTCCGGATCGCCTCGGGGCCTGGCCCGGTGCTGTGCACCGGCAGCGGGCCGAGGATTTCGGCGTCGCCAGGCAGCTTTACCGCGGCCAGAAGGGCCTGCACCGCGGCCGGCGGCCCGCTCAGCGAGGCCATCCGGGCGGCCGGGGGGAACCTCAGCTCAGCTCGCTCCGCCAGCTCCCGGCCGGCAAAGGTCGCCGGGTCCCAGCGGATGAGGGCCTGCACGACCGGCAGGCCCGCATCGGCAACGACGACCACGCTGCCGCCCTCGGCCGCGGGGCGTACCAGCGCCGCCGCATTCATCCAGCGTCGCAGTGCCTCCTCCGCGGCCCGCAGGCTAGCCAGGCCGAGCAGCGCCCAGCCGTCGAGCAGGACTGCGGCGCCGTAACCGGAGTCGGCGACTGGCTCGGCGCCCGGCGTTGCGACCACGACGGCCGGTTCGGCTCCGACCCGCGGGAGGACCTGGCTGCCGCCCGAGGTGATCACCGGGACCGAGCCGAAGGCGCGGCCAAGTTCCTCGGCCGTCCGCCGGGCACCGGTGATCAGCGCTCGCAGGCCCTGATGGCCGCACTGCGCGCAGTTGCGGCCGATCGCCGAGCCGCACCAGCCGCAGCGCAGCGGCGCGTGCGGGCCTGGCAGCCCGGCCGGCCCACCGCAGCTGCACCGCACCCTGGCGTGACACCGCTCGCAGGCAACTGTCGTCAGGTAGCCGCGGCGCGGTACCTGGAACAGCACCGGGCCTTGCTCCAGCGCGGCGCGGGCCGTGCGCAGCGCGATGCTCGGCAGCCGCGCGGACCGGGCCGCCTCATCTCGGGCCAGTTCGCTCTCCTCGCCCGCCGGGTGCACGGCCGGCGCTACCTGCCGGACGACACCGCGGCTCGCGGCCAGCGGCCGCGCCCAGCCAGTCGAAACGAGCTGGGCCGCCTCGGCGGTCCTGGCGAAGCCGCCGATCAGTGCCGCGCACCGGGTCCGGTGCGCCCGCAGGGCCAGGACCTCGCGTGCGTGCGGATACGGCGATCTCGGCTCGGCGTGCAGGTCGTCGCCCTCGTCCCAGAGCACGACCAGGCCAAGGCTGGCGACCGGGGCGAACATGGCCGACCGTGTCCCGGCAACGATCTTCAGCTCACCGTCGGCGACCGCGAGCCAGCGACGGTATCGCTCGGCCGGGCCGAGGCTCGCCGACAGCACGGCATGCCGGCCCGGGCCGAGCCTGCTCGTCAGGGCCGCGTCGACCAGGCTCAGATCGCGACCGTCCGGCACGACGACCAGCGCACCGCGACCGGAGGCAGCGACCGCCTCGACGGCCAGCGCGATCTCGGCGGGCCAGGCCGGTCCCGGCAACGCCGACCAGATCGCGCGGGGCGCGCGGCCCGACGCCAGCGCGGCCAGGAACGACGGCCCGTTCTGGTAGCGGTCCCAGGAGCTACCGGTATCCGCGTTTCCGTCGGTGTCGCCAGCAGTGCGACCCGGACCAGCGGCCGCCGTGCCAGAGGCCGTCGTGCCAGCATCCACCAAGTCAGCTTCTGCAGTGCCAGCTTCTGCAGTGCCAGCATCCGCGGGCTCAATGAACGCGGTGCGTGCCTTGGCTGCGCGGGCCTTGCTGGCCGCAGCGTGGCGCGGCGGAATCGCCAGCCGCAGGACGTCGGCCATGGTCCCGCCGTATCTGTCCGCGACGGCTCTGGCCAGGTCCGCGATCTCCGGTGTCAGCACCCGCTCCGGCGACACCACCCGCTCTAGGTAGCCGAGCTTGCCCTCGTGCTCGGTGGCAGCCAGCCGCTCCAGCACGAAGCCGCCAGTGAGCTGCCCGGCGAACCGGACGCGGACCCGCGTGCCGGGCATCGCCTGGTCAGCCATGGCCTCCGGCACGAGGTAGTCGAACGGCCGGTCAAGGTGCGGCAGCGACATGTCGACGGCGACCCTGGCCACGGGGAGATCGGCGGCAGGCTGACGGTCGGCACGGCTAGCCGTGCTCCTCCCGCGCGCCGTTCGCGGCGCCTGACCCGACACGCTTCTGTCCTATCAGAGCGCTGTGACTATCCGGGCTTCCTGCGCCGCCCGTTACTGCACCACCCGCACTGCGCCGGTTGTTTCGGCGCCGGTCGTTACGGCGCCGCTGGCTCCCGTGCCGCCGGCTCCTGCTCCGCTGGGCGCGTGGCCAGATCCGTCAGCCGCGGCGCGGGCACCGTGACCCGCGGCAGGCCCTCGTGCCGCAGCCCGCGGCGGAACCGGGTATGCGCCTCGATGATGTCCAGCACGGCCGGCCCGTACGACCAGACGTTTCGGTTCTGGTGCACCCAGGCAGATGCAGCCCGGCCCATCTCGGCCGCTTCGTCGCGGTGCCCGGCCACCCAGCGCAGTTTCGCGGCGACCTCGTCAACCGCGGGCACGCCCCGAACTCCGGCCGGCTCGCGGCCCTCGTGCAGGTGCGGTTCCCAGCCGGCCGGCTGCACTCCGAGCACCAGGTCGGGGACCTCGCGGCAAATCTGCCCCTGACCTTCTGACGCCAGCGCGATGACGGGCAGCCCGGTCGCCATGCCCTCGATCAGCGGCAGGCCGAAGCCCTCGCTGCCGAGTGCGAGCAGCACGTCCGCCTCCTGGTACCAGTGCGCGATCCCCCTGGTCCGCTCGCCGGCCGACACCAGCTCGATGCGCGGGTCATCGGGAAAATCGTCACGTTCCCCGTGGGCGCACTTCAGCAGTAGCCGCGCCGTCGGGTCCCCGGCAAAGGCCTGCTGCCACGCGGCGATGGCCTGCGGCAGGTGCTTGCGGTCGGCGATGCCCGGCAGCTGGTAG
Organism: uncultured Actinomycetota bacterium; assembly: GCA_963713585.1. Lineage (GTDB taxonomy): Bacteria > Actinomycetota > Actinomycetes > Streptosporangiales > Streptosporangiaceae > JAJYUU01. Next base: position 182,663 of record CAVQMG010000012.1, on the reverse strand, counting down.
ACGCGGTTGTAGACGGCACTGACCACCAGCGTGGTGATGCCTTCCCTAGCCGGCCGGTCCAGGAGTGGGTAAGCCGCCGGGTCAACGCCGTCGGGCACGACTTCAATGGGCACGATGACGCCGCTGAGCCGGAAAGTATCAGCCACATAGGGCGTCGGCACGATGATGGCCCGCCCCGCGTTGAACCGCTGCGCCCAGCCGGACGGGAGCCGGCTTGCCTCATACATCGACCTGATGAACAGCTCGGTTCCGGTGAAGCACTCCAGGTCCGCCCGCACCCAGCTGGCGTACAGGACCGGCCCGTCCACATGCGGCGGCGAATTCGCCCAGATGCGCAGCAGCTCGTCGGAACAGCCGTCCATGTCCAGGTCGTGCGGTTGCAGGCTGAGCCGGGCGCCGGCCCGCTGCATGCCGAGGACCAGGTACTCATTCATGCTGGCGTAGCCGGAGTACACGGCGAACCCGCCGACAACGGTAATGGCCACCGGCTCAGCCCGGGCCGTGGGCGGCAGCCGGCACCCGGCCGCTGATCAGGGCCAGCGTGCGCCTGCGGCGGGCGGACCGCACCCCCAGCACCACGGCGTGCACCACGGCCGTGGCGGCGCCGAGCGCCGCGAGCTGGACGAGCCAGCCGAGCCGGGTGGCGCCGAGCAGATCTGCCCCGCCGTGCCAGGCAACCGCCGACGACGCCGCGATCAGGATCAGGTTGCGGGTAACGCCACGCCAGGAAATGATCTCCCCGACCATCGTCAGGCAATGGCAAGTGATCTCGAGATGCCGGACCAGCCCGGCCGCGACGGCTGCGGCCAGGACGGCGAGCAGGCAGGCCGCAGCCGTCGCCGATGCCGCGCCGAGCACGCCGGCCAGCACCGCAAGGCCGCAGCCGATCTCGCTAGCGGGCAGCGCTAAGGCGACTGGCCGCACCAGCACGCGTGGCAGCATCCGGTAGGAGGCAAGCCAGAGCTGGCGCCAGGCGACCGTTGAGATCAGCTTCGTCACGCCGGCCAACGTCAGGCTGCCGCCGATCACGACGCGGGTGACAAGATCAAATGCGATCCACATGACTCTCTCGCGGGCGGCTGAACGCTCTGACATCGTCACGTTACGTGCTCAAGCCGCGACAGTCCGCTGAACTCGCTATCCGCGTCCGGCAGTCACCTCGCGAGACGGGCCGCACGGCCCCGCGCGAGCCCCGGGGGCCAGTCAGTGGCCGGGGCAGGCGTCCGACAGCGCGGTGCCATCGGATGCCAGGGCCTGCAGCAAAGTAGCCGGTACCTGCCGGTGCGCCGTTACGTCGGCGCCGGCTTGCTCGAGGTCGTTGGCCATCTGTGCAAGCGCGATCCGGACGCTGTTCTGCCCGGCCGCAGCCGCAGCCGCGTTGTTGGCCAGGGTGGCCGCCTGCCTGATGTCGGCGGCCTGGGTCTGGCCGACCTTGGTCCGGGCCAGATCGGTAACCGCGCTGGTATAAGCGTGACGGACCGACGCGGGGTAGCTGGCGCAGGCGCTGGCCTGGCCCCCGGATCCGGCAGCGAACACCAGCACGATGACCAGCGCCCAGATCACCGACAGGGCAAGCGCGGCCCACGACGCCAGCTGGCTCGAGCCGGCCGCTCTGGCACGCCGCAAGCCGAGTACCCCCGCGATCAGGCCGGGCACGACCAGCGGGACGACCGCGGCGGCGAGCACCAGTCCGGCCGGCAGCCCGGCGGGAGCATCCGGTGCGCTGGCGGCAGCCTGCCCGCGCCCGGCGGCCTGCGAGTCGAACTGCCGCCGCCCGCCCGTGCGAGGCGCGCGCTGTTCGCCCGGCGCCGGCCACGGCCCTGTCTCCCACGGCGGGGGCATGCTGGCGACCGAACCTGGCATCTCGCCCGCCCACGGCGGCGCCCCGGCGGTCTGCGCTCGCGCCGCCGCCTGCTGGGCAGCCTCGTTGGACTCGGACTCGGGCTCGTCCCAGGTCTCCGTCATCGCGTCCGGAAGCAGTCCGGCGCGCCCGGTACGCAGGAACCATTGCGCGGTGTCGGAGCCCGGATCGAAGCCGGCCTCACTGCTGTCGCCAGCATGGCTGTCGCCCGTATGCCCGTCGCCCGTATGTCCGTCGCCCGAGCTGCCGTTGGCCTCGAGTGGTTCCGGCATCGCGCCGGCATCGGGCGCCTTCGGACCGGGCGAGAACCAGGGGTCTTCGCCGTCAGCCAGCTGGCTGTCCGCCGGCCTGGCGCCGCTGTCCGGCTCGGCGGCCTGGTCAGCGTCTGTGCCCGGCCCCTGGAGCCCGGCCTGTCCTGGTACCGGTTCCGGCGCCGCGGCCACGTTGCCCTTGGCCCTACCGGTCACGTCAGACGACATCCCTCACCAGACCACGTCGGAACGACCACGATAGGTAAAGATGGTAGGGCAACGTAACATCGGCGTCTGGATAACAACAAACTATCCAATACCGATAAGCCGAATGGCGAGCCGCGCCAGTTACAGGCCAGCCGCCGACCGGAGCGCCTCGGCACGGTCGGTGCGCTCCCAGGAGAAGTCGGGCTCCTCGCGACCGAAGTGGCCGTAGGCCGCCGTCTGCGAGTAGATCGGCCGCAGCAGGTCCAGGTCGCGGATGATGGCGGCCGGACGCAGGTCGAAGACCTGTAGCACGGCGTCCTGGATCCGCTCGATCGGCGCCTTCTCGGTACCGAAGCACTCGACGAACAAGCCGACCGGCTTGGCCTTGCCGATGGCGTACGCGACCTGCGCCTCGCACCGGTCGGCGAGGCCTGAGGCCACCACGTTCTTGGCGACCCAGCGCATCGCGTAAGCGGCGCTCCGGTCGACCTTGGACGGGTCCTTGCCGGAGAAAGCGCCGCCGCCGTGCCGGGCCATGCCGCCGTAGGTGTCAATGATGATCTTGCGGCCGGTCAGGCCCGCATCGCCCATCGGGCCGCCGATCTCGAAGCGGCCGGTCGGGTTGACCAGCAGCCGGTAGCCGGCCGTGTCCAGGTCAAGGGCGGCCAGCACGGGCTCGACTACCTTCTCCCGGATGTCGGGGGTCAGCAGGCCAGCCAGATCAATCGCCGGCGCATGCTGGGTCGACACCACCACGGTGTCCAGCCGGACTGGCTCGTCGCCGACGTACTCAATGGTCACCTGGGTCTTGCCGTCCGGGCGGATGTACGGCACATCGCCGTTGCGGCGGACTTCCGACAGCCGGCGCGCCAGCCGGTGCGCCAGGGTGATCGGCAGCGGCATCAGCTCCGGGGTGTCGCGGCAGGCATAGCCGAACATCAGACCCTGGTCACCGGCGCCCTGCCGGTCCAGCTCGTCCGAGCCCTCGCCCTCGCGGTGCTCCACGGCCTCGCCGACGCCCTGCGCGATGTCGGGCGACTGCGAGCCGATTGACACCTGCACGCCGCAGGTGGACCCGTCAAAGCCCTTGGCCGAGGAGTCGTAGCCGATCTCCAGGACCTTCTCCCTGATGATGCCCGGGATGTCGACGTACGTATCGGTGGTCACCTCGCCGGCCACGTGCACCTGGCCGGTCGTGATCAGGGTCTCGACGGCGACCCGGCTCCGGCTGTCGCCTTTGAGCATGGCGTCCAGGATCGCGTCACTGATCTGGTCAGCCATCTTGTCGGGATGACCTTCAGTGACCGACTCGGAAGTGAACAGACGACGAGCCACAAGACACCTTTTCCATAGTTCCCAGTTGCCGCCGGCCCGACAGCCAAACGGCACCCGCCCCAGATCCTCCGCCGAATTGTACCGGTGCAACGACGAGAGCCGTGGCGCCCTCCCCATAACCGCTGCGTCAGCTGGCGATCGCCGAGCTCAGATCCGGGATCCCGCCATCGCGCCGGGACCGTCAGCAGCCCGGCGCCGGGCATCATCCGTACTCGGGAGCATCCGAACCGGGGCATCATCCGAACCGGGCCGAGACCAGGTCCCAGATGCTGTCGGCGATCTCGTCCTTGGGCGCAAGGGGCAGCTTGACCTCGGCGCCGTCGGCCGCGAGCACCGTCACTTCATTGTCGGCCGTGCCGAATGCCATGCCGTTGCCCACCTGGTTGACGACCAGCAGGTCGCAGCCCTTGCGGGCCAGCTTTGCGCGGCCGTTGGCCAGCACGTCGCCAGTCTCGGCGGCGAACCCCACGATGACCTGGCCGGGCCGCCGGCGGATCGCCACCAGGTCCGCCAGAATGTCCGGGTTCTCCACCAGGGCGATCGGGTCGGGAGCCGCGCCCGTCTTCTTGATCTTGCTGTCGCTGTGCACGGCCGGCCGGAAGTCGGCCGGCGCGGCTGCCATGACGATCGCATCAGCCTGGCCGGCTGCCGCGACCATCGCCTCGTGCAGCTGCGCGGTCGATCTGACTCGCACCACCGCTACCCCGGCCGGGTCAGGCAACTCTGTGTTCGCGGCAACCAGCGTGACCCGGGCGCCACGGCTAGCGGCTGTCCTCGCCAGCGCGTAGCCCTGCCGGCCAGACGACCAGTTGCCGAGATAGCGGACCGGATCGAGTTCCTCCCTCGTGCCGCCCGCGGACACCAGCACGTGCCGGCCGGCCAGGTCGCCAGCCAGACCGGTCGCACCCCTGGCCAGTACCCGCTGGGCCACCGCGAACAGCTCTGCCGGATCTGGAAGCCGGCCCGGCCCGGAGTCCGGCCCGGTCAGCCGGCCAGAAGCCGGATCGACCACGATGCAGCCGCGCTCGCGCAGGACGGCCACATTGGCCCGGGTCGCCGGGTGCTCCCACATCTCTGTATGCATGGCCGGCGCGAATACCACCGGGCAGCGCGCCGTCAGCAGCACCGCGGTCAGCAGGTCGTCGGACCGGCCGGAAGCGGCCCTGGCCAGCAGGTCAGCAGTGGCCGGCGCGATGAAGACGAGGTCGGCGTCCTGGCCGAGCCGGACATGCGGGACCTCGTGCACTGACTCCCATGGCGTGACCGCGACCGGCTGCCCGGACAGCGCAGCCCAGGTCGCCTCGCCCACAAATCTGAGCGCGTCCGGGGTCGGAACCACCCGGACGCGATGTCCCGCCTCGGTCAGCAGCCTGAGCAGTTCACAGGCCTTATAGGCCGCGATCCCGGCAGAAACCCCCAGGACAACGCGCACGTACCGCCTCCAGCAGCCTCAGCCGACGGCGCGAAGGTCAGGAAGCCTCGGGCGCGTCGCCAGTGAGCAGCCGCTCGCTGATCTCGCGCAGCGCGATGGACAGCGGCTTCTCCTGCACCCTGGTCTCGACCAGCGGACCCACATACTCGAGCAGGCCCTCGCCGAGCTGGGCGTAGTAGGCGTTGATCTGCCGGGCCCGCTTCGACGCCATGATGACCAGGCCGTACTTGCTGTCGACGACCTGAAGCAGGTCGTCGATCGGCGGGTTGATGATGCCTTCTACGGACGGCGTCGCTGCCACTTCGTGCCTTCCAGATCTGGATCGCAACCAATGCCCAGCTGGGCATCGCCGTGCCCTGGATGAACCTGCTGGGCACGCAACAAGGCTACCAGCTGGCTGCACACGTCCCTGACAGAAGTATTGACCAGCGTGATATCGAATTCGCTGGCCGCCTCCAGCTCGGAACGGGCCGCCTCCAGCCGCCGCCTGATCACCTCAGGCGACTCGGTATTGCGACCGGTCAGCCGGCGCTCCAGCTCCTCCCAGGAGGGCGGGGCCATGAAGACCAGCAGCGCGTTGCCGACCGCGCGGCGAACCTGCCGCGCGCCGGCCACGTCAATCTCCAGCAGCGCGGGCGCGCCGGAATCCAGCCGTTCCTGAACCGGGCCGCGCGGCGTGCCATATCGGTTCCCGGCGAACTCGGCGAATTCCAGTAGCTCGCCCCGGCCGGCCATTTCCTCGAATTCGGCCGGGCTCACGAAGAAATACTCACGCCCGTCCTTTTCGCTGGGGCGCGGTGGTCTCGTCGTGACCGAGACCGACTGCCAGATCCACGGGCATTCACTGCGCAACCTGGCAGCGACCGTGCTCTTGCCCACACCAGACGGTCCGGACAAAACGGTCAACTGAGCAGGGAGGGGGGCACCGCGGCGCAGCCCGCGCGGCTCGGCTGCGAGCATGCTTCCCGCGGCCCCCTCCCTGGTTCTGCCTGCCTGAATCAGATGTCTCCGCCGAACTCGGCTTCCAGCGCCGTGCGCTGGTTAGCGCCCAGGCCGCGGACACGCCGCGACTCCGCGATGCCCAGGCGCTCCATAATCTGCTTCGCCCGGACCTTGCCGACGCCCGGCATCGATTCCAGCAGCGCCGACACCTTCATCTTGCCCACCACATCGTCGGTCTGCCCCTCCTTCATTACCTGGGGCAGAGTGGTGGATCCGTGCTTGAGCTTGTTCTTTACTTCCGCTCGGTCCTTACGGGCCTGGGCTGCCTTCTCAAGGGCGGCTGCCCGCTGCTCGGGAGTAAGTGGGGGAAGAGCCACGCGAGGTCACCTCGGGTTTCGTATCGAAAAGTCGCTCCGCGAGGGGAAACTAGCGAGTTCAGACCGGCTCGGCAACGCGAACCCCCGTTTGCACCGGCACAAATTAGCCAATTTGACGCAACGTACAAGACCGTACACATAGCGTAGTTACATTTTCGCTGGTAGCGCAAGATTTTCGCTCACCTGCAAGAACACCATCAGGACCGGAACGTGGTCGGCAAGGCCCCATCTCGCCCCGCGGCAGGCGGCCAGAGTGGCCAATCACGGCTCGTTCTCATCGCGGCGCATTCCGGCCAATGCCAGCCGGATCCGGCAAGTTACAGTCCTGGCTCCGCTTCAGCGCCAGCGGCAGCCCCGGCGTCAGCTGCCCGCTGCCGTACCGCCGTCCGCTGGCGGCGGAGGCCGGCAAACGGTGAGACGAGCGTCCGGATCAGGATGACGACATCAAGCCAGACCGACCAGTGATCGATGTAGTAGTTGTCGAACCTGGCCCGGTCTGAGATCGACGTGTCGCCGGTAAGGCCGTGGACTTGCGCCCACCCGGTCATGCCGCCCCTGACCCGGTGCCGGTCGTCATAGCCCGGGATCTGGCTGGTGAACTGCACGGCGAAGAACGGCCGCTCAGGACGAGGGCCGACGAGCGACATGTCGCCGCGGATGACCTGCACGAGCTGTGGCAGTTCGTCCAGGTGCGTGGCGCGCAGCCAGGACCTGCTCGCCTCGGGTGCCCATTGCGTATCGGGACTGGCACTGGTCACGGTCCGTACCTTGGTGATGCTGATGACCTTGCCATCGCGCGTCAGCCGGTTCTGCCGGAAAAATACGGGCCGTCCGCCGTGCAGCCACGCCGCGGCGACCACGACCATCAGCAGGGGCGCCAGCAATACCAGCAGGACACTGCCGAGGATGACATCGAAAGCCCGCTTGGCCAGCCGGTCGGACCGGACGCCGCAGGCGCGGAGCCGGACGAGCGGGATTCCCCATATCTCGTCCAGGCAGCCCGACGGCAGCAATGCGGCAACTTCGTGCAATCGCGGGATTACGTAGACCGCAGCGGCCAGCGGCCCTGCCCGCAGTACCGGCACCAGGTCTGCGTCAGTGTCGGCATCAGGGCCGACGATCACGCAGCACGCTCGGTAGCAGCTCACGACCGCGGCAAAATCCGCGACGCTGCCCAGGACCGTGAGCTCATGGTCAGTATCGGCGGCAGAGCCGAGGAATCCGACCGGACGCAGTCCGAGTTCCGGATGCTCGGTGAGCGTCCGGGCGACCTCCACGGCGAGCGAGCCAGTGCCGATCATCAGCGCGGGCTGGACCACCAGGCCCCGGCGGCGCGCGGCGCGCAGGCAGGCGTAGCAGGCGCCGCGAGCGAGAGTCAGCAGCGCGACCGCCACCGCCGCCTGCAGGACCAGCCGGCCACCTGCGCCCGGCCATGGCGCGAGCAGCAGTGCCGGAACGGAGGCCGCGAGCGCGATCCGCGGCACCTGGTCGGCCAGTCGCAGGCAGATCCGCAGCCGGTGCAGACCGCACCAGGCGATCGCCAGTAATGCCGCCAGCGAGTACACCGCAGCCGCCCAGCCAGTCCCGGTCAGCAGCGCGGCCCCGGCCAGCGCCGCTAGATCAGTCGAGGGCAGCAGCACCCGCGCGGCTATCGCGGCGCGCTTCACACTGCCCGCCGACGGGATCGATGACCGTTGCCGTGCTGCGCCGGCGCCCGCTGTGGCCAGACGCGGCCGAGTGGCCGCGAGGAACTCCGGCAGGGATTCCTCAGAGGACATCAGGGCGCTCCGCCCGCAGACGGCATTGCCGGCGGATTACTCGCGCGCCCCAGTGCATGGCGGGCGCAATTATCAGGCTCCGTCACGTGCGCAGGGATCCCCCGTCTACTGCCGCAGCCCGAGAGCTGAGCTAGTGGAGGCCCCTCCTGGAGGGTAACCCTCGATTCACCGCGCCGGAAGACCCCCGGCTGACAGATTGAGGGCTGACAGATTGAGGGCTGACAGGCTGAGGGTGCGCTAGGACGCGCCGTTAGCCGCCGCCTGCGCCGCCGCAGCCCGCAGCACGGCGCCGCTCGCAGGCCCGAGCGAGATTTCCCTGACCGCGTGACCGGCGGCATCGCGGTAGATCCCGCCGAGCCGGACGACCATGCTGACCTGCGACGGGTTCACCACCGCCACGCCCCGGGCGAAATACCGCAGAAACGCGCCGCCAGCCGCGATCATCGGACGCACTGGCGCGCCGATCGCGGCGCCCTGACTAAGCCCGGGAGTCGCGCTGCCGACCCCGAAGACCTGCCTCGCATCAGCGCCGAGCAAATACGAGGCAAGACCGTAGCCGGCCGTCTGCGGGCTGACCGGGGCAGATTCCTGGCCGACATGAAACCAGCAGCTTTTGCCGCGCGCGGCGCACGAGGAGACCTCATCCTGGTAGGCCAGCCAGTCGGTGCCAGTGACATCCGGCTTGGCGGTGTAGGACAGGTAGAACTCCTGCTCCAGCCCGTCGACCTGGCCTAGCCACCGTTGCCACAGCCCGGCGAACATCGTCGGGTAGCCGACGTTGAAGACCGCGCTGATGCCGGCCCGGCGCAAGCCCGGCCCGATCACCCGCAGCGCCGAGTACGTAGCGTCCTGAACCGCCGCGTTGGTCCGGTACTTCGCCGCGACGCCGTAGGCGTCGGCCGTCGTCAGCGCGTTGTCGACGGCGACGCCGTCCCAGCCGTGAGAGCGAACGTCCGCCCGCACGTTGCGCAGCCACTGCTGCTGGTAGCCGGCACTGCCGTAGTCAGCCTCGAACGTGTGCGGATAACCCCGGAACTGCAGCGGCCGGCCGGTAGCCGCCGTAGCAAGCAGCCATCCGGGCTGGTTGCGCAGCAGCCAGCAGTAGCCAAGGCCGGACGACAGGTAGGGACTGTCGTGGACGGCCCGCGGGCACGAGCCGCAGTCGCCGGTGGCCGTCGTGCAGTCGTCCGAGCGCACACCGGACAGGTCCTTGTACACCCAGACCTGGACTCTCGGGTTGTCGTGCTTCAGCACCGGGATGAGGCGGTAATCCCACGAGTTGAGGACGATGATGGCGTTGTCCCGCGCGATGCGCGCCCACTGGCCGGATGTCATGGCACCAACCGCAGCCGCGTCCAGGAACTCGCTGAAAGTCCTGATCCGGCTGGCCTGCGCAGCGCTGACGCCTCGGTCACGCGCCGCCGGGACACCAGGCCCGGCACACCCCGCCAGGACAGCAATCGCGAGTAAGCCGCAGACTAGCCGTGGCCGGGCAGCCGGGCGCATCCGATCAGACCATCCCCATCGCGCGGTGAACTGGCCGAATCCTAACCGCCATCAGTCTCGACCGCGAGTGCGGTCAGCCAGCGCCGCAGGCGGTACAACCGCGATCTGGCCGGCCTTGTTGACAGCGATGACCGGACAGAGCACCCTTTCTGCAGGGCCGTACGACCAACAGCTTTGGAGGCGAGCGTTGACAGCGCTCCCGGCTGGCCGCTCTTACCGTCCCTGAGTGAGCTCGCCTCCGGCGGATCGTTCCCCGATCAGCCGGACGAGTTCCGGCATGACCTGAACCACGACCCGCGGCTGACCCTTGCGGCCGTAGCTGACCTGGCTGACCGGCTGCCACGGCACTCGGTCATCTGCGATACGGCAGCTCAGCCGCTCCTCGTGCCAGAAGGCGGACCGCCGCGCGGTGCGCTGGCGCGTCCCGGCGACGTGATCAGGAACATCAAGGACGCAGGCGCCTGGCTGACGCTCCTCAATATCGAGGAGGAACCCGATTACGCCGACCTGATGAACGCGACCCTTGACCTGCTCGAGCCCGGCTCGATGCGGAGTCAGGGCAAGATGCGCAACCGAGTCGGCTTCGTCTTTGTGTCCTCCCCCAACTCCGTCACTCCGGCTCACTTCGACATCGAGCACAGCCTGCTGATGCAAGTCAGCGGAGCGAAAGCCGTCAGCTTCGGCCGGTTTGCCGACCAGCGGGACCGACGCTACGAGGTCGACCGGTACTGGGACGGCTCGCACGGCCGGATCGAATCCCTGCCGCCAGAGGCCGCCTTGTACGAACTGACGCCAGGGCACGGCGTCTACATACCGCCGATCGCACCGCACTGGGTGCACAACGGACCCGCGATATCGCTGTCGGTGACGCTGACCTACTTCACCGCCGCCACCGAGCGGGAGAATCTGATCGAGGCGGTCAATGCCCGGCTCCGGCACCTGCACCTGCACCCGCGCCCGCCAGGCCAGTCGGCTGCCTCAGACCGGGCCAAAGTCGCGGCGATGCATGCCCGGGGCCTGGCCAGGCAGGTCAGCGGCGTGAGCCGGCGCCGCCGCGGCGCCGCGTAACCGCAACTGCCGCCAGTCTTCTGGCCCGGCGCGCGGCGGTGACGACGGCCAGTCCGGCCGCCCCGGCGCGGCCGGAGGCAGCCTGCAGACGCAGCAATTGCCTGCGTTCGGAGGCGAAGCTGGCCTTATAGAGCTCGTCACCGCGCAGGAAGTCGACCTCGCCGAAACCGCGGTCGCAGGCGTCGGCAACGACCGACGCCAGCAACACCGATGTGGCGTCCCGCCATTCGAAGGAGGTCTGCCGCGCGCTCTGGTACAGGCTGACCCGGCCGGCCACCTCGAAGCTGACCAGGACCGCTACGGTGGCCGCGTCCGCCCGCAGTTCGTGCACGGCCACCTCGTCCGCGCGGGCGCCGCCGGCGCAGGCTGCCCGGAACTGAGCAAAGCCGGGGAGGAACCGGGAGGCGGCGCCCCACTGGTCGGCGTGCAGTTGCCGGAGTCCCTCGAGTGCGGCGACGGCGGCAGCCCCCCGTAGTACGCGATGGGCCGTGCCGTCGGCCGACAGCCTGGCCCGGGTTTTGCGCAGGGTCTTGCGCAGGCTGGCAGGACGGCTGGCAAGGTACTGGCTGGCCGTCCTGCCCAGCGGAGCCCACGGCGCGCACGGCATTTCCTCGCTGCGCACCCGGCCGGGCAGCGCGCGGCCGACCAGCGCGCCTGCCGGCAGGCCGGCCAGGTCGATTATCCGCTGACCCGGCCGGCTCAGCCATCCGGCAACCGCGGCCACCACGACGTCCTGGCGACCATCGGCGCACAGCAGGTCAAGGTGATCCGGGCACAGCACCCCGGACCCCATCATGCGCACGCACGGCATGCCGAGTATGCGTTCTTCCTGCACAGCCAGCCCGCCCAGCAACTCGCAGGCGCTGGCCACCAGAACGAATTTCCCGCCTGCCGGGCAGGCGCCTGCGAGCCACCAGGACCGCAGGAACGGCGAGGCAAGCGGTGAGTTCTCGACAAGCTGATCCCACTGAGCCGTCCAGGTGCCGAGGTCAGCCAGCAGCAGCAGTGCCGGACCGTCGCCGCTCACCTGGACTCCCGCAGCACCCGGAGCATCGGCATGACGTGCATCTCGGCCCAGCTCTGCGTCCACGTGTCAGCCCGGTCGTCTTCGTTCTCGCCAGTCGCATAGTGCGTGGCCAGCGCGAGCAGCAGGGCATAACGCTCGGCCTGGCTCCAGGCGGCAAAGGTCCGCCCGCCTACATCAGCCAGCGGGACCGCGTCCGGCGCTGACCGGGCGAGCCGGGCAGCCGCCTCCCCGAACGTGCACCGACTCGTGACCGAGATCCGGCAGGTCTCCGCGTAGAGTCCGTCAAGTCCGCCGGGCGCATCCGGCCTGGCGCGTTCCCAGTCAATGACGACCGGCGGCAGCGAACCGCGCCGGAGGAAGACATTGCCAGGCCACAGGTCGCCGTGACACCACGCAGTCGGCAGGCCCGCCGCCTCGATCGGCGTCAGCCCGGCCAGGACTTCGTCAACCAGGCCGGGAGCGACAGCGTCAAGCCCCGACAGCCAGCCGCGTGCCCAGCCCGCGCCCGCGTGCCCGGTGGGCGCGCTAGCGGCAAGTAACCCGGCGATGTCCTGCAGAGCGGCCCAGCCGTTGCCGGCCGGCCGCCAGCGGCGGCTGGACCGGACGGCCGGCGCGCTGATCCATCGCTCGGCGGCCCAGGCGACACCATCCGCGGTTCCCGCCGTGACGATATCGGGGAACGCGAGCCGCCGCTGGCCCGTCCCGAGCCGCGCTGCTATCTCGGTCACGGCGCTCTGATGATTGGCCAGTCGCCGCGCGCTGCCGGGACTGACGGCGACCCGGACCGCTAGCTCCGCTCCGGCGCAGCGGACCCGGAGCGTGGCCTGGCCCAGGCCGCGCCCGGCAATCAGGCCGCGCAATTCGGCTGTGCCGGACAGTGCTGCAGTCAGCTCGCTGAGTACCAGGTCGACCACGCTGCCGCGCGGCCGGGACATCGCCAGTCCGGCACGATCCAGGTAACGCCAGGCAGCGCTGGTGGCTAGCCAGTAGCCCAGCCATTTGCGCGGCGGTCCGTCAAAAGTCAGCGGCCAGCCGGGGGCGACGACTGCCCTGAGCTGCTCTGGCGTGGGGAACAGGGCGAAGCGATAGGGCTGCCGGGAGGACACGATCGCGACGTGCTGCCCGGAGGGCGCGACCAGCGGAGCGAGCGCCGCGGCGCAGGACCGGAGCCGGTCGTCGCAGACGACGAGCCCGGCCCGGCCCGGCAGCACCGGCAGATGGGTGCCGTCCCAGATGACCGCGTTGCCTGCGCCGGACAGCTCGCGCGCCGTCCGTCCGAACACCAGCGCCTGCGGATAGGACCGCAGCAGATTCTCGGTGGTAACCGGCTCAAGGTCAGCGAGGACGACCGGGCCGTCGGGCCGTCGTGGCAGCAGGAACCGCCAGGCCGCCGGATGCCGGGCAATACGGGCGGCAAACTGGCGCGCGTCGTCCGGCTGGCTGCGCTCGCCACCGGCGCCGGTCACCGGCCGGGTCAGCCTTCGCATGACGCAACCACCAGGAAGCAGCTTGCGACGGGCAGCAAGGACGGGCGGCCGGCCAGGTTCAGCTCGACGACTCGCCGCGCCGCCGGGGCCAGCAGGTGCCTGCCCTCACGCCGGTAGGGCAGGAAGCTGTATCCGGCCATCGCACGGACGGTGAAGCCGTGCGCGGCGAACAGGGCGGCCGACTCGGCAGGCGCGGCCATCGGCGGCCTGCTGTCCTCGCGCACGCGCAGCCGCAGGTAGGTCCCGCGCAGGCTGCGCGGATTCAGGTGGAAGTTCGCCAGCACTAAGCCGCCCGGCCGCAGGGCCCCGCGCATCCACGCCAGCGTCGCGGCCTGCAGGGCCGGCTCGGCGTTGAGGAAGAAGCGGAACGCGGTGATCAGGTCATAGGGCCCCGGAGCCAGGCTCGGATGAGCCGTCACGTCACCCAGCACGAATGCGGCACCGGGGCACCGGCGCCGCGCCAGCGCCAGCATGTCGGCCGAGACGTCGATTCCTACCGGCGCCGGGTACCGGCGGCTGAGGAACTGAAGAACCCGCCCGGTGCCGCAGGCGAAGTCCGCCGTGCCGCCGGGCCGGGCGGCCGGGCCGGCGGCTGTGTCGTGGCCGGCCGCCCGCAGCAAGCCGGTCAGCAGTCGCTGCTCGACCAGCCACTCCAGCCCCTTCGCCGCGGCCGGATCCCACAGGTCTTCGTCATAGGCAGTGGCCTTGGCGGCGCCCAGGTGACTGTCCCGGTAAGAGTGGCTGTTGGCGTCAGCGGAGCACATCACCCCTCGCTTTCCCGCGGCCGCGGCCGCGGCCGCGGCTGCGGCTGCGGCTGCGGCTGGCCGCGAAGAGCCGCCCAGCCCTGCCGGAGCGGTTCCGGCATGACCGTCAGCGTGATGACGGCATAGGCGACCAGCGAACTGAGGCCGACTAGGACGAGCACCGGCAGCGAACCTGACCCCCGCAGCGCCGGTATCAGGCTCAGCAACCCGGCCGTGGCCGCCATCGCACCAGCGCCGAGCAGCGGCAGGCCCGCCGCCCGCGCCAGCGCGCGAGGGCTCAGCCCGGCATACCGGATCGCCCACGCGCCGACGATCACGACGACTGCGCCCGCCACCGCTGCCTGGTCAGCGCCCACGACAGTGATCCCGCCTGACACGGTCGCGACGATCACCGCAGTCAGCGCGGCCAGGTGCAGGCCGCGGCCGAGAAAGACAAGGCGGGTGCGGCCGATGGCTTTCAGGATCTGAAGAACGCTGAGGATCACCGACAACAGCAGCCCGTAGACGGCCAGGAACCGTACCGCGCCCGCGGCAGGCGCCCATTTGGCGCCCAGCACTGTGATGTCGTCGGCGAACAGGACCAGACCCGCGAACCACGGCGTGCTCACGGCGCAGATCAGGGCGAGGGTTTTTTCGGCAGACCTGGCCACCGCCGCGTGCGACGGCAGCCGGCAGTAATAGGGGAAGACGGCCCCGTTGGCAACCACGGCGATCGACAGGTACGGCATGAAGCAGATCCGGTAGGCCAGCGAGTACAACCCCAGCTGAGCGGGCCCCAGCACGTGCCCGATCACGATGTAATCGATGTTCAGCAGGCCGAGGTTGATCAGATCGGCGCCGCTCAGATAGCCGCCGTAACTCAGCAGCTGCCGGGCCAGGGCCGGGCTCCAGCCAGGCCAGCAGCGCGGCCCGACGAGCATCGCCACGCCAAGATTCGCCACGGCACCGGCAACTTGCCCGGCTACCAGTCCGGCCAGCGGATGACCGCCGAGCACCACGCCGATCGTGACCGCAGCACCGACGACGGATGGCAGCGTGTCGACGACAGCGCGACGGGAGAAGCTCAGTGACCGCGTCAGCCTGCCGATGGGGACCTGCGCGGCCGCGTCACAAGGCAGTGATACCGCGAACCCCCTGAGCACGAATGCGCTGTCCGGACTGTGGAAGAAAACCGCCAGGAACGGCGCGCTGGCCCACATGACGGCCATCAGGAGCAGGCCCAGCGCCAGCACCATGGTCAGGGCAGTCCGCGACGCTTCTTCGATGCGATCGGCCAGGTAGGTCAGGGCATCGGCCACGCCAAGCTCGCTGACGGCCTGCAGGACGTTGTAGGTCAGCGCTGCGATCGCCAGCAAGCCGAACTGTGCCGGGACGAGCGCGCGTGCCAGCACCAGCAGCACGATGGTCTGCGCGCCCTTGGCCGCCCACGACCCGAGGGAGAGCCACAGCGCACCGCGCACGGCCCGGGTACGGCCACCGGCAAGCAGGGGCTCAGTACTGGCGATGGCTTCCGCCTCGTTCGCGTTGCTGTGGCCCCTTACTTCGCTCATCATGACACCTTCGAACGATTCGCCGCGAGCGCTAGCCGACGGCCTGCGTGCCATGAGACGGTATGAGCGGGCCTGTGAGGATCGTCGCCGTCTAGCGGCGGAAAGCGGGCCGTCCGAGTGATCACCAGCGAGCCGCAGCCGACGGTCCGGCGGATGCGCCGGCCAGGCCCGGTGCTGACGCTTGCCGTCGGGCTCAGTGCCGCCGTTGCCGTTCTGGCCGGAGCCGCTGCCGGCTTAGCCGTGCTGGGCGTTCTGCTGGCCGCCGGGCTGCTGCTCCTGTCGCCAGACCTCGCCGTCGCGGTGCTCGCCGCGACGTTCTTTTTCACCGCGTACCTTGATCACGGCGCGGGACTGCTGACTATCGACAAGGCCGTCGGCATTCTGGCCGTCGCGGCCTGGGCTCTCAGCTGGGCCGTCAACCGCCGGCCGGTTCTGCGCACGCCCCAGCTGTGGCTGATCTGCGCGTTTTTGCTGTGGACCTGCGTGTCGATCACGATGGCGCAGAACTACCGGGCCGCGCTCGTCACGTCCCTTCGGTACCTCACCTTCGGCGCGCTGTACTTCCTGGTGCTGCAAGCCGTCCGCGGGCAGCGCAGCCGCGCCGAGATCCTCGTCCGGGTGGTCGTCCTGGCCGCCGCCATCGCGAGCATCATCGGGCTCACGGCGCTGCTCAGCGGCCACGTATCGCGCGCAAGCGGACCGCTCATGGACCCGAATGACTTCGGCTTCCTGCTCGCCAGCACGCTGCCGCTGGCGCTCTTCCAGGCACGACGGGGCGCCTCCGGCTGGCGCCGGGCCCCCTGGATCGGCGCGGCCGGGCTGATCCTTGGCTGCACGCTCGCGACATTCTCCCGCAGCGCGCTGACCGGGCTGGCGCTGGCAGCGTGCTGGGCGCTGGCCACCGGGCGCATCCGGCTGAGGTGGGTAACAGGGATCGCGGTCTTCCTTGCCGCTGCCGCGGGGCTGGTGCTGCTGCTGAGCCCGAGCCTGGTGCAGGCTGACTTCGGCGCCAAGGCCAGCGTCGCGACCAAGAACATCGACATCCGGCTCGGCTATTACCGGGTCGAGGTGCAGGAATGGGAGCACTATCCGGTCACCGGCGTAGGACCGGGCAATTTCGTCTACCAGTTCTTCCGGTACGCGCCCGCAGCGGACGAGAGCCTGCCGTTCCCGTCGAACGTCACGACCATCAGCGGCGAAGAGGCCTACCTGGTCATCCTGGCTGAGCAAGGAGCGCCCGGGCTGCTGCTGTTCCTGGCCTACCTCGGCTGGTCGTGGGCGCATCTCCGGCGACGGTTCGCCGAGGAGCGAGCCGATCAGCTGCAGGCGGCCTGTGCCGCCGGATTCATCGTCGCCTGCGTCGGCGCGCTCTTTCTGGCCGAGCAGTACTATCCGCCGCTGTGGTTCCTGCCGGCCCTCGGCGCCAGCCTCGCGGCCGGTCAGGGGATCGCGGTCCGGACAGCGGTCGCCGTCCGCCCGCCGCTGCCGCTCCCGGCAGGCGGCTAGCGTGCGCCCCTCGGTTGCCGCCGCAGTCCGGCTCCGGGCGCGCTGGCCATCGCCGGCCGGACCCGCGGCCGTCGTGATCGGCTGGCACCGGATTGATGTGGCCGACACCAAGATGGCGGTCCCGCCCGCTATCTTCGCCCGCCAGCTCGAGATCCTCGCTCAGCACCGGCACGAGATACCCATCGTGCCGCTGGCCGAGGCGGCAGCAGACCTGGCCGCCGGACCGGCCGGCACCCGGCGGCTCGTCCTGACCTTCGACGACGCCTGGGCCGACAATCACGCCCATGCGCTGGGCCCGCTCACCTCGCAGCGGCTGCCAGCCACGCTCTACGCGCCAAGCAGGCTGCTTGGCCAGCCCGGCTACATGACCCCCGGCCAGCTGCGGGAGGTGGCCGCGGCCGGAATCGAGATCGGGGCGCACAGCCGGACCCATCCTGACCTGCGCGGCTGCACGGCCGCCCAGCTCGACAGCGAGATCAGGGGCAGCAAAAACGACCTCGAGGACCTGATCGGCCGTCCGGTGCTCTCGTTCGCCTATCCGGCCGGGCTGCTCGACGACCGGGTGATCTCGGCCGTCGCCGCCGCGGGGTTCAGCTCGGCCGTCACCACCTGGCCGGGCTGGTGGCGGCCGGCGACTGAAGCCCTGCGGATTCCGCGGGCCTTCATGGAGGAGTTCTCCGACGGCACCTGCGTGGCCGCGATGCACGGCGGCCTGGGCGTCCTCGCCGTGCTCGACGCCGTCAAGCGCGCAACCGGTCGCCGGGAGCGCGCGTCATGAGGGTGGTGTTCCTGCTGACTCAGGACCGCGGCGGGCCGGTCGACCTGACCGCCGCCCTGGCCAGTCAGCTGGCGGCCATGCCAGCCGGGCCGCAGGTCACCATCGCCGCCCCAGGTCTGGTCTGCAGCGCCGCGGATTCCCGGCACCTGCTCCGGCCGCTGCGCATCGGCTCGAAGGCCGATGTGCGCGGGATGGCGGCCGCCGCCCGGTTGCTGGCCGAGCTGAAGCCCGACATCATCCACGCGCAGGACCGCCGGGCCGGGCTGGTTGCCTGCCTGGCGGCGGGATACCGCGCACCAGTCGTGGCCACGTTCCATGGCGTTCCTGACCGCGCAGCTGGCCGGTGGGTCACCGCCGGCCCGCTCCATGGCCGCCCGCCGGGGCTAGCCAGGCAGCAGCCGGCTGGTGGCCGACGGCATCCTGGCCCGGCGGTTCGCCCGTACGATCGCGCCGTCAGCGGCCATCGCTGACTTCCTGCACACGCGCCTGCGAGTACCGCAGCGCCGGATCGCGGTGCTGCCCAACGGCGTTCAGATCCCGGCCCGAATCCGGAGCGGCCGCACCGACGGCATCACCATCTTCGCCACCGTCGGCTCGTTCGCCCCGTGCAAGGCAACACCGCTGCTGGTGCGGACTTCCTGGCCATCGCGGAGCAGCGGCCCGATTTCCGGCTGCTGATGATCGGTGACGGCCCGGACCGGCTGGTCTGCGAGGAACTCGTCCGCACGGCCGGCCGCAGCGACCAGGTCGAGTTCACCGGATACCGGACTGACGCCGCCGCGCAGTTGCTGCGCGCTGACGTCTTCGTGCTGCCGTCGGTGAATGAGAACCTGCCCCTGGCCCTGCTGGAGGCCATGGCGGCCGGCCTGCCGTGCATCGCCTCGTCGGTGGGCGGCATCCCGGAACTGCTGAGCGCGGACTGCGGCGTGCTGGTGCCGCCCGGCAGTGGGCCTGAGCTGCGCGCCGCGATGGAGCAGCTGGCTGCCGATCCGGTCGCCGCCTCGGCTCTGGGAGCAGCGGCGCGCGGCCGGGCTTCGCAGCTGTACTCGCTGGCCGGCTGCGCCCGCGCGCACCTTGCCGTATGGGAAGCCGTCCTCACGGAAGAAAGCCCGTGAGGATCCTGCACGTGCTGCCCGGAATGTCAGCCGGCGGCATGGAGAACATGGTGATCCAGCTGGCCGCCGATGCGTCCGCCCGAGGCGACGACGTTGTCGTCGCGTCGGCTCCCGGCCCCTGGGTCGGCCGGGTCCGGGCCGCAGGCGCCATCCACTTCCCGCTTCCGGCGACCACCCGGGGCGCCCGTGCTGTCCTGTCCGCCGGCGCCGCCACTGCCGCCCTGGCCGGCTGCATCGGCAGGCTGCGGCCGCAGGTGATCCACTCCCATAACGTCAGGGCGACGGCAATGGCCAGGCTCGCGGCGACCGCGGCGCTGACTCAGGTTGGCCCGGCCCGCTCCGCCCGTCCGGTGCTGGTGCCGACGCTGCACGGGCTCGCGCCCGAGGACTACGCGCTTGCCAGCCTGATCCTGCAGCGGACCGCACGGCGTGTCATCACCTGCGCGCCCTCGGTGGCCCGGTCGCTGCGCCTGGCCGGCTTTGCCGCAGAACGGATTGACGTTATCCCGAACGGCGCTCAGCTCAGCCCGGCTGGCCCCGAACGCCTGGCCACGCTGCACGCCGCGCTCGGCCTCGGATCTTCGCCGCTGGTGGTCGGCATCGGCCGGCTCGTCGAGCAGAAGAACTGGCCGGTCCTCATCGCCGCGGCTGCCCGGCTGCGCGGTCCGGTCGTCGTCGTGGCCGGTGACGGCCCGCTACGGCAACCGCTGACCCAGCTGGCGGCGCGATCCGGCGGGACCGTGCTGTTTCTCGGCGTCGTCGACGACGTCGCCGCCCTGGTCGGCCTGGCGCGGTGCGTGGTCAGCACGTCCCGGTGGGAAGGCATTCCGCTGGCCGTCCTCGAAGCTCTGTCCCTGGGTGCGCCGGTCGTCGCAACCGCCGTCGACGGCATCGCCGACCTGGTGCCAGCTGACGCCGCGCTGCTGGTGCCGCAGAACGACCCGGCCGCGATCGCTGGCGCCATCGGCCGCGTCCTGGCCGACCGGGACTTCGCGGCACAGCTGAGCGCGAGCGCGCTGGCCGCCGCGCCGCGCTGGAGCACCGCCGCGATGCTCGCCCGCTACCGCCGCGCCTACCTGGCCGCAGCGGCGAGGGCACCCCAGTGGACCGAGCCCTAGCTGACCGCCGAGGGCTCCGAAGCGCGCGGCGGCGCGGCGCCGGGCGCAGGCCCGCCGTCGCCGTCCGCGTCGTCACTGGCCGCCGGGTTCGCGTCCCCGGCCGGCGCCTGCCCGGCCGGTGTGGCGGCAGCCTGCCCGGCGAGCCTGTCCCGCGCGAGTCCCGCGGCAGCACCGCAGATGAGCGCCAGCCCGATCAGGACGGCGAGCACGAGCTTGAGGTTCGGCCCGTAGGGCTTGTCGGGTACCGTCGGCCGGCCGTAGACCTGCGGCACGACCACGCCATTGCGCTGCAGCCGGTCAAGGAACGCGGCGGTGGTCGTCGCGGCGATCTCCTGGGCCCTGACCGCGTTGGCGTCATCGACAACGATGCTGATAACGGCGGCGCTGGACATCGACTCGCCATGTACCTCGCTGGCCAGCTGTGCCTCGGTGATGTGGAAGGGCGCGGTGGCCGCTACCTGGTCCAGCAACACCGGGCTCGACACCAGCTGCACGTAGGTAGGGACCAGGCTAGCGACCAGGTTGGGGTAGTTGGGCAGCACGCCGGCGTTGGAGGCGACGGGAAGCAAGGCCACCATCGATGCCGACTGGTAAACCTTCGGCCTGGTCAGCAGCCAGCTCGAGCCGCCGGCCAGAATGACGGCCACGACAGCCAGGCAGACAAACTTGCGGCGCCACAGAATCCTGACGGCCCGCTGCAGCGGAACCGACTGGCCGGCCGAATCCGGGGTCAACTGGCAGTCTCCCTCGCCGGAGCGTTCCGCCCGAGCCTCTCCAGCACTGGTCGTCCGCAGGCCGGGCAGATAGTAATTTTTCGCCAGAGCCTGATTGTCTCATCAAGCGAGCGCTGCAGTGAATACCGCTCAACTACTCGCTGCCGGGCGCCGAGCCCGAGACGACGACGTTGCTCGGGATCGGCTAGCAGCGCGTCGACGGCTTCGGCGAGAGCGCGCGGATCGTCGGCCGGGACTAGCTCGCCGGCTCCGCCAGCGCCGAGCTGCCGGCCACCCGGGTCGCCACGATAGCGGCGCCGCAGGCCATGGCCTCGAGCAAGACCAGCGCCATGCCGTCATACCGGGACGGGACGATGACCACGTCAGCAGCGCGAAGGTCAGGTGCGGGGTCCGGGCGGCGTCCGGCTAGCTCGACCCGGCCGGCCAGGCCGAGGATCCTGACCTGGTCCTCGATGGCCGGACGGTCGGCGCCCTCGCCCACCAGCCGCAGCCTGACTCCCGGTGTGCGCATGAGCGCGAGCGCGGCAACAGCCACATCGGGCCCGCGCTGATGGCTGAGCCGTCCGACACACACGACCAGCGGATCGTCCGCCCGTGCCGCCACCGGTCCTTGCGGCTCGAACCGCGACGTGTCCGCCCCGTTGGGGATGACGACGATCCGGCCGGCCCGGCGGCCCAGCATGGCCAGGCCGTCTGCTCGCTCCTCGCGGGACACGGCGATCACGGCAGTTGTCACCGGCAGTAAGAGCCGCTCGAGAACGCGATAGCCAACCATGAGCCAGCCGCTGGCCAGCCAAGACCAGCCGTGGGGCGTGAATGCGCTGGACGGCCGCGTCCGCCCCATACTCGCCAGCGCGAGTCGTCCGACCGCCCCTGCCTTGGACGAATGCAGGTGCACAAGCTGGCAGCCGCGGGCGAGCCGCCGGATCCGCGCGACCGCCAGCACGTCGGTGAGGTGCGGCGAGCGGCGCAGCTCAAGCTGCTGCCAGCGCGCCCCGGACTGCACGACCCAGCCCGCCAGATCACCCGTCGCCGGGCAGGCGACCGTCACCTCGAACCCGGCCCGGACTGCTTCGGTCACCTGGTGCCGGATGCAGACGGCAACGCCGTCGACAGTTGGCTGGGACACGATCAAGATGCGAGGGATGCTGACCCGGCGACTGCCGTGTTGCACGCGTGCCTGCACAAGAACCGAGCTCCAATGAGGCCCCGCTTGCGCTCAGACATCCTTTATAGACCGCGTTGCGGTCAATAACAACCAGGCAGGTGCCGCGGTCTCCCGCGTTCGCCTCCGGTGGCGGCGGGCCAGGGCGAGCCCGCGCGGTCAGCCGCGCAGAACCGCGACGCGCCGCAATGAAGCGGCGATCGCGGCCGCGGCCGCGCCGGGGTCGGCGGCGGCAGTGATGGGCCTGCCGATCACGAGCAGGTCCGCGCCTGCCTGCAGCGCTTCCTCGGGCGTCGCGATCCGCGCCTGATCGTGGGCGTCGGTCCCGGCCGGCCGCACGCCCGGCGTGATCAGCAGGATGTCCTCGCCTACCTCGGCACGCACCGCCGCGACTTCCTGCGGTGAGCAGACCAGACCCCGTGCGCCGGACTCGACGGCCAGCGCCGCGAGCCGTAGCGCGGCGTCGCGGACCGGGCCGGCCATGCCGATCCTGGCCAGGTCGGCCTCGCCGAGAGACGTCAGCACGGTCACCGCAACGATCCGGACATCCGGCGCCGCCTCGGCGGCCGCCCTGATAGCCGCCGGCCCGGCGGCGGCGTGCACGGTGAGCAGGGCCGGCCTGAGCCTGGCCACGGATCTAGCCGCGCCGGCCACGGTGGCCGGGATGTCGTGCAGCTTGAGGTCAAGGAAGACCTGCACGCCGCTGGCGCCGCGCACCGAGGCGACCGCCTCCGGGCCGTACCGCAGGTACAGCTCCAGCCCGACCTTGACCGTGCTGACGTGCGGTGTCACCAGCCCAGCCCAGCGGGCCGCCGTCTCCAGGTCCGGCGCGTCGAGCGCGACTGCGATGGGTGCCTGGCCGGCCATCAGCTTCTCCTCACTCTGGCGTTCGGGCTCGCCGTGCGCCCGGTCATGGCCCTGGCCTGGTGCGCCAGTCCGACAACGTCGGCCAGCCGCTCCACGCCGCGGGCCGTCAGTTCCTCCTCGAGCTCCCGCAGGATGCGCGCGCAGGCCGACGGGTCGTGGAACAGCGTGGTACCCACGCTGACCATCGAGGCACCCGCCAGGATCAGCTCAAGCGCGTCCCTGCCCGTTCTGACGCCGCCCATGCCGATAATCGGGACGCCAGGCAGGGCCTCGCGCACCTGCCAGATGCAGCGGACCGCCACCGGACGGATTGCCGGGCCGGACAAACCGCCGGTCAGCCCGGCCAGGTGCGGCTGCATCGTGTCGGTGTCGATCACCATGCCCAGCAGGGTGTTGATCATGGACAGTCCGTCGGCCCCGGCCGAGACGCAGGCCTTGGCGATCGTGACAATGTCGGTGACGTCCGGCGACAGCTTGGCGAATACCGGGATGTCATACCGCGCCCTGGCCCGGACCGCTTCGATGACCGACGCGGAGGACTCCGGGTTGCACGCGAAGACCTGGCCACGGTGCTCGACGTTCGGGCAGGAGATATTGACCTCGATGGCGGTCACCCCGGCCGCGTCGTTGAGCCGGCCGGCCAGGTCGGCGTACTCGGCCACGGTACCGCCCGCGATCGACACCACGGCCCGCGCTCCGCGTGACAGCAACCACGGCAGATCACGCTGCAGGAAGGCATCAATGCCGGGTCCCTGCAGGCCAATCGAATTGAGCATGCCGCTCGGGGTCTCGGCCATCCGCGGCGTCGGCCGTCCTGACCGAGGACCCAGCATGACCGACTTGGTGACAATCGCCCCGATCTTCGAGACGTCCATGAACTGCGCGAGCTCGCGGCCGGCGCCGGCGCAACCGGAGGCCGTCATGATCGGGTTCGGCAGTTCGACGTGGCCGAGCCGCGTCCTGAGGTCGACGCTCATGAGCCGGGCCTGCCGCTCCCCCGGCCGCCCTGCGGAGCGCGGCCGGGCTGACCATCGGCGACCGCCGGAGCGGGCAGGCCCGCGCCGGCTGCCCGGCGACTGCGCGGCTCCCAGCCCGGCGCGCCGAAGGCGTCGAAGGGAATCGTGCCGACGTCGTCCCAGCGCACTGACTCGCCGCGAAAGACCGGGCCGTCCACGCACGAGCGCGACATCCTGGTGATCCCGTCCGAGCCGACGACCGGCAGCACGCAGGTCATGCAGACGCCGACGCCGCAGGCCATCGCTTCCTCGACGGCCGCCTGCACCGGGATGTCGTACCGCCGCGCCAGCAGGGTGATCTGGCGCAGCATCGGCATCGGCCCGCAGGCGTAGATCACGTCGGTCCGGCCGTCGTGGATGACCTGGTCCAGCATGTCGGTCACCATTCCGCGGGTGCCCAGCGAGCCGTCCTCGGTGGTGATGGTGGCCGACCGGCCGGTGCGCCGGGCGGTCAGCGCGCCAAAGACCCGGTCACCGCTGCCCGCGCCGAGCAGGAAGTCGACTTCGCATTGCCGTTCCTTCAGCTTGCCGGCTAGCGAGAACAGCGGCGCGCTGCCGTAGCCGCCGCCGATCAGCAGGCAGCTGGCCGGGTCGCGCGGCAACGGGAACGGCCTGCCCAGCGGGCCGGTCACATCAAGCAGGTCCCTGGCCCGGCGCTCGGCCAGCCACTGGGTGCCGCGGCCGTGCACCGCGAACACGAACTCCACAGTGCCGCCATGGTCGGGCCGCACGTCGTGAATCGAGAACGCCCGGCTCAGCAGCATCGAGCTATCCGGCCCGCCGACGGCCAGCGTGATGAACTGGCCGGGCTTGAAACGCGCGGCGATGGCCGGCGCGACCAGCGTCATCGCAAAGTAAGCATCGACCCGCCGGACCGTCAGCACGGTGCCGCGCACTTGTACCGGGCCGGCCTGCGCATCCATCTCGCTATGGGTCATAGCCCAGCCTCCGGTACCTGCGTGTGACCGCCGGGACCGCCCGGGCCCGCGGCCGGACCACGCAGCCTGGCGGCGTGCTCCTGCAGCGACCGCACTCCGACCTCATCCCTCTTGATCGCCTCGATGCCCTGCACAGCGGCCCACAGGCCCTGCACCGTAGTGACGCACGGAATCGCCCGGCGCACTGCTGCCGTCCGGATCTCATACCCGTCGCGGCGGAATCCGGACTGGCCGGGACCGCCGGTGGGCGTGTTCACGATCAGGTCGACCTGGCCGTCCAGGATCCGGTCCACGATGGTCGGCTCCCCCTCGGAGCCGGGCCCTTCGCTGTACTTACGCACGATCGTGGCACGAACGCCGTTGCGGCGCAGAACCTCCCCGGTTCCGCCGGTTGCCCAGATCTCGAAGCCAAGCTCGACCAGGCGCTTCACCGGGAAGATCATCGAGCGCTTGTCCTTGCCCGCGACCGAGACAAAGGCCCGGCCAGCCAGCGGAAGCGAGCCGTAGGCGGCCGCCTGCGATTTGGCGTAGGCGGTGCCGAAGTCCTCGTCGATGCCCATGACCTCGCCGGTCGAGCGCATCTCCGGCCCGAGCACGGTGTCCACGCCCTCGCCTGCGGCGTCGGCGAACCTGGAGAATGGCAGCACCGCCTCCTTGACCGCGATCGGGGCGTCCAGTGGCAGCGTCCCGCCGTCGCCGGCGGCCGGCAGCATGCCCTCCGCCCGCAGCTCCGCGATCGTCGTGCCCAGCATGATCCGGGCGGCCGCCTTGGCCAGCGGCACCGCCGTCGCCTTCGACACGAACGGCACGGTCCGTGATGCGCGCGGGTTGGCTTCCAGCACGTACAGCACCCCCGCCGCGATGGCGTACTGGACGTTGAGCAGTCCGCGCACGCCGACCCCGCGGGCGATCGCCTCGGTCGAGGTCCTGATCAGGGAGATGTACTCCTGGCCGAAGGTGATCGGCGGCAGCGCGCAGGCCGAGTCGCCGGAGTGGATGCCGGCCTCCTCGATGTGCTCCATCACGCCGCCCAGGTACAGTTCCCGGCCGTCGTACAGCGCGTCGACGTCGACCTCGATCGCGTCGTCGAGGAACCGGTCGATCAGCACCGGGTGCTCAGGACTCGCCTCGGTGGCCCGCTGCACGTAGTCGCCCAGCGAGGCGTCGTCGTAGACGATCTCCATGCCGCGGCCGCCGAGTACATAGGACGGCCGGACCAGCACGGGGTACCCGATCTCGTGCGCGACCGTCTCCGCCTCGGCTACCGACGTGGCGGTGCCGTGCCGGGGTGCCAGCAGTCCCGCGGCCGCCAGCACGCTGCCGAACTCACCCCGGTCCTCGGCCAGGTGAATAGCTTCCGGCGAGGTGCCGACCACCGGCACGCCCTCGGCCGCCAGCGCCCTGGCCAGGCCCAGCGGCGTCTGCCCGCCCAGCTGAACGATCACGCCGGCGACCAGCCCGCAGGCCTGCTCGGCGCGGACGATCTCCAGCACGTCCTCCAGGGTCAGCGGTTCGAAGTAGAGCCGCCCGGAAGTGTCGTAGTCGGTGGACACGGTCTCGGGATTGCAGTTGACCATGACGGTCTCGTAGCCCGCCGCGGTCAGCGCGAACGACGCGTGCACGCAGGCGTAGTCGAACTCGATGCCCTGGCCGATCCGGTTCGGACCGCTGCCCAGGATGATCACCTTGGGCAGCTCGCCCGGCGGCACCTCGGTCTCGATGTCGTACGTCGAGTACAGGTACGGCGTCGTGGCCGCGAACTCCGCGGCACACGTGTCGACCGTGTGGTAGACCGGCCGCACGCCGAGCTCAGTCCGCAGCTGCCGGATCGCGGCCTCGGTCTGCCCGCACAGCTGGCCGAGCTGGCCGTCGGAGAACCCGGCTGCCTTCGCCGCCCGGACGTCCTGTGCCGAGCTCAGGCCGGCGGCGGCGATCAGCCGGGCGCGCTCCTCGATCCCGGCGATCTGGTCGACGAACCACGGATCGATCCCGCTGGCTGCCGATACCTGCTCGACCGTGGCACCGGCCCGCAGCGCCTGGTGCACGGTGACGAGCCGACCGTCGTGCGGCACCGCGCACGCCGCCAGCAGCACGTCGGCATCCCCGGCCGGCTGCGCCCAGCTGAACGACGCGTTGCGCTGCTCCAGCGACCGCTGCGCCTTCTGCAGGGCCTCGGCGAAGCTGCTGCCGATGGCCATCGCCTCGCCCACCGACTTCATGTGCGTGGTCAGCACCGGGTCGGCGCCGGGGAACTTCTCGAACGCGAATCGCGGCACCTTGACCACCACGTAATCCAGCGACGGCTCAAAGCTGGCCGGGGTCGCGCCGGTGATGTCGTTGCGGATCTCGTCCAGCGTGTAGCCGATGGCCAGCCGGGCCGCGATCTTGGCGATCGGGAACCCGGTTGCCTTCGACGCCAGCGCGCTGGAGCGGGACACCCGCGGGTTCATCTCGATGACGACCATCCGGCCAGTCTGCGGGTGCACCGCGAACTGGATGTTGCAGCCGCCGGTGTCCACCCCGACCGCGCGCGCCGTCGCGATCGCAACGTCGCGCATGTGCTGGTACTCGCGGTCGGTCAGCGTCATGGCCGGCGCGACGGTGACTGAGTCGCCGGTGTGCACGCCCATCGGGTCGATGTTCTCGATCGAGCAGACGATGACCACGTTGTCCTGCCAGTCGCGCATAAGCTCGAGCTCGAATTCCTTCCAGCCGAGGACGGACTCTTCCAGCAGCACCTCGGTGACCGGGCTGGCGTCCAGGCCCGCCCCGGCGATCCGGTCCAGGTCCGCCGCCGTCCTGGCGATGCCGGAACCGGTGCCGCCGAGGGTGAACGACGGCCTGATCACCACCGGGAAGCCCAGCTCGGCGGCGGCGCCTCGGCATTCCTGCAGGCTGTGGCAGATGACACTGCGCGGCACCTCGGCACCGATGCCGATCACCAGGTCCTTGAACTGGCTGCGGTCTTCCCCGGCCCGGATCGCCTCGATGCCGGCCCCGATGAGCTCGACGTCGTACTTGGCCAGAATGCCGCTGTCGTGCAGCGCGACCGCGGCGTTGAGTGCGGTCTGGCCGCCCAGCGTCGGCAGGATCGCGTCCGGCCGCTCGATGGCGATGACCTTCTCCAGCACCTCGGTGGTGATCGGCTCGACGTAAGTAGCGTCGGCGAACTCCGGGTCGGTCATGATCGTCGCCGGATTGGAGTTGACCAGGCTGACCCGGATGCCCTCCTCACGCAGCACCCGGCAGGCCTGGGTACCCGAGTAGTCGAATTCGCATGCCTGCCCGATGATGATCGGCCCTGACCCGATCACCAGCACGGACGTCAGGTCTGCGCGCTTAGGCACGGTGCGCCTCCATCAGCTCGCAGAACTCAGTGAACAATCCCGCGGCATCGTGCGGCCCGGGGGCTGCCTCCGGGTGGTACTGCACGCTGAAGGCGGGCGCCTCCAGCAGCCGCAGCCCCTCGACGACGCCATCATTGAGGTTCACGTGGGTAATCTCGGCCGGCCCGAACCGCGTGCCGAAGCCGCGGCCGATCTGCTCGGCCGCCGGCACGCCCGGCCGCCAGCTGTCCTGGCTGCCGGGCAGCGCGACCGCGAAGCCATGGTTGTGGCTGGTGATCTGCACGTGGCCGGTGCGCAGATCCTGCACTGGCTGGTTGACCCCGCGGTGACCGAACCTGAGCTTGTAGGTACCCAGGCCGAGCGCCCGGCCGAGCACCTGGCTGCCCAGGCAGATGCCGAATACCGGCGTGCCGGTGGCCAGCACGTCCTGCATAGCCTGCACGGCGTAGCCGATGGCGGCCGGGTCGCCCGGCCCGTTGGAGAAGAAGACGCCGTCCGGGCTCACGGCGAGAATGTCTGCGCCAGTCGAGGTGGCTGGCAGCACGTGCACCTCGCAGCCGAGGGCAGCCATCGAGCGCGGCGTGGCCGCCTTGATACCGAGGTCCACCGCCGCGACGCGGTACCGGACCGGGCCGCCGTCGGGCGGCGACACCACGTAGGACTGCTGCGTACTGACCTCGCGGGCCAGGTCAGCGCCGGTCATCTGAGGGCTGGCCAGCACCCGTTCGAGCAGCTGCCCGGGGTCGGTGGTGATGGCGCTGATGCCGGCCCGCATCGCCCCCTGATCACGCAGATGCCTGGTCAGCGCCCTGGTGCCCGGCATGGCGATGCCAGTGATGCCCTGCCTGGCCAGTTCGTCCTGCAGGCTGCGCTGCGACCGCCAGTTCGAGGCGATGCGAGCAGGCTCGCGCACCACGTAGCCGCTCACCCAGATCTGGCGGGACTCGGGGTCGGTGTCGTTGACACCGGTGTTGCCGATGTGCGGGGCAGTCATCGCGACGATCTGGCGGCAGTACGAAGGATCGGTCAGCGTCTCCTGATAGCCGGTCATGCCGGTGTTGAAGACCATCTCCCCGAAGGTCTCGCCGTCCGCACCGAAATTCGTGCCGCCGAACGTCGTGCCGTCCTCCAGCACCAGGATGGCCGGGCGCGGCCGGGCCGCGGTCACCGGGCCAGCTTTCCGTCGAGCACGGTCGGCACCCCGCGCAGGAATGTCGCCACCACGTGGCCGGGCAGTTCCATCCCGGCGAACGGGGTGTTCCGGCTGCGGGAGACGTGCTGGGCCGGGTCGACCAGGCTGCGGGCAGCCGGGTCGTACAAGACCAGACTGGCCGGATTCCCCTGGGTCAGCGGGCAGCCGTGCCGCGGCGCGCCGTTGCCGTCCAGCTTCCCGATCGCCGCCGGGCGCGCCGACATCCGGTCAGCCACGCCGGCCCAGTCCAGCAGCCCGGTGCCGACCATGGCCTCCTGCACCACTCGCAGTGCGGTCTCCAGCCCGGTCATCCCGAACGCTGCCACCTGCCACTCGGTCTCCTTGTCCTCGACTGGGTGCGGCGCATGATCGGTGGCGACGCAGTCGATGGTGCCGTCGGCCAGCCCGGCGCGCAGCGCCTCGACGTCCGCGCGGGTGCGCAGCGGCGGATTCACCTTGTACACAGGGTCGTAGCTGACTGCCAGCTCGTCGGTCAGCAGCAAGTGATGCGGCGTGACTTCGGCGGTCACCCGCCACCCCTTGGACTTGGCCCAGCGGATTATCTCCACCGACCCGGCCGTCGACACGTGGCAGACATGCAGGGCCGAGCCGACGTGCGCGGCCAGCAGGCAGTCCCGCGCGATGATCGCCTCCTCGGCGACCGCAGGCCAGCCGGCCAGCCCGAGCAGCCCGGACATCTCGCCCTCGTTCAGCTGTGCGCCGTCGGTCAGCCGCGGCTCCTGCGCGTGCTGGGCGATCACGCCGTCGAACGCCTTGACGTACTCCAGCGCCCGCCGCATCACTACCGCATCAGAAACGCACCGACCGTCGTCGGAGAAGACCCGGACCCGGGCCGCTGAGTCGGCCATGGCACCGAGCTCGGCCAGCTGACCGCCCGCCAGGCCCGCCGTCACCGCTCCGACCGGCTGCACGTCGCACCGGCCGGCCTGAGTGCCGAGCCGCCAGATCTGCTCCACCACTCCCGCGGTATCCGCGACCGGGTCGGTGTTGGCCATCGCGTGCACCGCGGTGTAGCCGCCCATCGCCGCGGCCGCCGTGCCGGTCTGCACCGTCTCGGCGTCTTCGCGTCCCGGCTCGCGCAAGTGGGTGTGCAGATCGACCAGACCCGGCAGTGCGACCAGGCCGCCGGCCTCGATGACCTGCGCGCCTGCCTGGCTCAGGGCCGGGCCGACCTCGGCGATGAGGCCGTCGCGCAGCAGCAGGTCGGCAGGCTCGCCGCCGGCGGCCTGGCCCCCTTGATCAGCCAGGTGTCACTCATCTGCCCACCTCCGGGGCGCCGGGCCCGGGCTCTGCGCCGCCGAGCATCAGGTACAGCACGGCCATCCGGACGCTGACGCCGTTGGCGACCTGTTCCACGATGGTTGAGCGGGCCGAGTCGGCCACCTCGGCGGCGATCTCGACGCCGCGGTTCATCGGACCGGGGTGCATGACGATGGCGTGGTCGGGCAGCAGCGCCATCCTGACGGCGTCCAGGCCGTACCGGCGGCTGTACTCACGGACCGTCGGGAAGTACGAGGCGTTCATCCGCTCCGCCTGCACCCGCAGCATCATCACCACGTCAGACTTCGGCAGGACCGCGCTGAGGTCGTAGCTGATCTCGCACGGCCAGCTGGCCACGGCAACCGGCAGCAGGGTGGGCGGGGCCACCAGCGTGACCTCGGCGCCGAGCGTCCGCAGCAACAGGACATTCGACCGGGCTACCCGGCTGTGCAGCACGTCGCCGACGATCGCGACTCGCAGCCCGTCCAGACGGCCAAGCCGGCGCCGCATAGTAAAGGCGTCCAGCAGTGCCTGGGTGGGATGCTCGTGCGTCCCGTCACCGGCATTGATCACGCTGCCGCGCACCCAGGCCGCGAGCCGGTGCGGCGCGCCCGACGCCTGGTGCCGGATGACGACTGCGTCGGCTCCCATGGCCTCGAGCGTCAGCGCGGTGTCCTTGAGGCTCTCCCCCTTGGCGACGCTCGAGCCTTTGGCGGAGAAGTTGATAACGTCCGCGGACAGCCGCTTGGCGGCTGCCTCGAACGAGATCCTGGTGCGGGTCGAGTCCTCGTAGAACAGGTTGACCACCGTGCGGCCGCGCAGCGTCGGCAGCTTGCGGATCGGCCGGTCGGCCACCAGCGCTAGCTCCTCGGCCGTGTCCAGGATGCTCAGCGCATCATCGCGGCTCAGGTCGGCGGCCGAGATCAGATGCCGTTTCACCGGCCCGCCTCCGTCCCGAGAACGACCGAATCCTGGCCGTCGGTCTCGGTCAGCAGCACCTGGACGATCTCGCGCTGCGAGGTGGGCAGGTTCTTGCCGACGTAGTCCGCCCGGATTGGCAGCTCGCGGTGACCCCGGTCGACCAGGACCGCCAGCTGGACGGCCCGCGGCCTGCCGAGGTCCCCCAGGGCGTCCAGCGCGGCCCGGACGGTCCGGCCGGAGTAGAGCACGTCGTCCACCAGCACCACGACTTTGCCGTCGACGCCGGAAGACGGGACGGCGGTGTGCCCGAGCGTCCGGGCAGGCCGTAGCCGCAGGTCGTCGCGGTACATAGTGATATCGAGCGAGCCGGCCGGCGCTGGACGCCCCTCGGCCTGGCTCAGCTTGGCGGCCAGCCGCTGCGCGAGCGGCACTCCCCTGGTCGGGATTCCGAGCAGGACGACGTCACCGGCGCCGTTGGTGCGCTCCAGGATCTCGTGCGCGATCCTGGTGAGCGCCCGGCTGATCTCGTCAGGACCGAGGACTACTTTGCCGCCCTGCGGTGGCGTGCTCCTGGCCTGGTCCGCAGGAGGCTTCCCGGCCTGGGCACTGCCGCCATCGGGGTGATCTAGGGCATGCATCACAAAGGACCCCCTTTCCCGCCTCGCCGGACGGGGCTTAAAGGACGTCTGTCCGCACAACCGTACCAGCAGCCTCATCTGAGGTGCCCTGCTGCGGTACGCCGCGCCGCCAGCCGGCGGCCGGGGACCAGCACTCCGCCCGGCTCCGTGTCAGGAAGGTCACATGTCCGCGGCGTGCCGTCGCGCCCGGTGGTCGTAGTCACTCATTGTGATAACTACGCAACATATCGTTATCAGTGACAAGGGTCACAACACACCGTGTTCCTGTTCTATGACGCGTCCTCGTGACCCGCTGGGCATCTGACTCGAAGCCTGAAACGCCGTTAGATACGAGGTTTCCGGCGTCTGCGGAGGTAGCGTCTCCGATACAGACACGGGCGAGTGGGGATGCGCCGACGCGTCTTAGTTAATCCGGTTTTTGGCATTCGGCTTGACCTTGCGGTCCGGGGGGCTTACCGTCACTGTCCGTAACCGTTACTTTCAGCTATGACAGGCCAGGGGGCCGTAACTATGGCATCTGATTACGCCAAGACTCTCGGTGCGCGGCTGCGCGCAATTCGTACCCAGCAGGGTCTTTCGCTCCACGGGGTCGAGGAGAAGTCTCGCGGCCGCTGGAAGGCCGTCGTGGTTGGCTCCTATGAGCGTGGCGACCGGTCGGTGACCGTGCAGAAGCTGGCCGAGCTGGCGGACTTCTACGGGGTGCCGGTCTCCGAGCTGCTGCCCGGCGATGTGCTGCCGACGCTGATCACGCCGCAGCCGAAGCTTGTCATCGACCTGGAGCGGATGGCCACGCTGCCGAAGGACAAGGCTGGCCCGCTGTCGCGTTACGTTGCCACCATTCAGAGCCAGCGAGGTGACTACAACGGCAGGGTGCTGTCGATCCGGCAGGAAGACCTCCGGTCGCTGGCGGTCATCTACGACAAGACCCCGGCTGACCTCACCGAAGAACTGATCAGCTGGGGAATCCTTGATTCCGACGCGCGCGGCGCGGTCGATACCTTCTGACATCGTCCGCGCCCTGGCAGTCTCGGGCACCTGGCAGTCTCGGGCAGCTAACAGTCCCGGCATCCTGACGACGTTCACGACCAAGCCGCCGGGGTGCGTGCAGCCCGGCGGCGGTGGCCTGTCGTAGCCCCCACCAGCCCGCGGCGCGGAGCTGGGCTCGGGCTGGGCCGGCCTAGCCGGCTGTGGGCAGCGGCAGCAACTGCTGCTCCTGCCCGATGCCCAGGGCACCCTCCGCCAGCGACACGAAGGTGCCGGCGTCGCGGAGCAGCTCGTCAGCCTCATACTCAGCCACGGCCCGCGGCAGGCCTGCCTCGGCCGCAGCCCGCTTGGCCGCTCCGGCGGCGAAGAACGCCGCCCACTCGGTCAGCGCAGGCTCCACCTTCGGCAGCAGCTCCCACACGCTCTGCGGCCTGCGGCGCCGGCCGCCGGGCGGCTCAGCCCTGGCCGCGACCACTGCCGCGGCCGCGCGCAGCGCTGCCAGATGCGCGCCGACGTAACGGGCGCTCGCCGTCGTCTCGTCCTCGGCCGCAGCCAGGCCCTGCCGGGCCGACTCCATCAGCGCCAGCGCCGACGGCGCCACCCGGCAGTGCTGCCACTGCCGCCCCGGCCTCGCCTGAACGATCGTGCTCATGAAAGCTCCTTCGTAGCGGTGCCCGGCCGGGCGGGGCGCTTCCCCACGCCACACCCGGCCGAACGGGCAACCGAGGGGGCCCGGCTGCTCACTCGCACAACGCTATTCGAACATATATTCGTTCGACTGTCTACCTGTTGCATCTGCGTTCGAACTTACCTGGAGGGTCTGACAAAACCGGTTCGGGACAAGAACCGCCGCGTTGCCTGCCCCGCAGCGCTGCCCGGGCAGTGCGGCCCGAGTGCGTCCCGGCCGGGCTACGCTTGCGGGCGTGCCCGAAGCAGCCAGCATCAGCGAGCTGACTCGTCCTGACTTCCTCGCTGCGCTCGATGAGCTTCTTGCCATCTACGCGGCGGCCATGGGCGCTCACGCTGACGAGCTACCGAGCCGGCACGCGATCATGGAACGGCACGCCGGCAATCCGGGGTTCCGTGCCCTGGCCGTGAGCAGCCCGGACCGCCGCGAGTTTGTCGCCTTCACCTACGGATTCCGCGGGGTGCCCGGGCAGTGGTGGCACGACGTGGTGCGGGCCGGCCTTGAGGCCACGGCCGGGCACCAGACCGCCAGCCGGTGGCTAGACGACGTGATGGAGATCGCGGAGGTGCATGTCGACCCCGGTTACCAGACTCGCGGCATCGGGCGGCGGATGATGATCCAGCTGGCCGACGGCCGGACCGAGCGCACCGCGCTGCTCTCGACCCGCGATGCGGCGACCCCGGCCAGGCGGCTGTACCGGAGCCTGGGCTTCGCCGATCTCCTGACCAGCTTCCAGTTCCCCGGCGGCGGTCCGCCGTACGCAGTCATGGGCGTCGAGCTCCCGCTGACCGGGCCACGGGGAGCAACGGCTGTCGCGCCCGGCTGACAGCTACGCCCGCGCTGGCCCGAGATTCAGTACCTGGTAGATCTCCCTGGTCGCACGCGAGCCGTTCAGCGTGTAAAAGTGCAGGCCGGGGACACCCTCAGCGAGCAGCCGCTCGCACATGGAGGCGGCGAACTCCACGCCGATCTTCCGCACCGCCGACTTGTCCTCCGCATGCGCGTGCAATTCCTCAGCGAGCGCGGCGGGGAAACGGCATCCCGACAGCTGCACCGACCGCTCGATGCCGGGCACACTGATGATCGGCATGATGCCCGGGATGATCGGCACCTCGCAGCCGCGGTTGCTGACCTCGTCCCGTAGCCGCAGGTAGTCCTCGGGGTAGAAGAACATCTGGGTGATGGCGAAGTCAGCTCCGGCGCGGCACTTCTGCACGAAAAAGTCGACGTCCGACTCCAGGTTCGGCGAACGCAGATGCCCTTCGGGGAAGGCAGCCACGCCCACGCAGAAATCACCGGACGCCCGCAGCAGCCGGACTAGCTCCTCCGCGTAGGTGAGGCCCTGCTGATGCGCCTGCCACTCCCCTGACGGATCGCCGGGCGGGTCGCCGCGGAGCGCCAGCACGTTGCGGACGCCCACGTCGGCGTAAGAGCCGATCACGTGGCGCAGTTCTGCTACCGAGTGATTGACGGCCGTCAGGTGGCCCATCGGCGTCAGCGTGGTCTCGGCGGCGATCCGTCCGGTGACCCGCACCGTCCGGTCCCTGGTCGAGCCGCCCGCGCCGTAGGTGACCGACACGAACGTAGGCCGCAGCGGCTCAAGCTGGCGGATCGAGAGCCAGAGCCGCTCCTCCTCCGCCTCGGTCTTGGGCGGCATGAACTCGAAGGAGAATGACTGCCGGCCGGCGGCAAGCAGATCTCTGATCGCTGGAGCAGGTCCAACTGGCATGACCACCAGGGTAGCCGCAGTGCCCGGCCCGGCCGCCCCGGCCCGCCCGGCGGCCTGGGCGGACTACCCTTCACAACCATGGCCACTGACCTCGCCCGCCTCGGTTTGATCCGGACCGAGGTTGCCGCGGCGCTGGCACAGTTTATGGCCCGGCAGCGCGCCATCCTGGCGGCGATCAGCGAGGACATGCTGGCCTGGACTGAGGCCATCGACGGGCTGCTAGCCGGCGGCAAGCGGCTGCGGCCGGCCTTCTGCTACTGGGGCTGGCGAGCAGCCGGCGGCCCGGATTGCGCCGAGATCTATACCACTGCGGCATGTCTTGAGCTCTTGCAGGCCAGCGCGCTGATCCACGACGACGTCATGGACGCCAGCGATACCCGGCGCGGCCGCCCGGCCGTGCACCGGCAGTTCGCCGCCCGGCACGCGGCCGCGGGGCATCCGGGCTCAGCCGACCAGTTCGGGACCGGAGCGGCCATCCTGATCGGCGACGCGCTGCTGGCCTGGACCGACGAGCTGTACCACGAGAGCGGCTTCGGCCCTGATGTGCAGCGCCGCGGGCAGCCGGCCCTGGATGCCATGCGCACCGAAGTGGCCGCCGGCCAGTATCTCGATCTGGTCAGCCAGTTCGGCCAGGATGCCTCGGTGGCCGAGGCGCTGCGGGTCATCACCTACAAGACGGCTAAGTACACCATCGAGCGGCCGTTGCAGCTGGGCGCCGCGCTCGCGGGCGGCTCGGACGCGGTGGCTGACATCTGCACCGGCTACGGCATCCCGCTCGGCATAGCGTTCCAGCTGCGCGACGACATCCTCGGCGTCTTCGGCGACCCGGCCAGAACTGGCAAGCCCGTCACCGGCGACATCTCCGAGGGCAAGCGCACCGTACTGGTCGCGCTGGCCCGCGAGCGAGCCGACGCCAGCCAGGCGCAGCTGCTCGCCCGGTGCCTGGGCGACCGTTCGCTGACCGAAGCCGGAGCCGAGCAGGTCAGGGCAGTGATCGCCGAGACCGGCGCGCTGGCCGAATGCGAGGCGCTCATCGCCACCAATGTCAAGGAAGCGATCTCTGCCCTGGACGGCGCGCCCGTCACCGCCGAGGCCAGGGACGCACTGGCCGACCTGGCCATCATGGCCACCGACCGGGACGAGTAGCCGCTGTCTGCGGCCAACGGCCGAGCCCAGCCTGGCAGGATCCGCCTGGCGTTAACAACTACCGGGGGCGCTCTCCTGGTCCGTCCTCAATCAGGTGCGCTCGCTCGCGAGTTGCTAACGCGGCGCGGTGACCGCGCAGAGTACCTTGGCGATCTCGTCGACGGAGTCGAGCTCGCCTGTCGCTACTGCCATGACCAGGTCGTAGGCGCCATCATTCGTCAGCGTCAGGCGATACCCGTTGAGTCCGTAGAACGCGATGACGGCGGCAAGCGCGAGCCTCTTGTTCCCGTCCACCAGAGCATGGTTCCGGGCAATGGAATGCAGCAGGGCTGCGGCCTTTGCCTGGATATCGGGATAAGCGTCAGCACCAAACGCGCTCGCTTGCGGCCGGGCGAGGGCGGCTTCCAGCAACCCTGCATCGCGGACGAGCGGCTGGCTGCCTAAGGTGCGCTCAGCCACATGCAGAAGCTCGCGAAGGTTGAGGTGTATCACTTCCCGAGCCGCTCCAGCGCCTCGGCATATCGCGGCAGCTCCTCATCGAGGACGCGATCCAGCAGTTCAGACCGGCTGTGGCCTTCGACATACTCGCGGATGGCCTGACGGGCGATCTCCTGCATCGGCCGGCCCTCATGCTCGGCACGCCGCCGCAGCGCCCTAGCCTCATCGTCGGTCAGCCGCAAGGTCATGGCCATGCACACCATGGTATCACCATTGATACCGCCGTCGGCGGTGCGGCCCGGCCGGGGTGTCGGCAGGCCATAGCCAGGCCGGTCTATGCCGATGATGCGCAGGCCCGCCTGCCTGGCCTGTGGTGTCAGGTGAGCGGGCTCGGCCCTGCTGCCAAGGCCCGCCATGGCGCCACAGGACAACCGTCATCGCCGGAGAGAGCCATAGTCGGCGATCCCGCTGTCCGGCCGTCCGCGAGCCGGGTTGTCGTCTCCCGCACGCGTGCCTGCATTGCAGACTGACTCGCAGCCTGGTTCCGCGGCCTGGCCTGCGGGGGGTTACCGCAGCCGGTCAGCCAGCCGGGCAGCAGCGGCGCCGGGCTGCTCGGCATCGGTGATCGCGCGCACGACCACGATGCGGGTAGCGCCCGCGTCGAGAACTTCGTGCAGGTTGCCCTCGTCGATGCCGCCGATGGCGAACCACGGCCGGGACGTCCCCAGCCCGGCAGCGAACCGGACCAGGTCAAGTCCGGGCGCCCGCCGCCCCGGCTTGGTCGGCGTCGGCCAGACCGGGCCGGTGCAGAAGTAGTCGGCCGAGGCCTCAGTGCTGGCGGCCGCAGACTCGGCCTCGGCGTGCGAGGATAGGCCGATCAGCGGGCCTGGCCCGAGTATCGACCGGGCCTGGCCGGGCGGCAGGTCGTCCTGTCCGAGGTGGAGGACATCTGCTCCGCACGCGTAGGCCACGTCGGCCCGGTCGTTGACGGCCAGCAGGGCGCCGTGCTGTGCCGCCGCTTGCCGGAAGACCTCCAGGTACCGCAGTTCCTGGCCAGCCTCCAGGCCCTTCTGGCGGAGCTGGACGATATCCACGCCCGAACCGAGCACATCGTCCAGGAACCGGGGCAGGTCGCCCTGTCGTTCCCTGGCGTCCGTGCACAAGTACAGGCGCGCGGCGGCGAGCCGCTCTCGCAGGCGATCAGGCTGACCGGGTAGCTGTGCTGGCACGCTCAGAAGGCTAGTGCCTGCGCCCGCCGGTTCACCTCGGTGCGCCGGTGCTCAGCCAGCGCCTGGACCGGCGTGCCCGGCAGCGAGTCGTCTGCGGTGAACAGCCAGCTCAGTGCCTCGGTGTCGGTGAACCCGCAGTCGAACAGCAGGGTCAGCGTGCCGCCGAGACCGTGAATGACCTGGTCGCCGTCGAGGAACCGGGCGGGAACGGCGTACTCGCCGCCGGGGCGCTGCACCGCGAGCAGCTTGCGGTCGCGTAGCAGTTGCTTGACCCGGCTGACCGGCAGGCCGAGCTGGCCAGCGACATCCGGGACGGTAAGCCAGTCACCGACGATGGCGTCGGTCGGGGGGTCGATCTGTGCCACGACAGCAGCCTCCCACATTCGGCGGCCGCCGAAACCTACCGATCCTCTGGCAAGTCCGGCGCGCCAGTCCTGGCGCGACCCGGTTCCGGCCATTTGATGATCTTCGGGGCCGTGACGCTAACTTGGCCGGCCGCATACCGCCGGCCGCCTGCACGCAAGCGTCAGGCTAATGCGCTATCGCGGACCGGGATGCCGGGATCGGCGAGCTTCCCCGCGTCGACCAGGCCGCCGGCCGCCATGAGCCGCCGGGCTTGCAGCAGGTCGCGGGGCAGGCCGACAGTCAGGGCGGCGACCAGGCGATCTCCCGTCAGCCAGCAGACCGCCCAGGTGGCCTCAGCCGGGTCGCCGCGCCAGACCAGCCGTTCGGCATCGCCGTGCCAGCCCGCGTACTGCACCATCCGGCTGAACTGTTCAGACCAGAAATAGGGAACGGGGTCGTAGTCGCTGGTCTCGCCAGCAATGCTCGCGGCCGCTACCTCCGGCCCGTGCAGCGCCACGTCCCAGTGCTCGATCCGCAGGTGGCGCTGGTACCGGCCGGACCAGAAAGAGGCACAGTCGCCGACCGCATAGACCCCCGGCACCGAGCCGCGCAGCTGAGCGTCGACGACGACGCCGTTGTCCAGCCGGACGCCGGAGCCGGCCAGCCAGGAGACCGCCGGGCGGACTCCGACTGCCGTCACGACGATGTCGGCCGGCAGCAAGCTCCCGTCCGCCAGCCGGACGGCGCCCGGATCGATGCTCGCCACGCTCTGGCGCAGCCGCAGGTCGACGCCGGCCTGGGCGTACCAGGCCGCCGTCGCTCCGCCCACCTCCGGCCCGACGGCCGCGGCCACCGGAGTCGCCGCTGCCTCGAGCACGGTGACGGCACACCCCCGCCGGGCCGCGGCGGTGGCGAGCTCCGCTCCGATCCAGCCGGCTCCGACAATGGCCAGGCGCGCACCCGGCTGGAGCAGCTCGCGCAGCGCCAACGCATCGTCGGCTGTACGCAAGACCCGTTGCTCGCCCGCGCCCGGCAGCCTGACCGGGCTGGCGCCGGTGGCGATGACCAGGGCATCCCACTCGTACTCGGCCGCGTCGGTGCGCAACTTCCCCTGCTCGAGCCCGGTGGCGCTCTCCCCCAACCGCAGTTCCACCCCGAGCGATGCCAGGTCTTCCCGCAGCGCCGTGTCATCGATTTCCCCGGTCAGCACCTTTTTCGACAACGGCGGCCGGTCGTAGGGCCCGCGCTGCTCCGCCCCGATCAGGGTGATCGACCCGGCGAACTCGCGAGATCTGAGCTCCTCGACCACGCGCAGACCAGCCAGCCCGGCTCCCACCACGACAACTTTTGCCGGCCCCGCCATCCGCCCTCATCTCTGCACCCAGACCGCAACATTCCCGGGCCAGGGCGCAACCGCCGACGTGTGCGGTCCGTCATACGGGAAGGCCGCTACGTTGGAACGCCTGGCGAGTACATCGTGCCGTAAGGGGGCAACGCCGATGACGCCGTATCTGCATGGCCGCGCGCGACTCACGCTGATCCTGCTGCTCGGGGCCGGGATAGCGGGATGCGGCAGCGCTGGCGGAGGGCATGGCGGCGGAGCAGCCGTTTCCCCGCCCGTGGCGGCTCCGCCATCGCACCCTTCGCCAGCATCCCCGGCCCGGTCAGCGGCATCTCCGGGCCCGCACACGCCGGTCTGGCTCGACACCGTCAAGATGATCACGAACGAGGACGGGTGGGCGTTGCTGTGGACCTCGAATCCGGCCGGACATGCATCGCTGGAGCCGGCCCGGACCACTGATGGCGGGCGGACCTGGGCGCTGACCACGCCGCCGACGACGGCCAAGGTCAGCAGCAGCCAGGTCCTCCTCGATGCGACCAGCATCGACCAGGCCTGGATCGCCTCGGCCGCGACGGACGGCCACACGACGGCTGTCTTCGGCACAACTGACGGCGGCCGGACGTGGCGGCAGTCGGCCGCGATCCCTGGCGCTCAGCCGGTGGCGCTCGACGTTGCGGGCACGGACGGGTGGCTGCTAGAGAGCCTGGGCGCCGCGATGGGCTCCAATCCTGTCCAGCTCTTCCGCAGCACCGACGGCGGGCTGCGCTGGAGCGCGGAAGCACGGTCGGCTTTGGGATCGCAGCCGGAAGTCGGCGGCATTCCGGCCGGCTGCGACAAGTCGGGCATGTCCTTCGGCGGGCGGGGCGCTGGCTGGATCACCGGCTTCTGCAATTCGCTGTCCGGCGCGGTGCTGGAGTCGGCAGACGCCGGTCAGCACTGGAAGCCGTCAGCGTTGCCACTGCCGCAGCATGCCTGCGAATCAGGCGGCTGCGAGGTCCCGGCGCCACAGTTCGCCGGAAATACCACGTTCCTGCAGGTAAATAACTATCCATCGGCGGCGCACCTGCTGGTGAGCACGGACTCGGGCAGCACCTGGAAGGTCGAGCGGCTGCCGGCCAGCGCCGGCCCCTATCCGCGCACCCAGTGGTTCAGCCCGGCGGACGGGATCACCATCGCGGCCGGGTCGCAGGAATCGGTCGGCACGCACAGTTTCGTCACCACCGACGGCGGCACGAACTGGACAGCTGTGCCGCTGAGCCGCCCGTTCGGCCAGGCAGGCGCGAGCTTCGATTTCGTCAGTACCGGCACAGGCGTCGCCTGGCTGCCGGACAGCGGCACGGGCGGGCCGCCGCCCGCGATGTACCGGACCACCAATTCAGGACGTAGCTGGGCGTCATTTACGCCGAGCCTGGGCTGACGATCCGCTCGCCGGCCGGGCTAGGCTAGGGGCATCGCGCGGGAGTCCGGTGCGGACCGGACTGAGAGGGCGGCTAGGGAGCCGCCGACCGCAGGAACCTGATCCGGGTCATGCCGGCGAAGGGAGCCGAGTTGAGCGCTCCGATACAAAGTGACGATGGTCCCGACGTGCTCATTGTCGGCGGTGGCGTCATCGGGCTCAGCATCAGCTGGCGCGCGGCCCGGCGGGGCCTGCGGGTCGTGCTGGCCGATCCCGAGCCCGGCCTCGGCGCCACCCACGCAGCAGCCGGCATGCTCACCCCCATTGCCGAGGCCGCATATGCCGAGCGGGAGATCTTCGCTCTGGGCCAGGAATCGCTGCGCCGCTACCCCGGCTTCATCACCGAGCTGGAGTCGGAAACCGGGCTGAGCACCGGCTACCGGCGTGACGGCACGCTGCAAGTGGCCTACGACAGCGACGACCTGGCTGTGCTCGCCGAGACCAGGATCCTGCAGGAGTCGTTCGGCGTGCACCTGGAGCAGCTGACGGCGCGCGAGTGCCGGGAGGCCGAGCCGATGCTCGACCCGGCGGTGCGCGGCGGGCTGCTGGCCGGGGACGACGGATCGGTAGATCCCCGGCGGCTCGCCGCCGCCTTGCTCGCGGCCGCCCGCGGCGCCGGGGTGACCCTGGTCCGCCAGCAGGTGACCGCCCTGAACTGCGCAGACGGCCGGGTACGCGGTGCCCGGCTGGCCGACGGCAGCGAGATCACCGCCGGCCACACCGTGCTAGCGGCCGGATGGCAGTCCGCCCGCCTGCCCGGCCTGCCCGCTGGCCTGGCACCGCCGGTCCGGCCGGTGAAGGGCCAGATCCTGCGGCTGCGGACCGCCGGGGCAGCCGCGACGGGGCTGCCGCCCGGCCTGCTGCAGCGAACGGTACGCGGCGTCGTCCGCGGCGCCGGTGTCTACCTGGTGCCGCGGGACAGCGGCGAGCTGGTCGTCGGCGCCACCCAGGAGGAACTGGGCGCGGATACGACGGTCACGGCCGGCGGAGTGTGGGAGCTGCTGCGCGACGCGCGCACGCTCGTGCCGGGCATCACCGAGCTGGAACTCACCGAGGCCAGTGCCGGGCTGCGGCCTGGCACGCCGGACAACGCGCCGGTGATCGGCCCGGCCGCGATCGACGGCCTGGTGCTGGCGACCGGCCATTTCCGCGCCGGGGTGCTGCTGACGCCCGTGACCGCCGACACCGTGGCGGACTACCTGCAGACCGGGATACCCGATCCGATCTGGCAGGCGTTCGGTCCTGGCCGGTTCCCTGGCCGGGCCGCGTCAGCCCGTACGGGGCAGGAGGCAACCGCATGCACGTGACCATCAACGGCGAGCAGCACACCACGCCGGGCGGGCTATCGCTGGCCGCCGCCGTCGCCCGGCTGACCAGCGCGACCGGCGGGGTAGCCGCGGCGGTCAACGGCGAGGTCGTGCGGCGCGCCGACTGGCAGGCGACACTGCTGGACGACGGCGACCAGGTCGAGGTACTGACCGCGGTGCAGGGAGGCTGAGCGTGGACGATCCGCTGGTCATCGCCGGGGAGACTTTCAGCTCCCGGCTCATCATGGGCACCGGCGGCGCGCCGAGCCTGGATGTGCTCGACCGCGCGCTGGCCGCGTCCGGCACCGAGCTGACCACGGTCGCGATGCGCCGGGTCGACCCGGCCGCGACCGGATCGGTGCTCGAGCTCCTGACCGAGCGCGGCATCCGGGTGCTGCCGAACACCGCGGGATGCTTCACCGCCACCGAAGCAGTCCGGGTCGCCCGGCTCGCCCGGGAGGCCCTCGGCACCAGCTGGGTCAAGCTGGAAGTCATCGCCGACGAGCGGACCCTGCTGCCCGACCCGCTCGAGCTGCTCACGGCGGCCGAGCAGCTCGTCGCCGACGGCTTCGTGGTGCTCCCCTACACCAGCGACGACCCGGTCCTGGCCCGGCGGCTGGAGCAGGCGGGCTGCGCGGCCGTGATGCCACTGGGCTCGCCGATCGGCTCGGGCCTGGGCATCAGGAACACGCACAACATTGAGCTGATCGTCGAGTCGGCGGGCGTGCCGGTCATCCTGGACGCCGGGATCGGCACCGCCAGCGACGCCGCCATCGCGATGGAACTCGGCTGCGCGGCTGTCTTGCTGGCCACGTCGGTGACCCGTGCGCGGAGCCCGGAACTGATGGCCGAGGCGATGCGGCTGGCCGTGACTGGTGGCCGGCTGGCGTTCCTGGCGGGCCGGGTGCCCCGGCGCCGGTATGCCCTGGCGTCGTCCCCGCCGCCGGCTGAGCTGCCTCCCTGGCGGGCTGGCGTGACGTTAACTGGGCGTAGAACCAGACATCACCTCTACAATTCTCCCGATGGATACGACGTTGTCGGCCCCGATAGGGCAACTGCTGGACGGCCGGTACCTGGTCGAGTCGCAGATTGCCCGCGGCGGCATGGCCACGGTCTACCTGGCCCGCGACGTCCGTCTCGACCGGACCGTCGCGCTCAAGATCGCCCATCCTGAGCTGGCCCGCGATCAGGA
This sequence comes from uncultured Actinomycetota bacterium, assembly GCA_963713585.1. Taxonomy (GTDB): domain Bacteria; phylum Actinomycetota; class Actinomycetes; order Streptosporangiales; family Streptosporangiaceae; genus JAJYUU01. The sequence goes on along the minus strand of CAVQMG010000012.1, from coordinate 138,606 downwards.
GTTCGTCGACCGCTTCATCAGCGAGGCCCGTTCGGTAGCCCGGCTGTCGAGCCCCAACGTGGTCGCCGTGTTCGACCAGGGGTCTACCGGTGACCTGCACTACATCGCCATGGAATACGTGCCGGGGCCGACGCTGCGCCAGCTGCTGAACGCCCGCACGCGGCTGGCACCGCGCGAGGCGCTGGACATCATCGAGCGGGTGCTGGCCGGGCTGGGCGCTGCCCACGACGCGGGCATCATCCACCGCGACGTCAAGCCGGAGAACGTGCTGCTGGGCAACGGCACCTCGGTCAAGGTCGCCGACTTCGGCCTGGCCAGGGCGGCGTCGGGAGTGAGCCACACCCGCACCGGCCTGCTCATCGGCACCGCGGCCTATCTGGCACCCGAGCAGGTGGCGGCTAATTCGTCCGATGAGCGCACCGACGTCTACGCCGCTGGCGTGATGCTGTTCGAGATGCTGACCGGCGTGCAGCCGCATACCGGCGATACCCCGCTGGCCGTCGCCTACAAGCACGTCAACGCCGTCGTGCCGGCCCCGTCCACGGTGAACCCTGAGCTGCCGTCCGCGCTGGACGCCCTGGTGGCCCTCGGCACTAGCCGTGATCCCGAACTGCGCCCGGCGGACGCGAAGCACTACTTGAAGGCGATCGCTGAGGTGCGTCGCGGGCTGCCGCTGCCGAAACCGGGCGGGACCCGGCACGGCGCGGCCGCCGCCCTTGGCGCGGACAACAGCGGCTACGGCCGTCCTGGCGGCGCTGTGAACGGGTACTCGGCGGCGCCGGACAGCTTCGCCCCGACGGCCGGCCTGGGCAATGGCGGCGAGAGTGACGGCACCGGCCCGCTGCCGGTCTTCGGCGGCCCTGCTGATGCTGGCTATGGCGCTAGCGGCGGTCACGGCCAGGCCAATCACACGATGATCGTCCAGCCGGGCGGAGACGACTACGACTATGCCGGCGGGGGCGGCTACCCGGGCCGCCAGCCCCGCCGCTACCGGCGCCATTCCGAGCCGTTCTTGCAACGCTGGCTGTTCAGCCGCCGCATCCTCATCATCCTGGCCGTCGTCGTGCTGGCGGGCGTCGGCTGGTGGGTCATCGAGGGCCAGTACACCAACGTGCCGAACGTCGCCGGGGCGACCCTGAGCCTCGCCCGCAGCGACCTGCAGGCAGCTCAGCTCAAGGCCTCCACCGGCAAGGCGCAGCACAGCGATACCGTGCCGCGGGGGCAGGTCATCGCGACCAATCCGGCGCCCGGTGCCCGGATCCGGCATGGCAGCACGGTCGCGCTCATCACCTCGCTCGGACCGGTCCTGGTCCAGATGCCGTCGGTGACCGGCGAGCCGCTCGCGCAAGCCCAGGCGGCGCTGCGGTCGGCCGGGCTGAGCCTGGCCCAGCCGGTCAGCTATCAGACCTCGACGACCATCCCGGCCGGCGTGGTCATCTCGACCGATCCGGCCGCCTATCAGTCGTGGCCGAAGAACAAGCCGGTCAAACTGGTGCTCAGCGCCGGACAGCCGCTGCCGAACTTCTCCGGCCAGCAGGTGAGCGCGGCCCAGGCAGCCGCGGCGCAGGGCGGCTACAGCATCAACCCTGTGCAACTCGCCAACAGCTCTCAGCCGCCCAACACCATCGTCCGCCAGTCGCCACAGCCAGGTTCGCGGATCACCCCCGGCATGGTCGTGATCGTGTACTTCTCGGCCGGGCCGCCCATGGTGCCCGTCCCGAATGTGGACGGCCTGCCCGAGCAGCAGGCAATCAAGCAGCTGCAGGCGGCCGGCTTCCAGGTGAGCGTCAGCGGCGGCCTTGGCAACAAGGTGACCGGCTACAACCCGCAGGGCCAGGCCCCGCAAGGCTCCACGATCACCATCAACGTCGGCTTCCAGTTCTGACCGGCCTGCCCGGCCACCCGGCTACCGGGCTGCCGCCCGCGCCCGGCCCCCGGTCCATGCAATCGGTAGTGTTCCGGCCGTCAATACGTAAACGGTCGTAGTTCAGTCCGTAATGCGCCGGTTTGTGGAACCGTTTACGTACAGCCCGCGGCGTGGTCACCGAAATCGGGCCAAATGCCGAAGGGTGTCCCTGGTGACGACGCCGAGGCCCGGCAGCTGAGGCCCAGGAACCTGGGTGACACAGCGATCGGGACACCCATCAGAGCCGTGCCGTCAGCTACGAACTGCGGTTGTGATCTCGCCAGCCGGGTTACAGCGGCGGCCCTTCCCCGTCGGCTTCCTGATACGAGTAGCGCTGCTCCAGCCAGGGATCCGCGGTGTTGTGATAACCACGTTCCTCCCAGAAGCCGCGGCGGTCGCTGGTCAGGTACTCCAGCGCCCGCACCCACTTGACGCTCTTCCACGCGTACAGGTGCGGGACTACCAGCCGCAGCGGGTAACCGTGCTCCGGGCTCAGCCGCTCGCCGTCCCGGTGGGTCGCGAGCATGGTCTGCTCGGCGCAGAAGTCGCTGATCCGGATGTTGGCGCTGTAGCCGAACTCGGCCCAGATCATCACGTGGGTCACGGATGCCGCGGGCGGGAAGCGCCGGAGTATCTCGGCGGCCCTGATGCCCTGCCAGCGAATGTCGGCGACCGTGAATTTGGTCACGCAGTGGAAGTCGGCCGTCAGCTCGCTGGCCGGCAGCGCGGCCACGTCTTCCCAGCCCAGGCTGATCTCGGTGCCGGATTCGGTACTGCCGAAGATCCGCAGGTCCCAGGTGTCGGCCTTGAAGGTGGGCACCGGCCCGTAGTGCAGTACCGGGAGGGTTCTGGGGATGTACTGGCCGGGCGGCAGCACGTGCTGGGCCGGGTCGTCCGGCGTGGCGCACGGCTGGGTCAGGCCCGGCTGGGCGGAGTCTGATGGCACGCCGCCCTCAGCCGCCGGATCGGCCGCCCGCACGTCCTGCACGCGCTCGCTGTCCTCGCGCGCGCCAGTATCGGCCGACATATCCCGCTGACCTGCCCCTTCCTGCATCTGCGCCGTCGCTCGCCGCGACGTCGACCCGTTCCCCCGCAGGTTGCAGCTATCTTGCCATCCTGCTGACTATGCCTTTGCCGCACCCACCGTGCACCGGCCGCTCAAGCCGGTGCGCTAAGCTACCGCACGTGCGTACCGAGTATTGGTTTGGATTTGGCTACCGGCCCGGCCTGGGACGGTCGCCCGCCAGACGCTGCTCTGACGCATAGGCGACACGCACTTCAAGCCCCGGGCCGACATGGTCCGGGGCTTTCGTCATGTTGGGGACGAGGAGGACGCGATGGTGGTGGTGATGGCCCCCGAGGCCACCGATTCCGATATAGCGGCGATCGTGGACCTGGTCAGCGCGGCTGGTGGCGAGGCATTCGTCAGCAGCGGTGTATCCAGGACGATCATCGGCCTGGTCGGCGACGTCGAGCAGTTCGGCGCGCTGAACCTGCGCAGTTACGGCGGCGTCAGCGACGTCGTGCGGATCTCGACGCCCTACAAGCTGGTCAGCCGGGAGCACCACCAGGATCGTTCGGTGATCAGCGTCGGCGGCGTGCCGATCGGGCCGGGCAACCTGACGGTCATCGCGGGCCCGTGCACGGTCGAGACGCCTGAGCAGACCCTGACCGCGGCCAGGATGGCGCAGGAAGCCGGTGCGTCGCTGCTGCGGGGCGGGGCCTACAAGCCCCGGACGTCGCCGTACGCCTTCCAGGGACTGGGTGAGGCCGGACTGCGCATCCTTGCCGAAGTCCGGGCCGAGACGGGCATGCCCGTGGTGACTGAGGTCATCGACCCGGCCTCGGTGGACCTGGTGTGTTCCTACGCCGACATGCTGCAGGTCGGCACTCGCAGCATGCAGAATTTCACCTTGCTGCAGGCCGTCGGCTCGGCCGACAAGCCGGTCCTGCTCAAGCGCGGCATGAACGCCACCATCGAGGAGTGGCTCTCCGCCGCCGAGTACATCGCCCAGCGCGGCAACCTCGACATCGTGCTGTGCGAGCGCGGTATCAGGACGTTCGAGACGGCCACCCGCAACACGCTCGACATCAGCGCGGTCCCGGTCGCCCAGCGGCTGTCCCACCTGCCGGTGATCATCGACCCGTCACATTCAGGCGGCCGCCGTGATCTGGTGCTGCCGCTGAGCCGGGCTGCGATCGCCGTCGGCGCTGACGGCCTGATTATCGACGTGCACCCGCAGCCAGCCGCCGCCATGTGCGACGGCGACCAGGCGCTGACCGGCGACGACATTCGCGAGTTGCGCGAGCTCGTGACCACGCTGCCGGCGCTGCTCGGCCGCGCCCTCACCCCCGCGCTGCAGCCGACCGGAGTCGGCTGAGACCGGCAGCGAGGTCAGCGGGCTCGAACTGCCAGGCGGCCGGAGCAAGGGCGCTCCGGCCGGCACAGCCAGGGCCTCGATCCGTCGCGACAGGCCAGCGTGGCCGAGATCACAAGCCGGCTACCGCCGGGATGACCTTGCTGGCCATGACCTCGACCGGCGTCAGGTCCCAGACGCCGGCCAGACCGCCGATCGCCATGTCGATGCCGAGCCCGGCCAGCTCGCCCAGCTGGTCGACCAGCTCGGACGCGCGCTCGCCGTTCGCGCCGACGTCGAACCGGAAGATGACTGTCTTCTCGATCTCGTCGTAGTCCCGGCCCTCGGCCTCGCAGTGCCCGCGCAGCACGTCGAGCTTGTGCGCGAGCTGCGGGCCGGGGAACAGATTGCAGGCCTGGGCGTACCTCGCCACCAGGCGCAACGTCTTCTGCTCTCCTGACCCGCCGATCATGATCGGCGGGTGCGGCGCGGTGACCGCCTGCGGATGGTTCAGCGGCCGCTCCAGCTGATAATGCTTGCCGCTGTACGGCGACTCGTCGCCCTCCCACATCTGCAGGCAGATGCGCAGCGCTTCCTCCAGCCGCTCGAACCGCTCGGCCAGCGGCGGGAACGGGATGCCCAGGCCGCGGGACTCCTCCTCGTTCCAGGCGGCCCCGATGCCGAGCCAGGCCCGGCCGCCCGACAGCACGTCCAGCGTCGTCACCATCTTGGCCAGCAGGCCCGGGTGCCGGTAGATCACTCCCGTTACCAGCGTCAGCAGCCTGGCCCGCGATGTGCAGGCGGCCAGGTAGCCGAGCGTGGTGTAAGCCTCGAGCATGTCGTGGTCAGGCGGGCCGACCATGGAGATCTGGAAAAAGTGATCCATCACGCCGATGCTGTCGAAGCCGGCGTCGTCGGCAGCCCTGGCTACTGCGGCCAGCCGGCTGCCCAGCTGCCGCGAGCCGCCGCCGCCGTCAAAATCAGGTATCTGCAAACCGATTCGCATGTCAACTCACCTCACCCGTCACACTGCCATAAGCAGCCCCGCCGCCGGGTCAGATGATCCGCCCCGCGCGTACCGGCCTTCCAGGTATCTTGATAAAGCCTTGACCGTTACCTTGCGCGTCTGCGAACTTGCAGGACTTCCACATCACGCGCGGAGACACTGATGCTGAAGATCGGCTCCATCGCCGCCGTGGCTGGCTTCGTGCCCGCGGTGCTGGGTGTCGTTCCGGGTCAGGCTCTTGTGCACCCGGTCGCCAAGGTCAGTCACGGAGCGCTCCGGATCGCCTTGCGCCAGCATTACGGGCCGCCCGCCAACGCTTCGGGCTACTCGGTCATCCTCGTGGCCGGCCGGAACTCGGCCTGGGTCTTCGGCGGCACCAATCCAGGCGGCACGAGCAAGCCTGTCGCCGCTCGCTGGAACGGCAAGCGGCTCACCCCGTCCGCACTGCCGACCGGGCTAGCGGGGTTCATTACTGATGCCGGCGCGGCATCCGCGCGTGATATCTGGGCGACCAGCGAGTACGGCCGTTACCTCGTGCGCTGGAACGGGCAGCGCTGGAGCCTGGTCCGGGAGTGGCCGCATGGCACGATCACCGGGCTGACCGTGGCGGGCCAGCGCAGCATCTGGGTGTTCAGCACGACCGCGGCAGGGGTTCGCCAGAGCGGAACGTGGCATTTCAATGGCCGGTCCTGGTCGCGCCCCTCGGGTCTGGCCGGGCAGATCTACCGCGCCAGCGCTCTCTCGCGCCGGGACGTGTGGGCGATCGCAGCCGGTGAAAAGGCCGACAGCATCGTCCGGTTCAACGGGTCGAGGTGGTGGCGAGTCCACACACGCGCGACACTGGCAGGCGTGCGGGCGCACGACATCCTGGCGATGTCGGACCGCAATGTGTGGGTGGTCGGCAACCAGGCCAGCAAGTCCGGCACCGGGCGGCTGGTCCTGGTGCACTGGAACGGCGTGACCTGGACACGGGTGCCGTGCAAGCTCGACGCCTGGGCCGGCCGTCTGGCGCCCGGCTGGCACGGTGACGTGCTGATGACCGCCACGCCGGAGGGCACCGCCGCCGCCGCCGGGCTGATCCTGCGCGCATCGCCCGCGGGCCGCCTGTCGGTCACCACGATCCGTTCCGCCCAGGGCACCGGCGTCAGCGATATCGCCATGTCCAGGGCGACGCGCACGGTCCTGGTGGCCGGCGGAGTATTGACGCGGCTCGGCGGCGACGCCGCGATCTGGGCAGGCCGCCTGCTGCCCACAGCCAGGCCTGACAACGACGACTGAGGCTTCCCCCGCTACGCCAGCCGCCCGGCGGGCAGGTCAGACCGGACAAAGCCACGTAAAGACATAAAGTGGCAATAATGGTCATCCCGGTAGCGTCCGAGAGTATCTGCTCGGATACTTATGGTGAGGTCTCGTCGGACGGGAGTCGGGCCAGTTGCCAGAAGGATGCGATTTCTATGGCGCTCTGCACCAGGTGCGGACAGCACACCGAAGCCAGCGCGGAGTTCTGCGCTGCCTGCGGTGGCGACCCTGAGGGTGACGTCTACGCAACCGCCGGCAGCTATCAGGCCAGCAGCTCCGCGCTCGGCGGGTACCGGGCCGGCGGCTACGATCCCGCAGGCGGAAACTACGCACCCGGCGGGTACGGACCGGCACACGGCGGCTACGACGTTAGCGACTACCAGCAGGCCGGCTACGGCACTCCGGGGAGCGATGAACCCGGCTACGCGCCGGCCGCCGAATACGCGGCCCGCGAGGAAGATCAGGGCGGCAGTTTCTTAGCGAGGGACATGCCCGTCTGGCCGGGCCAGTCAGCCGTCAGCACCGACCAGCCCGGTTCGGGCGGCGGCTCGGCCTCCGGCGCCGGGTACCCGGAAAGCTTCGATGTCTTCCGTCCGCGCCCGGCCGACTCCGGCCCGGCCGCGGCAGCGCCGGGCAGCTACCCCGGCCCGCAGGACAGCCCAGCTGCAGGCAGCCACCTCAGTCCGATCGACGCGCTCGCCGCTGGCGGCTACCCCGGTCCGATTGACGGTCAGGCCGGCCAGCCAGCCGCGGCGCAGCTCAGTGACCGGCAAGACTCGGCTTACCAGGTCCATGACCCGCTCAGTGACCGGCACTTCCCGCCGCCGGCCAGTGCCGCTCCCCCGACCTCGCCGACCGGCCAGCTCCCCGAGGCGGCCGGCGTCAGCTCGGCTGGCCAGCGACCTGGTCCTGCGCCGTCCGATGAGCATGTCGGCTACCAGCTACGCCCGGCCGGCCGCTCTCAGTCCGCAGCTGGCGGCAGGAACCTCGCGCCGACCGCTGGGCCGCATTTTGAGCCCGCAGCCTGGCCCGATCCGCTTGCTGGCCAGCTGCCCACCGCAGCGCAGCAGGCCGGATCGCGGACTGGCACGTCCGGCCTGTTCCCGGCGCCCGGGCTAGCGGCGGCCGCGGCAGAGGAGACGGTGCTCGACGGCTTCCCGCCTCTTGACGGACTCGCGTCCCCCGACCGGCCGGCGTTCCCGGACCGGCTGGCCTTCCCGGAGCGACTCGCGGTCCCGGAGCGGCTCGCGGTCCCGGACCGGGTGGCGTTCCCGGACGGACTCCCATTCGCGGACCAACTGCCGGTCGCAGACGGACTGACGGCGCCCGGCGGCCTGTCGTTGCCTGCTGACCTACCGTTCCCTGGCGACCTGCCGGTACCGGGCAGGCGGCCAGCGCCCGGCGGGACCCGTCCAGCCGAGGCCGGCAGGTTCGCGGCCGCCGGCAGTCCCGGCACTTTTCAGCCAGGCCGGCCTGCTAGGTTTTCGTCCCGCGGTGGCGCGATGGCCGGGCCCGAGCGTGTCCGCCAGGTCCACCACAGCGGCCGCCTGATCGCCCTGGTCGCCGCGACCGCGGTCCTGGTCGCCGCGACGGTGACGGTCCTGCTGTCACTCGGGCACCATCCCGCGGCCGGCGGCAAGCCGAAGGCGGCCGGCTCGTCTCAGCCGAGTGCGGCGGCCCGGACGCCGGCAACGTCATCGAACACCCCGGCCGCGGGGAATCGGCTCGTGGCCGTCGCGCAGGCCGCCGCGCTCGAGCCGCACGCCGCCGCAGCCGTGTCGTTCCTGACTAAGTACTTCACCGCGATCAACGATCATGACTACGCGGCCTACCGGCAACTGTTCAGCCTGGCTCTGCGCGGCGGCCTGTCAGCGCCCGCTTTCGCCAGCGGCTACGGCACTACCCACGACTCGGCCATCGTGCTGCGCAGCGTCAGCACCACCGGTCCCGGCGCGGTCGCCGCGGTCGTCAGCTTCACCTCACATCAGGATGCGGCCAGCAGCCCAACGAAATCGGCGTGCACGGCCTGGAGCATCTCGCTGTACCTGATGAAAGAGAATCACCACTACGTCATCCAGACACCGCCGCATAGCTACCAGGCATCTGCGGCCACCTGCTCATAGCTGCCACCTGCTCATAGCCGCCGCCGTCGCCGCAGCCGCGGCCGGCCGCGACTACCCGGCAGCAGGCAGCACGCCGCACAGGACGCGGTTCTCGCCCCGCTGCCACAACGTGCCCACCTCGGCGAACCCGGCTGACCGCAGCGCCTCGACATGCACGCTCAGCCAGCGCCGGCGAACCGTGGTGCTCCGCATCCACCAGCCGCGCTTCCCGCTCGGCGTGCAGTCCGGCCAGGGCCGGGTCGGCCGCCGCAGCCACCCACCAGTCTGTCCAGGTCTCCCGCTGGCCGCCGGGGAAGCGCCGCTGCTCCTCGCGCTCGATCAGCACCTGGCCGAGCCGGTTCAGCACTGGCTCGGCATCGCCGCCGCGCAGGTGGTCGCCGTTCAGCAGCAAGCCGCCGGGTCGCAGCAGGGCGGCTAGCTCGGCGTAAAGCGCGGCCAGGGCAGGCTGACTCAGCCAGTGCAGCGCAGTCGTGCTCACCGCGGCATCGGGCTGCCGGTCCAGTCTCAGCCCGGCGGCCCAGCCCGGACTGCGCAGGTCCGCGTCAGCGAAGCTCAGCCCGGGCAGGTCTGCCCAGGCCGCCCGGCCGAGCGCGAGCGTCAGCGGATCGGCGTCGACCGCCATGACCGTCGCCTGCGGCAGCCGTCGCAGCAGCCGGATGCTGAGCGAGCCCGGCCCGGCGCCCAGGTCCAGAACCAGCGGATCAGGCCGCCCGGCGATCTCCTCCACCGCGTCGATCATCGCGGTGAACCGGTCCTCGCGATCGGGCAGGTAACTCTGCTGCTGAGCGTCCCAGCGCTCGATCCAGTGCCTGGCCGCGTCCGGAGTGAGCGTGCCGCCGCTGGTCCCGCTTGCCGCGCTTGCCATGAATCCAGCCTCCCTGCCGAGATGCGTGCCACCGCACCAACGTAACTGTCGTATAGAGTTTCAGCAGTTACAACCTAGATGCAGGGGAATAACTGGTCAAGTGAATTTCAACAGTCACGTTGACGCTGTCATCACCGTCGCCGTCAGCCTGGTGAACGCGCTGACGCCCGGCCAGGCGCGCGGCCGCGACTACCAGCCGCCAGACGGCGCCGACCGCAGCGCGGCCGTCACCGCCGCGCTCCGGACCGGGCGGGCCGCTACCCGGCCGGTGACCGCTGCGCAGGCCGCCGACCTGGCCCTGGTCGCCGGCCAGCTGCGCACCGTGTTCGATGCCGTCGACTGCGGCGATGTCGACGCGGCGGCCCTGCAGGTGAACCAGCTGCTGGCCGGGACCGGCGCGCGACCGCAGCTGGACCGGCACGACGACGAGCCGTGGCACTTGCACTTCCACGGCCGCACCGACTCACTGGCCGAGGGCTGGGCGGCCGGCTGCGCGACTGGCCTGGCCGTCGTGCTCGGCACCGAGTTGTATGACCGGCTCGGCGTCTGCACCGCGCCCCGGTGCGACCGCGTCTACGTCGACGTGTCCCGCAACGGAACCCGAAGGTTCTGCTCGACCTCCTGCCAGAACCGGGTCAAGGCCGCGGCCTTCCGGGCCCGGCAGAACTGACGGCACGTTTCGCCCCGTCGGCACTGGCAGGTGAGGCACCGCGCGGTCCTGCGGCCACGTTCCTGTGCCTGACGGTTTAACCGAAGAAGATCTCGGCCTCGGCGTAACGCTCCGGCGGGACCGTCTTCAGCTCGGTCGTCGCGTCCGCGAGCGGCACCCTGATGATGTCCGTGCCGCGCAGCGCAACCATCGTGCCCGAGGCACCGTCGGCGACGGCGCGGGCCGCCTGCACTCCGAACCGCGTCGCCAGCACCCGGTCGAAGGCCGTCGGGGTGCCGCCGCGCTGGATGTGGCCGAGCACGGTGCAGCGTGCCTCCTTGCCGGTGCGGTGCTCGATCTCGTCGGCGAGCATCTGGCCCACGCCGCGGTTGGCCAGCCGCATATGCCCGAACGCGTCCAGCTCCTGGTCGGCAGCCACGTCCTCCGACGTTTTCGGGCTCGCACCCTCGGCGACGACGACGATCGGCGCGTACTGGCTCCGGAACCGGTGCTCGACGTACTGGCAGACCTGCTCGATGTCGAACGGCTTCTCCGGGATGAGGATCACGTTCGCCCCGCCCGCCATGCCCGCGTGCAAGGCGATCCAGCCCGCGTGCCGGCCCATGACCTCGACGATCAGGGCCCGGTGGTGACTCTCGGCCGTGGTGTGCAGCCGGTCGATCGCCTCCATAGCGATGTTCACCGCGGTGTCGAAACCGAAGGTCAGGTCGGTGGCGCCCAGGTCATTGTCGATCGTCTTGGGCACGCCGACGACCTTGCCGCCGGCCTCGTGCAGCTTGCCGGCCACGCCCAGGGTGTCCTCGCCGCCGATCGCGATCAGGGCGTCGACGCCGAGGCTGTCCAGGTTCTCCAGCACGCGCTCGATGCCGGATTTGCCGTCGAGAGAGTTCTTCTCGTGCGCCGGGTTGGTCCGCGAGGAGCCGAGAATCGTGCCGCCGCGGGGCAGGATCCCCCGAACGGCCGCTACATCCAGCACCATGGTGTCGCCTTCGAGCGGACCACGCCAGCCGTCACGGAAGCCGATGAACTCCATCCCGTGCTCGGCGGCGCCGGTCCGGACAACCGCCCGGATCACCGCGTTCAGCCCGGGACAATCGCCGCCTCCGGTGAGGACTCCGACTCGCATGAATACTTCCTCTCGCGTTCCCGACCGTCACACTAGTGGTCATGAGTGTTCTAGCGATCGATGCCGGCACCACTGGCGTCACCGCTCTTATCGTGACCGATCACGGCACCTGCTCGGGTCGCGGATACCAGGAATTCCGGCAGTTTTTCCCGCAGCCCGGCTGGGTTGAGCACCTGCCCGAGAGCATCTGGCAGGCAACGCTGGCTGCCTGCTCGCAGGCACTGACCTCGGCAGGCAATCCTGCCATTGCCAGCATCGGCATTACTAATCAGCGCGAGACCGCCGTGGTCTGGGACAAGGCCACCCTGGCCGCACCGAGGCGGGCCATCGTCTGGCAGGACCGCCGGACGGCCGCGATCTGCGATCGGCTGCGGGCGGCCGGCCTCGAGGACCGGGTCGCCGAGCTCACCGGACTGCGCATCGACCCGTATTTCACCGCCACGAAGCTGACCTGGCTGGCCGAGAACGACCCGGTCACCTGGGCCGGGATCGCGGACGGGGCGCTGGCCGCCGGCACCGTGGATTCCTACCTGGTTGCCCGGCTGACCGGCGGCCGGCGACACGTCTCGCGACGCCTCCAACGCGTCCAGGACGCTGCTGTTCGACATCGCCGAGGGGCAGTGGTCGGCCGAGCTGTGCTCGGTCTTCGGCGTGCCGCCGCACGCGCTGCCCGAGGTGGTGCCCTCTACCGGCGTGGTCGCCGAGACCGACCCGGCCGCCTTCCTCGGTCTGTCGGTGCCGGTCGCCGGGATTGCCGGGGACCAGCAGGCAGCGCTGTTCGGCCAGGCCTGCTACGCGCCGGGCGCGGCCAAGTGCACCTACGGCACCGGGTCCTTCGTGCTGGCCAACACCGGGCACTCGATCGTGCGGTCGCAGGCCGGGCTGCTGTCGACGGTGGCCTGGCTGGATGAGTCGGGGCTGACCTACGCGCTGGAAGGCTCGGTGTTCGTGACCGGCGCCGCGATCCAGTGGCTGCGGGACGGCCTGGGCCTGCTGGACAACGCCGGGCAGTCCGAGGCGCTGGCCGCGTCCGTGCCCGACTCCGGCGGCGTGGTATTCGTCCCGGCATTGACCGGGCTCGGCGCACCCGACTGGGATCCGACTGCTCGCGGCGCCATGTTCGGCCTGACCCGCGGCACCACCAGGGCTCACCTGCTGCGGGCAGCGCTGGACGCGATCGCGTTCGAGGTGCAGGGACGTCGTCGACGTGATGACGGCGGAGGCGGCGGCGCGACGTGACGTAACCGGCGACGGCGCCGCGCAGGCCAGCCCGGCACTTCGCGTCGACGGCGGGGCCAGCGCCAACAACCTGCTGATGCAGTTGCAGGCTGACCAGCTGCAGGTTCCGGTCGAGCGGCCCGTCGTGGCGGAGACCACGGCCCTCGGGGCCGCTTTCCTGGCGGGCCTGGCGACCGGCGTCTGGGCGTCGCGGAGGAACTGGCCGCTACCTGGCAGCTGGACCGCCGGTTCGAGCCGGGGCCGCGCGATGAGGCCGATCACACCCGCTGGCGCCTCGCGGTCGAGCGGACCAAGAACTGGGCCTGACCGGTACCCGGCAGGCTCCGGATGCGACGGTCTGCTCAGTCCCGCACGTCTTCGGCGTCAGTCCCGCCGGTCAGGCCAAGCCCGGCCACATCGTCATCGGACTCATCGGCTTCGTCGGATTCGTCGTCCGCCCGGCCCGGACCCGATCCGTTGTGCATGGCCCCGTGAGCCGCGGCGCCGTCGTGCCGCAGCGCCTGGGCCAGCTTGCCCTTGGCCCGCTGAGCGTAGATCGTCGACGTACTCCTGGCCGGACAGCTTCATGAGCTCGTACATGATCTCGTCGGTGATCGCGCGCAGCACGATCCGGTCGTGCTCCAGCCCGTAGTACCGGGAGAAGTCCAGCGGCTTGCCGAACCGGACGCCCGGCCTGATCTGTCAGCCGCGGCGCCATCTTGCCCGGCGGCTGGAACTCGAACCCGCCGATCATCGCGCACGGGACCACCGGGGCCCTGGCCTCCAGGGCCAGCCGGGCCACGCCGGTCTTGCCGCGGAACAGCCGGCCGTCCGGTGTGCGGGTGCCCTCCGGGTAGATGCCGAGCAGTTCGCCCGCGGCCAGGACTCGCAGTCCGGTGCGCAGCGCGCGCTCGCTCGCCTCGCCGCCGGTCCGGTCGACCGGGATCTGGCCGACCCCGCTGAAGAAAGCCTTGCTGACCAGGCCTTTGATGCCGCGACCAGTGAAATACTCGGACTTAGCGAGGAAGACCACCTTGCGCGGCAGCGGCAGCGGCGCGAAGAAATGATCGGAGAACGACAGGTGGTTGCTGGCCAGGATGGCCGGACCCTCGCGCGGCACGTTCTCGGTGCCTTCCGCCCATGGCCGGAAGATCAGGCGCAGGAACGGCCCAGGATCGCCTTGACCACCCAGTAGAACACGGTCATATGTTCCCACGTCGCGCGCGATCCGGCGATCACCAGCTAGCGCCGGTCCCGGCTGCAGAACCCGGTACCCCTTGCTGGCGCCGGCCGTGCGACGATGCGGGAAGACCCGCTCAGCGCCCCGAGAGGACCCGGCCATGCCAGTGACACCAGGTTCGGAGGCATACGAACACGATGGCGGCAAGACCGGCGTCTTGCTCTGCCATGGCTTTACCGGCAGCCCGCAGTCGCTCCGCCCGTGGGCTGACTACCTGGCCAAGGCCGGACATACGGTGTCCCTGCCGCGGCTGCCCGGCCACGGAACTACCTGGCAGGAGATGGCCAGGACCCGCTGGGAGGACTGGTACGCCGAGGTAGACCGCGCCTTCGACCTGCTGCAGGGCCGGACCGAGGAGATCTTCGTCATGGGCCTGTCGATGGGCGCCTGCCTGGCCTTGCGGCTGGCGGAACTGCGCGGCGCCGCGGTCCGCGGCCTGGTCCTGGTCAACCCCTCCGTCACCGCCGACACCAAGCTCTTCGTGCTGGCGCCGGTGCTGAAGCTGGTCGTGCCCTCGCTGAAGGGCATCGGCAGCGACATCAAGAAGGAAGGCGTGCACGAGGCGAGCTACGACAGGACGCCGGTCAAGGCGGCGGCCACACTGCCGGGTTTGTGGCGCACCACCCAGGAGCACCTGGCCGATGTCACCCAGCCAGTCCTGGTGTTCCGCAGCACCACCGATCACGTCGTCGGCCCGGCGAGCCTGAGGATCCTGACCGCCGCGCTGCCGCCTGCTCAACTCGAGATACGCGAACTGGCCAATAGTTACCACGTAGCTACGCTGGACCACGACGCCGAGGCAATATTTGCAGGAAGCCTGGAGTTCGTGCATACGCACAGCGAGGTAAGCCAAGAACCACTAGGCGGAGTCGGCGCGGAGTCAACAGGCGGAGAATGACGCGGAATGAGCGGACCTGGGGATATCGAGGGCGAGGTCAGCGGCGACGAGGCTGCCTGGCGTGACCTGATCGCGCGCTTTGACAGTCCGTCCGACGAGCCCCGTGACACAACTCCCTGGCCGGCCAGGGAGGACCTTCCGGCCGATGCTGACGGCTCTTTCCCCGGTGACGCTGCCTCCGCTGACCCTGCCGCCGGTGACCGGGCCGCCGGTGACCTCGCGCCCGGCAGCACAGCGCCCCGTGACCTGTCGCCCCGTGACCTGTCGCCCCGTGACCTGTCGCCCCGTGACGTGACGCCCCGTGACCTGTCGCCCCGTGACCTGACGCCCGGTGACCTGACGCCGGGTGGCCTGGCCGACGGCGACCCGTTTTCCGCGCCGGACCTGCCCGGCCCGCATGCGGGCGGCCAGCTGCCGGCGCTGGACCACGCACGGGTAATCCGGCCAGCCGGGGATCCTCGCTCGTACTCACCGGCCGAGGAGGAGGACGAGCCATACGTCCCGGTCCCGCTGCCGCCGCCGGCCAAGCTCGACCCGCTCTCCAAGGCCGCCTGGGTCGGAGTCGTCGGCGGGCCCGCTTACCTGCTGGTCGCGAGCCTCATCATGCACTGGAGTATCTCGGCTGCCGAGGCTTTCGTCGCGGTGGCCGCATTCATCGGCGGGTTCGCCACCCTGGTCATCAAGCTGGGCGATCACCCGCGCGACGACGACGACAACGGCGCCGTCCTCTAGCGGCCGGGCCGGTCCTCTAGCGGCCGGGCTGGAACTCCGGCAGTCCTAACCCGATCCTGGCCAGGTCGGCGGCGCCAATGAGCCCGGCGTCAGGGCCGAGCTCGGCCAGCCGCACCTCGGCGAACTGCCGGTAGGCCCGGCCGGTCAGGCCCCGGTGATAAGCCGCCCGGGCCGGGTCAAGGAGCAGGCTGCCGGCCTCCGAGACACCGCCGCCGATCACGAAACAGCCCGGATCAAGGATCGCGGCGATATCCGCCAGGCCGGCTCCGAGCCAGCTGCCCACGATGTCGAAGCAGCGGATGGCAGCAGGATCGCCTTCGTGTGCCGCGGCCGTCACGGCCGGGCCGTCGATCCCATCAGGATGACCGCCGCCGAGCTGCAGCAGCCGGACCGCGGCGTCGGGCGACCGGCGGGCGAACTCCCGGGCCTCGGCGACCAGGGCGCTGCCGCTCGCGTACTGCTCCCAGCAGCCCCGGTTGCCGCACCCGCAGACCCGGCCCTCCGGCACTACCCGGTAATGCCCTGGCTCGCCGGCCGAACCGAACCGCCCGCGGTACAGGCGGCCGTCCAGCACGATGCCTGCGCCGATGCCGGTCCCGACCGTGATGAGCACGACGTCGTTCTGCCCTCGGCCGGCCCCGAGTTTGGCTTCGGCCCAGGCAGCTGCGTTGGCGTCATTGTCGACGGTGACCGGCCGGCCGATGCGCTCCTCGACCCGCTTTTTTACCGGCTCGTCCCGCCAGGCCAGGTTCGGCGCGAACAGCACCGTAGCCTGCGCCTCGTCCACGAAACCGGCCGCGCCGATGCCGACGGCATCGACCTCATACCTGGCCAGCAGCTCGTTCACGACATCGCCAATGATGCCGGCCGTCGCGTCCGGGCTGGCGGCAGGCGTGGACCGCCTCAGCTTCTCGACAATGTGGCCGTGCTCGTTGACAACTCCGGCGGCTACCTTCGTGCCGCCAACGTCAACCCCGATCGTCAGGCCCATGCGCACCCTCGTCTGAAGGCCCGGCCGGGCCGGCGTCGCCGTCTGCCGCGGTGGCCTCGCTCCACGGGTCCCGCTCGGCCGCGTCAGCGGCGCGAAGGACCGGAGCGTCGGGCTCGTCAGCGGCGGGGTCCGCCGTGGCTGCGTCCGCGGTGGCTGCGTCCGCGGTGCCTGCGTCCGCGGCGGCTGCGCTGTCGTTGTCGCGTGCCGCATCGCCGCCGGCGGCGCTGGGGTACCGCTCGCCGGCCCGCTGCCCGCCGCCCGCTGGGCCGCTGTGCCGCCGGTCCTGGACAGCAGCGAGTCGATCATGCTGATGACGTCCGAGGCAGCCGACGCAACGACATCCCCGGCGCCGGAAAGCTGCCCGCCGAGACCCGGCCCGGAATCACGCATCCGCCGGGCCGCCCGGCAGACCGGGCACCACTGGCACTCGGGCGACTCGCCCACCTCGGGCGGGATCTCCGTGGTCGCGACATCCCACACATCGGTGTTGTCCTGCCGCCCGCCGCCCAGGGTCTTGCGGACCTGGCCCGTCAGCTCCTTGCGCATGCTCTTGGCGCTGGAGCGCAGCAGCCAGCGCTGAAAGTCGGTGAGCAGCTCAGAACCCGGCAGGTTCTGCTTCTGCCCGCCTTGACCAGCCCGGTCAGGCCGCGCCGTGCCTTCGCGCGGCGACCGCGACGAATTCTCGCGCGGCGGCCTGCCGGCCGGATCTTGCTGCCCTGGCTGCTCAGTCATCGGTGTCACCATCTACCCATCGTTCCCCGTCGTATCGGCGCCCCGTCCGGCACCCTGCACCGACTCGGCCCGGGACTTCAGGCCCTTGAGCGCGGTGTCGATGATCGTCTTTTCCGCCCGGCGCTTCAGCATCCCGAGCATCGGCACCCTGATGCCGACCGCGAGCTCGTAGCTGACCCTGGTCCCCGCCCGCTCGTCGGCCAGCAGGTAGCACCCGACATTTCGGTCATCATCGAGCCCTGCTCGGCCAGATCCCAGCGCACGGCCGCGTCGCCGTCCCACTGGTAGGCCAGCACGTAGCTGTCCCTGATCACGCCGGCGTCCAGGCCGAAGCGCACTCGCTGCGCACGGCCATCTGGCTCGCTGTCCAGGACCTGCGCCGACCGGACGCCCGTGGCCCACTCCGGGTAGGCGCCGAAATCGGCAATGACGGCCATCACGGCCGGACGGCTGGCTGCCACCGTAATGCTCGAGGTAGTCCTGTCCGCCATGACTCGGAGCGTACCCTCGCCCGCCCTGCCAGCGGTCCCGGCGGTCTGCTGTATCAGCACGCCGGCCGGGCTACCAGCCCCATTGCAGGACGTACGGCGTACCGCTGGCGCGGAAATGCCCGACGTTGATGCACTCGGTGCTGCCGATCCGGACCCGGCTCGGCCAGCGGCTGGTGCACGTGGCCGAACAGCACGTACCGCGGCTGGGTCTCCTCGATCGCGGCCAGCAGCGCCTCGCTGCCCCGTTCCATCCGCCGGGCAACGGTGTCGTACAGCAGCTCGGGCACGGCGGCGGGATGTGCGCGCAGAGCACGTCGACCTCGCCGACCGCCTCGACCTTGGCGGCGTACTCCTCGTCGTCGAGCTCGTTAGGGGTCCGGTAGGTGGTGTTCAGGCCACCGCCGACGAACCCGAACGTGCAGCCGTCCAGCTCGCGCCCGCTCGCCGTCCAGCACCTGCTGGCCCGGCCGCACGTGGTCAGCCCACAGCCGCGGCAGGTCGACGTTGCCGTAAGTCAGGTAAGCCGGTCGGGCATGGCCGCGAACAGCTCCGCGTACTGGCGCCGCGACGGCCGCCTCGATGTGCTCGCGGGGATCGCCGCCGAGCTCGTCCCACAGCGCCGCCGACATCGTCCGGGCCTCGTCGAACCGCTGCGCCGTCCGCAGCTCGACCAACTCGGCGGGCCCGCTCGGCGCCGAACAGGTCGGCGAAAGATGCCCTGGCTATGGTCCGCGTAGTCGATGAACAGCAGCAGGTCACCGAGGCAGATCAGCGCGTCCGCGCCGTCCCCCGCGGCAGCTAGCGCATCGGACCGGCCATGGACATCGCTGACCACGTGGACCCGCATCCACCTACAGTAGGCAAGTCCGGCAAGAAGGCCTACGCCGGCCCGTGAGGCTCACGTGCCGCGGCGCGGGGTAACGTCACCCAAGATCGGATAGGAACGTGGCCGCAGGAGGCTCAGTGCTCGAGTTCGGGATCCCTGCACTCATCGAAATCCCCGATGACGCCGGCCTGGCCGACGTCGTGTTCAGCCGCGCGGCCGCTGACCCGGACGAGGTCATGCTGCGCCGCCGCTCGCCCTCCGGCAGCTGGCAGGACATCACCACCGGGCAGTTTCAGGCGCAGGTAGCCGCGCTGGCCAAGGGCCTGATCGCCGGCGGCATCGCGCCTGGAGAGCGGGTCGCACTGATCTCACGGACCCGCTACGAGTGGACGCTGGCCGACTATGCGATCTGGGCGGCCGGCGCCGTCACGGTCCCGGTCTACGAGACCTCGTCGGCCGAGCAAGTCGAGTGGATCCTCGGTGACTCCGGCGCCCGCGCGGTCATCGCCGAGAGCGACAAGCATGCCGAGACCATCGCCAGCGTCCGGGACCGGCTGCCGGGCCTGAGCGACGTCTGGCGGATCGACGGACTGGACGAGCTGGCCGCGACCGGGACTGCCGTCACCGACGACCAGCTCCGCCAGGCGCGGGGCAGCCGGCGAGCGGGTGACCTCGCCACCATCATCTACACCTCGGGCACGACCGGGCGGCCGAAGGGCTGCGAGCTGAGCCATCGCAACCTGCTGTCGGCCGTGCGCAACGCGGTGCACGGCGCGCTGCCGGAAGTCTTCGAGATCACCGGCGGCGGCACGCTGCTGTTCATGCCGCTAGCGCACGTGTTCGCCCGGATCATCGAGATCGGCTGCCTGGAATCGGGGGCCATCCTCGGCCACTGGGACACCATGGGCACTGTCGCGGACGGCCTCAAGGAGTTCCGGCCGACCTTCCTGCTGGCGGTCCCGCGCGTCTTCGAGAAGGTGTACAACACCGCCCAGCAGCAGGCCTCGGCCAGCCCGGCCAAGAGCAAGATCTTCGCCGCGGCCACCGCGGCCGCCATCGCCTGGAGCCAGGCCTTGGACTCAGGCAAGCCCGGCCTCGGCCTGCAGGCCCGGCACGCGGTATTCGACCACCTGGTCTACGGCAAGCTGCGGGCCGCCGTCGGCGGCAAGGTCAGCTACGCGGTCTCTGGCGGCGCGCCGCTGGGCGAACGGCTCGGGCACTTCTTCCGCGGCGCCGGGATCACCGTGCTGGAGGGCTACGGCATGACGGAGACCTCGGCGGCGGCCACGGTCAACAAGCCGAGCCGCAACAAGATCGGCACGGTCGGCCAGCCGCTGCCCGGCACCACCGCGAAGATCGCCGACGACGGCGAGATCCTGATTCGCGGCGGCATCGTGCTGGCCGGTTACTGGCAGAACGAGGCAGCGACCAAGGAAGCCATCGACGCCGAGGGCTGGCTGCATACCGGTGACCTGGGCGCGCTGGACGACGAGGGCTTCCTGCGGGTGACCGGCCGGAAGAAGGAGCTCATCGTCACCGCCGGCGGCAAGAACGTGGCGCCGGCCGTGCTCGAGGACCGGCTGCGCGCCGACCCGCTGGTCAGTCAGTGCATGGTGGTCGGCGACAACCAGCCGTTCATCGCCTGCCTCATCACGCTCGATCCCGAGACGCTGGACCACTGGAAGCAGCAGCACGGCAAGCCGGCCAGCGCCACCCCGGCCGACCTGGCCACCGACCCTGATCTGCTGGCCGACCTGCAGAAAGCGGTCGACGAGGCTAATCTCGCGGTCTCCCGGGCGGAGTCAATCCGCAAGTTCCGGGTGCTGGCCGACGACTTCACCGGTCGAGAACGGCTACCTCACCCCGTCCCTCAAGGTGAAGCGCGCCCTGGTCGCGAAGGACTTCGCCGACGACATCGCCGCTCTCTACGCCCGCTGACCCCTTGGCTGCCCCGGCCGAGCGCGAACCGACCCGCCGAGGGGCGTGGTTGGCACGTTCACGCCCCTGTACGGGCAGCGGAGTTCCAACCACGCCCCTCGCGTTCGGCCGGCGGCCGGATTGGCGGCCGGTCAGGCGGGCCGGCCAGCCAGAATGCGCTGGAGCCGCTCGGTGACCAGCTCCCAGGTCCATTCGCGGTCGATCCAGGCCTGGCCCTTGTCCCCCATCGCGGCGGCGCCGGCCGGATCAGCCAGCAGTTCGGTCAGCCGGCTGGCCAGGGCCCCGATGTCGCGGCCGGGCACGACGTACCCGGTCTCGCCGTCCAGGATCGCGTCCGGCGCCCCCCCTGAGTCACCGCCGACGACCGGCAGTCCGGTCGCCGAGGCTTCCAGGTAGACAATGCCCAGGCCCTCGACGTCGAGGCCCGCCCGGCGGGTGCGGCACGGCATCGCGAAGATGTTGCCGGCGTCGTAGTACGACGGCAGTTCGTCCCAGCTCACCGGCCCGGTGAAGAGGACCGAGCCGGCCTCGCCCGACTTCGCGGCCAGCCGGTCCAGTTTCGGCCGGTAGGGGCCGTCCCCCACCAGCAGCAGCAGCGGGTCGGCGGCGGATCGCGCGCGCACCGCGGGCCAGGCCTGCAGCAGGATGTCCTGTCCCTTGCGCGGCACCATCCGGGACACGCAAACGACCACCGGCCGGTCGGCGTCGATGCCGAGCCGCTTGCGAACCTCGGAGCCGCCCGAGCCGGGCCGGAACTCGGCCGGCTCGACACCGGGCGCCAGCCGGACCATCCGGTCAGCGGCCGGGCCGGACAGCGCCCTGGCCAGCCGGATCCGGAAGTACTCGGCCAGGTAGGTCATCGTGTCGACCTCGTCGCCGATCCGGCGCAGCAGCGACCGGGCACCAGGCAGCGCGGCCCAGCCGGCTTCGTGCCCGTGGGTCAGCGCGACGATCTGGGTGGCGCCCGCCTTGCGCAGCCGGGGCGCCAGCAGGCCGAGCGGCGCGGCGGCGCCGAACAAGACCGTGTCGCAGCCGTACTCGGCCAGCAGCGCGGCCGCCCGGGCGCCGACGGACGGCAGCGGCAGCATCAGCGAGCCGGGATGGCGGATGACCGGGAACGGCTGGCGGGCGTCGAACTCGGCCGCGCCCGCCCAGGCCGGCGCGTAGACGACCACTCCCCCGGCTGGCAGCCTGCAGGCCAGCGCGTGCACGAACGACTGGCATCCCGCCGCTGCGCGGCGGGAAGTCGTTGGTGACGATCAGTACCTTGCTCATCTGCTCCCCGGAGCCGAGCCGGGCACCGTCCGGGTGCCGGGCACCATCAGCTCACGTCAGGCCAGAATGCGGCGGAAAGCACAGATGGTACCCGGCCAGGCGGCCGGCATGCCTGAAATCAGGGCCGGACGGCCTCGTCGAGGTTAGAGAGGTACCAGCCTGACAGCGCGACGAGTTCCACATCTTCGCCGGTTTGCGGGGCATCGATCAACTTCCCGCCCCCGACATAGATGCCGACGTGCGCGTTGCCGATGAAACCGAGAATGTCGCCTGGCTGCAGGTACTTGGTGACGTTGCCGGCGGCCAGGTCGACCTGGGGCAGTTCGCTCTCCTGCTCCTCGCTGGTACGCGGGATCGAGACGCCGGCGCTGGCCCAGGCGGTCATCGTCAGGCCGGAGCAGTCGTAACCGTCCGTGCACGGCCCGGTACCGCCCCAGACGTACGGGCAGCCGACCTTGCCGTAAGCGAAGGCCACCGCCTTCTCGGCCTGCGTCGAGGTCGGGCCGGTGTACTTGATCCCGACGTGCGAACCGCCGCCGCCGGTGGCCGCCTGCGCCTCGGCGGGCGACAGCTGGGCGAGCAGCGTCGTCTGCTGGGTGACCAGCTTGTCCATGGCGTTCTTGCGCTTGAGCAGGCTCGCCTTCAGCTGCTGAATGCCGACCTTGGTCCGCTGCTGGATCTGCTGGGTGGTGGTGAGCTGCTTGGCCGCCGCCAGGAACGCCTGGATCTGGGCGTTGTCGGTGTCCGACAGCTCCAGCAGGATCGAGGACTGGTCCAGGATCTGCTGCGGCTTACCTGAGGTCAGCAGCGTGATCGAGGTATTGAGATTGCCGTCTTCGTAGGCGGTGACAGCGATTCTGGTGATCTGCAGGCGCATGGCGTTGAACTTGCCGGAGAAGGCGCCCAGCTGCTTGTTGACCAGCGTCAGGCGCTGGTTGGTGGCCTGCAGCTGCTGCTTAACCTGGTCATACTGCTGGTCCAGCTTGTCCTGCTGGGTCTTCAGCTTAGAGAGCTTGGCCTGGACCTGGCTGATGGTCGGCGCCGGCGCTGCGCCCGCGCTGCTCGTCACCCCGATCAGCAGCCCGGCGGCAAAGACTGAAACAGTCACAGCCGCCACACGTTGCCTGACGATCCTGCGAACCGACGGCTGCGTATGCACCTGCGTGACACGCTCCTTCTTCCACTGGCGGCCTACCGGGTGAGCTGACGGGTTCGGGCTGTGGAAGACCGCCCTACGGCCCGGCACTAGTCCGGGCCGATTCACCCCTGGGCGTTTACGCGGTGGCGCAACCGCCCGGTGGGTCCCCGGCTCTCCTGCCCGCAACATCACGGGCGGCGGAGACTCGGCTGCCGTCCGCCGCCGCCGGATGGCGGCTAACTAGCGATACGGCTCGCTGGATGACAGTAGTGAAACTCCAGGTGGTGTTTCAACCGCTTCGCGCATTCCCGTGCGAAGTCGCTGCCGGAATGCCACTTCGGCCGGCCGCGACGCTCGCTAACTGTCGGCACCTGGTCCTAGCGTGAAAACGTGATCGGACCGCTGGCAGACCGCACCGTCGTGGTGGTCGACGTCGAGACCACCGGGTGGCTGCACGAGCAGGCGGAGCTGACCGAGATCGGTGCTGTCCGCTTCACTGGCCCGCACCTGACCGGCGAGTTCTCCTCCCTGGTCCGGCCGCGCGGCCCGATCCCGGCCGAGATCTCCGCGCTGACCGGCATCACCGACGAGATGGTCAGCCGGGCGCCGCAGGCAGGACCGGCACTGCGGGCATTCCTGGAGTTCGCCGGCGGCTGCGTGCTGGTAGCCCACAACGCGCCGTTCGATCTGGGCTTCCTGACGGCCGCTGCGGCCGCGGCCGGCGTGCGGTGGCCGCCGCTGGCGGTGCTGGACACCGCCGTGCTGGCCCGGCTGCTGCTCAGCCCGGAGGAAGTGCCCGACTGCCGGCTCGGCACGCTGGCGGGGTACTTCGGGGCCAGGACGGTGCCATGCCACCGGGCCCTGGCCGACGCCAGGGCAACCGCGGACGTGCTGGCCGGGCTGCTGCGCCGGGCCGCGACGGCCCAGTCCCGCCCGGCGCTCGCCCCGGCCAGCCGGCCCGACCTCGTCGGGGCGCGTTGCTGAGGCTGACCCGCTGACACTGGCCGCCGTGGACCGCGGCGGTACGCTACTGCCGCGACCAGGCACGGCAGCCCGGCGCCGAGGAGGCGAGTTCATGGTCACCGCAATCGTCTTGATCAAGGCCGACGTGGCGCGCATTCCCGAGACGGCCGAGGCGATCGCGCAGATCCCGGCGGTCAGCGAGGTCTACTCGGTGACCGGCGAGTTCGACCTGGTCGCCCTGGTGCGGGTGCGCGCGCATGAAGAACTGGGCGACGTGATCCCCGGCACGGTCAACAAGGTGGCCGGCGTGACGCACACCGAGACTCATATCGCGTTCCGCACCTACTCGCGGCACGATCTTGAGGCCGCGTTCTCGCTGGGCTACTCCGAGGCCTGAGCCCCGGCCGCAGTGGTGCGGGCTGCGCCGCCCGGGAAGACGTGCTGCGCCGCCCCGGAAGAGCTGCGCCGCCCGGGAAGAGCATGCAGCCGGAGGTCAGCTGCCGGCCAGCCGCCGGCTGGCGGCCACCCAGCGCTCCAGCAGTTCCGCCGCGGCGCCGGAGTCCACCGCGTCCCTGGCCCGGCGCATGCCGTCGGCCAGCGCCGCCTGCAGGTCGTCCGGCCCGGCCACGCCCGCCTCGGCCGCCAGCGCCGCGCCCGCGTTCAGCAGCGCGGTATCGCGCACCGCGCCTGGCCGGCCGGCCAGGAACTCCCTGACCACTTCGGCGTTGTGCGCCGCGTCGCCGCCCAGCAGGTCGGCCGGCTGCCACCGCGGGATGCCGAGAACGGCCGGGTCGAACTCGGCCTGGCTGACACTCCCGTCGTGCACCACCCAGACCGTCGACGGCCCGGTCGTGGTCAGCTCGTCGAGTCCGTCGGAGCCGTGGAACACCAGCGCCGAGGTGCCGCGCCCGGCCAGCACCCCGGCCAGGATCGGGCCCACCTTCGGATCGGCGACGCCCAGTGCCTGCGCGGCCGGCCGGGCCGGGTTCGCCACCGGCCCGAGGATGTTGAACACCGTCGGCACGCCCAGCTCTCGCCGCGGCACCAGCACATGCCGCAGCGCCGGGTGGTAATGCGCGGCGAACAGGAACCCGGCCCCGATCTCGGCCACCAGTTGCTCGGTCGCCGCCGGCGGCAGGTCGATGACCACGCCGAGCGCCTCGAGCACATCCGCCGTGCCGCACGCGGACGAGGCGGCCCGGTTGCCGTGCTTGACCATCCGGGCGCCGGCCGCGGCGGCGGCGATCGTGCCCATGGTCGAGATGTTGACCGTCCGGGCGCCGTCGCCGCCGGTGCCGACCAGGTCGACAGTCCGGCCGGCAATCGAGATCGGCGACGCGTGCGCCAGCATCGACTCGGCCAGCCCGCTGACCTCGGCCGGCGTCTCGCCCTTCATCCGCAGCGCCACGCCGAACCCGGCGATCTGAGCCGGAGTCGCGGCGCCCTCCATGATCTCGTTCATGGCCCAGGCAGTTTCCTCGGCGGACAGCTGCTCGCGCCTGATCAGCGCTCCGATCAGGGCAGGCCACGTTGTACGCGGGTCCATCTGGGCCACCTCGATCCGGGGGGCAAGGGTGCGAACGGCTGACAGCGGGACTACTACGTTCCCATTCTTTTCTAGGAACGTGGCCCGGTAACACTGGTCCCGGCCAGCTGGCCGCGGCCAGCGCGGGTTAATGGGCTCCGGTACCCGCGACCGCCGAGCCAGCTGCGCGCTGGCGCATCAGTCCGGCCAGCTCCCTGGCCAGCTCGACCGGGTCGATCGGGTGGCTGGTGACCGCGTCGGCTCGCGACCACGTCGCCAGCCAGCCGTCGTCCGGCCGCCCGATGATCAGCAGCACCGGCGGGCAGTCGTGGATCTCGTCCTTGGCCTGGCGGCAGACGCCCATCCCGCCGGCCGGCTGAGCCTCCCCGTCCAGCACCAGGACGTCGGCGCCGCCGGCATCGAGCAGCCGGAACAGCATGGGTTCAGTAGCAACTTCAATGATCTCGGCCTCCGGCACGTCGGGTGCTGGACGGCGGCCGATGGCAAGCCGCACCCTGCCCCGAGTGTCGGCATCATGGCTATACACGACAACCTTCATGGCAAAGGATGCTACCGACCCGGGGGGTCGGGCTACGAACGCCTACGCGGTGTCGTAATAATGACCTCGTGGTCACAGCATCTACAGAGGTAACCCCGCGCGGAGTTACCAGCCGGCCCAACCTTGTCAGCGTGGGCACGATTATCTGGCTGTCGTCAGAACTGATGTTCTTCGCGGCCCTCTTCGCCATGTACTTCACCATCCGCTCGGTCGACAAGGGCATGGGCCAGGCCTGGCCCAAGGCGCATCTCGACCTGCCGCTGGCCTCGGTGAACACCACGGTGCTGCTGCTGTCGAGCGTCACCTGCCAGATGGGCGTGTTCGCGGTCGAGCGGCATCAGATCCGCCGCCGCGGCAGCATCTTCAACTTCCCCAAGTGGGGCCTGCGCGAGTGGTACGTGCTGTCGTTCCTGATGGGCCTGTACTTCGTCAGCGGGCAGGGCTATGAGTACCTGGACCTGATCCGCAAACAGCACCTGACCCTGTCGTCCAACAACTACGGGTCGGTGTTCTTCCTCACCACCGGGTTCCACGGACTGCATGTGACCGGCGGTCTCATCGCGTTCTTGTTCCTGCTCGGCCGAACATTCGCGGCCAAGAGGTTCACGCTCGAGCAACAGACCAGCGCCATCGTCGTGTCGTACTACTGGCACTTCGTCGACGTGGTCTGGATCGGGCTGTTCACCACGATCTACCTGATCCACTGACCGGGAACTGGGGATAGCTGTGAGCTGGATCACCGCCAGGCGCCGGCACCCGGCCGCTGGCTACGCTGTCGTGGCCCTCGTGCTCGTGCTGATCGGCATGGCCTACGCCGTTATCACTAACGGCAACGCGTCGGCCTCCTCGCCCGTCGCCGCCAACTCGGCGCAACTCGCCGAGGGCCGCACCCTGTTCGTCGCCAATTGCCAGAGCTGCCATGGCCTGTTCGCCCAGGGCGTGTCCGGGCAGGCGCCCAGCCTCATCGGCGTCGGCGCGGCCGCGGTCGACTTCCAGGTCTCGACCGGCCGGATGCCCGCCGCCGTGAACAGCGCGGAGAACGTGCAGAAGCCCCCGGTGTTCACCAGGTCGCAGATCAACGCGCTGGCCGCCTACATCGCCTCGCTCGGCGGCGGCCCGCCGATCCCGTCGGCCGCGCAGGTCAGCGAGTCCGGCGCGAATGTCGGACTCGGCCAGCAGCTCTTCGTGGCCGACTGCGCGGCCTGCCACAACTTCGTCGGCGCCGGCGGAGCCCTGACCTACGGCAAGTTCGCGCCGCCACTGACGAGCTCCACGCCGACGCAGATCTACGAGGCCATGCTGACCGGCCCCGAAGCGATGCCGGTCTTCAACGACCTCACCATCACCCCGCAGCAGAAGCGCGACATCATCGCCTACGTCACCCAGGTCCGGGCGCTGCCCAACCCGGGCGGCTTCAGCCTGGGCCGGGTCGGCCCGGTCACCGAGGGCCTGGTGGCATTCCTCGGTCTGCTGCTGTTCTTGGTGCTGGCCGCACTGTGGATCACTGCGAAGCATGGGAAGGCTCACAAGGCAGATGAGTGACACCAACTCCCCTGGCACCCCTGAACCGGGCGGCTCAAGCTGGCCGGAGTACCTGAGCAGTAGCGAGGGTCCGGAAACTGCCGTCCCGGCCGGGGCGAGCGCCTCGGGCGCGATCAGCTCGGGCCAGTCCGAGGCACCGCGCCGGGTTATCGGCACGCCGGCTCCGGCTGCGGCCAGGACCATGCTGGGAGACTCTGGCGGGCACGGCGGCGAGGCTCCGCCTCCGGCTCGCGAGCTGCCGCCGGGTCCCCCTGACCTGGTCAAGGCCAAGAAGATGGAGCGGGTCGTGGCGACCTGCTTCGTGCTGGCCAGCCTGGCAGGCCTGGGCTTCCTGGTTGCCTACGCGCTGATTGGCGTGGGCAACATCACCAAGGTCCTGCACTCCAACCTGGCGCTGGGCAGCCTGATGTCGATCACGTTCCTGCTGCTCGGCATCGGCGCGACGTTGTGGGTCCGGCATCTGATGCCCGATGTCGAGATGAGTGAGCAGCGGCACGTGCTGCGTTCGACCGCCGCCGAGCGGGCCGCCTTCAAGCAGACCTGGGACGAGGGCGCGGACGCCAGCCAGTTCGTCAAGCGGCCGCTGCTGCGGCGCACGCTCATCCTGGCCACGCTGCCACTGGGCCTGGCCCCGCTGTTCCTGCTGCGCGACACCGGCCCGCTGCCGGGCACCAGCCTCGACCACACGGTCTGGCGAAAAGGATTGCGGCTGCTGGTCTACGGCACGAACCGGCCGATCACCCCGGCCGAGTTCAACTCCCCCGGCAGCATCATCAGCGTCGTGCCCGATGGCTTCCAGAACGATGACGACGCGCTGGCGAAGGCGGCCACTGTCATTATCAAGTTCCGGCCGGGCGAGCTGCACTACACCACCGAGAACCATGCCGTCGGCGGCAAGGTCGTGCAGGCGTGGACGGTCAGCGACATCGTGGCCTACTCCAAGATCTGCACCCACGTCGGCTGCCCGGCGGCCCTGTACGAGCAGACCACCCACCACATCCTGTGCCCGTGCCACCAGTCGACCTTCGACGCCACCGAAGGCGCGAAGGTGCTGTTCGGCCCGGCCACGAGGGCTCTGCCCCAGTTGCCGATCGGCGTAGACTCACAGGGATTTCTGATAGCGATGGGTGACTTCCAGGAGCCTGTCGGCCCGAGTTTCTGGGAGCGGTCATGAGCGTGGACCGGGCGCTAGAAGGCGTCGGCACTTTCCTGGACGACCGGCTCCACGGGGCCCGCGGCGTCCGGGTGCTGCTCAGGAAGATCTTCCCTGACCACTGGTCCTTCCTGCTGGGCGAGATCATCCTCTACTCGTTCATCATCCTGCTGCTGACCGGGACGTTCCTGACCCTGTGGTTCCAGCCGAGCATGACCGATGTGATCTACCACGGCTCGTACGTCCCGCTGAAGGGCGTGCGGATGAGCGAGGCCTACGCCTCAACGCTCAACATCAGCTTCGACGTGCGCGGCGGCCTGCTGATCCGGCAGATCCACCACTGGGCCGCCGACCTGTTCATGGCCGGGATCTTCGCGCACATGATCCGGGTGTTCTTCACCGGCGCCTACCGCAAGCCGCGCGAGATCAACTGGCTGATCGGCATCGTGCTGCTCACCCTCGGCTTGTTCGAGGGACTGTTCGGCTACTCGCTGCCGGACGACCTGCTGTCCGGCGCGGGCCTGCGCATCACCGAGGGCGTGCTGCAGTCGATCCCGATCGTCGGCACCTACCTGGCGTACTTCCTGTTCGGCGGGGCGTTCCCCGGCAACGTGATCATTCCGCGGCTGTACATCCTGCATGTGCTGGTGATACCCGGACTGATCCTGGCCCTGGTCACGGCCCACCTGTTCCTGATGTTCCATCAGAAGCACACCCAGATGCCGGGCAAGGGCCGGACGAACGAGAACGTCGTCGGCGCGCCGATGTACCCGTACTTCATGGCCAAGACGGGGGCGTTCTTCTTCTTCGTGTTCGCCGCCCTGGCCCTGGCCGCGACCTTCACCCAGATCAACCCGGTCTGGCTGTACGGGCCGTACAACCCGGTCGCCATGTCGGCCGGGTCACAGCCTGACTTCTACATGGGCATGCTCGAGGGCGCGCTGCGGGTGATGCCTGCCTGGCAGTGGGTGGTCTTCGGGCACACGTTTGCCTTCAACGTGTTCATTCCTGCCCTGGTACCGCTCGGGCTTGTCTTCACCGGCGCGGCTATCTGGCCGTTCCTCGAGCAGTGGATCACCGGTGACCGGCGCGAGCACCACATCAACGACCGGCCGCGGAATGCGCCGACCAGGACCGCGCTCGGCATCGGAATGATCACGTTCTACGGCGTGCTGTGGCTCGAGGGCGCCAACGACATCATCGCGGTGCACTTTGACATCCCGCTCTACTGGACCACCTGGGGTGCCCGCGTCCTCATGTTCGTCGGCCCGGTCATCGCGTACATCATCACCAAGCGTGTCTGCCTTGGCCTGCAGCGCAAGGACAACCACCTGATTGAGCACGGCGTCGAGACCGGCATCATCCGGCAGCTGCCGGGCGGCGAGTTCATCGAGGAGACCAGGCCAGTCGACGACGACACTCTCGCCGTGCTGACCTCCCGCATCGATCACCCGGCGCTACCGTCCGGCGAGACCACCGACACCGACGTGCCGGCTCCCGGCATGCGCGGCGCGATGGGCAAGGTCCGCGAGCGGCTCTACAAGGTGGTCACCGAGAGCGCTGACATGCCGCAGGCCAACGGGCACGGCAACGGCCACGGAAATGGTCACGGCAACGGCCACGCGGTCGAGACGAACGGCCACCCGGCCGTCACCTCGGGCGCGCACGCCACCGGCGCCCCCGGCGCTCCGGACGGCGACAGCTAGGAATCTGACTGAGGAAACGGGCCCGGAGCAACCTCCGGGCCCGTTTGCCTGTAACTCGCCGACTCGGCAGCTAATACATCACTTACTAAGTAACTGATGTATGATGTCTCCATGCCGCATCAGCTGGACCCCGCCGCCTGGCCGGTGACGGGCTCCGAGACCGATCGCTGGGTTCCCAGCTCGACTGGTCTGTACACCAAGCGCGAACGGCAGACCCAGACCGGACCGTACCGACGAGCGGTCACGCCAAAGATCGCAAGCGCTCGTCCTCAGCTCAGCGCCGAGGTAAGCGCTCGCGTTGACGAGGCGACAGCCGAGATCGTGCGCTTCGACGCCGAGATGGGCACCGAGATCGTGCCCTTCCCGGCAATCTTGCTGCGCACTGAGTCGGCGGCATCGTCAAGGATCGAGCGGCTCACAGCCTCTGCCCGCGCCGTCGCCACGGCCGAAGTCGACGGTGACGCCGCCGGGCGTAACGCGGCCGAGATTGTCGCCAACACGCACGCCATGCAGGCTGCGATCGAGCTAGCCGATCACCTGGATGACCGAGCCATCCTGGTCATGCACAAGACGCTCATGGCAGGCGAACCAGCGATCGCTGGCCAATGGCGCAGCCAGCAAGTCTGGATCGGCCCGGGAGAGGCCGGCCCCCGTATCGCGGACTACGTGCCGCCGCGGCATGACACCATCCCGATGCTGATGGACGACCTCACGGCGTTCATGGCGCGGACGGACATGCCGGTGCTCATCCAGGCAGCTTTGGCGCACGCCCAGTTCGAGAACATTCACCCGTTCGCCGATGGCAACGGGCGCACTGGCCGGACACTGGTGCATGCCATCCTGCGGAACAAGGGCCTGACTCATCACGCGACCGTGCCGTTCTCGGCCGGCTTGCTCACCGACACGGGCGCGTATTTTGACGCGCTGGCTGCCTACCGCAGCGGCGACATCGTGCCGATTGCCGCGTTGATGGCGACCGCGGCCATCCGAGCGATCGCGAACGCTCGCGAGCTCACGGCCGATCTTCGGTCCGTGCGGGACAGATGGGCAGGGGCCCTGAAGGTGCGGCGCGGCGCGGCAGCATGGCGGCTGGCAGACTTGCTCGTTCGCCAGCCAGTCGTGACGACGGAGACCATCACCGGCGAACTCGGCCTGCTGCCCGGCAACGTTCCGCGCACGGTCGGACCACTCGAGGACGCGGGAATTCTCGTTCGATCGTCCGGGTCGCGGCGTAACAGCCGCATCTGGCGTGCGCCCGAAGTACTGGCGGAACTGGACAGCTTCGCTGACCGGGCCGGACGCCGGACCTGGGGCTGAATTTCGCGGCCTACCTGGCCAACTGTAATAACTGGCTCCGGCGGCCGCCGCGGCTGTCTCGGAACAGGTCGCCCGCCTCGTTGTCCCGGCCAGCCTGGTGGACCCGGCGCGCGGGCGCCACGGTCATGTTCGGGTCGTAGTTCGAGGTCAGGCCGATGCCCTGCATCAGCTTGGCCTCGGCTACCATCTCTGCCGCTGTGGGTGACAGCGAGATCACGGCAGACAGGATAAACCCGACGCTGGAGATGCCGATGATCAGCGGGAGCAGGAACGCCACGGCACTGGCCGTTCCCGAAGAGCTCACGTAGTGGTCGGGCGACATCTGCACCCGCAGCGCCGCCATCGCCGTGTAGTGCATCCCGCTGACCGCGACCCCCATGATCAGCGCAGCGACCAGGGTCGACCAGATGGTGTCCAGCCGTAGCGCCGCCCACAGGGCCGCCGTCCCCGCGATGACGGCAATGACCACCGAGGCCACGACGATCACCGGGCTGTAGGTCAGCTTGTCCTGCACCCGGACCGCTGCCATCCCGATGTAGTGCATGCTCGCCACCCCGAGCCCGATGATCGTGCCGCCCGTCAGCAGCGGGCCTATCCCGGCCTTGCTGAAGCCGACGATGAACGTGCCGATCCCCACCACGACCACGGCCACGACCATCGACAAGATCGTGATGGGCACGCTGTAGCGGATGGTCTGGCCCTGGATGGTGAATCCGAGCATCGCCACGAAGTGCATCACCCAGATGCCGGTCGTCGCGATCGACAGGGTTGCCAGCAGCAGCCAGCTGGCGCGGGCCCGGCCCAAAGCGGCGCGCGCCCTGGTGGTACAGCGCAGGCCGAGAAAACACCCCAGGCACGACACCAGGTAGGCGAGCACCGGGTTGAGTGCGCCGTAGGAGAAATTATTTACGTGGGCCATGGCCGACTCCTGCTGTGCTAAAAGCCGATGCTCGCGCGAGCCTTGCCGTCAAACCCGCAGACCGTGGATCCGGCGCGGCTCCCGGCCAGCGCCGACCAGCTCGCCTACTCGGCCCTTGCGACATAGTAGCGACGAGAACACACCCTCGTATGCCGGTTGTTATCATTTGCGACCTGGATGTCGCAAAGATTCTGACATAACCGGTTGAAACGCGAAACAGCACAGACCACGGTGCCGGGCGGATAACGTAACGAGGTGACGTCGACCCGGGAAGCGGAGCCAGGCACTGCCGCACAGGGCCCTGGCCGCGAGGTGACCCTGGCGATCAAGGGCATGACCTGCGCCGCCTGCGCAGCTCGAGTCGAGAAAAGCCTGACGGCCGCGGGCCCGTCGGTTATTGCCGCGGTCAATTTCGCCACCGGCATTGCCACCGTATCCTTGCCAGCTGGCATGCCGGAAAAGACACTTCTCGACGCGATTACCGGAGCGGGCTATTCGGCCGAGACGGTACGGTCCGGCCAGTCCGAATTTGCTGTCTCCGGCGACGACGACGCTCAGGTGCGCTACCTGCGGCGGCGGCTTACTGTCGCGCTTATCTTCTTTGTGCCGCTGAGCGACCTGTCCGTGCTGCTGTCGCTCTATCCCGCCGATCGGTTCGCTGGCTGGCAATGGCTGCTGGTTGCCCTTGCCCTTCCGGTGGCGGGCTGGGCCGCCTGGCCATTCCACCGGACCGCGGTCAGATTGGCGCGCCGCGGCACCTGCTCGATGGACACCCTGGTCTCGCTGGGCATCGTCGCGGCCTGCGGCTGGTCGGTGTACGCGATGTTCGGGCTCGACCACGCAGTCCGCCATCAGCCCGCTGGAGGAACTGGCGCACGCATCGGGCGGCGGCATCTACCTCGAGGTCGCCGCCGCCGTGACCACGTTCCTGCTCGCCGGGCGCTTCTTCGAGGCCAGAGCGCGCCGGACCGCCGGGCAGGCGATGCGCGCGCTGGCGGCAGCCGCAGCCAGGGACGTGTGCGTGCTGGACGCCGACGGGCACGCGCGCCGGGTCCCGGTCGAGCTAGCTCGGCCGCGGCGACACCTTCGTGGTGCGCCCCGGGCGAGAAAATCGCCGCCGACGGCGAGGTGCTGGCCGGCGAGTCGGCGTCGACCGCAGCATGATGACGGGCGAGCCGGTACCAGCCGAGGCGGTACCGGGCGACGCCGTGGTGGCCGGGACCATGCGCTCACCGGGCGGCTCGTGGTCCGCGCAGTCCACGTCGGCGCGGACACGCAGCTCGCGCACCTGATCAGGCTGGTCGGCCGGGCCCAGGCGGACAAGGCCGCGATCCAGCGGCTGGCCGACAGGGTCTGCGGCGTCTTCGTCCCGCCGTCCTCGTGCTCGGCCGTTCTCACCCTGGCTGGCTGGCTCGCCGTCCGGCGCCGGCCCGAGCTCGCGCTTTCGGCGCCGGGCCTCGCCGTCCTGATCATCGCCTGTCCCTGCGCGCTCGGCCTGGCCACGCCCGCGGCACTGGTCGCCGCCTGCGGCCGGGGCGCGCAGCTCGGCATCTTCATCAAGGGCCATCAGGCGCTGGAGTCCTCCGGCACCAATCACACGGTCGTGCTGGACAAGACCGGAACGGTCACCACCGGCACGATGTCGGTCGCCGAGTATCGTCACCGCCCCCGGCACCAGCGAGGCGCAGTTGCTGCGCCTGGCGGGAGCCGTCGAGCATGCCTCCGAGCACGCCATCGCCGCGGCGATCACGCGCGGCCGGGCTGGCGTCAGCGGGCTCGCTGCCGCCCGCCGACGCCTTCCAGGCGCCTTGCCCGGTCTCGGCGCACGCGCGGTTACCGAGGGCCGCGAGGTATCGTCGGCCGGGACGGCTGCTGCGCGACCGGGGCCTCGCCGTCGGGCCTGAGCTGGCGCAGCGCTGCGCGCAGCCTGGGAGGCTGCAGGCCGACGGCGTGCTGGTCGGCTGGGACGGCCAGGCGCGCGGCGCGTTCGCCATCGCCGACACGATCAAGCCGTCGGCTGCCGCCGCAGTCGCCGAGTTGCGCCGGCTCCAGCCTGCGGCCCGTGCTGCTGACCGGCGACAACCCGCAGACCGCGCGCGCGGTCGCCGCCGCTGTGGGCATCGACGAGGTGATCGCGGGCGTGCTGCCGGCCGGGAAGGCCGCCGTCATCAGGGACCTGCAGGCAGGCGGCCAGCGGGTCGCGATGGTCGGTGACGGGGTCAACGACGCTCCGGCGCTAGCCGCTGCCGACCTCGGTATTGCCATGGGTACCGGCACCGACGTCGCGATTGGCGCCGCCGACCTGATCCTGCTGCGGGATGACCTGGGCGCGGTCCCGACGGCGCTCAGGCTGGCCCGTGCGTCGCTGCGCACCATCCGCCGAAACCTGGCCTGGGCCTTCTGCTACAACATCGCGGCCGTGCCGCTGGCGGCGCTTGGCTTCCTCAATCCGCTCATCGCGGCCGCCGCCATGACGATGTCCTCGGTCCTCGTCGTGGCCAACAGCCTGCGCCTCCGCCGCTTCCGGGATGTCCCCCGGCGGCGGGCGGGCGGTCGTTAGCGCACCTGGCCGCCGCGTTGGCCTCAGTGCGCGTACTGGCCGCGGTAGTACTCGAACACGAAGCCGATGACCGACAGGATGAGCGCCAGCGCCCCGATCAGGAACATCCACCAGCCGATCGCCACACCCAGCGCAGCGGTCGCGGCCGCCAGGCCGACGAACAACGGCCACCAGCTGTGCGGGCTGAAGAAGCCCAGCTCGCCGACGCCCTCGTCGATCTCCCCCTCGGGACTGTCCTCGGGCCGCTCGGGCAGCCGCCGGCCGGTGAACAGCACATAGAAGCCGGTCAGGAAGGCCAGGCAGACCGCGAGTGCCAGTGCCGTCGTGCCCGTCGGATCATGCGAGAAATACCAGTACACGATGTCCGACGCACCGAAGAACGCGGCGCAGCCGAGGAAGAGGTATGCCTCTACTTTCACGAGCCTGCTCCGATCGAGTCCTGGCGCTCTTGGTGCTCGAGATGGTGGTCACGCCCCGACCGGATGTGCGGGTAGTGCAGGTCGAATGCCGGGCGCTCGGACCTGATCCGCGGGATCGAGGTGAAGTTGTGCCGCGGCGGCGGGCAGGAGGTGGCCCACTCCAGCGAGTTGGAGAAGCCCCACGGGTCATCCGCGGTGACCGTTTCGCCCCACTTCCAGGTCTTGTAAATGTTGTAGAGGAAGATGAACGTCGAGGCGCCCAGCACGAACGAGCTGATCGACGAGATGTCGTTCAGCGTGGTCGCCAGGTGCGGCAGGAACGGGTAGTTCGCGATCCGGCGCGGCATGCCCATCAGGCCCAGCCAGTGCTGCACCAGGAACGTCCCGTTGAAGCCGAAGAAGACGGCCCAGAAGTGCCACTGCCCCAGCCGGTGGTCCAGGATCTTCCCGGTGAATTTCGGCCACCAGAAGTAGAACCCGCCGAACATGCAGAACACCACCGTGCCGAACAGCACGTAGTGGAAGTGCGCGACCACGAAGTAGGAGTCGCTGACCGCGAAGTCCAGCGGCGGCGAGGCCAGGATGATGCCGGTCAGGCCGCCGAACAGGAACACGACCAGGAAGCCAAGGATGAACAGCATCGGCTGGTTCGAAGGTGATCTGCCCTCGCCAGATCGTGCCGACCCAGTTGAAGAACTTCACCCCGGTCGGCACCGCGATCAGGAACGTCATGAACGAGAAGAACGGCAGCAGCACCGCGCCAGTGGTGAACATGTGGTGCGCCCAGACCGTCAGCGACAGGCCGGCGATCGCGATAGTCGCCGCGACCAGGCCCTTGTAGCCGAACAGCGGCTTGCGGCTGAAGACCGGCAGGACTTCGGTGGCGATGCCGAAGAACGGCAGCGCCACGATATAGACCTCGGGATGGCCGAAGAACCAGAACAGGTGCTGCCACAAGATCGCGCCGCCGCTGTTGGCCGTGCGAACACCTGGGCGCCGAGCTTGCGGTCGACCTCCAGCACCAGCAGCGCCGCGGCCAGCACCGGGAAGGCCAGCAGCACCAGCATCGAGGTGAGCAGGATGTTCCAGGTGAAGATCGGCATCCGGAACATCGTCATGCCGGGCGCGCGCATGCAGAAGATCGTGGTGACGAAGTTGACGCCGCCGAGGATCGTGCCCAGGCCGGACGATCGCCAGGCCCATGATCCACAGGTCGCCGCCCACACCCGGCGAGTAGGTCGCGCTGGTCAGCGGCGCGTAGGCGAACCAGCCGAACGCGGCCGCGCCGCCGGGGGTCAGGAAGCCGAGCAGCACGATCAGGCCGCCGAACAGGAACAGGCAGTAGCTGAGCATGTTCAGCCGCGGGAACGCCACGTCCGGGCGCGCCGATCTGCAGCGGCATGATCTCGTTGGCGAAGCCGACGAACAGCGGCGTCGCGAACAGCAGCAGCATGATCGTGCCGTGCATCGTGAACAGCTCGTTGTACTGCTGGTCGGACACGATGCTGGTTGTCCGGGCCCGACGAGCTGGGCCCGCATGATCATGGCCATCACGCCGCCGACCAGGAAGAAGAAGAACGAGGTGATCAGGTACAGGTGGCCGATGACCTTGTGGTCGGTCGACGACAGCCAGTCAGCCAGCAGCGAGCCCTTGCGGTAGGGGCGGTGGGCCACGTCCCGGCGTCTGGACCGTGCCGGGCGGCGCAGGCTGCTCGAACGTGGTCACTGAGCACCTCCAGATGCGTTCTGCAGCGTCTGCTGCGCCGTGATCCAGGCCTGGAACTGCGCCGGCGTCACGATCTTGATCCGGAAGAGCATCCGGCTGTGGTAGAGCCGCACAGCTCAGAGCAGCGCCCGATGGTGTCGGGACCGCTGTACAGCGTCGCGGTGGGCGTCACCTGGAAGTGGTTCGGGTGATCCGGGCAGCACGTCGCGCTTGAAGTCGAACGGCAGGATCCAGAACGAGTGGATGACGTCGTTGGACTTCAGGTTGAACCGGACCTGCTCGTGCGCGGGGATCTCGAGCAGCGGCAACTCGTTCTCGTTGTTGCCGGGCCCGTTGTTCCCGTTCCACATGGCGCCGACCTGGGTCACGCCGTCCGAGGAGTTCTTGACCTTGTAACTGCGGGTACTGGAACTCCCAGCTCCACTGGAACCCGGTCACGTCGACGTCCACGACTTGGGGTACGTGCGAACTTGAGCTGACGAGTCGATCCTGTTCTCGTCCCGCGCGGTGAAGTAGAACAGCACGCCGACCATGATGAACGGGACGACCGTGTACATGATCTCGATCGGCAGGTTGTACCGCACCTGATGCGGGACCCGGTCACTGCGCTTGCGGTAGACGATCACCGCCCACAAGATCATGCCCCAGACCACGGCACCGACAGCGATCGCCGCGATCCAGGCGCCCTGCCACAGGTTCACGATCAGCTTGGCCTGGGTGGTCAGCGGATTGCGCAAGCCGAGGCGTTCGGCCGTGGTGGAGTTACAGCCGGCCGTCAGCGTGGCCAGCGCGAAGAACAGGGCAGCGCGCGGCAGCCAGCGCCGAGCTTGCCGCGCCCTCACCCCGCGTCGCGGGGCCCCGTGCGTGTCGGCACGGCGGATGGGACTCACAGATGGCCTTCCCAGCAGTTAAGTCCCGGCGTCAGCGGCCGGTTAAGTTCGACGTCCTACAGCCTGTCGTGGAAACAGTACAACGCCTGGCTGCCGCGGCATGGGGTACCCCCGGCAGTCCGGCACGACTTCGTTATCTGTGTCGCCCGCCAGACGGTTCCGCGTCGCCCGCCAGGCGGTACCGCCGGTGTCCGCCAGGCCCCCCGCAGGCCGGCCGCCCGCCCGCCTACAGTCGGGAACGTGCCGTATTTCGACGCGGCTTCGGCCGAGCCGCTGCACCCGAGCGCCCGTGACGCCCTGCTCACGGCGCTGGATGACGGCTGGGCCGACCCGGCCAGGCTGCACCGGGAAGGCCGCCGGGCCAGGTTGCTGCTGGACCAGGCCAGGGAATCGATGGCGGCCGAGCTCGGCTGCCGGCCGGACGAACTGTCGTTCACCAGCTCCGGGACGCAGGCCGTGCACCTGGCCGTCCTCGGCGCGGTGCAGGCGCGTCAGTCCGCCGCCCGCGGGCCCGGTCACCTGGTCGCGAGCGCGGTCGAGCACTCGGCGGTGCTGAACGCAGCCGACTGGCTGGCCCGGGTCACCGGGGCCCGCGTCAGCATCACCGGAGTCGACCGCCTGGGCCGGGCCGACCTCGCCGAATTCGGCACCGCACTCGCCGCCGAGCGCACGCTGCTCGCGTGCCTGCAGTCCGCCAACCACGAGGTCGGCACCCTGCAGCCCGTTGCCGAGGCTGCGGCCGCCTGCCGTCAGCACCACGTTCCCTTGCTGGTCGATGCCGGTGCCTCAGCCGGCCGGATGCCGGTCCCCGCGGGCTGGTCGCTGCTGACGGCCAGCGCGCGCAAGTGGGGCAGCCGCCGGCGTGGGCCTGCTGGCCATCCGCCGCGACGCGCGGTGGCGCGAGCCATTCCCGGCCGACGACCGGGAAAACCGGCGGGTCCCCGGCTTCCCGAACGTTCCCGAGGTGCTCGCTGCCGCCGCGTCCCTGACCGCCATGAGCACGGAACGTGGCCGGACGGACGCGGCGCTGCGCGCGCTCACCGGCCGGATCCGCGCGGCCGTGCCCGAACTCGTGCCGGACTCGGTGGTGCACGGCGACCCGGTGGCGCGGCTGGCCCATCTGGTGACGTTCTCCTGCCTGTACGTCGACGGCGAGACGCTGGTGACTGAGCTGGATCGGGCCGGGTTCTCGGTGTCGTCCGGGAGCGCGTGCGTAGCCGATACGCGCCAGCCCAGTCATGTGCTTGCGGCCATGGGCGCGCTTACGCACGGCAATGTCCGGGTATCGCTCCCGCAGACGGCCACCGCGGAGTCAGTGACCGAGTTCCTCGACGTCCTGCCCCCGATCGTGGCCGCCGTGCGGGACACTGTAAGGGCGGCTGAAGCGCAGCCGCCCGCCACCTGATCCTGGCCTGGAGGTGACCGCGTGACCTCGCCGCAGCGAGCTTTCCGGGCCAGCCGCCGGTCCGGTCCGGCCGGACAGGCAGCAGACGGCCCGGCCGTCCCGGCTGGCAGCCCCGGCAGCCCGGCCCGCGGTGCCAGTGAGCCCGTCCCGGCGCTGACCCTCGACGCGCTCGGCAA
Organism: uncultured Actinomycetota bacterium; assembly: GCA_963713585.1. Classification (GTDB taxonomy): domain Bacteria; phylum Actinomycetota; class Actinomycetes; order Streptosporangiales; family Streptosporangiaceae; genus JAJYUU01. The sequence goes on along the minus strand of CAVQMG010000012.1, from coordinate 98,915 downwards.
GAAGTGCCCGGTGCCGATCATCATGCTGGCCGACCGGATCAGGGATGTCGCCGTCGGCCAGATCGTCGAGGTGCTCGCCGACGACCCGGCGGCCAAATCGGATCTGCCCGGCCTGGTGCGCACTGAAGTCGCAGGAATTCGTGCGAGCTGCCAACCTGGCGGCCGGCTGGTCGTTCCTGATTCGCCGCAGCTACTAGTCGTCGTCGAGGGGTCGGAACCGGTCGGCGAACCGGCCGTCGCTCTCCCACCACGGCCGTGGTGCCTCTGGCTGCCCGGCCATGGCCGGGCTAGCCGCCTGGCCCGCCGTCGCCGCGGCCAGCGCGGCCTCGGCCGCGTCCAGTTCAGCGTCGATGACCTCGGCGTCTTTCTCGTCCTCGCGGATCATCTGGATCAGCTGCGCGGCCAGGAACGGCAAGCCGACGATGTCGCCGAAAATCCACAGCACGCCGCCGCCGAGCACCTGGGTAGTCGCCAGGTTCGGTCCCCACGGCCGCGCGAGCGCGTGGTAGTAGTGCCCGGCGATCAGGCTCGTGTCCGCGACCACCGCCAGGCCGAGGATCGCGTCGCCGATGACCTCGGCCGCGGTGATCCACAGCGCCACCACGTACGGGTAGGCCTTCGGCACCGGGTCAACGCGCAGCAGCGTCCAGAAGAAGACGAATCCCGGCGCCATCAGCGCCACGTGCGTGAGCAGCGCGACCGGCACCGAGCTGAATCCGGCCGCGTACCAGGGCGTGAAGTACACCAGGAACGGAGTAATGACGAGCACGAAGGTAGTGATGGCCGGGAACGTCAGCAGCCGGGCAGCCTTGCTCCTGATGGCGGCATCCAGTCGCGGGCCGAGCCCGGGCACGGTCGCGATGATCAGCGACAGCGGCCGGCCGAGCGCCACGAACAGCGGCACGACCAGCAGCAGCAGGATCGTCTGCACGGAGCGCATGTAGAACAGGACCGGCGTGTAGACGCCGACCGACGACATCGTCGCGATCACGGCGAAGCCAAGGCCGAACAAGCAGAACCAGACGGTGCTGGCACCGCTCCAGCTGGCGCCGCCCCGCCGGACTCGCCGCACTCCGGCCAGGTACAGCCCGGCCGCTACGGCAATGGCCGCGAGCGACCACGGGTCCATGGTCCACGAGGTGAAAGCCCGGGAGAAGGTAAGCGCCGGCGGCCCGTGGTAACCAGAAGCCAGCGCCGCAAGCATGTCGTCACGTTACCGCTCCCGCCCGACCGGGCTGCCCGCGGCATCGCATCGAGCGCGGGCGTCAGCGCGGGTGCGCGGGCGTCAGCGCAGGTGCGCGGCGATCTGCGCGGCGGCGGCCTCGCCGTAGGAGACGGCGCAGCGTGCCTGCAGCCTGGCGGCGTCGACCTGGTAGCCCTGCGGCTCCGCCGACTCCAGCGCGTAGACCGCCAGCAGGTTGCCGAGCTGCGCGGCCCGCTCCATGCTCAGGCCCCACGCGACCGCGGCGAGGAAGCCAGACCGGAACGCGTCGCCGGATCCGGTCGGGTCGGCCGGGGTGACGTCCTTGACCGGGCCGACGAGCACCGGCTCCTGGCCGCGCTGATCCACCCGCGCTCCGGCCTCACCCAGGGTGGTGATCCGGATGCCGACCTGCCCGAGCACGTCTGCGCCGCTCCAGCCGGTCTTGTGCTCAGTCAGCGATGCCTCGTAGTCGTTGCTGAACAGGTAGGCCGCGCCGGCGACGAGCTCGCGGATCTGGTCTCCGTCGAGCGTGGCTAGCTGCTGCGAGGTGTCGGCGGCGAACGGGATCTGCAACTCCCGGCACTGCCGGGTCATCCCGGCCATCGCGGCCGGGTTGCCGGCCCCGATCAGCACCAGGTCGGCCAGGCCAGCCAGGCCGGAGAGGTCGATGTCGACGTCCTCGTTCATCGCGCCCGGGTAAAACGAGGCGATCTGATTCAGGTCGGCGTCGGTCGTGCAGACGAACCGAGCCGTCTGGTGCTCGGCCGACACCCGGACCCGGCTGGTGTCGACGCCATGCTCGTCGAGCCAGATCCGGTAGTCACCGAAGTCCGGTCCGGCACTGCCGACCAGCAACGGCCGCAATCCCAGGCCGGCCAGGCCGTAGGCAATGTTCGCGGCCACCCCACCGCGCCGGATCTCCAGGTTGTCGACCAGGAAGGACAGCGAGATCTTGTCTAGCTTGTCGGCCAGCAACTGGCCGGCGAACCGGCCGGGAAAGGTCATCAGGTGATCGGTGGCGATCGATCCGGTTACCGCAATGCGCATGAGATTGGCTCCGTAAGTCCGCGGCCGGTGAGTCGGCGGACTGCTCGGTCCGCTGGCCTGGCGGGCCTCAGGCTACACGGCCTCTCCGGGCCATCCCGGCAAGCCACCCCGCGCCGCCCAGCAGCCGCGCAGGCAGCCCCGCCGCCGCCCGGCAGCGCCGCCCGGTCGCCCCGCCACCCAGCAGCCCCCGCCGCGGCCAGCAGCCCCCGCCGGCGCCCAGCAGCCGACAGCGGGCGTCCAGCGCCCCCGCCAGGCGGGCTATGGGTATCCCGCGAGCCAGGACATGCAAACTGCCGCCGCGCGGCGATCGCACGGCGGCAGTTCTCTGGATTAGCGGTGCTGGAGACCGCTCGTGGCTTAGTGGAACGAGTCGCCGCAGGCGCAGGAGCCGGTGGCGTTCGGGTTGTCGATCGTGAAGCCCTGCTTCTCGATGGTGTCCACGAAGTCGATCGTGGCGCCGCCGAGGTAAGGGACGCTCATCTTGTCGGTTACGACCTGAACAGCGCCGAACTCGGTCACGACGTCGCCATCCATCTGGCGCTCGTCGAAGTAAAGCTGGTAGCGCAGGCCAGAGCAGCCGCCCGGCTGCACGGCGATGCGCAGCCGCAGGTCATCGCGGCCTTCCTGCTGAAGCAGGCCGCTCACCTTGGTCGCCGCTGCGTCGGTGAGAACGATGCCCTGAGTGGTGGTCTCGTTCTGAACTGTCATCTGCGTTAGCTCCTGCGTCGGGTAGCCCCGGAGTGCCGGGTGGCCGCTGCCCGGTCGGCACGGCCCCGTCCTGCTGTCATAACGATAATCCCCGCCGACTGATTCCGGATAAGCAGGCACCCGTTCAACGAGCAGCAGGCCAGCCCGAAGGTACCCGCAACTGACGGTGCAAACAGCGCATTCAATGGGACTTAGGTAACGAAATACCTGCGCCGGGGCTTCGGCCCCGGTCACCGTGTGGGCTGGATCACCCTCGGTACATCACCCGGCAATTCGCCCGCCCCGGCCTGCCCGCACTCCCGCCCGGCCGGCTACGATAGGTATCGTCACTCAGACGATAAGTCCCAGCGATCGGGGTGCTATGACCATGTCGCCAAGCCAGCCTGGCCTCGCCGAGACGGCTGCGGCAAGCCGCAGCCTGCCGCTGTTCGTGCTCGGCTCAGGGGCCGACCCGAACTCCGAGCGCGGCGTCGCGTGTCCGGGCGAACTGCCGCCGGCCAGCGACCCAGAGCTGGTCAGCCGCGCCCGTGCGGCCCGTAAAGCACTCGGCAACCGGGCTTTCATCCTCGGCCATCACTACCAGCGCGACGAGGTCATCCAGTTTGCCGATGTGACCGGGGACTCGTTCAAGCTGGCCAGGGATGCGGCCGCGCGGCCAGGCGCCGAGTTCATCGTGTTCTGCGGCGTGCACTTCATGGCCGAGTCTGCCGACATCCTCACCTCCGCCGACCAGAAGGTGGTACTGCCGGACCTGGCTGCCGGGTGCTCCATGGCGGACATGGCCACCTACAACCAGGTGGAGCAGTGCTGGGAAGCGCTCGAGGACCTCGGCATCGCAGACGAGGTCGTGCCGGTCACGTACATGAACTCCTCCGCCGACATCAAGGCCTTCACCGGCCGGCACGGCGGCACGGTCTGCACCTCCTCTAATGCCGGCCGGGCCCTGACCTGGGCGCTCAGCCAGGGCAGCAAGGTGCTGTTCCTGCCCGACCAGCACCTGGGCCGCAATACCGCGGTCCTGGAACTCGGCCTGCAGCTCGGCGACTGCGTCGTCTGGGACCCGCACGCGCCCGGCGAGACAGGCGGGCTGACGCCCGAGCAACTACGGGACGCGACGATGATCTTGTGGCGCGGGCACTGCTCGGTGCACGGCCGGTTCTCCCCCGCCTGCGTCGCCGAGGTGCGCGAGCGGGTCCCCGGCGTCAACGTCATCGTGCATCCGGAATGCCAGCACGAGGTCGTGCTGGCCGCCGATCACGTCGGCTCCACCGAGAAGATCATCAATACCATCGAGCGGGCGCCGTCCGGGTCGGCCTGGGCCGTCGGAACCGAGCTGAACCTGGTCCAGCGCCTCGCCGCGACCAACCCGGACAAGACGGTGGTCTTCCTGGACAAGACCGTCTGCTACTGCTCCACGATGAACCGGATCGACCTGCCGCACCTGGTCTGGACGCTGGAGTCGCTGGCTAGCGGGCAGCTGGTCAACCAGATCTCCGTGGACGGCGAGAGCGCGGCACAGGCCAGGGCGGCGCTGGAGCGAATGCTCGCATTGCCGTGAGGATCGGCGTGCGGACCGGACGAGCCCCGCGTTACAGGCCGGGCGCACCCCAGATCGGCATCCACCGGCCCAGATCCGGCTCGATCTTCAGGTCCGCGCCCAGCACTCCCCTGATCTGCAGTTCCAGGGCGTTGTCCCGCTGCTGCCCGGAGAGCGGCGCGAACGGGTAGAACGTGCCGCGCTTGTACAGGTAAACCAGGCCGAGCGTGCGCCCGCCTGAGTCACGGAACGCCATGATCGTGCACAGCAGCTGCGGCCCGAACCCGCCGTCCTGCAACGATGAGTTCACCGCGTGCAGATCGGTGACCAGGCCTTCCGGGTCCTCAGGCGAGTGCCGGCAGACCAGCCAGGTGAAGTGGTAGGCGTCCGTCGACACCTGGACCGGGATGGCGTCCTTGCCCATGTTGAGCAGTTCCTGGACGTCCTTCTCGATGTCGCCGAACGCCTTGCCCTCGGTCGCCCGGAAGCACACTGACCCTGACCCGGTCGGCTTGAAGTCCGTGCCCGCCTGCAGGGTGAGCGCCGCGTTCGGCAAGGCGAACAGCTCGTCCAGGTTCGGCGGGACCGGCTTGGTCCGGCCGAGCAGGGTGTCGAGGAACCCCACGAACTGCCTCCGAAAGGTCGGTGCTGCCGCCGCGGCGGGCTTCCTGCCGCCGCGGCGGGCTAGTTGCCGCGCCCCGGGCTGTGCCCGTGCTACTGGCTGAGCTGCTTGCCGATCTTCTCCAGCTGCGCCAGCCGCTTCTCCAGCGGCGGGTGGGTGGAGAAGATCGTCGCCAGGCCCTTGCCGGTGCCGGGCCCGGACCGCAGCGCCGGGGTGAAGTAGAACGCGTTCAGCGGCTCGGCGGCGCGCAGGTCCTTGGTCGGGATCCGCGCCATCTCGCCGGTGACCTTGACCAGCGCGCTGGCCAGCTTCGACGGCTGCCCGGTCAGCAGCGCGCCGGAACGGTCAGCCGACAGCTCGCGGTAGCGCGAGAGCAGCCTGATCAGCAGGAAGCTAACCGCGTAGACCACGATGCTCAGCGCCATCATGATCGGGATCAGCAGGGCCGTGGCCTGGTTGTTGTTGCTGCTCCGGCCGCGGCCGCCGAACAGCTCGCCGTAGAAGGCGAACCTGACCATCAGCGCGGCAACGATGCCGAGGAACGACGCGATCGTCATGACCGCGACGTCCTTGTGCGCCACGTGCGACATCTCGTGCGCGAGCACGCCCTCGAGTTCGTCGTTGTCGAGCTTGCGCATGATGCCGTCGGTCGCGCAGAGCACCGCGACCTTGCTGCTGCGCCCGGTGGCGAAGGCGTTCGGCATCTGAGTCGGAGCGATCGCAACCCTGGGCTTGGGCATGTCCGCGAGCGCGCACAGCCGGTCCACGATCTCGTGCAGCCGTCTGGCCTCCGGCCCGTCGTCCGGGCCGACCAGGCGCGCACCCGACGTGCGCAGGGCAATCTTGTCGGACCAGTAGTAGGACGCCAGCGCGCTGCCGATGCCGAGGACAGCGGCGAAGATGATGATCGAGCTGCCGCTGACCGAGCCGTCGCCACCATGCCGGCTCGCGCCGTACCACTCGATAAGCGCGACCAATCCGGCCGCGAAACCGACGAAAACCACGCCCAGCAGGAACATCGTGAGGCCCATCCGGGCGATGAGTCCGGGGTCGGACGCGTAGCGAGTGCGCGCCATCGGCGCCGCCTCCCTTTTCCCGGGCGACCGCTCGGCCGCCCTGTTACTTCATTACACCTCATGCCGGAGAGTGCTGAGGGCAGGGATTCGCCCTGCCCTGGAACTGCCCCGGCGGGCCGCCGGCAACGCCGGTACCCACCTGCTACAACGGCTAGCACACAGACCACGTTCCCGCGTCAACCTGAGGGTTAGCTGCGGGCTTCCCGGGTGCTCCCGCAGCGCCCAGGCCCGGCCGCGACGCAGCGGCCCCGCAGGTTAGCCGGGGATCAGGCCGTCGTCGGCCAGCAGCTTGCGCACCTCGACCATGGTCGCGTCCGGTTGCGGCAAGATCAGCTCGGACGGCCGCAGGTCATCGGCCGGCGTCGGCACGCCGGACCGCCTGACCTGGCTGAGCAGCGCCTCTAGGGCAGGCCGGAAGGCAGCCTCGTCATCGTGCTCGACGGCGGTTTCCAGCGCCGCGTCGAGCCGGTTGAGCTCCTCAACTGCGGCCTCCGGCACCTCGAGCTGGCCTTCCCCGAGGATGCGGACGATCATTCCGGTTCACCTGCCTGGCCAGGCTCGATGACGGTCGCCGCGCTGGCCGGCTCGGCGCTGACATCGCTCGTCCCGTTTGGCGTGTTCTCGATCTGCCGCGGCGCGCTGCCCTGGGCCAGCTCGGCCTTCATCCGCTCAAGCTCATTGTCGACCCCGTGCCCCGCGCCCATCCGGTCAAGCTCGGCCTGGATGTCGTCACGAGGCCCGCTGACCACGTCGTCCAGCGCGCCCGACGCCATCAGCTCATCGATCGCACCGGCCCTGGCCTGCATCTGCGCGGTCTTGTCCTCGGCCCGCTGGATCGCCATGCCGACGTCGCCCATCTCCTCGGAGATGCCGGTGAACGCCTCGTTGATCCTGGTCTGGGCCTCGGCGGCGGTGTAGGTCGCCTTGATGGTCTCCTTCCTGGTGCGGAAGGCGTCGACCTTGGCCTGCAGCCGCTGTGAGGCCAGCGTGAGCTTCTCTTCCTCGCCCTGCAGCGAGGCGTACTGCGTCTGCAAGTCCTGAAGCTGGGACGCGATCCCGGCCTTGCGGGTCAGCGCCTCGCGAGCCAGGTCCTCGCGGCCAGCAGCCAGCGAGTCACGCGCCTGCCGGTCCAGCTTGTTCGACGACTGCTGCAGCTGGTTAACCTGCAGCTCGACGCGCTTGCGCGAGGTCGCGACGTCGGCCACCCCGCGGCGCACCTTCTGCAGCAGCTCAAGCTGGGTCTGGTAGGAGTAATCCAGGGTCTCGCGCGGATCTTCCATCCGGTCGAGCGCCTTATTGGCCTTGGCCCGGAAGACCATCGTGACCCTCTTCATGACGCCCATGGGCGCGACCATCCCCTCAATCGGAAGTCTCGCTGCCGCAGCGCGTCCGGGGTCTCGGACACCCACCGGCGAGATCAACGGAACATAGTGCAGGCAGATCTTGGCACCAGCCTACGACGTCGCGGCGGGCAGCGTCATCACGGACCGGCTGCCCGTCCGCCATTCCGGCCGTTGCCGGCATGCCATTGAAAACCTGCCCGAACCGGCCGGCCGCGAACCGCAAGGCAGGCTCTGGCATGCCGGCCGGGCCCTGTCCGGCCGCGCCGGACAGATCTGCGCCGTTCGTCCCGGTAGTCTTGGTCCCGTGTTCCGACGACGCTCCAACGACGCACCTGAGGCCCCTGACCTGGCCGAGACCGATGCAGACGACACCGGCCTGCCGACCAGGGCTGGCCAGACACCCAAAAAGGGCGCTCCGACGCCCAAGCGCAGCCAGGCTGAAGCCAACCGGCGCCAGCAGGCCTACCAGGCTCCCTCCGACCGCAAGGCAGCGACTAAGCAAGCCCGCCAGCGCGATGCGGCCGACCGGTTGCGGCGGTCCCAGGCCATGCAGCGGGGCGAGTCCTGGGCGATGCCGCGCAAGGACCAGGGCCCGGTCCGGGCGCTGGCCAGGGACGTCGTCGACTCCCGGCGCGGCCTCGGCGAGTACTACATGCTGATGGTGATCGTGCTGGTCGTGCTGCTGGTCCTGCCGGGCAACACCACCAAGCTGATCGCCGACGTCGTCGTCGTGGCACTGCTCGCGGTCATCATCTTCGAGGGCTACCTGGTCGGCACAAAGGTCAAGCGGCTCGCCGCCCAGCGGTACCCGGGCGAGAACACTCGCGGCATCATCATGTACACGATCATGCGCGGCATCAGCATGCGCCGGATGCGCATGCCCAAGCCCCGGGTTAACCGCGGCGACAAGATCTGACCCGCACGTCCGGAGCAGCCCGCCGGGCCCCGCTGCCCGGCTGCGCCTGCTGCGCGCTCTGCCGCTAAGTTGGCTCCTCATGGAGCACCGTCATCTTGGCCGCAGCGGCCTCATGGTCAGTGAAATCGCCTACGGGAACTGGATCACGCACGGATCGCAGGTCGAGGAGGACGCCGCCCTAGCCTGCGTGGCCGCCGCCCTGGACGAGGGCATCACCACGTTCGACACCGCGGACGTGTACGCGCTGACCAAGGCCGAGGAGGTCATGGGCAAGGCGCTGCACGGCATCCGGCGTGAGTCGCTGGAGATCTGCACGAAGGTGTTCTGGCCGACCGGCGGCGGCGCCAACGACCGTGGCCTGTCCCGCAAGCACATCACCGAGTCGGCCCACAACTCGCTGCGCCGGCTGCAGACCGACTACATCGACCTGTACCAGGCACATCGCTACGACCACAGCACACCGCTTGAGGAAACGCTGCGCGCATTCGACGACCTGGTCCGCCAGGGCAAGGTCCTCTACATCGGGGTGTCGGAGTGGCGGGCCGAGGAGATTGCCGCGGCGCTCAAGATCGCCGACCAGATGGGGCTGGACCGGCTCGTGTCCAACCAGCCGCAGTACAACATGATCTGGCGGGTGATCGAATCCGAGGTAATCCCGCTGAGCCAGCAGGAAGGTCTCGGCCAGATCGTCTGGTCGCCGATCGCGCAGGGCGTGCTGACCGGCAAGTACCTGCCCGGCGCTGCGCCGCCGGAAGGCTCACGCGCCACCGACGAGCGCGGGTCTGGCTTCATCAGCCGCCTGCTGACCGACGAGATCCTCGGCAAGGTGCAGTTGCTCAAGCCGATCGCGGAGCAAGCAGGGCTGACGCTGGCCCAGCTGGCCGTCGCCTGGGTCCTGCAGAACCCTGCCGTCTCCGCGGCCATCATCGGCGCCACCCGGCCCGAGCAGGTCAGGGAGAACGTCAAGGCGTCCGGCGTGCAGCTGCCGGCCGAGGTCATGACCCAGATCGACGAGGTCTTCGGCGAGTCGGTCGTGACCGACGCGGCGTATACCTCGAGTCCGAAGCAGCGGCCCTGACGGCGGTTACTCCTCGGCCGGGTGCAGGCTCATCGGGCCGTACTCGACCCGGCCGTCCTCAGTCAGCGTGACCTGGTCCACGCCCGCCTTCAGCAGCACGGGCCACTGCTCGCCGAGCCAGCTCTCAGCGTCGCCCTGGCTGGTGAAGGTCTCCTTGGACAGCTCGCGGGCGGAGACCGACGTGCCGTCTTCCTTCTCCAACTGCCACGTCCAGGTCATCGCACACCTCGGTAGCTAGGATCAAGGCCGGCTCTCGGCGGCCCCATCGTAGCCAACGGCAATCCGGAGGACGGGCAGTGGACGCGCTCCTTACCGGCACCAGCGGCGGCACCGGCTGGCCGCAACCGGACTGCCGCTGCGCCTCCTGCATGCTGGCGCGGTCGGGCGGGCCGGCCCGGCAGGCCGCCGGGGTTCTGGTCGACGGCACGCTCGAGTTCAGCACCGGCTCCGGGCTTTCGCCGGGAACGTGGCCGCGATCCGGCCCGGCCCACGTCATCCGGCAGTTGCCCGGCGGCTGGGACGTTACCGGGCCGGACGGTTCACGGCTGCTGCTGTCGGCCGGAGCCGGCCTGGTACCGGAGCCGGCGGCCGATGCCCGGCCTTACGACATCGCCCTGCTGGATGTGCTGGCCAGCCCGGCCCAGCTCGGCCGGCTGCGGGCCGCCGGACTGGTCCACCAGCGCACCGCCGTCGTCGCGCTGTTCGCCGATCACCGGATCCGGTCGCAGGCCGAGCTGGCCAGGCGGTGTGCCCTGTGGTCGGCCGTGCCGGGCCGGGACGGGCAGCTGATCACCGGCCCGGTGCGGCAGGCCGGACCGGCGGTGCGGCCGCACCGCACGCTGATCGCCGGTGGCGGCAGATCGGGCAAGTCGACCGAGGCGGAGCTGCGCCTGGCCGCCGAGCCGCAGGTCACTTACCTGGCGGCGGGCCCGCTGGCGGAGACCGGCGGCGGCGAGGCCGAGCCGGACGCCGAATGGGCCGACCGGGTCGCCCGGCACCGGGCCCGGCGGCCGGCCTGGTGGCAGACCGTGGAAGGACTCGACCTGGCCGGGCCGCTCCGCCGGCCGGGCCGGCTCTGCTCATCGACGGCATCGGCACCTGGCTGGCCGCGGTGATGGACGAAGCGGGCTGGTGGGACGCCACGCCGGCGGCGGAGGCCGCGGTCGCGGAGCGGATCGACGAGCTCATCGGCGCCTGGCGGCAGACCAGGAGTCTGGTGGTGGCCGTGACCGACGAGGTGGGTTCCGGACTCGTCCCGCCCTATCCGGCCGGCCGGATTTTCCGGGACCAGCTGGGCTGGCTTAACCAGCGGCTCGCGGCCGAATCTGAGCTGAATCTGCTGGTCGTTGCGGGGCAGGTGACAACGCTCGCAGGGTGAGCCGAACCATGACCAACCACGGCTTGCGACCGCGAACGGCACGAGATAGGCCCTGGAAGCTGTTAAGTTCTATGCGCTAGCTCTGAGCAGGCCGACCCCCCGCCCCGTGCCTGCCTCAGCCTCGTGATCAAGGTGGTGACGACATTGACGCGCGTTGTCGTCGTTGGTGACCTCATGACGGATACGGTCGCGCATGCGACCGCGCCGCTGGCCAGAGGCAGCGATACGCCCGCCACCGTGACGATGCACGGCGGCGGGTCAGGTGCCAACATCGCCGCCTGGCTGGCCGTTGACGGTGCGGAGGTCGCCTTCGTCGGCCGCCGCGGAGCCGACATCGCCGGCCGGAACCGTGACATGGAGCTGATGGGCTACGGGGTCGACGCCCGCCTGGTCATGGACCCGGAGCGGCCGACCGGTACCTGCGTGGTGATGATCACCCACAAGGGCGACCACACGATGCTGTCGGATCCCGGCGCCAACGCCGCGCTGTCTCCCGACGACTTGCCGCAGGACCTGTTCGCACCGGGCGGCCACCTGCATGTGTCCGGCTACACGCTGCTGAACACCGGCTCCCGGCAGGCGGTGCTGGCCGCGCTGAACCTCGCCGAGCGGGCTGGCATGACGATCTCGGTCGACGGCGCCTCGTCGGCGCCGCTGTCGCGGACCGGGGCCGAGCCGTTCCTGCAGCTCACCAATGGCGCGACGCTGCTGTTCGTGAACCAGGACCAGGGCAAGGTACTGACCGGCCGTGACGACCCGGGCCAGGCCGCGCGGGTGCTCAATGCCTGGTACCCGCACGTCGTGATGAAGCTCGGCGCCGACGGCGCCATGATGTACTCCGGCGGCCGCCCCGACCCGTTCCGGGTCAGCGCCCCGCCCGTCGAGCACGTGGTGGACGGCACCGGAGCCGGTGATGCGTTCGTCGCCGGGTTCCTTCCGGCCTGGCTGGACAAGAAGCCGGCCGGCGAGGCGCTGGCCAGTGGCTGCCGGCTGGCCAGCCGGGCGCTGAGCCTGGTTGGTGCCAGGCCGCTGCTGTAGCGACTACCGCCGCAGCGCCCCGGACGACTGGGCGGGCGCGTCCTGGTCACGCACAGCCCAGCAGCCGCCGTTCGTCGAACAGGTGATGGGCCAGCTCGTGCGCGGTCCGCTGGCCGATCCACTCCACAGTGCGCTCGGCAGGCTCGGGCCACGGGTAGATCCCGGTCCGCAGCCAGCCTGAATCGGGCAGCCCGGACAACGTCGCCGCGAGCAGGCGGCCCGCTTCGACGAGCTCAGCCGCGACCACGACCGGATCCTGATCGTTGTATCGCTCCTGCACGGCCCGCTCGTCCCTGCGCAGAGAGGCGAACTCGGGCGTCGTCAGCGACTGCGTCAGCATCACCCGGTCTCGCTGGATTCTGAGCATGTCGCGGACGTGGCAGCCGTACTCGGTCGCCGACCAGCTGCCCGGCCTGGTGTGCTCGCACAGCCGCTGCGCCGGTACCGAGCTGAGCAGCTCGCGGTGCTGTTCAGCGAGCGCAGGCACGGCCAGCACGATCTGCGCGCGGCCCAGCGAGTCGTCGCGGTATCCGCACTCCGCGCAAGCCGGCACCGGGCCGACGCTAGCACTACCCGGTCCGGAACACCTCCGCGCCGACCAGCAGACGGCCATCGGCCACGAACGGGGTGTCCAGCGTCTGCTTCATGACCGGGCTGGTCCACAGTTTCGCGCCCGTGCCGGCGTTGAACGCCGTCGTCCGCTCGGCAGCGCCGCTGGCACCGCCCGCGGTGGTAACCGTCACGTACAGGACGCCGCCGCCCAGCGTCGGGCCGCTGCCCGGATAGCTGCCAACCGGGAGATTGGCCTGCCAGATCACCTTGCCGCCGGAGTAGGCGATGACGCTGGGCTGCTGCGAGGACACCGCCATGGCGTACACGTCGGTGCCGTTGGTGGCCATCCCGAGACCGCCCTGGCCGTCCGGGTCGGCGCCAGTCCAGGATAGCTTGCCGTTGCTCAGGCGGTAGGCACGCAGATCGCCGCTGCAGCTGTCGTGCACGAACACCGTCGACCGGCCGATCGCCAGGACGGTGTTATTGACGGCCGACGCGCACGGCGCCAGCCGCTTCCAGTCGACCGTGCCGGTGCTCTCGTTCCTGGCCTCGAGGTAGGTCTTCCCGCCGATCGTGGCAGTCCTGACCAGCTTCCCGCCACTGACCGCAAACGCGTCAGGCCCGCCGTCGCCGGCCCGTCGGCGGCCGACCACAGCTGCTTGCCGGTGGCGGTGCTGAGCACCTGCACGTTGAGGACTCCGTCGATCACCTTGCTGCCGTCGATGATGACCTCGCCGTCACCGCCCGCGAACGCCGTGTCGGTCTCAGTCCACAGGTGCGCGCCGGTGCTGGCCGACACCGCGACCAGCGTGTCAGCCGGGCCGGCCGTGCCGTAGATCAGCTCACTGTCGCCGGCGGCGTAGAGCGTATCCAGGCCGTTGCCGCCGAGCGACTTGCTCCAGAGCTTCTTGCCGTTGGTCAGCCGCCGCGCCGTCAGGACGTCGGTGCCCGAGCCGGATCCGGTCGCCGTGCCGGTCAGCCGGTAGACCTCGCCGTGGTACACAAGCGGCTGGCTGGACCGCGAGCTCCGCGCTGACCGACCAGGCTTTGACCAGGCCGCCGACGTTCCGGGTGCCGATCGTGGTCTCGCCGCTGTTGTCGTAATCACGGGCCGGATCGTGCCCGCCCTGACCCCAGTCGTCGGTAGCCGCGGCCGACGGGGCGGGCGAAGGCGACGGCGACGGCGTCACCGGAGCGGTCGAGTGTGACGGCGACGGTGATGGCGCAGGCGACGAGGTGGTCTTCCAGTACCGGACACCCTCGACGTAGGCAAACCCGCCCTTGGCCCAGGACAGCGGGGTCGTGACGACGCCCCAGTACTGGTTATTAGTGCCATTGTCGCCATTGTTCTTGTAATCATAAGCATTGATGATATTGCCGCCGCCGATATAGATGCCGTCGTGCTGGATGGACGTCTTAGAATTCCCGAACACCACCACGTCTCCCGGCTTCACGTGCGCAATCGCGATGAGCTTGGGATGCACGTTGGGGCCGGAATCGGTCAGCCCTTCCAGCTGGTCCTGCGCCAGGTGCACCAGGCTGATGCCGAGCGCATGGTAGATCGCGTACTTCACCAGGCCAGAGCAGTCAAAGCCCTTCACCGATGCGGCCGCGCAGCCGGACTTGCCCTTGGGGCCGGTATAGATCCCGGCGACCTCGCCGTCACCGTGCGTGGGCCCGCTGTCGCCGCCACCGCCCCAGCAGTACGGGGTAACGGGGCTGGTCAGCCAGGTCTTCGCTGCCCTTACTACGGCCTGCGCCTGGGCTTGCCCGGTGGCCGGAGCGAGCCGGGCCGACTGGCTCGCACTGGCCTGGCCGGAGATCCCGGCCAGAACTGCCGCTGCCGCCAATGCCACCGTTATCGCCGTGATCACGCCAGGCTTGATGAATCGAGCTGGCAGCCGCATGAGCCCGGGCCCCCCGTTTTTTTTTCGGCGACAATGTCCGGCCACCGTACTATAAAGGGAATCCGGAATGGCCCGAAGGGTGATTAGCGGCCTTTGCCCGTCGTTTATTCCGCGACCTTTACCAGCCCGCACCATGATTTGTCCGCAGACTGCCCGCCCGAAGGGCAGCGGCCGTACGACTACTGCCCCACGAGGGGCGGCAACTGTACGATCGCTGCCCTACGGGCCTGTCAGATCATTGCGCTGCCAACCACGTGATCGTCACTGTCCACGACGTCGACTTATTGTCCGTTGGCTGGGTGGGCCCGATGAGTTCGATGCCTTCGGTCTGGAACGAGCCCTGCACTGCCGTGCACGTACGGTCCTGACCGAACTGGCGATCGCACAGGTAACGGCCGGAGATCCCGGCGCTGTTGATGCCGTTGTCGGGGCTGAAGTTCTCGAGCTTGTACTGATCGATACCGGGAGCCTTGTTCCCGGCGCTGGTGCATTTGGTCACCAGGTTGCGGCCGGTGTCGCACAAGCTCCACTGGTCGCCGTTGTCGGAGGGGTAGGCAGGCTCGGCGGAAATGTAGATATGCGAGGCGATGCCCGTATTGGTGATCGTGATCGGGAAGTTGCCACGTGGCTCCGGCTTGCCAAACCAGCAGCGCCCGTTCGGATAGCCAAGCTTCCCGCGAGTCGAGGCGGTGTCGTCGCCGACGCTGCCGCCTTTGCAGTGGCTGAACAAGCCGCTGGACGGAGATATCGTCACCGCCCGGACGACCGGGACGGTGTTCAGCTTCAAGTTGATGCCGGAACTGTTTCCCGCGCCAGCCGGCTCAGCCGGACTAATCCCGCAGCCCGTCAGCACGACGGCCAGTGCGACGCCCGCCATCAGGACAGGCCACCTGAGGTTACGCAGCATCGTTTCCGCTCCCCGCTCCGGCCGGGCTAGGGGCCGCCGGTTCCCGCTCGATCCTGATCCGGACGCCCGATCGGCGCACCATCAGCGCGATCGCCACCAGCGCTACCATCGCCGCCGCCGTCAGCAGCACCCAGCGGGGCATGCTGAACCACCCGGCCGACACCACGCCCGGCACGATCCGGAACTGCAGCTTGGTGGCCGCCGCGACGCCCAGGTTCGCGCCGCCGTCGGACACCGAGGCGGACCCGCGGACCACCACATCGGTCAGGTACTGGCCAGGCGGCGCCGTCGCCGGGAGCACCAGTTGCAGCGGGATCCTGGTGCCCTGGTTATGCGAGAGCCGGACAGCCGATCCGGACGCGTGCACCCAGGACGCCGGCACGGGGCGGCCGGGCCCGGTCGACACCCGCTCGATCCTGACGGTCAGCGCCTCTGGCTGTGTGCCGGTGTTGACCACGTACACCGGCGGCAGTGCATAGCTGCCGCCCGGATGCGCGGCAGCACCGAGCCGGACCGGTCCCGCCTGGATCCCGACCCCGATGCTCGCCTGTGCGGTGGCCGGGATAGCGAGCAGCACGATCAGGCTGGCCGACCTTAACGCCCATCGCAGCAGCTGCATGTCCTGTCCTGCGCGAGTCCGGATATCTGCGCATGCGTGTTGATCGACTTTAACTGATCATGGCGCGGCGATGAAGTGCGCGAGCGCGAACTCAGGCACGACTGCGTCGTATCCGGCACTGTGTCCCTGCCGCCCTGACCGGACATAACCGGCGGGGCGGCCGGAATCGTCGCGTTTGCCAGCGACTACCCTGGTGCCTCGATCCCGACTAGCGGCCGGTCAAACCGGCTGCGTCCCGACCACGTTCCTGGATGAATTAACTGACATGGCCAGCTACCTCGATCAGCTCTTCTCGCTCCGCGACCGCGTCGCGGTCATTACCGGCGGCAGTTCCGGCATCGGCCGGGGCATCGCGCTGGCGCTCGGCCAGGCCGGCGCCGACGTCGTACTCGTCAGCCGCGGCGAGACCCAGCTGCGAGCCACCGCTAGCGAGCTCGAGCAGGCCGGGTGCCGGGCCGCCTGGGTCAGCGCGGACCTGGGCGACCGGACCGCCGCCGGCCGGGCGGCCGCGGCGGCACGGGAACCGTTCGGGCCGCCGGACATTCTGGTGAACTGCGCCGGGCTGAACCTGCGGCCGCCGCTGGCGGAGCTGACGATCGAGCAGTGGGACGAGCTGATGGCAGTGAACCTGACCGCGCCGTTCCTGCTCGGACAGCAGTTCGGCCCGCAGATGGCGCAGCGCGGCTGGGGCCGGATCATCAACGTGACCTCGCAGCAGGCCGACCGGGCGTTCGGGAACAGCGGCGGCTACGGCGCGGCCAAGGGCGGCGTGGCCTCGCTCACCAGGTCGCAGTCCGAGGCCTGGGCCAAGCACGGCGTGAACTGCAACGCCATCAGCCCGGGCTTCGTCATTACCCCGCTGACTGCTGAGGTGTCGGCCGACCCGGTCCGCACCGCGGCCCTGGCGGCCCGCACCATGGTCGGCCGCAACGGGCTGCCGGCCGACTTCGCCGGCGCGGCCGTGTTCCTGGCCAGCGCCGCCAGCGACTACGTGACCGGCCAGATGATCCGGGTCGACGGCGGCTTCTCGGTGACCTGAGTGCAGCCGCCGCCGGCTGGCCCTCGCGACGCGCCGACCTGCGCGCCGTTCGGCAACCGGGCCGCAGGGACGGCACAATGGCGGTCATGGCCAGACGCACCACGACATCTCCCTCCGGCACGGGCCGCGGCCGCGGCGGCGGTGCGGGCAACGGCGACGGCACCGACGAAGACGCCGAGTTCGAGGAGAACATCGTCGATATCGACGTCGACCGAGGAGATGCGCGGCGTTCCTGGAGTACGCGTACTCGGTCATCTACCAGCCGCGCGCTGCCGGACGCGCGCGACGGCCTGAAGCCGGTCCAGCGCCGGATCCTGTACCAGATGAGCGAGATGGGGCTGCGGCCGGACCGCGCGCACGTCAAGTGCGCGCGGGTCGTCGGCGAGGTCATGGGCAGGCTCCACCCGCACGGCGACGCCGCGATCTACGACGCGCTGGTCCGGATGGCCCAGCCGTTCTCGATGCGGCTGCCGCTGGTCGACGGCCACGGCAACTTCGGCTCGCTGGACGACGGGATCCGCCGGCCGCCATGCGCTACACCGAGGCCCGGATGGCCGCGGCCGCGCTGGTGATGACGAGCTCCCTCGACGAGGACACCGTCGACTTCGTCCCCAACTACGACGGCACCGAGACCCAGCCCGAGGTGCTCCCGGCCGCGTTCCCGAACCTGCTGGTCAACGGCGCCACCGGGATCGCGGTCGGCATGGCGACCAACATGGCGCCGCACAACCTCGTCGAGGTGATCGCCGCGGCCCGCCACCTGATCGCCCACCCGGACGCCGACCTCGAGACGCTGATGCGGTTCGTGCCCGGCCCGGACCTGCCGACCGGCGGCAAGATCGTCGGGCTGGACGGGATCCGGGAGGCCTACGAGACCGGCCGCGGGATCTTCCGGACCAGGGCCGCGACCCGGATCGAGAAGCTCACGCCGCGGCGCAACGGCATCGTCGTCACCGAGCTGCCGTACAGGGTCGGCCCGAGAAGGTGATCGCGAAGATCAAGGACCTGGTGCAGTCCAAGAAGCTGCACGGCATCGCCGACCTCAAGGACCTGACCGACATGCAGCAACGGCCTGCGGCTGGTCATCGAGGTCAAGAACGGCTTTCATGCCCGAGGCGGTGCTCGACCAGCTCTACCGGCTGACGCCGATGGAGGAGTCGTTCGGCATCAACAACGTGGCCCTGGTCGACGGCCAGCCCCGGATCCTCGGGCTGCGCGAGCTGCTGCAGATCTACGTCGACTTCCGGATCGAGGTCGTGCGCCGTCGCTGCGAGTTCCGGCGGGCCAAGCGCGAGGACCGGCTGCACCTGGTCGACGGCCTGCTGATCGCGCTGCTCAACATCGACGAGGTCATCCAGGTCATCCGGGCCAGCGACGACGCGGCGGCCGCCAAGGAGCGGCTGATGGCGGTCTTCGACCTGAGCGAGATCCAGGCGCAGTACATCCTGGACATGCCGCTGCGCCGGCTGACCAAGTACGACCGGCTCGAGCTGGAGCGCGAGCGGGAGACGCTGCAGACCGAGATCGCCGAGCTGACCGCCATCCTCGACTCCGAGCCGCGGCTGCGCGAGCTGGTCTCCGACGAGCTGGCCGAAGTCGCCGAAAGTTCGGCACGCCGCGCCGTACGGTGCTGCTGGAGGCAGCGGCCAGGCCAGGACCGCCGCGGTCCCGCTGGAGGTCGCCGACGAGCCGTGCACGGTGCTGCTGTCCTCGGCGGGCTTGCTGGCCCGTACCGCGGCCAGGCCGGCCAGCCGCTTCGGATGGCACGCTCCCGCTCGAAGATTCAGAACCGGAACGTGGTGCTGCGCCATCCCGGTCGTCCGCCCGCCGCCGGTCAGCGGGCGGCGCATGACGCCATCGTGTCATCGGTCAGCTCGACCGCGCGCGGCACAGTCGGCGTGCTGACCTCGGCCGGGCGGCTGATCCGGCTCGGCGTGCTCGAGCTGCCGGCCCTGCCGCCGAGCGCGCACTCGCCCGCGCTGTCGGGCGGCGCGCCGGTCAGCGAGTTCGTGGCCACCAGGCCGGGCGAGAGTGTGGTGGCGATCGTCGCGGCCGACGCAGAAGGCGCCGGGCTCGCCCTCGGCACCGCGCAGGGCGTCGTGAAGCGAGTCGCGCCCGACTACCCGCAGAACGCGCCGGAGTTCGAGGTCATCGGGCTCAAGGACGGCGACCGGGTCGTCGGCGCGGTCCAGCTGGCCGACGAGGATACCGAGCTCACCTTCATCACCAGCGACGCGCAGCTGCTGCGGTTCCCGGCATCGGTCGGTGCGACCGCAGGGCCGGGCGGCGGCTGGCATGGCGGGCATCCGGCTGGCGCCGCGAGCCAGCGTGATCTGGTTCGGCGCGGTCGACCCGGCGCGGGCATCCAGGTGCGGCTTCGGACGGCCCGGCATCGGGCCCGGTCGTCGTCACGGTGGCTGGCGCTGCTGGCGCCCTGCCCGGCACCGCGCCGCCGACGGTCAAGGTCACGCCGTTCGCCGAGTTCCCGGCCAAGGGCCGCGCGACCGGCGGCGTGCGCTGTCACCGGTTCCTCAAGGGCGAGGACGTGCTGATGCTGGCCTGGGCCGGCCCGGGCCGGCTCGCGGCGCGACCGCGGCTGGCACGCCGGTCGACCTGCCGCCGCCGATGGGCCGGCGGGACGGCTCGGGCGAGCGGGTCCGTCATCCGCTGGCGGGTATCGGCGGGACCGTCGGCCGGCCTGACCGGGCCGGTTACCTCGAGAGCGCGGGCACCCGGCCTGCGGCTGCCCTGCTGATGACGTGCCGGCGGAACAGCTCGGCGGACGGCAGCAAGCGGCGTTCGGCCGACCAGGTCAGGCGGATCTCCCGCTCCGCCTGGCTGCCGCTGAGTTCCCGGTAGAGCACCGGTCCCGGTGCCGACTCCGGTGCTCCGGCCCGCGGCGCCGGCAGGATCGCGACGCCCAGGCCGCCGCGACGAAGCCACGCACAGTCGACAGGTCGTCGCCCTCGAAGACCACGTCCGGACGGAACCCGGCCTGATCGCACAGCTCGTCAGTCAGCGTCCGCAGCGCCGAGGCCGGCCGCAGGCTGACGAACGGCTCGGCCGACACGTCCCCGAGCTGAACCGCTGGCTGCGCGGCCAGCGGATGGTCGCGGGGCAGCGCGAGCCGCAGCGGCTCGGTGGCGACCCACCGGGTGTGCGGGCCGGGCTGCGGTGGCGCCGGGTGCCGATCTCCAGGTCTGCCTGCCCGCCATCCAGGACGGGAGCGTGCAGCTCATCGCGGACCTGGGTGAGCCGGAAACGTACCTGCGGATGGCGGGCGCGGAAGCTCCGGACCAGGTCGGGCACCAGCCAGGTGCCGAGCGAGTGCTGGAAGGCGAGCGCGACGGTGCCGGTGTCGGGCTCGGTCAGCTGGCTGACCGCGGCGATGCCGTCGTCGAGCTGATGCAGCAGCGCGTCGACGTGCCGCTTGAACACCGCGCCCGCCTGCGTCATCCGCAGCGTGCGGCCAGACCGGCGCAGCAGCGGCGTGCCGAGTTCGGCCTCCAGCCGCGCCAGCGCGCGGGATACGCCGGACTGAGTGATCGGCTCGACCTCGCTCAGTTCGGTCACCGTGGTGCCGTCGGCCACCTGCTGGAACCAGCGCAGTGAATCAGTGTCCACATCTATGACTCTAGATCATGGCTCTTTGCCATTTCAGTCATTGGACGCATGAATGGCAACGAGCGAGACTGAGGAACGGCAGCTCACCCGATCCTGAAGGGCAGGAAAATGACGACCAGCACATCCGCCCCGGCGCCGCGTCGGCCGGCCGGGAAGCCGCACGCGCGGGGCACCTTGCGCGCGATCCCCGCCTCGCTCACCCGCGCCGCCAGGCACCGGCGGGCCGCCCGCGCCGCCCGCATCCTGCTGCGGCGAGACCTGGCCAGCTACACCTCCGCAGCCGGCCTGAAGGACCTGGACGCCATCCTGAGCCGGCACAGCGACGAGGAGACTGCTGAGATCCGCCGGATTCTGACCACGCGGCTGAGCGGCTGACTTACCGGCCGACGCGGTAGCGGATGTGCGTCGCGTGCGGCGACGCGATGACCTCGGCCGGCTGCAGGCCAGGGTCGGCCACCCCGTCCCAGAGCCGCTCGCCCTGGCTGAGCAGCACGGGGACGATGTCGAGCACAAGTTCGTCGACGGCTCCCGCCGCCAGTGCCTGCCGCACGGTTGAGGCCCCGCCGGCGATATCGACATCGTCGCCGGCTGCGGCCGCGGTGGGCTCGCGGGCGTAGTGGGTGAGCACGAAGACGGGCGCGTGGTACGGCGGCTCACCGCCCCACCAGCCGCGCCAGCCCGGATCCCAGTCGCCGCGCACCGGGCCGAACATGTCGCGGCCCATGATGTACGCGCCGCGGCGGGCCATCAGCTCGTCCCGCGGTCCGGCATCGGCCTCGTGGCCGGGCTCACCCGCGTGCCAGTGCCAGTCGTGCAGCCTCAGTCCGCCCCGGCCGGTCAGGTGTCGATGCGGGACGGGTCCAGTTCGGTGGCACCGCCGACGATGAAGTCCCGCCGCGGCCCGACCTCGCTGCCCATGAGCAGGTCGAAGATGTGCCTGGCGGCTTCGGTGTCCTCGATCCTGATCCGCCGCAGCACCCGGCGCCGCGGGTCCATGGTGGTCTCGGATAGCTGGTGCGCGTCCATCTCGCCCAGGCCCTTGTACCGCTGCGGAGGTTCCTTGAATCGCTGCCCCTTGCGCTCAAGTTCCAGCAGCGTGCGGTGCAACTCGGCGTCGCTGTAGGTGTAGATGTAGCGCTGCTGGCCCTTGCGCGGGTTGGTCAGCTCGATCCGGTGCAGCGGCGGAACGGCGGCGAAGACCCGGCCGGCCTTGACCATCGGCCGCATGTACCGGTGGAACAGCGTGAGCAGCAGGGTCCGGATGTGGGCGCCGTCAACGTCGGCGTCGGCCATGAAAATGACCCGTTGGTAGCGGGCCGAGTCGAGGTCGAAGGCATTCCCCGAGCCGGCCCCGAGCACCTGGATGATCGCCGCGCACTCGGTGTTCTTCAGCATGTCGGCCAGCGATGCCTTCTGCACGTTCAGGATCTTGCCGCGGATCGGCAGCAGCGCCTGGAATTCCGAGTCCCTGGCGTTCTTGGCCGTGCCCAGGGCCGAGTCGCCCTCGACGATAAACAGCTCGCTCCGGTCATCGGCCGACCGGCAGTCGACGAGCTTGGCCGGCAGCGCCGACGAGGCCAGGGCTGACTTGCGGCGCTGGTTCTCCCGGTGCTCGCGGGCCGCGATCCTGGTCTTGGCCGCCGACAAGACCTTGTCCAGGATGGCCTTGGCCTGCGGCTTACTGCCGCGGATGCGCCCGTCCAGGAAGTTACCGAGCTCGGCCGAGACAACCTGCGTCACAATCCGCGACGCGGCCGGGGTGCCCAGCACTTCCTTGGTCTGGCCCTCGAACTGCGGTTCGGGCAGCCGTACCGAGACAACGGCGGTCAGGCCCTCCAGCACGTCATCCTTGATCACCGGGTCTTCGCCGGCCTTCAGCATCCGCGACGCCTTCAGCTGGTCGTTGACCGTCTTGACCAGCGCACGCTCGAAGCCGGTGACGTGAGTACCGCCCTTGGCGGTCGAGATCACGTTGACGAACGAGCGCAGCATCGTGTCGTACCCGCCGTCCCACCGCAGCGCCACATCAACGTCGAGCTGGCGCTCCACCTCTGTCGGCGTGAGGTGCCCGGCATCGTCGAGCACCGGCACTGTCTCGGTGAACGTGCCACTGCCGGTAATCCTGATGACGTCGGTGACCGGCTCGCCTCCGGACAGGTGCGCGCAGAATTCGCTGATGCCGCCGGCGAACCTGAACTCCACCGAATCGCCCTGGCCCTCAGCGGCCGACGGCTCCTCGGCTTGCCCGTCGTCCACGGCTTCGGACGGCAGCCGCTCGTCGCTGACCTTGATCGCGAGGCCGGGAACCAGGTAGGCGGTCTGCCGGGCCTGCCGGGCCAGCCAGGAGAACTTCCAGCCAGAGCCCGGCACGAAGATCTGCCGGTCCGGCCAGAATCTGACCCTGGTGCCGGTCGCCGTCTTGGCGACCTTGCTGCCCTTGCGCATCCCCGAGGCCGGGGTGAAGGCAGCATCCGGGCCCTCGCCCGCGAACACGCCGGGCACGCCGCGGCGGAAGCTGATCTCCCATTCGTAGCCAGCCTTCTGCACCCAGACATCCAGCCGGCCGGACAGCGCGTTGACCACCGAGGCGCCGACGCCGTGCAGGCCGCCCGAGGCCGTGTAAGACCCGCCGCCGAATTTGCCGCCCGCGTGCAGCCTGGTCATGATCAGCTCGACGCCGGGCAGTCCGGTCCTCGGCTCATTGTCGACCGGGATGCCGCGCCCGTTGTCGGTCACCTCGGCCGAGCCGTCCGCATGCAGCACGACCTCGATCCGCGTGCAGGCGCCGGCCAGCGCCTCATCGACAGCGTTGTCGAAGATTTCCGCCAGGCATTGCGCCAGGCCGCGGCCATCGGTCGAGCCGATGTACATCCCAGGGCGCTTCCTGACGGCGTCCAGGCCCTCCAGGACCGTCAGGTGGCGCGCGGTATAGCCGTCGCCTGCGGCGGCCGCTACGCCACGCCCAGCGCTCGCTGAGCCCGTACGACGGCCTCCGCCGGGCACGGTGCCGGCGGCTGGTTCGGTACTGAGGGCGGTCACGACGGCTCCCTGGACAGGACTGATGCGGCAGCGGCCTTGGCCCGGCCATGACCGGAACGAGGTCCTGAAGGCAGATTAGCTGGAGGTAAGCCCAGCCTCGCGCCACCACGCCGGGCGACATACGACGCCTTGGGTCCTAAAGTTCTTAAACCAGGGTAAATAACCACGGCCGGCCGCCGCCGGGCATAGCCGATTGTTCGCCCTGGGCATACTCGGGCCCGGCAGGGGATGACAAACGACCTGCGCAGGTGTTGTGATGCGTAGGAGATCACAGGTTGGACGGACTGCCGGCAACGAAGCCACCAGGCACGCCACGGGTCGGAGTAGCCGCCCGGAGTACCCCGGAGACGGAGTACTGGCGACCGTCCCCAAGGCGAGGAGGCGACTATGACCGGAGCAATTGCCCCCACGAGGCCGCTCAACGCCCTTGACTTGTGTGACCGATGCGGAGCCCCCGCATACGTACGCGTGGTTCTACCTGGCTCGGGTGAGCTGCTGTTCTGCGCGCATCACAATCGCAAGCACGCCGATGCCCTCGCCAAGATCGCAGTCGAGATCCAGGACGAGACCGGCAGGCTCGCGAGCAAGCCAGGCGACACGGCTTCCTGACCTCCGAGACTAGTTAACCGGCCCCTGACCAGCCATCTGGTCAGGGGCCGTTCTGCGTGCTGAGCCCGGCCGGGTCCCGGCTCCGGACAGCCGACCGGCCCCTGACCAGCGATCTGGTCAGGGGCCGGGACGTTAATCTGCCGGGCCCAGTCCAGGTAGTCCCGCAGGACCTGGGACCGGGACGGGTGCCGCAGCTTGGACATCGTCTTGGACTCGATCTGGCGGATCCGCTCGCGGGTCACGCCGTAGACCTTGCCGATCTCGTCCAGGGTCTTGGGCTGGCCGTCGGTGAGCCCGAATCGCATCGAGACCACGCCGGCTTCCCGCTCGGACAGGGTGTCCAGCACCGAGTGCAGCTGCTCCTGCAGCAGCGTGAAGCTCACGGCCTCGCCGGGCTGGATGGCCTCGGAGTCCTCGATCAGGTCACCGAACTCGCTGTCCCCGTCCTCGCCGAGCGGAGTGTGCAGGGAGATCGGCTCGCGGCCGTACTTCTGCACCTCGATGACCTTTTCCGGGGTCATGTCGAGCTCAACGGCCAGTTCCTCGGGCGTCGGCTCGCGGCCCAGGTCCTGCAGCATCTGCCGCTGCACCCTGGCCAGCTTGTTGATCACCTCGACCATGTGCACCGGGATCCGGATGGTCCTGGCCTGGTCCGCCATCGCCCGGGTGATGGCCTGGCGGATCCACCAGGTCGCATAGGTGGAGAACTTGTAGCCCTTGGTGTAGTCGAACTTCTCCACGGCCCGGATCAGGCCCAGGTTGCCCTCCTGGATCAGGTCCAGGAACAGCATGCCGCGGCCGGTGTAGCGCTTGGCCAGGGACACCACCAGGCGGAGGTTGGCCTCCAGCAGGTGGTTCTTGGCCCGCCTGCCGTCCTCGGCAATCCACTCCAGGTCAAGCCGGGTGTCCGGGCGCATGCCCGAGCTCTCGGCCAGCTTCTCCTCGGCGAACAGGCCAGCCTCGATCCGCTTGGCCAGCTCCACCTCCTGCTCGGCGTTGAGCAGCGGGACCTTGCCGATCTGCTTCAGGTAGTCCTTGACCGGGTCCGAGGTGGCCCCGGCCACCGCCACCTGGGCGGCTGGCAGGTCCTCGTCGTCGTCGCCATAGACGAACGCCTCGTCCTCGCTGTCCTCGGCCGTCTCGGCCGCGGCAGCCGCCTCGCCCGCCACGGCAGTCTCGGCGCTGGGCGCGGCGACGGCCGGCGCGGCCGTCGTCAGCTCAGCCTCTGGCGTTTCGTCATCGGAGTCGCTCTCGTCCGTCTCGTCGGTTTCGAGCGTGTCCAGCTCCTCGAGCTCGACGTCTACATCGAGGAACGCCACGTCAGCGAGGTCGGGCTCGCCGTCTATGTCCGGCACGTCGGCAAGGTCGGGATCGGCGTCCACGCCGCCCGCCTCTGCCAGCTCCGGGTCCTCGGTGTCCAGCCTGGCTGCGGCCAGGTCGGCATCGGCAGTCACGCCGCTGCTCCCGTTGTCACGATGCTCTCCCCTACCCGGAAGCTCACTAGATACCTGCTTTCCCTGCCTGCCCTTGACTCCAGCCGAAGCCGACGGCGCCCGGCCGCGGCCGTTACCGGCTGGTACATGCTCGTCCTGGCCGGCGCCGTTCACGTTGCCCGGCCCGCCCTGCTTACCGCCTCGCCGGGCCGCCGGCTTCCTGGCGGCAGGCACGCCCTTGCCGCCTGCCGCACCGTCGCCGGGTACCAGCGCGACCGGCTGATCTGCCTGTCCTGTGCCATCCGCAGCGCCGCCTCGGGCCTGCTGCGGGACGCGTGCACCCTGCGCCGACGGCCGAGATTGCCGTCGAGCTGCTGAGCCTGCAGCGCTAGCCACCGCGGTCACCCCTTCCCAAGCCGGATGACAGGTCGCCCTGCCAGGTCCAGCCGCTGGCTGATCGAACTAGCAGGCGACAAGCCAACCCTCCTGCACAACCTCATGGTGAGCATCGGACCTTACCGCGAGAATCCGCGTCCTCCGACCACGCCGGAAGGCGGGAAACCGCCGCAGGAAGGCATGCCCAGCCCGAGGTCCTCTCCCGCCCACCACCTTAGGTGCTGTGTTCGGGTAACTCGTACCGCTGCGGGCCAGCGCCCTTGCTGACCAGGCCGGGCTGAGAGCACAACCTCGGGAATGTTACCCGCATTCCTCATGCCCTCCCCTTCCTCATCGAACCGGCCCGCCTCCGGCTGCCCGGCCGTTCCCCGTCGGCCGGGACGTGCAGCACCAGCACGGTGACGTCGTCGTCCTGCTCGTACCCGGTCAGCATCCTGTCCACGAGATAGTTCAGCAACTGGGCCGGATCTTCGGCCACCGCCCGCGGCGCCTGGGCCGCCACTGCGACGAGCTCGTCCAGTCCGGTATCCAGGCCGCGCTTGCGGTTCTCTACCAGTCCATCGGAATAGAGCACGGCAGTGTTGCCGGGCGGCAGCGAGAAGGAGTACTGCTGCCGGGGGCTGGCCCAGCCCAGCGGCGTGCCCGCCTCGGTGGGATCGAGCCTGGGCGGCGCGTCACGCGACAGCAGCAGTGGCGGCAGGTGCCCGGCGTTGGCGGCCACGCCTTCCCCGGTCAGCGGGTCGACGACCAGGTAGGCCACGGTGGTGACCTGCTCAGCCAGCTCGGTGGCGAGGAAGAGACGGTCGAGGCCGGAGAGCACCGCGGCGGGGCGGGGGTCACTCAGAGCCAGCGCCCGCAGCGCGTTCCTGACCCGGCCCATCCCGGCGGCCGCGGTCAGCCCTTTGCCCATCACATCCCCGGTCGCGACCGCCAGCCGGCCATCCGGCAGCCGGAACGCGTCGTACCAGTCACCGCCGATCTCCATATTCCTGGTCACCGGCATGCACCTGGCCTCCAGGATGAAACCTGGCACGGTCGGCAGCGTGTCGGGCAGCAGGCTGCGCTGCAGCGTCTCGGCCGTCGTGTGCTCGCGCTCGTACAGCGTGGCCCGCTCCAGCGCCAGCGCGCACTGCCCGGCCAGCGCCTCCAGGAACACGCGCTCTTCCTCGGTGATCTGCCTTGGCCTGGTAAACGAGAACCGCAGCGCACCGAGCGAGGCGCCCGAGGACAGCAGCGGCAACCCGACCCAGGCTTTCTCGTCGGTGTTGGCGAGGAACAAGCTCAGGTCGACGCCCTCGGCGTCGAAGTACCGGCGCAGCGCCTCAGGGCTTTCCATCAGCACCGGGCGGCGGGTGGTGATCGCCGAGGTCATGACGCTCACCACGGTCAGCGGAATGTCGTCGCCGGGCGCGCCGGGGCTGTCCGGCAGACCGGCCGGGTTGACGGTCTTCAGCCGCAGCCGCTCGGTGTCCAGGATCGCCACCGCGGACCGTTCGGCGCCGATGGCCGAGCGTCCCACCTCGGTGATGACCTGCACCACCTGCTCGACGGTCAGCGCCTCGGCCAGCATGGAGGTGGCCTGCTGCAGCCGCGCGGTGCGCAGCGCCGCCGCCGAGAGCTGCTCGGTCAGCCGGCCCCGCATCTCCTCGGCCTCGCGCTGTGCCGTGACATCCGTGCTGGCGCCCATCCACTCGATGATCTTGCCGTCCCGCTCGATCGGGACGGCCCGCACGTCGTAGTGCTTATAGGACCCGGTGCGGCTGCGGACCCGGTAGCGGCTGTCGAAGACCTTGCCGGAGCGCACGCATTCGCGCCAGGCAGCTTCGACGCGCTCCCGGTCATCGGGGTGGATCGCCTCGAGCCAGCCCTTGCTCAGGTACTCCTCAGCCGTCTGGCCGGTGATCCAGCGCCATTCCGGCGAGTCCTCGGCGATCTCGCCGTCTGGCCTGGTGACCCAGACCACCTGGGCGCCGGCCTGGACCAGGGAGCGGTACCGCTCCTCGCTGCGCCGCAGCGCCTCGGCCGCGTGGTGCTGCTGAGTCACTTCGACGGCGATCACGGCAACGCCGCTGATGTCGCCGTCCTGAGACGGGAACCAGGAACAAGCCCAGTACTGGGCAGCATCCTCGGACTGCGGGCTGGCGAGCAGGTGCTCAGTCTGCGGCACCGGCCGGTCGCCTGCTGCTACCCGCCGCACCGCCGCTCCGGCTGCCTCGGCCAGCCCGGCGGGCCAGGTGCGCGAGAGTGATTGACCGGGGCTCGCCGCCGCGTCGCCGCCGAGCAGCGCCGCGAGCACCTCGTTAACCCGGTGCAGGCGGCCGTCCAGCCCGATGAAGGCAAAGCCGACCGGAGCCTCGTGCAGCAGGGAAGCGAGCAGGGCCGAGTCAGAAACGTCGAGTCCGGGCAGCCGCGGCCTGGGCACGGACATGTCTGTGCTCATCGCCGCCACCTCGCGCCCGGCCAACCCCGCGCCATCGAACGGCCCCTTCCTGCTCACTGCGGACACAAGAAGGCTAGCGGCAACCACGGGCAGGAGAAGGTGGGCAGCAACAACTTGGCGCCGGCAGCAGAGCGGGTGCGGCCGGCTCGCGGCATGGTGGGCCAGCCCGGCTTAATGCTCCTGACCAGGTACGATGCCGCCAAACCAGGGCGACGTGGCGGCCGCCGCAAGGGCCTGCCGGCCATCTCGGCGGGTTCAGGCAATGTTCGGAATTGGCTGTCCGGCTGACCGTTCTTGCCCGGTTTGGGCGAGCGGGAAATGGCAGGCCACCTGCTGGCCTGCCCCGCCGAACGGGCTCAGCGGCGGCTCCAGCAGAGCGCAGATGTCGCGGGCCAGTGCGCACCGGGTCCGGAACCGGCAGCCCGACGGCGGCTCGGTGGCGGCCGGCGGCTGGCCGCTTAGGTGCGCGGTCCGCCGGTAGTCCCGGCTGCCGGTGACGGCCGGGACGGCGTCGATCAGGCCCGCCGTATAGGGATGGCCAGGCGACGAGCAGATGTCCTCGGCCAGGCCTACCTCCACCAGCTTGCCCAGGTACATCACGCCGATCGTGTCCGCCATGTAGCGCACCACCGACAGGTCGTGCGAGATGAACAGGTAGCTCAGCCCGTACTGGCGCTGCAGCTTGCGCATCAAGTTGAGGATCTGCGCCTGCACCGAGACGTCCAGTGCCGAGACCGGCTCGTCCGCAACGATCAGCGACGGCCGCTGGATCAGTGCCCGGGCCAGGGCAAGCCGCTGCCGCTGGCCACCGGAGAACTCCCGCGGATGACGGGCGGCCGCCTCAGGCGGCAGGCCGACCTCGTCCAGGATCCTGGCCACCTGGCGGCGGTGACCCCGGCGGCGGACGGTCTTCTGGATCGCCAGCGGCTCGCGCAGGATCGAGCTGACCCGCATCCGGGGGTCGAGCGAGGCGTAGGCGTCCTGGAACATGAGCTGGATGCCGGACCGGTGCGCTCGCAGCTGACGGGGCGGCAGCGCGGTCAGGTCGGTGCCGCTCAGCACGATCGACCCCGCGTCGGCTCGCTCCAGCCCGACCAGCAGCCGGGCGATGGTCGTCTTGCCGCAGCCGGACTCGCCGACCAGGCCGAAGGTCTGGCCGGCGGCCAGCTCGAAACTGACGTCGGCGACGGCGCTGACACTCGCGCGAGCCCGGCGCAGCGACCCGGCCCGCAGCGAGCCGGCCCGCAGTGGCCCGCCGCCGACCGGATAGTCCTTCACCAGGCCGCTGACCCGCAGCAGGGGCGCGGCCGCGTCGGCTACGGCAGGCGCTGGGGCTCGCCCGCGGCCGCCCGCCTGGCCCCGGGCCGCCCCTGCTGCCCACGCGCTGACCGGGCGTCCGGCCGACGCGGCCGGGCCGGCGAACTGCACCGGAAAGAAGCACGAATACGTGTGGCCGGGATGGTCGCCGTCCAGGACCGGCTCGTGGCTGGAGCACCAGTCCTGAACGTAGCGGCACCGGGGCGCGAAGCTGCAGCCAGCAGTCGTGGCAGTCAGGTCAGGCGGCCGCCCCGGGATGCTGTACAGGGACCGGGCCGCCGGGCCCGCCAGCTCCGGCAGCGCGTCGAACAGTGCCTCGGTGTAGGGATGCCGGGGGCCGCCGATGAGCTCGGCCGTGGCGGCGTGCTCGATGATCCTGCCGCCGTACATGACCGCGACCCGCTCGGCCCGGCCGGCGATGACGCCGAGGTCGTGCGTGACCAGGATGACGGCCATGCCCAGCTCCGCCCGCAGGTCGTCGATGAGCTCCAGGATGTCGCGCTGGATGGTCACGTCCAGCGCGGTCGTCGGCTCGTCCGCGATCAGCAGCCGCGGCTCGCAGGCCAGCGCGGCCGCGATCATGGCGCGCTGCCGCATGCCGCCGGACAGCTCGTGCGCGTACTGTCCCGCGACCCGTTCCGGGTCGGGCATCCGGACCAGCCCGAGCATGTCGACAGCACGCGCCGCGGCCGCGGCCGGCCCGGCGCCCTTGTGCACCACGACGGACTCGGCAATCTGGCGCCCGATCGTCATCGTGGGGTTCAGGCAGCTGGCCGGGTCCTGAAAGACCATCCCGATGTCGTTGCCCCGCACGGTCTGCATGTCCCGCTCGGACAGCCCGCTGATGTCGGTGCCCCCGAGCACGACGGAGCCGGAGGTGATCACGCCGCCGCGCGGTAGCAGCCGCATGATCGACCGGGCCGTCATCGTCTTGCCGCAGCCCGACTCGCCGACCAGGCCGAGGCACTCCCCGGCTGCTACCGCAAGGCTGACACCGTCGACCGCACGGACTGTGGTGTTCTTCAGCCTGATCTCGGTGTGCAGGTCGATGACCTGCAGCACCGGTGCCGCCGCCTGGTTAGCCATGAGCAGAGAACCCGTCTCGCAGGCCGTCGCCGAGCATCGTGAACGCCACGACCACGAGCGCTATCGCGGCACCGGGCGCCACGATCTGCCACCAGTAGCCGTCGGAGATCGTCTGCGTCGCGGCGCCGATCATGTCGCCCCAGTCCACTGCCGGGAACTGCACGCCGAGGCCGAGCCAGCTCAGCGTGGCCAGGATGAGGATCGCGTTCGCCATCTGGAAGGTCACGCTGACGACGATGGTGCCCATCGCGTTCGGCGCGATGTGCCGCACGATGGCGCGCAGGCTGCTGCCGCCCATCACCTGCGCCGCCTGCACGTACTGCCGAACTCGCAGCGTCAGCGCCTCGGCGCGCACCAGCCGGGCCGTGCCGAGCCAGGACGTGCCCGCGATAACCAGCACCAGCATCGGCGTGGACGGCCTGAAGATGGAGATCAGCAGGAGCAGCAGCACCAGCGCCGGGATCGCGATAGCGGCGTCGACGACCCGCATCATGACCGCATCGGCGACGCCGCCGAAGTAGCCGGCCGTCGCGCCCCAGAGCGCTCCGAGCAGTCCCGCCAGCAGGCCGGCGCTCGCCCCGACCTCCAGCGAGATCCGGCCCCCGGCCATCAGCCTGCCCAGCTCGTCAACGCCGTCAGCGTCGGTGCCCAGCGGGTGACCGGCACCGGGCGCCAAGTTGGCCTGGGACAAGAACACGTGCGCCTGGTCGGTGTGGTAGACCAGCGGCCCCAGAAAGCAGAACGCGGCCATCGCGAGCACCAGCAGTCCGCCGGCCGTCGCCAGCGGGTTCGCCCGGCAGGCGGCCGCCGCCCCGCGCAGCCGGCCCGCGACGGCGGCGCCCTGCGCGAGCACCGGCTGGCCGGACGACACCGGTCCCGCGTGCCGGCCCTTGCTGCCGCGCGCCGCATCGGCGCCGGGCTGGCTGGCTGCTTCCTGGCTTGCCGTCATGGGCGTGCGTACCTGACTCTCGGGTCCAGCAGCGCGTAGCCGAGGTCGGCCAGCAGCGAGCCGACGGTCGCCCCGACCGCGACGACCAGGGTGAAACCGAGCGTGACCGCGAAGTCGTGGTTGTAGGCGGCCTGCCAGATCTGCCAGCCCATGCCGCGGAAGTTGAACAGGCTCTCCACCACCACCGCGCCGCCGATGATCTGGGGGAAGCTCAGCCCGAGCAGCGTGATCACCGGAACCAGCGAGTTCCGCAGCACATGCCTGGTCAGCACCCGGCCCGGCCGGGCTCCCCTGGCTCGCGCCGCTTCCACGTAATCCTGCGCCAGGCTGTCGAGGGCGGCCGAGCGCATGTACCGGGCGAAGGTCGCGATGGTGACGAGAGAGAGCGTCAGCACCGGCAGGGTCAGGTCACGGACGTCGGTCAGCACGGCCAGCACGCCGGGTGCCTGCGGTCCCTCCGCGCCGAACAGGTGCACGCCGCCGGTCGCCAGCGCCAGGATCAGCACCGCACCGAGGACAAATGTCGGGATCCCGTAGCAGGCGTAGGTCGCCGTGCGTACCACCTGGTCGGCCACGGTGCCCTTGCGCACGGCCTGCACGAGCCCCAGCGGCACGGCGATGAGCAGCGCGATCAGCGTTGAGAGCCCGGTTAGGACCAGGGTGCGCGGCAGGCTGGCGGCCAGCAGCGAGCCGACGGTCTCATTCAGCCGCGGCGAGAAGCCGAGGTTGCCCCCGGCCGCCCGGCCGAGCCAGGTCAGGTACTGCGCCAGAAACTCCCGGTGCGCCGACCCGTTGCCGAGCACGGCAGCGCCGGCGCTGCCGGGCGCCAGCTTGATCAGCGTGAACACGATCAGCGTGACGAGCACGAGGACGGCAGCCGATTGCAGCAGCCTCCGCGCCAGGTATGCCGTCACGAGCCTGGCCTGCCGGACCGGGCCGGGTTCACTTCGTGTAGTACCAGTCTTCCGGCGTGATCGTCAGCGCACTGTTCTGCACGCCGATCTGCAGGTCCTTGACGGTCTCGATCAGCGTCGGGGTATCGGGCTGCCAGACCACCGGCAGCTGCGCGGACAGGTAGTTCTCCCAGGAGTACATCGCCTTAGCCTGCGCTTGCTGGGACCGGGCCGTGACCGTCTGGTTGATCAGGTGATCGTCCTCGGCGGTGCTGTACTGGCCGGCGTTGTTGACCGCGTCCTTGCTGAACAGCGTCTCGCCGGTGGGCAGGTAGTCCGGGTCGTAGGTCCACGATCCCCACTCGGCCATCTGCCAGGTCTTGCACTCCTGCGCCTCGGTGGTGCCCTCGAAGCAGCTGAACGCGTCGGTGACGACGTTGTCGAAGGTGTTGCCGGTGACCGTCAGGTCGATGCCGGCCAGCGACGCGTTGGACGCCAGCTCCCGCACGGCCGACTCCATCCAGTCCAGGCCGACCGCGTACTCCATCGACAACTTCAGCTTGGTCCCGGCCGGAATGCCGGCTCCGCAGTCACCTGCGGCGCTGCCGGGGCTGGTGCAGGTATCGGGCCCGCCGTTCGGGCCCGGCGTCCAGCCGTTTGCGGCCAGGATCTGCCTGGCCTTGGGGATATTCAGCGCCCAGGGGTCGGTTGCCTTCGACAGCTGGGGCGACAGCCAGCTCGTCGAGGGATAGCTGGCGACCGGCCCGATGGTGGCCTTGCCGTAGCCGTGCAGCGGACCGGAGATGACGCCTTCCTGGTCCTGCAGGTACTGGAATGCCTGCCGGAAATACAGCTGCTGGAAGATCGCGCCCTGGCCGGTCTTGTTGGCGAAGTTGTAGGGGAAGTACGCCAGCTGCCACGGGTAGACGACGCTCAGGCTGTAGTTCGGCAGGGTGTCCGGGTTGGCGCCGAGATTCGACCCGGCCGGCGGTACCGGCGCGTCGACGGTCGGCAGGTACCCGACATCGATCGTCTGGCCGTTACCCGGATCCTGCAGCACGTTGTATTCGGATGCCTCGTTGGTGAACGGCTGCTCAACCAGGGTCGTGATGTGGTGCGGGCTGGCCGGGCCGGTGTACTTGTCGTTGTACGACAGCGTCACCACGCCCTGGCTGCTGAAGCTCTTCATCCGGAACGGGCCGTCCACGACCTGCCAGATCGGGGAGGCCGGCCAGTTCTTCTCGGCGCCGGCCCCCTTGCCGGTCGACAGTGCGGCCAGGTAGTTGTAGACGGCGCCGCAGTCGCTGACCGTGGTTGTGCAATGGCTCTGGCCGGTCGCGGTCCGGTCCCAGGCCATCGGCATCGGGGTGATCTGGCTGAGCTCGTTGTCGGTGAACCAGGCCTCGGAGAACTTGCCCTTGATGTCCATGCTGAAGGTGTCGCCATGGGCCTGGAAGTTCGTCACGTCGTTGGGCAGGCCCGCGTCGGTGAAGTCCGCGTAGGCATTGCCCTGGTTGACCATCATGTTCATCCAGAACTTGACGTCGTTGGCGTCGACCGACTCGCCGTTGGACCATTTGTAGCCCGGCTTGAGCTTGATGGTGACCTTCTGGCCGGAGTAGACCGGCGGGTAGGCCAGGCTCACGGTGGGGTTCATGTACGGGGTCGCGCCGGTGCCGAACCAGTACAGCGGCCGGTAGAGCAAGTACTGGAAGTTGTCGGTGTTCGTGGCGGTGTAGTCGCCGGTGGCGGCGTTAATGAACGGGAAAATGTAGTTCGCTTCGGCTCCCGGCTCCATCGCGTAGGTCACCGTGCCGCCGTCTACCGGGGTGCTCCCGCCGGAGGTAGCGCTGGAGGCGGGACCGCAGGCGGCCACCAGGGCGGCCAGGCCGGCGACGGCGCAGCCCGCGCCCAGCACCCGGCGGCTGCGGCTGCCGAGATTCCGGGCCCGACGCATCGTTGCCAGTCGTGCTCGCATTCCGAACCGCCGTCCTTCTCCTGCCCTCGGGCCACCCGGGACCGCTCGGCTGCGGCGGCCGCGCGTTCCGCGGGCTCAGATTTACGTCTTACACGCTCAAATAGCTAATTATGACTTATGTACCGGACTCACCCGGCCAGGAGGGGCCCGGAGCCCGGCAGCCGGGCCGTCAGGCAGAGCCGCAGGCATGGTACGCCACCGGCTGGCCTGCCTCAGTAGGACGCTACCGGACTAATTGGCCCTTCGCTGGATAGACGGGTGGAAGCACCCGCGTTCGGCGCGCCCGATTCCGGCGAACCATGCCGGAGGCCAAAAAATGGGGCAGTCGTCATGGCGAGGCATGGCGTGCCCGGTCCGGAAATCTGCGAAGCTAGACAGGTGAGCCCCCAAAGCCGTCGCCGTGAACCAGCGGGCGATAGGGGGCACCAGGGGTCAGCCGGACCGTCGGCCAGCGGCCGCGGACGGGCTGGCCGGATGGCGGTGCCGCCGCCCAACGCGCTGTTCGCCGAAATGCTGCGGGCTGCCCGCGAGCTGCTGGCCGTCCGCAGCCCGCTGGATGCCGAGCTGATGGTCAGCGAGCTGCTCGGCACCTGGTGGGGCCAGCAGCCAGGCCGCCGCGGCCGCGGCGCCAGGCGCCGCGCCGAGGTCGAGGAACTCGTCGGCGAGGGCCTGGTCGGCTATGCCGCCGAGCAGGGCAGCCCGGCGGCGCTGGCGCTGCTGTCCGGCATTGCCTGCCTGGGCACCTCCCGGCAGGCTATTCAGGCCGAGCAGTCGGCCCTGGCGCTGATGGACCGCGGCGTCGCGCGCCCGGCCTGGGCGGCGCACGTGGGCGCCGTGGAAGCCGCCGAGTGTTATGTGAACTCGGACGCCTACGGTGACCGCGACGAGGTGGTCTGCGTCTTCAGCTACGCCGGCCAGGAGCAGCACGCGCTGGTCGTAGTGGTCGATTACAACGCCGGCGGGCTGGCCCGCGACGGCTGGGTGACCTCCCAGGTCGGCAAGCTGCTGGACTACTGCCGGGACGGCAGCGGATCGGGTCAGGCCTTCGCGCAGATCGACGCGCCGCAGGCACGGCGCATCCTGGCCGCCAGCCTGGCCGCGACCGAGGCGGCCAGCGAGCCGGCCGTCAGTGCCTCGTTCCCCTCCTACCACGCGTTCATCCGGGCCAGGGTCCGGACCTTGCCGCCGGTGCTGCCGGCCAGGCACGACCAGCCTGAACGTGACTCCGGCCGCGCCCGCCATCACCGCGGCCGCCCGCCGGGCCCTGTGGCGCCGGGACCGGCAGGCCATGCTCGTCGCCGAGTTCCTGGCCTCCGATGACGCGGAGGACCTGTCCGACCGCGAGGCAGCCAGCCGGTGCGCCGACCACATCGTTGACTACGGCTGCACCAGGGACTTCGGCCGGCCGCTGCGGGTCAGCCCGGCCAAGGTCGAGACGTTCCTGCTGGACTGGCTGCCGCGCAAGATTGTCTTGTCGCGGGCTGACCAGGACGCCATGCCGCACGTGCTGCTGGCCTGGGTCCGCTGGGCCGGGGCCAGATCAGGCCTGACCGCGGCCAACCTGGCCGCCACCCTCGAGGCCGTGTTCGATGCCATGCGCGCGTTCCCGAACGTCTACCAGGACCCGGCCTCGTTCGGCCTGGAGCCCGAGATGGCGGCCCGGCTGCTGCCCGACGGCGACCTGGAGGCGCTGGCCCGGCGGATCTTCGCGTTCCCGCTGCTGCGGGGCAGCTACCAGGGCATCGATCTGGCAACGCTGAACCCGGCGCTGCCCGCCGACCGCCGGACGCTGCTGGCGGCCGATCACGATGACCCGTCCAGCCTGGCCGAGGGCGGCCTGCACGCCGACCGCCAGTACCGGGGCGGCCAGCACGTAGACCGGCATGTCGCGCTGGCCGACCGGCTGTGGCGCGGCGACCCGCCGGAGCTGTGGGAAGCCGCGCAGCGGCTGCTCGACCTGGGCGAGGACCGGCACGAGATCCTGCACTCGCTGATCGAGGCAATCGAGGCGGCCGGGCCGCGGGAGAGCGACATCGCCATCGCGCTGGCCGAACTGCCGCCGGAGGAGCACCGCTAGTGCGGCCATGCGCGGGACATCGCCGGCGGTCCGGGAATGGATGGCCGCCGCGGGTGGAACGTAGCTGACCATGGAGTCCCGGTGACCGTCATCGACCTCAACGCCGACCTGGGCGAGAGCTTCGGCGCCTGGCGGCTCGGCGACGACGAGGCTTTGCTGGCGGTCGTGACGAGCGCTAATATTGCCTGCGGCTTCCACGCGGGCGACCCGCTGACGATCCGCCGGGCCTGCGCGGGCGCGGTCGCGCGCGGGGTCACGATCGGCGCCCAGGTGTCCTACCGGGACCTGGCCGGCTTCGGCCGCCGGGAAATGATCGTGCCGCCGGAGGAGCTCACCGCCGAGGTGCTGTACCAGCTGGCCGCGCTCGACGGCATCGCCAGGGCCGAGGGTGGCCGGGTCGGCTACGTCAAGCCGCACGGCGCCCTCTACAACCGGGCCGCACGCGACCGGGTGCAGGCGGCCGCGATCGTGTCCGCGATCACCAGGTACGACCCGGCGCTGCCGCTGCTCACGCTGCCCGGCTCGGCCACCGAGGCGGCGGCGGCCGAAGTCAGGCTGCCGGTGGTGACCGAGGCCTTCGCCGATCGCGGCTACCGCGACGACGGCACGCTGGTCCCCCGCGGCGAGCCGGGCGCGGTGCTGACCGATCCGGCCCAGGTCGCCGACCGGGTCGCGGGCATGGTCACTCGCGGCAGCGTGCTCACGGTCACCGGAAACGAGCTCCAGATCAGCCCGCGCTCGGTCTGCGTGCACTCCGATACGCCGGGCGCGGCCGACCTGGCCCGTGCCGTCCGCGCCGCGCTTGAGCAGGCTGGCGTCACGCTGGCCCCGTTTGCGTGATCAACGCGAAGACCGCCGGCGATGCGGCGCTCCTGCTGGAAACCCGTCAAGACCAGGAACGTGGCCGCCCGCCTCGCCGCCGCCACCCGGGCCGCCGGCCTGCCCGGCGTCATCGACATCGTGCCGGGAGCGAGCACCGTCCTGGTGACCTTCGAGCCGGGCAGCATCTCCGGCCCGGACCTGGCCGGCTGCTGAGCCCTGGCCCGGACGCGCGGTCCCGGCAGCAGCGAGAGCGCCGAGATCGAGGTCGTCTACGACGGGCCGGATCTGGCCGCGGTCGCGGCGACGACCGGGCTGACCACGGCCGAGGTGATCGCGCGCCATCAGGCGGGCCGTTATCAGGTCGGCTGGCTGGGCTTCTCCCCCGGTTTCGGCTACCTGACCGGGCTTGACCCGGTGCTGGCAGCGGTGCCGCGGCGGGACAGCCCGCGGCTGTCCGTGCCGGCCGGCTCGGTCGCGATCGCCGGCGGGCTGGCCGCGGTCTACCCGGCGGCTTCGCCGGGTGGCTGGCAGCTGCTCGGCCGCACATCGGCCGCGCTGTGGGACCCGGCCGCCGATCCGCCCGCCCTGCTGTCGCCCGGCATGTCCGTGCGGTTCCGCGCCGTGGCCAGCCTGCCGGACCGCCCGGCGCCGGCCGGCACCGGGGACCAGACTGCACGGCGCAGCCCGCGCACTGCCGACGTGCTGCAACCGGGCCCGCTGGCGACCATCCAGGACCTTGGCCGGCCGGGCCTGGCGCACCTCGGCGTACCGCGCAGCGGCGCGGCCGACCTGGCCAGCCTGCGGCGGGCGAACCGGCTGGCCGGCAACGACGAGGGCGACGCCTGCCTGGAGATCACCCTCGGCCGCCTCGCGCTGCGGCTGAACTGCGACGCGACGATCGCGCTGACCGGCGCCCCGGCCCCGATGAAGCTGACCGCCCCGGACCTGACCGCCCCGGACCTGACCGCCCCGCACGACACGGTGCGGCACGACGCGGTGCCGCACAACACGGCGATCACGGTCGCGGCCGGGACCGTGCTGCGGCTCGGGGCGCCGGCCACCGGGCTGCGCAGTTACCTGGCCGTCGGCGGCGGGTTCGACATACCGCCGGTGCTCGGCAGCAGGTCGGCCGATCTGCTGTCCGGGCTCGGACCCGGCCGCTGCGGCCCGGCGATCGGCTGCCGCTCGGACGACCACGTTCCCGGCCTGAAAATCTTTCGCCGCACGCCGCGGCTGGCGGCGGGCAGCTATCGGGCACGACTGTGCTGCGGGTGATCGCCGGACCGCGCGATGACTGGTTCGGCCCGCAGTCGCTGGAAACGCTGGCCGTCGGCAGCTTCTCGGTCAGCGCCGAAAGCAACCGGACCGGACTGCGGCTGGACGGGCCGCCGCTGCGCCGCAGCCGGCCGGGCGAGCTGCCGAGCGAGGGCGTGGCGACCGGATCACTGCAGGTCACCCACGACGGCCAGCCGATCCTGCTGCTCGCTGATCATCCGGTGACCGGCGGTTACCCGGTCATCGCGGTCGTCTGCACGGCCGACCTGGGTGCCGCGGCGCAACTACGGCCCGGCCAGCAGGTCAGGTTCAGCGCTCAGCCCGCCAGCTCCCGGTAGGCAGTGAGCAGGTCAGCGGACAGCACCGTGGTCAGGTCGGCCGCGCTCGCGTCCTCGCCCTGCAGCGAGACCCGCACGTCCCGGGACGCGCACGCCCGCTCGAACAGTGAGCGGGCGAACCTGCCGTTGCCGAGCGTGTCGATCCGGCCGGTCTCGACCGCCTGCACGAAGATCGACTGGAGCACTGGCAGCGCTTCGGCGTCGAAGTTGTCACCTGCCTGGGCCGCGATGACCTGCGCGATCTGACTCAGTTCGGTGGCGCTGTAACTCGGGAACATGATCCTCGTGCTGAACCGGGAGGCCAGGCCGGGATTGCTGCGCAGCAGCCGGTCCATGTCCGCGGTGTAGCCGGCCAGCACGATGACCAGCCGCTCCCGGTCGTCCTCGGCCCGCTTGAGCAAGGTAGCGATCGCCTCCGAGCCGAACGCGTCGCCGCCGGAGTACGCCTCGTTGTGCAGGGCGTACGCCTCGTCGATGAACAGC
Source organism: uncultured Actinomycetota bacterium (assembly GCA_963713585.1). Classification (GTDB taxonomy): domain Bacteria; phylum Actinomycetota; class Actinomycetes; order Streptosporangiales; family Streptosporangiaceae; genus JAJYUU01. Next base: position 59,185 of record CAVQMG010000012.1, on the reverse strand, counting down.
ACGCCGCCCATGGCCGAGTCGATCAGCCGGGACGTCTTGATCGCGGTCGAGCCCAGGTGCTCGCCCGACCAGGTCCGCCCGGTGTACCTCGATCACCTCCGGCCGGACCAGCAGTCCGAGCGCCGCGAAGATCCGGCCGAGAATCCGGGCGACCGTTGTCTTCCCGGTGCCGGGCGGCCCGGTGAACACGAAGTGCCGTGACTGGCGGCTGGCTGGCCAGTCCCTGCCGGTCCCGGAGCCTGGCGACTTGCAGCTGCGCGACGATCTCGCGCACCTGCCGCTTGACCGGTTCCAGCCCGACCAGCGCGTCCAGCTCGGCCAGCGCGCCTTCTACCGTCGGGGTATCGGTGTAGCCGCGGAACCTGGTGGTCAGCTCGGCGTACGCCAGCTCGATGTCGGCGCCGAGCACCGTGACCAGCTCGGACGCGGTCGGCTCGGTCTGCCCGGCCATGACCCGGACGTCGCGCTGCTGGCCTGCCCTGGCGAGCAGGCTGCGGACGAACCTGCCGTTGCCCAGCTCGTCGGCGAGCCGCCGGCGGCCGATCTCCTCGAAGATCCGCCGCAGCACGGGGCGGGCGTCGGGATCCAGCAGTTCGCCCTTGACCGTGCGACGCAGATCGGCCAGCGCGAGCAACTCGGCCGGCGCGTAGGAAGGGAACTTGACCCGGACGCCGAACCGCGAGTTGAGGCCGGGGTTGGAGGACAGGAACGTCTCCATCTGCCGCTCGTATCCGGCCAGGATGATGATGAGGTTCTCCCGGTCGTCCTCGGCCCGCTTGAGCAGCGCCTGCACGGCCTCGTTACCGAACCGGTCGCCCTGCCCGTCGCCCTCGTTCACCAGGCTGTAGGCCTCGTCGATGAACAGCACGCCGCCGAGCGCGGAGTCGACCAGCTCGTTGGTCTTGATCGCGGTCGCGCCCAGGTACTCGCCGACCAGGTCGGCGCGCTGCGCCTCGACTACGGCCGGGCGTGCTCCAGCAGGCCGAATGCGTAGAAGATCTTGGCGATGATCCGGGCCACCGCGGTCTTGCCGGTGCCGGGCGGGCCGAGGAAAACGAAGTGCTGCATCGGCTTTTCGGTGCCGTGGCCGGCGATCGCCCGCCGCCGCGCGGCCTCGACCGAGGCGGTGATCGAGCGGACCTGATCCTTCACCGCGGTCAGGCCGATCATCGCATTCAGCTCGGCCATCGCCTCGTCGACGGTGATCTGGGGGTAATCGGCCGCAGCCTGCTGCCCGCGCTGCGCCTTGCTCGCGTCCAGGTTGCGCAGTCCGGCCGCTGCCTGCGCCGCCCGGACCGGACCGGGAACCCGATCGCCGGCCTGGCCTGCCCCGCCGCCCTGGCCCGCCCGGCCGGCCTGCCCCGCGCCGCCGGCCTGGCCCGCACCGCCCTGGCCAGGCTGACCGCCTTGGCCAGGCTGACTGCCCGGCCCGGCCCGCCTGGCCGGGCCGGGACCACCGCCGCCCGCGGCACCAGAACCGCCCGGGCCGCCAGCGCCGAACCCGCCTGCCGCGTAGCCGCCGCCAGCCGGCGCGGCGGTGAACGGCGCGGCCAGCGCACCGGCCGACATCCGCCGGGCGCTCTCGCGGCTGTCCTGCAGCGCCTTGGCCAGCCGCCAGCCGAGCACCACAAGCGCGATCATTCCGGCTGCGGCCGGGCCGAAGTAAGGCTGGCTGCGCCAGATCCGGAACATGACGATGCCGACCGGCAGCGACCACAGCAGCGCCCAGCCCGTCGTCCGGCACGGCACCGGCCACCGCCCCAGCAGGCCCGCGTGCGAGAGCGCGGCAACGATCACGCAGAGCAGCAACAGCAAGTACCGGGGCGAGTCGGCGCCGTGCGCCAGCGCGGCGGTCAGGGAGATTCCCCACAGGGCGACCGACGCGGTGGCGAGCACCGACCGCTCGCCGGTCCACAGGGCGTAGGGAGCGTAGAACAGCGCGGCAAAAACGCCGAGGACGACGGCGGGCGGCACCAGGATGCAGATGAGCGCGATCAGCAGGATCTTGACGGGCAGCGGCGCGGTCGCGACGAGCTGACGAGTGCGAGTCAGCAGTCCCCGCACGGTCTGACGACCGGGCAGAGACGATTGCTGCTCTGGTGACCCCATCTCGCTCCCTAGTACTGATGACTTGTATAGCGCATTACAGAATGCACTCGGCAGCACACAATCAGATACCGGGGGAATGTCGGGATGAGGCACGCCGCGCGGCCGCCTGGCAATGGCGCATCACGCCCCCGATCTGAATGGCCGTCCGGCCCTGATGACTAGCCCAGTGGCAGGCTATCGCGGTGTTTGGGCCGGTAAAAGCTGCCGAACCGGTGCGGCGCACGCGATCGCTGCCCGGTCTGGCCCGGCGGAGCTCCGGCCGCAACCGGGCCAGGCCCGATCAGATTGGCCGAGATTGGCTCTAGCTAACGCGTCACGTGCGGTGATATATATTTCCTCAACTGAGGAAGTATCACGCGGAGCGACTCATTGGCTGACATCGGCGGCACCGGGGTACGGGGTCAGGTCCGTTCCAACTGTCCGCCCGCATTCCCGGCCCACGCGACGAGACGCCGCAGCAACAGGTCCGCCGGGCCAACGAGCGGCGCGTGTTCCACCTGATCCGGCGCGGCGAGGCGCTGTCGCGGGTCAGCCTGGTACGGGCCACCGGGCTGAGCGCGCAGTCCATCGGCGACATCATCCGCGGGCTGCTGGACCAGGGCCTGATCGAGGAGACCGGTGCCGAGCGGCAGCAGACACTCGGCCGGCATCCGATCGGCGTGCGGATCCGGCCGCGGGGCGCGCTCGCGTTCGGCTGCAACATCGAGCGCGACCGCGTCGACGGCGCCTGGATCGACCTGACCGGCGCTGTCGATCGCCAGCCAGAGCATCCGGTATGAGCCGAGGCGAGAAACCGGATGCGACGATGAGCCGGATCGAGACCCTCTATGACGGCCTCACCGGGCAGCTGACCGACGCTGACGGCCCGCGACTGCCGGTCCATCGGGCTAGGCCGTGCCCGGTCCATCGACCCGAACAACCAGCGCCTGGTGAACCCGCCGAACTTCCCGCACTGGGAGGGCGTTGACCCGCACGCGCTGTTCTCGGCGGACTGGCGGCTGCCGGTTCAGATCGAGAACGCCGCGACCGCTGCGGCGATCGGCGAGGCGTGGCAGTCGCGGGGCGTGCTGACCAACTTCCTGTACTGCCACTGGGGCGTCGGCATCGGCGGCGGCCTGGTGCTGGACCTGGAGACCTACCGGGGCACCACCGGCAACGCGCTCGAGCTCGGGCACCTCCCCGTCGTTCCCGGCGGCGCCCGCTGCGGCTGCGGCGGCCGCGGCTGCCTGGAATCAGAAGCCTCCGTCGCCGCCATCTGCCGGCAGGCCGCCGCGGCCGGCTTCAGCGGCAGCTTCGAGGAACTGATCGCGGCCGCGCCGCACGATGCCGTGCTGAGCGCACTGGTCGAGCGCGCTGGCCAGCTGCTCGCTCAAGCCCTGGTCGGGGCCGTCAACCTGTTCGACGTCGACACGGTCGTGCTCGGCGGATACCACCTGCTGCAAGCCGCGCAATGGCTGGTCCCGCCGGCCACCCGGGCGCTGGCGGAATGGCCGATCGCCCGCGACGTCCGCCCGGTCACCGTGCTGTGCTCCGAACTCGGCGAGGCGGCCGGCGCCGTCGGTGCCGCCAGCGCTGTGCTGGACCGGTTGCTGCCGTCCGGCAGCGAGGCGGCAACCTCACTGGCCAGCTCGCGGCGGGGCCGGACATGACGCCCGCGGCCGTGGACCAGCGCTGGGACGGGTTGTTCGCCAGCCATCCCGGCCTGGCCACGACCGGGCCAGCCCTGTCGGCCGCGTTCTGCCAGCTGCGCGATGTCCTGGCGGCCGGGCAGGCCATTCTGGTCTGCGGCAATGGCGGCAGCGCCGCCGACAGCGAGCACATCGCTGGTGAGCTGGCCAAGTCCTGCGCACTCCCCCGGCCGTTGTCTGCCGAGCTCGCGAGCCGGCTGCGTGACGCCGGGGATGACGGCTACCTGGCCGGCTGCAGCGCGGATTCCCGGTGCTGCCGCTGGTCAGCCAGGCAGCGCTGCTGACGGCGATCGCGAATGACCAGGCGGGCGATGTCATCTTTGCCCAGCAGGTGCTCGCCTACGGCCGGCCGGGCGACTTGCTGTGGGCGCTCAGCACCTCGGGTTCGTCGGCCAACGTCGTGCACGCGCTGCGGGCGGCGCGCGCCGTTGGCATGCACACGCTCGGCTTCGCCGGCCCGGCGGCGGCGCCATGGCGCAGTTGTGCGACGTCCTCGTCACCGCCCCCGGCGCGACCACGCCCGCTGTCCAGGACGCGCACCGGCCGCTCTATCACGCGCTGTGCCTGGCGGTCGAGGCGGAGTGGTACGCGTGACGGCGCTGTGGGCTGCCGTCGCGATCGGCGGGACACGCAGCACGGTCGCGCTGGCCCGCGCGGAGGGACCTGACGGCTTCGGCTGGCTCGCCGCGGACCGGCTGGCTACCAGCCCCGACCCGGGCACCACGCTGGCGCAGCTGACCGGGGCGCTGGCCGCGCAGCTGGCCGCGGCCCGGTCTGCCGGGCCAGCCCGCTGGCCGGGATCGGCATCGTCTGCGGCAGCCCGCTCGACGAGCACGCCGGACTTGTGCTGGCGCCGCCCAACCTGCCGCAGTGGACGCAGGTCGATGTGCTGACACCGTTCGCGCGGCAATTCGGAATCCGGCCGTCCCTGCTGAACGACGCGGATGCCGGAGCGCTGGCCGAGTGGGCATGGGGCGCGGGCCGCGAGGCACGCAACCTGGTATTCCTCACCATGGGCACGGGCCTCGGCGCCGGCCTGATCCTGGACGGCCGGCTCTTCCGCGGCGCCGCCGGGCTGGCCGGCGAGGTCGGGCACTGGCGGCTCGCTCCGGGCGGCCCCGTCGGCCACGGCAAAGCCGGCTCGTTCGAGGGCTTCTGCGCGGGCTCGGGCATCGGCCGGCAGGCTCAGCAGCTCGCGGCCGAGCAACTCAGCAACGGCCGGCCGACCGCGCTGGCCCGAGACTGGGCCAGCGTGGCGGGCCTGACGGCGGCGAGGGCCAGCCAGGCCGCAGACGACGGCGACCCGGCAGCAGCGGCCCTGTGGACATCGGTGGGTGAGCGCCTCGGCGCGGGCCTGGCGTTGCTCGTCGATCTGCTGAACCCCGACGTGATCGTCGTGGGCGGCATTTACACCAGGCAGATTGCGCGCCTTGAACCGGCCATGCGCGCAGTACTGGAGCAGGAGGCACTTCCCGCCTCGCTGCAGGTGTGCCGGATCGAGCCGTCCGCGCTCGGTGAACGCATCGGCGATTGGTCCGGCCTGGCGGCCGCGCTGGTCGGCCATCGCGATTCACCGATCGCACGGCTCCTCACCGAGGCGGCATCGGCTGTCTCGCCGTCGCCGGCCGTTCAGCAGCGGCCGCGACTTTCCGATTCATCCGATGGCCAGGTCAGGAGTGAAGGGAGCCATCAATGAGAGGTCGGCCAATGTGGGCACTCGGCGTCGCCGGGTTGCTCGGCACGGCACTGCTCGCTGCGTGCGGGGGCTCGGGCGGCGGCAGCAGCGGCGCGAGTAACACCATCACCGTCGAGTACTGGACCAACAACGACATCCCCGGCACGAACGCGACGCCGAAACTCATCAGGGCAGCCACCGCTGAGCTGGTAAAGCAGCATCCCGGCGTCAAGGTCGTGACCGATCCGATCACGACCGACTCCGAGTCTGAGTACTACGCCAAGCTGGACCTGCAGGAGGGCAGCTCATCGACGTCGCCCGACGTCGTGCTGGAGGACTCCTTCCTGATCGGCGCCGACTCGAGCGCCGGGTACATCAGGGCCCTTCCGCAGCTGACCAGCTGGTCAGGCTGGTCGGCCTTCGCCCCCGCCATGCAGAAAATCATCACCTACAACAGCAAGATCTACGGCGTCATGAACAGCACGGACGTGCAGTTCATCTACTACGACGCGAACCTGTTCCGGAAGGCCGGCATCGCGGTGCCATGGCAGCCGCACAGCCTGGCCGACATCGTGGCCGCCGCCAAGAAGCTGAAGACGGCCGAACCAGGCGTGATACCGGCCTGGCTCTACACCGGCTTGCCGCTCGGCGAGGCGTCGTCCTTCCGTGGCTTCGAGGTCTTCCTGAACGGCAGCGGGCAGCAGCTGTACGACTCCGCCACCGGCAAGTGGGAGGTCGGCGGGCCGGGCTTCACCACCACCTGGAACTTCCTGCAGGCCATGCGGCCCTATGAGGAACCCGAGTCGGACTGGTCCAACCCGAACGGCTCATCGACAGTCAACCTGACGCTGATGCCCGCGCAGAAGGTCGGCATCGTGTTCGACGGCATGTGGGTGTCGGAGAACTACGTGAAGGGCGGGCCTAAGCCCTGGCCGGGCTTCTTCTCCACCTACCAGGTCGCCAAGCTGCCGACCAGCAGCGGCCAGGGGGCCGGCTACACCGACCAGTCCGGCGGCTGGGCCTGGTCCGTCCCGGTTCGCGCGCACAACCCGGCACTCGCGCTGGACATGATCGAGGACATGTCGAGCGGCCCGAACCTGGCGAACTACGACGCCCTCGACGGCGCTATCCCGCCGCGCACCGGTGTCACCAGCCAGCCGGCCTGGCAGCAGGTCAACGCGCAGGACCCTGACCTCACCCTGGCAACCGGGATGCTGCAATACACCACGTTCCGGCCAAACCTGACCGCCTACACGCAGATCTCGAATGAGATCGCGACGCTGACCGGCAACGTGGCGACCGGATCGATGACGGCCGCGGCCGCCGAGGCCGCCTTCAGCGCGAAGGTGACGTCGATCGTCGGTGCCGCCAAGACCCAGGTCGGAGGCGACTAGGACCGGCCGGCGGGACTGGCGGCGGAGCGGGAGCCGCCGGTCCTGCCGGTCCTGCCGGTCCTGCCGGTCCTGCCGGTCCTGCCGGTCCTGCCGGTCCTGCCGCCCAGCAGCACGCGAGGAAAGGAGGAGCAGGTGGCCAGCCTGACGCACCCGCGACTTGCAACCCGCCCGGCCCGGCTGAACGGCCGCAACCGGCGCAGGGTGACCGGGGCGACGATGCTCGCGCCGCTGATCGTGGTCGTGCTGGCGTTTCTCGGCTGGCCGATCATCTGGACCCTGGTGCTCTCGCTGACCAACAAGGCGATCACCGGGCCGACGGCCAGCCACTGGCAGTTCGTCGGCCTGGCCAACTACCGTGAGCTGTTCGCTTCCGGCAGCGGGCTGGTGCACTCCGTCGTCGTCAGCCTGGAGTACCTGGTCGCGTCGGCCTACATCGGGCAGGCCCTCTTCGGCTTCGCGATCGCCTACCTGATGCGGCGCTGCCCGTACTCGGTCCGCGCGGTCGTCGGCTCGGTGATCATCGCGGCCTGGCTGATCCCGGAAATCATCGCCGCCTGGATGTGGTACACGCTGCTCAGCGACGGAGGCACCCTGCAGCAGGGCATGCACGCGGCCGGTCTCCCCTACAGCACCTGGCTGATCAGCCACCCGATGCTGTCGGTCAGCCTGGCCAATTCCTGGCGCGGCGTCGCTTTCTCCTATCTGCTGTTCTCCGCGGCCCTGGCCGACATCCCGGCGGAACTAGTCGAGGCCGCGCAGATCGACGGCGCGAACGCCTGGCGCCGCCTCGTCCGCCTGATCATCCCGCTGCTGTCCACCACGATCCTGGTCGACCTGGTCCTGATCACCCTAGGCACGCTCAACGACTTCACGCTGATCTTCGCGATGACCGGAGGCGGGCCGGGCACGAGCTCGACCGTGCTGTCGGTCTTCATGTACCAGCAGGCGTTCGTCACCTTCCAGCTCGCCTACGGCACGGCCATCGCGGTCGTCCTGCTCGCCATCGGCGCCGTCTTCGCGGTCACCTACATCAGGGTCCTGCGGCGCCAGGGCGCGCTCAATACGGCCAGGTGAGGGCCGGACATGACGACAACCTGGCAGCGCCGGCTGCCCGCCGCGGTGATGATCCTGATCGGCCTGATCTTCCTCGTGCCGTTCGCGTGGCTGATCGCGGCCGCCTTCGAGCGGCACCCGACCCTGCAGCTGACCGGCGGCGGCGGGCTGACGCTCGCGCATTTCGGCTCCGTGCTGCAGGGCGGCTTCCTGACCGCGCTCGGCAACTCGCTGTACCTCGCCGTCGGCACGATGGCGTGCACGACCGCGATCGGCGTACTGGCCGCCTACCCGCTATCGCGGTTCCCCTCCCGCGCGCAGCAGTATTTCGTCTACCTGCTGGTATTCCTGACCGGCCTGCCGATCATCGCGATCATCATCCCGACGTACGACTTCTTCGTCACGGCGAACTTCATCAACTCGAGGTTCTGGACTGTGTGGTTCATGACCGCTACGGCACTGCCGTTCGGGACCTGGATTGCTCGCAGCTTCATCGATGCTGTCCCCCGCGAACTGGAGGAAGCCGCTTGGATGGACGGCACCTCCCGGTTCGGCTCGCTGCTGCGGATCGTCGTGCCCTCGATTGTGCCGGGCATGAGCGTCGTGGCCATCTACACGTTCGTCAACGCCTGGGGTGAGTTCTTCATCCCGTTCGTGCTGTTGCAGAACCAGAACGCGCCCGCGGCGGTCACCATGTACAGCTACTTCGGCATGTACCAGATCAACTACGGCGACGTGGCCGCGTTCGCGCTGCTGTACGCGCTGCCGCCGGTCGTGCTGTACCTGATCATCACCAGGTGGATCGGTCAGGGCTTCGCTCTCGGCGGCGCCCTGAAGGGCTAGCGCTGCCGGCCGCAGCGGGAAAGGTCGTGTCCAGTGACCATCGATGCCGAGCATCCGGCGACGGACGTCCAGCAGTTGCACGTGATCGCGAACGCGCACATGGATCCGATCTGGATCTGGGACTGGCGCGAGGGCTTCGGCGAGGTCTGGGCGACGTTCCGCTCAGCGCTGGACCGGCTCGGCGAGCAGGGCGAGCTCATCTTCACGGCCAGCTCGGCCTCACACCATGCCTGGATAGCACAGCACGATCCGGCCATGTTCGCCGAGATCAAGGCGGCCGTCGAGGCCGGCCGCTGGTTCCTGGCCGGCGGGATGTGGGTCGAGCCCGATTGCAACCTGCCGTCCGGCGAGGCCCTGTGCCGTCAGCTGCTGGCCGGGCAGCGCTTCTTCCAGCAGGAGTTCGGGCGGATCGCGACCGTCGGCTATAACGTCGACTCCTTCGGTCATAACGCCGGGATGCCGCAGCTCCTGCGCTCCGCGGGCCTGACGAGCTACGTGTTCATGCGGCCCGGCGACACCGAGCGGGCGCTCCCTCGGCAGTTGTTCCGATGGCGTGATCGCAGCGGCGCGGAGGTACTCGCCTACCGCATCCCGTTCGCCTACGAAACCGATTCGGTCGCCGACGTCACCCGGCGGGCGGCCGGAGGTGCCAGCCTGGCAGCCGAGCAAGGCACCCCGCTGATGCTGTTCGTCGGTGTCGGCAACCATGGCGGCGGCCCGACGAAGGCGGCGCTCGCCGAGATCGACCGGCTCCGGCCGGAGTTCCCCGGCCTCCGCTACGGCGACCCCGGCCGGTACTTCGACCTCGTCGAGGGCGGCGGCCTGGCAAGCGCGGCACCGCTGGTCACCGGCGAGCTGCAGCATCACGCGGTCGGCTGCTATTCGGTCAGCGCCTGGACTAAGGCGGACCACGACGCGGCGGAGGCCGCGCTGCTGGACGCCGAGGGCGCCGACGCGATTGCCGCCCGGCTGGCGGCGCGGGCAAGCCGGCAGCCGGAACTGAGCGCGGCCTGGACCGAACTGCTCCTGTTCGAGTTCCACGACGTCCTGGCCGGGTCGGCCAGCAGCCGGGCCTTCCAGAGCATGCGGGCCCGGCTCGGGCATGTGCAGACGGTCGCGGACGCGGTCACGACCAACGCGCTGTACCAGCTCGCGCACCGAGTCGACACGAGGGCTGGCCTGACCGGGCCGGTGGAGCGGGACCGGTCATTCTGGGCCGGAAACGAAGGACGCGGCGTCCCGTTCCTGGTCTTCAACCCGCTGCCGTGGGCGGTACGGCAGCCGGTAACCGGGTCCAGGTCCGCGACTGCGGTGCTGGACAGTGCCGGCCGGCAGCTGCCGCATCAGGCGATTGCTTCCGGCGAGGTGACGCTCTTCCCGTCCCATACGCTCTTCCTCGCCAGCTTGCCGCCGCTCGGCTACGAAGTCTTCTGGCTGCAGGGCGGCCGCCCGCAGCCCGATGCTCCCGCCGACACGGCCGCGGCGGAGATCGAGAGCGACGTCATGCGGGTGACCGTCGATCGTCAGACCGGGGCCATCACGAGCATCTACGACAAGCAGGCGAGCCGGGAGCTCGTCGCTGACGGCGGCGTCCGCCTGGTGCTGCAGCGTGACGGCAGCGACACCTGGTCGCATCACCTGACTCGCTACGACGACACCGAGATCGCCGGGAAGTTCGACGGCTGCCAGGTGACCGAGACTGGCCCGCTGCGATGGACGGTCAGGCTCCGGTTCTCCTTCGGCGACTCGCTGGTCACCGCAGAGGTGTCCTTGCTGGCCGGCGAGCCGTATGCCCAGCTGCGGCTGCGGGCCGACTGGCGGATGCCTCAGGTAGTGCTGAAACTGCTCCTGCCGTGGCGGCTCGGCAGCCAGGTGCAGACCGTGGCCGGCGCGTCCTACGGCATCGCCGAGCGGTCCCCGGCCGGGGACGAGGAGCCGGTGCAGGGCTGGCTCGACTGCTACGACCCGCAATCCGGCGCCGGCGTGCTCCTGACTACCGGGCACCTGCACGGCTACGACGCCGCCGGCGCACTGGTCCGGCTCACCGTGCTGCGCAATCCGCTGGCCGCCGATCATGGCGGCGGCTGGGGCAGCGCGGAGCCTGAGGACTTCCCGCTCGCCGACAGCGGCAGCCACGACGCGACCATCCGGATCTTCGGGCACGCCGGCAACTGGCAGTCCGCGATGGCAGCCCGGCGCGCCGCCGAGCAGGCGCGGCCGGCGCTCACCATTGCCGACACCTACCATCCGGGCGAACTGCCGCCGCCGCGGATTCCTCACAGTCGAGCCCGCCGGGCTGCCGGTGGTCAGGGCAGTCAAGCGCGCCGAGTCCGCGGCCGGACTGGTCCTGCGCCTGGTGGAGCCCGACGGCCGCCCGTGTACCGCGCGGCTGGGCGGTCAGCTGCTCGGCCGGGACATCGAGGTGGACCTCGGCCCGTATGAGCTGCAGACACTGCTCGTGCCCGACGATCCCGACGCTCCGGTGCAGCGCATCGGCGTGACCGAACTGTGAGCGGTTAGCGCTGGCTCGCCATGCGCCCCTGGTTGGCCATGCGCCCGGGCTGGCCACGCGCCCGGGCTGGCCATGCGCCTGCGGTCGCGACAGCCAGGACGGCGGATTCCGCGCTCGTGAGCGGCACCTCCCTTGACTGCCCGTCGTATGCCCCGCAAGCTGTCCGGGCGGCGCAAGGCGGGCGAATCGGAGGCAATCATGCACAGAATCGAGGCGGGGCTGCTGATACCGGGCGAGGGCGAGCCGGTTACCGGGGCCGTGCTGGTCACTGAGGGCACGACGATTACCTACGCCGGGCCAGCCGCGGCGGCTCCTGATACACCCGGCGCGACCGTCACCGCCGCCGCAACCGTGATGCCCGGCATGTGGGACTGCCACGGTCACTTCATGGGCATGCGGACCATGGACCTGGCGCGGATGCCACAGGAACCGACCCCGCTACGAGCTGCCCGCTGCACCCGTGACCTGGCCAACGCGCTGAACGCGGGCATCACCTCGGTCCGCGAGGTCGGCGGGCTCGGCGTGCACCTAGCGCGGGCTGTCAGCGAGGGCATTCTCGACGGTCCCGCGATCTACCCGGCTGGCGCCATTCTCAGCACGACGGGCGGCCATGGTGACCTGCACTGCTACCCGCTGGCCTGGGTCCAGGACTTCGCGCGGCAGGACGGCACGCTGCGGCTGGCCGACGGCAGCGCGGAATGCGCACGGGCGGTACGCGAGCAACTGCGCAAGGGCGCGCGGCTGATCAAGGTGTGCGCGTCCGGCGGCGTGCTGTCAGAACTCGACAGCCCGATTCATCAGCAGTTCACCCTGGCGGAGCTGCGGACGATCGTGGAGATCGCGGGTATGGCAGACCGGGTGGTCGCCGCCCACTGCCACGGCAAGCCCGGCATCATGGCCGCGGTCGAGGCAGGTGTGGCAACCATTGAGCACGGCAGCTACCTGGACGCCGAAGCCTGCGACGCCATGGCCGAGACTGGCACCATCCTGGTGCCGACTCGCAGCATCATCGAGTCGATCCTGGCTGACCTGGACGCTGTCCCGCCGTACGCGGCGCAGAAGCTCACGGCGCTGGCCCGGACGCACGCTGACGCGGTATCGATGGCGATCTCCCGTGGCGTGACGATCGCGATGGGCACCGACATCAGCAGCACGGGCATGGACCTGCCGAACTCCTGGGGCACGAACGGATCAGCGCCGGCCCACCTGGTCCGCCTCGGAATGACGCCGCTGCAGGCCATTGCCGCAGCGACGTCGATCGCGCCGCGCACGATCGGCCCGCAGGCGCCGCGCAGCGGAATTCTGGCGCCGGGTTATGACGCCGACCTGCTCACCCTCGATGCCGACCCGCTGGCCGACATCACCGTTCTCGCCGCGCCAGAACGGATTACCGGTGTCTGGGCCGCCGGACGCAAGGTCAAGGGCTGAGCGGAGCTCCGCGGCTCGTAACGGTCAGCCCGATCCTGATCGATGTCCTTGGCGAGGACGCCCGGAGGGAGAGCCTGGCCCGACGCCAGGACCGGGCAGTCAGAGGGGGCTACCAAATGATCGGACGGCTCAGTTCCGCATGCACTGCCGTCGCCGGACGCTGCGGATGGCGGCTCATCGCCGGGCCTGCGGCTGTGCTGATGCTGCTGCTCGGCATCACCGCCTCCGCCACCGCCGCGACCAGTTCGCTGCAGTCACCGCGAAGCGGCGTATCGCTCAGGACCCTGGTGAACCGCGTCCACATCCGGTCCGGGCCGAGCCTGCAGGCTCCTATCGTGGGACACCTGGGCAAGGCCGGCTCGAAGGTGGTGGTGAACTGCTACGCACGCGGTTCCAGGGTGGCCGGGAACCCGATCTGGTATCACGTGGTCAGGCCGAGCACGGGTTATGTCACCTCGTACTACACCAACACGCACACCGATCCCATGCAGGGACTGCTCTTGTGCGGCGCACACCCTGCCTTCAGCCGGTCATACCACACGCTGGTCAAGGGCCTGCGGATCCGCGAGCTGCCGTCAATGTCGGCCAGGACCGTGCGGACACTCGGCAATGTTGGCAGCGCCGTCGTTGTCGACTGCTTTACCTATGGCCAGACCGTCCGCGGCGACGACGTCTGGTACCACACCCTCGCGCCGGATCTGGCGTACGTTCCGGGCCGGCACCTCAACACCGGGCACGACCCCGCGCATGGCGTGCCGCGGTGCAAGTAGCGATCACCTGACCTCCCGCGGCCAGAGGCCAGCCGGCCCTTGTCCGATCAAGGCCGGGCCCCGCTGTCGGTGGGCCGTGCTAGAACGGCTGCCATGCAGAATCTCAGCTTCCCGGACATGCTCGCCCTGATCTCCGACCGTTCGGACGCACTGCGCACCGCGGCCGCTGCCGCCGGTTTCGAGGCCCGGGTCCCCGGCTGCCCGGACTGGTCGGTGGCCGACTTGGTCGCGCATCTCGGCGAAGTGCAGCTTTTCTGGGCCGCCGACGTCAGCGCCGGCGAGTCGGCGGACCCGCCATCAGCCGAGGAGACGGGCGACCGGTCGCCCCAGGGTGACCTGCTGGAATGGTCGTCCTCGGCGACGGACACGCTGATCGGCGCGCTGCGCGAGGCCGGACCTGACCGGCTGGTTTGGACCTGGTGGGAGGCTTCCGGGGCGCCGATGAACTCGGCTGCCGTGGCCAGGCATCAGGTACAGGAAGCCAGCGTGCACTGCTACGACGCCCAGCAATCGGCAGGCCAGGGCCAGCCGCTGCCCGCGGCCGCCGCGGCCGACGGGGTCGGCGAGTTCATCACCGTGGGCCTGCGCACCTACGGTCCCTGGCCCTATGACCCGGCGACGGTCGTCCTGGAGACGGGCGCTGGCGGCGACTGGCTGCTGGACCTAGGTCACCTCGGTGTGACGGTGCTGCTCGGCTCAGAACATGGCGACGCCAAGCGCGAAGTGACGGTGACCGGGGATCCCGGCGACGTGATTCTCGCCTTCTACCGGCGCGACCTGCAGGGCGAGCTGCACGTCGACGGTGACCGGGAGCTGTGGGGACAGCTGCTGAGCTGGCCGAACCAGGACTAAAATACCGAACTGTCTCATTACCCCCAAGTCCGTGGCATCATTGGCGCCCGTGCCTGCCGTCGACGTCGGGTCTGCAGATGCCACCGTGCCTGCCGATGGCACGCCTGCCGGCGGCGCACGCGCGTTCGCCCCCGGTGCCACCATCGTGCGCAGGGATACCGCGCTCGGCCGGGTATGGGGCGCTGCGCCCGTGCGAGTAGTCAGCGACACGCCCGATGCCCTGGTCGTGGCCTGCTGGCAAGGCACCCGGATGCTGTCACCGGTCAGCTACATCCAGTCCACGCGCACCGGGCTGCCAGCAGGCCGGCTGCAGCTCATCCGCGAACTCGCGGCCGGTACCTGGGAGCTCGGCGAGCGATTCTGGCAAGACACCGCGGATCTCACCTGGGTCGGCCCCGGTGAGTACTTCAGCGTGCACAGGTTTTTCGACCGCACCGACCAACCGGGCGTCTGGTACGTCAACTTCGAGCTGCCCGCCCGCCGCACGACGATCGGTTACGACACGTGCGATCTGTGCATCGACCTGATCGTCGCGCCAGATCTGAGCAGCTACGAGTGGAAGGACGAGGACGAGTACGAGTTCGGGCGCGAGGTTGGATTCGTCACGGACGCTGTGCATGCGCAGATCGAGCAGGCCAGGGAGCGGGTGCTGACGCTGCTGGCCGAGCGCGCCGGGCCCTTCGCCGGCGACTGGTCAGCCTGGCGACGCGACCCGTCGTGGCCGCTGCCCGCCCTGCCCGCGGGCGCACTCGCCGTACCCGTAGCCGCACGACCGGGCTGAACAGCCGCTGGCGCTGCGCGGCGACAGCTGAACGGGCAGCGCGGCCCGGGCAATGGCAAGATCATGCGTGTGGCCGATGTAACGCGACACGACCTCGAGACCGCGGTACGCGCGGCCTGGGCGCTCGATACCTGCGACCCCGTCGATGCTGATGACTGGTCGGCCGCCAACCCATCCCGCGGGCAGTGCGGGTCCACTGCCCTGACAATCCATGACGTGCTCGGCGGCGAACTACTCATCGCTGAGGTGCTGCGCACCGAAGGCAGCCGCCAGGGCGTGCACTACTGGAATCTCCTGCCAGACGGAACCGAACTCGATCTGACCCGCGAGCAGTTCGCCGGTGACGAAGTCATCCAGCAACCGCGCACCCTCGCGCGTCCCGCCGGGCTGCCGAAACGCGCCGCCGAGCAATACCTGACGATGAGACGCCGGGTCCTGAACACTCTCGGCCTGGTTGAGACTGATGGCTCGAGCCACGCCTAAATCGCCGGCCAGCACGCACACATAGTCGGCAATGAACCGGCACGGCGTAAAAGTGGCGGGAAAGGCCGGAAATGTTCCGCATGAGCAGTCAGGACTTGCTAAGCTCAGCCGCCGAATTTGCGCGGATACAGCCGCCGGTTTGGGACCGCGAACATCGGCAGTAGCCTCCTGAGGAGATCTCGTGCGCGTCAGAGTCGTGCTGCTGATGTCCGGGCTGGCCGCGGCGCTCAGCGTGGCAGCGATGTCTCCGCAGGCCACGGCGGCACCGTGGACGAGCACCGCGCGGACGGCGGCGGTCGCCGAGCAAGGAACGCTGCCGATCACGAACTTTCACCAGCTCGTTGTCGATGCCGTGCACGGGCACCTGTTCTTCACGCAGGGATACGGCGGCATTGACAATTTCACCCAGCACAACGCCATCACGGTCACGAACCTGTCCGGACAGCTCGTCACCACGATTGGCGGGCAGGACAACGTCCAAGGTCTCGCGCTATCGCCGGACGGCTCGACGCTGTATGCAGCGGACGAAGCTGATGACGCGGTGAGCGCGATCAGCACCACGACGCTTGCGGAGATCGCCCGGTATCCGCTCGGCACGGGGAACGCCCCTTACGGCGTAGCTGTCCAGTCCGGCAAGGTCTGGGTGGGATACCAGGGGACGGCGGGTTCGTTCATCGGGGAGATCGATCCCACCGTGCCGCCCGCGTCCGCGTTCACGCCCCAGGCATTGAGCTCCTTTTTTAGCGTGGCACCCGACCTCAGAGGCGATCCGTCTGACGGCGGCACGCTGCTGGCTTCCGACAGCTACGACACGATCGACTGGGCGAGCATCGGCAGCTACAACGCCGCAGCCGCACCGCCCACTGTGTACCAGCCGCCGTCCACCCCAGGCAGTTGCAGCGGAATGGTCAGCTACGCCGTCCTCCCCGGTGGCGCGAGCTTCATCGCTGCGTGCCAGGGCACCGCGGATGCCAGCCAGCCGCCGCCCACTGCGGCGCTCGTCTACAACAGCCAGACCTACGCTCAGGTAGGCAGCTACCAGACGGGAGCCGTCCCGGTCGCGGTGGCTGTCGCGCCCGCCGGGGCGCAAGCGGGGACCGTGGCAGCCGGCGCGGGACAAGGGCCGGGCATCGCCGTCTACCCGCCGGGCGCTCAGACCCCGGTCAACCAGTACACCGTGCCCGGCAGCCAGATTTGGCTGGTCAACGACGGGCTAGCCTTCTCCGCCGACGGGTCCGCGCTCTACGCCGTCTACCAGGACGGTGGCGGCACTCCGGGCACCACGGTGGGTTTCTTCGTCCGCGCGTATGCCAACCCCACGGTCACCGCCTCGGCGATTACGCTGAGCGGCCCAGCCAAGGTCATCCGTGGTCACAGCCTGACCATCACCGGCAAGCTCGCACTCACCGTCGGCCAGCCGCCGACAGGATCGCCGGTCACCATCACCCGGTCCCTGGCAGGCACGTCGGCAGTCACCCGGTGGACCAGGACAACCGCGGCGGACGGGGCCTTCAGCCTCACCGATACCCCGCCCGGGCTCGGCACGTACACCTACACCGCTGCGTATGACGGCACCGCGGCGACGCAGGCCGCGACCGCCAGCCGGGCCGTGCTCGTCACCAAGATCCCGTCGTCGCTGCGCGTGACCGCCAGCGCTGGCACGGTCGGCTACCGAGCAGCGGTCAAGGTCACTGCCCACCTGGGCCGCACTTCTAACAGCCGGACCGTGCGGATGTATGCAACGGCGTTCGGGGCTAAGACCGCCGTGCTGATCAAGGTCGGCCGGGTGGACTCCCGCGGAGACCTGACGGTCAGCTACCGCCCCGCTCACTCCACCACGTTCAGCGCCACCTTCGCCGGCGATGCTCAGTACCAGCCGGCCGCGGCGTCGCGAAAGGTCTACGTGCGGGCCGGGGTGAAGCAGGGGATCAGCGGCTATTACGGCAGCGAGCACATCGGCTCGGCGCTCTACCGGCTGTATCACGGCACCGGCAAGCTGACCTCGACCGTCACCGTCGCGCCGAAGAAGACGGGCGGATGCGTCGCATTCGAGGTGCAGCAGTACTACCAGGGCGCGTGGCAGGCCAACACAACGTCCTCCTGCCAAGTCCTCGGTGCCTCTAGCAGGACCGCCATCAAATACCGCCTCAGCGGCGCAGTCGGCGGCCGGTTCCGCATCCGCGGCGAATTCAACCGGGCGAGTGGTGATACCACGAACAAAAACGCGAGTAGCGCATGGGCGTACTTCACCGTAACCTCCTGAAACCGGCAGGAGGAGCGGGAGTGCAGCGGTCACCTGGTCGTAGTGCCTGCGGCCGGGTGCAAGACTGAGCCCGTGCTCGTATCCAGCTACATCACCCCTAAAGCATGCAAAGGCGCCGCCAGCACCATCGAGGGCCGCGGGCTGGTGGCCGCTGCGCCGATCTCCGGTGGCGAGCTCGTCGCGATCAAGGGCGGCCATCTCGTGACCACCGCCGTCCTGCATGCCTTGCCCGAACAACTGCAGAACTCCGAGATCCAGATAGCCGACGGCGTCCACCTCGCCGCCCTGGACGACGCTGAGTACGAGCCGGTCATGCTGTTCCTCAACCACTCCTGCGAGCCGAACGTCGGCTTCAACGGCAACATCGTCCTGATCGCCATGCGCGACGTCAGCCCCGGCGAGGAGCTCACGACCGACTACGCGCTGTTCGACGACCACGACGACACGATGGAATGCCGGTGCCAGACCCCGTCGTGCCGGGGCACCGTCGGCGGCCGGGACTGGCAGCGTCCGGACCTGCAGCGCAAGTACGGCGACTACTTCTCCGCCTACCTCCTCAGCCGGATAACCGGCCGGGCCGCTGACTCAGCCATCCACGCCAGACGGCATGACCGCCTCGTCGCCCCGAAGCCGGCGGCACCGTCGTGCCATTCAGACTGCAGATCATGCCCGACCGATCAATGACGGCGCTTGTGCGGGACTGACGACGAGTCCGTGAAGGTCGCCGCCCACCTCGAGCCGACCCGACTGGTCGATCCCGCCGATCCGCACCGGCTCGAAGCCGGCCGTGAGGATCAACCGCTTGACCTCCTCGCCAGCCCGGTCGTCGTCTGTCGCGTAGAACAGGACCGCCGACTGCGGTGACCGGTTGCTCGAGGACTCAAGGAGATCGGCCGGCAGGGTTCCGAACGCCATGGCCAGGCGCGCCTGCGCCGGCAACCACCCTGCCACAACCTCGCCAGAGGACTGCCCTGGGGGAATGAGACGCGAGACGTTACCGTCCGCGTCGGTGCTGAGCGGGTTGCTCGGGACCACCACGAGCTGGTCGGTCAGCGAGTCGGCGATCTCGTCGATAACGCGCTTCAGCACGGTGAACCGCAGCGCGAGGACGACAGCATCGGCACCGTGCACTGCGTCGCGGTTGCCGACGGCGACGACCGCAGCGCGACCGATGTCTGCGGCCAGCAATCGTGCCGACTCATTGTCAGCGCTGGCGAGCCGTAGGATCTCGCCGCCTGAAGCGAGCTGGCGGGCGATGACCGATCCGATGCCCCCAGTGCCGATTATCGCGGTGGTGATGACCCGGACCTCCTCAACGTCACGCGGTGGATCCAGGCTCAGCGGGCGTACTCGATGGCCAGTGAGCGGGCGACCAGTCGCCGTCTGGGTCGGTGGTTTGCCCCACTTCGATCAGATGACCGTCGGGATCGCGGATGTAGCAGCGCTTCTCGTACTGGTGCTGTTTCGGCGGGGTCAGGAACTGAGCACCCCGGGCGCTCCATTCGGCGTAGACGGCCTCGATGTCTTTGACCCGGATGTTAAGGAAGCTGCTGACCCGGTCAGGATCACGCGGCGTCTCCAGCATCACCGTAGGCTTGTCGTCGGTCGGGCCGCCGCCGACATTGATGATGATCCAGCTATTGGACAAGGCGACATAGGTCACGTCGCCGCTAAAGGCCACCCTGCCGCCCAGCACTTCGGTGTAAAAGCGCCGAGAACGCTCGACATCGTCGGAGACGATGAAGTGAGCCAGCACAATTCCCTCCGGGGGCGGTGGGAGCTCGGCCATCTAGCACCTCCACTGATTGGGTCTCACACACTCCGCCGCCGGGCGGCCTGCAGGCGATGCTACTAGGAGTAGGCGTTCGGTCGCTTTCCGGGCTCAGGCGCTACGGGCTGGTGGGTGGCCGGCTTTAGGCGGGTACTGATTCGCTGATCTCCACCAGGTGGCCGTCGGGATCTCGCAAGAAGCAGCGGATTTCCCCGCCCCAGTCATGTGGCGGCGTAAGGAACCGCCCGCCCCGCGCCGTCAGCGCATCGAAGGCTGCACGGCAGTCGGCGACCCGGAGCGTGATGGCGTGACTGACCTGATCGGGGTCAGCGGGAGGCCCGAAGGTGACCGTGGGCTTATCGGCCGTCGGACCGCCGCCGCTGACCAGCAGCAGCCAGGTCCCCGCCAGCTGCAGCACGACGCTGGTCCCGCCGTACTCCCGGTACAACTCGGCGCCAAGCACATCTATCCAGAACTCACGAGACAGCTCGAGATCCGCGACCACCAGGATGTGCGTCACGGCGACGTCGGTCCCCAGCGGCCCGGATTGCCGGTCCATGCCGTCCTCCCCGTCAGTGAACTAGCCTCGGTCGCACACGCGCCGTCGGGTTCTGGATGCCATCATCGCCGGTCCAGGGCAACTCGGCCGGGGTTCCGGACACCCGAACACCGCCGGTGCTTGAAGGAAATCCGGGAGTCCGTGTCGGATCGGGCCAGTGTTGTTCGTAGCAGCGGTGAGTGATCGCCCGCCAGGGGCGCCACCAACCACAGGAGATGATCCGAGATGGAGCCCGCCGCCCGCCGCCTGTACCGCCTCGTGGAGCCGATCCACCTGGTCACCTATTTCTCCGACGAGCCGACCGATGCGCTCATGGCGCTGGGCCATCGGAATTACTGGGACGGCTACTTCGCCGGACGGGCCGCACCGCTGGGCCGGGTCCCGGCCGAGGTAGTCCACGCGATCTTCTACAACTTCGCCGAGGGCGAGGTCTCCCGCCATATCCCCCGCGTCTGGGACACCGCGACTCCCGAGGAGGCGCTCGCCGCTCGCGAGCAGGGCAGCGCCGCGGCGCTGAGGCGGATTCTCGGCGACCTCGCCGACGCTCCCGCTCTGGCGCGTGCCGCCGAGCTGGCCACCAAAGCGGCGACCGGCGCCCCGACGGAGGGACGGGCACTGTATGCCGCACTCCGGGCGCGCCCGGTCCCGCAGGAGCCCGTGGCCGGCCTCTGGCACGCGGCCACCCTCCTCCGCGAGCACCGCGGAGACGGTCATAACGCCGCTTTGGTCGCCGAAAGCATCGGGGGGACACAGGCCCATGTGCTTCACGCTCTCTCCCAGGGCATTCCCGCGGAGAAGTTCGGCAGAGTCCACCACCTCCCCGCGGCCCAGCTGGCCGCGGTTGTGGACGGGATGCGCGCCCGCGGCCTCATCGACGCCTCCGGCTGGCTCAGTGACACTGGCCGGCAGACCAAAGAACGGATCGAGTCGCTGACCGATGACCTCGCGGCGCCGGCATACGACAGCCTGACGCCGAGCGAGCTCGACCAGTTGATCGCGGATCTCGAGCCCATCTCCGCAGCGCTCGACGCTGCCGGTTCGCGGTAGGTCCCACCACGGCCCGAGCCAACGGCGATGTCGCTCCGTGCCCGCCGCGGCGGCGCTCCGAGGATGCTCGGCTGCTTCCGCATCCCCCCAGTGAGAACTCCGAGAAGACTCGGCGGCAAATGACTTTGACGCCGTCCACGTCAGAGGGCCAGGATGCCTGCGTGGGCGGTGAGGCCGGGAAGTTCGTGGACGTAGCCGGCGGCTTTCTGTATTGCCGGACTCGCGGTCAGGGACAGGATGTGGTCCTGCTCAGCGCCGGGGGCGCGGATCTTCGGATGTGGGAGACGACCATCTCATGGCTGTCGAAGATCGCCCGGGTCACGACGTTTGACTACCGCGACACCGGGCTTTCTTCTCCCGGCACCGAGCCCTACAGCGAGATTGAGGACATCGCTGCCGTGATGGACGCGGCCGGGGTTCTGTCAGCGGTGCTGGTCGGCGTCTCAGACGGGGCACGACGCGCTCTCGCGTTCGCTCACCGGTACCCGGGCAGGGCCAGCCGGGTCGTCGCGGTGGGGGGGACATTCGGCGAGTTCCCGGATCCGAGCCCGGAGGAAACTGCGGCACGGCAAGAGATGCTCGAGCATTTCGCCCGCCGCGAGCGTGCGCAAGCCGACTCGGGAGTGTATGCCGCCGCAGAGGTAGATACCGATGGCTGGGCCCCTGCCCTCGACTCGCACAACCGTCGCAAGATGATCGGGTTGCACGTCGCGAACTCCTACTTGTTCTCACTCGAGAACTACCTCGGGAGCGAACTTGATCCGCCCGTCAAGACGCGCTTGAGCGAGATCGCCACTCCGGTCAGCGTTCTGGTCGGCGGGCGCGACTTCAACGGCACCCAGCTTTGGGCCCAGCGGGTAGCGACCCGGGTGCCTCGCGCGAGCCTCACCGTCATTCCCGAAGCCGACCATTTCCCGATGCTGTCGGCCTCGCGACAGTTCGAAAGTTTCCTGAGCAAAGCCCTTAAATAGCCTGATCTGCAGGTCGTCGCGCAGCAGATCAGACCGTGCGGCCGGATCCTGACCCGCGGTGAGCCCGGCTGGCAGACCGTGCCCGAGGTCCGGCCAGCCGCCGGCGAGGTGATCATCGACAAGCCCGGCAAGGGCGCGTTCTACGCAACCGATCTCGACCTGGTGCTGCGGCTGCGCGGGATCACCCACATGGTGCTCACCGGCATTGCCACTGAGGCCGCCCTGAAGATGATCACCATGCAGGGCGGCGTGTTCGGCGCCGTGGCAACATCCGATGCCCTGCTCCAAGCCGTGAGGTAACCAGCGCCACCGGGACCAGCGTGCCGCTCCGCCGCTGAACGGTACCGCTGTGGCCTCAGTCGACGATCGCCGGATACACCAGTGTCTTGAGCTGACCGCGGAAGTTGAACGTCCCCGAGGGCAGAAGCTGGGTCATGAAGATCACGGTGAGGTCCTCGGACGGATCCACCCAGAAGATCGTCGATGCCGCGCCTCCCCACATGTACTCGCCCGGTGAGCCGATGACCTGCGTGGCAGTCGGAGCCTTGGCGACGGCGACGGTGAGACCGAATCCCATTCCGGCGAATCCCACCTCGCCGTAACCGCCGGGGAGCGCTACTGACTGCAAGTCACCGTCCCCCGGAAGGTGATTGGAGGTCATCAGCTCGACTGTCTTGCGGCCCAGGATGCGCGTGCCATCTATCTCGCCGCCGTTGAGCAGCATCTGGCAGAAGCGCAGGTAGTCGGCCGTCGTGGACACCAGCCCGCCGCCACCGGACAGGAACGAAGGTTCCTCGCGGTAACCGCTGCGCTGCGGATCATCGACCAGGACGAGTTTCTTGCTCGCGTCCCGGCGGTAGCAAGCGGCGAACCTGTCCACCTTCGCGTCAGAAACCATAAAGCCCGTATCGTGCATCGCGAGCGGCTCGAACAGGGTGGTTGCTCAGGTACTCGTCGAAGCGCTGTCCGGAAATGATCTCCACGAGCCGTGCGCACACGTCGGTCGAGACTGAATAGAACCAGCGCGTGCCGGGGTGGAACTCCAGAGGGTAACCGGCGTAACGGTCGATCATGGTCTCGAGCGTCGCGTTCGGACCACGCCGGGCGCCGGGCGCGACCCCCTCGCCCGGCTTGGCGTCGGCCGAGAACAGCTGCTGCAATGTCCGGCCGCCGCCGAAGCCAAGGCCGGACATATGCGTGAGCAGGTCGCGCACCGTCATCGGACGACCGACGGTCGACGAGCCGCTCCGACCCGTCTTCGGTCCGCTCGCGGACCTTCAGGTCACGCCACTCCGGGATGAAGCGAGCCACCGGGTCGCTGAGCTGGAACATCGCGCGCTCGTAGAGCGACATCAGCGCGACACCGGTGATCGGCTTGGTCATCGAGTAGATGCGCCAGATCGTGTCCTCCTCGACCGGCGCCGACCGCTCGCGATCACTGGCGCCGAAGGACCGGAAGTAGCCGACATGGCCGTGGCGGGCAACAGCCACCTGGCATCCCGCGATACGTCCCGGATCGATGTAGCGGGCCTGGATGTGCTCAGTGATCCGCCCTAGCCGCCGCTCGTCGAGGCCCGCACCAGCTGGATTGACCTTCATGAAACTTCTCCCGTCGTCGCGGTCTCCGGCGTCACCCGAAGTCACGCCGCCGGCCGCGCAGAAGGCCCGGCCCGCGGGCCCCAGGCGACAGGACGCCATCGCACTAAGCGCAAACGTTATCTCCCAGTTTGGGCTCGTACAAGACGGGCTTCGCTGGCCCGGCTGGCCCGCTTCTGACCGGCCTAGGGGGTACGGGCATTGAGACACCCGCGCGTCTCAGCTATTCGGCGCCGTGGCAGACGACCTCGAGCATGAAGCCGTGGGGATCGAGGAAGTAGGTGGCGTAATGCTCGCCGTACTCGGAAACTCGCGGGGTTCATGGACGACTTCGGCGTCGCGAGCAACCGCCCAGTCGTGTGCCTCGCGGCCGGTGGCGCGGCTGGACACCATGAAGGACAGGTGCTGCAGGCCGGCGGAGTGGCGTGAATGGTGCCCAGGCTCGAGTGCTTGGTAGAGGAAGATCTGAGAACCGAGGGCGCCATCCGGGCCGTAGTTAAACTCTCCGGCTTCGGTAGTCGGGAACCAAGCCCGAAGGCCCAGGATCGGCATGAGCTCGTCGTCATACCGTTTGGCAGCGGCGAGGTCGGGGACGCCGATGCCGATGTGGTCGATTAATCCAGTCCGGGCCGTTTGATCCTCCTAGCGATGGGTCGCAGTGGATTGCGACGGTTCGAGCTTGCCACGACGACAATGCCTGGCGCAGGCGCGCGGCGTCGCATCTGATGCAGCGAACGACGTCCCACGGGCACTGAGGAGGGCGCGGCGATCTAGCCGCACCCTCATGAGCAGGAACCCTCGTCCACTGGCATGGCCTCATCGGTGACCGCGCTGATCCAGCCAGGACAGCAAGTCGAGGGCGACGAGGACATGCGCCCGCGCGAGGTCGGCCGATCCCCGAGTGAAGGTCCCGCGGGGCGGCGACTCGCGCCGCCCCGCGCGCCCGGACCCTGCAGGCCCGGGCGCGCGGCGTCAAGCGCTCAGTTCCTCAACCTCTGTCGTGAGCTTGTTGCATCTGATGCAATACCGCTCACTTCTAGCTACAGCCGCTAGTCGAACCGCATCCCTCGCAGACATAGCAGCTGCCAGCCGGGCGCATCTTAGTGCCGCACGTGAGGCACAGCGGTGCGTCCGCTACCCGGCCCTGCTGCGACTCGATCAGCTCGGTCGAACTCCGCGGAGCCGCAGTGCCGGCCGACGGGACGGGCCCGGGCTCCGGCTCGACCGCACTCGCAACGAAGCGCTGCTTCTCTACCGGCACCGACTGAGCCAGCTCTTCGGGATCTAGCTCGTCGGTGGCCGGTGCCGGGTCCTCGCCGTTGAGTTGTGCGGTGCGCTCATCAGTAGTGAAGATGCTGAGTTCGGCCCGCTGCTCATACGGCAGGTGGTCGAGCGCCAGCCGACGGAAGATGTAGTCCATCACCGAGCTCGCCATCCGGATATCCGGGTCGTCGGTGATGCCCGCCGGCTCGAACCGCATGTTGGTGAACTTGCCGACATAGGACTCCAGCGGGATCCCGTACTGCAGACCGACGGAGATAGCCATGGAGAAGGCATCCATCACGCCAGCCAGCGTCGAGCCCTGCTTACCGAGCTTCAGGAAGACCTCGCCGACTCCGTCGTCCGGATAGCTCGAAGCCGTCATGTAGCCCTCGGCGCCCGCGACCGCGAACCTCGTGACGGTGGCCGACCGCTTGCGCGGCAGCCGACGGCGAACCGGCCTGACCTCGTGCGGCGTGGCGGGCTCAGCGACCTCGCCGGACTTCCTCTTCGACACTGAGAGCGGCTGGCCGACCTTGCAGTTGTCCCGGTAGATAGCCAGAGCTTTCAGGCCTAGCTTCCAGCCCTCGAAGTAGATCTTCTCGATGTCCTCGATGGTCGCCGACTCGGGCAGGTTGACGGTCTTGCTGATGGCGCCGCTAAGAGCTGGCTGCACCGCCGCCATCATCCGGACGTGACCCATCGGGCTGATGGCGCGCTCACCCATCGCGCAGTCGAAGACCGAGTAGTGCTCCTGGCGCAGGCCCGGAGCGTCGACGACGTGGCCGTGCTCGGCGATGTACTCGATGATGGCCTCAGCCTGCTCGGCCTGGTAACCGAGGTTCTTCAGGGCCCGCGGCACTGTCTGGTTGACGATCTGCATCGAGCCGCCGCCCACCAGCTTCTTGAACTTGACCAGGGCGAGGTCAGGCTCGACGCCAGTGGTGTCGCAGTCCATCATCAGCCCGATGGTGCCGGTCGGCGCCAGCAGGCTGGCCTGCGCGTTCCGGTATCCGTTCGTCTTGCCGAGTTCCATGCACTGCTGCCAGGCGCGGTTAGCGGCCTCGAGCACCGGAGTGTCCAGGCTGCCCAGCGGCCGGATCGACGCGCTGGCCGTCGCGTGCTTGGCGATGACCCGCTGGTGCGCCGAGGCGTTGCGCGCGTATCCGTCGTAGGGACCCACCACGGCAGCCAACTCCGCGGACCGCCGGTAAGCCGTGCCGGTCATCAGCGAGGTGATCGCTGCGGCGATGGCGCGTCCGTCGTCGGAGTCGTAGGCGTGCCCGGTCGCCATCAACAGCGCACCGAGGTTGGCGTAGCCGATCCCCAGCTGCCGGTAAGCCCGCGTCGTCTCGGTGATCTTCTCGGTCGGGAAGTCGGCGAAACAGATGGAAATGTCCATCGCCGTGATGATCAGTTCGCTGAGCCGCTCGAACCTCTCGGCGTCGAAGCTGTCGTCGTCGCGCAGGAACTTCAGCAGGTTGATGCTAGCCAGATTGCACGAGGAGTTGTCGAGGTGCAGGTACTCGCTGCACGGGTTACTGGCCGTGATCCGCCCGGATTCCGGACAGGTATGCCAGTCGTTGATGGTGCTGTCGTACTGGATGCCGGGGTCGGCACACTCCCACGCCGCCTTCGCCATCTTGTCGAACAGCGCCTTCGCGCCGACCTGCTCGACCGGCTCGCCCGTTGTGCGCGCGTTCAGGCTGAACTTCGAGCCGGACTCGACTGCGCGCATGAACTCGTCAGACACCCGGACCGAGTTGTTGGCGTTCTGGTACTGGACGCTCGCGATGTCCTTGCCGCCCAGGTCCATGTCGAAGCCAGCATCGCGAAGGACGCGTACCTTCTCTTCCTCACGCGCCTTGGTCTCGATGAACTCCTCGATGTCGGGGTGGTCAACGTCGAGTACGACCATTTTGGCGGCGCGCCTGGTCGCACCACCGGACTTGATCGTCCCGGCCGAGGCATCGGCACCGCGCATGAATGAGACTGGCCCGCTGGCGGTGCCGCCCGAGGTAAGCAGCTCCTTGCTGGAGCGGATCCTCGACAGGTTCACCCCCGCGCCGGAGCCGCCCTTGAAGATGAGGCCTTCCTCGCGGTACCACTCCAGGATCGAGTCCATGGTGTCGTCGACCGCCAGGATGAAGCAGTTGTGCACTCGCAGGTTGCCCGACAGATACTCGCCGCTCTCGGTCTGGATGTCGTAGACCTCCATGGGACCGAGGTTCTCGACCTTGCTGATGTCGACCAGCATCCGGTCCGACCCGCCGACGTCGGGGTGCACGTACAGCAGGTGGTCGCCGGGCCGCAGGAAGCCCGCGACGGTGAACTCACCGGTGTCCAGGTCCGTCGCCCGCCAGACCAGGTGATCGGCCGTGGCCTCCAGGACGTAGCCAGCGGTGGTGTGCACCCGCAGCACGTCCTTGACGCCGTTGGCCTTCGTGGCGACGATCCGCGTCGTGCCGTGCGCGTCGTAGACCTTCATGCCCACCGCGTCGGACTCGACCAGGCTGCCGATCGCTACCGGCCCGGTGGGAGTACTCACCAGAGCGTCATAAGGCTGGCACGCCGAGACCTGCTGCGGCGAGGTCGTGCCGACGTTGAACCAGACCGGCGAGTTGAAGCTGAAGATCTGGTGCACCAGCGCGTGCTTGAGCTCATGCTCGAAGATCTCGGCGTCTTGCTCGGTGGCAAAGTAGCCGTGCTCCCGGCCCGCCGCGCCGTAGGTGTTGACCACCCGGTCGACAAGCTGCTTCAGGCTCCACTCACGCTGCGCGGTCCCGAGAGCTCCGCGGAAGTACTTGGTGGTGACGATATTCGCCGCGTTCACTGACCAGAAGTCCGGGAACTCGACGCCGTGCTGCTCGAAGTTCACCGAGCCGTCCCGCCAGTTCGTCATGACGACGTCGCGGCGCTCCCAGGTGATCTCGTCATAGGGATGAACGCCCTCGCGGGTAAAGATCCGGCGCAGCGTCAGTCCCTTAGCGTTCTTGCTCTTGCCCTGCGACGAAGCCCCGCTGACCGTCTCGGTCATGTGCTCTCCCCCTCCGCGGATCCGCTTGGGACCCCATTGCGGGCCTGGCAAAGGCCCTCCCAGTGAAACTTGTACGGCCCGGCTAGCTGGCCGGCGCGGGCTCCTGCTGCCCGTGCCGCCTGACGGCGCTCTCGCCGGGAGATGACCCCGGCCCGGAACCGGTCCCCGATTCCCGGTCAGGCCGCAGCTGCGCGTCCTGCGCCAGGAACTGGACATCCTCGGGGCGCCAGTCATCCAGGTGCGCTGCGCGCAGCGCTGCAATCTCGTCCTCGAAGTCGGCCAGCGACTCGAAGCTCCGGTAGACCGAGGCGAATCTCAGGTAGGCGACCTCATCGAGATCACGAAGGGGACCCAGAATCGCAAGCCCAACCTCGTGTGACGGAATCTCGCCGTGGCCCCTGCTCCTGATCACTTCCTCGACCTGCTGCGCGAGCAGCTGGAGCTGATCCTCGGTGACCGGCCTGCCCTGGCACGCGCGCCGGACACCGCCGACAATCTTGTCGCGGTTGAACGGCTCGGTCACTCCGCTGCGCTTGGCCACGGTCAGGATGACGGTCTCCTGGGTCGTGAACCGGCGGCCGCAAGCAGGGCACGCGCGACGGCGGCGGATCGAGGCTCCATCGTCGCTGGCGCGGCTGTCGATGACTCGGCTGTCCTGATGCCTGCAGTACGGGCAGTACATCCGATCACCTCCCCAGGCGGCCGAAGCGCCACTTCTACCAAGCACAAGCTATAGGAAAATTACACGCGTGCAACTACTACATATTGTGGTCCGTGCCCGGCAAGAAAGCAACTGCGCCACGGCGGCGGCAGAACCCGCTGGTAGACGATGCAACGGCAGCCGCCCGCGCGTCCGCTAATTGACTCAACCGGCCGGCGTGTCGCGCGCAAGTCGTTCACCAAGTCGGCACAAGCCGGACACCTTCCCGCCACCGGTCGCCACGCTCAGCGCGGCACCCACAGTTCCTCCCCGACAGGGACGTCTGTGCTGGTCAGGCCATTGACCGTCATGATCTGCTCAACAACGTCGCGCGGATCGGCGGACGGCTCGGCAGCCGAGGCTATCGACCACAGCGTCTGGCCCGGCTGCACGACGACCTGGTGCATCCCGTGGTAGCCAGCCCCGTCCTTGCCGTGATTAGTCGCCTGCGCGCCGCCTGAGGCCAGCAGGGAGACAAGCAGCGCCGCGACAGTGATTGCGACGATGACCAGGCCGCACACGACGACGCGGCCACGCCTGGTCAGCCGGATCGGGGCTGGCCGGGCGGCCAGCCGGGGCGTCAGCTGCGGCCGCGCAACCGGGCTAACGGCAGGACGCGGCCAAGCAGCCGGGGGCGACGGCATGATCACGACGCCCAGGACTGCCGGCTGAGGGCCCGTCATCGAACTAGAGCGCGGCTCGCGCGTCGCGGGCGAGGGCCCGAGGCGGGCAGCGCCAGAGCGCCGCCGACGCTGCCGGACACTCGGCCCCGGCCCACCGGCCATCACGTGATCGGCGACGAATGCCGCCTCGACCTCGGTCAATGCGCTCATCACAACCTCCTCAAGCGAATGACAGTTCGATCGTATCTCTGTTCTATCGCCATCACGTTCGATCGAACGAAGCTACGGTACAGTCATATCGCAGGGGTACGACACTTTTAACGCGTGTCGAACAGATGTTTGAGATCGGCGGCAGAAACCGTTACCGTCTGCCTCAGCGACATTGGTTCAGGACAGACCTTTTTCACGACTCAGCTGTTTCACGACACAGCAGCACTCGGAGCTGGAGGCCCAGATGAGCGATGCGACCGGCGATGGTGGGGCGCGCGAGGCCTCGACCATCGATCTTGACGTGACCGAGCTTGACGCCGAGGCCGCTGACCGGCCGCGCGGCAAGCCGGGCCGCAGGCCCAAGGGCAGTGTGCCCGCCATCGTGGCCGAGCTGCCGGACAAGCCGGACCCCGGCCACGTGCTGACCTGGCGCCAGCGCAAGGTCCTGCAGGTGATCAGGGAGTCGGTACAGCGCCGGGGCTATCCCCCATCGATGCGGGAGATTGGTGAGGCAGTCGGGCTGACCAGTACCTCCAGCGTGTCGTACCAGCTGTCCACGCTGCAGGCCAAGGGCTACCTGCGGCGCGACGCCGGCCGCCCGCGAACGGTCGAGGTGCGGCTGCCCGGCCACCCGGCGGTGCGCCCGGAGCCAGATCTGGACGACGACTCGCCGATGGACATTGCCTCACAGGAAGCCGCTTACGTGCCGCTCGTCGGCCGGATCGCGGCAGGCGGTCCGATCCTCGCCGAGGAAGCGATCGAGGATATTTTCCCGCTGCCCCGGCAGATTGTCGGCGAAGGCACCCTGTTCTTGCTCAAGGTGGTCGGCGACTCGATGATCAACGCGGCCATCGCCGACGGCGACTGGGTCGTCGTGCGCCAGCAGCCGGTTGCGGAGAACGGCGACATCGTCGCGGCGATGCTGGATGGCGACGCGACGGTCAAGACATTCAAGCGGTCGGCCGATCACATCTGGCTGATGCCGCACAACCCGGCCTACACGCCGATTCCTGGCGATGAGGCGGAGATTCTCGGCCGGGTCGTCGCCGTCCTGCGCCGGGTCTGACCCCGACGAGCCGGCCAGGTCAGCTGCCCGCTCGCGCTGCCCGGACCCGCGTCGCCGTGCAGCGCGGGACGGTGGCGCGCGGGCGGGATGTGGTAGCTTCCGGTCAGCCTCGGCTTGCGGTGCTCACGACCACCAGGACGAACGGATTGTGACGATGGACAGGCGATATCTGCCGCTCGGTGATCCCGAGCAATCGGCGCTGTCCTCATCCGCCTGATCTCGCACGGGATCCCCGGGCCTCAGCAGCTTCGGCCCTAGCTCAGCCACCCAGCCCGTTCCACCGGGCTGGCGCGTGCCTGGCTTCATCACGACAGCACAGGATCCGGCCCGCCATGGATGACATCTTCAGCGATTTTCCCACCCTTCAGCGCACGGCCGCGGACGTTATCACGGCCGATGACCTGCGCGGCAGGCTTGCCTCCGGGCGGCCGCTGCGGATTAAGTACGGAGTCGATGTCACGGCCCCGTTCCTGCATATAGGCCACGCGGTCAACCTCTGGGCGATGCGCGAGATGCAGGAACATGGCCACAAGGTCGTCTTGCTGATCGGTGACTTCACGACCCGGATCGGGGATCCGACTGGCAAGTCCGCCGCTAGGCCGGTCATCCCGGCCGAGCAGATCGAGCACGACGCGGCCGAGTTCGTCCGCCAGGCCGGCCGGGTGCTGCTGACCGACCCGGCGGTGCTGGAGATCCGGCATAACTCGCAGTGGTGGGCGCCCATGCCGCTAGAGCGCTTCCTCGGCCTGCTCTCCGAAGTCACGCACGCACGACTGATCCAGCGAGACATGTTCCAGGCCAGGATCTCCCATGGCGGCGAGATTCGCATGCACGAGCTGCTGTACCCGATCCTGCAGGGCTACGACTCGGCGGAGCTGGCATCGGACCTGACGATCGTCGGCACCGACCAGCACTTCAACGAGCTGATGGGCAGGTTCTTTCAGGACCGGCTGGGCAGCCCGCCCCAGGTCGTGATCACGACGGAGCTGACGCCCGGCACCGACGGGAGGGCCAAGCAGAGCAAGAGCCTGGGCAACTACATCGCGCTGACCGACAGCGCGCGGGACATGTTCGGCAAAGCGATGAAGCTACCCGACCACCTGGTCACCGTCTACCTGCGGCATTACACGATGGTGCCGCTCGACCAGATCGCCGGCCTGGACGCGGCCATGGCGGCGGGTGAGCTGAATCCGATGGAAGCTAAGGGGCTGCTCGGCCAGGCACTAGTGGAGCGCTACCACGGGACGGCCGCGGCGCATGCGGAGGCGGAGTGGTTCCGCCGCGTGTTCTCACGCCGGGCAGTGCCGGATGAGGTGCCGGTCATCGCCGTCACTGATCCCAACGCCACCCTGCTCGAGCTGCTGCGGCAATGCCTGCCCGCGGCTTCGGGCACCGAACTGCGGCGGCTCATCGCCGATGGCAGTGTCCGGCTGGACGGGGTGCGGAAGCTGACCGACGCTGACCAGCGTCACCCCCTTTCGAGCGGGAACGTGGTCCGGATCGGCAAGCGGCGCTGGTTCCGGATCGTCTTCGGCAGCTAGCTCATCCTGCCGTCCAGG
Source organism: uncultured Actinomycetota bacterium (assembly GCA_963713585.1). Classification (GTDB taxonomy): domain Bacteria; phylum Actinomycetota; class Actinomycetes; order Streptosporangiales; family Streptosporangiaceae; genus JAJYUU01. The sequence goes on along the minus strand of CAVQMG010000012.1, from coordinate 26,935 downwards.
CGGTCGGGTGAGACGATCGGCGGGTGACCGACTTCATGGCAAGTTACGTACTGCCGGCCGGAACGGGGCTGGCGGCAGATCCCGGCCTGAAGGCTTCGCGGCTGTCCACCGGCGGCTCGGTCAGCGTTTTCGAGACGACTATCGGTGCCGGGCCGCCGATGCACGTGCACGAGCATGAGGACGAGTGCTTCTTCGTCCTGGCCGGTGAGTTGTCTGTGCGCTGCGGTAGCGATGCGTTCGACGCCGCGGCCGGCAGTTTCGTCTTCCTGCCGCGCGGACTGCCGCACCGGTTCGGGGCGGCCGGCGAGCCCGCCAGCCTCTTGCTGATCGTTGCGCCCGGCGGCATCGAGGACTACTTCAGCCAGATCGCCGCTGCGGCCGACGATGCCGAGCGCGAACTCATCGGCGAGCGGTACAGCATCCGGGTCGTGCCGGATCCAGCAGCAGGCTCGAGCAGGCCGGCGCCAGCGGGCTAGCCCGGCTCGGGCTGCCAGCGGGCAGCTGACCTGAGCACGTCAGACCCGAGCAGGATCTCGCCCGGTTCATCGAGGATGTCCTCGGCCTCCAGCCGCATCAGGTCCTCACGGGTCCAGGGCCGGTGGCCGTCGGCGGCGAGCCGGTGCGCCTGCCGGAGCCTCGCCCGGTCGAGGTCGTTCCGGACGGTGCGCGCGTAAGCGAAGCCGGGCTGGCCGACCTGGCCGCCAACGTACTGCCGGAACGCCGCTTCCGCATCGGGGGCCAGATGGTAGTTCGCCTCCTTCAGGAAGAGATGGCCGATGGAGACGAGCTCCCCCACGTCGTAGGGGGCGAAGTCGAGGTGGTGCGCGATGCGTGAGCCCATGCCGGGGTTGGAGCTGAAGAACTCGTCCATCCGGTCCTTGTAACCCGCCAGGACGACGACCAGGTTCTCCCGGTCGTTCTCCATGACCTGGAGCAGAATTTCGATCGCTTCCTGGCCGTAGTCCTTGGAATCGGTTGCCCGGAAGAGGTAATACGCCTCGTCGATGAAGAGCACTCCGCCCATGGCCCTTTCCAGTACCCGCCTGGTCTTGGGCGCGGTCTGGCCGATGTACTCGCCGACCAGGTCGTCCCGCATAGCGTGAACGAGCTGGCCGGTCTCCAGGTAGCCCAGCCGGTGCAGCAGATCGGCCATCCGCAGCGCCATGGTGGTCTTGCCGGTGCCGGGCGGGCCGGTGAAGCACATGTGCAGGTTGGGACGCGGCGCAGTCAGGCCGAACCGGCGGCGGGCCCGGTCAACCAGGAGCAGCGACGCTATTTGCTCGACCTTGCGCTTAATCGGCACCAGCCCGACCAGGTCACGGTCGAGCGCCTCGAGCACCTCGTCGATCCCGGCGGCTTTGCGCTCCTCAGCGAAGGTCACCCGGCTGTCAGCCGGGAGAGTCTCCGGCTCGCGGTTCTTGCGCTTGCCCCGGCCCTGGCCTGGCTCGCCAGCGGAGTTCCAGCCGGATGGTGCGGCCGGCGGCCGCTCGCGTGTTCCGGCCGATGGCCGGTCGAGCTGATCGCTGGGCGGCAGAACCCGGACCCTGGTCTCGGGCAGTTGCGGAGGTGTCCAGGTGGCGGGCTTGTTCTGCGAACGCACGCTCCGGATCACGAAGAAGAACAAAGTGCCCAGCGCGATGAGCGCGCCGACGACGTCCCCCACGATGTTGCCAGTGTGAGAGCTCGCTGAGGCAGCCAGGACCATGCGCCCCTTCCCCCCTCCTTCTCGCCTCCGTCCCGTTTCACCAGACAGTACCGGAGTTGTCGGCTCTCGCCCCAGGTCGGAGCCGCAAGCAGGCGAAAGAACGTGCTGAGAACCTGGTGGCCCTCCCGCAAGCAGGGCGGGAGGGCCACCAGGAAACCGACCGGCTATGCCGTCACGATGTTGACCAGCTTGGGCGGCCGGACGATCACCGTGCGAACGCCTTTGCCCGCCATCGCGCGCGCCGCTCCCGGTGCCGCCAGGGCCAGATCACGCAGTTCGTCCTCGCTGATCAAGGCCGCGACTTCCAGCCGGTCCCGCACCTTGCCGTCGACCTGAACGACGCAGGTGACCGTGTCCTGAACCAGCAGTGCCGGATCGGCGGCCGGCCAGTCAGCGCGCGCAACGGACGCCTCGTGCCCGAGCAGCTCCCAGCATTCCTCCGCCGTATAGGGAGCGAACAGCGACAGCATGACGGCCAGCGCCTCGGCCGCCTCGCGGACCGCAGGATCAGCTGCGCCCGGACCGGAGTCGACCGCCCGCCGCGCCGCGGTGACCAGCTCCATCAGCCTGGCGACGGCGACGTTCAGCCGAGTCGACTCCACCAGCCTGGTGACGTCGTCAATAGACCGGTGCGTGATCTTGCGCAGGCCGACGTCGCCAGCCGCGGCACCGCCGGCCGCGGTGCCCGCCGCGGCCACGTCGGAGGCCACCCGCTGCACCCGGCCCAGGAACTTCACCAGCGCGTCTGGGTTCATGTCCGCCCAGTCGATGTCGTCCTCAGGCGGACTGGCGAAGATCATCGTCAGCCGGATCGCGTCCACGCCGTGCGCGGTCAGCTGCTCGCCCAGGTTCACGCCGTTACCCAGGGACTTCGACATGGCCTTGCCCTGGTTGATCACCTGGCCCTGGTTCACCAGCGCAGTAAACGGCTCGGTGAAGTCGAGCATTCTCATGTCGTGCAGCACCTTGACGAAGAACCGCGAGTACAGCAGATGCAGGATCGCGTGCTCGACGCCGCCGACATACAAGTCAACGGGCGACCACTGGCGCACCGAGTCAACCTCGAACGGGCCGTGCTCGAATGACGGCGAGCAGTACCGCAAGAAGTACCAGGACGAGTCCACGAACGTGTCCATGGTGTCGGTGTCCCGCTTGGCGGGACCGCCGCACTTCGGGCACTCGGTAGTGACCCAGTCGGTTGCCGCAGCCAGCGGCGACTGGCCCTTGGGCGCCAGTTCCTGGCCGCGCAGGTCGGGCAGCAGCACCGGCAACTGGTCGTCGGGCACCGCGACCTCGCCGCATCCTTCGCAGTACACGATCGGGATCGGAGCGCCCCAGAACCGCTGCCGCGACAGCAGCCAGTCGCGCAGCCGGTAGTTCACCGCGCCGCGGCCCAGGCTGCGCTCGGCCAGGATCTCGATGATCCGGGCGATCGCGTCCTTCTTGGACAGCCCGTCCAGCGGGCCCGAATTGACCAGCGTGCCCTCGCCGGGCGTCGCCTGGCCGGTGACCGCAGGGTCGGGCGCGCCGGTATCTAGCACGACCCGGACCGGCAGCCCGAACTTCCTGGCGAAGTCCAGGTCGCGCTGGTCGTGCGCCGGGCACGGCCATGATCGCGCCGGTGCCATAGTCGGGCAGCACGTAGTCGGCGGCCCAGACGGGTATCTGCTCGCCGTTGACCGGGTTCACCGCGTGCCGGCCCAGGAAGACGCCGGTCTTCTCCCGGTCGGCCGACTGCCGCTCGATATCGGTCAGCTTGCGCACGTCAGCCAGGTAGGCGTCCAGCGCGGCGCGCTGCCCGGGCGCGCACAGCTCGGCGGCCAGCGGCGAGTCGGCCGCCACCACGAAGAAGGTGGCGCCGTACAGAGTGTCGGGCCGGGTGGTGAAGACCGTGACCGGCTCGTCCCGGTCCTCGATCTGGAAGCTGACCTCCGCGCCCTCACTGCGGCCGATCCAGTTGCGCTGCATCAGCAGCACCCGCTCCGGCCACTTGCCTTCCAGCGCGTCCATGTCCGCTAGCAGCCGGTCGGCGTACTCGGTGATCTTGAAGTACCACTGGGTCAGCGTCCGGCGGATGACCTCGGACCCGCACCGCTCGCACTTGCCGTTGATGACCTGCTCGTTGGCCAGCACTGTCTGGTCGACCGGGCACCAGTTGACGTAGCCGTCCGCGCGGTAGGCCAGGCCGCGCTCGTAGAACCGCAGGAACAGCCACTGGGTCCAGCGGTAGTACTCAGGGTCGCAGGTCTGCAACCGCCGCGACCAGTCGAACGAGATGCCGTACTGGCGGAAGGAGGCCGCCTGCACCTCAATGTTCTTGTAGGTCCAGTCGGCCGGGTGGGTGTTGTTCCTGATCGCCGCGTTCTCAGCCGGCAGCCCGAACGCGTCCCAGCCAATCGGGTGCAGCACGTTGTGCCCGCGCAGTGTGTAATAGCGCGCCATCGCGTCGCCGAGCGCGTAGGCCTCGGCGTGGCCCATGTGCAGGTCACCGGACGGGTAGGGAAACATGTCCAGGACATAAGTCCGCGGGCGCGGATCGTCCGGGTCGTCGCTGGCCCGGAAGATGTCCATCGCGGCCCAGCGCTGCTGCCATTTGAGCTGAACTGCGCGCGGATCGTAGCGATCCGCGTTTTCGGCGGCTGTCATGACTTTCCTCGCGAGATGGTGAGGTCCGGCTCGGCCCCTGCCCGGCCGTCCTGCCGACGCTGCAACTACCTGCCTTGCAAAACAAGCGCGCCCCCCGGTAACGAGGGGCAGCTGCGCCGGCGACAGGTCAACAGGCGCGGCTAGCCAAGGAGCAGCCGGGCGAAACGCCTGTGCACAGGGTAGCGCACTCGCAACCAGCCGGATGACACCGCCGGATGAGCCGGATAAGGCAGCCAGAATTCTGCCCGTTCCTTCCATGCCACCCGCTCTGCACTGAAGCCGGGCGAGTGAGACATCCAGCCCTTGTAGCAACATGAGCCGATACATTATTCCGCACTCCGGAAATGCCACCGTACATGAAAAGCAGGGCGTCGTGAATTCCTCCTTGACCACGCCGCCGGAGAAGCAAATAATGTGCTGACACCCAGCAGCAACGGGCTTCAGGCATCCTGCGATGAGCTGGCTTACCAGGCCATCTTTCGTCGCACCGAGCCTGCGCTAGGCCTTGCGCAGATGGGGGCGGCCCATGGGGAGACAGGCCATTATCCGGGGGAAATAATGTACATTTGCTCGTGCGCAGAATTACTGCACATAACTCGCGGAATTTGCTCAGAGCGGACTCCGAATAATTGCCAGAACGATGGCATTTTCCCATTCATCGCGGCTGGTCACTGCCGTGGCTGACGCGACCTCCGGCCGGACTACCCCGGCCCTCGCCGTCGTCGGGCTCGCCTGCAGGTTCCCGGACTCTGACGATCCGGCCGCACTGCTCGACGTGGTGCTCACCGGGCGCAGGTCCTTCCGGCGGCTGCCCCGCGGCCGCATCGACCTGACTGACTACTACCAGCCTGACCTGAATGTGTCCGACGCGACCTACAGCACCAGGGCAGCGCTGATCGAAGGCTGGCGGTTCCAGCCCGAGGCCTTTGGCATCGACGAAGTCGCGTGCGCTGCCGCCGACCCGGCCCACTGGCTGGCCCTGGAGACGGCTGCCAGAGCGCTCGCGGCGGCCGGACTGCCGGCCGGGACCGGGCTGGACCGGGACCGTACCGGCGTCATCATCGGCAACACGCTCGCCGGCGACACCTCACGGGCGAATGCACTGCGAGTCCGGTGGCCCTACGTGCGCCGGGTCCTGACCGGCGCGCTCGATGCCGGCAAGATCAGCCCGTCGGCGGCCAGTGTCGTGCTGGAGCGGGCCGAAAGCGACTATCTCGGCCCGTTCCCCGCTATCGGACCGGCCAGCCTGGCGGGCAGCCTGCCCGCAACCATCGCCGCCACGATCAGCAACTACTTCGGTTTCCGCGGCGGCAGCCATGTGGTCGACAGCGCCTGTTCCTCGTCTTTGCAGGCCGTCGCCTCGGCCTGCGCCGCGCTGGCTACCGGCGACCTGGATGCGGCGATCGCTGGCGGCGTGGACCTGAGCCTGGACCCGCTCGAACTGATCGGACTGGCCAAGGCAGGGCTGCTGGCTACCACGGATGTGCGCATCTACGACGAGGACCCGACCGGATTCCTGCCTGGCGAAGGCTGCGGAGTGCTGGTGCTGATGCGGACCGCCGATGCGCGGGCGGCGGGCCTGCCCGTCTACGCCGAGATCCTCGGCTGGGGCGTATCGGCGGGCGCGGTCGCGGGCGAACCGCAATCGCAGGCGAGCAGCCAGCTACTGGCGATGCAGCGGGCATACGAGCGGTCCGGCGTCGACCCGGCTGACATTCACTACCTGGAAGGGAACGGGGCCGGAACCCGCGCGGACGACCTCGCCGAACTGACCGCGCTTGGCTCGATACGCGCCGGGGCGAGGCGAATGGCCGCACTCGGGTCAGTGAAGGCGAACATCGGCCACGCCAAGGCGGCGGCCGGCGCCGCCGGGCTGATCAAGACAGTGCTGGCGCTCGGGACCGGCGTGGTGCCTCCGACGACTGGTGCCGGCCGGCCGCACGAGTTGATCAGCGACGGCGGCGCTCGGCTCCGGCTGCCGCAGCAGGCGGCCGACTGGGACGAGGGAACCAGGCTGGCGGCCGTCAGCACCATGGGCATCGGCGGCAGCAACGTGCACGTCGTGCTCCGGCACGAGCCGGCCCGAGAGCGCGCCAGGAGCGCTGGCTCCGGTCGATCCCGCTGCTGGCCAGAGCGGCCAGGCCGGGACCGGCGAACGCACAGCCGCCGATCCCGGCGGCGCCGCAGTGCATGCCGTTCCTGCTGCAGGCTCCGGACAGGTTCGCGCTCGCCGCCGTGCTGGCGCGGCTGGCCGATATCGCCGGCTGGATGTCCGATGCCGAGCTAGCCGACCTTGCCTGCATTCTGGGCCGCGAAGCCGGCGGCCAGGGCCGGGCCAGAGTCGGCCTGGTGGCCACCCGCCAGGAGCAGCTGGCCGTCCTGGCCAGGGAGGCGGGCGCCATCCTGCCGCAGCTAGGCGACGGGCTGCTCACGGTCCGGCCCGGCATCTTCGCCGCCGACAACCCCGACGGCCGGGTCACCTTGCTCCTGTCCGGCGCGCAGCCGCCGGAGCAGACACCAGATGACCTGACCTCGGCCGTCACAGCGAGCCTGGACACGCTTCGCTGGCTGGAATCGCTGGGGGTCATGGCGACCGGTGCCGTCGGGCACGGCCTCGGCGCGCTGGCCGGGCTGGCCTGGGCCGGAGTGCTGGGCGAGTCAGAAGTCGTCGAAATCGCCGAGCTACGCGCCCAGTATCTGTCCCGGTCAACTGCCAAGGAAGCGGCCGATGAGGTCCCGGCCGCTGCCACCCCGGACTCGGGCGGGCGCCACGCCGCACGGTCCGCCACCGCCCGGCCCTCAGCAGCAGCAGCAGCAGCAGCAGCAGCAAGGCCCGGTGCGGCCGGACTGCGCAGCGCGATCGCGCAGCGGTTCCGGTTCGGGCCGCCACGCCGTCGCCTGATCTCCACCACGACCGGGGTCGAGCTGGACTCGGTCGACGCCGCTATCGATCTCATCTGCAGTGGCTTTGCCGGCGCCGACAAGCTGTCCGATGCCATCACCACGGGCGCGCTGGGCGCGACGCTGATGCTGGAGACCGGGCCAGGCCGGACGCTGGTCTCGGCGGCTGCCGCGATCAGCCGGGTCCCCGCGATCAGCCTGCAGTCCGGCTATGAGGACCCGATGAACCGGGCCAGGGCCGCGGCCGCGTTGTTCGCGGCCGGCGCGCTGACCGAGCCGCACGCGCTGTTCGCCGGCCGCCAGACCAGACCCGTCGACATCTGGCGTGAGCAGGTCTTCATCACCAGCCCATGTGAGATGGTGCCGCACCCCACGCTGGCTTTCGACCAAGACCCGGCCAGCCTGCCCAGGCCGGCCAGGCCGACGCTGGCCAGGTCGACGCTGGCCAGGTCGACGCTGGCCAGGTCGACGCCGGCCAGCACGAGGCCGGAGCAGTCGCGGACGCCGCAACCGACCTGGCCGACGCGGCACTTGTCGCCGAGCAGACGGCCGCCGAGGATGCTGTCGCCGAACACACAGCTGCCGAACACACAGCTGCCGAACCCACACACAGCTGCCGAGCACACGGGCGCCGAGCACACAGGCGCCGAGGATGACGGCCTGGCCAGCGTCCGTGATGAGATCGAACGGCGGCTCCCGGCTCGCCCGCTGATCAGCGCCGCTTCCGGCACCGGGCCCGAGCAGGCCGGAGCTCATCCGCCGGCGTCGCCGGCCGCAGAGCAGGCCCTCGCGGCCACCGAATCGGCCGACGAGGCCACGCAGCTCGCCGAGCCGCCGGTGGTACCAGACGGGACTGTCCTGGCAGCCGAGACCGTCCTGGCAACCGAGACTGTCCTGGCGGACCGAGACTGTGCTGGCAGCCGAGCCTGATCAGGCGAGCGACACTGTCCCGGCGGCCGAGACTGGCACATCCGCCGAGCCTGAGGCGGCGGACGCTGCTGGCGACGCTGACGTCGTGACTGCCGCAGGGCCCGTCGGCGGACATGAGGCCGGGGCGGGCGCAGTGGCGGTGCCGGCCGCCCGGACCGCCGGGCCGGTCGAGGGCGCCGGGCCGTGGGCCCGCTGCTTCACCGAGACCCTCCGCCCGGCCGCCGCAACGCAAGACCTGCCACCACGGCTGCCGCGGCGCCTGTACGCCGCGGCCAGGAGTCCGGAGCTATCCGATCTGAGCGGCCTGTTCAGCGCCGACCCGGCAGCTCCCCGGACGCTGGCCATCATCGAAGATCCGGCCGACGACCGCTCCCGCATCACGGCCGTCGATGCCGCCTGCGACGCCGTCAGCACCGGCGAGCTCGTCGTCATCACCACGAGCGCCGACTTCACCGGGTTCTTTGCCACGCTGCACGCCGAGCATCCGTCGCTCGGAGTCACCGTGCTCCGGGTACCGGGCCGCGGCACGAGCCCGGCGGTCGTGCTGGAGCACGCCCACGCCGAGCGTGGCCGGTTCCGCGAACTGGTGGTCGGTCGCGACGGCGCGGTCAGCGAACCGGTGCTGACCGAATTCGCGCTGGGCGGCCGGGCTCAGTGCCCCGTCGGACCCGACGATGTGATCCTGGTCAGCAGGCAGACCAGGGGCGCTGGCCTGATGCTGGCCCAGGTGCTGGCTGCCGCTGGCACCGGCATCGCGGTCATCGGCCGCGCCGAGGACCACGAGGACAGCGAGCTGGTGGCTGGCCTGGAGCAGCTGAGATCGGCCGGTGCCCGGGTGGGCTACGAAGTCATCGATCTCGCCGACGCGGCAAGTCTGACCGCGGCTGTACAGCGGATCGAGGACCGGCTCGGGCCGGTGACCGCCATCGCGCACGCTTCCGCCCCGGACGGCCACGTTCCCTGCCTGAGCCTGACCGAGCCGGAGCACGGCCGGGCAGCTGCCGAGGCAGCGAATACGCTGGACCGCCTGGCCGGGGCCGTCCGGCCGGGCCAGCTCAAGCTCATCATCACCGCCGGCTCGGTGGCCGGACGGTACGGACTGGCGGGCAGCGGGCTGCACGCGCTGGCCAGTGGTGCGCTGGCAAGCCGGGCAGCAGGCCTGGCTGCCGGCGCGGCGGGCTGCCGGGCGCTGCATCTGGACCTGCCGGCCTGGACAGCCGGCGGTCTCGGTGAGCCGCCGGAGCTGGCCGCCGAACTGGCCGCGGCTGACTGCCCGCCGATGGAGGTCAGCATCGCCAGCCGGATGCTGCTGAAGATCCTCATGACGGCTGACCCGCCGCGGCGGCTGGCACTGCACGGGCGGATCGGCGGCCTGGCCTCGCGGCCGGCGCCGTCGGTGAGCCAGACCGAGCTGACATCGGCCGGGCTGCGGAGCGGGGCCCGGTTCCTGCGCGCGGTCACAGCGCACTACCCCGGCATCGAGCTAGTCGCCGAGGCCAGGCTGTCCCTGGCCAGCGACCCCTACCTGGGCGATTACCGGATCGATGGCCTGCCCGTCCTGCCACCGGTCCTCGCCCTCGAGGCACTAGCGCAGGCCGCATCCGTGCTGGCCGGGCGGCCGGTGCGGCGCGCGGCCAAGGTCACAATGTCCTCACCCGTCCTGATCCCGTCGGCCGGCGAGGCGAGCCTGCGAGTGTGCACGCTGCGCAGCGGCGACACCGTCGTCGCGGTGCTGCGCTGCGCGGACAGCTCCTATCTGGTCGACCACGCCAGGGCCGAGTTCAGTTGCGCCGCCGAGACCGAGCAGGCACAGCCGGCCGCGTTCGCTGCCGGCACCACCGCGCTGCAGCCGCTAGCGGCCGGGCCATCGGGGCTGGTCGACGGCGCCGAGCTGTACGGGCCTGTCTGCTTCCAGTCGGGCAGGTTCCGGCGGGTCGCGCTGCTGCCGGAGGTCACGGCGCGGTCGGGCCGGGCGCTGGCCCGCGGCACGGACGACCTGCCGTGGTACCCAGCCGACAGTGAGCTGGCCGGAACCAGATTCCTGCTCGGCAGCCCCGGCCTGAACGACGCCGCGCTGCAGGTGCTGCAGGCGTGCGTGCCGCATCGCCGGATCCGGGCGGCGGGGTGCGATGCGGTCCAGTTCTCCGGCCGGGTCGCCGACGGACCGGTCGAGATTAGGGCCGTTGCCGAGCCGGTCCGCGCCACACCGGCGCCGTCCGCCGGGCTGCAGCTGGTGGTGCCCGGTCAGCCCGGCGCCCCGGCGGCCGAGACAGACGGCCGCGCGCGGCCAGCGGCCGCCGCCAGCGCTCCGGCTGGCCCCAGCGCTCAGGCCGACCCGGCAGCGGCAGCGCCCCGTCCGCAGACCGCGGCGGTGGTCGCGACGACGCCTGCCGAGATGTCCGCCGAGGAACGGGCCGACATGGAGATTGCCGAGCGCCGGCCGCAGTCCCGCAAGTCGCGGCGCGCAGCCAGGAGGCAGCAGGAAACTGTCGCCCGGCATGCGGCCGGCGGCGCCGGACCAGCGGCTAAGCCGAAGGCGGACGCCGGCCAGGCCAGGCACACGACACCGCCAACCAGCCAGATCACCGCGGAGCCTGCGACGGCCGCCCCTGCGACCGGCGGGCAGAACACCGCCGACCCTGCGGCCGCCGCGCCTGCGACGGCCGGGCAGATCACCGCCGGGCCGTCGCTCGCCAGCCAGCGGTGGGATATCGAGGCCGTCGACGCGGCAGGCCACATGCTCGCAGCCTGGCGCGGAGTGCGGCTGCATGACTCCGGCCCGCTCCCCCGTAACGCGGCCTGGCCGCCGACGTTGCTGTCGGTGTTCCTGGAGCGCAGCGCCGTGGAGCTCGGCCTGAGTGAAGGCCTGCGGGTGACCGTCAGCTGCGGTCAGCCGGACGGATCGCTCCCGCAGTTGCTCACTGCCATACCGGCACAGGCGGCACCCGCCGGCGACCGGCCGGGCGGGCTCGCGGCCGGACGCCAGCCGCAGCACGCGGCGAGCGCGCCCGGCACCGGCCTGCTGTCCGGGTTCACATTGTCGGTCCGCGCGCCGGTTCCGGTGTCGTGCGCCTGGAACGCGCCCGAGGCGGGTCACCGCCAGCCGTCGAACGCGGGCATGGTGGCCGGTTTCGCCCGGCTCCGCGACGAGCTGCAGGAGCTACCGGCGATGCTGACCGCCAGGCTTGAGGCGGTCACGGCGTGCCTGGCCGCCGAACCAGGCCAGGCCGGCCAGATCTCGCTGATCCGGACGGCTGGAGACGGCTGGGCCGTGCTGACCGTCGGCGATGTCCGCATCGCCTGTGCGGTGGTCGAACTGAGCGGCGTGCCCGGTCCGGTGGCCGTCGCGCTGATGACCGGCGCGCCGGTCCGGCCGGGCAACGGGCACCGGGCCGGCGGCTTGGCGTCGCTCGACACTAGCGACGGGCGGGCAGCAACGCGCTCTTCCTGACGCTGCTGCGCGAGCTGACCGGCGGTTCGCCGCGGCAGGAGCCCGCCCGGCCCACCTGGTGAGGACGGTCGATCATCCGCGGTGGGTCATAGCGGTGGCTTGCACCGGTCTGTCACACTGGCGCTAGAACGAGGTTCTAGTTGAAGGCGGCAGCTTCATGAGCACACCGGCAGCTAACGCGACCGAGGGCATCGACATCTCGCTGATGGAGTTCTGGGCACAACCGCTAGGAACCCGGCACGATGACTTCGCCAAGCTTCGCGCGCTCGGTAAGCCCGCGCACTTCGACGAGCCGGAGAATCCGTTCAGCGATGCGGGCGGCGGCTACTACGCCTTCGTCTCGCACGCCGACGTGGCGGCCGCGAGCCGCCAGCCCGAGCTGTTCTCGTCTGCCCGCGGGGCCACCAGCCTCATCGACCTGCCGCCGGAGTTCAACGAGTACTTCGGCTCGATGATCAGCATGGATGACCCGCGGCACGCCCGGCTGCGCCGGATCGTCTCGCGCGCCTTCACGCCGAAGATGATCCAGAAGTTCGAGAACGATGTTGAGGTCACCGCGGCCAGGATCGTGGACGAGCTACTGGAAACCGGCCCGTGCGACTTCGTGCAGCACGTCTCGGCCAGGCTGCCGCTGACCATCATCTGCCAGATGATGGGCATCGGGCCTGAGCACTACGACATGGTGCTGCGCAACACCAACATCATCCTGTCCGGCTCTGACCCCGAGTTCATCAGCGAGGACATGGACACGGCTGTCACTCAGTTGCTGACCGCCGGCCAGGACCTGGCCACTCTGGTCACCGAGATGGCTGCCGACCGCCTTGAGCACCCTGGCGATGACCTCATCACGGCGCTGGCCAGTGCGAACGTGGACGGTGAGCAGCTGACTCCGGCCGAGCTGGGCTCATTCTTCATCCTGCTGGTGGCGGCCGGCAACGAGACCACCCGGACGGCTATCTCGCACGGGCTGGACCTGCTGACCAGAAACCCGGACCAGCGCGAGCTGCTGCTGGCCGACCTGGAGGGCCGGATGCCAGGCGCGGTCGAGGAGATCGTCCGCTATGCCTCGCCGGTGATCTGGATGCGCCGCTCGGTCACCCGCGACTGCGAGCTGAACGGCCAGCAGTACCGCGAAGGCGACAAGGTCGTGCTTTTCTACTGGGCAGCCAACCGGGACGAGTCGGTCTTCAGCGACCCGGCCCGGTTCGACATCACTCGCTCGCCCAACCCGCATGTCGGCTTCGGCGCTGCCGGACCGCATTTCTGCCTGGGCGCGCACCTGGCCCGGCGTGAGATCCGGGTCATGCTCACCCAGCTGCTGCGCCGCGCGCCGCAGATCCGCGCGGCCGGCGAGCCGGACCGGCTGCTGTCGAGCTTCATCAACGGCATCAAGCACCTGCCCTGCGACTTCGGCTGACGGGTCGGATCAGCACTCGCGGCGTCTTGCCCGGCGTGCGGCATATTGTGGCGAGCCGTCGGGCACTCGGACGCCCAGGTCACGTGCAATTTCGTAACTAGCTGTGATCGCCGTAGCACTACGTGTATAACTAGAGACCCACGCGGCGCACGAGGGCCCGGTTAACCGGGACGGGGGAATGCGCTGCTGGATAAGGAAACCGTAAGCCGCGGAGGGGGACCTTCGTCTGGGGGCCGTTCGATCCCCGACGGGATCGCCCGGCTGCCTGCCGCCCCGGCACGACCGGTGCGGGCGGACAGCAAGACGAAGGTCGCGGCGAACGGAGGGGATCTTCGTCCTGCGGTCGGCGCCACCCGGGGGCGTGGCGCCGTCCGCAGGCGAAGACCCCGTTCGGCGACCGGTCTGCAGGCACCGTCAGGCGGTCGCGGTGATCAGGCCAGCGAGCTGATCTGCCCGGCCAGGTCGAAGTCCTTGGCCGTCAGCCCGCCCGCTGAGTGCGTGGACAAGGTGAGCGCCACCTTGTTCCACTGGATCAGGATGTCGGGGTGATGGTTCTCGGCCTCGGCGAGGCCGGCCACGGCATTGACGTAGCGCATCGCCGCGCTGAAGTCGGCCAGAGTCTCGACGTGCACGATCGAGTCTGCCTGCCGGGTCCAGCCAGCCTGCCCGGCCAGCCGCGCGGAAATCTGGTCTTCGGTCAGCAAGTCCATGTCGCGCTCCGCAGTGAGAGTCATGAGCCCTGGTTCCTCTCACCCCAGTCTCCCCCTCGGCGCCGGCCGCGGGCGGTCCGGGCACCGGAAGCCCGGTAGGCTCCGTGATCGTGACAGATCCAGCGCCGCGTCGTACCCCGCTGACGGGCGTCCACGAGCGGCTGGGCGCGACCCTGACCGATTTCGCCGGCTGGCTGATGCCGTTGCGCTACGGCAGCGAGACCGCCGAGCACACTGCCGTCCGGACCGCGGCCGGCCTGTTCGACCTATCCCATATGGGCGAGTTCGCGGTTATCGGACCCGGCGCCGCCGCCACGCTCGACTACGCCCTCACCGGCGAGCCGTCGGCGCTGGCACCAGGCCGGGCTCGGTACACGATGATCTGCGCCGACGATGGCGGCGTCCTGGACGACCTGATCGTGTACCGGCTGGCCGACGAGGAATTCCTCGTTGTTGCGAACGCGGCCAACGCCGCCGTGGTCGGGGCGGCGCTAACCGAGCGCGCGGCCGGTCGCGACGCGACCGTGACCGACAAGACCAGCGACTACGCGCTGATCGCGATCCAGGGGCCGCGGGCAGCCGCGATCCTGGCCCGGCTGACCAGCACCGACCTGGCGCAGGTCCGGTACTACGCCAGTTACCCGGCGCACGTTTCCGGCCGTGACGTGCTGCTGGCCCGCACCGGATACACCGGCGAGGACGGCTTCGAGCTCTTCGCTGCGCCGCAGGACGCGGAGTACTTGTGGACCGAGCTGAGCCAGGCCGGTCAGGGTGACGGGCTTGTCCCGGCCGGCCTGTCGGCGCGCGACACGCTTCGGCTCGAGGCCGGCATGCCCCTGTACGGGAACGAGCTCGGCGCTGACATGACGCCGTTCGACGCGGGCCTCGGCCGGGTGGTCAAGCTCGGCAAGCCGGGCGACTTCGTCGGCCGGGCCGCCCTGGCCGCGCGGGCGGACCGCCCGGCCGCCCGGCAGCTGATCGGCCTGACCCTGGCGTCGCGGCGGGTACCGCGGCACGGCTACGACGTGCTCTTCAACGGCAAGCCCTGCGGCATCGTGACCAGCGGCGCGCCGTCGCCCACGCTCGGCGTGCCGATCGCCATGGCCTACGTCAGCCCGGAGGCGGCGGCCGGCGCCGCCGCCGGCCAGGAATCAGGACTGGCGGTGGACGTCCGCGGCCGGGCCGAGCCTGCCGACACTGGTAGAACTGCCGTTCTACCGCCGCCCGGCCTGAGCCTGGCTCTGGCGGTCCCGGCCCGGCAGCAGACTGATGAACAAGAAATCACCGCAAGAGAGGCGAACATGACCGTTCCCGGCGAGCTTTACTACACCGCTGAGCACGAGTGGGTTGCCATCAACGGCTCGACCGCGTCGGTCGGGATCACTGACCACGCGCAGCGTGCGCTCGGCGACGTCGTCTTCGTCTCCGCGCCAGTGACCGGCAGCCGGGTGACCTCGGGCGAGCCGTGCGGCGAAGTCGAGTCGACCAAGTCCGTCAGCGACCTGTACTCCCCGGTCGACGGCGAGGTCACCGAGGTGAACCCGGAGATCGACGACGATCCCGGCCTGGTCAATTCCGACCCCTACGGGGCGGGCTGGCTGTTCAAGGTGGCACTCGACGGCACCGACGGCGAAGTGCCCCCCGGCCTGCTGTCGGCAGCGGAGTACACCGCGCTGACCAAGGAAGACGAGTGAGCCGCAGCGGCTCCCCCGCTGATCTGATCAGGCTTAACTCGGCGACTGCGCATCTGGACGCGCCGTTCGCGATTGTCGACATGGCCGCGTTCCGGGCGAACGCGGCCGCCATGACCAGCCGGGCCGGCGGCAAGCCGATCAGGCTGGCCAGCAAGTCGGTGCGCTGCCGGCACCTGATCGAGCTAGTGCTCGCGATGGACGGCTTTCGCGGCATCCTCGCCTACACGCTGCCGGAGGCCCTGTGGCTGGCCGCTTGCGGCACCAGCGATGACATCGTCGTGGCCTATCCGACCGCCGATTCTGCTGCGCTCGCCCGGCTCGCCCAGGACGCCGACGCCGCGGCCTCCATCGCGGTCATGGTGGACAGCCCCGATCACCTGGACCTCATCGAGAAGGCGGCGGCCGCCGTGGCCAACCCGCATCCGGTCCGGGTGGCCATCGATCTGGACGCCGGCTACGAGGCCCTCGGCGGCAAGTTCCGGGCCGGGGCCCGCCGCTCCCCCGTGCGCAGCCCCGGCGAAGCGGTCGATCTGGCGCAGGCCATCATGGCCAGACCCGGCCTGCGGCTGGTCGGCCTGATGGCGTACGAGTCGCAGATCGCCGGTGTCGGCGACAACCCGCCGGGCCGCCCGCTCTACGGCCAGGCCGTGCGGATCATGCAGCGCAAATCGGCGGCCGAGCTGGCCGCCCGGCGCGGCGCCGTCGTCGCGGCGGTGCGCAAGCTGACGCCGCTGGAATTCGTCAACGGCGGCGGCACCGGATCACTCGAGGGCACCTCGGCCGAGGCTGCGGTGACCGAGATCGGCGCCGGATCGGGCCTGTACCACCCGACCCTGTTCGACGCCTACCGCGGGTTTACCGGGCAGCCCGCCGCCATGTTCGCGCTGCCGGTCGTCCGGCGGCCCGGCCCCGGCATGGTCACCGCGCTCGGCGGCGGCTATCCCGGCGTCCGGTCCCGGCACGCCGCAGCCGGGTGCCATCGCCCGTACCTGCCGGGCGGGCTCCGGCTGGACAAGGAAGAGGGCGCGGGCGAGGTGCAGACGCCGCTGATCGGCCCGGCCGCGGACGCGCTGAAGATCGGCGACAAGGTATGGTTCCGGCACGCCAAGGCGGGCGAGCTCTGCGAGCGGTTCAGCGAGCTGCACCTGATCGACGGCGAAGCCACGGCCGGGCCGGTGCCGACCTACCGCGGCGAGGGCCAGAACTTCCTGTAGTCAGCTGCGGCGGTGCCGGGACCAGGCTCGCAAGATCGTGAACCCGACGACGGCGACACCCACGGCGGCCGCGCCGATCCGGACCTCCGGCTTGGCCAGCTGCTGGCCGACCCGCTGCCGGACCGTGTCGCCCAGCAGCCTGAGGTTGTTAGCCGGGCTGACCCGCTCGGCCAGGCTGTCGATCGTGCGCGCCAGGTCGTCGCGAGTGCGCTCGATCTGGGCGACGAGCACCTCCGGGTCCTTCTTCGCGACTGCGCCATCCACGGCGACAGCGCCGTGAACCTCGACTGCCGCGCCTCGGTCGGCCATGACACCTCGTCTCTTCTGCGCCCCGGCCGCTGCGTTGATGCCGTGGCATGACGATCTAGTCTCCCAGGCAGTCACCGGCTCCGCACAGCCGGCTGGCCGGTTGGCTGGCCGCGGAGCCGGATAAAAGGTGCATCACGTGACACACGCGAACGGCCCCCGTGCCTGGGCACGGGGGCCGACTACGTCACCGCGCGGATTGCCCCGTGCCGCGGCACGGGGCAATCCGCCGTTGACCGCCAGCTGGCTGTGGCCGGCTAGCTCGAGCTCTCCAGCTGGTGCGCCGCGCCGATGAGCGCCCGGCACGAGCCCAGCTGCCAGCCGACCCCGGCGACGGGCTTGTCCTGGAATGCCGCGGCTGCCAGCTCGCCCTTGATCAGCCCGGCCAGGTGATCTCGGCCGGCCTCAAGCGAGCGCAGGTGGGAGTCGACGCTCAGGTAGACCTTGTCACCGGGGCTCGAGCCCTCGACGGCGTTGGTGTCTGCCTGCAGCGTGTCGGCCGCGAACGCGCCGACGCTGGAGTTGATCTGCTTGTAGCACTCGCCGAGCTGGGTCACGCCTGGCGCGCCGAGTGCGTGGTTCGGATGGCTGAGCGTCTGGGTGATGACGCGGCCGTCCTGCTGGTAGTCGTCCCGGAGCCCGAGCAGGTACATGATCGTCGGACGGATGTCGGTCTCGTCGGTCCACGGTCCGCTCAGGTGATCCTTCGCCACAATGAGCTGCCCGCTCTCCGGGCCGTCCGAGCTCGGTCCCGCGCCCGCTGCCGGGCCGTCCAGGCCGAGCTTCTTGACGCCGGGCCCGACCAGCCCGATGTAGTTGGTGTTGATCTCGGCCGCGTAGTCGCCGTGATCCCAGGCGAACCCGGTGTTCTGGCACTCGTTCACGCCCGCGCAGGTTCCGGCCAGCGCGCCGGACTGCACGTAGTAGTCCGGCTTGGCGAACACCGCGATCGTCGGCGTCCGGGCCGGGTCGGCGTCGGTGATGTGCAGGATGCCCATCTCCGTCGGGTCGGCGATGTAGTTGGCCAGTGCCTGGCTGGTCTGCCCGGCGTAGGGGTTGGCGGTGGTCAGCGACGCTACGTCATGCTCGAACGTTCGTACCGTCGGCGTATCGGCACCCGGATCACCAGTCAGGTAAAACTCGGGCGCCGTGTCGTTCTCCATCGAGAACGGCGTGGTGTTGCCGGTTTCGGCGGCCAGCAGCCCGGTCGCGTTGACGTTCAGCTCACCGAACGAGCCGGTCATCGCGGTCGCCGACCCGGTGGGGTAGGTGCACAGCACGTCCGGGGTGACGGTGTCACCGCTGACGGTCGCGCCGTCGCAGTTGGCCGGCGTCGGCTGGATCGACCGGTTGGCGTTGGCGCCAGCCTCGTGGTCGCCCTCGTCCGAGCTGAGCACGAACAGGGTGTTCTGCGGCGTCAGGCCGGCCGCAGCCAGCCGCTGGAAGAACGTCCCGAACGCGGCGTTGTAGTACTGCGCCTGGGCGACATAGCAGGCGCTGCCGCTGCCGAGGGCGGCCGGCGCATGGAAGCAGGCCTGGCCCGGCCCGTCCAGGCTCGAGATGAACTCATTGCCGTGCAGGTCGGCGATGTAAATGTTGGTGACCTGCACGCCGCTTTCGAGCATGTCAGCCGCGTAGGCCAGCGACTGCGACGCGTTGATGTCGCCATAGCCGGGGAAGCCCGGGTAGTTGGTCAGGAAGTCACCGTTGATCTGGCCGCCGGTCAGGTCGACCAGGTTGCCCGCCGGATTGGTCACCTGGTAACCGTCACGGGTCAGGCTGGGCGTTCCGCCGCCGAGCACCGGGGCGATGTACTTGTTCCCGAACAGCGCCTGATAGCCGTGGTAGCCGCCTGGCTCGTCCGGTAGCACGTCGGCCACAGCGGTGTGTGACGGCGTGGTCTGCCCGAACTTGACGGCCTGGGCGTTCGCGCAGACGGCGCTGCCGCGCGCGCAGTGCACGGCCAGCCCGACGTAGTCGGCCGTCTCCGGGTCCTTGAAGGAGTCCGTGTCGGCATTCAGCTGAGCGACCTCGGGTGAGTTAGCGCCGAAGGCGTCAGCCAGGTCCGGCACCGGGTTCTCCAGCTCCTGGTTCACCGTCGCGATCTCGCCGACGTTGCAGCCAGCCCGGGTGTAGGGCACCCAGGGCGCGGGCGCGACCTTGTCCGGCTTGACCGGCGGTACGGAGGTAGCCGGCGGGGTCGGCGAGTAGACCAGGTTCGGGTTCGTGTCGTGGCCCGTGGTCGGGGTGGACGCCGCGTCGTCGATCGGGTCGTTCCAGTAGGCGAACGACTCGGCCAGATCAGTGCTGCCATCCGGGTTGTAGGTCTGATAGCTGTTGCTGATGCCCTCGCCCTGCCGGTCGCCGTACAGCCCGGTGGCGGTGGTCAGCAGGTCGTTGGCCGTGTGCGCGATCAGCGGCGTGTGGTTGTTGGTCAGCAGCGAGCCATTGTTCTCGAAGAAGTTGAGCAGATTCGGCATCATCTGCAGATCGGACGGCACATTGGGGTTGTCCCGGAAGAAGTGCACATTGTCGAAGCCGATCTGGACGACGTGCTTGATGCCGTTGCCCAGGTGACAGCTACTGCCAGCCCCGGCCGCGTGAGAACTGGCCACCGGACTTGCCGACGCCAGGCCCGGTGCCACGGCGCCTGCCATGCACAGGCCGCCAGCCAGAGCTGCGCTGGCAGCAGCGGCCGCAACGCGCATCCGCCGCGTTCTCCCGCTTCGTTGCTGAGATCGCATACCTTCCTCCTGGCCCGCCGCCTCAATTGGCGGCGAAAATGGACGATTGCCGCACTGACGCTAACGACGCTAGTCAAACTCTGAGCGACATTCCATGGCCAATTCGGCGAATCCTCAGGCAGGTCTGGCGTGCGGCGCGGCCCCGCGGTCAGCGGCAGCCGCGCAGCCGGGCTGACAAACTTGCGCCGGCGGGTGGTAAAAACCAAGGCGACCAGGGTCTCAGCAGTAAACGGGCTACTAACTGGACGGCGGTGCGATGCAGGCAGCGAGCAGCGACACGCGCGCAGGCAACGGCGCGCGGCAGCAGGACGCCGCGGAGCCGGGCGGCCACCCGGACTTCGAGACCTTCGTCAGGGCGACCGAACCGCGGCTGAGCCGCGCACTGGCGGCGGCCTACGGTTTCGAGGACGGCAGGGACGCGACAGCCGAGGCGCTCGCCTACGCCTTCGAGCACTGGGACCGGCTCCAGCACATTGCCAACTTGCCCGGGTACCTGTTCCGGGTCGGTCAGACGCGCGGCCGGCGGCGCCGGCAGCGGGTGCTGTTCGCCGTTCCCGACTACGCCGATCACGCCTTCGAACCGGGACTGCCCGCCGCCCTCGCCAGCCTGACGCAGCGCCAGCGGATCGCCGTGGTGCTCGTGCACGGTTACGGCTACACCCTGCGCGAGGTCGCCGAGCTGACCGGTATCCGGCTCACCACCGTCCAGAACCACCTCAACCGCGGCCTCGCCCGCCTGCGCTCGATACTGGGAGTGACCGATGACTGACCTGAAAGATCAAATCAACATCCTGATGGAACGTGGTATCCAACCCGTCTCGGCTCAAGAAGTCGCGCGCAGGCAGCCAGCCGGCCCGGCCACGTTCCCGGCTAAGCGAACCAGACGCTGGCGGCCGGCCCCGTGGCTGACTGCAGCCACCGCGGGCGCTGCCGCTGTGGCATGCGCGGTCGCGCTGGCGGCCAGCCAGGCCGGCGGAACGGGCAAGCCCGCCGCCGTCCGCCCGCACGCGGCCGCTCCGGACCTTCTCACTGCCGCCTTCGTGCAGCACCTGGCCAGCGCTTCGCGGCTCGCGCTCGCGCACTCGGGCCAGGCGGTGATCCGCTCGCGCCAGACCCTGGCGGGCACGCTGCAGCAGTCCAGCACGGACAGGATCACCTTCGACGGCGCGAACTGGAACGACTCGTTCAGCGAGCGCATCCCGACCGGCAGCGGCACGGCGACGACCACCCAGTCCGCCATCAACCGGGTGGTCAACGGTCAGGCCTACGACTACTTCGTCGCGGCCGACGGGCTGGCCTGGTATCACGACACCGGTCCCAACGCGGTCAACAGCATGCACATCCCCGATCCGCGCAAGCTGCTCAACGAGCTTGCGCCGGGGGCCGGCTTCCGCAAGGCGGGCGAGACCACGATTGGCGGCGTCCGGGTGGAGCACCTGACGGCGACGGTCCTGTCCGGCCTGCCGGCGATCAGGCTGCCGAACCTGTGGGGTCAGGGCACGCTCTCGGCGCTGGACGTCTGGATCGACTCCGGCGGCGTGGTCCGGCAGATGAGCATGAGCTTCCGGCAGACTTTGTACCCCGGCACGATGAGCCTGAGCGAGCTCAAGAAACTGCCCAAGGGCACCAAGGTGACTGGCTGGCAGTACGTGGAGCAGTCCCCGGTCAAGCGGGCCAAGGCGGTCTTGCACGCGACCGCCAAGGGCAAGGGCAAGCAGATCACCGTGGACCTCGAGCCGGGCTCAGTTCCGCCGAAGACGCAGCTGACCACGATCACGGTCAACTTCCTGAGCATCGGCCAGCATCAGCAGATCCG
Source organism: uncultured Actinomycetota bacterium (assembly GCA_963713585.1). Classification (GTDB taxonomy): domain Bacteria; phylum Actinomycetota; class Actinomycetes; order Streptosporangiales; family Streptosporangiaceae; genus JAJYUU01. Next base: position 5,401 of record CAVQMG010000012.1, on the reverse strand, counting down.
GGTGCCCGCGCATGCGATCCCCGCCTACGGCGTCGGCTGAGCCGGCCTTCCGCCTCAGTGCCCGCAACCAGGCGCCGGTGCCCGCACGGGGCACCGGCGCCTGGTTTGGCCGCTTAGGATCGGGTGCGTGGCAGTAGACGCAGTGATCTTCGACTGGGGCGGCACGCTCACCCCGTGGCACAGCATCGACGCGGCCCAGCTGTGGTTCTGGGTCTGCGAGGAGCACTTCCCGGCGGCCGAGGCGGAAGCTCATGCCGCCGCCCTGCACGCGGCCGAGGCGCAGCTGTGGCAGGCGGCGCTCGCCGATCATCGCAGTGCAGGCATGGACCGCCTGTTCGAGCTGGCCGGGGTGACGGCCACTGAGCCGCTGCTGGCCAGCTACCTGCGCGCCTGGGAACCGCACACGTTCACCGACCCGGACGTGCCGGTCCTGTTCGGCGAGCTGCGGGAGCGCGGCATCAGGATCGGCGTCTTGTCGAACACCATGTGGCCGCGCTGCTGGCATGAGGACGTGTTCCGCCGGGACGGCATTCTCGAGCTGATCGACGGCGCGGTGTACAGCAGCGAGATCGACTGGACCAAGCCGCACCCCGAGGCGTTCCGGGCCGCGATGGCGGCCGTCGGGGTGGCCGACCCGGCCCGCTGCGTGTTCGTCGGCGACCGGCCGCTCGACGACGTGCACGGCGCGCAGCAGGCGGGCATGCGGGCCGTACTGGTGCCCAACAGCGATGTCCCGGCTTTCGCCGACGCCGTCCCCGATGCGATCGTCAGCCGCCTGGCCGAGCTCGGTCCGCTGCTGGATTCCTGGTAGCCGGCGGCTGCCGGCGCTGTCACAGCCCCTCACAGCCCCCAGAAGGGACCGGACAGGCCGCACTCGCGCATGTACTGCGCGGCAGTTGCCGGGTCGCGCCGGACGTAACCGCGATCCAGGCGGCCCTCGTACCAGCGCGAGGCGAACCGCCACAGCGTGCCCAGGTCCATCACGTATCCGGGCTCGGTGCCCTGGGTGGCGGCCCACGCCCGGACGCAGTCCGGGTCGCAGAAGATCCGCTGATGACGGCAGGTTTGCACGACGTCGTCCCACATCCGCGCGGCCGGGATGAGGAAGTGCGCGACCTGTTCTCCTGGCGGCGGCTGGCTAGTGCCGACGTTCCAGCCGTGCGGCCGCGCGCACGCCGGGCACCTGGTCGCCACCAGCATCTCGCCGTCGCCGGGCAGCAGGTGCGGCAGCGCGAACGAGTCCCAGGCGCAGCCACCCCACCACAGGTGCTCGCGGCCCATGACCGAGAACCCGAGCGGTACCGCCGAGAACGGGTGCGCCATCACGATCGCGCCGTCGGCGTCCAGCACCAGGTGCCGTTGCCGGGCTAGCTGCTGCAGCCCGTCGGCTACCTGGGCGAGGCCGGTGCTGAGCTGGGCAGCCAGCGTCGGCGTTCAGCCGGCGCGCGGCCGGTGCTGGCGAAGCCGCGGTAGACAGCCAGCCGCAAGTCCTCGTTGTCCACTGGTCCTCGCTGTCACCGGTCCTCGTTGTCCACTGGCCTGGCTAGTTCAGGTGCGACTGCCAGTCGGCAGGCACCCGCCCGGCCGGGCCCGGCACCGGCTGGTGCTCGGGATGATGCTCAGGCGCGGCCAGCGCCGGGCCGCCCTCGTACAGCTGGTCGGTCTTGTAATCCCAGAACCAGCTCTCGCCGGGCTCGAAGCTGCGGATGATGTTGTGCCCGCTTGCCTTGGCATGCGCCGTCGCATGCTGCGACGGCGAGGTGTCACAGCAGCCGATATGACCGCATTGCGCGCACCGGCGCAGATGGAACCACCAGCCGCCAGCGGCCTCGCATTCGGCGCAGCCGGTACCCGTGGGCGGGACCGACGGGTCAATCCCCTGCATGGTCGTCATCGTGCCCTCCTGAGGCATTTCTTGATCACAGTGACTTTCATCGGCCGTCCTGTTCGGCTGCCTGGTCGCCGATCGATTCGCTGGCCGCCCACCGGTATACCCCCGAGGCCATCGTGGATGTGGCCTGATCCGCCGCGGATGCTGAACACCCTGTGCCGGGCCTGGCCAACGGCCAGGTCATCTGGCGCGGCCAGCCAGGCGAGCTCGGCCAGGTGCCCGGCCAGGCGGAGCTCCTCCTCGCCGCCGCGCAGCTCCGCCACCCGCGGGCCCGCAGGTTGCCCGCTTTGCCCAGTCTCGGGCGATCCAGTCCCGGCCAGCCCAGTCCCGGCCAGCCCAGTCTCCGCCAGCACGGACTCGGCCAGCTCGACGGCCCGTGCGGCCAGCACTCCGGCGCCGCCGGCCAGGCCGGCCAGCTCCGCGGCCAGCGCGCGCTCCGGAGCCGGCTTGAGCGTCGCCGGGTTGCCGTCCCACCAGCCTCCGTACAGCCGCCACACTGTCCGGACGATGAACTCCGGCTCGTCATAGACCGGCTGCAGGTACGGCCGCCCGGCCAGTTGCGCGGGCACGGTCACGGTGTGGATGGCCTCGTCCAGCCGGCCGCCGCCGTTCATCACCGCCAGCGTCTGGCCAACCAGCGACTCCAGCAGCTCGGCCGTGTCGGTCAGGGCGCGGGCCACCCGGTCGGCCCCGATCACCGGCAGGCCATGCCCGGGCAGCAGGTACTCGGGCTGGAGCGCGATCATCCGACGCAGTGCCTGTGCCCACTCCAGCGGGTAGCGCTGCACTTTCTGCGGGTTGCCCGCGTTCGGCGAGGCCCAGATGAACAGATCGCCGCAGCACAGCACCCGTCGGTCCGCCAGCCACGTGACCGTGTGGTCGTCGGTCTCGCCCTTCTCATGCCGCAGCGCCAGCGCGATGCCGCCGATGTCGAGGGTCAGCTCGGCCGAGTACGTGCGATCCGGGTAGCGATAGTCGGCCGGCCAGCGCAGACCGCGTGCACCGAACTGGCGCTGGTTGATGATCTCGTTGTAGCCGAGGGTCAGCTTGTACCGGTCGAACCGGCGCGGCAGCGCCTCGTGCGCCACCACGACCGGGGCGGGCCAGCCCTGCCCGGCCGACTCCGCTTCCCAGACCCCGACGCCGAAGACGTGGTCAATGTGCCCGTGCGAGTAGACGGCCGTATTCAGCCGCTCGCTCGTCCACCGCCGGAGCTCATCGTGGATGGCCCGGGCCGCGAACGCGCTGCCGGTGTCGATCAGGGCGAGACCGTCGCCGTGCGGATGGCCGTCACATTCGCGAACGCCGGCAAGAACACCACGTCCTCGCAGATCTCGGCCAGCCCGCCGAGGTGACCCACGGGGTGGAACTCGCTGGTGTGCGCCTGGCCATTCCACAGCCGGTCGGCCAGCGCCAGTACGTCGGTGCTCATCGGACGTGCTCCTCGCTCCGGTCGTCGTCGCGAAAATCCGCGTACCAGGACGGAAAGTCCAGCAGCGAGTCCAGCACCACCTGCGCTCCCGACGCCCTCAGTTCGCCGGGTTCAAACGAGCCGGTCGGCACGCCCACGGCGATCGCGCCGCCGTCTCGCCCGGCCTGCATGTCCGCGGGCGTGTCGCCGACATAGACGGCCGCGCCGAGCCGGACCAGCACGGCAGCCTTCTCCGGCCCGTGCACGTGCGTGAAGGTCTCATCTGCCTGCAGTCCGACCGCGACCAGGCTCGGCGCCACGGACACCGGGTGCTTGGCCGTGATGATGACCGCGCGCTCCCCGGCGCCGCGGACAGCGGCCAGCGACTCCTCCGCACCGGGCAGCAGAAAAGTGAGATCCGGCGCTAGCCGCACGTAATGCCTGCGGTAGCTCGCGGCGGCCGCTTCCTGCCCGGCGAGCGGGAACCAGTAGCCAACCTCGTCCTCGAGCTTGATGCCCATGCGCTGGTCGACCTCGTCCAGGTCGATCTGGACACCCAGCTCCTCGGCCACCGCCGACCACGCGGCCATGATCGCCGGCCGCGAGTTGATCAGGGTGAGATCCAGGTCGAAGCCGACTGGCCCGGCAGTCCTCATCTGGCTCCCTCAACTGCTGCGCGGCTTGACTCTGCCAGCCTACTGAGCCCGCCGGCGGCGGGGCGGCCGGGCGGGCTAGCCACGACGGCCGCCGGCCGCGAGCGCGCGGATGTAGTCGAGCAACTGGGAGGCGACGCTGTCGAAATACCGGATATCTTGCTGCGCCCGGCAGATGACGACCGCGCCCTCGCTGGCCGCGAGCAGCAGCGCCGCGGCTGCGTCCGCGGCTGCGTCAGCCAGGCCTCCGGCTCGCAATGCACCCGCGAGCTTCTGCTGCCAGGCGGTGAACGCCTGCGCCGTCCGCCGCCGCTGCTGCGGGTTTTCCGCCGCGATCGTCACGGCCACCAGAGCGCAACCCGCGTCGAACTGGCCGTAGGTCAGCAGTGCCCGCCAGGCGCCGAGGAAGGACCGCGTGACCTCGACCGCGCTCGCCCCCGGCTGCTGATCGAGCAGCGCGAGCGCGTGCTGCTCGGTGGCCGCGATGGCGGCCTCGACCAGTTCATCCTTGCCACCAGGGAAGTGATGGTAGATCGACCCGCGCGGCGCCCTGGCCTCTGCCAGCACCGTCGAGAACGAGGTCGCCTGCAGCCCGCGCTGCGCCAGCAGCTTCACCGCTCCGGCCACCATCCGGTCACGTACGCCTGCCGACATCGAGCCTCCTTGACTATGACGACTGGCATAGTCTACCGTTCCTATGACAGTCATCATAGTGAGTGAGGGAGCATCCGCCATGCCCATGATCGACGTGTACGCGCCAGCCGATATGTTTCCGGCCAGCGCCGATGAGGAACTCGGCCGCGAACTGACGCACGCTGTCCTGCGCGCCGAGGGCGTGGCCCAGCCAGGACCCTTCCATCTGGACAACACCGCGGCTTTCATTCACCGGCTGCCCGCATCGGCGATCTCGACGGCGAACACCCCGTCCTCGCGCACCGTCCGGGTGCAGATCATTACGCCGCCCGGTTCGCTCAGCCGGGACGGCCAGCGGCAGATCACCAGGGAGGCCACCGACATCGTCGCCAAGGCGGCTGGCGACCCGACGCTGACCGCGCGCACCTGGGTCATCCTGAGCGAGGCCGCCGAGGGCGGCTGGGGCCTGTCCGGCACGGCCTTCGGGGTCGAGGAATTCACCGCTCTGGCCAGGAAGGCCGCCGAGGCCAAAGCCGCCGAATAGCCATGACCCGCGAACTCCCGCGCGACGGCTACACCTTCGGTGACACCGACGTCGCCGCCCGCCGGCTGGCGCTGGTGGATCAGGTCTTCGGTCCGGCGTCGCGGGCATTGCTCGCTGACGTGGTGCGGCGACCGCCGTCTCTCGCCTACGACCTGGGCTGCGGGCCGGGCCACAGCACGGCGATGATCGCGGAGGTAACCGCGGCCGCGCGCACCTGCCGGATCCGGTCGCAGCCGTTCTTAGCTGGGCCACCCAGCTCACCGATGACG
>CAVQMG010000011.1:0-60499 GCA_963713585.1 uncultured Actinomycetota bacterium | reverse complement strand
AGCGCACGGTCGCGCACGGACCGCCACGCCAGCCGGACCGCGGACCTGTCGGCTGGGTCAAGCCGCGGCCCGGTCCGCACCGCGGGGCCGGCCGCTGCCGCCAGCAGCCCGCCGAGCTCGCCGCGGTCAAGGACCCCGGCGCCCAGGCCAGCCAGGGCACCAGCGCCGAGAGCGGTCGCCTCGGCGGCCGGGGCGTGCTCCAGCGTCACGCCGGTCAGATCGGCCAGCGCCTGCAGGAGCGAGTTATTGCGGCTCATCCCGCCGTCGACCCGGATCGTCGTGAGCGGCCGGGGGAGGCCGTCGGCCACGGCGTCGACCGCGTCCGCGATCTGGTGCGCCACGCCGAGCAGGGCGGCTTCGCCGACGTCGGCGCCGGTCGAGCTGGCCGTCAGGCCGGTGATATCCGCTCGCGCGGCCGCCGACCAGGCAGGCGTACCCAGCCCGTAGAGGGCAGGCACGCACCACAGTCCGCCGGTCCCGGCCGCGGCCGCGGCCCGGAGCGCGCCATCGCCGATCACCGGCCAGCCGCCGGCTGCCAGCAGGCCGAGTCCGCGCAGCCACGGCGTGATCGATCCGGCGTTGGGAACGAACCCTTCCAGGGCATAGTCAGCCTGCTCGCCGAGCTGCCAGGCGCAGCTCGCCACCACCCCCGGCGGGCTCGCCGCTGGCGGTGCCGGCCCGCCTGGCACCACAAGAACGCGCCGGTTCCCAGGGTCAGCTTGGCCTGCCCAGCGTCCCAGCAGCGCTGCCCGAAGAGCGCTGCCTGCTGATCGCCGACCGCGGCACTGATGATCGCGGCGCCGCCGCAGCTGTCCGGATCGGTCCTGGCCAGCTCTCCGGCCGTGGGGCGGACCTGCGGCAGCATCCGCTCCGGAATCCCGAACAAACCGAGCAGGCAGGGATCCCAGGACTGATCCGCCAGGTTGAACAGCATGGTCCGTGAGGCCATCGACGGTTCAGTCACATGCGCGGTCCGGCCGCTCAGTGTCCAGGTCAGCCAGCAGTTGACGTCACCGAACAGCAGCTCTCCTGCTTCGGCGCGGCGCTGCCCGTCCTCGATCTCGGTCAGCAGCCAGCGCAGCTTCGGCGCGGTGAACGCCGGCTGCAGCGGCAGCCCGCTCCGCTGCCGGACCTCGGCCGCGTGTCCGTCGGCGCCGAGCCGGGCGCAGATGTCTGCAGCCCGCCCGTCGCGCCAGCTGATGGCGGGATACACCGGCCGTCCGGTACCACGTTCCCAGACAATGAAGGTTTCGGTCTGGGCAGCGAGGCCGATGCCGCACACCTCCGCCCAGCCCGCGCCTGCGCTGGCCAGCGCGCTGGAGATCGCCAGCCGGACGCTGCCGGTGATCTCGTCCGGGTCGTGCTCGACCCAGCCGGGCCGGGGGAGCGATGTGGCGACCTCGCAGGCCGCGGTGGCGAGGACGGTGAGCTGCGCGCCGTCGGCCGACAGCACCAGGCACCGGCTCGACGAACTGCCCTGATCGACGGCGAGGATGACGGGCGTCACGCGCCCCCGCCCCCGCCCTGGCCGGCGGTCCCGGCCGCGGCGGCCAGCACGGCGGAGACCTGGCCGGGGACGGACGGCCCGCCTGGCAGCCTGCCCTCGAAGATCGCGCTGCCGATCGTGAAGCCCCACGCGCCGGCCTCGGCGAGGACGCGGATCTGGTCGGTGCTGGTCACCGATCCGGCCGCGATGACCGGGCCGGCGGCCGCCTGCACGACGGCGCGGGTCAGTTCGGCGATGTCGGCGCTCGGATGCCGGTACGCCAGCAGGTCGAGCCCGTACACGCCATCCATCGCGGTCATGTCACGCGCGCTCGCCGCGATCTCGCTGATCTCGCCGAGCAGCACGCTCGGATGGCCGACGACGGTGCCGGGGAACGGGCAGTAACGGGGCCGGCGGTCTGCCGGGGTGTTCGCCAGCAGGGCGAGCCCGTCGGCCGGATGCGTCCCGCCGAGCAGCCAGTCCACGCCGATCTCGCAGGCCGCCGCGACCGAGGTCAGCTCGTCCTCACGACTGGTCGAGACAACCTCAAGCATCACCTGCATGCCAAGATCGTGGGCGGCCGCGCACACCTGCGTCAGCTCGGGCACCTCGGCACCGATGTCCTTGAACCCCACGTAGGTCAGGCCGCACTCGCTGACCTCCTTGAGCACCTCCAGCGGGCGGTCCACCGTCTGGTCGTGGTGGGTCAGCATGAACACGAACTCGATCACCGGGAGCTCCCTTCGGGAAGGCCGTGCCGGGCACCTGCGGGCAGCAGGTCGGCCAGGCCGCTGATGACATAGTCGGGCTGCGCAGCCGGCGCTCGAGCTCATCGGCCGAGGTGGCGCCGGACAGGACCAGGACGCTGGCCATCCCGAGCGGTCCGCTCATCGCGATGTCGGTTGAGACGCGGTCGCCCACGATGACCGCGTCGCCAGGATCCACCGCCAGCCTGCGCAGCAGCTCCGCGGCCATGTACCTGCCCGGCTTGCCCATGACTGCCTCAGCGCGAGCACCCGAGCAGGCCTCGACAGCGGCGAGCATGGCGGCGCAGTCCGGCAGCCCGCCATCGGGAGTCGGGCAGAACGGGTCGGGATTGGTGGCGACGATCGCCGCGCCGTGCAGCCGGACGGCGCGGTAGGCCGCCAGCAGCTTGGCATAGCTGAAGGTGCGGTCGAACGAGACGACCACCACCCCGGCGTCGGCCGGCTCGGTGGTCACGGCGATGCCCGCAGCCCGCAGGGAGGCGTCCACCAGCGGCTCGGCGATGGTCAAGACGGCGGCGCCGGGGTGCTGAGCGCGCAGGTAGCTGGTCAGCACGGCGATGGGCGTGACGATCTCGGCCTCGGTCGCCGGGATGCCGAGCGCGGTGAGGCGGGCCGCGTAGGTTTCCGGGCTGTGCAGCGGGTTGTTGGTCAGGAACACCAGCTGGGAACCCGCGGCGCGGATGCGCGCGATGGTCTGCGCCGAATGCGGCAGCAGCGCGTCGCCCAGGTAGACGGTGCCGTCCAGATCGAGGGCATAGCCGGCGAACATCCGGTCCGGGCCGGTCACGACGCACCGCCGCCTACGCCGGCGGTGGCCAGCACCGCGTCGATGTCCTCGTCCTGCCAGGCACCGAGCAGCATGGCCAGGTCCGCGACGCCGACCCGCTGCCGCTGCAGCGCGCAGGCCGCGACGGCCCAGCGGGCGGTGTCGTCACTGACCGGGCCCGCCAGCCCGGCGAACGTGACCGGCAGGCCGGCTGCGGTGAGCGCGGCGCCGATCTGCGCCGGGCTCGCCAGCAGGTCGCCGATGGTCGCGTCGTGCTGCTGCCAGCCAGCCCGCAGGCCAGCGAGCGGGTCGGGTCCGGCGGCGAGCCTGCGCAGCTTGACCGCGTAACCGGCGAAGCACTCGGCGGCCATCGCGCCGGACGGGTCGAGCCCGCTGAACGCGCGCTGGATCTGCCCGCGAGCCTGATCGGGATCCGGCAGCGGCACCGGCCTGTCCAGGCCGCCGGCCGCGATCCGCTGGCGGACGCGCTGCCACGTCGCCGCGGCGACGATACTGGCCACGCCGACTTGCGTGCCGTGCAAGCTGCCGGGCTCGCCGCGGGCGCCCGCGGCCATTTCCAGCAGGTGAGAGATGGCATGCTCCATGCCCGAGGCCGGCGCCGTCGAGCCCGGCCACGCCCATCGCGATCCCGCTGAGCGTCAGGATCCTGGCGAGCTGCGCGAGCCCGGCCGCGGTGCCGGGCCGGGCCAGGCCGAGCAATTCGTCACCCTGGCTGCGGGTAAGCCAGGCGATGTCGGGTTGCCAGGCCGGGTCGTCTCCGCCGCCGGGTTCGGTCTGCGACTGGCGGGCGGCGGGCGCCTGGCCCAGGACCGATGCCAGGTACCAGTCAGCGCTCGCGGTGAACATCGCCATCTCGTCGCCCAGCCCGGCCCGGTTCAGCTCGGCCGGCGCGGATGCCAGTACGGCCGCATCGATCAGCAGGGCATCCGGCCAGCGAGTCGGCGTTGTCCGCTTGACCCCCTCCAGCAGCAGGACCGAGAACGGGTCGGCGAAGCCGTTCACGCTCGCCGCGGTCTGCACGCAGACCAGGCGTGCCAGCGGGGCTGGCTGCGGCCTTCCCGATGTCGGTGACGGTGCCTGATCCGGCGGTGATCACGCAGGCCGCGCCGTCAGCTGCTGCTGTCGCCGCAGCGACGGTCGCCTCGTCGGCATGGACGGCGCCGTCGGCCGGCCCGACGACGCGCCACTGCAGGTCGAACCTGCGCCCGAGTGCCGCGGTGATGACCTGCCGCAGGTCCTGCTCACCGGCCCGGATCGCCGTCGCGGCGGCGAGGACGACGACCGGTGACCCGGCCGGGCGCAGGCCGGCCACCACGTCCGGCAGCCGGTCAACAGCGCCGTCGCCCTCGACCCGTTCGCCGAGCTCCAGCGGGCGTACCCGCCCGGCCTCCTCGATCGCGGACAGATGACGGCGCACGGCCCGCAGATCGAGCCCGTCGGTGCTCACGTCAGCGCTCGCTCGGTGCCGTCGTACAGCGCGCGGTATTGCGCGTACCGCTCGGCGTACACCTCGCTGGTCTTCTCGTCCGGCAGGTAGCAGTGCTCGGCGGCGTGACGGTGCGCGCCACCGCGTCGGCGGCGTCGGCGAACGTGCCGGCCGCGGCAGGCCGAGCACCGCGGCGCCGGTGGCCGTCGGTTCGGCGGCCAGCACGGGTCTCACCGGCCGGCCGGTGACATCGGCCTTGACCTGCAGCCACAGCGCGCTGCGCGCGCCACCGCCGACAACCCGGACCTCGCCGCCGGCCAGGCCTAGTGCGTCCATCCGGCCCAGCACGTCCTGCAGCGCGAAGGTGCAGCCCTCGATCACGGCGCGGGCCAGGTGCCGCCCGTCATGGTTCATCGCCAGCCCGGCGAACACCCCGCGCATCCGGTCATTCCACCGCGGCACCGTCGCACCCGACAGAGCGGGCACGAAGAGCACGCCGTCGGCGCCGGCAGGCGCTGACGCGGCCTCGGCGAAGAAGTCGGCCTGCGTCATGCCGAGCATCGGACTCGCGCACCACAGCGTGCAGCCCGCCGGACACGAAGCCGGGATTCTCCACCAGCAGCAGCCCGGTGATCGCGTGCGCGTGCGTCTCGACCACCTGCTCGGGATCGAACACCGGGCTCAGTGCGGTCGCGGCGACCGGCTCGGCCGTGCCGGTGACATCGGCGACCAGACCCGGCTCGATCGCTCCGGCGCCGATGCAGGCAGCGTGCTCGTCGCCGGTGCCGACGACGACCGCGCAGTCCTGCTGCAGGCCGAGCGCCTCGGCCGCTGCTGCCGTCAGCGTCCCGGCGACCTCCGCGGACGGACGGATCTCGGCGAGCAGGCCCGGGTCGATGTCGGCCGCCGCCAGCATCTGCTCGTCCCAGGTCCCGCTCCGGACGTCGTAGAGCAACGTCGACGACGCGTTGGCGTGATCCTGCGCGAGCACGCCGGTGAGCCAGCCGAGCAGGTACCCGCCGACCGGCGGGAAGGACGCGGCAGCCCGGAAGACGTCCGGCTCGTGCGCGCGTAGCCACATGAGCTTCGGCGCGATATGCGAGGAGTCGGCGTTGAGGCCGGTGCGGCGAAGATGCGCTCCCGGCCGAGGCTCGCGGCCAGCGCGGCGGCTTGTTCGGTGGCCCGCCGGTCGAGCCAGATTATTCCGGGCCGCAGCGGCTGCAGCGCCCGGTCGACGGGCACCACGCCGTCTACCTGGCTAGGCCAGGCCCAGATGGGTGACCTGCGCCGCGCACTGACGTCCGCGGCCGCGAGGACCTGCCGGACCGCTCGGCCAGGCCGTCGCGCCACAGCGCCGGGTCCTGCTCGGCCCAGCCGGGGCCGGATGCGCGCATCGTCCGCAGCGCCTGCCCGGCGGTGGCCACAGTGGTGCCGTCCGGAGTCGAGCAGGACCGCTCTTGACGCTCTGGGACCCGATGTCCGCCCCGATCAGGTAACCCATTCCGGCAGTCCCTCAGCCCGCGCGCCCGATTGCCGTTCCCGGGCCGCCGGCCAGCTGGGTGAGCCAGCGGCCGGGCCGCCAGGCACTGCGTCGCTGTCAGCTGCCGGTGCTCACAGACCTTCGTTGATGAGCCGGCCGGCCGACTCGTACTTCTTCGGGTCCCGGCGCTTGAGGTAGAAGGCGAAGCCGACACCGACGGCACCACCAGCATGTCGATCGGCCCCAGCCACTTCGCGTAGCCGTACCCGCTGCCGAGGAAGTGATGTTGTTGAACAGCAGGTAACCACGTACGCCTGGGTGATGAAGGCCAGGCGCCGGGGCGACCATCGTCTTCCACCAGTGCACCTCGTCGCCGTGGTGCCGCCGGAAGTAGATGCAGGATGCTGAGCGAGACCAGCGCCTGCACCGCAGGATGATGATCACGCCCATGACCGCCATCAGCCCGTAGAGCTGGAGGTAGGCCTGGCTGGCCGGGTCGTTGGTCCCGGTGAACAGCGCGAACCCGAGCACGATCATCGCGGCGATGACGGACTGGGTGATCGAGGCGATGTGCGGGCTCTTCCACCTGCGGATGCGTCCGGCCCAGCGCCCTGGGCAGCAGCCCCTCGCGGCCGAGAGAGTAGAAGTACCGCGCCGTGGTGTTGTGGAACGCCATGCCGCAGGCGAACGACCCGGTGATGATCAGGTAGCTGAGCAGCGAGCCGACCCAGCTTCCCGGCGATGGCGTTCGCCGGGGCGAGGTAGTACTTGGCGGCGTTGTCTGTCGCCTGGACGGCGGCCGCGTCGCGAATGGTGGCGTAGCCGGCGAACGGTGCCCAGCTGGTGATGATGTAGAAGATGCCGAGGCCGATCACCGAGATGTACAGCGCCCGCGGCACGTTCCTCTTCGGGTCCTTGGACTCCTCGCCGTAGTTCGGCGCCATCTCGAACCCGACCCAGGACCAGAAGGCGAAGAACAGCCCGATGCCGACCGCGCCGCCGGCCAGCTTGCCCGTCGTGCGGGAGCCCTTGAACGCGTTCGACCGGGTTGATCGCGGCCCGCCGGGATGTGCCCGTGCGCGAACATGAACCCGTCGAAGATGAGCAGCATGACGATCTCGGCGATCAGGCCGACGCCCAGGATGATGCTGGACAGCCGGACGTCGAAGTAGGTCAGCACCGAGATGATCACGACCATCGCCAGCGCCAGCCACGGCCAGCTGATGTTGAATGCCGAATTCGGCGAGCTTGATGTTGAGGAAGTAGGCGAAGCCGCCGCACAAGCGACGCCTCGAAGACCGAGTAGGCCAGCACCGCGCCGTATCCGGTGCCGATGCCGATCTCGCGGCCCAGGCCCTGGCTGATGTAGGAGTAGAAGCCGCCGGCTGTGGTCTTCTTCCTGGCCATGGCCACGTAGCCGATGCTGAACACGACCAGGACGATCGTCGCGAACAGGAACGCCGCGGGAGCGCCCTTGCCCTCGCCGTAGCCGACCACGATCGGGGTGTTGAACAGCATCGCCGAGATCGGCGCCGAGCCGGTCACGGTGAGGAACAGTACGCCCCAGATGCCAACGGCGTTCTTGCGCAGCTTTGGAAACGTCGGTGCGCTGCGAGATGTCCATGCTGTCGACGGCCTGGGTCGTCACTGCGCCGGCGTCGCCGCCGCCAGCTTGTTGGGTATCGGACATGCAGCCAGCCTCCTGTCAGGGCCGGCTGGTGCGCCGTGCACGACTGGCAGGCGCCACGGGAACGGGGGGTCAATGGACCTGCGGGAGCGGGTCCGGGTGGCGCGGGCTGTGATACGGCCTCGTGCGGCTTGCTACCTGGTCACTGGAATCGGCATGACCGAAGGCGGTCATGCGCGTGGCGGCTGACGACCGCGGTAAGTTCCGAGACGACCGCCACGTTCCCCTCCTTGGCGAGTCACCGTGAGGTGACAAGCGCTAGCGGAGGCCCTGTAGCCTGCGGTTCCGGCAGCATCGCCGGCCATCGATGTGCCGTGCCATCCGCGGGAACCCGACCGTAACATACCGTATTTGCAACGACAAGAGTTTTGGTCCGCGTCCATGAGGTAAACAACGGCACTTGACTGTTAGGTCGGACCGATACATGATTTGGTCTGTTATGGCTCCGCGGACCCGCGCGCCCCTTCGGCGGCCGCTCCTGACGAGGGCAGGGCGATGCACGACTACGACGTCTTCACCGTCGGGTCCAAGGCCGAGGTACTGGAGAAGTCGCGCGAGTTCTGGAACCCCGGCAAGACCGACTTCTGGTCCGAGTCAGGCATTGACCTGGTCATCGACCGCCGGGAGAGCTATTTCATCTGGGACATGTCCGGCCTGCGGCTGATCGACGTGCACCTGAATGGCGGCACCTACAACCTGGGCCACCGTAATCCCGAGCTGGTCGAGGCCATCACGACCGGGATGCGCTCTTTCGACATCGGGAACCACCACTTCCCGTCGAGCGCACGCGCTGCCCTGGCGGAGGCGCTGATCGGCACCGCTCCGGCAGGGCTGACGAAGGTGGTCTACGGCAGCGGTGGCGGCGAGGCCATCGACATCGCGATCAAGACCGCGCGGCACGCGACCAAGCGGCGCAAGATCGTGTCGATTATCAAGGCCTACCACGGACATACCGGCCTGGCCGTGGCGACCGGTGACGACAGGTTCGCCAAGCTGTTCCTGTCCGACCGGCCCGACGAGTTCGTGCACGTCCCCTTCAACGACCTCGACGCGATGGACAGGCGCTGGCAGGCCGGCGATGTAGCCGCCGTGATCATGGAAACCATCCCGGCGACCTACGGCTTCCCGCTGCCCGCACCCGGCTACCTGGAAGCCGTCAGGCAGCTGTGCGACCGGCACGGCTCGCTGTACATCGCCGACGAGGTGCAGACCGGCCTGATGCGCACCGGCGAGATGTGGGCCATCACCAAGCACGGCATCACGCCGGACATCCTCGTGACGGGCAAGGGGCTCTCTGGCGGGATGTACCCGATCGCCGCGGTGCTCGTGTCTGAGCGGTGCGCGGGCTGGCTGACCGAGGACGGCTTCGCGCACATTTCCAGCTTCGGCGGCGCCGAGCTCGGCTGCGTCGCCGCGCTCAAGACGCTGGAGATCTGCAGCCGCCCGGAGACGCGCTCGATGGTCCACTACATCTCCGACCTGGTCGGCCGGGGGCTGCACGATATCCAGGCTCGCTATCCGGACTGGTTCACCGGCATCCGCCAGAACGGCGTCGTCATGGGCCTGGAGTTCGCTCATCCGGAAGGCGCGAAGTTCGTCATGCGCGAGCTGTACCAGTGCGGCGTCTGGGCCATCTTCTCCACCCTGGATCCGGCGGTGCTGCAGTACAAGCCGGGCCTGCTGATGACGCCGGAGCTGTGCGAGGAACTGCTGGAGCGGACCGAGTTCGGCATCGGCCGGGCTGCCGTCAGCGCGCGACGCCAGCGGGCCGGGAGCCGCTCATGACATCCGCCGCTATCTACCAGGCCCGGCAGGCGCTGCAGCGGGCGCACTGGGCTGCGACTGCCTTCGCCAGCTATGACCGGCCGTCGGTGCTGCGTATCGCCGAGGCAGTCGCGCTTGCTGCGCACGCGCAGGCGCGCCATTACGCCGAGTGGGCGGTCCGCGAGACCGGCTTCGGCGTGGTCGAGCACAAGGTAGTGAAGAACGAGGCATGCTCGCTTGGCATCCTCGAGCGTTACCGCGACGAGGACCTGGTCAGCCCGCGGATCGATCCGGCGGGCAAGATGCTGTCGCTGCCCAGGCCAGCCGGCGTCATTCTGGCGCTGACGCCGTCCACCAACCCGGTCTGCAGTGTCTTCTTCAAAGTCATCCTGGCCATGCTGACCAGGAACGCCATCGTGATCAGCCCGCATCCGATGGCGCGCGAGTGCTGCGCGGACGCTGCCGGGATGCTCGCCGCGGCGGCGACCGAGGCGGGCGCGCCCGACGGCGTGATCCAGGTCGTGGCCGAGCCGACGGTTCCGCTGATCGAGGCGCTGATGTCCGACCCGGCCACCGAGCGTCATCGTGGCCACCGGTGGCACCGCGGTGGTCAGGGCGGCACACGAGTCAGGTAACCCGGCCCTGGGCGTCGGGCCCGGCAACGTGCCGGTCCTGGTGGATTCGACCGCTGACCTGGCCGCCGCCGCCCGGCTCATCGCCGAGAGCAAGGCGTTCGACAACTCGGTGCTGTGCACCAACGAATCGGTTCTGGTCGTGCAGGAGGCGCGTGGCGGACAAGCTGCTCCGGGAACTGCGCCAGCAGCAGGCGGCGCTGCTGGACGACGCGGCACGGGACCGGCTGCGGGCCTACCTGTTCCCCGATGGGCGGCTGAACGGCGAGGCTATCGGCCGTGACGCCGGCTGGATCGCCGACCAGGCCGGCCTGCGGGTCCCGCCCCGGACGCGCGTGCTGCTCGCGCCGATCGACATGGTCGTCACGGAGGAGCCGTTCGCGCGCGAGAAACTGTGCCCGGTGCTGGCCGTGGCCAGGACGCAGTCGCCGGAGCGCGGGATCGAGGCCGCCCGGGCGGTGGTGCGGCTTGGCGGGGCCGGCCATTCGGCGGCCATCCACAGCACCGACGAGAACGTGATCATGCGGTACGCGGCCAGGGTGCCGGTACTGCGGGTGGCGGTCAACGCCGGCAACAGCACCGGCAGCTCGGGCCTGAGCACCAATCTCGCGCCGTCGATGACGCTGGGCACTGGATTCGTCGGGCGCAGCTCGATCGGGGAGAACCTGGAGCCGCGGCACCTGGTCAACTGGACCCGCGTTGCCTACAACGCCGCGTCGGCCGTTCCGTTCGGTAACTTCACCGGGGTCTCAGTGTGGGACCCGCCGGCGGGAGCGGTGCCCGGCTATCCGCTCGCCTCCAACCTGGACGGTTCCGCTCAGACCGCGAGCGACGTAGCCGCCGCCGGTGACACGGACGTCGAGACTGCCGACGTCCGGGAGCAGCTGCGCGCGATCATCATTCAAGAGCTCCAGCAGCTGATCGGCGGGTGACGGTGGCCGAGCTGCGATCGTTCATCTTCCTGGATCAGCTGCAGCCGCAGACGATGTGCTACCTGGGCACCTGGGTACGCGGGCGGCTGCCGCGAGCCGGCCTGGCCGCGCAGGTCATCGAGGTCGCACCTGGCCTGGACATCGAACCGCTCACCGACGTCGCCATCAAGGAAGCTGACGTGCACGCCGGCATTCTGGTCGTCGAGCGGCAGTACGGCTACCTGGAGATGCACGGCACCACCGACGCGGTGCAGGCGGCGGCCAGCGCTGTCCTGACGGTGCTGGGAGTCACCGCCGCGGCGGCTACTGTGCCGGAGGTGCTGGCCTCGCGGATCATCACTCGGGTCGACACCCAGCATGCCTTCCTGGTCAACCGGAACAAGCTCGGCTCGATGGTGCTCCCCGGCGACTCGCTGTTCGTGTTCGAACTGCAGCCGGCCTCCTACGCGATCCTCGCGGCCAATGAAGCCGAGAAGGCCGCGCAGATCAAGGTCGTCGACTACCGCATGATCGGCGCGACTGGCCGGGTCTACCTGGCTGGCCGGGAGGACGACGTGCGGCAGGCAGCCGACGCTGTCACTCGCGTGCTTGGCGCGCCGCGATGACCGCCAGCCCGGGCGGCTTGCCCGCCGATGAGCTTCGCTCGCTGATCCGTGAAGTGCTGCGCGACGCGCTGCCGGCCCTCATCGACGGCCGGCCCGGTCAGGCTCCCTCCTCGGCGGCCGCGCTGCCGCCGCACCTCACACCGCCGCCGCCGGGCACGCCGCCGTTGCCAGCCGCGCCGCCGCCGGGCGTCCCGGCGGGCATCGTGCAGGCCGCCGCCGCAGGACAGCCGCCGGTCCGCGGGCCGGCCGCGCCGCCTGCGCAGGCAGCCGCGGTACGCCAGGTCCGGCTGGAGACAAACGAGGACCTGCGGGAATTCGCGCTCGAGCTCATACGGCTGGCCGACAACCCGGCGCGGCGTCACGACCTGGTGACCGGGCGCCTGCGGTTCACCCTGGCCGGGCGCGACGACGGTGCGCCGGCACCGGCCGAGCAGCGGATCGACAAGGGCGCGGTGACCGAGCGCTCAGTACAGGACGCGGCCAAGGCCGGCCTGCGCCTGGTGCTCGGCCCGCGTGCCGTGCTGACCCCGCTCGCGCGCGATCGCGCGCTGGCACTCGGCGTCCCGATCGAAAAGGAGCGGTGATGCTGCAAGCGGTAGTAGTGGGCAGTGTCTGGTCGACCAGGCGGATAGACGGGCTGCCCAGCGGCGCATTCCTCGAGGTCGAGGTGTCCGGCTCGGGCGAGCGGTTGATCGCCTTCGACGTGCTCGGCAGCGGCCTGGGGGAGCGGGTCCTGGTGGTTCAGGGTTCGGTCGCGGCAGGCTGGCTGCCCGGCCGGCCGCCGGTCGACGCGCTGATCATCGGATCGATCGA
The DNA here is from genome assembly GCA_963713585.1 of uncultured Actinomycetota bacterium. Lineage (GTDB taxonomy): Bacteria > Actinomycetota > Actinomycetes > Streptosporangiales > Streptosporangiaceae > JAJYUU01. The sequence goes on along the minus strand of CAVQMG010000011.1, from coordinate 48,120 downwards.
CGAGGCGCAGCCAGCCCAGCCCGACAAGGCCAAGCGGGCCGCGCGCAAGTAGCGAGGCCGGCACCGAACAAGAAAGGAACGACGCAGATGGCACAGAACGCGCTCGGGATGATCGAGACCAAGGGCTACGTGGCGGCGCTGGCAGCTGCCGACGCGATGGTGAAGGCGGCCAACGTCGTCATCGTCGGCCGGCAGGAAGTCGGGGACGGACTCGTCGCCGTCATCATCAACGGCGATGTCGGCGCCGTGAAGGCGGCTACCGAGGCTGGCGCGGAGACCGCGGCGGCCGTGGGCGAGCTCGTCTCGGTGCATGTCATCCCGCGGCCCCACGGCGAGCTCAGCAAGCATTTCGTCGTCTCCGAGTGACGACACGGTCGTGACGCCCGTCCGCACCCGCACCGAGCTGCGGGTGTACCTGCCGATCGACCGGCTGCACCGGCAGTTCGCCGCCTACCTCGGCACGCCCACCAGGGCGCGCGGCTACCCGGCAGCCGAGGGCGACAGTGCGCTCATCGTGGAGGTCGCACCCGGCCTGGCGATCGAACGTGTCACCGACCTGGCGCTGCGGGCCGAGCCGGCCGTGGAGCCCGGCATCTTGTTCGTCGAGCGGCAGTTCGGCGTGCTGGAGATCCATGCCCGCAGCGCGGCCGCCGTCGGCCGGGCCGGCGCAGCTATCCTGGCCGGCCTTGGCTGCAGCGCGGCCGACCAGCTGCGGCCCAGGCTGCTCTACAGCGATGTGATCGAGGACGTGACTGACCAGCAGGCCGTGATCATCAACCGGTCCAGGCAGGCGTCGATGATCCTGCCCGGCCAGTCGATGCTGGTCTGCGAGATGGCCCCGGCACTGTTCGCCGCGGTTGCCGCTAATCACGCTGAGCAGGCAGCCCCCGACAACACGCTGGTGGACGTCACCATGATCGGCGCGTCCGGCCGCATCTATGTCGCGGGCACGACTGAGTCCGTCAGCCATGCGGGGGATGAGATCGCCGCGCTGCTCGCCGGCATCGAGGGGCGGGAATCATGACTGCGGAGCCGCGCTATCCCAGCCAGGCGGAGATCCTGCGCGGCTATGACCCGTTCGCGCAGGCCGCGCTGGCATCGTTCGGCTTCTCGCCGCAGGCGCGGCTGTCGCTGCTGAGCCTGTCGGAGAATGCCACCTACCGCGTGGACGACGCGGCCACCGGCCGGGAAGCTGTCCTCCGTGTCCATCGCACCGGCTATCACCAGCCGGGCGCCGTGCACTCCGAACTTGCCTGGCTCCAGGCGCTGCGCCAGGACGAGGGCCTGCGCACGCCGGAGGTGTTCCGCGCCAAGGATGGCAGCGAGGTCGTCGACGTCGCGCTCGACGGTGTCACCAGGCAGACGGTCCTGTTCGAGCTGCTACCGGGCACCGAACCGCAGCCCGATCAGCTCGCGAGGCAGTTCGAGCAGCTTGGCGAGATCTGCGCCCGGATGCACCGGCACTCGCGGACCTGGCGAAGGCCGTCCGGTTTCGTGCGCTTCTCCTGGGACTACGACGCGTGCGTCGGGCCCGGCGGGCGCTGGGGACGCTGGCAGGACGGCATCGGCATGGGCCGGGATGAGCTGGCCGTGCTTGGCCACGCCGCTGAGGTCATGCGCGAGCGGCTTCACCGGTTCGGAACGGGCCCCGAGCGATTCGGCCTGATCCACGCCGACATGCGGCTGGCGAATCTGCTGGTGCACGGGCCTGATATCCAGGTCATCGATTTCGACGACTGCGGCTTCGGCTGGCTCATGTTCGACTTCGGCGCCGCTGTCAGCTTCATCGAGCATGACCCGCAGGTGCCAGAGCTGTGCGACAACTGGCTGGCGGGCTATCGGCGGGTCCTGCCGCTAGCAGCGCAGGACGCCGCCGAGCTTCCGACCTTCGTCCTGCTGCGCCGCCTGCAGCTGGTGGCCTGGGTCGGCTCGCACAAATTCGCTGACGCCGCGCAGGAGCTCGGCGCCGATTTCACCGCCGGCGCTTGCGAGGTGGCCGAGCGCTACTTGTCGGGGCAGCACGCCTGACATCGCGACATCGCGCGGACACTCACTCACCACTGGAGGGTCGACATGTTCACACCGCTCAGCGGCCGCTCGGTACTGGTGACCGGCGGCACCAAGGGCATCGGCAAGGGCATCGCCGCGGCCTTTGCCCGCGAGGGCACCAGCGTGCTGATCACCGGCCGCGACGAGCAGGCGGGCGAGCAGGCAGCGGCTGAACTCGGCGGCACTGCGGCAGCCAGCGGGGGCAAGGTGGCATACGTGCCCGGCGACGTCGCCGATCCGGATAGCTGTGCCCGGGCCGTCGCGGCAGCAGTGGACTTCGGCGGCGGGCTGGACATCGTCTGCTGCAATGCCGGTATCTTCCCGGCCGCGCCGCTGCGCGAGATGACACCGGCGCAGCTGGAGGACGTGCTCGGAGTCAACCTGAAGGGCACGTTCTACGCCGTCCAGGCCGCCCTTCCTGCCCTGCACGAGTCCGGCCATGGCCGGGTCATCGTGACCTCGTCGATCACCGGTCCGATCACCGGCTACACCGGCTGGTCACATTACGGTGCCAGCAAGGCGGGCCAGCTCGGCTTCGTCAAGTCGGCAGCGCTGGAACTGGCCAGGTCGCAGGTCACCGTCAATGCGGTCATGCCCGGCAATATCATTACCGAGGGCCTAGGTGACCTGGGGGATGATTATCTGCGCACGATGGAAGCTTCCATCCCCTTGCGGCGCCTGGGAAGCATTGAGGACATCGCGAACGCGGTGCTCTTCCTGGCCTCGGATGAGGCTGCCTACATCACTGGCCAGACGCTCGTGATAGACGGCGGGCAGACCATCCCCGAGTCGCTGGAGGCAATGGGGTGACCGCCGACCGCAGTGGCGCGGCCGCGGCATCCACCGGCGACGCTGGCCTGCCGCCCCCGCCTACCGACGGGCGCGTGGTCGAAGAGGCGCGTCATCGCCTGCTCGACATGATCGGAACGGGCGCACTGCGGCCTGGTGACCGGCTGGGCACCGAGCGGGAGCTGGCCCTGCGGCTCTCCGTCAGCCGGTCCACGCTGCGGCAAGTGCTCGCCGTGCTGGCGGACAGCGGGATCGTGCGGCGGGTCCCCGGCCGGTCCGGCGGAACCTTCGTCGCTCACGCCAAGGTCGATCGTGACTTGTCGGTGATCGTGGGCCTGCCGGAGTACCTGCGCCGCCAGGGCTTCCTGGCCGGCACCCAGGTGCTGTCGGCGACGATGACCGGCTCCGATGAGGTGACGGCCGGGAGCCTGTCCATCCCGGCCGGAAGCCTTGTCGTCGAGATCATCAGGATCAGGCTCGCCGACGGCACGCCCCTGTCGCTGGAGCGGGCCAGGTTCCCGGCCGACATGTTCCCCGGCCTGCTGGATCTTCCTCTGGGTGGCTCGATCTACGGGCTGCTCGACCGTCATTACGGCGTCCGGCCCGGGGAAGTAGTCGAGCACCTGGAGATAGCAGAGGCGGCAGGCGACGAGGCGGCCCTGCTCGGCGTCAGCGCCGGCGCGCCGCTGCTGGCCATCACTCGCACGTCGTCGACCGGCGCAGGCCGCCGTTCGAGCTGTCGTACGACCTGTTCCGCGGAGACCGGACCTGCGTGACGTTCCGCACGAGTGCCACCCGGGCCGAGATTGTCAGTCGCGAGCCCGGCGAAGGGCCGGCAGAAACGCGCAGCCGGCTACGTAGCGACCCAGCAGACTTCCCACGAGCGTCTCGGTAATCGTGGCCTGCGCATTGGAATTAGGCAGGTAGCCGCTTGTGAGCGCGGTGCTGGCCATGCCGAAACCCAAACGGGTGCTCCATCACATACGGATTCACTCTCACGAGTGTCGGAATATTCGCACAGGCTCCTGTCTGGAGATTTCCTCACACCGAGAGATGTGTGAATATCCTCACGCAGATCTGAGGTGGTCATGAGCCCGAGACGATCGAGGTGCGCAAGCCGCGCGATATCGGCGACGCGATCCGCGCGGTGCGCGAGGCGCGGGGCATCTCGCAGGACGAGCTCCCGCAGGCGAACGCCTGCGACCGGTTCTCTCTCAGTGGCGTGGAGTCCGCCCTGAGCACGCTCTACGTCACCCGACTGTTGGGCACGCTGAAGTCGCTCGCCATCACCCTCGGCGTCACGTTTGACCCTGACGAGCGGCCAGCGGGACGAGTCGCTCTGATGACTGACCGGGTTGAGGTGCGCCTGCACGACGAACAGGTCGGCTGGATCATCCGGGTCCCCGGCGGGAACGCATCGAGTTCGAGTGGGCCGACGGGCACGCGCCCGTTCTGTCACGCTGACGGAGTCATTCGGATCTGTCCGGCCAACGGCGCCATCGGCTGCGTGCTCCGGCTGATTGCAGTGGGCCGCAGAGACAAGGAGATCGCCGCGGCGCAGTTCACAGTGCCGCAGACCACCAGCATCCACGTGTCGAACTTCCTCGGCAAGATCGGCGCCAGCAGCCGCACCGAGGGCACCGCCATCACCCGCCGCGATGGATCGCCTGGCCAGTTGGCGGGCGCAAGACGATCGTCGGCGGTCGTTAGGCGGTCGCTGCTGTGCCTAGCCGGGGGAACGGCTCGGTGGAAAAGATCACCTCGACCGGGATCTCGAAGTGCGCGGCGATCCGCAGTGCCAGGTACAGGCTCGGGCTGTACTCGCCGCGCTCCAGATAGCCGACTGTCTGGTAGTGCACGCCGAGCCTGTCGGCCAGCTCGCGCCGGGAGATCCCGCGCTCGGCCCGCAGCATCGCGATCCGGTTGTAGATGACCTCACTGCTCATCTCCGCATCGCTTTCTCGCGGCGGGCCGCGACGTTCGAGCCGGACTCGCGGCGCGCCATCCGGCGTAGCACTACCGGCGCCAGCACGAGCCCGGCGATTGTCCACGCGGACAGGACGCCCAGCGTGGCCAGGTGCCGCCAGGAGTGGCCGATTTCCACCGTCGCCATCGCGTTCGGCAGCAGCGCCGAACGCATCCCCAGCCCCAGCCAATACATCGGGAACACCTGCCCGGTCCATTGCAGGAACACCGGCAGGTGCGTGATCGGGTAGAAGATGCCGGAGATCGCGCTCACCCCGACCAGCAGCAGCAGTATCGGCCCCCCGGCGCTGCGCTGGCTGGGAAACAGCGATCCGAGCACGGCGCCCAGCGGCAGCGTGGCGAGCAGCCCGAGGACGAGCACCCAGGCCAGCGTCAGCCAGCTGCCAGGGCTGCCGATCGCCAGGCCGGTGAACAGGAAAGCGCCCGTGAGCAGCGTGATCGCGACAGCGAACGCTACCTGCCCGGAGACGTTAACGACCTTGCCGAGCAGGTAGCCGAGCATGCCGTTCGGGATGGCCTTGGCCCGCAGCAGCGTGCCGTCCTCGCGTTCGGTCACCAGCAAGTCGCCCATTGTGATGAATCCGTACGCGACAACGTCCAGGCCGAGCACGCTCACCAGCATCGTGGTGCCCAGCGAGAAGTGCGTCCCCGGCACGTGCGTGTGCCGGGTCCAGATCATCGCGGCGACGAAGCCGCCGGTCACGATCAGGGTCGAGATCAGGTCACCCGGCGTGGTCAGGGTCTGCTTGAACTCGATCCGGCCACGGGACACTCCCGCTCGAGCCGCCGCCAGCGCGGGGTTCATGCTGCCACCGCAGTCAGCCTGCGCGGCACACCATGCTCCGCCTGGCGGACCAGTGCCATGTACGTGTCCTCCAGGCTGGCCCGGCGCACCTCCAGATCCTCGACCGACTCGCCGTACTGCCGGAACAGCTCCCTGACGAATGCCGTCGCGTCGTCTGCCGCGTGCACGAACCGCTGCCCGTCCCGGCTCCAGCGCACCTCGGACTGGCCCGACATCGCGCGGGACAGTTCATCGGCGGAGCCGTCCGCGATGATCGTGCCCGCGGCCAGGATAAGGATGCGATCCGCGAGCCGTTCCGCCTCGTCAAGATCGTGGGTGGTGAGCAGGATCGTAGTCTGCTGCCGGTCAGCGAGCCGGTGCATGAGGTCGTGGAAGTCGCGCCTGGCCTCGGGGTCGAAGCCGGCCGTCGGCTCGTCGAGGAACAGCAGCTCGGGCCGCCCGACGATGCCGATCGCCACGTCGAGGCGGCGCCGCTGCCCACCGGACAGGTTCCGTACCCGCTTGCGCGCGTGCGGGGTCAGCCCGACGGTCTCGATCAGGTCATCTACGTCCCAGGGGCGCGTGAGGCTCGGCGTGGAGTACGGCGCGTAGTAGCGGCCCAGGTGGGCGAGCAGCTCGCGGACCTGCCATTTCGCGTGGTCACGCCAGGACTGCAGCACGACGCCGGTCCGCGCCCGCCACGCCTCACCGCCGTGCGCGGGGTCGGCGCCGAGCACGCTGACCTCGCCCGCCGACCGGATCCGGAACCCCTCGAGGATCTCGATCGTGGTGGTCTTGCCGGCCCCGTTCGGTCCGAGCAGGGTGAGCACCTCACCGCGGCGCGCCGCGAAGCTGACACCGTTGAGCACGTCGGTTTTGCCGTACCGCATCCGTAGATCACGGACATTCAGTACATCATCCATGCACCGGAAGATAGCACATGTACTACATTTGGTATAGGTCTTACGGCTTGAGCGCCGCCAGGATCTCGGCCCCGCGCGGCGGCGGCCTCGGGCGCGAAATCGGGGGAGCTGATCATCCGCAGGCCCACCTGGTGAGGTGCGGATTCGGGCTATGCAGCTTGCTCCGAGCCTTGGATCGGTGTCCTAGCAGCGCCCTGCCCGAGGCGGCAACGCCAAGTCCGACGAAGATGGCCGCTCGACCGCGGTCAGCGGCAGGCTCAGCTGGCTCCGGCGCCGCAATCTCCGGGCGCGTTATCGCCGGGATCAATCGCCAGGATCGCCGGATCAATCGCCGGGACCGGGCTCACCCGATCCTGGTGATGCAGGTTCACCTGCCGGGGATCGATTATGGCTGGGTGGCGGGTCACATCCGCCCGCGAGCACCTTCAGGTTCAGCTCCCGACATCGCGGCTGATGGATCACGCCGATGAACTGCTCCGGGAAGGGGCGTGAGGTCCACGACTAGTAGCACTACGCGGCGTTATGCCCTCGGGCCGACGACGGTGTCTCGGGTCGGATTCGGCGCGATGCAACTGCCCGGCCCCGGAGTTTTCGGCCCGCCCCGGGATCGCGATGAGGCCATCGCCGTGCTCCGCCGCGCGACCGAACTCGGCGTCGACCACATCGACACCGCCCAGTACTACGGACCCGATGTCGCAAATGAGCTCATCCGCGCGGCGCTGTCTCCTTACCCCGAGGGTCTCGCCCTGGTGAGCAAGGTTGGCGCGCGCCGCGACGAGTCGGGCGGAGTGCTGCGGTACGACGAGCCCGCCGAGCTCCGGCAGGGTATCGAGGACAACCTGCGCACTCTGGCCGTCGGCCAGCTCACTGCGGTGAACTTGCGGCTGATGGACGACGCTGAGCCCGACCAGCGGTTCGACGATCAGCTCGCCGCCATGGTGAAGGCGCGCGACGACGGGCTGATCGGCGGCGTGGGCCTCAGCAACGTCACCGGTGACCACCTGCTGCACGCGCTCTCGGTCACTGACATCGCCTGCGTGCAGAATCCGATGAACCTCGCGGACCGGGCCTCCATGCCCGTGCTCGAGGAGTGCTATGCGCGCGGCATTGCCTTCGTGCCGTTCTTCCCGCTCGGATCGGCCTTCAGCCAGCGCAGTCCCGTCCTGGGCAGCCCGCAGGTCATCCGCACGGCAACGCGCCTGGGTCACACTCCAGCACAGATAGCCCTGTCGTGGCTGCTCAGCCTGCGGCCGAACGTCCTGCTGATTTCCGGCACGTCCTCGATACGCCACCTGGAGGAGAACATAGCCGTCGCGAACATCGAACTCGACGTAGAAGCACGCGACCTACTGGCCTCGATGGCTTAGCTCGCGGCACAACAGCGCAGGGGGGATGTCCGATCATGAACGTGGCACTTACTGGGTCTACCGGCTTCATCGGTTCGCACATACTGACCGAAATGTACGAGCGCGGTCACGACGTGACCGCCCTCGTCCGCGACGACGACCAGGCGGAACGCGCCGCCGCCGCCGGAGCCACCCCGGTGGTGGTCGACCTCTATGACCGGCCGGCGGTCACGAGCATCTTCAGCAGTGCCGACGCCGCCATTCACACCGCCAGTCCCGGCGACGCTACCAGCGCGAACCTCGACTCCGCAGTGGCCGACGCGGCGACCGGCGCCTACGCGGGCACCGGCAAGCCCTATCTCCAGGTGAGCGGCGACTGGATCTACGGCGACAATCTCGACATCACCGAGGAGTCTCCGATCAACGCACCCGCGATGGTTGCCTGGAAGGAGCCGATCGAACGCCGGGTGCTCGACGCGCCCGACATGCGCGGAGTCGTGATCGTCTCCGGCGTCGCCTACGGGGACGGCGGCGGCGGGGTGCCCGGACTCCTGCTGGGCTCTCCCCGCGACGATGCCGGCAACCTGATCATGCTCGGCACCGGGCAGCAACACTGGGCCACGGTGCATGCCGCCGACCTGGCCGACTTCTTCCGCCGCGCCCTGGAGGACGACTCGGCGCGCGGCCGCTACATCGTCGGGGACGGATCAAACCCGACGGTGGCCGAGCTAACGGAGGCAGCGGCTGTCCCGGCCGGGGCGCCGGGAGCGGTGGCCGGCTCCGACGATGAGGCCAGGGCACGGCTGGGCGACACTTTTGCCCAGGTCCTGCTGCTCGACCAGGCCGCCGACTCGACCAAAGCTGAAGCCGAACTCGGCTGGCATCCGTCCCATCCCGGTCTCGCCGACGAATTCCGCAACGGGAGCTATCGGATGAACGGAGCCTGACCGACCAGCGTTGGCCGGAGGATGCGGCTAGCCGACGGCTCGCTGCAACCTCCGGCCTGAGCGGCGGCCGGCTCACGGAAGGACTAGTCAGGTGGTTCCAGAACAAGCGCCGCCGACCCCGGACATGGCTGATGCCAGCAGGTCGCCGCATCTGCTCGCGGAAGGCACAAATCCGTCCGGTTATCTGCCGGTATCTGAGCATGGGCTGATCGGTGACCTGCACACCGTGGCGCTGGTGGGAACCAACGGGACCATCGACTGGCATTGCAGCCCGTCTTTCGACGCCCCGAGCCTCTTCGGATCGATCCTGGACGCGGACGACGGCGGGTGCTTTGAACTGGCCGCAGACGTGCCCGCGAAGACCAGGCAGTTCTACCTGCCGGACACCAACGTGCTGATCACCCGGTTCTCGGCGGCCGACGGGGTGGGTGAGATCCAGGATTTCATGCCGGTCGGCGGCGCGGCTGAGACGCAGCGGCACCGGCTGATCCGGCGGGTCGTGTGCGTACGCGGGGTCATGCCGTTCCGGGCTCGGATCGCGCCCCGGTTCGGCTACGGGACGCAGCCGCACACCCTCACCGAGACGGACGCTGGCGTGGTCTTCAGCACCGACAGCCTGACGGTCGGTCTCAGCGCGACGGTGCCGGTCGAGCACGACGGCCGCGACGTGACGTCCACGCTGACGCTGGCCGAGGGCGAGTCGGCGGTGTTCGCGCTGGACGAGGTGACCGGCGGCGCCGCGCCGAGCGCATGTTCCGGCGAGGAGGCGCAGGAGCGGGGGGAGGCCACGATCGCTTTCTGGCGGAACTGGCTCTCGGCGTCCCGCTACCGGGGCCGCTGGCGAGAGGTCGTGCACCGCTCGGCGCTGACGCTGAAGCTGCTGACCTACGCCCCGACCGGCGCCATCGTGGCGGCGCCGACAACCAGCCTGCCCGAGCAGATCGGCGGCGAGCGGAACTGGGATTACCGCTACGTATGGGTCCGGGACGCGGCCTTCTGCGTGTACGCGCTGCTGCGGCTGGGCTTCGTCAGCGAGGCCGACGCGTTCATGCGTTTCGTTCTCAGCCACGCGGATGCGCGCCAGGCCAGCACCGCCGGGCCGATGCAGGTGATGTACGGCATCGACGGGCGCACCGACCTGCCCGAGCGGGAACTGCCTCACCTGGCTGGCTACCTTGGCTCGAAGCCAGTCCGCATCGGCAACGGTGCGGCCAGCCAGCTTCAGCTCGACATCTATGGCGAGCTCATGGACTCCGTGTACCTCTACGACGAATGGCACCAGCCGATCTCCAGCGCCCAGTGGGATGTGATTGCAGCGCGGGCCGACTGGCTCTGCGGTCACTGGGACCAGCCCGACGAAGGCATCTGGGAGACTCGAGGCGGTCCCAAGAAGTTCCTGTACTCGCAGCTCATGTGCTGGGTAGCGATGGAGCGGGCGATCCGGCTGGCCAACCGAAGGGGCCTGCCCGCCGACCTGGACCGCTGGCGCCATGCTCGCGATGCGATCTACCGGCGGATCATGGACCGCGGCTGGTCACCGGCACTCCAGGCGTTCGTCCAGTCCGAAGGCGCAGAGGTCCTCGACGCGGCCGTCCTGCTGATGCCACTGGTCAAATTCATCGCACCGACCGACCCCAGGTGGCTGTCCACCCTCGACGCGCTCACGGCCGACCTGGTCTCTGACTCGCTCGTCTACCGCTACCACCCGCAGGCCAGCCCGGACGGGCTGCGCGGCGAGGAGGGCACCTTCTCGGCCTGCTCGTTCTGGTACGTCGAGGCGCTCACCCGCGCGGGCCGCCTGGACGAGGCCCGGCTGGCTTTCGAGAAGATGCTCACCTACGGCAACCACCTGGGCCTGTACGCCGAGCAGATCAGCCTGGCCGGCGAGCAGCAAGGCAACTTCCCGCAGGCACTGACCCACCTGGCGCTGATCAGCGCGGCCTTCAACCTCGACCGGGCGCTGAGCTAAGCGGCGGGCCCAGGGGAGCGACAGCCGAGGCCAGAGTGACAAAACAGACGGTGCGCCGCCAGGGACTTGAACCCCGAACCCGCAGATTAAGAGTCTGCTGCTCTGCCAATTGAGCTAGCGGCGCGTGACCGAGTGATCCTAGCGCAACTTCACAACGCGTGCGAATCCCGGTGGTTACTCACCCAGGAACCTGCCCGTAAACCCCGCTAGCCGCGACCGCTGCCCGGTCCTGGCCTCTTCCCGGTCAGCCAGGCCCATGGTCTGCAGCCCGGCGTTCATGCCCAGCCAGCGCAGCGGTTCTGGCTCCCATTCTGGCGAGCGGTGCCCCACCCAGGGCAGCCGCACGAGCTCAGAATCAGCGCCCGTGATCAGGTCGGCCAATGTCCGTCCCGCGAGGTTCGTGGTGGAAACTCCGTCTCCGACGTATCCGCCCGCCCAGCCGATCCCGGTGGCCGGGTCCAGGCCGACCGAGGCGCACCAGTCGCGCGGGATGGCCAGCGGACCGCCCCAGTGGTGGGTCACCGGCACGTCGCCGAGGACAGGGAAGAGCTCGGCCAGCGTCCGCCGCAGGGCCGCGAACACGGACGGCACCTGGTCATAAGACGGCCGGATCCGCGAACCGAGGTGGTACGGGGCACCCCGGCCGCCGAAGGCCAGCCGCCCGTCGGCGGTCCGCTGGCCGTAGATGATCAAGTGCCGCAAATCCCCGAAGGTAGGCCGGCCCGCCAGCCCGATCTCCTCCCACGCCGCCGACGGCAGCGGCGCAGTGGCGATCATCAGCGAGTACACCGGAGCGACCGCCCGCCGGTACCCGGCCAGGGCTGGCGTGTAGCCCTCCGTGGCCCGGATCACGTACCGGGTCTTGATGGTGCCGCGCGCGGTCGTGACCTGCCCTGGCGAGATCGTCAGCACCCGGGTCTGCTCGTACAGCGACACTGACGGCAGCGCGCCGACCACCCCGGCCAGGCCGCGGGCCAGCCGGGCCGGGTGGATGGCAGCGCAGTGCGGCGTGAAGGTGCCGCCGGCCACGTTCGTCGCGCCTGCCAGAGCGCTGGCCTCGGCCGCGCCCAGCAGCCGCAGGTCGTCCTCGCCGGACCCGAACTCGCGCGCCTCCTCGACCTCGGCCTGAGCCCGCTCGAGCTGAGCGGGCGAACGCGCCAGCATCACGGTGCCGCCCTTGGCGAAATGGCAGTCGATGTCCTCGGCGGACGCGACCCGGCCGACCTCATCGACGCATTCCTGCATGGCCCGCTGCATGGCGATGGCGCCATCCCGGCTGGACATCCGGGCCAGCTTCGCCGCCGACGCGGGGAATAGCGCCGAGCACCAGCCGCCGTTGCGCCCCGAGGCACCGAACCCGGCGATGGCCTGCTCGCAGACGATGATCCGCAGGCCAGGATCCTGCCGGGCCAGGTAGTAGGCAGTCCACAGGCCAGTGAAACCCGCGCCGACGATGACCACGTCCGCCTGGGCGTCGCCGGGCAGCGGGTCGCCGGGCGCCAGCGTGCCCGGCACCGTGTCGAGCCAGAACGACCGGTCGCGGTAGTTATCAGATCGGACCATGCGGTACATCGTGGCAGGTGGCGGCGCGCCTCGGGCGATCGGGCATGCTGGTGCCATGGTCTTCGACTCCTTCGCCGGGCCGGCTATCCCGCAGGCGCGGAATCCGGATCGGCCGTACCGGATTTGCGTCGTCTGCCTCGGCAATATCTGCAGGTCCCCGATGGGTGAGGTGATCCTGCAGGCCGAGCTGGACAAGGCTGGCCTGGCCGGGCGGGTCGAGGTCGACAGCGCCGGAACCGGTGACTGGCATCTCGGCGAGCCGATGCATGCCGGCGCGAGGGCCGAGCTTTCCCGCCGCGGATTCGACGGATCCCGGCACCAGGCGCGACAGATCGAGCGGTCCTGGCTGGCCGGATACGATCTGCTGCTGGCCATGGACCGCAGCAACCTGGCCAACTTGCGGCGGATGGCGGCCGGGGATGACGACCTGCTCGGCCGGATTAGGCTGATGCGTTCGTTCGACCCGCGACCGGCCGACGATGACGGCGAGGTGCCCGACCCCTACGGTGGCGGCCCGGAGGAGTTTGCCGAGGTCTTCGACCTGGTGCACGCGGCCGCACGGGAGCTTGCCAGGCAGCTCGCCGCCGAGCTCTGACCGACGGCCGATGGACCCGCGAACCCGCGCGCACCTGACCGGCTTGCTCGGCACCGGCCTGCAGAGTGCGAGCGGCCTCGGCGGCCAGCACGGCGTCTCGCACTACCGGCTCACGCTCACCGACGGCCGGACTGCCTTCGCCAAAGTGCACACCCAACCCTCCGGCGGGAACGTGGCCGCAGGTTTCGCGGCCGAAGCCAGCGGACTGCGCTGGCTGGCGGCAGCGGCTGCGGTGCCCGTCCCGGCCGTACTGGCGGCCGACGAGACCTGCCTGGTCATCGAATGGATCGAGGCCGGCCGCCCGAGCCCGGAGGCGGCCGGGCGCTTCGGCCGTGAACTCGCTGCCCTGCATGCGGCCGGATCTGATCAGTTCGGCGCGCCCTGGCCCGGTACGATCGCCGGCCTGCCGCTGCCGAACGAGTCCGGCCAGGACGCGTCGTGGGCTGACTGGTACGCACAGGACCGGCTGCTGCCCTACATCCGGATCGCGCGCGACGCGAGGACGTTCACCGCGGCCGATACGGCGATGCTTGAGTCGGCGGCGGGCCGGGCCGGGCAGCTGGCCGGACCACCGGAGCCGCCCAGCCGGATCCACGGTGACTGCTGGTCCGGAAACGTGCTGTGGCGGGGCAACTGTGGCTGGCTGATCGACCCGGCCGCGCATGGCGGTCACCGGGAGAGCGACCTGGCCATGCTGGCGTTGTTCGGCGCGCCGTACCTGGACCAGATCCTGACCGGCTACCAGGAGATCTCGGCGCTGGCGGCCGGCTGGCGGCACCGGTTGCCGCTGCATCAGCTGCACCCGCTGCTCGTGCACGTCTGCTTGTTCGGTGCCGCCTACCGCGACTCCGCGCTGGGCGCCGCCCGGCAGGTCCTGGCCGCCTGACCCCGCTGCTCGATCGCTGGCTAGCTCACGTTGCCGTGCGCGTGATCCTCAAGGCCGAGCCCGATCTCGCCTGCGTTTGTCTCATCGGCGTTTGTCTCATGGGCGTCTGTCTCATCGGCGTCCGCGTCGTAGTCGTCCTCGGAGCCCTGCACGGCGTCGTCCGAGAGCGGCAGCGCGATGCAGAAAGTCGCGCCTTCGCCCGGCCGGGACCGGACCCAGGTGGCCCCGCCGTGCGCCGCGACCAGGGCTGCGACGATCGCCAGGCCCAGACCGGTGCCGCCGCCCGAGGTCCGTGCCTGGTCGGCTCGGTAGAACCGCTCGAAGACATGGTCGGCCTGTTCCTTGGTCAGGCCGTGACCGTGGTCGGCGACCTCCAGGACCGCGGCCGGCTGCGGCTCGCGGTTGACCGGCATCGGCGCGTTCCAGCTTTCGGCTGCCAGGTCATCCCCCGCCGTCTCATTCGCGGCCGCGACGTCAGCCTCGGCCTCTGAGTCGTCTGGCCAGGCGGGCGGCGGCGGCGGAGCGGCGGCCGGGGCCTCGTCCAGGTTGCCGGACCTGATCAGCACGTCGATGGCGGTGCCGTCCGGGGTGTGGGTCAGCGCGTTGCTCATCAGGTTGCCGATGACCTGACGCAGCCTGACCTCGTCACCGATCACCAACAGCGCGGCGCCCGAGCCGACGGTGAGGTTGATGCTCCGGTCCGGTGCGACGACGCGGGCGTCGTGCACAGCGTCGGCCGCCAGTGTCAGCAGGTCAACCGGCCGGGCTTCGAGCGGCCGCTGCTGATCCAGCCGGGCCAGCAGCAGCATGTCCTCGACCAGCACGCCCATCCGGGCAGCTTCCTGCTCGACCCGGCGCATGATCCGCTCGAGGTCAGCCGGCGCGAGCTGACCAGGGCCGGAACCGCTGATGTCGATCCCGCCGCGCTGCCGGTAGTACTCGGCGAAGCCGCGGATGGCCGTCAGCGGCGTTCTCAGCTCATGGCTCGCGTCGGCGACAAACTGGCGCATCCGTCCCTCCGACCGGCGTGCGGCTTCCTCCGACCGGGCCTGCGCATTGAAGGACCGCTCGATCTGAGTCAGCATCGCGTTCAGGGACCGGCCCAGCCGGCCTACCTCGGTGCGCGGATCGCGCTCAGGAACCCGCCGGCTCAGGTCGCCCGCTGCGATCGCCCCGGCAGTCTGCTCGATATCGTTCAGCGGCCGCAAGCTAGCCCGGATCATGGCGATGCCGACGATCGCCAGCACCAGCAGAAGCAAGGCGCTCACGATCACATCGACGCCTGTGAGCTTGGCGAGCGTGCTGTATGCGCTGCTGAAATCGACGCCGACGATGATCGTTCCAGCGACTGGCTGCCCATTAGTGCTAGTGAACGTAAAAGGGTAAGCCACGACCCGCCAGTGACCGCCTCCCTTCGTCGCGGCGACCGTCGCTGGCTGGCGGTTGGTCAACCAGCCATCTCCCGAGGTGATCTTGGGGCCAGCCATCGGTGCGGCATGCGGGAAGAAGCCCGGCAATGGCTGGACCGCCTGGCTGAGCTTGCCGTTGGCCTCTCGCCAGTAGACAGTCCAGCCGATCTCAGGTTGTGCCTGACCACCATTCAAAACGTTGGCGACGTATCGCTGCGGTGGCGGACTCTCTGCGACGATTCCGGAGAGCTCGTTGTCGGCTTGTCCTTGCAGGTAGCTGCGCAGGAAGCCGGCACCCGCCACGCTGATCACGAGCAGGGCGATCGCCACCAGGGCCAGCAGGACCGTGATCAGCTTGACCCGAAGCGGCGTGCGCGCCGGCAGCTCCCTGACCGATCGCCAGAAGCCCCTGTCCCCGCTCGCCTGATCCATGAAAGAAGTCGGACCTAGCCGTGCGGCAACCGGAGCACGTAGCCGACGCCGCGCAGGGTGTGCAGCAGGTGCGGCTCGGTCGTGTCGATCTTCCGGCGTAGGACGGAGACGTAGGACTCGACGATGCCGGTGTCACCGCGGAAGTCGTAGTCCCACACGTGGTCGAGGATCTGCATCTTGGACAGCACGCGGTTAGCGTTCCCCATGAAGTACCGCAAAAGCTTGAACTCGGTGGGGGAGAGCTGGATCTGCTGGCCGCCGCGCCAGACCTCGTGGCTGTCCTCATCCAGTTCCAGGTCGGCGAACTTCAGCCGGGGCGGCGGCTCGCTGCCATCGCCGCGGGTCCGGCGCAGCACGGCCCGGATCCGGGCGATGACCTCCTCGAGGCTGAACGGCTTGGTGACGTAGTCGTCGCCGCCCAGCGTCAGGCCGCGGATCTTGTCTTCGGTCGAGTCGCGCGCGGTCAGGAACACCACCGGAATCTGCGCTCCGCCGCCCCGAAGCCGCCTGATAACGTCGAAACCGTCCATATCGGGCAGCATGACGTCCAGCACGATCAGGTCCGGCCGATGCCGCTGCGCGGCTTGCACGGCTTCGCTCCCGGCGGCAGCCGTGACCACTTCGAATCCTGAGTACCGCAGACTCGCCGCCAGCAGCTCAAGGATGTTCGGTTCGTCCTCGACCACGAGCAGGCGGGCATCCGGCTGACGGCGTTCGGCCTGGCTGTTCATGGCTTCATTGTCGAGCCGGTGCCTGAAGGTTAGCTGAACGCATCCTGAGCATGACCTTCGCAGCAGCGCCTTGATCGCTCAGGTGCCCTGGTGTGAGCCGGTGAGCAGCGACTTCGGTACTTTCTGGCCGGTCTTGAGATCGGTCCACAGCTCGTTGGCCCGTGCGCTGTCCCACAGGACCGCGTCCCCGGCCGAGGTCGGGTAGTTCGAGTTAGCGATCGGGACCGTCGTCGTCTGCGGGTTGCGCATCGCCATCGCGACCTGGATCAGCTGGTAGAGGCTGGTGCCCTCGTCCACCGTGAGGGTGCCGACCACGCCATTGGCGGCTGGCAGCGCCGAGAACGGGTTGAACATCACCGACGGACTGGTCATCTTGCCGAGCAGCGCCTTGAGGAAGATCCTCTGGTCCTGCTCGCGCTGCAGGTCCTGGGTAGCGAAGTCGTGCCGGTCACGGACGTAAGACAGCGCCTGGCCACCGGACAGGATGTGACAGCCCTTCTTCAGGTGCAGCCCGGACGCGGAATCATACAGCGGCGCGGACAGGCACAGCCGCACGCCGCCGACGGCGTTGACCACGTTGACGAAGCCGCCGAACCCGATATCCATGAAGTGGTTGATGTACAGCCCGGTATCGCTCTGGATGGTCTTGGCCAGCAGCGCCGGCCCGCCGATGGAATACGCCGCGTTGATCTTGTCCATGCCGTGACCGGGGATGTTCACGTAGGAGTCGCGCGGGATGCTGATGAGCACCGGGCGGCCGCTGGCCGGGACGTGCAAGATCATCACGGTGTCGGACCGGCCGCCGGAGTCCGAGCCGGTGGAGAACTTGCGCTCCTGCTTCTTGGTCAGGCCCTGGCGGCTGTCGGATCCGGCGATGAGCCAGTTGGTGCCGGATCCGGCCGCGGGCCGGCCCGCGTAGTCGACCAGGATGTTGCTCCGGTGCAGCTTACTGTTGAAGTAGAAGTACGTGCTGACCGTGGCCGCCAGCAGCACCACGATGACCAGCCCGAGCACGCCGAAGATGCGCCGGGGCCGCAGCCATCCGCGCCGCCGGGGCGGGCCGGGCCGCCGCGGCCCGGCTGGCGCCGGCGGTGCCGGGGGCGCTGCGGTACCGCCACCTGCCTGCCTGCCGCCGCGCTGGCCGAATCCTCGCGACCACGGGTCGTCGTCGCTGCGCAGCGGTGGCTGCGAGGGCCAGTCGCCCGGTTTCGGTGGACCGCCGGGCCCGGCCTGGCCCGCGCCCCCGGCCTGGCCATCGCCCGCGGCCTGGCCACCGCCCGCGGCCTGGCCACCGCCCGCGCCTGGCCACCGCCCTCTCCGGGGCTGCCCGGGTACTGCCTGACCTGGTACTGACCGCCTGGGTGGCCTGGCCGGCTGACGGCAATGGTCTGGTCGGCCGCGTTGTCGGCGGCGTCCTTACTGTCGGCCCCCTTGCCGTCGCGGAACCAGTCGTCCGGGTATTCACTCATCGGAGCCGCCCATCACCGCTAGCTGTCCCCATCGTCTCTACCTGGTAGACGCTCCAGTAGCCAAATCGGTGGTGACTCGCCGGCCATCCCACCAGATCGTGACCACCTCGCGGCCGGACGAGCCGAGGTCGACCGGGTGCTCGGGGTCGATGCCGGACTCGATCAGGGCCCGGCCGACGTCGTCGCCCCGCTCCGGCGGCAGGCACAGCCGGATCCTGGTGACGTCGGTCAGTTCGGCGAACGAGCCGTAGTCGCGGCCGCCCGGCCTGGTCCAACGCTCGTGCCGGGCCGTGATGCCGAGGGCGGCCAGGATCGCGAGCAGGTCGTCGGCGGTCGGCCCGGACGGCCGGACCAGTCCGTGGAACCGCAGCCAGAACGGGTTCAGGCTGACCAGCGGGTGGCTGGTCGTCATCTCCACGACCACCAGCCGTCGCGCCGCCGCGGTGAGCGCGGTCAGGAAGGGCTCGATGTCGGCCGCGTTGTAGGTCACGTGGTGACAGGTCACCACGTCGGCCGGGCCGGCCTCGGCGGCGGCGGCGGGCCAGGTGCCCTGAACCAGCCGCGGACGCAGGCCGCCGGCCTCAGCCCGCTCGGCCACCATCGCCAGCATGTCAGCCTGGGTATCGACTGCCGTCAGTGCCGTGCACCGGGGCAGCAGCGGCAAGCATGCAGCCCCGGCCCCGCAGCCGACGTCCAGTACGCTGCCCGGCGGCTCGAGTGCGGCCCAGGCCCGCTCGAAGGACAGTCCCGACGGTGCGGCCGATACCCGGTCGGCGCGGCGGGCGAAGACGCCGCGCGGCAGGACCCAGGGCGACTGGGTGACCGCGGCGGTGATGTGCTCGGGAATGGCCCAGGCCGCCAGCTCCGACCGCCACCGGTCAAGGAGCAGGGCGAGCTGGTCGCGGGCAGGTCCGGCGTCGGTCATGATCGACCAGGCTACGGCCTGATCGCGATGAACTCGGGCTGGTGATAACCGGCCAGGCCGATAGCAGGGCCGGCCGTGTTGGTCGCGACACTGACTGGTGAGACGGTGTCGGACTTCCAGTTGGCCGAGTACACCACGGTGCCGCCCGCCGACATGCCGAGCGCGATCGGGTCGCGGCCGACGGTGATCTGGTGGATGACTTTCCCGGTCGACAGCCTGATCGCGGTGACGGTCCGCAGGTGCGTCTTGATCGCCCGCTGATCCCAGCTGGCCACGTAGGCGAATGTGCCGTTAGGCGTGAGCGCGATGTCGTCGGGATAGCCGCCAGTCTTGATCGTCTTGACTACGCGCCGCGTGGACACCTTGATCTTGCTGACCGTGCCGGAGCCATTGTTCGTGACGTAGGCGAACGTGCCGCCTGGCGTGATGGCGATGGCAGCCGGGACCTTGCCGACCTTGATCGGCTTGAGCGCCGTGTTGGTCGAGATCCTGATCGGCGTGACGGCGCCGGAGCTGTTGTCGGCGACGTACGCGAACTTGCCGTTAGGAGTGATCGCGATGGCCTCCGGGTCGAAGCCGTGCGCGTAGATGGTGCGGATCACGCGGTGCTGGGCGATGTTCAGCGCGGTCACCGTGCCGGAGTTCACGTTGGTGACATAGGCATACTTGCCGTTCGGCGTGATCGCGATGCTGATCGGCGATACGCCTACCTTGACTTTGGCGGTGACCGTATTGGTCGCGGTGCTGATCCAGCTCACCCAGTACGGCGCAAAGTTGTCGACCACCAGCGCCGTCTTGCCGTTCGGGGTGATCGCAACCGCGACAGCGTCCGCATGCACGGTGTGCGGCAGCGCGATAGCAGGCTCGGCAACGGCGTTCTGACCGTCGATGTCAATCGGCGTGACATGGCCGCCGCCCACCACGTAAGCGCGGTCGCCATTCGGCGTGAACGCCGCGTCGATCGCGCCGTCGGCAATCGGTATCGCCGGGCCGGCCACGCCGGTGCTGTACAGCGGCGTCACTGCGCCCGCCTCGAGGACCAGGGCGGTGAGCACGCTCTCGGTCGCCAGCCGGCCCGTGCTCGCCAGTGCGGTGCTCGCCAGTGCGGTGCTCGCCAGTGCGGTGCTCGCCAGTGCCGTACCGCCAGCAGAACACAGCAACAGCAGGCCGGCCGCGGTCGCGCAGCTGCGTCGCAGCATGGATCCTCCTCGTCGGTCAGGACCGCAACCAGTGTGCACTAGCCGATGCACGGCGACCACAGCCGGTGCGATGCCCTAGCGGCGCCGGGACAGCAACTGGTCCAGCGCCGGGCCCAGCTGCGGATAACCGAACGAGAAGCCGTGCTCGAGCAGGACCCGCGGCACGCATCGCCGGCCGGTCAGCGCGAGCGCGGGATCTGACCGCACTACCGCCGCTCCGGCGCGCAGCAGCCAGCCCGGCACCGGCGGTGCGGCCGGCCGGTGCAGGGCAGTCCGCAGGCCGGCCATCAGGTCGGCGTTGCTCACCGGCTCAGGGCTGGTGGCATGCACGATCCCGGACAGCGACGGCTCGGTCAGGCAGGACGCGATGATGGCGGTGAAGTCGTCGATGTGCAGCCAGCTGACCCACTGGCGGCCGGTGCCGATGCGACCGCCGAGTCCCAGCCGGACCAGTCCGGTCAGCCGGCGCATGGCCGGCGCCCGCGGATCCAGCACGATGCCGGTGCGGAGCATCACCAACCGCGCGGTGGCGGCGTGCCCGGCGGCCTCCTGACTGCCGAGTGCCTGCACGGCAGCCGTTTCCCACGCTCGGGCCACCCCCGCCATCTGGGCCGGCCCGTCGGCAGGCGGTGCGCTCTCGTCCAGGATCGCGTCGCCGGCGTCGCCGTAGATGGCCAGCGTGCTCATCTGAATCCAGGCCGGCGGCGGGGTGCTCAGGCGGCCCGCCGCGTGCGCCAGCGCCAGCGTCGGCTGCACCCGCGAGCGAGTGAGCAGGTCGACGTTGCCGGCGGTCGGCGGCCGGTCGACGAGCGCCCCGCACAGGTTGATGACAGCGGCGCCGTCCAGCTCGGCCGCCCAGTCCCCGGCCGATTTCCCGTCCCAGCCGACCTGGCGGTGCGGCTGGCCGGGCCGGCTCACCGGCGATCGGGTCAGCACGACGACCTCATGACCGCGGCCCGCCAGGTCTGCCACGATGCGCTGACCGAGTGCCCCGCTGCCGCCGGCCACGACGACCTTCACCGCTGTGCCGCCGCGGCGGCGCGCATCCCGGCCAGGTAGGCCCTGTTCGCCCGCGCCTGCAGCGCCCGCGCGGCCGGCGCTCCGAGCCGGGCCAGCGGATGCGCGGGCCGGGAGAACGCGACGATCTCCAGCAGCATCCGGCAGCCGCTGCGGACCAGGTGGAAGGCCTCTTCGCCGCGCTCGGGATGACCGGGCAGGGTGCCGTAGGCGAACCCGCGCCGGCCAGGTTCACTGGTCACGTAGACGACCCGGCCAGCCGCGGTGGCCCACCCGGCCGGCAACGGCAGGGCCAGGGCAAACGTCAGGCCCGGCTGGACCGGCTCGGCCGGGTAGACCGCCATGCCCGCCCCGAGCTGGACCTGCCAGTTGCCGATCGCCTCGGCGAGCCTGGTGAACTCCGCCTCGTCGTACCGGCCGAGGTCAGCGTCCCACCGGTCATGGTGATAGCCGGGCGGCAGCTCCCCGGCCGTCGCGCCGTGCTCGGCATAGCTAAGCTCACGCGCGCCCTGGCCTGCGACGAGCCTGGCTAGCTGGTCTGCGGACGGCCTGCGCACGGAGAACATGCAGGCACGATATCGGCTGCTTGCTCCGATCTGTCCAGGCGAACTCCCGGACCTGCCCCGCCCGCCCGCTAACCGGGGTGCCGGCGCTGATGCGGCAGCTGCCAGGGCCCGCGAGCGGGCACGGTGGCCGGAGTGATGTTGGCGTTCAGGTGGAACAGGTTATGCGGGTCGTACTCGGCCTTGAGCCGGGCGAGCCGGTCGTACTTGCCGGCGCCGTAGCTGCCCCGGACCCGATCGTCGGCATAGTCGGAGGTGCCGTTGACGTAGCCGTCGCCGCTGCCGCTGGCATACGGCAGCAGCGCAGTCCACAGATTGCGGACCCACGCCTGCTCGGCGGCCTGGCCGCCGGCGTCCGGCGTGACGCCCACGATGAACGCCGCGAACCGCGGCGACCGCCCGCCGCTGAAGGCCGTCGCGTCCTCGGCGACCTCGCTGAAGGCGCCGTCCAGGCGGTAGAGCAGCAGCAGCGACATCGGTGAGGTCTTAGCCGGGACGTGCGTGGTGATGACGTCGATGACGCCATCGGAGAAGTCCTCCAGGTAGGTGCCTTTCTCATAGGCGTGCGAGCCCCAGGCGTTGGCCTCGTCGAGCATCTGCTGCAGGTTGACGTAGGGCAGCGGCGTGACCAGATCGAACAACGGCTCCAGCCGGTCCCGGATCCGGCTGACGAGCCGGTCGTGCTCCGGTGACCCGAATCCGGTCAGGATCAGCGCGTAGCCAGGCGCGAAGTGATGCTCCGGGGGGACGAACGGCGCCGGCGGCGCATTCAGGGCGCCGATCACGGCGTTGATACCAGGTGGCATGTCGGTGGCAATGTCACGGGCCAGTCGCAGTGCCTCCGGGCCCTGGTCCAGGCCCCAGAAGAACATGCCGAGCTGCACGGTCGGATCGACGTCGTGCAGCTGGAACTCGAAGCTGGTGACCACGCCGAAGTTGCCGCCGCCGCCGCGAATCGCCCAGAACAGCTCCGGTCGCTCGTCCGCTGCCGCGCGCACGACCTGGCCGGACGCGGTGACGATCTCGGCCGAGAGCAGGTTGTCGATGGACAGGCCGAACTCGCGGGTCAGCCAGCCCATCCCGCCACCGAGGGTGAGCCCGCCGACGCCCGTGTGACTGATCAGCCCGGCCGGGACGGCAAGCCCGTGCGGCAACGTCGCCGCGTCCAGGTCCGCCAGCAGGGCGCCGCCGCCGACGCGGGCTCGCCGCGTTACCGGGTCCACCGCGACCTCGTTGAGCATGCCCAGGTCGATCATGACGCCGTCGTCACAGACGGCGGTGCCGGCCGTGTTGTGCGCGCCGCCGCGGACCGATACCTCCAGGCCGTGCTCGCGGGCGAAGTCGACCGCCGCGGCCACGTCGGCGGTCGAAGCGCAACGGGCGATCACGGCCGGATGGCGGTCGATCCCCGCGTTCCACACCCGGCGCGCGTTGTCGTACTCCGCGTCGCCCGGCGCGATGACGAGCCCGTCCGTCACCATCCGGAGGTCATCGATCCGCTCATCGATCAGATACGTCATATTTTATCCCCCTATGCCAACTTTCACCTGCCGGGCACGTGGAAGGCAGCCAATCAGGCGGGCGTGCAGACCAGCTCGTGGTCCTGTGCAGATCAGGTGAAACCTGCGCCGGATCGTGCCGTAATGGCGTATGCCGTGATCACGGCGACAGGGAGGGCGGCCAATGAGCGGGGACGTGCGAATCGGCGTGGTCGGTTACGGCGCCATGGGCAAAGCGCACGCCTATGGCTACACGGCGGCGCCGGTGATCCGGGCTCGCGGCCCCCGGCCCCGGCTGAGCGTGATTTCAGGACGGAACGTGGCCGCAGTGTCAGCTGCCGCCCGTCAGCTCGGGTTTGCCTCCTGGACGGCCGACTGGCGTGAGCTGGTGACCAGCCCGGCGGTCGACATTGTCGATATCTGCACGCCGCCCGGCACGCACGCGGAGATCATCCAGGCCGCGGCCGCGGCGGGCAAGGCGGTGATCTGCGAGAAGCCGCTCGCCGTCTGGCTGCCGGAGGGCGAGGCCGCGGTGGCGGCCATGGAACAGGGCGGGCTGCTCGGCGCGATCGGCTTCAACTACCGCTACCTGCCGGCGCTAGCGCTGATGCGGGAGCTGATCACTTCGGGCGAGATCGGCGAGGTATTGCTGTGGCGGGGGAACTGGCTCTCTGACGAGTTCCTCGACCCGGCGATCCCGTTCGACTGGCGGTTCGACCGCCAGCTGGGCGGCAGCACCATCGCCGATCTCGGCAGCCATCTGGTCGACCTGGCCGAATGGATGGTCGGCCCGGTGACCGAGGTCTGCGCCCAGTCGCGCACATTCACTACGCAACGTCCGTCCGGCGAGCCAGGCGAGGGTGCCTCGCGGCCGGTCGGCGTCGACGAGGCGGCCAGCGCCCTGCTGCGGTTCGGCACCGGCGCGGCCGGCGTACTGGAGGTGGCCCGCACCTGCGCCCGCCGCCCGTGCGACTTCATGGTCGAGGTGAACGGGACGGCCTGCACGGTGAGCTTCAGCTACGCGCGGCTGAACGAATTGCAGCTCGGCCGCACCGGCGACGACGAGCACCTGTACGGCATGCGCACCATCAGGGCCGAGCATCCCAGCCACCCCTACGCCGCCGACTGGTGGGCGATCGGCCAGGGCGTCGGCTACGGGGCCAGCTTCGTCAATTTCCTCGGCAGCCTGCTCGAGGCCTGGCCGGACGGCCCCTGGCTGCCGGACCTGCGCACCGGCCTGCGGGTGCAGCAGGTGTGCACCGCGATGGAGGAGTCGGCCGCCGCCGGCAGCTGGGTCCCGGTGACTGGCTCGAGGCTGCCGGGCTACCAGCCGCGATCGCGCAGGTACTGCCGGTTGGCCGCCTGATTCTGGCTGGCCGTCTGATAGGCCGCCGGATCGCGCGGCAGCACGTCCTGCTCGACCAGGATCCAGCCCGAGTACGCCGCGGCGCGCAGGTCGGCCAGGACCTCGTCGACCCGGCCCGCGCCGGCCCGAGCGGACAGAAGGCGTCGTCCTCCCAGAGCTTCATCGCGTCGTCGTAGGGGCGGCCGTCCGGCGCGGGCAGCGCGTCCTTGAGATGGACGTGCGTGACCCGGTCCCGCCACTCCGCCAGGATTGCTAGCGGGTCGCCGGCGGCCGCGATCAGGTGCCCGGTGTCCAGGCACAGCGCCGCGGTTGTCGACTCCAGCACGCGCACCACGCGTCCTCCTGGGTGCCGAGCTGGGTGCCCACCTCGTTGTGCAGCACCGCCTGGTAGCCTCGGTCCTGCGCAGTACCGCACCACGTCGCCGACGACTCGCTCGACCCGGCTCCAGCGCTGGCCGGCGCTCTCGCCGCTGACCGCGGCTGGCTGGCCGATAAGTGCGACCGTCGGCCGCGGCTGCAACTCGGCGGCCACATCCGGGTGCACGGCGTCGAACTGGTCGCAGACCCGGCTAGCTCCGCCATCCCGCCGGCCTGCGCGCCGTCGGCCGACACGTCGACCTCCACGTAGCCGCCGGCCAGCAGCAGGCCGCGAGACTGCAGCGCGTGCCGCAACTCGGCGCCGTCACCGAGGAAACCGAGCGGGCCGAGGTCGATGCCGTCGTAGCCCGCCTCGGCCACGGCGTCTAGCACCTCGGTCGCCGTCGGCACGCCCTCGTGCTTGCCGACGGTCACCTCGAACGCGCCGTAGCTCACCGGCGCGTTGCCAATCATGATCATGTGTCTCCCATTCCGTGCCTAGATCTCCCGGACAAGCAGGTCGGCGGCCTCGGTGGCTACCGACAGCGCCGTGACTGCGTCCGCGATGACAGCGCCGGTGCCATGACGGCCGCGTGCGGCCACGGCGAAGTCCTCGGCCTGCCGCCGCAGCGCCTGCGCGAACACAGCTTCGGCGTCTACCGGCTGCAGAACGGGCAGACCGCGGTGCCGTTGGTGCCGTACACCTCGACCCGGCAGATGTCGCCCGCGGGATGCCAGCGGCCGAGGCTGACCATCGCGAGACTGCCGCCATCCAGTTCGGCGACCATTTGCGCGCAATCCGGGTCGGCCGCCTGCCGGTCCGGGCCGCGGCCGGGTGCAGCCCGGTGAACTCCTGGCCGGTGAGCCAGCGGATCTGGTCGAACTCGTGCACGCCCATGTCGACGAAGATGCCGCCGCTGCTCTGCCGGAACTCCTCCGGCGGCGGCGCCACGTCCCACTGGTAGCAGTTCACCGCCAGGATCTTGCCCAGCTCGCCGCCGGCCGAGCTGGTCGTTCAGGCCCATCAGGTCGGGCACGAACCGCCGCCAGTAGGCGACCTGCAGGACCAGGCCCGGGCCGCCGGCCGCTTCGGCGCACCGGCGGGCCTCCTCGACGGTGAGCCCGCATGGCTTCTCGCACAGCACCGGCAGGCCCGGCCCAAGCGTTTCGCTGACCAGGCCAGGTGCTGGTTGGTCGGCACCGCGATCAGCGGCCGTCCACGGCCCCCGCGCCGAGTAGCTCGCCGAGGGTGGCAAAGGCCGGGTGCCCGGCCGCGGCCATCGCCGCGCGGGCCTCGGCCACGGTTCAGCTACGCCCGGCGACGCGACCCGGCCGACACTGCCAGATCGCGGCCAGGTGCGTCCGGCCCATCCGGCCGGCCCCGACCAGGCCGAGGCGGAACTGTCCCCGGGTCCGTCCTGCGCTGCCGCCGTCATTGATCGTGCCGGTCCTTTCCTGCGCGGGCGACCGCCCGCGGTGTTGTCACAGCTCATCGCAGATCGTCGGGCTGCAGCGATCCGTCGGCCATCCGGCCCTTGGCGGTCCAGTCGCTGCTCAAGCTCGTCGATCAGCCCGGTCAGCACGCCGGCGTGCTTGCGGACCCAGCCGAGCCGGATCGGGATCACCCGGCCGGCCAGCTCGGCCTCGGACGCGTCCTGGTCCACCAGCGCGCCGCCCTGCTCGTCCGGGAACGCCATCGCGTCAGCATCCGGATGATCCGGCGGCGCAGGTACTCCTCGGTCCCGGCCACGCGCACCGTGCGGCTGCCGAAGTACTGCGGCCATCGGCGTCGGTCGCGGTCGCGGTTACCGTCAGCTACTCGTCGCCGCCGTGGCCGATCCGGTCACGGTGCTGATGCCCGGTCGAGCTTCGCCGCTCACCCGTCCGCCGATGACCTGCCATTCCACCCTGGTCACGCCTACGCGGCGACCTGGCCGCCGTCGATGTACCAGCTCGCCTGCTGCCCGGCCCCGACCAGCTCGCCCTCGCCGATGTACTCGCTCTCGGCGCAGACCGGCCCCCGGATCCGCAGCGGCCCGGCCGGCAGCCGGTCGACCACGTTCGCGGTGATCTGGCTGATCGCCGGGTCGGTTCCAGCGCCAGCGGCCAGTCGGTGGTGCCGACCGAGAACACCATCCCGCCCGACGGCGCGGTCCTGATCATGATCGCCGCGTTGGCCTGGTCGTAGCCCGCGACCCAGCCGGCCGACAGCTTTGCCGAGCGCGAGCAGCGTCCGGCCGCCGCTGCCGCCCCTGCGGTGCTCGCTCAGCCTGCGGTGGGTCAGCGACCCGCGTTCCAGCCGCACGCCGTCGGTCTCGTAGCCGATCACCGGGGTGTCCTCGCCGCCGGTGATCCCGCCCTGCGGGAACGTTACGCCGTCGAAGACCCAGTGGTCGGGCACGACCGGCTGGTAGCCGTCGATCGCCCGGCGGCCGTCCCACCAGCCGCCGCCGAAGGCGCCGCTGGACATCGTCAGCCAGTCGTGCGGGTCGTGGACGTGCCACAGCGCGCCGCCGGCCGGCCCGTTCTGGCACAGGCCATTTTCGGGCAGAACAGCCGGTCGCCGCCACTGCCGAACTCGACTTCGAAGCAGGCCACGTCGCCGGCGAAGAAGCAGAGGCTGCCGCCCTGGTCGACGAACTCGAGCACCCGGCGGCGCATCTGCGCGCTCCAGTACTCGTCGTGCCCGGCAGCGAGCAGGAGCGCGTCGCCCGCCAGCAGCGCCGTCGTCGTACGTCCAGGTCGAAGTCGGTGCAGTAGTCCGACGTCGTAGCCGCGGCGCTCCAGCCAGGCGACGAACGGCGCGTCCCAGTGCGCGAACACCTGGCGCCGCGACGAGCGCGCATACACATCCGGCGCGTCGCCCAGCATCACCTGGCCGCCGACTCCGCCGTTGCCCGGCCGCTGCAGGCTGACGACGTAACCCTGCGGCCGACCAGTCGCGTACCCAGTTCGCGCCCGCGTACAGGCTGACCCCGCCGAGCTGGTTGTAGGCGGCATAGGTGGCGGTCGGCAGCTTGACCAGGATCCGCCGGCCGGGCCTGGCGGCCGCGCGGCGGCGGAGCACGAACAGGCACGCGTCGGCACGGGTCAGCAGTCCGTGATCGGCCGCGACCGGTACCGGGCTGCCGTCGGGGCCGCAGTCGACTTGCCCGACCGGGACCGGTACCGCGACGTAGATGCCGTCGGCGAGCCCGGCAGCCAGGCCGACGGTGTACCGGGGCCAGCCCCAGGCCGCGTCCGGCCGGCCGAGGGGCAGGTCGTGGCCGTCGAAGACCTGCGGCGGGCTTGTCACGACCTGATCGATCGTCGCGCCCACCCGGAACAGCAACACCGCGAACGCGGGGTACGGCGTCGACACGTGCAGCTGCAGATCCTGCCCCGCGCCGACTGTGAGCGGCCAGGCGTAACACCGGGTCATGACGGCACCTCCTGGGCGGCCCAGGGGCCGTTCTCGGGTAATGACAGGCGACCCGGTGCGCGCCGTCGACGGATACCAGCGGGGGCTGCTCGCTCGCGCACCGGTCGTCGGCTTTCCAGCACCGGGTCCGGAACCGGCAGCCTGACGGCGGGCTGACCGGGCTTGGCACCTCACCGCGCAGCAAGATGCGCTCCCGGCTGCGCTCGGCGACCGGGTCGGGCACCGGCACCGCCGACAGCAGCGCGGGGTGTACGGATGCGCGGGCCGCCGGTAGACCTCATCGGCCGGGCCTTGCTCGACGATCTGGCCGAGGTACATCACCGCGATGTCGTCGGCTACCTGCCGGACGACCGACAGGTCGTGCGCGATGAACAGGTAGGCGATGTTCCGGGTCGCGCTGCAGGTCACGCAGCATATTCAGGACGCTGGCCTGGATGCTGACGTCCAGGGCCGAGACCGGCTCGTCCAGCACCATCGCCTGCGGCCCGAGCGCGAGCGCGCGGGCGATGCCGATCCGCTGTCGCTGCCCGCCAGAGAACTCGCCGGGGAACCGGACGCTAGCCGCCGGGTCGAGGCCGACGCTGAGCAGCAGGTCGCGTACCCGGCCGGCCCGGTCCTCGATCTTGTGCACGGCCAGCGGCTCGCCGACGATCTCGCCGACCGACAGCCGCGGGTTCAGCGAGGAGTACGGGTCCTGGAACACCATCTGGAGGTCGCGCCGGGTCGGCCCGCAGCTCGTCCTCGGACAGCCCGGTCAGCTCGCGGCCGTTCAGCGTGATGCTGCCGCGAGTCGGTTCCTCCAGCCGGAGCAGCAGCCGGGCCAGCGTCGACTTGCCGCAGCCGGACTCGCCGACCAGCGCCAGGCACCGCCCGGCATGCAGATCAAGGTTGACGCCCGAGACGGCCTGCACGGTCAGCGACCGACCGCAGCCTGGCGCCGCGCACCCGGAAGTTCTTGACCAGGTCCCTGACCGCGAGCACCGACGTGCACAGTCGCGTCCGCGGCCACGTTCCCGGTCTGAAGTCGGTTGTCACCGCCGGGCTGCCGGAGCGCGACCGCGGCCCGGCCGCCTGCGTCCGGGCCGGCGAAATGACAGGCCGCGACATGGCCGGGCTCGACCCGGATCAGCGGCGGGCTGCGGCGCCGCAGGCCTCGGCCGCGAGCGGGCAGCGCGGCGCGAACGCGCAGCCAGCGCCGTAGCCGATCCCGGTCGGCGGGATGCCGGGGATGGACGGCAGCCGCTCGCTGCGCTGGTCCAGCGAGCGGCAGCGAGGCCAGCAGCCCGGCGGTATACGGCATCGCCGGGCGCGGCGAACACGTCGTCGACGCTGCCGACCTCGACCGCCTTGCCCGCGTACATCACCAGCACCCGGTCGGCGACGCCGGCCACGACGCCGAGGTCGTGGCTGATCAGGATCATCGCCGCGCTGGTCTGCTCGCGGACCGCGGCGCAGCAGGTCGAGGATCTGCGCCTGCACGGTCACGTCGAGCGCGGTGGTCGGCTCGTCGGCGATCAGGAGCTCGGGCTCGTTGGCGATCGCCATCGCGATCACGACCCGCTGGCGCATGCCGCCGGACAGCTCGTGCGGGTACCGGCCGGCCGATCTGCCCGGCTCGGGCAGGCCGACCGCGGCCAGCAGCTCGACCGCGCGGCCAGTCGCCGCCGTCGCGGCTCGACCTGCCGGTGCAGCCGGACGCACTCGGCGACCTGCCAGCCGATCGTGTACATGGGGTTGAGCGCGGTCATCGGGTCCTGGAACACCATCGCGACCCGGTCACCGCGGATCCGCTGCCATTGGGCCGGGCTGCCGCCGATCAGCTCGGTCCCGTCCAGCTGGACCGAGCCGGTGACCAGTGCCGTCTTCGGCTGCAGGCCCAGCACCGACAGCGCCAGCATGGTTTTGCCTGAGCCGGACTCGCCGACGACGCCGAGGGTCTCCCCGCGGTGCGACGTTCAGGCTGATGCCGCGAACCGCCTCGATCGTGCCGCTCTCGGTGGGGATCGCGACGCGAGGTCGCTGATCGTCGAGCAGGGGTCGCCGCGGACGGGCGGCGCGGCGGTCCTCGCCGCCCGTCCTCTGGCCAGGCCGGCCACCGCCGCCCCGGCCCGGAAGGGCCGGGGCCAGCGACGGCCAGGAGCCACCTGGCTGAGGGATACCGTCACGGCTTCCTCACCTTAATGTAGAGCGTGTTGTAGTTTATTGCGTCCATCGCCTCGCTGTAGACATAACCTCCGAGCTCGCTCGGAGACGAAGTCGTACCACTTCGGGTTGAATAGCGGCGCGTACGGCGCCTGCTCCGACATGATCTGCTGGTCCAGGCTCTCGTACGCCGTCTGCCGAGCCGAGCCCTGCAGTGCCAGGCACATTGTTGAAGGCCGGGATGAACGCCTTGTCGCCCCATCGGGCCATGTTCGGCGGCGCCGTTCGGGCTGGCCGGGTCGAGCCCGGTGTTGATGATCGCCTCGCCGTCGGGGAAGTCGAGCGACCAGGGTTCGATGCCCATCGGCACCTGCGCCTTGGGGTTGGCTGATGAACGAACCGTTCACGCTGTTCGGCGTGCCGACGATCTGGACGTTGATCCCGATCGGCTTGAGGTTGGCCTGGATGACCTGGGCCATGTTGATGAAGCCGGGGGTGTCGTTCTGGGTCCGCAGCGCCAGGGTGACGGGCAGCTTGACGTGCGCGGCCTTCATCAGTTCCTTGGCCTTGGCCAGGTCCGGCGTGTTCGGGTAGATGTTGAACTGCTTGTAGTCCGACTGACCGGCCGGGATGATCTGGTCGCTCGGCGCGCCGGCCAGCGGGCCGCCCCACTGAGCCAGGATCGCGGTGCGGTTGATCGCGTAGTTGATCGCCTTGCGCACGTCGACGTTGTTCAGCGGCGGGACTTCGTTGTTCAGGAAGATGTAGGTCAGCGACGGCCGGGCCGAGTCGTGCACCTGGTCCGCCAGCGCCTTGTTCTGCGACAGCTTGATGATGTCGGCCGTCGGCCAGGTTCGAGACCTGGAAGTCGAGCTGGCCGGCCTGGATCTGCAGCACCGCCTGGGTCGACTGGGACCCCGATCGCGAAGACGATCTTGGCGACGTGGCCGCGAGCGCCGAGCGCCTGATCATAGTTCTTGTTGAAGACCAGGCACGAGCTGCCGACACGGCGAGTACGAGCTGCATCTTGAACGGACCGCTGGCGTATTTCTCCTCCAGCGAGCCGTTCGTGACCGGCTTCATCGGCGTCCCGGCGGGCACCGGGCAGGTCGTCGGCAGTGCTGCCTTGTACAGGAACGCGCCGTCGGGCGCGGCTGAGGTGGAACGCGATGGTGCTGGCAGTGGTCGTGATGCCGGCCAGGGTGGTCGACTTGCCGGCCAGGTAGGCGGGCGCGCCGATCAGGCCGGTGAAGTAATAGCCGGTGCCGGTGTCGACGGCAGGCGCCATCAGCCGCATGAAGGTGTACTTGACGTCGGCGGGGGTGATGGCCTGGCCGTCGGAGAACTTCGCGCCGGGCCGCAGGGTAAAGGTGTAGGTGAGGCCGTCGCTGCTAACCGTCGGCATGCTCGCGGTGCCGGGCACGAGGCTGGTGCCGGCCGTTCCTGGCTGATCGGCGTACCGGACCAGCGTGGTGCACATAGCGTTGGCCAGGCCCCAGGTGACGGCGTAATACCACTGGTTCGGGTCCATGGTGTCGATGGCGCCGGACGACATAGCTGCCGTCAGGGTTCCGCTGGGCGTGCCCGCCTTGGGCGCACCCGATCCGGTGGTAGATGTAGTGGTGCTGCCGGACCCGCCGGACGAGCAGGCGGTCAGCAGGAGCGGAATTGCGACGGCGAGCGCTGCGCCGCCCTTAACCCAGTAGTGCCTCGATTTGTCAGTGAACATGTCGGGCTCCGGTTCCTTCCTAGCCTTGCGGGTTGTTGTGCTTCGATTCGCTCCTGTTCTTCAGTGACTTGTTACTCGGCGCAGCCGTGGGTCGAGCGCGGCGTGCAGCAGGTCGACGATGGTGTTGGCGAGCACCGCGATCAGCGCGGCGACGATGATCACGCCGGTGATGACCGGGTAGTCGAGGTTCTCGATCGCGCTAAGGCCGGTGTAGCCGAGCCCGGGAATCCCGAAGACCGTCTCGACGAAGAACACGCCGGTCAGCGCGGTGGCGATGTCGGCGCCCAGCAGCACGGTGATCGGTCGGCGCGATGTTGCGGCCGACGTGGGCAGCAGCACCCGGCGGGTAGAGGCGCCCTTCGCCTCGCGCCGTCCTGGCGTAGTCCTCGGCGAGCTGCTCGGCGGTCAGCGTCCTGATGAACCGGATATAGATCGGCGGCGAAGCCGATCGCCAGCGTGAGCCACGGCAGGATCAGGTGGTAGGCCCACTCCGCCGGGTTCTGGCCGAAGTCGGTATAGCCGTAGATCGGGAAGATGGTCGTGCCGACGCGGCAGGATCGGCAGCCCGAACAGCTTGCCCTGGGTCGGCTGGTAGCCGAAGAAATAGGAGATCATCGGCGCCAGCCAGAACACCGGGACCGACATGCCGAGGATCGCGACCGCCCGGCCCGGCCACGTCGCCGAGCCGAGCCCGGGCGCAGACCGCCGCAGGCGCCGACCGGGGCGGCGATCAGCAGCCAGATCACCGCCGCACCGAGTACCAGCGATGCGGTCGCCCTGGTGGCGGGCCACATGATCTGCGGAGACCGGCCGCATCTGGACGTAGGAGAAGCCGAAGTTGCCGTGGATCAGGTGGTTCATGAAGATCAGGTACTGCTGCCAGTACGGCTTGTTCAGCCCGAGAGCCTGGCCACCAGCTGCGATCTGGGCGTGCGCGGCGTTCTTGCCCGCGATCCGCTAGGCCGGGGTGGCGCCGGTGAACTTGGCGATCACGAAGAACAGCAGCCACGCGAACAGCGTCACGATCAGGATCTGGACCACCGCGCCGCCGAGCGCGCTCGCGCCACGACGCCGCTCATCAGCTCGCGCCCGCCTTCGGGTCGAGCGCGTCCCTGATGCCGTCGCCGAGCAGGTTGAACGCCAGCATGGTCAGGACCAGGGCCAGGCCGGGCGCGAGCGCCAGGGTGAGGTCGGTCTGGTACATGCCCGGAGGTCACCGCGTCCGACAGCATCTGGCCCCAGCTTGCTGTCGGCGGCGGTACGCCCACGCCGAGGTAGGACAGTCCCGCCTCGAAGATGATGTTGTTCGCGATGATCGAGGTCGCGTAGACCAGCAGCGGCCCCCAGACCTGCGGCAGCAGGTGCACGAACAGGATCCGCCGCGGTCGCGCGCCGACCGTCTTGGCGGCCGCGACGATACGTCATCTGCTTGGTCGCGATGGTCGCGCCGCGCACGATCCGGGCCGGGTAGTACCAGGTGAACAGCGCGATGATGATCACAACGTTGAGCAGACCGGGTCCGATAACGACCGCCAGCCCGACCGCGAGCAGCAGGTTCGGGAAGGCCATCGCGGTCTCGGTCAGCCGGTTCACGACCGCGTCGACCCAGCCGCCGAGGTAGCCGGCCAGCAGGCCCAGCGAGATGCCGATGACCAGCGGCGAGCGCGGTGGCGCGCGTGGCGACCAGCAGCGAGATCCTGGCCCCGTACAGGACCCGGACCAGCGTGTCCCGGCCGAGCGCGTCGGCGCCGAGGATGAACAGGCTGCCGTGCGGGTTGTGGCGTGGTCCGTTCGCCAGGTAGGTGCGCTGCATGATGCCGATCGGCTCGGCGTTGGCGGCCAGCGCGTTGGCGAACTGCTCGTTCGGCGACGTGGCCGGTCAGCCATGGCGGCGAGCGGCCCGCCGATCAGGGCGGCGAGCACCAGCAGGACCGAGCAGGCTGAACGCGAACGAGCGCGACCTGGTCGCGGCGCAGCCGGCGCAGCGCGGTCGCGCGCAGCCCGGCCGGCCGGGCGGTGCCCTGGCCGCCCGGCTCAAGTTCGATCGCCTGCATGCTGGTGGTCATCGGTCGCCTCCCGGCGGGCACTGACGGCGCGGCGGTCGACTCGCGGATCACCAGTTCGCCGTCCAGTACTCGCGGTGCCGACTCGGCGGCAGAGTGCCATCAGCGCGTCGACGGCCAGCGAGCCAAGGTCCGTGTTTCGGCTGGGCGACGGTGGTCAGGCCCGGATTGGTGTAGGCGGCGAACTGGATGTCGTCGATGCCGACCACCGACAGGTCGTCGGGTACCCGCCAGCCCGCCTGGTGCGCGGCCCGCAGCGCCGCGACGGCGGACATGTCGTCGTAGGCGACCATCGCGACCGGCGGCGAGGCCTGCCGGAGGAACGCGGCCACCGTCTGCTCCCGGCTGGCCATGCACCGGCGACTCCGCGGACAGCACCGGCTGCGGCCACAGGCCCGCCGTCGGCCAGCGCCAGCCGCATGCCCAGCAGCCGCAGCAGGCTGGAGCGGACGTTCGGGCCGCGCAGGTGGACGAAGTCCCGGTGGCCCAGGCTCGATCAGGTGCTGCGCGGCCAGTCGCCCGGCCGCGACGTCGTCGAAGCGATGTGACTGACCGATTCCTGGCCCAGCCGGGCGCTCGAACTGGGTCACCCGGCGGCCGATGCCGCCGTGCTCGACGCTGTCGAAGAGCTGGGCGGCTACCTCGGTGTCCCAGTTGATGACCGCGACGTGCATGCCCTCCTCGACGGCCCGGCGCAGCAGCTGCGGCCGCCCGGTCGGGGAGACTGCGATGAATTCGGTGACCTGCTCGGACAAGAACACGTCGAGGGCCTCGGCCTCCAAGTCCTCGCGGCCCTCGGAGGAGAAGAACAGCGGCTGGTAGCCCAGCTCCCGGGCCCGGCGCTGGATGCCGAGCACCACGTCGCCGATGTAACCGTCACCGACGCTCTGCACCACCACCCCGATCAGCGAGCTCGATTTGGTCCGCAGCCGGCGGGCCGCCGCCGACGGCCGGTACTGGACCCGCTGCGCCACGTCGGCCACGGCCAGCCGGGTTGCCAGGCTGATCGCCGGGTCGCCTTTCAGCGCCCGGCTCACGGTCGCGGTCGAAACGCCCGCCGCGGCAGCAACGTCTTTCATCGTTGCCTTGCGGGTCACTGGGCGTCCGGCCACGGCACGCCACCTTTCGCCGGGGGTGCGAGAGACGGGAAGGGGACTGCGGACTACGGGGCGCTAAGAGCGGGTGCGAACTGGCGGCGGCGGCAGTCGTGGTAGCAGTGCTCAGCGTTGGTTAATCGATTGCTTTAAACGATTGCATAAGCCAGAGAAGGCCGTCAAGGGCCGAATATCTGGCTATCACCGGCTACGGGAACATCTGCTGCCCCAGCAGCCGCAGCAGCTGGCGGGCAGAACAGTTCAAAGAGCCGTTTTAACGTCGCATCAGTACTTCTCGTCCGCAGCGGCACACCGTAGCCACGCCCAGACGATCGGCGGCGCGCCGAAAACCGGCCACGTTCCGGACCCTGGGGTCTGGTCGTCGCCTGCCGAAGCGGTGTCTGGGTCAGACGCGGCGCAGGAGCAGGAAGATGCTGGGCCCGAAGTACACCGGCGCCAGTAGTTCCTGCATGGCACTTTCCATGGCGAGCAGAGCGGGCGCCGGCACGATCCTCTTGAGCGCCGGCAGCCGCAGGTTCGAGACCGACAGGGTCCGCTCCACCTGCAGCCCGGCCGACTTCAGCTGGCTGATGACGGTCGCCGGGTGATGGTTCACGAACGGGATTCCGTCGCGTTGCCGGGCTGCCTCGGTCCTGATGTCGGTCGGCCTGACCGGGATCGGCCGGCGGCGCGCCAGGTACCGGACTCTGTTCATGGCGTGGGCCACGTTCGCGACTTCGATGATGGCGGTGCCGCCTGGCCGCAGCACTCGGCGCAGTTCCAGTAGCTCGGCGGTCGGGTCCGGCAGGTGGTGCATCACCCGCACCATGGAGACCAGGTCCGCGCAGCCGTCCGGCAGCTTCAGCGCCGACGCGTCCATCAGCTTCCTGGTGATCTGCGGGTGCTCACCAAGGAATTCATCGGCGAGGCTGAGCTGCTGCTGGCTGGCGTCGACCAGGATGACCCGGTCGGCGAACTCGGCGAGTACCACCGACAGCCGGCCGTAGCCGCCGCCGACGTCGACGGCTTGCTCGAACCTGCGGCCGCGCAGCAGCCGGCGCACGGCCATCACCTCGGCATCGTGCTCGTAGCCCCGGTCTGTCCAGTACTCCTGGTAGTTCAGGTCCTGGTCGTCGTAATAAGCAGGCCGCATCTGCGGCAGTGTGCTGGTCATGATCCCCCCGGACCAACTTGTTCCCGGCTCCCCGCGCCGGTACACCGGTTACACCCTATTCCGTGCCGGCGCCGGGCGTCCTGCCCTTTGACCTGCGGCGATTCCGTGTCACGCTGGAGTGAACGGCTCACCCGGCACGGGTGAGGGCGCCGCCGCGCCGCGCGGGTAGCTACGGCGGTAACCGGGGCAGTTGGCAGGCGTCGGCCTGGCGTCGGGCTAGCGCCGGCTGGCGGAGCGGGATGGCGGCTGAAGGGATCACGGTGGACAGCCTGCCGATCGGTGACTATGCGCTGCTGTCGGACTGCCGCTCCGCGGCCCTGGTCAGCCGGGACGGCTCGGTGGACTGGCTCTGCTTCCCCCGCTTCGACAGTCCGTCCGTCTTCTGCCGCCTGCTTGACCCGGCCGCCGGGCATTTCGCGATCGCGGCCTGCGGGCGAATTCCAGGCCAGCCGCCGGTACGTGGACCGAGACCATGGTGCTGGAGACCACCTACACCACCGCCGGCGGCACCGCCGTGCTGACCGATGCCCTGGCAGTCGGCCGCAACGAGCGCGGCCACGACCTGGGCACACATTCCCCGAGCATGCTGCTGCGCCGGCTCGCCTGCACCGGCGGCGAGATCGAGGTCGAGGTCAGCTACGCGCCCCGGCCGGAGTACGGCGCTCGTCCACCCCATCTGGTCCCGGTCCCCGGCGGGCTCGCCGCCCGCGGCGGCGCCGACCGGCTGCTGCTGTCCACGCCGGTCAGCTTCGACGCTGGACGATGCGCACCGCGACCGCCCGGCTCCGGCTGGCCGCCGGGCAGGCCGCCGTCTTCGCGCTCGGCCACGGGCAGATGGCCGGGGCCGCCGCTGGCCCCGTGGACCGCGCAGGAGATCACCGCGCCGGCTGGACGACACGGTGGAGGGCTGGCGATCCTGGTCGGCGATTCACCAGAACTATGAGGGGCCGTGGCGGGAGCTGGTGCGCCATTCCGGGCGGGTGCTGCAGGCGCTGACGTTCGCGCCGACCGGCGCGATCGTTGCCGCCCCGACCACATCGCTGCCGGAGACCGTCGGCGGCGGGCGCAACTGGGACTATCGCTATACCTGGGTGCGCGACGCCAGCCTGACCGTCGAGGCCCTGTGGGTAGCGGCCTGCCCGGACGAGGCGAGCAAGTTCTTCGACTTCCTCGCCGATGCCGCGTCCGGAGCTCCCATCCGGCCCGGACCTGCAGATCATGTTCGGAATCGGCGGCGAGCGCGACCTGACCGAGCGGGAGCTGCCGCATCTGGCCGGCTGGCGGGACAGCCGCCCGGTCCGGGTCGGCAACGGCGCGTGGGTTCAGCGGCAGCTCGACGTGTACGGCGAGCTGCTCGGGGCCGCGCAGCGGCTGGTCGACCAGCTCGGCCGACCTGGACCCGGTGACCCGGCGGTTCCTGGCCGCGTGCGGCGGACACCGCGGCCGGCCGCTGGCGGGAGAAGGACCAGGGGATCTGGGAGATTCGCGGCGAGCCGCGGCACTTCCTGTACTCGAAGCTGATGTGCTGGGTGGCGCTGGATCGCGCGATCGCGCTGGCCCCGCATCTCGGCGCCGAAGACCGGGTGACGGACTGGGCGGCGGCCCGCGACGAGATCCGGACGGCCATTCTGGAGCAGGGCTGGAACGAGCGGGCCGGGGCTTTCACCCAGGCATTCGGCAGCGAGGAGCTCGACGCATCGAGCCTGATGCTGGCCATCACCGGGTTCCTGCCCGGGGATGACCCGCGGATGAAGGCGACAATCGACGGCCACCGCGCAGCGGCTGACCGACGAGCGCGGGCTGGTCTACCGGTACCTGGCCTACGACGGCATCGCGGGTGCGGAGGGCACGTTCCTGCTGTGCACGTTCTGGCTGGCGCAGGCGCAGGCGCTGGCAGGCGAGGTCGAGGCAGCCACAGCGACCTTCGAGCGGGCCGTGGCCGCCATCAACGACGTCGGCCTGCTCGCCGAGGAGGTCGAGCCCCGTACCGGCGAGATGATCGGCAACTTCCCGCAGGCGTTCAGCCACATCGGCCTGGTCAACGCCGCCTGGGCCATCACCCAGGCCCGGCAGCGTGCCGAGGGGTGAGCCGCCTGCTTTCCGCTGCCATCACTGGTTATCTGCTCGCTGGTCCGGGAATCGTTAGATGAACCACAGTGAGGGCGCAGATCATGACACCCGCCATCACCGGGAGCCGTAGCCGCGGGCGCAGAGCACTGACCTGGCAGCGAGAGGAACCGAGATGGTGGATGCGAAACTCGAGGTTGTCGTCCTGCCGGTTACCGACGTCAGTCGCTCGAAGGCGTTTTACCAGGGCCTCGGATGGCGGCTGGACGCCGACCTACCGGTGGCGGAGGATTACCGGATCGTGCAGTTCACCCCGCCGAACTCGCCCGCCTCGGTCCAGTTCGGTACCGGACTCACGACGATGACGCCCGGCTCGGTGCAGGGCCTGATGCTGATCGTGGCGGACGTCGAGGCCGCCCGGGATGAGCTGATCAGTCACGGCGCCGACGTCAGCGAGGTGTGGCACGGCGCCGGGCTGAACACCGAGCGGCGCGAACCCGGTCCCGACCCGGATCGCAAATCCTACCGAAGCTGGGCGAGTTTCCCGGACCCCGACGGGAACACCTGGCTGTTGCAGGAGATCACCGAGCGGCTGCCCGGCCGGGAATGGCAGACCGGCGTCGGGGCCCTGGCGGAGCTCCTGCATGAGACGGCCGATCACCACGGCGCATTCGAGAAGGTCGCCCCGCCGCATGACTGGTGGGACTGGTACGCGGCGTACATGAACGCGCGCGAAGACGGAAACACCCCTGAGGCGGCTTCCGCAGCCGCCGGACGGTACATGGCAGATGTCAAGCACGTCGTCGTGTGACCCTGCCTTGGTCCGGCGGGCCAGATCCGGAGGTAACGATGAACTCGAGCGGTGAGTACGACGTGATCGTCTTCGGCGGCGGGGCGCCCGGCGAGCACTGCGCTGCGGCGCTCGCAGCGGGCGGCCTGCGCGTCGCGGTGGTGGAAAGAGAGCTGGTCGGCGGCGAGTGTTCCTACTGGGCCTGTATCCCGTCGAAGTCGCTGCTGCGTCCCGGTGAGGCGGTGCAGGGCGCGCGCAACGCGGCCGCGACTGCGCAGGTCGACGTTCAGGCGGCGCTGGCCTGGCGGGATTTCATGGTGTCGGGATATTCCGACGCCGGCCAGGAGCGCTGGCTGGCGGACCGCGGCATCGACGTGCTGCGTGGCACGGGCCGGCTGGCGGGACCCGGCGTGATCGAAGTGGACGGCGCCCGCCACACCGCGGAGCACATCGTCATCGCGACCGGAGCCGCGCCGGCGCTGCCGCCGATCCCCGGACTCCGTGAGCTTGACGGCGTCTGGGGCACCCGCGAGGCGACCGGGATGAAGGCCGTTCCGCGCCGTCTGCTGGTGCTCGGCGGCGGGCCGGCCGGCGTCGAGCTGGCTCAGGTGGTGCAGCGTCTCGGCGGCGAGGCGGTGGTCATCGAGGGCGCCGATCGCGTGCTTCCCCGCGAGCCTGCCGCGCTCGGCGAGGCGCTCGGCGAGGCGCTGCGCCAGGACGGGATTGACCTGGTGCTCGGCAAGCACGCCACCGCCGCTCAGCACGACGGCAACGATTACGTCCTGCACCTCGATGACGGCACGGACCTGTTTGGTGACCGGCTGCTGGTGGCGACCGGCAGGCGTCCGCGGGTCGACGGCATCGGCCTGGACACGGTGGGCGTCAAGCCAGGCCCGCACGGTATCGCCGTTGATGAGTACCTGCGCGCGGGCGAGCGGCTGTGGGCCATCGGCGACGTCAACGGCATCTGGCCGCTTACCCACGTGGGCGAGTACGAGGGCGACGTGGTCGCGGCGAACATCCTCGGCGAGGCACGAGCGGCGAACTACGAAGCCGTCCCGCGAGTCACCTACACCGATCCGCAGGCCGCGGCGGTGGGCGCAGTCGAAGCGGCGTACAGCGCCACCGCACCGGTGTCGGAGTTGCCGAAGACCGCCACGTACACCCACGCCTACGCCGAATCCAACGGGTTCCTGACGTTGCTCAGTGACGGCGAGCGACTGACCGGCGCCTACGCGCTCGGCCCCGAGGCCGGCGAGTGGCTGCAGCAGGCGACCCTAGCCATCCGCGCCCATGTCCCGGTTGAGGTACTGAACGACACGATCCAGCCCTTCCCCAGTTTCTCGGGGATCTACGACGCGGCGGTGAAGGCGCTCCGCATGCAGATCGCGGACATGCCCCGGCCGCCCCGGCCGATGGCGGCCCAGATGGCGCCACTGCCGGGGTGACCAGGAAGGCGCCGGATTGCTGCTCACCATGCCGCCGGCGACCTGGCGCCACATCGCCGGCCTGACTCATCGGGGGGAATCATGACCAGCGCTACCACTGAGGTCTCCGCTCGGCGTGAACCGGAACTGGCCGGTCAGACCGTCGTCGCGATCGGCGGCAGCGCTGGCATCGGGCTCGAAACAGCCCGGCGGGCCCGGGCCGAGGGTGCCGAGGTCATCCTCACCGGCCGCAATCCCGAGCATCTGAAGCAGGCAGCGCTCGACGTCGGTGCCGAGCGGACCGCGGCCTTCGACGCCAACGACGATGCTGCGGTGGCGAAGTTCTTCCAGGATCTGCCGGCACCGATCGACCATGTGATGGTCACGGCCGGCGGCCCGCACTACGAGCCCCTGCTCGAGATGGACTCAGCGGAGGTGAGCGAGGCGCTCAGCGATCACGTGGTGCAGGTCCTCTCGGTCGCGCGCAATGCCGCCCCGAAAATGAGGCCAGGCGGCGCGCTGCTGTTCATGGGCGGCACCGGCGGCCGGCGCATCAGTCGCGACCTCGGGATTGTCTCTGCCGCCACCGCCGCGCTGCCTCCCTTTGCCGCGGCCCTCGCGCTTGAACTGGCGCCGGTTCGCGTCAATCTCATCGCGGCCGGCTTTGTCGACACCCCGCTGTCGGCATCACTGCTCGGAGATCAGCTGGACGAGCGGCGGCAGGAGTTGCGGGATACGCTGCCGATCGGCCGGGTCGTCCAGCCGGCCGACGTCGCCGCACTCGCCGTCCACATCATGGCCAATACCGCGCTCACCGGCGCGACCTACGACATCGACGGCGGGCAGCAGTTCGTATAACGGCCCTGACCTGCGTCTTTATCGGGGTGAGTGATGGGATTCGAACCCACGACATCCAGGACCACAACCTGGCGCTCTAACCAACTGAGCTACACCCACCATCGCCGCCAGGCGCATGACGCGCTGGGCGGCTTACGCAGCATACCGGGCACCGGTCATTGCGCAGAACCGGATTGGCCTTTGCTCTCGCTCTCGCCGGAGATCTTGGCCGCCAGCTGCCGGGCGGTCGTGGTGTCAGGCCCCGGCTGGGGCACGAAAATTGCCTGCCGGTAGTACCGCAGCTCGCGGATGCTCTCCAGGATGTCGGCAAGCGCGCGGTGCCCGCCGTGCTTCTCCGGGCTGGCGAAATATGCCCGCGGGTACCAGCGCCTGGCCAGCTCCTTGATGCTGGATACATCCACCATGCGGTAGTGCAGGAAGTCGTCCAGCTCGGGCATGTCCCTGGCCAGGAACGACGCGGTCGGTGGCGATGGAGTTGCCGCACAGCGGCACCTTGCGTGACTCGGGCACGTGCTGGCGGATATAGGCCAGGACCAGTTCCTGCGCCTCGGCCACCGTCAGCCCGGCCGGCAGCTCGGCCAGCAGGCCAGAGCGTGGTGTGCATCTCCCGGACCACGTCGTGCATGCCGTCCAGGGCCTCGGCCGGCGGCTTGATCAGCACGTCGATGCCGTCATCGAGGGCGATGAGCTCACTGTCGGTGACAATGCAGGCGATCTCGACAAGCGCGTCAGTGCGGAGATCAAGCCCGGTCATCTCGCAGTCGATCCAGACGAGCCGGTCAGTCATTGGCCCACTCTAGGTGATCTCGCGGCGTGCCGGGCGGCTAGCCGGGCGCCGCGCCACGTGCCGGCCTGCCAGCGCGCTGATGTGCGCCGGCACGGCATCTCCCCGGCCAGGGCCGGATCAGGCTCGGCCGGGCCGAAGATCAGCGCGGCGGGCAGCACGCCCGCCCAGATGCCGGAGTCGTAGTCCTCGTCGTCGTCCTTGGGCCCGCCGGCCCGTACCTTGACCGACGCCTCGGCCAGCGGCAGCGCCAGTACCGCGGTAGCGGCCAGTTCCTTGCGGGTCGGCTGCCTGGCGTGCTCCCACCGGCCTGGGACCAGATGATCGGTCACCGCCCGCAGCGCATCGAGCTTTTCCTGCTCGCCGGTGACTGGCCGGGCCTCGCCGAAGATCACGGCGCTGCGGTAGTTCATCGAATGGTGGAACACGGCCCGGGCGCAGACCAGGCCGTCCAGCAGGGTGATGGTGACGCAGACCGGCTGGCCGGCGGCCGCGAGCAGCGACTTGTTGGCCGACGATCCGTGCAGGTACAGCGTGTCGCCGATGCGGCCGTACCCGGTTGGCAGTACCACCGGCACGCCATCGATGCTGACGCCAAGGTGGCAGACCAGCCCGGCGTCGAGCACGGCGTCCAGGTCGGCCCGTTCGGTCCGGCCACGTTCCCGTAGCCGGTGCAGCGTTGTCCTCGGGGTCGTCGAGAGGCCTTGCTCGGGGTTCATCCCGATATGCTACCGGCGGCCGAGTCGATGAGCTGAAAGCACAGTTCGACCAGGACGAGGGCGATACAGGCCTCCACGATGCCTTCGGCCAGCCCGCGGATGACCAGGAACTCGGCGATGTCCCCGGCGTGGTGCGGCTCGGGGGCTATCGCCTCCAGTTCGGCCGCCACGAAAAGCGGCACGGTGGCGAGCAGCAAGACGGTCCAGATGTGCCGGCGGGTGAGCTGAGCCGACCGGCGGATCGCTGCGATGACCCGGCGATGCTCGATCTCGATGACCGGGCCGACGACCGCCAGCAGCGTCAGGACCGCCAGGCCGGGCAGGACCAGCAGCACGAGGCCGGCGCCTGCCGCGAGTGTGACGACAAGGTCGGCAGCGATCAGCCGCCACCAGAGCAGCGAGCGAACTATTTGCGGGAACGTCAGGGGTTCGCGGTGATGCTCGGCCATGCCGACCATCCGGCTGATGAACCCGGACAGCAGCACCGTGCCGGCCAGGCTGATGCCGGTCGCGCCCAGCGTCGCGCCCGCCGACAGCAGCGCATCAGACGGGTCAACGTAGTGATCGACCAGGATCTCCAGCCCGGAGCTGACGAGCGAGACAGGTATCGCGATCGCCAGGATCTGCCACCAATAGCGGCGCCCGGCGCGAGCCGCAACGGCAATGATCCGGCCGGGCCGCAGACGCTCGCGCTTGCGGCGGTCGGCCCGGCTCGCGGTCGCGCTGTGCCCGTGATGGACGTGATCTGCCGCTTCGGCCTGGTCGTCCGCCGTCGCCCGCTCGACCCGCCGGCCCCCCCGATGCACCATGACTGCATCACGCTACGGCATCGCGATATCACCGATGGTTGCGGCGCGGGATGGACGGCGTCACGGGCGCAGCCGCCACCAGCCGGCTGGCGTGCGCCGACTCAGCCGCCAGCCTGTCACTGCCCGGAGTGCTGATACGTTGCAGTCGCGGCGGTGACCAGCCTGCGGCGCAGGTCACGCCTGGCGTCACTTCCCGAAACTGTGGCGGTAAGGGATCATTGCCGCATGCGGTTTCAGTGCGCGCGGTCCAGCGCGGCTGACCAGGGCCAGACGAGGTGCATGGTGACAGGTGGCATTGACGTTCCCGGCGGTATCCAGCGGGTTCCCGGCGTCCCCGGTGTAGAGGATCCGGTACGGCTGGCCAAGTGGATGGCCGGGGCCGGGCTTGCTGACCTGGGTGAACTGCGCGCGGTCCAGCTGATCTCCGGCGGCCGGTCGAACCTCACCTACCGGGTAGATCTCGATGGCGGCCAGATCGTGCTTCGCCGGCCGCCACTTGGCCACGTGCTGCCAACCGCACATGACATGAGCCGCGAGTACCGGGTGCTGGCCGCACTGGACGGTACCGCGGTGCCGGTGCCCAGGCCGCTGGCCAGCTGCCAGGACACCGAGGTGATCGGGGCACCGTTTTACTTGATGGAGTACGTCGACGGCTTGGTGCTGCGCACCATGCAGGACGGCCAGATGCTCACCGAGGCGCAGGCTGGCGAGCTGTCAGACCTGCTCGCGCAGACGCTCGCGGCCATCCATGGCGTCGACTACAAGGCGGTCGGGCTGGACACGTTCGGCCGGCCCGACG
This sequence comes from uncultured Actinomycetota bacterium, assembly GCA_963713585.1. Classification (GTDB taxonomy): domain Bacteria; phylum Actinomycetota; class Actinomycetes; order Streptosporangiales; family Streptosporangiaceae; genus JAJYUU01. The sequence continues at coordinate 3,440 of CAVQMG010000011.1, read as the reverse complement.
GCTACCTGGCCCGGCAGCTCGCGCGGTGGCAGAAGCAGCGTGAGCTGTCCAAGACCAGGGAATTGCCCGGCTACGACGAGCTGGTGCGACGGCTGACGGCGGGCCTGCCCGAATCGGCCGAGGGCACGCTGGTGCACGGCGATTTCCGGCTGGACAACACGCTGGTCCGCCTGACCACGCCGGCCAAAGTCGCGGCCGTGGTCGACTGGGAGATGTCGACTCTCGGCGATCCGCTGGCCGATCTCGGGCTGACCTTGTCCTACTGGGCCGATCCGGCCGAGGGCGGCTTCCCCGACATCAATGTGGGCGCGACCGTGACAGCGCTGCCCGGCTTTGCCAGCCGGGCCGAGTTCGCGGCTAAGTACGCCGAGCTGACCGGCCGGGACGTGAGCGCGATCGGCTATTACATCGCATTCGGCTACTTCAAGCTGGCCGTCGTGCTCGAGGGCATCCACGCGAGGTTCCTGCAGAACATGACGGTGGGCGAAGGCTTCGAGCGAGAAGGACCCGCGGTGCCAGTGCTCATCGAGCGGGCGCACAAGATGCTGGACAGCATCGGCTGAGCAGCGCCGCTTGGAGTCTCCAGAAGGCTTAAGTGAGGCCCGGCGCCCCGCTCTCGCCGGGCCTCATAAGTGTGACGCACCGCCCCGGAGTCAGGTTCACACGTTCAGCCAGGAAAAGTTGACGAATCTGCGAGCGGCTGAGTTACGGTGCCGCGCACCCCTGGTCGCACATCCGGTGCGCGATCGCCTCGATGAAGATCTTGCCGACTTCCTGCGGGTTGCTGATCTGATAGGCCGCGCCGCCGGTCACGTCAGCGATCTGCTGCAGAGCCGAGAAATTGCCGTGATGGCCGAACATGATGATCACGATCTCGACCTTCTTGGCCGGGCTATAGAGCTGGCGAAGATCGGTCAGCAGCGAGTTGAGCGAGATGTCGCCGGACGTGGTGTCCACGCCAGAGGTCAGGACCAGCACCGCGTTGGCATAGTTCGGCGCGTAGGTCTTCGTCATGGTCGAGTAGGCGTCCAAAACCGCCTTGTTCAGCGCCAGGTGGCCGGTGCCGGTACTCAGCGTCTCGATGATCTGCTGCAGCTGCTGGCGCCGCGACAGCAGGCCGACCTCGGCCGGCAGCGGGCCGACGGAGACCAGCTGGGAGTACGGCTTCGCCGCCGACGCGTTCTTGCCGATCTCCCACAGGCCCATGTGCGTGCTGTCCGGGAAGAGTGCCAGGCCGTCAGCTGCCGTGGCCGTCAGTTCCTGCTCGAGGCTATGGCTGCCGTCGCCGGAGGGCTGGTTCATGGCTGGTGACACATCGATGAGCGTCAGGTCCTTGGACCCCAGTCCGAGCCGCTGCCAGACCTGCAGATTCGACGCGGCCTCGCTGGCGCCGGGCGCGCTGGCCAGTTGCAGCGGCTGCGAGCTGAGCCCGGCCGAGGCGGGCATGGCGTCCGGCGCGCCGTCGGCGGAGCGGAAGCCGTAGTACCGGATCGCGGTCATGGCGTACGTCGTCTGCAGGTAGTTGCCGAACTCGGTCGCGGCGGCCAGCGCCGCGGGGGAGGAGGTCGTCAGCACGTACGGGTAGTCGAGCTCGGCGGTGCCGAGCGAGCGCCTGGCGCCGGCCACGTACCTGGCGGCCAGCGGCGCGTGCGGATTGGCCTTGTCGTAGCTCAGCACGGCCTGCTCGCTGGCGACCGTCACGGCCTTGCGGTCGAACGGCGCCTGGGTGCTCTGCACGAAGGTCTGCAGAGCAGATGCCGAGTCGAAGTCCTCGGTCGCCTCGACGTTGTAGACGAACTTGGTGAAGGCGTCCCTGGCCTGCGTGGTGTTGCCGAGCTCGCGGCTGATCTCGACCAGGGTGGCCAGGCCAGCAGAGCTGTCGGTCGGGTCCGGCAGGTCGACGGCCAGGCCCAAGCCGGCGGGCGGCCCGCCGTAGGACGACGGGAGCAGCACATCCCAGCCCGGCTGCGAATCGAAGATATGGGTCTGCGCGGCGACCGGCGGCGTCGTCACGAGCATCAGCGGGGAACGCGCGACGCTCCTGCCGGTCGGCTGCACATCCTGGGCGCCGACCGGGAAACTGCGAACAACATCGACCCACAGACTGGAGTCCGGGATCCAGGCATCGACCTGCGGCATCCCGGCCGGCGACGACTGCCCGTCGATCTGGCCCGCCTGCCCGGCGGAGTCACCTTCGGTGATCTGGACCTGGGCGCACCGGCCGCCAGCGGTGAAGTTGTGATTGTTGAAGGCACGGGCGACGGTCTGGATGGCGGGCGCGATGTCGTAGCTGACGGCGACGTTGATCAGGACAGGCTGGTTCGAGCACGTGGCCCGGGTGATCACCGCGTTGGCGCTCATGGTGATCATCGTGATGGCCGAGACGGCCACCGCGACTGCGACCAGCTTGGCGGTGCCGATCCGGCGAACGCGGCCGCGACGGCCGATACCCGATCCTGGTACCCGTGATGACACGTATGCGTCCCTCGATCTGTCCAGAACAGCCGCTGCTGGCCAGCTGATCTGGCCAGCGCTGACTATATCGGACTTCAAGTTACAGATCGGCTTAGTTTGTCGGTTTGTGCTGGTCCCAGCGCCAGGAGGCGGCAGGCGATAACCGCCGCTGAGGCGGCGCTTTGCGAGTCGACCTGCCTGCTGACCGGGATCCGGGCCGAGTGCCTGTCAGGCCCGCGGCTAGCGCGCCCGCGGAGCATGTCGCCTGCACGAAGTCGGACTTGACGGACAATGCCGGCGGGCGGACGATGTGCGTGCAATAGGACTTATCCCGCTCGGACGAGGTCGGGTGCGGCGCCGGCGTCCGGCGGCAACGGTGAACCCTGCGCCGCTCCCCAGACGCAGGGGATGGCGCCTCGCGCCACATCCTCCGGGGGTTGGTTGTCTCTCCAAAGGTGGAGGGCTGTAATGCAGCCGAAGTCGAAAATTGCACGTCGAACGGTCGCACTGCTCGGAATCCTGTCATTGCCGGTCGCTCTCTTAGCTGCCGCCGGGGCAGCATCCGCCGCTCCCGTCAAGACCGCGCACAGCGGCATTACGTCGTCCAGCCTGGGTCGGTTTTCGCCGACCTTTGCCGGGCCGGCAGCCACAGGCTGCGCCTCAGGCTGCTCCTTGCTGACGGGCCCGTTCGCTACACCGTCGACCGCATCGCTGTCATCGGCCTCGGAGGCTGCGAAGGGAACGGCTGCCGACAAGCCACTTGTCGCCGCTGCGGCGTTGCCTGATCGCCCGAGGCTTCTGCCGTCGCCCATGCTGGCGCGAAATGGCCCCGATCCGGCGCCACCGAGCGTGAGCTGTGAGCCGCTCGGGCCGGGGTGTGACCGGATCAGTTCGTCTTCTGGCGGCGCAACCGGGGTGAAGGGCCTGAACGCGGTCGACAGCGGCACGCAGAGCACCAACGTGCTGGGGCAGGACATAGAACCCGC
>CAVQMG010000010.1:0-120245 GCA_963713585.1 uncultured Actinomycetota bacterium | reverse complement strand
GAAAGATTCGTATGGCTACCGAAGGACAGCCCAACCCAAAGAACGTATTTGCAGATAAAAAAAACTTCAAATGGTATGCATTGATTGGAATTGCTCTTGTGCTTTGGGCAGTAAACGGAATTTATACATGATCTATATAGATCAGCTCTAAATATTTCCTGATCGTATGTATTACTAGTGCGTGTTTTGGGTAACGCCGGGCTGATTCTAGATAAAGAGGCCCAAGAATAAACCCACTTTGACATCTACAGGTATAGGCTTGTAGGTGTTCAAATGTTCAAGTTTTCTTATACCAAAGATAGAAATCATAGTAGATTGTCTGAAAATTAGACATGGTTGCAAGAAAGACAGGAAAACACCAACGCAAAGCAGACCAACGCGCTACTCGCAGAAAAAGAAAAAAGTAAAACAGTAGTTGTAATTTTATACAAACAAAATTATTTCACTGATATTATTTTTAGTTAAACAAATTTTATTTTAGATCTTTCCGCATGTACTGCCCTTATTGCTTTCTCTATGCTGTCACCGCTGTCTTCAATTACTATGATGATTCTAGATGTTTCTTCTTGGGCATCCATGTTGAGTATGTTCAGGCCTGCTTCGCCTATTCTAGAGCTTGCCTTTGATGCAACTTGCTGTACACGCCACATCTCATCTCCAATCAAGGTGATGACGCCTCTGTTGTAGGTTATGGATGCTAATGAATCAAATCCTAGAATGTATCTTTCATTGCGCTTGACATAATCTCCGTCCAGAAATAGTATTCTTGTAAATTCAATGTCATCTTTTGTAAATGGAGACAAGACTACAAATTCACTATACCTCTTATCCTTATCAAGTGAATGAAATAGCCTCTCAGATGCCTCTTTTTCAATTCTTACAATAGAACAATTTTTCTTACCAGTAACTATTTTGAGAGGATGACCATTTTTTTCACTGGGTTTTCTTTCAATTGTTGTTATTTTTTCAGGTCTGCCCATATCTGTAATTATTATCGGCATCTCTACGCCATTTTCTACAATCTCTTTAATTGCAATTGGATCCAAAATCTTCATGCCAAACATTCCTGCAATTCTTGCTTCATTATATGAGAGACTGGTTATGCTTTCAAGCTCTTCTTTTACTACTCGCGGATCTGCAGATAACACAGCACTGTCTTTTTCAAAATCAATTCTAGTATTGTATTTTTTGCTAAATAAAATTCCAAGGTCAGCAGCAGTCCTATCAGAGCCACCCCTCTCATATGTTGTCTCTATTCCTTCTATTGTCTTGCCAATAAAACCGCCTATTGACAAGACATCATTTTCTTCAAGTAGTTTTTCAGTTTCATTCATTCTCTCTGATGATTCTGAGGCAAGAAAATTTGCAGATTCCAAGTTATTGTCGGTAATTATGGGCCAGGCATCAAATGAAATGACCTCTGACTTTATTCCTGAACTTTTCAATACGTAATTCATTACATGGGACATCAAGACTTCGCCTGAATATGCAAGCAATCTTGCCCTTGTTTCATTGGCAAATTCTCTTTTTTGTAGAGTTTCTGCTAAAACAATCTCTGCTTTTTCTAGAAAAGAATTGATCATCTTGTTACAGTCGTCTTGAAGTGTCTTGTCCACCATACTTACAATTTTTTGGTATGGTTTTCTTAGAATTTCTGTACCTACGTTTTCTCCTTTTTCTGCTCTACGTCCAATCTCAAGTGCGATATCTGTAAGCGACCTTTGTTTTTCATTGTATATTGTAAGAGGTGCAGAAAAAACTGTAATTACTTTGGAGTCTTTTTTTAATTCATTAATCCTTTTGATTATGGAAGGTATCAGTATGCCATCTACACCTACTGCACTACCGCCAAATTTTGAAATGACTAGGTTCTTCAAAACGTCGTTATCTCTATTCCAATCCTTCTATAAAGTATTGGATATTTTCACATTCTTCTAAAGAATCTAAACTGCATAAATCATACGCATTACTTAAATCCAAAAAACTAGCAACTAAATTCATGTCTGCAAAATCTAATGATTTTGTCATTCAGGGTGAGCTTTTCAGAGACAAAAATACTAATCATATTCTACAATTCATTCCAGAGGTAGGTCTTGTTCATAATGAATCACTCTGTAAAGAAATCACTGGCTGCATTGATTTTCAGAAAAACAACTAGGCTAGAAAATTTCTTATAAGATCAGATGCTTTTTTTGCCCCGTCAAAAGGTTGAGGGTTTCTTTTTTCATCAATTTTCTCGAGTATTAGTTTATCCAGATTAAATATATCATCATGTGTATATCCTAATTCAATAGCGTTTTCTTCTTGTTCAAAATGACCTTTTATTGGAATGAATATTCCTGGTGTTCCATAATGCCTTGATTCATCTATGGTGGATTTTCCAGCAAGTGAAATTACCAAATCTGCTGCAAATATTACTTCATGTAAATTATTTACAAATCCCAGATTTCTAATGTTTGGATGACTCATGTTAAATGAAGGACCGCTTACAATCACAAGTTCAAAGTCATGGTTGATCTTTGGATATATTTCAAGAATTTTTTCAATCAAAAATCTACCAGAATCAGTTCCGCCTATGCTTACAACAATTGTTTTCTTATGGAATGCAAATTTCTCACGTAACTGTTCACGTGACTGTGATGTATTTCGTACTATTGGCCCAACTCTTACTATGTTATCCTCATTCTTTCCATTCTCTGGCAAAATTACAAGATCACATTTTTCAATTATGCCCTTCATTGACTTGTTCATTTGTCTTTCAATCATGGAACCAATACCTCTTGCAAAATTTGTCTTGAGTATGTCAGTTATCAAAATGGTCTTGATTCCCATATCTTGGGCACTGACAAGTGACGCAAAATCTTCATCACTTGTGACAAGTCTTGGGTGGTAGTTTTTTAGTATTTGAGATGAAATTACCTTACATTCTTTGTAATATGAATAGTATTTGAAGAGCCATTTGAGCGGCTGTTTGAGTTTTCCATTCTCGACTTGAAAAGCAGGGGGTCTGTATAGGTCATCTACATCAAATCCATTCTGTGAAATAAGTGATGGTGCAGAGCCTCCACTAACAAATCTCTTTGATATGTTACCCAGACTTTGGGATATGGCTACATCGCGTGTGGCATGTCCTAATCCTATAGGGCTTGAGAAAAAAACTAGATCTAGCATATCTACGACTTGAATGTAATTTCTCTATTTTTATTTTGAGTGATTCTCAAAGTTTAAATTCATTTTAACTTGGAGTTTGCTTGGGTTCATAGTCCAGGTCGGTTATGACGTCGCCCTTACACGGCGAAGATCCAGGGTTCAAATCCCTGTGGACCCATTTACTTGAGATATTCTCAACTGGAATGTCACCTCCAAAAATATGTCTAGTCATATAGAATTTGTAATAACTCGGTTTTCGCTTGTACATGAGATATATTGATTCGATCTTGTCTATTCTTCAATTGTATAATTCTACAGTACTTGTTTTCATGATGATATTTGTGGTTGGCATTTCTGTCTTGGTTGAACAGTTTGCATCTGCTGAGCCTTCTTCATACACTCTCAATTCCACAATAAACTATAATGTACCAAGTAGTGGATCGCAAGGAGATGTACTAGAAGTAATAAGCAATACGGAAGGAAAAAAGGAAACCCAAAAAATTCCTATCAGTCAACTTCTTTTTAATGTCACTCCTCACTTTCAAAATGGTCAACTAACAACTTTTACCATGACATTAAAACCAAATCTTTCTAGTTTGTATGATCAAATTGGCTTATCTAAAAAATCCAAAGATATTGTTTTTGTGTATCCAATTTTTACTCAGGCAGCTTATGGGAATCATGGTTTTTATGATTATTATAATAAAAAATGTGACACCAGCTGTCTGAAAATTCAAATTCCAAATAAGGTTGATGGTATATACTCTTCTAGTATAGCTGGCGCACTGGCATTGAGGTTACTACAGTATCCTCATATCACTGATGTAGATGTTGATAAAAATCCTGACATTTTAAAAAAATACAAACGTGTAATCATGCTTCATAATGAATATGTCACAAAAAAAGAATTTGATGCAGTAACAAGCCATCCAGATGTTATCTATCTATACCCAAATGCAATGTATGCTCAAGTCAAGACTGATTATGTTACTAATACCATTACTCTAGTCAAAGGACATGGATATCCAAACAATACTATTTCAAATGGGTTTGGCTGGAAATCTGACAATTCTAAATATGAATATGATACAAAATGTGACTACTTGGAATTTTTCACAGACCAAAAATGGCTTTATGCTAAACTGTTATCCTGAATACCGTATGCTGTATGATACTAAACTGTTACAATCATTACAATTGCCAGATTCCAAATTGATGCATAAATAAAATTTACTAGTCAACAAAAAGATATTAAAAATAATTTCTGCGCTTGTAAAAAATAAGGATACAATATTTTCTATGGAATGATCAAAACCCTCTGAGACCAACTGGTCTGCATAGTTCTGGATGACTTCTTAGGTAGGAAATTTTTTGTAGCATAGATTGTTTGTCTTGAGGGAAAGTTCCACCTATTGGATAAGCATTTGATCCATGGTTTGCACGAAATACTACTTGTGTATTAGGTTCCATTTTTGATATCAAAAGTTCAAGCTCTTCCAAGGCTTCAGAATCATCAATTGGTAGAAATGGTTCTTTGAATTTTGTCAAAAATTCGTCTCGAATGCCATCCTCTAAATGTAAAGTAAGAGCTCCAACATAGTGGGGAGCAGAAGCGCTTAGCACCTTGGCAGTCTCCTCAATGTGGTTCTTTGAGTATGTCTTTCCACCTAGGCCTAGAATAACCATGCATGATATTGTATATCCTGCATCTTTTGCTTTCTGACATGACTTTATGATTGTCTGACCTGTTGCACCCTTGGTAACTTTTTTGAGAATTACATCTGAACCGCTTTCTATGCCAATATAGAACATTGTCAGCCCTGCAGCATACAACTTTTTGAGATCCTCTGGAGATTTTTTCATAATGTTTTGTGGCATGGCATAACATGATATACGTTCAAAGTTTGGAAATTTTTCTCGTAGGTAGTCGAGAATTTGGATCATCCTCTCAGTTGGCAAGTTCAATGCATCACCATCTGCAAGAAATATTCTAGTACTGTTGGGCATGTGCTTTGAGGCAAGATCAATTTCCATTTTGATCTCCTCCCATGGCCTTTCAGAATATTCTTTTGAGCGATACATGTTGCAGTATGAACATTTGTTAAACGAGCAACCCAGTGTAACCTGAAAAATTAGTGACTTGGCTTCAGACGGAGGCCTGTAAAGGGGATAATCATAGTCTAACATATTCTAATCTAATCAATTGTATCTTATCAGTTATTCGATCTTGTGTTGTCTCAAAACTGCTTAGGTTTTTCATGATGATTTCATCTTGTATCTATCTAGAGTCAATGTGACAAATAAAGATCTATTAATTAACTGATGATACACGGAAATACATGCCTACAGATCCATATGCCAAACGTCTACTTGTGGTTTGTATTTATGGGCTCAAAAGGTGGATTAAACAGGATTCGCTTCATTTCTCATATACGCAATAAACCACTTAACGCAAACCAACTTGCAAAAGAAATGAATCTTGACTACAAGGCAATACAGCATCATGTTGGAGTGCTTGAAAAAAACAATCTGATAACTCGTGTGGGTGACAAGTATGGTGCAACATTTTTCATATCTACATTTCTTGAGGTAAACATACAGGTCTTTGACGAAATTGTAAGCAAATTGGAAAAAAGTACATAAGCAAAGTGGGATTAGTGTTTTTCAAATGGAACCAATAATGACTGCAAGCACAATTGTATCAGGGGCAAACATGATAGCACTTGGGGTACTAATGGCTGTTTTTGCCAAGATGTATTCTAAAACCAAGGCACAACTGCCTCTTGGGATGATATTTTTTGCAGGCCTGCTGTTTTTGCATAACGTGATTGGAGTCTATGCATACTTTACAATGATGGAACTCTATGCTGCTGCATTATTGCCATACATGTTAGCAGTACATGTTGCAGAACTTGCTGGCATATTGATATTTTTGAGAATAACTCTACAATAGACTTGATTTATTTGTAAGATAAACAAAATCAATCTGTGAAACAACAATACAAAGAATATCTTCAAGCTAAACAAGAATATTCTTTCTAGGATTTCTTGCATCAATTGCTAGTCTCTGCAATTGTTGCACAAATGTTTTCAAATCAGCAAAGCTATGTCAATGCAACAATAACTCTTGGTGTTGATTATCTTGTATATTTTTCCACTTTTGGAACACTCTTTTATTTTGACAACAAGAAAAAATATCTTCTAAAAACAGGAGAAGTGGACAAGGCAAGTCTACGACGAGATCTTGATAAAAGTAATATCATCTCTTGGAATAGGTGAGGTTGTCTATACAATCTGTAGATGGTCTCTTCAATATTATCTGCTTACAAATTCATATCAAGCCTATGCTGCATCATTGATATCTCAATCCGTATCTACTGTGATCTACATGGTCACAGTAAACCTGAGTGTAAAATTCATGAGGTTGTACAAAGATGGTCCTTAGCATATTTGTTGATGGTTCTGGAGGTACCAACTCTGGTTTTGGCTATTTTATCAAAGAAACAGGAGAATCATTCTATGAAAAAAAACCAGACATAACAAACAACCAGGCAGAATACATGGCTATAATTTCTGTTCTAAAAAAATTTTCAGGTATTGCAGATGAAATTATGATATACAGTGATTCAAAAAATACTGTTTCTCAACTAAACCATGAATATGCTATAAACAATGACCAACTACGAAGTCTTGCAAGAGAAGCATGGGAACTGATGACCAAAATGTCAAACCTGAAGATAATCTGGATTCCTAGAAACCAAAATCTAGCTGGAAAAATGCTTGGCAGTTAAAGATTGATGTTTGGGATCCGAATGTTTCTTTGGATAAACTTATTATACAAATACATTTGAGTCGATCTCATTAAAATGAGTGAATCAATTTTTCTATCTCCAAAATCCATTGCCATAATCGGAGCTTCTGATAAGGAGGGAAGTGTGGGACGTGCTATTACATCTAACATACTAAAAGGATATACTGGAAAAATTCTTCCAATCAGTCCAACAAGAGAAACAGTATTTGATAAAAAAGCATACAAAAGTGTTCTAGATGTTCCAGAAGAAATAGATCTTGCAGTTATCAGTCACAAAAAATGATGTTGTTCCTGCAGTGCTTGAAGAATGTGGTAAAAAGAAAATCAAGGGAGCAATTGTAATCACTGCTGGATTCAAAGAGGTCAACGAAGAGGGAGCAAAACTTGAACGAAAACTTGCAGAAATTGCAAAGCAATACAATATCAAAATCATAGGACCAAACTGTCTTGGTGTTATGAATCTTGGCACCACAAACGATGATGAATTCTACCTTCCTCAAGGTGACTCCAAAATCTGGAGGAATTGCTCTTGTATCTCAAAGTGGTGCTATCTGTGCCGCACTAGTTGAAGACGCAAGTGCTCAAGGAATAGGATTTTCTTCTGTAATCAGCATGGGCAACAAAGTAGATCTCAACGAAGTAGATATTCTAAAAATGCTTGCAGAACATGAGCAGACCAAAGTCATTGTAATGTATCTTGAAGACATGACAAATGGTCGAGAATTTTTGAAAATTTGTAAGCAAATTACTAGATTAAACAAACTAAAGAAACCAGTTTTGGTCCTAAAATCTGGTAGAAGTCCAGAGGGCGCAAAAGCAGCCATGTCTCATACTGGTGCACTCATGGGCTCTGATGAAATCTATGATGCATTGTTAACACAATCTGGTGCAATCAGAGTTGATACAATGGAAGAATTATTTGATTATGCAGTAGCTTTCTCAAAACAACCATTACCGCTAAAGGGAGATCTGGTTATAGTATCAAATGCAGGAGGGCCTGCAATAATTTCTACAGATGCTTGTTCAAGAATAGGAATCAAGATGGCAAGCATAGAAAATATACGACCACAGATAAATGCAGTAATTCCTCCATGGGGAACCTCTAGAAATCCAGTAGATATTGTGGGAGATGCTGATTTTAACAGATTTGATCATGTGTTAAATCTTGTACTTGCTCACCCAAATGTTGGTTCAGTCATAACAATGTGTACACCTTCTGCAACACTTGATTACAACAAGCTTGCTGAAGTAATTGTTACTGCTTCAAAAAAATACAACAAGACAATGCTTGCAAGCCTGATGGGTCTTGATGAAGGAATAAAGAATCAGAGAAATTCTTGCAGAAGGCGGTGTTCCATATTACACCTATGCGGAAAAAGCAATTCGTGCACTCAAGGCGATGTTGAGATTTTCACAATGGTCACAAACATCTGAAGGAAAGATACAGCAGTTCAAAGTAAACAAGAAAAAGGTAGAACAAATTTTTGCCAAGGTAAAATCTGAGGGAAGAAAGAACTTGTTAGAAGAGGAAGGACAAGAAGTTTTGAAAGCATATGGTTTTCCTGTACCAAAAAGCATTCTTGCTACAAAGGAAAAAGAAGCAACAGTTGCAGCAAAAAAAATTGGATATCCAGTTGTGATGAAGATAGCTTCACCACAAATAATTCACAAGTCTGATGCAGGTGGAGTCAAAGTGGGATTGAAGACTCCTCAGGAAGTCAAAAAGGCCTTTAAGGAAATAATAAAAAATGCAAAAAAATATGACAAAAAAGCCATCATCAAAGGAGTACTGGTTCAAGAGATGGTAAAAGGCGGTAAAGAGACAATCGTAGGTTCAAAACAAGAACCGGGATTTGGTCCTGTAGTTATGTTTGGAATGGGAGGAATCTATGTTGAAGTGCTCAAAGATGTCACATTCCGAGTTGCACCTGTCACAGATTCTGAAGCAGATGAGATGATATCATCTATTAAAACAAACAAGTTGTTACAGGGTGTAAGGGGAGAGAAACCATCTGATGTAGCAAAACTTTCAGATTGTATCCAAAGAATTTCTCAACTTGTGACTGATTTCCAAGAAATAAAAGAACTTGACATGAATCCAGTCCTTGTATTTGAAAAGGGTAAGGGCTGCAAAGTAGTAGATGTAAGAATTGGACTTGCTTAGAGCACACAACAATTTTGTTATAATATTTATATTACTTGCAAAGGGTACTAGCAGATATGCCAATTAAGACTGCTGCTGAGTATATTCAAAGTCTCAGGGGTCGTGACATGAAGGTCTATCTTTTTGGTGAACTTGTAAAAGAACCAGTAGATCATCCAATGATAAGACCTTCGATAAATGCAGTAGCAGAGACGTATGATTTGGCAGAAAAAGAATCTGAGATGGCAACTGCAAAATCATCCATAACAGGTTTGCAAGTCAATAGATTTTTGCACATTGCAGAAAGTGCAGATGATCTTGTAAACCAAAATAAAATGCAGAGAAAACTTGGACAACTCACAGGAACATGTTTCCAGAGATGTGTGGGAATGGATGCATTAAATTCTTTGTATTCTGTTACTTTTGAAATTGATGAAAAACACAAGACCAATTATCATAAACGACTAGTTGATTTTATCAAAATGATTCAGCAAGAGAATTTTGTTATTGGTGGTGCTATGACTGATCCAAAAGGAGATCGAAGCAAAGCACCACATCAACAAGAAGATCCAGATGTATTCTTACACGTAGTAGAAAAAAATGACAAGGGAATATTTGTTACAGGTGCCAAGGCTCACCAAACTGGTTGTATCAATTCACACTGGATTATAGTCATGCCCACCATGAGATTATTGGAGGGTGACAAGGATTATGCAGTGGTTGGTGCAATGCCTGCAGATGCTCCAGGAATTACATACATCTACGGACGCCAGTCTTGTGATACAAGAAGTATGGAGGATGGAGACATTGATGCAGGAAATGCAAAGTTTGCAGGCCAAGAGGCACTCATGGTCTTTGACAAGGTCTTCATTCCGTGGGACAAGGTCTTCATGTTTGGTGAATATGAATTTGCTGCAATGCTTGTAGAGCGATTCACATGTTACCACAGACGAAGTTATGTATGCAAGACCGGCCTAGGTGATGTACTAATTGGTGCTGCAGCTGCAATTGCTGATTACAACGGAGTTCCTGACGTTTCTCACATTAGAGATAAACTAGTAGAGATGACTCATCTCAATGAAACCATATACGCATCTGGCATTGCATCATCTTCTCAGGCTCACCGCACCAAGTCTGGTGTTTGGCTAAATGATGACATGCTAGCAAATGTAACAAAACATAATGTAACTAGATTCCCATATGAAATTGGCAGACTTGCACAGGATATTGCAGGTGGTCTTGTTGTCACACTTCCATCTGAAAAAGATTTGAAAAATCCAACTACCGGTCCAATACTGAAAAAATATCTTAAAGGACGAAAAGGCGTTGATGTTGAAAGCAGAATCAGAATCTTACGATTAATTGAAAATATGACATTGGGCAGAAATGCAGTAGGATATCTTACTGAATCAATGCATGGTGCAGGTTCACCGCAGGCACAAAGAATACAGATTGCACGTCAGATGCAGCTTGGATACAAGAAAAAACTTGCTAAAAATCTTGCAAGTATTAAAGAAAATTCTGAACCAGAACCTGAACAATCAGATTATTTCCAACGTGTATTCAAGATAAGAAAATAAAAATTTACTAGAATTTTATTTTGGATCAGAATCTTTATCTGTGCTTGACTTGGATTCATCATTTGTCTTAGTTTCAGACAGGTCTGAATTTTCTGTCAGATATGATTTGTCATTGGATAAATCTTTCGTCCATATCAGATTTGTTTGCAGTCTCGTCCAAATTCTTTGTTTTATCCAATTTCCTCTGATAATTTTTCTATACTTGACTTTGGTTTGCCAAATTGTTTTACTAACATTATTCCAACAATGACAGCTATTATGATGTAGTTGATTGGAGGAGTAAGTATCCTTGTTACATAGCCTATCTGAGGAATGACATAGACCACTTTTCCAATGTAATCATCTTTTGTTATTGGAAAATCAGTTCCAGGTATGGATCCAGGATTTGCATCTCCTTTTGTTCTGATTACAAGAGGATCCTTGTTTAGTATCTCCGCAACTCTGTGAACTATTACCTTATCATGCCCATCTGGCCTGTTGAATACTATGATATCTCCAACTTTTAATTGATCAAAATTAACATGTCCTTGAACCACAATTACATCAAAAATTTTCAGATTTGGTATCATACTTCCACTTGATACTACATAAAATGGATTTTCTGTACCAAAAGCTACTCGAAGACCAATCCAAATTATTGCAATACCTATTACTACGATTATGATGTCCTTTACAATGCCTGATTTGAGAGAAAGTTTACTCAATTATTCCTAGTCCTCTAAAATCGTAAGATAAATCTTGCTTAACAATGATTCTTTTACTTTAGTTTGTTACCGCAACTTTCACAGAATTTTGAGCCTTGGCTATTAGTATAACCACACTTGGCACTTTAAATTATTTTCATCAAGTGAACCTCCAAGCAAAACAATCTCGCCAATCTTTTTTATTTCATCCCACTTTATTGTGACATCTGTTCCATCATTTTTTGTTATAACAACAATGGTTTTGTTGCTCAACCAGTACGTATTGCTGCCTGGATTAGCTGGAATCACCCGCACATGCCGTGGGACGGCACCGAACTGCGGGTCGCGCCGGTCCTGAACGGCGTGCCCGGCAAGAGCAGGATGCTCCAGGGCGGCCAGCGCGAGTCCGTGCTGGCGCCGCTGTGGCGCGACAATTCCAGCCTCTACATCGCCACCGACTGGCCCGGCTGGTGGAACATCTACCAGCTCAGCCTGACCGGCGAGCCGCCGCTCGCGCTGTTTCCGGCCGATGAGGAGTTCGCCGGGCCGCTGTGGCAGCTTGGCGCCCGGCCGTTCGCGCTGCTCGGCGACGGGCGGCTGGCGGTCGCGCACGGAGCCGGAGCGGGCAAGCTCGGCATCCTCGACCCTGAGTCGTGCGAGCTGACCGACCTGGATACCCCGTTCGCGCACGTCGCGCACGACCTGTCGGCCGACGGGCAGTTCATCTGCGCCATCGCGGGCGGGCCCGCCGCCTCGGCCACGGTCGTCCGGATCGACGCCTCGAACGGCAAGACCGAGGTGCTGCAGCAAGCCGGCGCGGAGCTGCCCGATGAGGCCTGGCTGCCCGTCCCGCAGGAGGTCGACTTCGAAGGCCTCTACGGCCAGGTCGTGCACGCGCTGCTCTATCCGCCGACCAATCCCGAGGTGTCCGGCCCGGCCGGGGAGCACCCGCCGTACGTGGTCTGGGTGCATGGCGGCCCGACCGCACGCGTGGTCCCGGTCCTGGACCTGGCCAAGGCGTACTTCACCAGCCGCGGCATCGGCATCATCGACGTGAACTACGGCGGCTCGGCCGGCTACGGCCGTCAGTACCGGGAGCGGCTGCGCCGCGAGTGGGGCGTCATCGACGTCCAGGACGCGATCTCCGCGGCGCAGTGGACCGCGCAGTCGGCCGGCGCCGACCCGGACCGGCTGGCTATCCGCGGCGGCTCGGCCGGCGGCTGGACCGCGCTCGCCGCGGTGACAACAGGCACCAAGCGGGGCCGGGTCTTCAGCGCCGCGGCTTCCTATTTCGGGGTGAGCGACCTGCGCGGTTTCGCCGACACGACGCACGACTTCGAGTCGCGGTACCTCGACGGGCTGATCGGCGCCCTGCCGGTGCACGAGAACGTCTACATCGACCGTGCCCCGGTCGGCCACGTCAGCGCCGACACCTGCCCGATCCTGCTGCTGCAGGGCCTGGACGACCCGATCGTGCCGCCCGCCCAGGCGGAAAGCATCGCCGCCGACCTGGCCGAGCACGGCACCCGGTACTCCTACATCACCTTCGAGGGCGAGTCGCACGGGTTCCGCAAAGCCGAGAACGTCACCGCGTCCTACGAAGCGGAGCTGTCCTTCTACGGGCAGATCCTCGGGTTCGAGCCGCCTGGCATCGCGAAGATCGAGGTCATCACGCCCGCCGCGAGCAAACGCGCCACGGCGCGCCACTAACCCCCGGCCCCTGGGGAGGGTGGCGTTAGCCCGTTGGGCCGCTTGCCGGGAGACCCTGCATCTTCCCAGGATGCAAAGTCACCCGGATAATCTGTCGCGGCCGTTTCTGCGCGAGGCTGGGCGTGCGGTGGCGGGGGCGGCGGGCTAGCGGGCGGCGGGCTAGCGGGCGAACTCGATGGCGCGGGACTCCCGGATCACGGTCACCCGGATCTGGCCGGGGTAGGTCAGCTCGTCCTCGACCCGCTTGGCCACGTCGCGCGCGATGACCTGAGCCTGGATGTCGTCGATGTCGCCGGGCTTGACCATGATCCGGATCTCCCGCCCGGCCTGCATGGCGAACACCTTCTCCACGCCCTCCTGGTCCATCGCGATCTGCTCAAGCCGCTCCAGTCGCTTCACGTAGGCCTCCAGCGATTCGCGGCGCGCTCCGGGCCGGCCACCGCTGATGGCGTCGGCGGCCTGCGTCAGCACCGCCTCGACCGTGCGGACTTCGACCTCATTGTGGTGCGCCTCGATCGCGTGCACGATGTCCTCGGCTTCGCCGTATTTGCGCGCGATCTCGGCGCCGATCAGCGCGTGCGAGCCCTGAACTTCGTGCGTGAGCGCCTTGCCGATGTCGTGCAGCAGCGCGCAGCGCTTCATCAGCACCGGGTCCAGGCCGATCTCGCTGGCCATCATGCCGGCGATATGCGCCGACTCGATGAGGTGCTTGAGCACGTTCTGGCCGTAGGAGGTGCGGTAGCGCAGCCGGCCAAGCAGGTTCGTCAGCTCCGGGTGCATGTCGGTGATGCCGACGTCGACCAGGGCATCCTCGCCTGCCCGCACGCACAGCGCCTCGATCTCGGCCTTGCTGCGGTCGTAGGCCTCCTCGATCCGCTGCGGGTGAATCCGGCCGTCCAGCACCAGCCGTTCCAGCGTCAGCCGGCCGACCTCGCGGCGAACGGGGTCGAAGCACGACAGCAGCACGGCCTCCGGCGTGTCATCGATGATCAGGTTGACGCCTGTCACCGACTCGAACGCCCGGATGTTCCGGCCCTCGCGGCCGATGATCCGGCCTTTCATCTCGTCGCCCGGCAGGTGCAGCACCGAGACCACGGACTCGCTGGTCTGCTCGCTGGCGACTCGCTGGATCGCGAGGGTCACGATCTTGCGGGCGCGTTTGTTGCCTTCCCGCTGGGCCTCGGCCTCGATGTCGCGCACGATCCGGACCGCGTCACGCTTCGCCTGGTACTCGATCGCCGCGACCAGCTCTGCCTTGGCCGCTTCGGCGCTCAGCCCCGCCACGCGCTCCAGCTCGGCCTTGTGCTGTGAGCCGAGCAGGTCCAGCTCGTCCTTCCGGGCGTCCAGCTGCGCGGACCTCTCCTCGGCCTTCGCGGCCAGGTCGTCGATCCGCTGCTCACGCTCGGACAGCCGGTCCGCACGGCGCTCGACGTCGCCCCGCAGTTGCCTGGCTTCCTCCTTGGCCGCCTTGGTTTCCGCTTCGGCCTCGCGCCTGGTCTCGCTCGCCGCGGCGACGACAGCTTCGGCTTTGGCGATGATCTCGGCGGCGTCGCGGTTCGCCGTGGCCTTCAGCTCGGCGGTGTACGACTCCGCCTCGGCCTGCAGCCTGGCGGTGTCAGTCTCGGACAGCCGCGCCGTCTCCGGCGCCGGCGCGACGGCAGCCGGCAAGCCGCCGGAACGACGCAGCAGCACGACCAGGACTGTCAGGGCGCCTATCGCGGCCAGGCATCCGACGATGACCAGTGCAAGAACAAGCCCGCTGGTATTCAAGACCGCCCCTCTCTCACCCTGGCCTGCGCATCGCTAGCCGTTCCGCAGGCACACGTGCCCGCAGCGAGGGGTACTGCCCGAGCAGCGGATGCTCGGCGACACGCAGCGCGCGCATGCCGCGCAGCTACGGTTCCGGTACTGCGCAGTCTCGGCGCTGCACAGGCCCGATCACGCTCGCTAGGTGCCGTCAGGCATTCGGAGCACAAACTGATGACGAGCCACCGCACGGCATCAGGTTTCAGTGGGCCGATCGCCCGCAGCCGCCACGTACGGTCAGTCCGCAGGTGGCGATCGCTAGCTCAGCGCTGCACACTCCTCCCGACGGATCCGCCCGCCACGACCGGCTCCGGTCGCCTGCCAGACTTCGCCCGTCCGCTCGTTGGTTAGATCAAGACCGCCCGGCAGCCTCCTGATCACGGAAGTCACCTTCGTGTCACTGCTATCTCAATCGTCTTCACACGCCGAACTTCTTTGCACGGAGCAGAAAACCTCGCTGCCGTGAGGCTAAGCGCAGATAACGATTTGAGCAAGAGCGTGCAGATGATCTTCTGAGAAGCTTGACTGCCTCGCTACGCCTCAGCAGCCTCGCCGTCATCATCCGGCTCGTTCAGAGCATCAAGGTCATAGCCGGGACCGTGGCCGTCTCCCGCCTCCTGCTCCAGCGCCTCGCGGACCACTCGGTAGGCCAGGCCGGCCGGGTACCCCTTGCGGGCCAGCATCCCGGCCAGCCGCCGGATCCGGGCGTCCGCGGGCTGGCCCGCCGTGCTCCGCATCCGGCGGGCGACCAGGTCGCGCGCGGTCGCGAGCTCCTGCTCGGGGTCGAGTTCGCTCAGGGCGGCCTGGATGTCGTCCCGCGGCACGCCGCGCTGCCGGAGCTCTGCGCCGAGCGCCCGGCTCGCCAGACCACGGCCGTGATGCCGCGAGTCGACCCAGGCCCTGGCGAACATGGCGTCGTCGATCAGCTTTACTTCGGCGAACCGGGTCAGTACCGCGGCGGCCGCATCGTCCGGAACGCCGCGCCGGCGCAGCGCATCGGCCAGCTGCGCCTGCGTCCGCGGCGCCACCGTGAGCAGTCGCAGGCAGATCTGCCGGGCGACTGCCTCCGGATCGGCTTCGAGTTCCGCCGCAGCGTCGCTAGCGCTGGCGGCCCGGCGCGCGCTCGCCGAACCGCCTTCCGCTGCGAAGCCGCTTCGCCCGCGCTGGCTCCGCCGTCCTGCCATCAGGCCCTACTCAGTGCGCAGGCTCGTCACCGACGCCAGGCCCGGCGCGGCGCCATTGCCTGCCGGTGCCGCCGCCGCGTCGGCGTCGACCTTCGCGCCGACGCCGAGCTTCTCCTTGATCTTCTTCTCGATCCCGTTGGCCAGGTCCGGGTTCTCGCGCAGGAAGTTCCTGGCGTTCTCCTTGCCCTGGCCGAGCTGGTCGCCGTCGTAGGTGTACCAGGCACCGGACTTGCGCACGATGCCCTGCTCGACCCCCAGGTCGATGAGACTGCCCTCGCGGCTGATTCCGATGCCGTACAGGATGTCGAATTCCGCGACCTTGAAGGGCGGCGACATCTTGTTCTTGACGACCTTGACCCTGGTCCTGTTGCCGACTGCGTCCGTTCCGTCTTTCAGAGTCTCGATCCGGCGAATATCAAGGCGCACTGACGCATAGAACTTGAGCGCCTTTCCGCCGGTAGTCGTCTCGGGGCTGTTGTGCACGATCACACCGTCTGCGAGATAGTTGTGCGACCCCTCCACCTCGATGTCATACCTGTTCATGACCGAGTAGCTACTCTTGTCCTTAATCTCAAGGACGGTCGCTGGAGCGGGCGCGACGACGGGCTCCGCGAACTCGGCCTCGACCTGGAACTTCCCCCGGTGTCGGGGCAGCAACTTGTACTCCATCGATGGGTGCACATAAGGAGCTACTAGCTTCTGGAACTTATCGGATGCCGCCGTCGTGAACTGGAGCACCGAGATCTCGCGCTTGCCGCGAACCGTCAGCTTTACGTCGAGCTTTCGGGTGTCACGCAGATACTGGACGAGTCGCTCGCGAGAGCCAGGGCTCATCGCCTCCACGCAGATCTCGATCCGGCCCGATCCGCCCTGAGTCCGCTCCTGGACACCCTTCGAGCGGACCGTGAAGCAACCGTCGTCCATGTACCAGATCGCTAGCGACAGTGGCGTGAGCCTCTTCAGGTAGTCCCAGGTCAGATGCTTCTTCCCGTCACCCTGGTAGACGACATCTCGCAACTCGCCCAGCTCACCGAGAGGTGTAAAGTCCGCGAAAACAGCGCCCTTGGCGTTGACGGTCCTGGAGTTCCGGATATTGCCTAGAAGGGATACCTTCCAGTCGAGGTAATCTGCCTGCTTGGCGCCATGTCCCATGCGGAATCGCGCGCTGTGGTCAGAACGCCGAACGGGCTTCGATAGGTTGCCATCGCCCATCAGCGATCCAAGGACGACCTGCCGCTGCTGGTCACTGAGTAGATGCGTCTGAGCGAGCATCACACGGTCTCCGACGCAGATCTCACCGGCCTCGCGCCAGCCACCCGGCGTCCGAACGAGGTGATTTGGCGTGAGATCAAACGCCGTCCGCCCGTGCCCCGTGCCTCCGCCAGGTCGCTCCACACGGAAGTGTAGAAACTGTTCGGTTTTCCCGTTGTTGAACCAGTTAATTATCTTTTTGGGGACGATCTTCCCAAGTTCAGGGTCGTAGGAGAGAACTTCGACCGGCAGCTTTTGGCTAACGATTTTTCCAATGCGCTCCCGGCTACCATCTGCCAATGTGACATATGTATACCATGACGCGCATCCGAACATGACCCCGATTTTTTCCCTGAGCTGGTTAATGAATATTGCGGTGGTCTTTGTCTGGTTAAGCGCACCGGCAATTTTGCGCAGTGCCTGGGACATGAGCCGGGCCTGCAGTCCGACGTGGCTGTCCCCCATCTCGCCCTCGATTTCGGCGCGCGGTACGAGCGCCGCGACCGAGTCGATGACGATGATGTCGATCGCGCTGGAGCGGATCAGCATGTCAGCGATCTCCAGCGCTTGCTCGCCGGTGTCCGGCTGCGACACCAGCAGCGCGTCGGTGTCGACACCGAGCTTCTTGGCATAATCAGGATCGAGTGCGTGCTCGGCGTCGATAAAGGCCGCGATACCGCCGGCCTTTTGCGCGTTGGCGATGGCGTGCAGGGCGAGGCTCGTCTTGCCGGAGCTCTCCGGTCCGTAGATTTCGACAACCCGGCCTCGAGGGAAGCCGCCGATGCCCAGCGCCACGTCCAGCGCGATGGACCCGGTCGGGATGACCTCGACTGGCGCGCGGGTGTCGTCACCGAGGCGCATGATGGCGCCGCGGCCGAACTGCCGCTCGATTTGAGCGAGCGCAGTGTCCAGGGACTTGTCCCTGTCGCCGCTGCCGATGCCCTTGCCGCTACCCGCTCTGTCGTTCGGTGCCATTGAAGCTCCTGTTGGGGAAGACCGAGGGCTACGAGCCGTTCGCGTGCGCGTGGCCTGACGGCCGGCCTTGTGAACCAGCTGGTCGTTCAGCTGCTGGCGGAGACGCTACGCGTCCCCACTGACAATCCGCGTCTGCCGTGCGGCGCGGCGGTCAGTGAGCTCACTCTAACGAACAATTGTTCGATCATGAAGCGGACACGCCGGCCCAGCCGAAATCGGCCCGCGACCACGCGAAACGGGTAGTCCGCAGGTAGCTGACGGTAGCCACAGGCGGGAGGGCTAGCCTTCTGTTAGGCCCCCCGCACACGTCCGGACCGACCAAGCCAAAGGAGAAACAGTTGTCCGGAGAGTTCACCACCACGTTGCAGAAGTCCGGCGAGATCGAGATTACGGCCACCGGCCGGGTCAGCGGGAAGCAGATCACCCTGCCTGTCTGGTTCGCTGAGGAGAACGGCACTCTTTACCTGGTGCCTGTCACCGGCTCCGATACCGAGTGGTACAAGAACGTCCTCGCGGCACCACGCCTGCAGATCACCGCCGACAGCAAGACCATCACCGCCGCGGCCACGCCGATCACCGATCCCGGCCGGGTAGGGGAGATCGTCGAGAAGTTCCGGTCCAAGTACGGCGCGGACCAGGTCGCCGCCTACTATCCCAAGACCGATGTCGCCCTCGACGTCAGCCTGCCGGACTAGACAGCCCGCCGGATCAGCCGGCCTGCCGGATTAGACGGCCTGCCGGATCAGACAGCGGCGCCGCGGCCGCCGCGCACGCCGCACCGGCGACGGACGGCCGGCCGACCGTCAGCGATAGGCAGGCAGCGGCCGGTAGTCCATCGTCGCGCCAACGCGCACGACGCCCGCAGCAGTCAGCCCGGTAATGGTCTTGGCGTCGTATCCGGCCTCGGCGAGGATCTCGGCCGTATGCTCACCGACGCCCGGAGCCTGCAGCACCCGGTGATGCTGCGTGCGGGAAAACCGCGCGTACCGGCCGGGTACCAGCAGCGGCGCTCGCGATCCGCGTTCTGTGGTGTTGAACGTCTCCCACTGGGCGTAGTCCGCGTCGTCGAGGACCTCGGCCAGCAGCCGGACCGGCACGACCGGGACACTGACCTCACTCAGCCGCCGCACGGCGTCATGCCGCCGCAGCGCGGCGAAGGCGGCGGCGAGCCGGCCGCGCAGTTCGGCGTCCCCGGCCGGCTCGGTCCCGGTCAGCACGCCGGCCCGCCTGAGCACGTCGGTACCGGACACGGCTGGCACCGCAATGCGGATCCACCCATCGCTCGTCGCGTAGCAGCCGTCCAGCGGACCTGAACCGCGATAGTCGGTCGCGCCCTCGGACGGAGGGGTCCGGCCCGCGAAGTGCACGAGGTCCTCGCACTGGGCCAGCGCCGCGGTGGCGGCCAGCGCGAGCCAGGCGGACTGACCCTCGCCGGTCCGCTGCCGGTGATAAAGGCTCAGCACAGTCGCGAGCGCGGCCAGCGCGGCCGAGGTCACGTCGGTAATCGGCACGCTGGTCAGCACCGGTCCGGCCGGTCCGCCCTGGGCGGCCAGCATCCCGCTGCGCGCTTGCATGAGCCCGTCGAAGGCCGGCTCAGACGAGTACGCCGGGTCATATCCGTAGCCGGTGATGGACACGGAGATGATGTCGGGCCTGATCTGGCGCAGCGACGCGTAGTCGATCTGCAGGCGCTCCAGCACGCCGACCCGGTAGTTGTCGAGGACAACATCGGCCGACCGGACAAGTTCGCCGAACACCGCCCGCCCGCGTTCGGCCCGCAGGTCAATGGCGATGCCCCGCTGACCGCGGATAAAGGGCATGCCCCGCTGGCGCCAGCTGTCGCCCGCAGGCGCCTCCACCTTGATGACATCGGCGCCCAGCTCGGCGAGTAGCGTGCCGGCGAACGGCCCGGCCAGGATGGCGCCGAGATCGAGGACGCGGAATCCGGCCAGCGGTCCCTGGCCGCACGGCGGCGCTCCGCCAGCTGACGGCATGCTGCCGGCGGCCGACGACGCTCCGGCCGGCTGACGACGTCCCGTCGGCTGACGACGTCCCGTCGGCTGAGGGCGTGCCGCCGGCTGAGGGCGTGCCGCCGACGGCGCAATCAGCTGGCGCCCGGCCGGGTGGCGCAACCGGCGTCCAGCCGGTGAGCTGCCCGGTGTGCTCGCCGAGCCGCGGCGCGGGCCGGGCAATCCTGGCCGGAGCCCGGTCGAGATTGACGGGGTTGGCGGGCATGGTGATCGGACCACGTTCCGGATCCTGAACCTGGGCACGCATCGCCAGTGAATCAAGGAGCGGAAGCGTCCACCACTCCTCCCGGTCCAGCACGAGGCCAGCCGGGACGTCCGCGTCCCGCAACCGGCGCAACCAGTCCTCGCTAGTCCTGGACGCGAAGGCGGTCTCGAACCGGGCCCTGACCCAGTCCCGGTTGGCGGGCCGCAGCATGGCGACGAAGTCGCCCTGAATGCGCTCGTCGGCCAGCACATCGGCGAGGCCGAGGACGTCGATCGCGGCGTTCTCGAACTTCGGCGTGAGGGTGGCCAGGAACACGTAAGCGCCGTCCTGGCAGCGATACCACGAGTACATGGGGTTCGGACCTGCAGGGCCGAAGTCAGCCGGCGCCTCGGGCACCTCCGGATCGATGACGAACGCGCTGGTGGCCGCGACCATCGCCGCGTGCACGCCGCCGACCGTCACCAGCTGGCCGCGGCCGGACCGGTGCCGTTCGATGAGGGCCGCGACCGTCGCCGTCGCGCCCATCACCGCCTGCAGGTACAACGGGTAGGGGAAGGCCGGCTCCACCGGCCCGCCGTCCGTAGAACTCTGCCGCAGTGACAGCCCGGTGAGAGCCATCAGCATCCCGGCCGATTCGTGTCCCCCGGCCCACCGGGCCGGGCCGAGGAAGGCGGGCAGCTGCAGGAACACGAGCGACGGGTTCGCCGCCGCTGCGGCGGCTGCGTCCACCGAGGCGCTGACCGAACCCGCCCCGTCGCTGCCCACGCAGACATCGGCGCAGCGGAGCAGGTGCTGCAGTTCAGCCTGCCCGGCCGGGGTTGCCGGATCCAGAACCACGCCGCGTTTGTTCCGATTCCACATCGGAAAGCCGGGGCGGGATCTGGCCGGGTCACCCTCCGGCCGTTCTGCCTTCACGACGTCCGCGCCGAAGTCGGCTAGCAGCATGGCCGTCATCGGCCCGGCCACGCCGGCGCTCAGGTCCAGGACTCGCAGGCCCGCTAGTGCGCCGGTCATGACGCCGCCGGGCCGTCGAGGTCGGATGGCGCGAAGCGGTACAGGGCCATCCCGTCTCCCGCGTCGTGGAACACGACCCTGACCGCCATGCCGATACGGACGTCGCCGGGATCACAGTCGACGATGTTCGTCAGCACGCGGGGCCCCTCCGCAAGCTCGACGTACGCGACGACATAGGGGACGACCTCCCGGTAGCCGGGCACGATGCTGCGGCGCACGATGGTGAAGGAGTAGACGTGCCCGCGGCCGGATGCCCGCGACCAGGACGTGCGGAGGCTGCCACAGTCAGGGCAGAAGGCGCGGGGGTACCAGATCGGCTGGCCGCAGTCATCACACCGGCGCAGCAGGAGCCGTCCCTCGCCAGCCGCCCGCCAGAACTCGGCCAGCTCGGGCGCCGCGCCGGTCCGCGGCACCGGGACCGGCAGTGCTACCGGGACCGGCAGTGCTACCGGGACCGGCG
Source organism: uncultured Actinomycetota bacterium (assembly GCA_963713585.1). Classification (GTDB taxonomy): domain Bacteria; phylum Actinomycetota; class Actinomycetes; order Streptosporangiales; family Streptosporangiaceae; genus JAJYUU01. The sequence continues at coordinate 98,243 of CAVQMG010000010.1, read as the reverse complement.
GTGGTACCGGGACCAGCGGTGACGCCGTCATGCGTCCGCCCGGCCGAGGATCATGGTGGAGCTGCCCATCCGGCTGCCGAGGCTGCCGCCGGTGCCGTGCACCAGGGCCAGTTCGCAGTCCCTGACCTGCACGGCCGGGTGCGCCTCGCCGCGTAGCTGGCGGGCTGCCTCGATGATCTTCGTCATGCCGCCGCGGCCGGACGGATGGTTGTTACAGAGCCCTCCGCCGTCGGTATTCACCGGCAGCCGTCCGTCCGGCGCCACCAGACCGCCGTCGGACACGAACGCGCCGCCCTCGCCCTTGGCGCAGAAGCCGAGATCCTCGAGTGTCTCCAGCACCGTGATCGTGAACGAGTCGTAGATCGAGGCATAGTCGATGTCGCCTGGCGTCACGCCGGCTTCGGCGAAGGCAGCAGGCCCGGAGAAGGCAGCCCCGGTATATGTCAGGTCGATGCGGCCGTTGTCGGTGTGCTTCAGCGCCTCGCCGTGGCCGAGAAGCTTGACGGCCGTCCGGCCGAGGTCCCGCGCAAGGTCGGGGCCCACCACCACGACCGCGCCCCCGCCGTCAGTCACGACGCAGCAGTCGTCGCGATGCAGCGGCGTGCTGATCATGGGCGAGGCCAGCACCTCCTCGATGGTGACCGGCTTGCGCAAGAAGGCGTGCGGGTTGTGCTGGGCGTGCAGCGACGCTGCCACCTTGATCTCCGCGAGCTGGGCGCTGGTCGTGCCGAACTCGTACATGTGCCGCTGGGCGGCCAGCGCGTACCCGGTCACGGCGCCCGACATGCCCCACAGGCTCTCGAACAGGAAGTCGGGGGTCAGCTCGTACTCCTCGGCTCGCCGCGCTGCCGCGCTGCGCGGCCGGCCTGCCATCGTGACGAGCGCCACCGAGCACTTCCCGGCCATGATCGCCTGGGCTGCGTGGCCGACGTGCACGACGTAGGAGGAACCGCCGGTCTCGGTCGAGTCCACGTGCCGCGGTCGCAGCCCCAGGTACTCGACCATCGAGACCGGCCCGAAACCGGCCGATGCGTCGCAAAAGTACCCATCGACGTCCCCGAAGGTCAGGCCTGCGTCGGCCAGTGCCCCCGCAGCGACTTCCGCATGGATCTGACTCGTGGAACGATCTGGTATCTCACGGAGAGGATGCTCGTAGGCGCCGGCGATGAACGCCTTCCCGCGGATGGTCATCTGCGAGCCTTTCGGGATCCGGCCGACGAGATTTCTTGAGGTGAGTGCACGAACAGGTAACTATTACGTTTATCCTAGATCTTGGCGTCTAGAACACATACGGTCAAGAGCTACGGGGAGCGAAGACGATGCCAGCTTGTTATCAGCTTCAGTGCCCTATTCGGCGACACCGGAGGGTGACATGCGCATCGGGGAGCCACTAGCGTGACGCGGGCACAGGAGCCACGGGCGGAGCCACCGGCGCAGGAGCCGCGGGGCAGGTCCGCGGCTAGCCGCCCCCGGCCCAGAACCAAATCGGGTGAGGCTCTGGCCCGGCGGATTGAGGCCGAGATCGTCGCCGACGGCTGGCCGGTCGGCCGGCTGATCGGGACCGAGCCTGAGTTGCTGGCACAGTACGGGGTGAGCAGGCCGGTCATGCGCGAGGCCGTGCGACTGCTGGAGTACCACATGGTGGCCGAGTCGCGGCGGGGTGCGGGCGGCGGGCTCCGCGTGACCGCGCCCGACCCGTCGGCGGTCACCGAGACCGCTGCCCTGTACCTGGACTACGTCGGCGTCCGGGCCAGCGAGATGTACGCGGCCCGTTCAGTTCTGGAGGTCCGCTGCCTGGAACTGGCGATTGAGAGACTGACCGAGGAGAACATCGCGGAGCTGCGGGACCTGGTCGGGAAGCTCCGCAGCACGGACATCATGCAGCTGTTCGAGTACGACCACCGAGTCGAGACGGTCGTGGCGGAGTTCTGCGGCGACCGCGTCCTGACTCTGTTCGTGAAGGTCTTGCTGCAGCTTGCCTACCAGCACGGCGTGCCGCTCGAGGAACGGCTCGCCGACCCGGGCCGGACCGAGGAGTGGCGTACCCGGCAGATCGGCATCGCGGAGGCCGTGCTGGCCGGCGACGCCGCGACCGCACGGGTCCGGCTGCTGCGCTACCTCGAGTGGGCGGAGCAGTACGCACGCAAGAGCTTCCTGGCCAACGAGACCAGGCAGGCCGGAAGCGAGGACCACTGGCAGCTGCACAGCCTGCCCGCCGACAAGGATGCCAGCTGATCACGCCTAGCCAGGCGGCTCCTTCGGCAGGCCGAGGTTCCGCTCAGCGATGATCTTGCGCTGTACCTCGCTCGTGCCTGAGTAGATCGTGCCGGCCCGTGCCCACAAGAAGCTGTCCTGCACGCGCGTGACCGGGTAGCCGGCACCCTCCGGCCTGATCAGCGCGTCGGCACCGGCGATGTCAAGCGCAAGCTCGGTGACACGCTGGTGGTACTGGCTCCAGCGCAGTTTGGCCACGGAGGCCTCCGGGCCGGGATCCTGGTCGGCCGCGATCGCGCCGAGCAGCCGCTGCCCGGAGAATCGCATGATCTGGATGTCGGTGTAAGCGCGGGCCAGCCGCTGCCTGATCACCGGGTCGCGGGTCGCGCCCTTGTCCGCGGCCGCCCGCGCCAGTTCCCAGAACTCCTGCTCGTAGGCCAGGTGCTGAGTCGTCGCGGCGCCACCGCGTTCGTTGCCGAGCGTCGTCATGGCAACCCGCCAGCCGTTGTTCAGGCCGCCGATCAGGTTCTCCAGCGGCGCCCGCGCGCCCTCGATGTATTCCTGGTAGAAGTAATCGCTGCCGGAGATGTCGCGGATCGGGGACATCTCAATGCCGTTGCCTGCCATCGGGACCAGCACGTACGAGATCCCGGCGTGCTTCGCCGCGGCCGGGTCGGTCCGGCACAGGACGAACATCATGGTGGCGTCGCTGGCCCAGGACGTCCAGACCTTCTGCCCGGTGATCACGATCTCGTCGCCGTCGACCACGCCCTTAGTCGACAGGCCGGCCAGATCCGAACCGTGGTCAGGCTCAGAGAAGCCCTGGCAGTACCGGTCCACACCGGAAATAATCCTGGGCAGGAACGTGGCCTGCTGAGCTGCTGTCCCGTGCACGATCAGGGCCGGGCCGACGAGTGACTCCCCCATGCCGCGCCGTACCCGCGGCACCGCGGCCCTGTGCAGTTCCTCGTTGAAGATCGCGAGCTCGACCGGTGACAGGCCACGGCCGCCGATGTGAGCTGGCCACTGCGGGCAGATAAGTTCGGCCTGCAGGAGTTGCTGTTCCCACTCGCGGTAGAGCGGGTCAGCCTCGGCCGCCTCCTGCGCCCTGGCCACCGCGCCGAGGTGCAGCGCGTTCCAGTCGGCCAGCGCGGTCAGGCCTGGCGGCGCATGGTCGGCGATCCACTGGCGTATCTCAGCGCGGAAGCAGCCAGCCTGCCCGGCGGCCTCCTCCTCCATCCGGGCTAGGCCTGCCTGCGGCGCACGGCACCGCGCCGGGCCGAGTCGCCCAGCACGGCGAGGAAGACCACGACGCCGTAGACGATCGTGGTGTAGAAGCTCGAGATATTCCGCAGCCCGAGTCCGTCGTTGATGAGGCCGATGACGATGATGCCGAGCCCGGCGCCCACCACCGAGCCCTCACCGCCGAACAGCGAGACCCCGCCGATCACCGCCGCCGCGATGGGCGTGAGCAGGTCGTCCGCGCCGGCCCCGGTCGTGGCAGCGCTGAGGATCCCGACCTGGGCTAGGCCGGCAATCCCGTAGAGCAGGCCGGCGACGGTGTAGACGCCGATGACCAGCTTGCGCCGGGAGATCCCGGCAATGACCGCGGCCCGTGCGTTGCCGCCGAGCGCGTACAGCTCACGGCCGACGACTGATCTGCGCATCATGAACTCGGCCGCGATGAACAGCACGATGATCAGGAAGAACAGGTACGGCACCTTGCCCCAGGTCGCGGCGCCCAGCCAGTCGTACGCCGCGGGCAGCGGCGCGATGGTATTGCCCTGGCTGACCACGAGCGTCAGGCCTACCGCGACCGAACTGACGGCCAGCGTGACGATGAACGGGCTGATCGTGGTGTAGGCACAGCACAGGCCGTTGACCAGGCCACCGAGCACGCCGACGCCGAGGCAGACGATGATGCCGACCGCCGAGGGCATGTGATGACTAACGATCACCCAGGCGCCGACCGTGCCGCTCAGTCCGAGCATCGAGCCGGCCGACAGGTCGACCCCGGCGCTGATCAGGATTATCGTCTCGCCGATAGCGAGCAGCGCGACCAGCGAGACGGTGTAGATGATGGCGATGCCGTTCGCCGCCGACAGGAAGTCGCTCCCGGTCACGATCAGCAGCAACGACAGGATGACGATGGCTGCGGCGGACGACAGGTAAGGCGACCGGATAAGGCTTTCCAGGACCGAACGCCGACTCAGAGGCCGCTCCGCCACGACGACAGCCGGGTCGGCCACCGTGGTTGCCCGCAGGCGTCTTGGTTCAACTGACCGTAGCTTCATAGACTTCTTCCCGGCTCGGGCGGGCAAGCTCGCTCACGATCTCCCCGCGTTGCATCACGACTGCCCTGTCAGTGAGGGCGGCGATCTCTTCCGGCTCATTGGAGATGACGATGGTGGTTGTGCCGTCGGCTGCTCGCCGCCGGATTTGCTCGTAGATCTCGTTCCTGGCCCCGATGTCGATCCCCCGGGTCGGCTCGTCCAGCACGACCAGGTCAGGGGTACCGAGGTAGGCACGAGCGAGCAGGATCTTCTGCTGGTTGCCGCCACTGAGCTGGGCGATCGGCTCGCTCGCACCACGGCACCGGACCCGGTAGGTGTCGATGCAGGACTGCGCGAGCGCCTCCTCCCTCGAGTTCCTGATAAAGACGGCCGAGCCGTCCCGCTTGCCCATCACGAGGTTGTGCCGGACGCTGCCGAGCGGGTTGAGTCCGTCCTTCGCCCGGTCTGACGGCAGGTAGCCGACCTTGGCCATCAGCTGCTTGCGCGACATCCGCCGGGCCTGCGTGCCCATGATCTCGATCGATCCCTCGTAGTGCAGCGTCTCGCGTCCGGAGACGAGCCGGCCGAGCAGCGACTTGCCGCTGCCTCCGATCCCGGCGACGCCCAGGATCTCGCCGGGACGGACATCCAGGGTGATGCCTCGCAGCCCGCGGTAACTCACGTCCAGCAACGCCAGGACGGGCGCCGCCGTTAGTGCGCCGCCGTTGACAATGCCGTTGACGCTGCCGTTGGCGTTGCCGTTGACACTGACGCTGACGCCGGGCGCCTGGCCGGCGCTCTTCCGCCCGGCCGGCTCGCGCTGTGCCGCCAGCTGGGCGCCCAGGGTGCGGCCGACGATGGCAGAGACGAGCTCCTTCAGCTCCCAGTCGGCAGCGCCCGCGTCGGCTACGAGCTGACCGTCGCGGACCACCACCACGCGCTCGCAGGCCTCGAGGACCTCCTCGAGGATGTGGCTGACGTAAATGACGGTCGTGCCCGACTCGCCGAGCCGGCGGACCGCGTCCAGCACGTGCCGTGCGCCCTGCTTCGACAGCGACGACGTTGGCTCGTCGAGGATGGCGATCGTGCCCGCGTCGATGAGGCACCGCCCCACCTCGGCTATCTGCCGCTCGCTCGGCGACAGGTCGGCGACTGTCGCGGTGGCCAGGCCCGGCCGGACGCCGAGGGTACGCAGGACGTCCTCGGCCCGGCCCACTGCCGCCTTCCGGTCGAACAGCAGCGACCGGCGCGCGGTGCGCTGGTGCAGCACGAGGTTCTCGTACAGCGGGAGCTGGTCGATCAGCGATCCCTCTTGGTGGACCACCCGAACGCCGAGGTCATAGATGGCCTTCGGCCCGATGCCGTTGGCGAGCACGCCGTTCACCAGCACGCGGCCGTCGGTCGGCTGCTCGCTGCCGGCCAGCAGCTTGACCAGGGTCGACTTGCCCGCGCCATTCTCGCCGACGAGGCCGACAACCGTCCCGGCCGCGATGTCGAGGCTGACCTCTCGCAGCGCGCGGGTATTGCCGTACCGCTTGCTGACGCTCGCCAGCGATATTGCCGTTCCGGCGGAGCTCACCGCCGCGGCTGTCACGTCGTCGCTCACGTTCTCCCCTCGGCGTTGCGGGGTCCGTGCCCGGGGCCTCCGATCAGCCCCGGTGCACGAACCACCGCGTCTCGGTCGATGACTGGCTGGATTACTTGTAGGACAGGCCCCAGATACCGGACGTACGGACGTTGCCCGAGGTCAGGACCGGCTGCGGCAGGTAGTAGTTGACACCGGGGCTCGAGTTGCCGTGGATGGCCTTGACCATCTCGATGACGGCGTCCTTGCCGCCGGTCACCGGGTCCAGGCCGATGTCAGCCGACCACTGTCCGCTCTCCAGCATCTGCACGCCGAGCGGCGAGCCGTCGGCGCCGATGATGAGGATGCGGTTCTTCGCGCTGACCGGCAGGTCGCGGCCGAGGTGCTTGATCGCCTCGGAGATCCCGGCCGCGATGTTGTCGTCGGCGCCCACTACGACGTCGATGGCGGCCGACCCCGAGGTCTGCGGGTGGGCAGCCAGGACCGGCAGGAAGTTGGTGTAGGCATCCGATTCGACATAGTTACCTATGAAGGTAGTGACGAGATGGATGTTGGGATAGGGCTTGAGTGCGGCCTTGAAGCCGTTCAGCTCGTTGACGGCGACGTTGATCGTCGGCGTACCCTCGCCGAAGATCACATTCCCGCGCGGGCTTCCGTAGCGCTGCTTGAGCAGGCTGACGGCAGCCTGACCCTGGTGTAGGCCGATCTCGAACGTGTCGGATGTGATGGTCGTCCAGATCTTGCCTCCCGTCGGGGCAGCCGAGACGGCCACGACCGGGATCTTGGCCTGGTTGAGCGCGAGGATCGACGGATCGATGCCAGCCGAGTCGACGGGCGTGACCATGACGCCGTCGACGTGCTGCAACATAAGCGTCTTGATCTGGGTCGCCTGGGTAGAGGCATCGCCGTTCGCGTTGTCTACCAGCAGCTTGACGCCGAGGGCCTTGGCCTCGGCCTTCATGCCGTTGACCATGGCCACGTCGAAGACGACATTCTCGGCGTAAGTCGAGAAGGCGATCGTGATGGGCTTCTTGGCTGAGGTCGAGCTCGCGGTCGAGCCCGAACTTGGCGATGAACTGCAGGCCGCTATACCCAGGCACATCATCATCGCAATAGTGACGACAGCGGCTCTCCTCTGCCGTCTGCCGTGAGCGAACACATGAACCACTTCGTGCCTCCCTGTCTCTTTTAATAGGACGAAGAACTGCGCTCCCGCGGTTACACCCGCGGGACGATCCGTACGTGCATTGGCTTGTCGTCGCTGAGCAGGGCGAGCAGCCCTTCCTCCGCGCGCTCGACGGGATAGGCGTGACTGGCGAACCGGTCGAACGGCCAGTCGCCGGACTCGAGGATCTTGATGGCCAGCTGCATCGACTGCACCGACCGTGACCACACTCCCTTCAGGGTCAGCCGCTTGCTCATGGCCACCTCGATGGGCAGCGCGGCGTCGCGGCCCGGCCCCTTGACCCCGGCCAGCACGACCGTGCCGCCCGGAGCCGCCAGGTGGATGGCGTCGGCGACCGGCCGCAGGGCCACCGGAGTGCAGTCCACGACCATGTCCGGCGGGCGCGACATCGTCGACAGGACCTGATCGACCGTGGTGGCATCGTCCGTGACCTCGATGGTGTGATCGACGCCGAGGTCCTTCGCCAGCTCCAGCCGGTTGCGGTCGGTGGGCAGCCCGGTCATCGTGATCTCCCCGGCGCCGCCGACCCTGGCCGCGATCGCGCAGGCCAGGCCGCGCGGGCCCGGGCCGAGAATGGCGACCGACATCCCGGCCCGCAGGCCGCCCTCATGCAGCACCCAGTCGACCCCGTTTGCCATGACGCTGAACAGCGATCCAGCAGCGACGCTCATGTCCGGTGACATCGGCAGCAGGATCGACTCTGGCGCCAGGTACATGTGAGTGGAGTAACCGCCCCACAGGCCTGGCGGGACGTCAGGCGAGATCCCGCCGTAGCCGCGCTCGAAGCCCGACGACATGCACGGTTCCTGGCCCGTCCGGCACGCCAGGCAGCGGCCGCACGACAGCAGCGAGTGCACTGCGACGCGGTCGCCTTCCTCGACGCCCCAGCGCTTGCGCGCCGACTTCCCGACACGCAGGATGCGGCCCATCGGCTCGTGGCCGGGTATCGCCCCGAACCAGCGCTTCAGGGCACCCTCGTACGCCTCGACATCAGTTCCGCAGACACCGCACGCTTCGAGCGCCAGGATGCCCTCGTCCTCGCCGGTTTCCGGCAGCGGCACCTGTCGTACCTCGATCTGCCGTCGCCCGGTCAGGACCGCGAACGTCGCCTGCTCAGTCATGAGACTCCCTGCTTCTGCCGATCCGGATGGGGGCTCCCCACCGCACCGGCGGCAAGGAAGTCAGCGACCTGCTGGGGTGTGTAGCCCAGGTCACGGAGTACGGCCTCGGTGTCATCGCCCAGGCCAGGCGGGGAGCTGAAGTGTTCGCCCGGCTCGCCGCCTGTCTTGATCGGCGAGGCAAGGCTCAGGTAGTCACCGCCGCCGCGGTGCGGCACCCGGACGACCATCTGCCGGTGCGCGACCTGCGGATCCCGCAGCGTGACGTCGATGCTGTTGATCGGCGCGGCCGGCACGTCGGCATCGACCAGAGCCTGGTACAGGTCGTCGGCATCCCAGGTCCTGGTTTCGGCCTGCAAGATGGCGACGAGCTCGTCGCGATGCTGCAGCCGGCTGCCGCTGGTGGCGAAGCGCTCGTCGGCCGGGAGATCCTCGCGGTGCAGGACGCGGCACAGCGCCCGCCACATGCCCTCGGTGTTCGCCGCGACGACAACCTCACGGCCGTCTTTGCTGCCGAACGTGTTGTAGGTCGGGATGGACACGTGCTCGCGACCCTGATGGGACGCGACGAGCCCGCCGGTGAGGTAGTACTGCGCCAGGTAGGACAGCAAGCTGATCTGGCAGTCGAGCATCCCCACGTCGACGTGCACGCCGTGGCCGTGCGCGCGCCTGGCCTCCAGGCCCGCCAGCGTGCCGATGGCAGCGTAGAGCGATGCGGTGATGTCCCCGATCGGGACACCCGCGCGGACGCTCGGCCCGCCGACCGGCCCGGTGAGGCTCATGATGCCGCCCATGGCCTCGACGATGATGTCGTAGGCGGGGCGGTCCCGGTATGGCCCGTCGGAGCCAAAGCCAGTGATCGAGCAGCTGACGATGCCCGGATTGATCTTCTGCAGATCCTCGAATCCCAGGCCGACAGCAGCGCGCTGCTCGGCCCGAAGGTTGTCGAGAATGACGTCAGAGGTGGCGACCAGGCGCCGTAGCACGTCGCGGCCCTGCGCGGACTTGATGTCCATGGCGAGCGAGCGCTTGTTGCGGTTGATCGCCAGGAAATAGGCACTGTCGCCCTGGAAGAAGTAGGGCGGCGAGCGCCTGGTCGCGTCGCCCGTCAGCGGCTCGACCTTGGTGACGTCCGCGCCCAGGTCGGCCAGGATCATCCCGGCGAAGGGCCCGGCGAGGAAGCCGGTCAGGTCCACGACCTTGACCTCGCTGAGCAGGCTCGCGCGACGGCCAAATCCGGCGTCGGGCGGGCTGTCGGCACGAGCGCCGCCCGTGACCTCATCCTTCATGCGCGGGAATCCCCTCTCCTGGCTGTGGCACATCTCCTGGCTGCGGGCCTAGCGTCGCGGTCGCGACCGCCCATCTGATCACCGTGACGTCGGTGCTGAGCTCGCAGAAGACGGCCCGGACCGACTCGTCCACGCGTAGCTCGTCTGCAGGGCCGTCGAGCTGCCCGTACATGCGCGGGCCGTCGGCGAGCTGCACCAGCGCGACCGCGTACGGGACCTCGTCACGGAAGGCCGGGGCCAGCGCGCGGTGGTAGACGCAGTAGCTGAGCACGGTGCCGTGGTCTCGCAGCCGGGCCCACTCCGCTGCCGGTGCGAGGCACTCAGGGCAGACCGGGGCGGGTGGCCAGCGCCGGTAGCCGCAGGCCGAGCATTGCTGCACGCGGATCTCGCCGGCCCTGGTACCAGCCCAGAACGGCGCGGTGAGCGAGTCGCTGACATCCGGCAGGCGCAGGCTCGAGATGTCCATCACGCCTCCACCGTCGACAGCAAGGTGGCGGCACCTTTGATGAAGTCGTGCGTCTGGGCGTGCAGGGCGAGCCGGGCACCTGGCACCTGCCGGTCGCCGCACTCACCGCGAAGCTGGCGGACTGCCTCGTAGAGGTGCATCCAGTTCCACGAGTACGACTCGGATAGCTGACCGCCGTGCGTGTTGACCGGCAGCGACCCGCCCGGCCTGGTGTGGCCGTCGGCGAGGAACTTGCCGGCCTCGCCGACACCGCAGAAGCCGTACCACTCGAGCATCTGCAGAACCCAGACAGACGTGGCGTCCTGGAAGTAGGCGATGTCCACGTCCGCGGGAGTCGTACCTGACTGCGTGTACAGACGCCTGGCGATGTCCGCGATCCACGGGCGCATGAGCCGCTCGTCGTTCTGGTCACCGCGCAGGGCCGACTGCTGCGCCATTGACAGCAGGTATACCGGCGCCGTGTTGAACGACCGGGCCCGTTCAGCGGAGGTGAGCACGACAGCCACGCCGCCATCGGACAGCATCGTCAGGTCGAGCCGGCGCAGCGGCGCTACCAGGTAGGGACTCGCCAGGTAGTCGTCGATCGACAGCGGGTCGCGGAAGATGGCCATCGGGTTCATGGCCGCCCACTCTCGCTGCGCAACGGCCACCCAGCCGAGCTGCTCCTCGGTGGTTCCGTACAGGTGCATGTGCCGCCGGGCAGCCATCGCCGCCGGGCCTGCGACGTGCACCAGCCCGGCCAGGGCGGCCCAGTCGGCGCCGCCGCCGATCGGCACCGACGCGCTGACACGGGCTGATCGCGGGTTGGCGCCGAAGGTCAGCAGGACGGTCGAGGCGAGGCCGCTCATGATCGCCATGGCCGCCTGGTGCAGGGAGAATCCGCAGGCGCCGTAAACCAGCGTGGTGCTGAAGGCCGGGTTGATGCCGAGGAGGTGCCCGACGTTCTCGTCGAGGCCGGCCCGGTCGGCCGCGAACGGCGGCGGGCAGGTGACCAGGCCGTCGACCTGGTCCTTGCCGATGCCCGCGTCGGCGAGCGCCAGGGCCGCCGCGCGCACGGCGATCTCGTCGGCCGACTGACCGGGCAGTTCGCCTTGCTCGGTCGCGCCGACGCCGACGATGGCCGGCCACCTGCCGCTTACCATGGCATCGTCGCTCCGCCGTTGGCCCGAACGATCTGCCCGGTCACAAACGAGGAGGCCGCCGACGCCAGGTAGAGAACCTGGTTGCCGATCTCGGCCGCCGAGCTGATCCGGCCAAGCGGCGACATGTCGTACCAGCTCTGGAAATGCGCGTCGCGATGGGCTCCGTCGCGCAGGTAGTAGGTGAACCCGGGAGTCGCGACGAAGCCGGGTGCGATGGCGTTGACCCGGATCCCGTCCCGGCCCGCTTCCTTGGCCAGGACTCTGGTGAGCGCGGCCACGCAGCCTTTGCCGACGGTGTAGTCCAGCGTCCGGCGCCGCGTGATGTCGATGGTCGTCGACGACATGTTGATGATGGAGCCGCCATGGCCCTTCATCGCCTTGACCGCCGCCTGGCAGCCGAAAAGCACGCCCTTGAAGTGCACGCTGAAGTTCCGGTCGAAGCCGTCCTCGTCGGTGTCCAGCACGGCCGTGCCGAGGCTCGTGACGCCCGCGATGTTGCACATGACGTCCAGCCGTCCGTGCTCGCGCACCACGCCGGCGACAGCCGCCAGCATTCCGGCGCGGTCAGTGACATCGACCTGCGCGTGCCCGGCCGATCCGGCGTCCGCACGAATCCCGGTCGCGGTCTGCTCGGCGGCAGCCGCGTCGATGTCGGCGCAGACGACGTGCGCGCCCGCGGCGGCCAGCGTCTGGGCGATGGCCTGGCCCATCCCGCTGCCCGCCCCGGTGACGAACGCGACCCGGCCGTCCAGGCTCCAGGACGCCTCCGGGTGCGGCTGGCCCGCTGTCACCATGGCATGGTCCAGCCGCCCGACAGCCGGATGGTCTGCCCGGTCAGGAACGCTGACTCATCGGAGGCGAGGAAGAGGGCGAGGCCGCCCAGATCGGCGGGCGTTCCGTCCCGCGGCAGGACCGGGCCCTGCTGGGGCAGACCGGCATAGGCAGTTGCAGCCAGATCGTCGCCGGGCGGCAAGAATGGCGTGAAACCCTGATCCAGTCCCGCCGCGATCGCGTTGACCCGGACGTTGCTCTCGCCGATCTCCTTGGCCAGGACCTTGGTCAGGAAGGCGATCGCAGCCGCGGTCACCGCGTAGGCGCCGGTGCCCACGGCAGGCACGTCGATGATCGCCGACGACACGTTCACGATCGACCCCTGCCCGGCCGCAGCCATGACCCGGCCCGCGGCCTGGCAGGCGAACATCGTGCCTTTGAAGCTCGTGCGGAAGAGCCGGTCGAAGTCGGTAATGTCGAGGTCCTCGATCAGCGAGCCATCGCCCGGCTGGCCGGCGACGTTGCAGAGCACGTCGATCCGGCCGTCCTGCCGCACGATCTCCGCGACGACGGCCTCGGTCTCAGGCCGGGCGCCGACGTCGGCGAGGAGCGCGTCGGCTTGCCCGCCCGCATCGCCGACGGCCGTGGCTGCTGCTTTCGCGGCGGCGTCGTCGATGTCGATGCACCAGACCCGCGCGCCCGCACCAGCCAGGGCCAGCGCAACGGCGCGGCCAGGCTCGCTGCCCGCCGCGGTCACGATCGCGACGCGGCCGGAAAGGGCGCGCTGTTGCGCGATGGTCGCGGCCGTCATGATCCGGCCGACTGACGCGCGCGGACGAGCCGCTCGGATTCAGCGAGGATCTCCTCGGGAGCCCCGGTCAGCGAGATCGACTCGCGGAACGGCTGCGGTACCGGCAGGCCCGTCTGCACGTAGACCTCGGTCGTGTTGCCCTCGGGGTCGAGGAAGTAGACGCCGATCGCGTTGCCGTGCGTGACGACGCCCACGATCTCGGCTCCCGCCGCCACCAGCCGCTGATGCAGACGCTGGAGCGACTCGACCCCGTCCACTCGCCAGGACAGCTGCTGCAGCAGCCGGTTACTGGTGCCATCCGGCCGGCCCGGCGCCAGCACGAGCTCGTGGTGCTCGAACTCTGGCCGGGACGAGAGGAACACCGCTCCCGTCGACGGGTTGACGTCGGACACCGTCAGTCCCATGGTCTGCTCATAGAAGGACCGCATGACCTCGATGTCGGTGACGAACAGCCCGACGTGCCCGAGCTCGGCGATTCCCGTTCCTTGTGTCATCGCGGTCTCCTGCTTCCGCCGGCCGGGCTCAGGACCCGAGGCCGGAGCCGATGAGCACCTTGACGTACTCGTTGTCCGGGTGCCGCAGCTGGTCGAAGGCGGACTGGGCGCTGTCGAGGGGATAAGCCGCGCCGACGAGGCCGACATAGCCGGCCCCTGCGAGCCGAGTTCGTCCACAGCCGCCTGGAATTCGGCCTGCGTGCAGCTGGCGGTCCCGATGATGTGCAGTTCCTTGCGCCCGGCCATGCTCTGCGGGATCGGGGACGGGCTTAGCGGACGACCCTGCAGGATGACCGTGCCAAACGGACTGGCGAGCTCGATGGCGAGCCCGGCCGCGCCGGAATTGCCCGAGCACTCGAAGACGACCTCGGGTTCAGCGCCGAGCTCGGCCGGCACAGTGCTGGCGACGTCGTCGAGGCTGATGGCCCTGATCCCGAGCTCGACCAGTCGCTTGACCCGGTGCGGGTTGGGGTCGACCACCACGACATTGCTGTTACCGCGCAACTGCAGCGCGCGGGCCGTCAGTGAGCCGATAGGCCCGCCACCCAGGATGCAGACCGGTGCCTCGGTGCCGTTGCGGCTCATGTTGATGCCGTGCAGCGCGATCGCGAGCGGCTCGGCCAGGGCGCCGAGGCGGAGGTCGACCTGCGCGGGCAGCCGGTAGAGGAGCTTGGCCGGCACCGCGATGCGCTCGGCGTACCCGCCGGGCACGACGCCGTGGCCGATCGACGTGTCGAGCGCGTTCAGGCACCGGTAGGACCGGCCGGTGGTGCACATGACGCACTCGCCGCAGCCGGTCGCATGATAGACGGCGACCCGGTCACCGGGTGCCCAGTCAGTGACGTCGGCCGCGCTCTCGATCACCTCGCCGGCGATCTCGTGGCCCATGATGTAGCCCGCGCGGAACCGGTCGGCGTTCTTGATCGAGCCGAGGTCAGAGCCGCAGATGCCGCAGTAGGCGACCTGCAGGAGCACGCTGCCGTCGCGAAGCTGCGGATCGGGAGCGTCGTCGATGGCTACGAGCTGTCGGTCGGTGCTGATCACTGCCGCGCGCATGATGGGGTCCTTTGCTCGTTGTCTGCTGGTGCGTCCGATGTACTGCGGGCTAACTCCGGTAGGCGATGCGCTGGCCGTGGTCGACGAAGCGGTTGCTCATCTCGCCGACGCCGTCGATGCGAGTGGCCAGAACGTCGCCGTCGCGCAGATAGCGCGGCGGATCCTGGGCACCGCCGACTCCGGACGGCGTGCCCGTGAAGATCAGGTCACCAGGCAGCAGTGAGCACAGCTCCGACAGGCGGGCGATGATCTGCGGCACCGAGAAGACCATGTCGCTGGTGCGCGCGTGCTGCTGCTGCTCACCGTTGACCGAGCAGGACAGCTCGAGGTCGTCCGGGTCGCTGAGCTCGTCGACGGTGACCAGGTACGGTCCGGTAGGCCCGAAGCCGGGCATCGACTTCGGCAGGCAGTACTGGTTGCGCGGGCTCGTGCGCTGCAGGACGCGCTCGGAGAGGTCCTGGCCGACGGTCACGCCGGCCACGTACGACCAGGCATCCGATTCCGCCACGTCCTGCGCCGCCGCGCCGATCACGACGACTAGTTCGGTCTCCCAGTCGACGTAGTCGCTGCGGATGACGACGGAGTCGTACGGCCCGGTGATGCAGCTCGGGAACTTGGTGAAGATGGCCAGGTCCTTCGGCAGCTCGCGGCCAGTCTCGGCGACGTGCTTGCCGTAGTTGGCACCCACCGCGAAGACCTGCCGTGGCGCCGGGGCCGGCGGCCCGAGCTGGTCGCGCCGGACGGCAACGCGGTCCTGCGCGGCCCCGTCCAGGCCGGCCGACCAGTGCCGGAAGCTGTCCCAGCGGTCATAGAGGTCCTGGATGCCAGGGCCGAACTCGCCGCCCGACGCCAGCTCCACGTCGTAACCGCTGTCGTCGGTCACCAGCGCGACAGCGCGACCACCTGTGCTGGCCAGCCTCATGAAAGCCCTCCCGGTGCTGCCAAACAGATAGCGATTCAGGAACCCTCGCTGGCTCGGGCCAGGCCGATGCAGCCCCGGCTGACACGGACGCTACCTGGCAGTAGCCCGATATCGGGCGCATGCGGGGTGACGACTTCAGCAGCCGCGAGCGGCGAGTGTTAGACCTAAATAGCTACCTTATTGAATAGCTACCTTATTAGAGCCCAGTGCGATGAGGCTGTCAAGGGTTCGCCCCGACTCATGACGGCTGCCGCATTCACCGCGGTTTGGGCACGCGGCAGCCTGCCATCGTCGCAGGCGGCAACATCAGGCCAGGCCGAATGCGGCGCAGGCACGCCGGGCTGAGACGGTTACGCCAGCCGCCGGTCCGCGAACCGGTCGCGGAGATCCTTCTTGGAGAACTTGCCGACCGACGTCTTCGGCACCTCGTCGATGAACTCGACCTCGTCGGGCAGCCACCACTTCGCCACCCGTGGCGTCAGCCAGTCGAGCACATCCTGTCCGGTCAGGGCGGTTCCCGGCCGCCGGACGACGCATGCTATGGGACGCTCGATCCAGCGATCGCTCGGGACGGCGATGACCGCCGCCTCCGCGATGTCCGGATGAGCCATGAGATGGTTCTCCAGTTCCACCGACGAGATCCACTCGCCACCGGACTTGATGAGGTCCTTCGTCCGGTCGACTAGGCGCAGGTAACCGTCAGGGCTGATCGTGGCGACGTCGCCGGTCCGCAGCCAGCCGTCGGCCGTGAACGAGCTGGCACCGCGCTGATCGCGGTAGTAGCTGCGGGCGATCCAGGGCCCGCGCGCCTGCAGCTCACCGCTGGTCTCACCGTCCCAGGGCAGCTCATCGGCGGTCTCTGGCACGACAACGCGCAGCTCGACAAGGGGGGCGGCGATGCCCTGCGTCGCCACGAGATCGGCACGCTCGTCGTCCTTGATGTCCGTCAGGTCGCTGCGCAGCCGGCCCATGCTGCCGAGCGGGCTGGTCTCGGTCATGCCCCAGCCCTGGATTATCGGCAGGCCGACATCGCGCCGGTATCGCTCGGACAGGGCCCTCGGCACCGCCGAGCCGCCGGAGACGATCATGCGCAGCCGGTGCGGCTGACCTGCCAGCAGCGGCTCTGTTCCCATCCAGATCGTGGGGACCCCAGCGGTCAGCGTCACGCCTTCCTCGATGATCAGCCTGGCGATAGCCGCGGGCGACAAGTCAGCGCCGGGGAACACCAGATCGGACCCGACCATCACCGCGGCCTGGCACAGTCCCCACGCGTTGGCGTGGAACATCGGCACGATGGGCAAGATCACGTCTGCCTCGCTGACCGCGAGGACGTCGGCGAGACAGACCGCGAACGAGTGGAGCAGCACCGAGCGGTGCGAGTACAGCACGCCCTTCGGATCGCCCGTGGTCCCGCTCGTGTAGCACATCGAGGCGGCTTGATGCTCGTCCGTCACGCAATCGAACGGGTGCGGCCGCGCGGCAGCCAGCAGAGTCTCGTAGTCGACCAGCCGCGGGTCGTCGGGCAGCCCGGGGCCAGCGTCGTGCGTGTCGTCGATGACGACGACGTGACGCACCGCCGGGCACTGCCCGAGCAGCGGCAACAGCTGCGGCAGCAGGCTGCGATCGCAGAAGATGACCTCGTCCTCGGCATGATTGATGATGTAGATGAGCTGTTCGGCGAACAGCCTGATATTGAGGGTGTGCAGGACCCGCCCGGTACACGGCGCCGCGAAATAGAGCTCGAGGTGCCGGGCGGTATTCCAGGCGAAGGTGGCGACCCGGCCGTGCGGCGAGATGCCGAGGTCATCCAGCATCCCGCCGAGTCGGCGCGTGCGCTCCGCCCACGCCCCGTAGGTACTGCGATCGACGCCGCCGGGGGTCGCCGTCAGGAGCCGCTTGCCAGGCCACAGTCTCTCAGCCCGGCGGAAGATGCTGTCGAGCGTCAGCGGACCCGGCTGCATCAGCCCTTGCATAGTGCCTCCTCAGCGCTGGCCCGGGCCGCCTCACATGACCCGCGTCAAGGCAATCAAGGCAGACCACGATGGGAAAATCAACTGGCCGGCAGGCCAGCGCGCCCGAGTTGCCCGCCGGGCCGGCGTCGTGCGGGCCGCCAGCCAGGCCGACGGATATCGCCGTCAGAAGGACTGCAGGAACCGGATCCGGTCTGCGCGCGAGCGCTGGCCCAGGGGGCTCCCGCGTGCCACGCCGTCGAAGCCGTGCGGCACGCCGGTGTGCACGTGCAGCTCGCACGAGACGCCAGCCCGGCCGAGCTGCTGGGCGTACTCGACATCCTCGTCCCGGAAGATGTCCAGTTCGCCGACTTCGATGTAGGCGGGTGCCAGACCAGCGAACTCGGCTAGCCGGGCCGGGGCGGCCGACGGATGTACGTCCCCGGTGCCTCGCCGCTCACCGAGCAGGGCGCCCCAGCCGGCCAGATTGTCTTCGTGGTTCCAGCCAGCGAACGGGACAAGCTCAGGGTCAGGGAAAACGTTCCGGTCATCCAGCATCGGATAGATGAGGATCTGCCTGGCCAGCGGCACAGCTCGGTCTCTGGCCAGGATGGCAGTCCCGGCGGCCAGTCCGCCGCCGGCGCTATCGCCCATGACCGCGATCCTGACCGGATCGATGCCGTACTCGGCGGCGTGCTCGTGCAGCCAGGTCAGCGCGCCGAAGCAGTCCTCGACCGGGACCGGATGCTGGTGCTCGGGAGCGAGCCGGTAGTCGACGGAGAGCATCGGCACTCCCGACTCGGCCACATAGCTGGCAGGCACTTTGTCGTACAGGTCCATGCTGCCGACCACCATGCCGCCGCCGTGGATGTAGAGGATCGCCGAGCCCGGGCTGCTGTCATCCCGGCGATAGAGGCGGGCCGCGACCGGCGCGCCCTCGTACCCGCTGATCTGAACGTCATGCGTCTGGACGTCAGGTGTGTCCGGCAGCGCCGAGAAGACCGCGGCGAGGTTGGCGTTGCCCGTCTCCCGCCGCGCATGCCAGTCGCCAGCAGCTGGCCGCGTGGCACGCCTGATCTCCGCGGCGGCAGTGAGCAACTCGGCGAGCTCGGCGTCGTACGTGAATGGCACGGCATTCGCCTCTCAGGCTGGCGGGAGAATTGAAGCGGCTTCACTGTGGCCAGTTTTGGCCAGGCGGGGTCTTGTCGGTCTGGCCGGTCCGGCTCCGTCGTGTTAGCGCGCTGAGACTGCCTGCTGTGCGAACATCCGCGCCGGATTGACCGTCGTGATCTGTTCGACCTCGGCGTCGCTGACACCGGCGGTACGCAGGTACCGTGTCACTCGCAACGGAATGTGTGACAGCCCGAGTCCGCCGTAGGTGTGCAGCTGGATCTTGAAGGCAGCGTCGTGAGAGATCATGATGCGATCGGCGTATCCGTGCCGTACCAGTACGGCGATTTCCTCCACCACCTCGGTGTCCCGGTTCTCAGCGTAGGTAGTGCCGATCGCTGTGCTCTGGGAGTTGTCATAGAACTCGGCTCCGAACCGGTCGAACTCGAGCACGGCCCCGGTATCAGCGATCGTCTTGTGATACCGGATGTCCGGCACGCTGTGCGTCATGTGGCCCATCACCACCCGGTCGAGTTGCGCCCCCGCATCGGCAAGGATGCGCAGCACGCGCATCCCCTGGCGCTCCGCCGGAATGGCGTTGTGAATGCTGATGGCAACGCCAGTTTCCCGCTGGGCCAGCGCCGAGGCACGCAGCATCTTCACCTCGGCCGGGTGCGGACCGCCCGGGCTGACTCCGATCTCGCCGATCACCCCCGCGCGGACACCGGTGCCGGAGATGCCGACCGAGATCTCACCGATCATCCACGCCGCGAGGTCATCCTCGCTCTGCTGCGCAACCTCGGGCGGATGTGCCGCTGCGACGTAGTGTCCCGTGCTCGCGACGATGTGCACGCCGGTGCGCTCCGACAATCGGCGCAGCGCGGCGGCATCGCGGCCTAGTGCTGGCGGCGTCACGTCCACGATCGCCGCGCCACCTGCCCGCCGGAAACGGTCTAGCTCGCTCGCGGCGACATCCTCGTCCCGGAGGATCAGATTGTCGCGGCAGATCATGGGGTCCCGGCGGATCGCGCCGGTCGTTTCCAGCGTGACTGGCTGAGTGGCGTACTCCCGCTTCCACTCCTCGTCCGGCGGGCGCAGCGCGGCCGTGATATCGAAGAGCAAATGCTCGTGCGGCAGCGTGAAGCCGAGATCGTCCCGGCTCACCGGCCCGAGGACAGTCATCACGTCCATGTAGCTTCACCACGCCTGAGCCGATAGCCAGCGATGTGTCCGGCTCAAGGTACACCACCCCCTCGGCGAGCCATCTCAGCCCAGGCGAGGCACCCCTGGGATCACGGCTACGCCATCTCACCGGCGGGCGGCCCTCGGCGGCCGAAACCAGCAGCAGCGGCGAGATCCTGGACTGGTTTCAGTCCCGCCCCGGTCCGGCGACCCGGATCAGTACCGCCGCCACCCCGCCAGTTCGCTGCCTGGTCCCGGCATCCCTTCGGGCCGTCACCACCTGGCGTTATCTCTGATTACGGTGCCAGCTCCGTGACGCAGGAAGGACGTTGCCCGCCCAGGGCGGGCATGACAGGGTGGTCGCCGTGACTGAAGCCAGCGAGCCCGGGAATGTGCCGGAACGATGGAACGCCGTCGGGGCCGGATCCGATATGTGGATGGACATGGCGCAGGACCCGAGGTTCACGACGGGAACCGAGCCAGAGGGCGAGCAGGCGACGCTGCTGGACTACCTGCGCGCCTACCGGCTGACGCTGGAGATGAAGTGCGCCGGTCTCGACGCTGTGCAACTCGCCTGCCGGTCAGTGCCGCCCTCCACGATGTCCCTGCTCGGCCTTATCCGTCACATGGCCGACGTGGAACGAAACTGGTTCCGGCGCGTGATGGCGCAGGCCGACGCGCCCCCGCTGTACTGGTCGGAGGACACGCCGGACGGTGATTGGCTCGGCGCGGTTGCCGACCCGGCGGTCGTAAACGATGCCTGGCTAGCCTGGCGTGACGAGGTCGCTTTCGCGGAGAAATTCGTCGCCGATTCGTCCGACCTCGGCATCAAGGGCATCAACCGGGACGGCACGACAGTCGCGCTGCGCTCGGTACTGGTCCACATGATCGAGGAGTACGCCCGCCACTGCGGCCACGCCGACCTCCTGCGGGAACGGATCGACGGCCGCGTCGGACAGTGACCGCGGGGCAATTCGGATCGCCGACGCCTGCGCAGCAATTTCGGTCGCTGTCGTGCCGCCGCGCACTTGGATAATGGCTGCATGCATATCGTCCTGAAAACACCGCGACTGACTCTGCGCCAGTTCACCGAAGACGACGTGGATAACCTGTTCGATCTGAACAGCGACCCGGCGGTGATGCGCTACCTCACCGGCGGCCGGCCGAACACCGCGCGAGCAGATCCGCGACGAGATCATTCCCTTCCATCTCGCGGCCTACGAGCGGCTGGACCGGCTCGGGACCTGGGCGGCCGAGGCCGCCGTCACCGGTGAGTTCCTGGGCTGGTTTCACTTCCGCCCCGGCCCCGACGCGGATATCACCAACATCGACCTCGGCTACCGGCTGCGCCGGGCCGCGTGGAACAAGGGCTACGCCACCGAGGGCTCGAGCGCCCTGATCACCATGGGCTTTACCGAGCTCGGCGTCCAGCGGGTGTTCGGGCACACGATGACGGTCAACACAACGTCGCGGCGGGTGCTGGAGAAGTGCGGCCTGACACTGGTGCGCACCACTCCGTGGGGTTTGCCGGACGCCATCGAAGGCTCCGAGTACGGCCAGGTCGAGTACGCGCTCACTAAGCCCGAATGGCAGGCATGCACGGGCGCGGCGGGCGGGGCATGAGGACGCGGCTGCCGCGGTCGGCACCGGCGGACGTCAACGTAGACGCAGCGCGTGTCCTCGGTTTCCTGGACGCGGTCGATGCCGCTGGAATGGATCTGCACTCCCTGATGATCCTGCGCCACGGCGCGGTCGTGGCCGAAGGCTGGTGGGCTCCTTACCGGCGCGACGACATCCAGTTGCTGTACTCGCTGTCGAAGACCTTCCTCGCGATGGCCGTCGGGATAGCCATCGGGGAAGGGCGTTTCACGCCCGAGGACCTGGTCGCCGACCTGCTGCCCGACAGGGTGCCGGAACCTCGGCCAGAGCATCTCCGGCAGCTTCGCGTCCGCCACCTGCTGTCCATGGCGAGCGGGCACCGCCAGGAGACGCTGCCGCAGATCGTCGCGATGGGGCCAGATCCAGTGCGCAACTTCCTGGCCCTGGCACCGGATGAGCCGCCCGGCAGCGTCTTCGCTTACAACCAGGGCAACTCGCTCACGTTGTCACAGATCATCACGTCGGCGACGGGTCAGCGAGTCGTCGACTACCTGCGACCGCGGTTGTTCGATCCGCTTGGCATCGATCGCGCGGAGTGGCTGTCGACGTCGGCAGGGATCGACCAGGGTTTCTCTGGACTGCATGTGACGACGGAGTCAGTGGCTAAGCTCGGCCAGCTTGTCCTCCAGTACGGCCGCTGGGGCGATGCCCAGCTAGTGCCGGCCGAATTCGTGGCCGAGAGCAGGCGGCCGCAGGTCGGCAACTCGCGTCGGCAGAGCAACCCGGACTGGCGCGAGGGCTACGGGTACCAGATGTGGATGTGCCGGCACGGTGCGCAGCGCGGCGATGGCGCCTTCGGCCAGCTGGCCGTTCTGCTGCCAGATGCCAACGCGGTCATCGCGTGTACTGCACAGGTGATCGACATGCAGGCTGAGCTCGATCTGATCTGGGCGCACCTGCTGCCTGCGTTCCGCGACTCACAGCCGGCGTTGGGAGCCGACCAGGAGCTGGCGGACCGGCTGGGGCGACTCTCCATCTCTGCCGTCGGGTCCGCCGGTCACATTCCGGACCGGGCAGTCGAGCTTTCGCCCACCAGCATCCAGCCGCCGTTCGCCGGGCGCGTCGAGCGTGCCCGGGTAGAGCCGCTGCCTGATGGGACGCGGCTGATCCTGATTGTCAGTGGCGACAGCCACGCCTTCGACGTGCCGCTCGGGGGTTGGTGCGACGGCGCGCTTCCCGGTCTGCATACCCCGTTCCCCGAGGTGTCGATCAGCGCTGGCTGGGTGGCCGACGGCGAGTACCACGCCGAGATCGTCTCCCGCCGGACACCGCACCGGCTCCAGTTGCGCATCCGGCTTGGCGTGGAGCCGACATTGTCGATCGGGTGGCTCGCACCACCGCTCGCACTCTAGGCAGTCCGGAGTATGTGCCTCGGCCTGATCCGGCGGTCAGGGACCGGCTAGCGGCCGTCAGCGGCGATGGTCCGGGTGAGAGCATCCAGGATCACGTCGAGCCCGATTTCGAACTCGTCGCCGAAGTCGTAGCCGGGCCGCAGGATGTGCTTGGTCGTCATCTCGGTGAGGTAGGGGTAGTCGTCAGCCAAATGCTGGGTGATTGCTTCGGCCGCCGCGGTGACGGTGTGCGGCTTGAAGGGCAGGGAGGCCTCCTGCAGGGCGAAGCCGTAGATATAGCTGTCGAGCAGGGCGTAGGCGTGGGCGGTCATCGCCACTGAGAACCCCGCTGTGCGCAGCGTGCCGAGGGTCGCGTCGTGGTGGCGCAGCGTCGCAGGGCCGGGATTAGCTCGCGATTCCATCAGCCCGATCGCCCAGGGGTGGCAGCTGAGCGCACGGCGGGCCGAGATCGCCCGGCTGGCCATCTGCGATCGCCAGTCGCCACCCGGTTCCGGTAGCTCGATCTCGGTGAAGACCAGGTCGACGATGCCGTCAAGAATCTCGTCCTTGCCGGCAACGTAGTGGTAGAGCGACATGGGCTTGACCCCAAGTTCGCGGGCGAGTGAGCGCATCGTAAGCGCCCCTACTCCGGCGGCGTCAGCGATCGCCACAGCGCCGCGCAGCACTCGCTCGCGGCTGAGCGGAGCGCGTCCGGCTGGTCTTTCGCTTACTGACGTCACTGTCTGGCTCCTCGGCGCTGGCGCTTTCGTACTTAGTACTGTAGCGTCCCGCATGAGGTGCCGTACTAAGTACGGCCGGAGCGAGCAGCGTGTCAGCGGCTCGGGAGGAAGCGTCATGGGATCTGAACAGCAGACGGCTGCAACGCGCAGCAACGTAGCCGATCCGCCGGCGACCGGGAGCACGATGCGCGCGATAGTGCAGGGCGGCTACGGCTCCGCTGACGTTCTGACCCTCGCGCAGATCGCCTCGCCGGAATGCGGAGACCGGGAGGTGCTGCTGCAGGTGCACGCCGCAGGCTTGGACCGCGGCAGCTGGCACCTCATGACGGGCC
Organism: uncultured Actinomycetota bacterium; assembly: GCA_963713585.1. Classification (GTDB taxonomy): domain Bacteria; phylum Actinomycetota; class Actinomycetes; order Streptosporangiales; family Streptosporangiaceae; genus JAJYUU01. The sequence goes on along the minus strand of CAVQMG010000010.1, from coordinate 74,613 downwards.
GGCCCTACCTGCTGCGCCTCGCATTCGGATTTCGCAGACCCAAGCAGCCGGTGCCCGGCATCGACGTGTCCGGCACTGTCGTGGCCGTCGGCTCGGCAGTGACCAAGTTCCGCCCGGGCGATGACGCGTTCGGGATCGGTCGCGGCACCTTCGCCGAGTACGCCGTGGCCAGGGAGGACAAGCTGGCGCACAAGCCGGGCAATCTCACCTTTGAGCAGGCCGCGGTAGTGCCGGTTTCCGCGCTCACCGCCCTGCAGGCCCTCACCGACGTCGGGCACGTCAAGGCAGGACAGAAGGTGCTGGTCACTGGCGCGTCTGGCGGAGTCGGCAGCTATGCCGTGCAACTGGCCACCGGCTTCGGGGCCGAAGTTACCGGCGTGTGCAGTACCGCGAAACGAGACCTGGTGACGTCCCTCGGTGCCGCCTATGTCATCGACTACACCAAAGACGATTTCGCCGACGGCGTCCACCACTATGACCTGATCATCGACATCGCCGGAAACCCGGACCTGTCACGGCTGCGGCGCGCGCTCACCCCGGCTGGGACCGCCGTCATCGTCGGCGGCGAGGAAGGCGGCAGCCTGACCGGAGGCGTCGGCCGCCAGATCCGGGCGCTGACCTTGTCGCCATTCCTCCCCCAGCGGCTGACTATGGTCTCGGCACAACAGCGCTCCAGCGACCTGGACCGTCTCGCTGAACTCATTCAGGCCGGCACGGTGACGCCGATCATCGACAAGACGTACCCGCTGGACCAAGTACCGTCCGCCATGCGCTACCTGGAAGCCGGGAACGCTCGGGGCAAGGTCGTCATCACCATCTGAGCCGCGATCCGGGCTCGTCCCCGCTACCTCAGGCCCGGTTGCACATCCGGCGTTCAGGGCCGGAGCTAGCCTTCGGGGTTAACCTGCCAGAGTGAACTTCGCGGAGTGTCCTGATGACGGCAACCGCCTCAAGGCAGACCCTCGCCACCGGGTTGGCGCCAGGCCGGTGATCATGAAGTGTCCAGCCTGCGGCAAGCGATACACCTTCTCAGATCACGGCATCGTAGAGATCACCCCGGACGGCGGCCCGGAACGGGACTGATCCAGATCCGGATTCGCAGCCCCGCCTGAGCAACCATCGCCCCGGTCCGTGAACCAGCGGTCCACTCATAGCTCCTCAGGGCCGGTCTCGGGGAAAGGGCCGGCTGGCCCCAGGTGGGTGCGGGTACCGTCGTGGTCGAGGATGCACAGGATCTCCGCGGCTTCCTCCTGCACACCGAACGCATGCGGCTCCATCGTGGAGAACTCGGCCGCCTCGCCGGCCTGGACGAGGATGGTCCGCTCGCCGAGCCGCAGCACGATGGTGCCGGACAGGACGGTGAACCAGTCCCGCCCTGGGTGGACGCGCAGCCGGGAGGGCACCTTCCTGGTCACCCGCAGCTTCGCGATCGTCATGCCCTGGGGCGCGCCGGTCCGCGACAGCAGCCAGGTCGTCATGCCCCGTGCCTCGTCTCGGAGCGGCCTGATCACCACGTCGTCGTCGTCGTCGGACTCGACCAGCTGGTCAAGGGTGGTGCCGAGTGCCCTGGCGATCGGCGTGAGCTGATCCAGGGCAATCCGCCGGTGACCGGTCTCAATCCGGCTCAGCGTGGACGGGCTCAGGTAGCTGCGGGCCGCCAGCTCGTCCAGCGACCAGCCCAGCGACGTGCGCAGACCCCGGATGCGCTGCCGGACAAGAGCGTCCAGATCGGCGTCTTGCTTCATACGCAAGAGTGTATGCCGTAACGGCAAGCTGGCGGTACCGTCGATGACATGGCACACGAACACATGGCTGACCTGCTCGACCTCGACGCCGAGGTCCTCGGCGAATACCACCGGGAGGTAACCGAATGGGTCTCGGCACACCTCACCGACCGAGCCTGCGTCATCGACGTGGGTGCAGGCACGGGCACCGGCACCCTCGCGCTGGCCAGGCAGTTGCCGAACGCCGAGGTAATCGCGGTGGACGTCGATGAGGACATGCTGACGCACATCCAGGACAAGGCCCGCGCCGCCGGGCTCGCCGACCGGATCCGCACCGTCCAAGCCGACCTCGATCAGGCATGGCCTGCCGGCCTGAATGCCGCTGACCTGGTGTGGGCCGCCAACTCGATGCACCATATGGGCGATCCCGCGCGGGCGGTCGCGCAGATCTACCAGATGCTGCGCCCAGGGGGACTGCTTGCGGTCACGGAGTTGGAGTCGTTCCCGCGTTTTCTCACCGACCCGGCGGGCGCGGCGCTCGAGGAGCGGATCCACACCGCCATGGCGCGGGGTCGTGACGAAGCCGGAATGCACATGCATGAAGACTGGCCCGCCCGTTTCGCCGAAGCCGGGTTCGCTGTCGAGTCCGAACGCCGCTTCGCGATCGCGCTGCAGCCGCCGCCGAACTCGCCGGCGGCCGCCGCCGTGACCCGCTACGCCATAGTCACCCTCTGCCGCGCCCGGCACGGCCTGGAGGACAGGCTCAGTGCCGGTGACATCGCGGAACTCGATGCACTGGCCCCGGCCCTGTCCGCCCGCACCGACCTGACGGTCCGCACCAGCCGTACGGTGTGGCTGGCCCGCAAGCCCGCCGGATAGCCGGGCGGCCAGAAAGACCGCCCGAGCCATCAGGCCTCCGGTCAGTTCGCCAGCCGGAGGAGGCGCGCGATTCCGCTGCTGAAGGTGATGACCACCGCCGACGGGCCCGGCGCCAGGGTCACCGCGTGCGCGATGCTCAGCGAACCGGTCACGGCGCCAGTCGCGGGCGAAACCTTGCTGACCTGGCCGGATCTGATCATGAAGAGCCCGGCACCGGTGCCGGCGACGTCGTAGTACTGAGCGGAGACGTGCTTGGAGAGGACGTGCTGCAAGTTCGACCCCCGGTAGATGTCGAGGAACTGCTTGCCGGAAGGCTCGTGGTCGGCGAGCAGGTAGACCCGGCCGGCGGCTAGCGCCAGCGGAGCGTCGACGTTCTTGTCAGTGCGCTTGGTGACCTGCCCGTCGGGCCGTACGCGGATCAGATAGCCGTTGGTCGCATTGGGCTTGACGGCCTCGTAATACAGGCCAGAGGCATTGGCCGCCATGTCCGCCGGGTAGGCGATGTTCGAGCTCACCTTATGCACGACCGCCGAGGTGGTGCGGATCCGGCTCACGTTCGCGTACTGGAAACCACTCTCGTCGGTCGCCCAGTCGGTCCAGGCCCAGACCGTGCTCCCGACCGCGAACAGGCCGGCCGAGGTCAGCGGACCCAGACTCTTGGGAAGCGTCCACTTGCGGACGAATTCCCGATCGGAGCGCCGGTACTCGCTGACGGTCCGGCCGACCTCGGCGAAGAAGTCTTTGCCGTTCGCGGCCACCGCGAGGACAGGGCTGGCTGCGTGCAGGATGGCAGCGCGCGGGTTGCTGCCCGCCACCGCGTACACCACCCGGCCGCGAGCGTAATAGACCGTCCCGTTCGGAGCCTCACTGAACTGGTAGGTGAACGCGCTCCCGACGTGGCCGAGACTGACCGTTGCGGTCACGTGCAGCGCAGCCGGCGAGGCCTGCGCGGGTACTGCTGCGGCCAGCACGCACGCAGCCAACCCGGCCGCGGCCGCGCCGGCGGCCGTCCTCCGCATGACACTCACGACGGACATTGACCCGCTCCCCTCCGGACCGGCGACCAAGCCGCTAAGTCGCCGCTTCAGATCGCGACGACCGGCCCTATCCCTCGCACATCGTAGGTTCCGCCGGCCCGGCCGTCTGCGGTTGCCGAGTATCGAATCAGTCTCTGTCTCGTGCGAGTCGCGTGGTATCCGGCAAGCCCATCCGGCCTTGAGATAGACGCGGTCAGCTCTGACGAACCACCCGCAGCCTGACCCGAACCGGCTGACGCGACTGCGACGCTTCAGCCTGGCAGAACCTCGACGGCGCCGGCGGCGATGGCGGCGGCAAGCTGAGCGTGGTCTCGCTCATTCTGATCGGCGTACCGGGTCGCGAACGCCGCGATCGCCGTGGCGAATTTAGGACCCTTCCCGATGTAGCCGTCGATCGCTACCGGGTCGCCAGTGCGAGCGTGGGCTCTGGCAAGAGCCTCACCGCAAGCGGTGGCGAACTCGACGAGTCGAGGAGCGATCAGCTCGGTCGTCGGAATGATCTTCATGTCGCGGAACTGCCGCACGTAATAGTCCTTGCCGTGAAACGAGCCCCAGCCCACGAAGATGTCCGTGGCAGTCTGGACCAGTCGCTTGCCGTTGATGACCCGCTCGCCATGGTTGGCGTGGCGAGCGGGCCGGGTGTGCGCCTCGTACACCGACGGCCCCGCCTGCTTGATCTGCAGGAACAAGGGGTCGGCGCCGCTGCGCCCCTCGAACAGGGCAAGGTAGACCTGCATTCCTACGCTGCCCACTCCGACGACCTGGCGGACCGTATCGACCTCGGTGAACCTGTCGAACAGGCTCCGGCGATCCTCTTGGAGCGTCAGCCGGTAGTCGGCCAGGAAATGATCAACCAGGTCAGCCTGCTCGCCGTCGCTGATTGTGACGCGGACCGGAGGTTCCTCGGTGATCCGCGGGCGTCCGTTCGCCATCGTGGTGAGCTTGGTGAACGCTCCCCGGCTGGTCCGGCGCTCGCGCTTCTTCTCAATATGGATAGAAACCCGGCCGCGATCTGCAGGCTCGTAGTAGCTGATCAGCTTGTCGACGTGCATGCCGTCGTACCAGATGTCGAGTTCCGGCATGGTCGTATAGCGCCGCATGCGCTTGCGGTAAGCCTCGATTCCGGCCGTGACCGCAGCAGTCCCAATCCGCGGCTTAATCCCGTTCTGCCGGGCTGCTACCACGACGCTGGTTGCGAACCGCTTGACATCCCATTCGAACGGGCCGGGAAGAGTTTCATCGAAGTCGCGCAGGTCGAACGACAGATTCCGTTCCGGGGTGGCCCACAGGCCGAAGTTCAGAATGTGGGCGTCACCGCACAGTTGCACCTCCAGCCCGCTGTCGGGCTGCGACGCGAGGTCGCCCGCCATCACTGCTGCGGCTCCCCGGTAGTAGTTCCACGCCGAGGCCGCCATGCGCTGATGCCGGATCGGAACAAGCTCCGCGAGCCTGATCTGATTCTGAGCCAGGATCGTCTGCAGCGCGTCGTGCCCGCGCTGCCCTTCATCCCAGGAAGCCAGCGTGCCCCGTTTGGCTTGTTTGCGGCTGGAGCTCCCCGATGCCCGTCTTTCGGCCGTCGTGGCCGGCAGATCAGGCAGCACGCCGGGTGCGGCCGACGTTCTCGGTGAGCTAGGTTCCGCCATGGCATTCCGCCTTCGGTTGCAAGCAAGCCGGCGACGTCCTGGCACGGCCCGCTGATCATCTGCAGCGCGAGCGCAGCCGATAGGTCCCCTGTGGGTCTAACTCACCGTTGCCGGGTCTCAGTAATCTCTTGACGCCTGGTCAGTCTGGTGACGTGGAGTGACGACGGTGCCTCGTGCGGCGCCGACGACGAATCGGCGCCTCAGTAAGCTGGGTTCTTGCCAGGGCTGACTGGGGGGTGAGCTGGCTGGTGGAGGCCGAGGTACTGGTAGTGGGGGCTGGGCCGTCAGGCCTGTTCGCGGCGGCGGAACTGGCGCGCCATGGCGTGCAGGCCCAGCTTGTCGAACGCGAGCCGCGGCCGCATCGCCAGGCCAGGGCAACGGCCGTGCAGCCTGCAACTCTCGAGATTCTGGCGCAGGCCGGAGTGGTGGAGCAGGTGCTGGCGGCGTCGGTTCACCTGGCGTTCGCCAGGGTCTTCGATGCGGCTTTGGCACCGGTGTCCGAACTGGCCTTCGGCGGCACTAACTGTGCGTGGGATTTCGAGTGCAGCCTGCCGCAGTGGCAGACCGAGCGAATCCTCGCCGACCGGTTCACTGAGCTAGGCGGCGTTGTTGAGGCCGGCGTCACGGTGGCGTCCATGGAGGAGCGAGACGATGGCGTTGTCGTGGCGCTCGAACGACCAGACGGGACGTCGGAGACCGCGGAGGCGTCCTGGGTTATCGGAGCCGGCGGCGCGCACAGCGTGATACGTGAGGCAATGGCCGGGCTCTGGTTGGCGCAACCTACCCTGGCACCGCGCTGGTAGCTGACGTGCAGCTGTCCCGCGAGCTGCCGCGGGACGGATCGGCCCTGATCGCCAGTCCGCAAGGCTACGTGCTGCTTGCGCCGCTTCCTGACAACCGCTGGCTCACGTTCGTCGGGGATCTTGATGAATGCGAGGAGCAGCGACTAGCGATTGACACCTCGATAGACGCGGTAGCGACGGCGATCAGGCGCCGGCTCGCGGACGCCATCTCGGTGTCCGAGGTGGCCTGGGCCGCGCCGTTTCGCATGCATCACCGGCTGGCCCCGCGTCTGGCCGGGCAGCGCTGGTTTCTGCTCGGCGACGCCGGGCATCTGTCGAGCCCATTCGGCGGCGAAGGCCTGAATTCCGGCATTCACGATGCTCACAACCTGGCCTGGAAGCTGGCATTGCAGTCACGGGGCCGGGGCCGGCCGGGCTTGCTCGAGAGCTTCGCGACCGAGCGCCTGGCTGCTGACCAGCACGTCCTCGAAGTCTCGGACCGCCTGCACCAGCTCGCCCACCGCGCCGTCGAGTCCGCCCGCACCGGAATCGTTCCAGCCCCGCCGACGCCAGCGCAGACAGAAGCCATGGTGCGGTCCCGGTCGATGCTTGACGTCTCCTACGCGGGCACCTCGTTGTTTGACGAGTACATCGAGGCGGGAGCGCCGCCGGTGCCAGCCAACGTTCCGGTTCCCGGCGACCGCTATCCCGACTTTGTCTCTCTCAGCGGTACGAGCCATCACCTGCTGATCTCCGGCCCGGAAAACCCTGCCGCGGACGACGAACTGGCGCGGCTGCGCCGTCGATGGCGCGGCCTGGTGGAGTTCAGCCGGGCCGATACTGACCCGGGGCAAGGCGGGCTCGCTGGTTCCGGCGCGGTACTGGTGCGCCCTGATGGCCGGGTAGGCTTCCGCGCCAGCCCGGCCGGTCCCGCGGGGCTGGCGGCACTTGATTCCCACCTCGGTACCTATCTCATCCCCGCCTGACCGAGCGCCGCGGTCTCTGAGTTCAGTAGGAGCGGATGGCGCTGCTGACTGCGCATATTCGGGCAGCGAGTGACTTCACATCGACCGGGCTCTCGGTGCTGACGTCAATCACCGGCCAGCCTCCGGCCACCGGCCGGGCTACCTCCTCGTTCCACAAGTCCGCGATCGTCCGCTCGCCGTCAAAGTGCCCCGCGTGCCGGGTGCCGGCGCGCCGCTCGTATCGCTGTGCTGCGGTCCGGGCGTCGCATCGGCAGAACACCTCCACGAGGTTGCCGGGCAGACGGAGAAGGTCCTCGACGGCGCGGCTGCGGTGCCAGACGCTCTCCAGCACAGCACCGCCTGACTCTGACGCCACGGCGAGCAGGGCAGTCACGCTGGCACGGCCGAGCTCGCGCGATGCCTCGATGTCCGGCACCGGCAGCACGCTCATCAACGCCTGCTTAATAGTGTCCTTGGCGATCAGAGGAAGACCCAGCGCTGGCGCGATCGCCTGGGCGAGCGTTGTCTTCCCGCTTGCGGGAGGACCGGACACGACAACAAACGTTCCCGGCGGCAGGCGGACCGTCACTCCACCATCATGACAACCAACTGCTCCGCTCCCGGCTCCTGGTCAGGCACTCACCGTGTCACCGCATCCGCTCGGGGACGCGGAACGCGTCGCAGACAGCGCGCCAGATCGTCTTGACGTCCTCGCCGTCGGCCAGCGCCTGGCTGACGGTCCGGCTGCCCAGCGCGGCGATGACGTGGTCCTTGGCGACGCTGTCGGCATAAGTGTCGCCAAACTGCGCCCGCATCCGGGTCCAGAACTCGGTCAGTCGCACCCGCGCCAGAGTAATCGGGCTTACGGTGCCGCACAACCGCCGCCCGATGAGCTGATCTGGTGCCTGATATCCGGCCCAGCACCGGTGGCGGAAGGCCTGACCAGGGCGTTAGGGCTTGATGCCGGTGCCGAGCAGGTGCGAGCCGATCCCCAGCAGCTCGGGAACTCGCTCGTGCGCCCGCGCGGTCTCGAGGACCACCTGCCGGTCCCGGTCGCTGGCCATCCGGTCATCGAGGTCATTCAGCAGAATAGCCCCGCCCTCGACCGCGACCAGATCAGCCACCTCCAGGCCCGCGGCCGCGAACTCGGCTCGCAGCTCACCCGGCCGGTGCGTATAGCCGTTGAAGCCACCGGGAACCAGCGGCGGCAGGACGCCGGTCCGCTCGACCGGTCCGAGGATTGCCGCCGCGTCCGGAACATCCTCGTAGATCCGCAGCCGGAGCATGGCGTCAAGCCGGGCCGCCCAGCGCGAGATGGCCGCGCCGAAAACCGGGCCGCCTACCCGGACGATCCGGTACGCCTCGCGCAGCGCCTCAACCCGGTCCGCCTGCTGGGTCAGGTGGTAAAGCGGGCCGAGCAGCAAGACCGCGTCCACGCTGTCGTCAGCCAGGTCCAGCGACCGGGCATCAGCGACGGCCGAGTGAATGGCCGCGCTGCCCGCGGTCGCTTCGCGCAGTTGCTGGATGTGCAGCGGCACGAGGTCACGGTGCAGCACCCGGTAGCCGAGGGCGGCCAGCCAGAGCGTGTACCGGCCGGGCCCCCCGCCGATATCCGCGATCGTGGCCGGAGCAGGCGGCAGGTGCCGCAGCACGATTTCCTGCGTCCGCTCGAACTCCAGCCGCCCGTGCCCGCTCTCAGCCAGCCGGTTCGTCTCCTTGCCCAGCTCGTAGTACTCGTGCATCGCGGCGGTCAGCAGGTCAGCAGCGGGCGGGTGAGCAGCGGGCGGTTCAGCAGCGGGCGGGTGAGCATCGGGGAGGTCAGCGGCCATAGCTGATCATCGCGCCAGAGTCCCGCCCGGCGCACCTGAAATTTCGCTAGGCCGACCAGGTGATGTGCTGCGGATTCCAGTCGTCCGGCCCGGTCGTCCTGGTCAGCAGGCAGCGCCCGATCAGGAACTCGAAGAAAACGCCGGCGGCGAACTCGGGCGGCTCAGCCGGGTACTTCCGTTCGGCCTGGAACTGGGCGCCGGCCCGCTTCGCCAGGTCAGCGTCGGCGACCGGATGCGCGCTGCCGGTCAGGTAGAACGCGTCCTCGCTGGCCGGAACCGGGAAGGAGTGCATCGCGTAACGCGGGTCGCGGTACAGGTCGTCGCGCTTGAGCGAGGGAATGATGTGCGCCACCAGCCGCCCGGAGATCAGTACCGGGCACATCGGGTGCAGCCGCGGCCCGCCGTCGGAGCGGACGGTGGACAAGAAGGCCAGGCCGATACCGAACTGGTAGAACAGCTGCTCCCCCGCTGTGGCGAGGTCCGGCCGGGCGGCCGCGAATTCCTGCCAGCTCACTTCTGTCGCCATGGTGGCGATACTGTCACGATCGGCCCGCCTGCCGCGTGCCGAGTGCTGGCATCATGTCCAGATGACCAAGTCGGTGGACTTCTCACTGCTCCCGGCTGACCAGCGCGCGGCCGCGGTCGAGCAGCTCTGCGCGGCGATGGAGGAAGCGGGCAAGGCCGGCCGCTACCCGAAGCTGACGGTCGAGCGGCCGTGGTCGGTGCATAACCCGGAGCTCGAGGGCGAGTTCGCCGCTCCGGCCGCGATCCGCTGGTATCTGGAACGCGAACTGGGCCGGCTCGCCGCGGCTGGCGCCAAGATCGCGGTCAGCCACGGCCGGGAGGCACTCGACCTGCATGACCCGGCGCTCGGCCGGGCCGTCGACGAGACCAGCTCTGACCTCACCCGCAAGAAGCTGTTCCTGTTCGGCCCGGAGCGGATGGCGCTGTCCATCGACCGGTTGCAGCACTACACCGGCACGGCCGCCGACGCGTTCCAGCGCTACGTGCTGCTCACCAACTACTCGTGGCATGTCGAGGAGTTCCGCCGGGCGCTGCCGGACTGCATCGGCCCGGACGCCGACGGCCGCCAGATGCCGGCCTGGCACTACCTGCAGCCGGACCGGGCCGGCCTCACCATGATCAACATCGGCGTCGGGCCGTCCAACGCCAAGACGATCACCGACCACCTCGCCGTGCTCCGGCCAGACCTGGTCCTCATGATCGGCCACTGCGGCGGGCTGCGAAACCATCAGGCCATCGGCGATCTGGTGCTGGCCACCGCCTACCTGCGCGATGACCGGGTACTGGACGACGTGCTGCCGCTGAGCGTGCCGATTGTGTCCAATCACACGCTCAACACGCTGCTGCTGGACGAGCTGACGGCGCGCGGGCTGCGCAGCCGGATGGGCGTGGTGTTTACCACCGCGAACCGGAACTGGGAACTGCAGCTGTCTGCGGTCGCCGACAAGCTGCGACTGTCGCGCGCCATCGCCGTCGACATGGAGTCGGCCACCGTCGCCACCAACGGGTTCCGCTACCGGATCCCGACCGCGACCTTGCTGGCCGTCAGCGACAAGCCGATGCACGCCGCCCCGAAGCTGAACGACGACGCCCAGGCGTTCTACGCGGCATCCCGCCGCCAGCACGTCGAGATCGCCATCGCGGTCGCGGAGAAAGCCAGGCGGCTGTATCCGGGCGGCCTGCCCACCGCCGACATCAGGTCCTCAGACGAGCCGCTGCTCGGGCTCACCGAGCCGGACGCTCAGCCGCCCCGATAATCAGCCGCCCGATCATCAGCCGCCCCGATAAGGCGCGCCAGTGCCGCCTGCTCAGCCTGCCCGGCGGTGAAGATCACCAGCTTCTGCTCCGGGTCGTCGGCGACCTGCAGCACGACGTGCCGGAAGGCGATCACGCCCAGGGCGGGATGGCGGATCCGCTTGGTCCCCGACCCCAGCGGGATCACCTCATGCTCGGGCCACCAGGCGCGTGCCTGCGGACTGCCCGCCTGCAGCCGGGCGATCAGCGACTCGAACTGCTGATCGGCCTGGTGCCGCGCGGCCGCCAGCCGGAACCTGGCCAGCTGTGCCCGCGCTTCGGCCTTCCAGTCCGCCAGCACCAGGCGCGCGTCCGGGTGCAGGAACGTCCAGCAGAGAATGTTCCGCTCCGACGGCGGCAGGGCCGGCCAGTCCGCCCACAGCGCCCGGCAGGCCCGGTTCGAGGCGAGCACATCCCAGCTGCGGCCGGTTACGTAAGCGGGCCACGGATCGAGTTGGCGGACGATCGCCGCCACCTCCGGCGCCAGCACGTCGGCCTGGTCCGGCGGGGTTGCGGCCGGCCCGTGCACGAGCTCGACCAGGTGGGCGCGCTCGGCCGCGGTGAGCTGCAGGGCGCCCGCCAGCGAGCCCAGCACCTGATGCGACGGCCGCAGATCGCGGCCCTGCTCCAGGAACGTGTAGTAGGCCGCGGAGATGTCAGCGAGCTGGGCGACCTCCTCGCGCCGCAGACCGGGCGTGCGCCGCCGCGAACTGGCTGGCAGGCCCACGTCGGACGGCTGCAGCCGGGCCCGCCGAGCCCGCAGGAACTCCGCGACTTCGGCGGCCCTGGCCGACCGCGCCGCAGCGGGCTGACCGCTCACCCTGGTAACCACGTTCCTAGGATAATCTCACGATGGATGTTCGCCCGCGAGCGCACTAGCGTCAGTTCCCATGACTGCAGAACTTCCCGTCCAGACGGGCTGGCTGGACATCAGCGTGCCGGCCGGGCCCGGCCGTGAGCCCGGCACCATGCGTGCCTACCTGGCGCGACCGCAGGGGCCGGGAACGTGGCCGGGCGTGCTGATCGGGTTCGAGATGTTCGGGATTACCGGCTTCGTCCGCAGCGTCGCCGACCGGTTCGCGGCCGCCGGGTACCTCGCCCTGGTGCCGGACTACTACCACTGGCAGTCCGCCGACAGCAGCCCGATTGTTCTGGCCGCGGATGCCGACGGCCGCAGCCGGGGGCTGGAACTGATCAGCGGACTGGACCGCGACCTGGTCCGGGCCGACGCCCGAGCCTGCCTCGACACCCTGGCCGCCCGGCCCGACAGCACCGGCCAGGCCGCCATCTTCGGGATGAGCGCCGGCGGGCACATCAGCTTCTACGCCGGCACTCAGCTGCCGCTGACCGCGCTCGTCCTGCTCTACCCCGGCTGGCTGGCCACCGCGGGCACCGGCCTGAGCAGGACGGAACCGTTGCTCGAGCTGGCCGGCCAGCTGGCCCGGCAGCGCACGCCGGTGCTGTTGCTGGCCGGTGAGGACGATCACCTGTTCGGGCCCGGTGAGTTCGACCAAATCCGGGCTGCGCTGGCCACGGCGGGCGTGCAGCACGAGCTGATCGTGTATCCGGGCACGCCGCACGGCTTTTTCTGCCCTGAGCGCGACACTTACCGCCCGGCTCCGGCCGCTGACGCCTGGGCCCGGACGACCCGATTGCTGACCAGGGAATTTAGGTAACAGAAACAATCCCTCTTGCGCAGGGGCCGGTTCGGGATGTTACGGTCATGGACAGTGCAGTCAGCGCAGTGCGGCGCGGTCGGCTCAATCTGAACGACCGCGCGCGCAGGCGCGACCTAGCATCCGGAGGCAGTAGTGACCCGCCCGACCGCCAGCCGCGGCCCGTGGCTCGTCTAGTCGGCGTCACATTGACCTGCTGCGCGTATCAAGCGCGATCTGTCGTCCCTCCTGCTGACTCAGGTTCCCCGCACCGCACAGCTCGCCCGGTCAGCCGGGCAGCAGTCGTCAGTGCCCGCACCACGCCAGCAGAAGGACCCCCGAGATGCCATCCCAGCCGCTTCGCGGCCAGGGCCAGTGGGCTCTCGGCTTCCACGAGCCGCTTAATCCCGCCGAGCGATTCAAGAAGGACGACGACGGGCTGCACGTCCGCGACCGCATCCTGAACCGGTACGCCCACCTGGGCTTCGACTCGATCGACCCGAGCGACCTGCGCGGCCGGTTCCGCTGGTGGGGCCTGTACACCCAGCGCAAGCCCGGCATCGGCGGCGGCAAGACCGGCGCGCTCGAGGACGCCGAGATCGAGGACCCGTACTTCATGATGCGGGTCCGCATCCCCGGCGGGCAGCTGTCCGCCGACCAGCTGCGCGCCATCGGCCGGCATCGCCAAGGAGTACGGCCGCGACCTGGCCGACGTCACCGACCGGCAGAACGTCCAGTTCCACTGGATCCGCATCGAAGACGTCCCGGCCATCTGGGGCAGGCTCGAAGAGGTCGGCCTGTCCAGCCAGCAGGCCTGCGGCGACGTGCCGCGCAACATCCTTGGCTGCCCGGTGGCTGGCATCGACGGCGGCCGAGATCATCGACGCGAGCGCGGTGCTGCGGGCGACCGAAGAGATCGCCACCAGCAGCCCCGACCTGACCAACCTGCCGCGCAAGTTCAAGACCGCGATCTCCGGCTGCGGCAACCAGTGCACGGCGCACGAGGTGAACGACATCTCCTTCGTCGGCGTCATCGGCCCAGACGGCCGGCCGGGCTACGACCTGTGGGTCGGCGGCGGCCTGTCGACCAACCCGATGCTCGCCCAGCGCCTCGGTGCGTTCGTGCCGGCCGAGCGGGTGCCTGAGGTCTGGGCCGGGCGTCGCGAGCCTGTTCCGCGACTACGGTTACCGCCGGCTGCGCAGCCGGGCCAGGCTGAAGTTCCTGGTCGCTGACTGGGGCGCCGAGCGGTTCCGCGAGGTTCTGGAGACGCGAATACCTGGGCGGGAACGGCGCTCGCCGACGGTCCGCCACCGCCCGCACCCGCGCCTGGCTCGCGCGACCACATCGGCGTGCACCGGCAGCGCGACGGGCTGTACTACGTCGGGCGTCGCGCCGCACACCGGCCGGACGTCCGGTACGCAGCTGTGGCAGGTCGCCGACCTCGCCGAGGCCTACGGCTCGGGCCGGATCCGCACGACCATCGAGCAGAAGCTGCTCATACTCGACGTGCCCGAGCGAGCCGTGCCCGAGCTGGTGGCCGAGCTTGAGGCCATCGACCTGACCGCCAGCCCGAACGTGTTCCGGCGCGGGACGATGGCGTGCACCGGCATCGAGTTCTGCAAGCTCGCCATCGTGGAGACCAAGGGCCGGGCCCGCGACCTGTACACCGAGCTGGACCGGCGGCTGCCGGACTTCGACACGCCGATCACGCATCAACGTCAACGGCTGCCCGAACTCCTGCGCTCGCTTCCAGCTGGCCGACATCGGCCTGAAGGGCTCGATCGTCGACGGCGAGGAAGGCTTCCAGGTGCACCTGGGCGGGTCGCTCGGCACCGACCCTGGCTTCGGCCGCAAGCTGCGCGGGCTCAAGGTGACCGCGGCCGGGCTGACCGACTACGTCGAGCGGCTGCTGCGCAACTACCAGGCCGACCGCGCCGACGGCGAGCAGTTCGCCACCTGGGTGCGGCGCGCCGATGCCGAGCTGCTGACCCAGACCGGACAGCCGACTGAGACCCGGCAGCCGACCGAGATCGGACAGCCGACTGAGACCGGTCAGCTGGCCACATGCCGGCAGCCTGCCAAGGCTGGACAGCTTGCCCGGGCCGGACGGCGCATGACCGGCGAACGGCAGGTGCCGTTCTTCTGCCCGTACTGCGGCGAGGAGAACCTGCGGCCCGGCCGGCGCGGACGCCGGCGACTGGGAGTGCCGCGCCTGCGCGCGCGAGCTTCAGCCTGAAGTTCGTCGCCGTCGTCCGGCCGCAGCCGCACGACCCCGCTGCCCGGACCGGACAGCGACATGACCGGCCGCGACCCTCAGCCTGGCGCGGCCCTAGGCTCGGTGCCGGTCCGGCGCGAGCCCGGCCGGCGGCGCGCCAGCCGGGCCGCGCCGTCCCGACTGACCGTACCCGCTGATGCTGTCGATGGCCGGCAAGCGCGCGGTCGTGGTCGGCGGCGGGCAGGTAGCGCTGCGCCGGGCTCGGAGCCTGCTCGAGTCCGGCGCGCACGTGGTGGTCATCGCGCCGTCCGGTGTGTCGACTGAGCTGGCCGGATCTGCCTGTCGCCATCCTGCGTCGCCGCATTACCGCGACGGCGACCTGTCGGCGGCGTGGCTCGCGCACGCCGCGACCGACGATCCCGACGTGAACGCGCGGTCGCGGCCGAGGCGGAGCGCCAGCCGGTCTGGTGCGTACGCGCCGACGACGCGGTCGCGTCGGCGGCCTGGACCGCAGCGGTGACCCGGCACGGCGATGTCACGGTCGCGGTGACCGCGGCCGGTGATCCGCGCCGGTCACAGCGGCTGCGTGGCGATCGCCGGCGTTGGCGACGGCACCCTGCCGCCGGCCTGGGCCGCGGCCAGCCTGAGCGAGCCGCGCTGGCCGGCTCGCGGCCGCTCACGGCAGCAGACGTCGCCAGCCCTATTTCGCCGCATGCGGCTGTCGGAAGCGTCGCGCTGGTCGGCGGCGGGCCGGGGACCCGGGCCTGATCACCGTGCTCGGCCGCCGGCTGCTGGCCGAGGCGGACGTCGTGGTCACGGACAAGCTGGCGCCGCGCTCACTGCTGGCTGAGCTTGACCCGGACGTCGAGGTCATCGACGCGGGCAAGCAGCCGCACGCACACAACCTGACCCAGGCGCAGATCAACGAGCTCATCGTCGCCCGGGCGCTGGCCGGCCAGCGCGTGGTCCGGCTCAAGGGCGGCGACCCGTTCGTGTTCGGCCGCGGCGGCGAAGAAGCGCTGGCCTGCGTCCGGGCCGGCGTGCCGTTCCAGGTCGTACCCGGCGTCACCAGCGCGATCGCGGTCCCGGCCTACGCGGGCATCCCGGTCACGCATCGCGGCATCACGCAGGACTTCTCGGTTGTCTCCGCGCACCTGGATCCCTCGCAGCCCGGCGCGACCGTGGACTGGGCGGCGCTGGCGCGACGGCAGCGGCACGCTCGTGCTGATGATGGCCGTCGCGCACCTGGACGGGGTTGCCGCCGAGCTGATCAAGCGCGGCCGGGACGCGGCAACGCCCGTCGCCGTCATCAGCGACGGCACCACGCCGGACCAGCAGGTGCTGATCTCGACCCTCGGCGGCGTCGCGGCGCCGACGCCGCCCGCGCTGGCGTCCGAGCCGCCCGGCTGTCGTGCGCTGATCGGCCGAGGTCGTGCGGCTGCGTCGACCTGCTGGCGCGGTCGGCAGCCTACCGCGCCCGAGCTGATCACCCCGAGCTGGAGGCCACAGCATGAGCCAGCCAGCCCTGCTCGCCGTCGCGCATGGCAGCCGGAACCCGGCCGCCACCGACGTCATCAAGACCCTCGCCCGCCAGGTCCGCCGCCTGGCCCCGGTGCTCGACGTCCACGTGGCGTTCATCGGCCATGCCGAGCCGTCGCTGCCGGCCGAGCTCGACGCTGCTGGGTCGAACTCCGTCATCGTGCCGCTGCTGCTGTCGACCGGCTATCACCTGACCGACCGACATCACCGACGCGGCCGGCCTCGGCAGGCGCCCGGGTCGCCGGCCCGCTCGGCCCCGACGAGCTGCTGCTGACCGCGCTGACCGCCCGGCTCTCGCGAGGCCGGCGTGCCGGCCGGGACCCCGGTCGTGCTGGCCGCCGCGGGCTCCGCCGACCCGGCCGCGGCCGCGCGATGTGCAGCAAGCAGGCCGACCTGCTGGCCGAGCGGCTCAGCGTGCCGGTGCTCGGCGCCTTCGCCACCGGCCGCGCGGCCGACGGTGCCCGAGGCTGTCGCCGAGCTACGCAGCGCAGACCAGCGGGCCGGTCGCGGTCGCGAGCTACCTGCTGGCACCTGGCCACTTCCAGGATCAGCTGCACGACAGCGGCGCCGACTGGGTCACCGCGCCGCTCGGCGGCCACCCGGCGCTGGCCGGCCTGGTGATCGACCGGTACCGGACGGCGGTCAAGGCGGCGCTGACTCCCGGCGAGCGTCACGCAGGGTCACCGGCAGCGTTTCGAATCCGCGCAGGACCAGGCCCTGCTTGCGCACGGGCTCGGACGCCGCGGCCAGCGCCGGGAACCGGCCGAGGATGCGCGGCAAGGCGACTGACGCCTCCAGCCGGGCCAGGGCCGCGCCGATGCAGAAGTGCGGCCCGCCGCCGAAACTCAGCGGGCCGCCGTCGGCGCGCGCGGGGTGAAACCTGTTCGGCTCGGCGAACCTGCGCGGATCCCGGTTAGCTGCGCCGAGCAGCACGATGACCTCGTCGGCCGGGGTCACGGCCGTCCCGGCGATCTCGGCCGGCGCGGCGGCGCGGCGGCTGGTCAGCTGCACCGGAGAGTCGTAGCGCAGTACCTCGTCGACGAATGCCGCCACCGGCACGACGCCGTCGGTCATGTCGTCGGCAAAAGCCTGGTCGTCCAGGATGATCCGCAGTCCGTTGCCGAGCAGATTGGCCGTGGTCTCGAAGCCGGCCACCAGCAGCAGCATCAGGTTCTCCAGCAGCTCAGCGTCGCTGAGCCTGCCGTCGCCGGTGTCGGCGATCCCGGTCAGCGCGCTCATCAGGTCGTCACGCGGCGCGGCCCGGCGCTCCGCCGCCAGGTCGGCGAAGTAGCCGGTCAGCTCGGTGACGGCTGCGTCGGCCTCGATCCATTGCTGCCGGGTGCTGAGCGGCTCGATGGTCGCGACCAGCGCCGTCGCGATGGGCCGGAATCGCTCCCGGTCAGCTTCGGGTATCCCGATGAGCTCGCAAATCACCGTCACCGGCAGCAGGAAGGCGAAGTCGTGCATGAATTCGACCGCGTGGCCGGCAGCGCCGCGGCGGCCGAGGTTATCCAGCAGCCGGTCGGTCATCCGGGCCACTGCCGGTTCCAGTCCGGCGATCCGGCGCTGGGTAAAGGCGCGGGAGATCAGGCTCCTGATCCGGGTGTGCTGCGGCGGGTTCACGCTGAGCAGCGAGTTGATCATCATGGCCGGGTGATCCCGCCAGCCGGGCATCAGCTCGTCGAACCTGTCGGCGTCAGCGACCCGGAACACCGGATCGCGCAGGACGGCATTGGCGGCCTCGTAGCCCGGCACCAGCACCATTCCGTCGAGCGCGATTGCCTCGCCCAGTTCGTGCAGGTGAGCGTACAGCGGGTACGGATCGGCCCGCCCTTCGGGCGCCAGCAAGGCCGGGAAAACCTCGGCTGCGTCCACCGCGTGTCACTTCCGTTCCGTCGGCCAGGTGGTTGTGGCAGGTGGTTCTGGCGGCGGCGCCGAGCGTCGCGGCCCGGCGCCACGATCCATCTTGCCGGGCGCGGCGGCTACAAACCCAACTGCAGCGGCGCCGCGGGCGGCCCGGCGGCCAGCAGCGCCGGCAGCAGCCGGGCCAGGTCACGCGGGCTGAACAGGTCGGATCCGCGGTACCCGGTCAGGTCGGCCAGCGGCCACCACTGCAGGCCGGAGACATTCTCGGCCGCCAGTTCCTCGTCGCTCAGTGAGCCGCGCGGCTCGAACCAGGCAGTCCGCACCAGGAAGTAGTCGTTGATCACTCCGTCGAAGCCCTCGATATGGCCGTCGCGTACCACCACCTGATGCCAGACGTGCGGTGGCTCAGCCGCAACGGCGAGCCCGACTTCCTCGTCCAGTTCGCGGCGCAGCGCGTCCAGCAGCGTCTCGCCCGGCTCCACCCCGCCGCCCGGCGCGGCCCACACGATGACGATCCGGCCGGCGCGGAGAAACTCGAACCTGCACAGCAGGATCCGGTCCTGGTCATCCACGATGAGAGCACGCGCGGACGGGCGCAGGTTCACTCCGGGCACCGGCCTAACGTAGCCGAAACGGCAGGCTTGTCAGCATCTGAGCCCGGCCGGGCCCAGGTCGAGCCGCCGGCCGGGCCCTGGCCGGGCCGCCGGGGTCCTGGTCCGGGCAACCTGCTGAGCTGGGCAAGCCGCCCGATTGTGCCAGGTTGTCAGCGGCACCAGGCAGGATGGAAGCATGGCCACGCTCCATGCTCCGCAGCTCGCTGTCTTCAGCGAGGCGACCCGGGCATGGTTCGGCTCGGCGTTCGCCGAGCCGACACCTGCTCAGGCGCAAGCCTGGAGTGCTATCAGCAAGGGCGAGCACACCCTGGTCATCGCGCCGACCGGCTCCGGCAAGACCCTCGCCGCTTTCCTGTGGGCGATCGACAAGCTGGCCAGCGAGCCGGTCCCGGAAGATCCGAAGCGCCGTTGCCGGGTGCTGTACGTGTCGCCGCTGAAGGCGCTGGCCGTCGACGTCGAGCGCAACCTCCGCTCACCGCTGGCCGGGGTCTCGCATGCCGCCAGGCGGCTGGGCCTGCCCGAGCCTGAGGTCAGGGTCGGAGTGCGGACCGGCGACACCGCGGCTGACGAGCGCCGCAGGCTGGCAGGCAAGCCGCCGGACATCTTGATCACCACGCCCGAGTCGCTCTTCCTGATGCTGACCTCGCAGGCGCGGGAGGGACTGCGCAGCGTGCAGACAGTGATCATCGACGAGGTGCATGCACTGGCCGGAGGCAAGCGCGGAGCGCACCTGGCCCTGTCCCTGGAGCGCCTCGACGCGCTGCGGGGTGAGGCGGGCCCGGCCCAGCGCATCGGGCTGTCGGCGACAGTCCGGCCGCCGCAGGAGGTGGCCACGTTCCTGGGCGGTGCCCTGCCGGTCTCGATCGTGGCTCCGCCCAGCACCAAGCGGCTGGACCTGAAGATCGTCGTCCCGGTCGAGGACATGGCGGACCTGCAGGGCAGCGAGCCGGTCAGCGCGGTCCGGGTGCCGATGGCCGACGGCATCCGGCTGGCCCCGGACGCTCCGGGCCGGGCCGCTCCGGGCGGGGCCGGGCCGGGCGGTGATCCGGAGCGACAGCACTCGATCTGGCCTCATGTCGAGGAGCATGTGCTCGACCTGATCCAGGCGCACCGCTCGACCATCGTGTTCGCCAACTCGCGGCGGCTGGCCGAGCGGCTGTGCGCTCGCCTGAACGACCTGGCCGCCGAGCGTGCGGCCGAGGCCAGTGAGGAGCCAGCCGGGCCGTGGCCGCCTTCGGATGATCACGCCTTCGCCCGGCCGCCGGCCCAGCTGATGGGCCAGGCGGGCGCAGGCGGCGGCGCGGCGGGGGTGGTCGCCCGCGCGCACCATGGATCGGTATCCAGGCAGGAACGTGGTCAGATCGAGGAAGCGCTCAAAGCCGGCACGCTGCCTGCGGTCGTCGCCACCTCCAGCCTGGAGCTCGGTATCGACATGGGCGCGGTCGACCTGGTTATCCAGGTCGAGTCGCCGCCGTCAGTGGCCAGCGGCCTGCAGCGCACGGGCCGGGCCGGCCATAACGTCGGTGACGAATCTCGGGGCATCTTCTTCCCCAAGTACCAGGGCGACCTGGTGCAGTCCGCGGTCGTGACGCAGCGGATGCGAGCCGGGCAGATCGAGGAACTGCGGATGCCGCGCAATCCGCTCGACGTGCTGGCCCAGCAGATCGTCGCGATGACCGCCATGGACAGCTGGGACGTCAGCGAACTGGAGCGCGTCGTCCGGCGGGCTGCCCCGTTCAGCGGACTGACCAGGCCGGTGCTGGACGCAGTGCTGGACATGCTGTCGGGCCGCTACCCGAGCGAGGACTTCGCCGGCTGCGGCCCAGGCTGGTGTGGGACCGGACAGCCGGCACCCTGGCCGGCCCGGCAGTCAGCGGCTGGCGGTGAGCAACGGCGGCACGATCCCCGACCGGGGACTGTTCGGCGTGTTCCTGGCCAGCGGGCTGTCGGACCGCTCCGGCCGCCACTCGCGGCGGGTCGGCGAGCTGGACGAGGAGATGGTGTACGAGTCCAGGGTCGGCGACGTGTTCGTGCTCGGCGCGACGTCCTGGCGGATCGAGGACATCACCGCCGACCAGGTGCTGGTCTCGCCGGCCGGCGGTCAGCCGGGCCGGCTGCCGTTCTGGAAGGGTGACGCGCCGGGACGGCCAGCTGAGCTGGGCGCGGCAATCGGCGCCTTCTGCCGGGAGCTCGGCGCGGTCAGTGCGGACGCGGCGATCGCCCGGCTGCGTGATGGCGGCCTGGACGAGCTCGCCGCGGCGAACCTCGTCTCCTACCTGAGCCAGCAACGCGAGGCCACCGGCTACCTGCCCAATGACCGCACCCTGGTGCTGGAGCGGTTCCGGGACGAGCTCGGCGACTGGCGGCTGGTGCTGCACAGCCCGTACGGCTCGCAGCTGCACGCGCCGTGGGCGCTGGCCATCGCAGCCAGGCTGCGGGACCGCTACGGCGGGATGGACGTGCAGGCGCTGCATACCGACGACGGGATCGTGATCCGGGTGCCGGACGCCGACGATCCGCCCCCGGCCGGCATCGCCATGCTCGACCCGGATGAGGTCGAGCAGCTGGTGACCGCGGAGCTCGGTGCCTCCGCCCTGTTCGCATCCCGGTTCCGCGAGTGTGCCGCCCGGGCGCTGCTGCTGCCCCGCCGCCAGCCCGGCCGCCGCACCCCGCTGTGGCAACAGCGACAACGGTCCGCTCAGCTGCTGGCGGTGGCGAGCCAGTACGGCACGTTCCCGATCGTGCTGGAGACGATGCGCGAGTGCCTGCAGGACGTATTCGACGTGCCTGGCCTGACCGCACTGATGCGGGATATCGCGGCCCGCAAGATCAGGCTGGTGGAAGTCGAGACACCGACTGCCTCCCCGTTCAGCAAGTCGCTGCTGTTCCGCTACGTCGGCGCGTTCATGTACGAGGGCGATGCGCCGCTGGCCGAACGCCGGGCGCAGGCGCTCGCGCTGGACTCAGCGCTGCTGGCCGAACTGCTCGGCCAGGCCGAGCTGCGCGAGCTGCTGGATCCGCTCGTCGTCGACGAGGCCGAGCGCGAGCTGCAGCGGCTGGCCGCGGGCCGCGGCTGCCGGGACGCCGAGGCCGTCGCCGACATGCTGCAGATGCTCGGACCGCTCAGTACCGAGGAGGTGGCGCAGCGCGCTGCCGAACCGGAGCAGGCCGCGGGCTGGCTGGCCGGGCTGGCCGCGCAGCGACGGGTGCTGCAGCTGCGCGTCGCCGGCCAGCCCCGCTGGAGTGCGATCGAGGACGCTGGCCGGCTACGTGATGCCCTCGGTGTGGCCCTGCCGGTCGGCGTGCCGGAAGCGTTCACCGAGCCGGTCCCTGACCCGCTGCGCGACCTGCTGCTCCGGTACGCGCGCACGCACGGGCCGTTCAGCGCGGCCGCCGCGGCCGAGCGCTACGGACTCGGCGTCGCCGTGGTCACCGGGGCGCTGCACCGACTCGCCGCCGAGGGCATGCTGGCGGAGGGCGACTTCCAGCCGGTCGGCGGCGCGCAGTGGTGCGAGGCCGGCGTGCTGCGCATGCTGCGCCGCCGCTGCCTGGCCAAGCTCCGCAAGGAGGTCGAGCCGGTACCGCCGTCTGCCTTCGCGGCGTTCCTGCCGGCCTGGCAGCGCGCGGACACCCAGCCGGGCGGCGGGGCGGATCAGGCCGCGCCGGGCCGGGCCGGCCGCACGGGCCGGGCTGGCAGCACGGGCGGGGCTGGCGGCGGCCCGGGCCGAGCGGCGCGACCGGCCCGGGCAGACCAGGTGTACGAGGTCGTCGAGCAGCTGGCCGGGGCATCTGTGCCGGCGTCGGCGCTGGAGACCAGCGTGCTGCCGGGCCGGATCCCCGGCTACTCGCCCGCGCTGCTCGACGAGCTGACCGCGGCGGGCGAGGTGGTGTGGTCGGGCGCGGGCGGGTTGCCGGGCAGCGACGGCTGGGTCGTGCTGACGCCCGCCGCGGCCGCCCCGCTGCTGCTGCCAGAGCCCGGTGAGATCGCCATGACGCCGGTGCACGAGCTGATCCTGGCCGCGCTCGACGGCGGTGGCGCGCTGTTCTTCCGCGCGCTCGCCGACCGGGTGGCCGCGAGCCAGGCCGATCGGAGCTCCCGAGCGCTGGCAACCGCCGACCGCGACGTGGCCAGCGCGATCTGGGATCTGGTCTGGGCCGGGCGACTGACCAACGACACGCTGGCACCGCTGCGGACCGTGCTCGGCACCGGCCGTCCCGTCAGCTCCGACCCAGCCGTCGGCGGCGGGCCGCGCGCGGGCCGCCGGCCGGGATCGGCGATCTCGCGGCGGCCCGGCTTCGGCCGCGGGGCCATGCCCTCGCGGACCGGGCCTCCGACGGTCAGCGGCCGGTGGTCGGCGCTGCCGCCCGCGGAGCCTGACCCGACCAGGCGCCTGCATGCGCAGGCGCTCGCGCTGCTGGACCGGCACGGCATCCTGATCCGCGGCGCGGCCGCCGCCGAGCACATCGCGGGCGGATTCGGCGCCCTGTATCCGGTGCTGCGAGCGCTGGAAGAGGCCGGCCAGTGCCGCCGCGGGTATTTCGTGGAGGGCCTCGGCGCCGCGCAGTTCGCTCTGCCCGGCGCCGTCGACCGGATGCGCGCCATGGCCGGGGCGGCCAACCCGGGACCGGCTGATCCCTGGGATACCGGACCCGGTTCCGGCCAGGACCGGCGCAAGATCGTCGTCCTCGCGGCCGCGGACCCGGCGAACGCCTACGGTGCCGCGCTGCCCTGGCCGGAACGGCCGGAAGAGACTGCGGGCGGGCACCGTCCCGGCCGCAAGGCCGGCGCCATCGTCGTGCTGGCCGACGGCGAGCTGGTGCTCTACGTCGAGCGGGGCGGCAAGACACTGCTGTCGTGGACGAGCGAGGACTCGATGCTCGAGCCAGCGGCCCGGGCCCTGGCCGCCGCAGTCAGGGCCGGCGCCTCGGCCGGCTCAGTGTCGAACGGGCAGATGGCGGCGAGGTCTATGACTCCCCGCTGGCCAGGGCGCTGGAGACGGCCGGCTTCCGGCCCACCCCCCGCGGCCTGCGGCTGCGCGGCTGATCCGGGCGGCCAGAGCAGGCTCGCTACGGCTGGCTGATGCTGCTGTCGGCGGCGGCCTGCAGGAAGTCGGCCGCCTGGCCGAAGGTGTCGCCGATCGAGCGCTTGGCCAGCTGGGCCTGGTAGGCGTTGTACCGGGTGATCTCCCACTCCTGCGCGGCCGGCGGCAGGCAGGCGACCTCGGGCTCAGGCATCGCCCGCCAGGTCCAGGCAGCTATCCGGCCCGCGGCCAGGCCTGAATCGCCCGGCTCCGACTCGACGAAGTCGTCGTGATCGGCCTCATAGCCGAGCCGGTTGCGGACGTAGCGCAGGCCGCCGAGAGTGTCCTCGATCACTAGCCGCCGCGCCGGGTCATATCCGGCCAGGACCGCGTTGTAGGCCTCCGGGTAGTAGCGCACCAGGGTCGCGTCCACCATGGTGACCCACCAGACGCCTTCGGTAATCGCCACGAAGGCGTGCGCCCGGTCCCAGCCCGTCGCCTGCAGCAGCCGGTCGGTGGTCTCCCGCATCGCCGTGACCGACCAGTCCAGGGCGTCATCACCGGCAGCTGAGCCCGTATTCTCCCGCCCCCACCGGATCCGGCATCTGGGCGAGCAGAACCGGGCATGCTCGCGCAGCGGCGCGAAGCTGGCGCCGCACTGAACACACGCTCGGGTCTGGGTCACTGACAACCATGGTATTCATCACGGGTAACGCGAGAGTGAACGGCCCGGACGGCTCAAGATCCGGCAAGTCGGAAGCTGTCAATATCGCGTTCACTTTCTGTTCATTTTGAGGTCGGTTACCCGTCGCCCGTCCCGGATACCTTGCACGCGAGCCAGCAGGCAGACTCCGACAGAGCCAGTAAGGCAGGCGGGATGAGCACGGTGATGTGCCAGTGACTGAAGTCCAGAGCAGGGCTGTTGCCGCCGCCCTCGATGAAGCCACGCTCGGCCGGTTCCACCTGCGGGCAGTTGTCGCCTCTGGCGTTGGCTTCTTCACCGACGCCTACGACCTGTTCGTTATCGGCATCGCCTCAACCTTGATAACGAAGGACTGGGGCCTTAGCTCGGACCGGCTGGCCCTGCTGAACAGCACCATGCTGGCGGCCGCCTTCGTCGGCGCGCTGGTCTTCGGGCGGTACGCGGACAAGGTCGGCCGCAAGCGGGTGTACTGGCTGGTGGCCGCGATCATGATCGCCGGGGCGCTGGGCTCGGCCTTCTCGCAGTCGTACTGGATGCTGATCGCGTTCCGGTTCGTGCTGGGCGTCGGCGTCGGCGGTGACTACCCGGTCAGCGCCGTCATGGTCAGCGAGTACGCGAACCGCAAGGACCGCGGCAAGCTGGTCGGGATGGTGTTCGGCACCCAGGCCCTCGGGCTCATCATCGGTCCGCTCATCGCGCTCAGCCTGCTCGGGTCAGGCGCCAGCGACGACGTCGTCTGGCGGGTCCTCCTCGGCCTCGGCGCGCTGCCGGCCGGCGCCGTGGTCTACCTGCGGTCCAGGATGCCGGAGTCGCCGCGCTACCAGGCGCAGGTGCAGGGCCGGGCCGACCAGGCGGCACGCCAGGTCGCCGGCCTGGCGCAGGTCCCGCTCGAGGACGCCGGGCCGGCCGTGCGCGGCACCGAGGTCGGCCTGCGGGCATTCCTCACCTCGCGCCGCTGGCTGGTCATGCTGGCCGGGACCGCTGGCTGCTGGTTCCTGCTCGATTACGCCTACTACGGCAACACCATTTCCACGCCGCAGATCCTCAGCAACATCGCTCCTGACGCGTCGACGATGACCAAGATCGCACTGCAGCTGGCCATCTTCGTCGTGGCCGCCGTTCCTGGCTACATCCTGGCGATCGCCCGGCTGGACCGGATCGGGCACCGCAAGCTCCAGCTCATCGGCTTCGCCATGATGGCTGCCTGCTTCCTGGTCATCGCCGCGGTACCCGGCATGACGACGACGGTCGCGCCATTCCTGGTGGTCTACGGGGTGAGCTATTTCTTCACCGAGTTCGGCCCGAACATGACGACCTTCGTCATGCCGAGCGAGCTCTACCCGGTCTCCATGCGCGCCACCGGCCACGGGATCTCGGCCGGCATCGGCAAGCTCGGCGCGTTCATCGGGGTGTTCCTGTTCCCGATCCTGGCCTCCTCGCTCGGCCTGCGCGGCACTCTGCTGCTGACCGCGGGGGTCTCCGTTCTCGGGCTGGCACTTACGTTCGTGCTGCCAGAACCCGCCGGACGCAGCCTCGACGACATCGTCAGCTCGATTGACTCCGCGGACGTTAAGGTCCCGCTGGCGAGCCAGGTGGCAGCCACCAGCTGAGCTAGCGGCACCGGCCGGCTGCGCGCTGGCGTGCGGCGTGGCACTGCTTCGTGGCATCCTGTCAGCAGCCAGTTGCGGTGCTATGACCGGTTCGCGTGCATGATCGGGTCTCCGCTGGGCAGCCGCCCGCCGCCGCCCGCCCGCCGAGAAGGGAGCGTGCCGATGCCGGCAACGGAGCAGCTAGGTCATCGCCGTTAGCGCCGCTCTCGTCCAGGCGGCCGCAGCCCGCCAGCTCAACGGGGAGGGCTGGCGGCAGATCTCCGAGCTGTGCCTCGCGCTGGCGCTGTCCGCGGCCATCGGGCTAGAGCGGGAAATCCGCCAGAAGAACGCCGGCTTGCGGACGCACACGCTTGTCGGCGTCGGCGCTGCCCTGTTCATGCTGATCAGCAAGTACGGGTTTACCGACGTCCTCGAACCACGGCTGGTGGTGCTCGACCCATCCAGGGTCGCGGCACAGATCGTGACCGGCGTCGGCTTCCTCGGCGCTGGGCTGATCTTCGTCCGCCGCGATTCCGTCCGCGGGCTGACGACGGCCGCCTCGATCTGGGTGACTGCGGCGATCGGGTCAGCATCGGGTGCCGGATTGCCGATTCTCGCGGCTCTCTGCACCGGCTTCTACTTCCTGGTGGCACTGGTCTTCCCGGTCCTGACCCGCCGGCTACCCCGGTCGGCGACGGCAATCTCGGCTCTCAGCGTCCGCTACCCGGACGGCCGCGGCATCCTGCGCGACCTCATCGCCGAGACGACCAGGCGCGGATTCGCTATCGACGACATCGCTACCGAGCCAGCCGGCCACAACCACACCCTGACCAGCGGAACGGGGTCCGACGCCGGCCAGCCTATGGTCCAGGTGACCCTGCACGTCCACGGCAGGCAGCCGGTCTCCGAGCTCGCGGCGGCGCTATCGGAGTTCCAGGACGTGCAGGCAGTGCTGGCCAGCGACGCCAACTCCATCGACGAATGATGCGCTCCGCCGGGGCGGGCCAGGCTTATTTGATCGCCAGCGCGTTCGCGGTCGATCCGATCCCGCCGGGAGCGTTCAGCGGCGCGCTGGCCAGGAAGCACTCGTAGACGCCGTCAGCCGCGCAGCTGGCGGCCAGGTCGCACAGCCACCACAACTCGCCCAGGGCCATTCCGAACTGGCCGATCAGCATGTGGTGCAGGAAGCCCATCGGACGCGCCTGCGGGCTCGTGTCGGCCGGCCACGACTTCGACGGCGAACGTGTCCGACGCGATCGCGGCGGCATGGCTGTCCCACAGGTACTCCGCCACCGCCTCGGTATGCGCCAGTCCCGGCGCGATGACCCGGCCGTGCAGCCGCGCCTTGACCGAATCCGGCTGCTCCAGGTACCACTCGGCAAAGCCGGTGTGCAGCAGGATGATGTCGCCGGCCGCGAATTCCAGGCCGGCCTGCCGGCGTGCCAGCTCCAGTTCGGCCACGCCGATCGCGAAGCTCTCCCCAGGCTCATAACTGGCGGCCGCCGCCGCCAGCGCCCGCGGGACATCGAGCAGGACAGCGCGGCCCGCGATCCCGTGCCGGGCCCAGTGGTCCACGGTGTTCCTGGCACCGGCCAGCACCTCGGCCTCGGTGGCGCCGTTGTAGAACTGGTCGGGCGCGTAGCCGACGTGGCCGAGCGAGTCCCACTGGCTCGACGTCTGCGGGTAGAAGTTGTCGTAGAGGTCGTCGAACCCGGCCGTTCCCGCCGTGTGCAGCACCGTGTGCCGCGGCGTGCCCCGGGAGCTCGCCAGTGCGGGCGCGACGCTGCCCAGCGGCATGTCCAGCGGGAACATCTGCCCGGTCCGGACCAGCCCGGCCGCCGCGACGACCCGGTCGGGCGTGAGCAAGTTGATCAGGCCCAGGTTCTCACCGGCACCGAACAGCCCCCAGGCGCTGCGGCCGCCAGCGGGCCGCCTCCGGCAGCTCCGCATAGCTCGGCAGATCGGCAGAACTGGGCGCGTGCGTCAACTGGGTCACCCTTCCGGTGGTGGCAGCCGGCTTACCAGCCGCGCAGGTCAATCGGCCAGACCTCGACGACATCCTCGCCCGAGTAGAGGTACATCCGCTCATGACACGCCACAGTGGGATCAATATGCGCCGGGATCAGCCAGGCCCGCTCGCCGACCGGCCGGGCCGGCTTGATTGTGATGTGCTCGTCAGAGCAGAACAGCACCTCGCCGCCGATCAGCTCCGGGTTGCCCTTCTCCATCGCGAAGGCCTTGAGCCCGGCATCGGCCACTGCCCAGCCAGGCGACGCCGAGATCACAGTGGCGAGCACGTACGCCGCCTGCTCGAAGGGAAGACCGAGCTTGCCATAGGCAGTGTCCATCAGCGCATAGGAGCCGGCCTGGATCTCGCTCGCCCAGGTATTGATGGCGTAGGTCCCGGTACCGCCGGCCGAGATCAGCTCGCCGCCGACATCGGCGTGCGCCCGCATCAGCAATTCCATCGCCACCGCGCAGCGCTCGGCGCGCTGGCCGGCGTCGGCCAGGCCGACGACATGCCCTTCGTAGCCCATCACCCCGCGGACCTGCAGCCCGCGCCGCCGGGCCGCATCGGCGAGTGCGCCCGCGGCCTCCGGCGCGCAGCCGCACCGCGGCAGGCCCACGTTGACATCGATCAGGATCTCGCGCACTCCGCCGGTCACCGCGGCCTCGATAGTCGGCAGCGAGTCCACCGCCAGCGTCACCCTCGCGCCGGCCGCGACCAGCTTGCCGATCCTGGTCGCGTCCAGCACTTCGTTGGCCAGCAGCAGGTCCTGGCCGAGGCCGGCCGCCGCCATCCCCTCGCACTCGCGGATGGTCGCGCAGGTGAAGCCCTCGATGCCCGGCCGCCGCCTGCCGCGCGGCCAGGCCCGTGCACTTGTATGCCTTGACGTGCGGGCGGAGCCGGGCACCCGGCAGCGCTGCCGCCATCGTCGCGATGTTCGCGTCCAGGACGTCGGAGTTGACGACCAGGGCAGGCGTCGGGATCTGATCAAGCCGCACGCTGGGTAGTCCTTGTCCACATGCCGCTACAGCACGTCTCTGTCGATCATTCCGGCGATACCGCCGCCAAAGCCGCCCTGATTCATGCCGATGCCGAACCCGGTGCCGCCCCGGTGCTCCTGCTGGCGGCGCTCCTCGTGGATGGCCTCGATCGCCAGCACCACCGCGAGGATGAACGCCTGGTCCTCGCTATCGGCGACGTCGATGGCGAACTTGTCCCGGATGGAGAACTTGCGCACCATCCTGGCCACCAGCTGGCCGCCGCTGCCGATGGCGTAGTCGCCGCCGTCGAAATGGCCGCGCGCCTCGAGCTGGCCGAGAGCCGAGTCGATCACGTACTTGTCGCCGAAGATGCCTGCGTGCCGCACCTGCGCCATCCGCTGGCCGCGCAGGTACACCTCGTGGGTGTCGGTCAGCAGGTGCTTGCGGATCTCGGCGACTTCCCGGCCGGATCGGTCGAGCAGGGAGATCCGGGAGCCGAAATGACCGCGCGCTTCGAACTGCGGCGCACCCATGGCGTCGGTGATGTCAAACCGCTCCAGCAGCGACCAGCGGCTGGACATGACGTATTCCATGACAAGGACTCTCGCCCCGGCCGGCACTTCAGCGCAATGGGGATGACCAAACCGATGCCGCCGGGGAAACGCTGCCGTTAGCCGCCCGCCGCTATCACGCCGGCAACTACGGGCAGCAGGTCCGCGGCCGCGTCCAGATCGCTGTCGAGCGGCCGGTCAGCCATGGACCCGGGCAGCGCTGCGTCGGCATGGTCGAATGCCGAGGCGAGAGGTCCGCCTGGCCAGCCGGACCTTGCCCAGCCGCAACGCCCGGACGGCCGCGACCAGTTCGCATGCCAGCACTACCTGATACGGCCGCACGACGTCGGCGGTCGCGCGCGCGGCTTGCGTCCCGAAACCGGCGTGCTCCTCCGCACCCACCGACAGCACCGCGCCGCCGAGCGTGACCAGAGCCGCCAGCCCGCGGATCTCGGCCAGCGCCGAGTGCGCGGTGTACTCACAGATCATCAGCCCCGAGCCAGGCGAAACATCCTGGGCCAGGAACGTGGTCAGACCGGTACAGCGGTCGTCCATCAGCGCGCCCAGCCGGGCAGCGGACAGCGATGCCGACTGGTAGATCGCCGCTCGCGTGGCATCAAGGGCCAGTGCCAGGTAGCCGGTATGGAAGTTGCCGTTGTGCCAGGCTCGCTGCCGCGTGGCGTCGATGAGAGGGTTCTCGGCCGCCGCATTGAGCTCGATGGCCAGGACCTGGATGGCATGGCCGGCCGCGTCCAGTGCCGCGCCGTGCACTTGCGGCAGAGCCCGGAAGGCGTAGGGGTCCTGCACCCGGGCCGCGCCGGCGGCCTGGCCCGTCAGCAAGCCGCGCAAGTCTCGCGCCACCCGAGCCTGGCCGGGATGCGGCCGGGCGAGCTGGACAGCCTCGGCGTAGGCCTCGGCCGAGGCACGGGCAGCCAGGTGGCTCAGCGCCGCGATCACGGTGCCCGCGGACAGCAGGACCGACAGGTCATGAGTGGCAATCGCTGCCTCGGCGAGAGTCGCAGCGTTGCTGGACATGAAGGCCAGCACGTCGGCCGGGTCGAGCGCGAACCGCGGCGAGCCGGCCGGGGCGCTGCTGCTCCCGTCCGGCAACAGCCAGTTCCGCTCGCCGCGCAGGCACAGCACGGTGACGGCAAGGGCCGGCAGGTCGCCGGTGCCGATGCCGCCGTAGCGCCGGGCTGGCGGGCGCAATCCGCGGTTGACGCAGTCGGCCAGAACCGCCAG
Source organism: uncultured Actinomycetota bacterium (assembly GCA_963713585.1). GTDB lineage: Bacteria > Actinomycetota > Actinomycetes > Streptosporangiales > Streptosporangiaceae > JAJYUU01. The sequence continues at coordinate 43,952 of CAVQMG010000010.1, read as the reverse complement.
CACGCCCGGATCGACACCCGAACCGCCGGCCGCCAGCTGGTTGGCCCGGACCGCGAGCATGCCGAGGCCGGTCTCCGGTGCCAGCAACGGCCGGCGCCGCCGACGTGACTGCGGGCCAGCCGCAGGCCGTGCGCGACCCGGTCGCCTTCGCTGACGAGTGTCGCGCGGTTGGCACCAACGCCGGTATCGCGGCCGTAGACCTGCTCGTCCGCACCGACATTCCTGACCGCCGCGGCAGCGGCGGCGGCGCGCTGCACGGCGGCCGCACTGACCTCAACCGTGACCTGGCGCCTGCCGATTGCCGCAACGTCGGCGCAGGTCAGCGAGCTGCCATCCAGAACGACCATGCCTGCATCCTGTCAGGCAGGGTCAGCTACCGAGGCCAGCAACTCAGCCCGCGCCTGGTCGACCGCGGCCAGGATCGCGCCGCGCAGCACCGGCCAGCCGTCGACGGCGGTCGGCACCACCATCGGCCGGGCCGGGCAGAACCGGCCGACGTCCGAGGCCACCCGGCCGGCCAGCGCGGTCCCGCCGGCCAGGCCGACGTCGCCGCTGAGCACGACCAGGCCAGGGTCGAGCACGACCGAGACCGCCGCCACGCCGGTAGCGACCCGGACTGCCAGATCGCACAAGAAGGCGTCGGCCGACGAATCCCCGATCTGGTCAGCGGCCACGGCGGCTGCGACCGCTGCCGCTGCCGTCGGCCCGCTGAAGCCGTAGGACTCTGCCAGCGGCAGCACCGCCTGCGCGCCGACCAGGCGCTGGAACGCCCCGGTGGCGGGATGAGTGAGATCTTCGGGCAGCGGCGCGCCTGGCACCGGCAGGTAGCCGATCTCGCCGGCCGCGCCGCCCACGCCCCGGTGCAGCCGGCCGCCGAGAACCGTCGCCAGGCCGAGTCCGACACCGAGCCAGACCAGCACGAAATCCGCAACATCAGCGGCCGCGCCGACGGCCCGCTCCGCCATCGCCGCGAGGTTCACGTCGTTCTCCAGCGTGACCGGCCGGGCCAGGTCGGTGCGCAGCGCGCCGACGACGCCCTCGTGCCATTCAGGCAGGTTCACCGCCAGCCGGGGATCACCGGTCCGGGGGTCGAGCACGCCCGGAGTGCCGATCACGAACGCGCGCAGCGACTCGGCGGGTACCCCGGCCGACGCGCAGGCAGCGAGCACGGCACCGCGCACCAGGGCGACCGGGTCGGCCGCGTCAGTCGGGTTGACCGAGATCCGGGCGACCACGTTCCCGGTAATATCCGCGATGCCGGCGCTGATCTCGTCCCGCTCGACATGCAGCCCGGCGACATAGGCGGTCGACGGGACGACCGCGTACAGCGCAGCGTTCGGGCCCCGGCCGCCGGCCAGTTCGCCGGCCACCGCGACGATGCCGCGCTCCTCCAGCCTGGCCAGCAGCTGCGACGCGGTGACCTTGGATAGCCCGGTATGTTCGCCGAGCTGCGCCCTGGTCATCGGGCCGCCGGTCAGCAGGAGCTCAAGGGCGGACCTGTCGTTCAGCTCACGCAGCAAGCTCGGCGTGCCAGGCCGTCGCTGCATTCGCCCCACCCCTCCCCTAGCGCTGATCATCCGCGCTGCCAGACCTGACTGTACGGCTGAGCTGCCGATTTCGTGCTGTATGACCTGCACGAACCCGGCGTGTGTCTCAATCTGGCAACGGAGTCTATCTTATAGGAAAGTTTCCTGTTAGTTTCTCGGCAAGCAATCCATCGGGGCGAAGCCCTGGCGGGCCCCACCTGCTCAGCACGGGTCGAACCAGTCGATTCCGCCGTCTAGCGTAGGGGCCGGCCACCAGGCCGAAGCCCGGCCGGAGACGTCCGCCCGGAGGACGTCATTTCCGCTGACACAGCCGGGAAGGGAGATCGGTCAGTGACTTTCACCAGATCGGCGGCCGCACTGGGTGTTGCCGTTGCGCTCGCGGGAACCGCCGCGGGCATCGCTGGCTGTGGCTCGAGCAGCCCCAGCACCACTTCAGCCTCATCGGCCCCCGCCAAGCTCGTCGTATGGCGGATGGGCGCCTCGGTCCCGTCCCAGGTGACGTGGATGAACGGCGTGGTCGCCCAGTTCCACAAGCAGTTCCCCGCCTACAAGAGCACCAAGGTCGTCGTGGACTGGATCCCGTGGACCAACCGGACCACGGACTGGACCAACGCGCTCACCAGCGGCAAGGGCGGCCCGGATATCACCGAGCTTGGTAACACCGACACGCCGGGCGTCGCCACTCAGGGCGCACTGGCCAACATCACCAGCAGCGTCAAGGCCTGGTCCAACGGGTCCGACATCATCGCCGGCAACCTGGCCAACGACACCGTCAACGGCGACTATTACGCCGTTCCGTGGTTCGGCGGCGTGCGCGGCGTCTGGTACAACAAGAACCAGTTCGCCAAGGCCGGCATTACCTCAACCCCCACCACCTGGGCGCAGCTGGTCAGCGACGCCAAGGCGCTGATGAAGGCCTACCCGGGCACCTACGGCCTGGGCGCGCCGAGCGACTTCACCAACGGCATCGTCAGCTTCATCTGGGGCGCCGGCGGTCAGGTGGCCGTGCAGTCCGGCAGCCAGTGGAAGGCGGAGCTCAACTCGCCGCAGTCCGAGGCCGGCATCAAGTTCTATGCCAACCTGCTGCTGAGCGAGAAGGTCTCCCCGGCCAAGTACATCGGCCAGACCGAGCTCGGCGCGCCGGGGGCGACTTCCGGCGGCAGCGACGAGGACTTCGCCAAGGGCAGCCTCGACATGTACATCGACGGGCCGTGGGCCGAGTCGTCACTCGAGGCGGTCAGCACCGCGAACAAGGCACAGTGGGCGTCCTTCCCGATCCCGAGCGAGAACGGGCCGAACCCGGCTCCGGCCTTCGCAGGCGGCTCGGACCTGGGCGTCTGGGCCAAGAGCAAGAACCAGACCGCGGCCTGGGACCTGGTCAGCGTCATGGACAGCCCGTCCAACGCCACCACGTTCGCCAACTCGCAGGGATTCTTCCCTGACTTCACCTCGCAGCTGTCCAGCGGAACCTATTCCAGCAGCCCGATCCTGTCCGGGTTCGCCAAGGCAGCCGGCTACACCCAGATCTCGCCGCTCAACAGCAAGAACTGGGGCACCGCCGACGCGACTGACGAGATCATTCCGGACATGATGAAGTCACTGATGCAGGGCGCCAACTTCACGGCCACCGTGAACAAGGCCAACACCGAACTGCAGAACGTGCTCAACACCGGTAGCGAGTCCTAGGCAGCACGCAGCTCCCGTCCCGGCCCGCGTCGTGCGGGCCGGGACGGGAAGCCAGCACAGCCATCGCGTCCCTGCAGTCGCGGGACGCCGTCACGGGCCGAAGGGAGTGACAGGCGAGATGTCGGGCACCATCGAGCATCAGCAGGCAGCACTTCCGGCTCCGCGTCCGGCCGGGCAGCTCAGCGGCCTCGGGCCGCTGCGGAACCGGGCCGCCACCTTCATCCGCCGTCGCAAGCTCACCCCGTACCTGCTGCTCACCCCGGCGATGATCGGCATCACGCTGGTCCTGCTGTGGCCGCTGGTCCAGGTGGTCATCTTCTCGTTCCAGAACTACAGCATCATGCAGATCACCGGTGCCGCGCCCACCCAGTGGGTCGGGCTGGCGAACTTCACCGCAACGTTCAAGGACACCGAGTTCTGGCTGTCGCTGCGCACGACCGTGCTGCTCGCGCTCGTGGTCGTTCCGGCCACCCTGGTCGTCGGCACGATCGTCGGGCTGCTGCTGAACCGGCTCGGCAAGAAGATGGCCGCGTTCGTCAGCACCGCCGCGCTGATGGCCTGGGCCACCCCGCCGATCTCCGCGGCCGTGCTGTTCTACTGGCTGGTCAACCCCGACGGCGGCGTCGTTGACTGGGCGCTGTCCAAGCTGCCGCACTGGCTCGTCGGCAGCACCAACTGGGCGCAGTACAACTGGACCACGACCGGGGCCTTCCAGGCTTACCTGGTCATCGCCGTACTGGTGGTCTGGCAGGCGTTCCCGTTCATCGCGGTCTCGGTGCTGGCCGGGCTGAAGACGGTCCCGTCCGAACTGCTCGAGGCAGCCCGGGTCGACGGCGCCACCCCGTGGCGGGTGTTCTGGAAGATCACCTACCCGCTGCTCAAGCCGATCTTCCTGGTGCTGCTGCTGCTGTCGGTGATCTGGGACTTCAACATCTTCGGGCAGAGCTACATCGTCACCGGCTTCCCCGGTAACCAGAACGAGTACAACCTGTCCACGTACCTGTATGACAAGGCGTTCGCCAGCCTGCCGCCAAGCTACGGCCTGGGCGGCGCGATCGCGCTGATCTTCGCGCTCATCCTGCTGGTCGTCACGATCGGCTATGTGCGCACCTCGGTCCGGCAGGGGGCCCTGACATGAGCGCGCCAGTGAGCGGACTGAGTGCCACGCCGATGGCGCCGGTGGCCAGCAACAGGCTCGGCGCCGCCGGCGCGCAGCGGGCCAGGACGGTGCGCGGCCTGCGCGGCACCAGCATGAACGCCTTTGGCGTGCTGATCGCAGTGCTGACGCTGTTCCCGCTGTTCTGGATGGTCTCGACCGCGTTCAAGCCATCGCACGAGATCTACTCGCTGACCCCGAGCCTGCTGCCCTCGCATCCGACGCTGGGCAACTTCCGCGCGGTGATCGGCGGTCAGGTGTCAGGCATCGGGTCGGTCTGGCTGTTCTTCCGCAACAGCCTGGCGGTCACGCTGGCGACCGTGCTGGTTGCCTCACTGCTGTCGCTGCTGGCTTCCGTTGCGGTGGCCAGGTTCCGGTTCCGGCTGCGGACCTCGCTGCTCGTGCTGCTGCTGATCGTGCAGATGGTCCCGGCCCAGGCCCTGATCATCGCGCTGTTCCTGGACTTCCAGCGGCTGAATCTGCTGCAGAACCTGCTCGGCCTGATCATTGTCTACTCCGCGCAGGCGCTGCCGGTATCGATCTGGATGCTGCGCAACTTCGTGGCGACGATCCCGAAGGAGCTCGAGGAGGCCGCGGCCATCGACGGCGCGACCAGCTTCCGCATCTTCTGGCGGATCCTGTTCCCGCTGGTCGCGCCGGGCCTGGTTGCCACCAGCATCTTTGCCTTCATCACCGCCTACAACGAGTTCATCGTCGCGCTGACGTTCCTCGGCCAGGCGCACAGCGACTACACGCTGCCGATCTACGTGACCTACTTCTTCGGCCGCGGCGGCGCCCAGTGGGGCCCGATCATGGCGGCCTCCACGATGTACACGATCCCGGTGATCATCTTCTTCCTGATCGTCCGACGAAGGCTCGTCGGCGGGCTGACCGCGGGAGCGGTGAAGGGATGACGCAGGAGATCACAGCTGACCCAGTCCTGGGCCAGGCTAGCCGACGCAGTCCTGATTCCGCCCTTCCCCGGCGCCACGGCTCCTGCCTGGCTGCGGGACGCGCTGCGCGACGGCCTCGCCGGAGTGACGCTGTACGGGCCGAACGTGATGGACCCGGCGCAGCTAGCGGCGCTGGCCGCGAGCCTGCGCGCGGCCGCGCCAGAGCCCGTCATCACCATCGACGAGGAGGGTGGCGACGTCACCCGCATCTCGCATCAGACCGGCAGCGATTATCCGGGGAACGTGGCCCTCGGGGCTATCGACGACGTCGAGCTCACCAGGGCTGTGTACGCGGCCCTCGGCGCCGACCTGGCGGCACTCGGCATCAACCTGGATCTCGCTCCGGCCATCGACGTGAACACCGCGGACGACAACCCGGTCATCGGAACCAGGGCGTTCGGCGCCGATCCTGCCCTGGTAGCCCGGCACGCCGCCGCGGCGGTCGCCGGGCTCCAATCGGCCGGGGTGGCGGCCTGCGCCAAGCACTTCCCCGGCCACGGCAGCACCCGGCTCGACTCACACCTCGTGCTGGCGACCGTGGACGCCCCGCTGAGCGTCCTGCGCGAGCGTGACCTGCCGCCGTTCGCCGCTGCGATCGCGGCCGGGGTCCGCGCCGTGATGCCGAGCCACCTGCGGGTGCCCGAGCTCACCGGCGACCTGCCCGCCTCGCTGTCCCGCCGGGCTCAGACCGACTTGCTGCGCGGCGAGCTCGGGTTCACCGGCGTCATCGTCTCGGACGCGCTGGAGATGCGTGCCGTCAGCGAGCCGTACGGTATCCCGGAGGCCGCTGTCCTCGCCGTCATCGCCGGCACTGACCTGCTGTGCCTCGGACGGGACCAGGACCAGCTGAGCTACCTCGCGGTCAAGGCCGCGCTGCTGGAGGCGGTGCGGTCGGGCAGACTCCCGGGCGAGCGGCTGGAAGAGGCCGCGGCGCGGGTGGCCGAACTGCGAGCCTGGACGGCCGCGGGCTCGGCCGGCCGGGCAGGCAGCACGGCAGCGGGCCGGCGGTTGCGGCGCCGGCTGGCCCACCTTCAGCGGGGCCGGGCCAGGTGCCTCGATCGGCCTGACGGCGGCCAGGCGCGCGATCCGCGTCATCGGCACGCCGCCGGTGACCAGCCGGCCCTTCGTCGTGCAGCTGGTGCCGCCGGAGAACCTCGCCGTCGGAACCGTGCCGTGGGGCCTGGGCGGCTATGTCCCGGCCGCCAGCTACCGCGAGATCAGCACGGCTACCCCGGACGCTGAACTGGCCGCGGTGACCGCGAGCGTCCTGGCGGAAGCGGCCGGCCGGACCCTGATCCTGGTCGTGCGGGACGCCCACCGGCACCGGGTCGCGGCCGAAGTCGTCCGCCAGGTCCTCGCCCAGCGGCCCGATGCAGTGGTTGCCGAGATGGGCCTGCCGGTCTGGCAGCCCCCGGCCGGCACCTACGTCGCGACGTACGGCGCGGCCCGCAGCAGCGGCCAGGCGGCGGCCGAAATCCTCGGCCTGACGGCCGGCTAGCCGGACTGCGCCGGGCCGTTTACCGGAGCGCCGCGGCCACGCCAGCCTCGGTTACCTGCATAATGATCCATATGCGTCTGTCCGCTCGCTCCGACTACGCGCTGCGGGCCGTCATCGAACTGGCCGCCTCCGGCGGCGGTCACGTGACGGCTGACCAGCTTGCCCGGACGCAGGTGATCCCCGGTAAGTTCCTTGAGGCGATCTTGACCCAGCTCCGGCGCGCCGGGCTGGTCCGCAGCCAGCGCGGTCCGGACGGCGGCTTCTGGTTGGCCAGGCGGCGGCGAGATCTCACTGGCCGACATCATCCGGGCCATTGACGGCCCGCTGGTCGGCGTGCGCGGGGAGCGGCCGGAAAATCTCGGCTATACCGGAGCCGCTGAGCCGCTGCAGACGGTCTGGATCGCGCTGCGGGCTAACGAGCGGGCGATCCTCGAAGAGGTCACGCTGGAGCACATCGTGTCCGGCAGCCTGCCGCCGCGGGTGCGGCAGCTGGCCGACAATCCCGAAGCCTGGGCGTCGCACTCGACCATGTGAGTCGCCGGCCGGTTCCTGACCCAGGACATGCCGCCGGGCCGGACTCCGGCTGGAATCCGGCCCGGACAGGGCGTCGCTGGAGAAGACTTACACCGGCACCATGTCGGTAATGTCGCGGGCAAGTTTGTCGAACTTCTGCTCGGGGGCAGGCAGGGTCACGGGCTCGAGCAGCGGCTCGGCCGGCGTATTCAGGCGCTGACCGGACCGGACTGTCAGCTTCCGCTCCGGCATGACCAGACGCTGCTGCTGTGCTGGCTGAGGCAGCCGGAGAGCGCCCCGGTGTGCGGCAGACTGGGCGGATACCCGCCCGTCGCCAGCTGGGCTGGCTGGCGAGGTCTGGCCCGCAAGAGCGGGCTCTAGCGGAGCACCCTCGAAAACCGGTGCGTTCTGCAGCTCAGCCAGGGCGAAGCCATCCGACACTTCGCGCAAAACTTGAGAAAGCGGGGCACCTAGGGCATCGCAGATCGAAGCTAGCAGCTCCGATGAGGCTTCCTTGCGACCGCGCTCAACTTCGGACAGGTATCCCAGGGAGACCCGGGCTGTCGCGGAGACCTCACGCAGGGTGCGACCCTGGCGAAGACGCAGTCGCCGAAGCGCGTCACCGAGCAAGTGACGAAGCAGGACCATCGTCGCGCTCCCTCCTGAGGTCGATCAGCTGACCCCTCTACCGTACCTGTCCTTACGGACCGTGCGGGAGAGGGCACAGCTGCGTGTTCACCGGAACGTAACACTGTAATCAGGGTAGCTCTTCCCGCAATGCGCTGACCAGCATAGACAGCACGGCACGGACCGAGGCTGCCCGGACCTCAGCGCGATCACCGGGCAAGTTCAGGCCGAGTCCGGCAGGTCCTGGCGGCCCGGTGACGGCGACGAAGACCTTTCCCTGCGGCTGGCCGTCGGCCGGACCGGGGCCAGCGACGCCGGTCGTGGCCATGCCATAGCTGGCCCCGAGGCGCTGCGCCACCCCGGCGGCCATGGCTGCGGCTACCTCGGGATGGACCGGCCCGTGCTGGGCCAGCAGGCCGGACGGGACGCCGAGCAGCCTGGCCTTGAGCTCGGTGGCATAGGCCACCACGCCGCCGCGAAAAACTGCGGACGAGCCCGGCACGCTGGTCAGCGCCGCGGCCACCAGGCCGCCGGTGAGTGACTCCGCGACCGCCACCGTCTGTGCGCGGGCCGCGAGCAGCTCAACGGCCTGCTGGGCCAGACCGATCGCGACCAGGTCCGGCGTCGCCGGCGGGGCCGGGCTGGTCACTGGACCGCCCGGTGCAGCCGGATGGCCCGGGCGGTGTAGTCGATCCCGGTCACCACCGTCACGACCAGGGCGGCACCCATCACAATCTCCCTGGCCAGGGTGATGTGCCAGGGCAGCACATAGAGGCTGATGGCGATGATCTGCAGCATGGTCTTGGCCTTGCCGCCACGGCTCGCCGCGATGACACCGCGCCTGATGACCCAGAACCGCAGGCCGGTCACAGCGAGTTCGCGCACGACGATGACGATCGTGATCCACCAGGCCAGTTCGCCGAGGTAAGACAAGGTGATCAGGGCCGAGCCGGTCAGTGCCTTGTCGGCGATCGGATCGGCGATCTTGCCGAAGTCGGTGATCAGGCTGCGCCGCCTGGCCAGCTCGCCGTCCAGCAGGTCGGTAACCGAGGCGACGGCGAAGGCCACAAAGGCGATGGCTCGGTCGCTGGTCCCGCCGGCGAGCAGAAACCAGACGAATACCGGCACGAGCACCAGGCGCAGCATCGTGAGGGCATTGGCCACGTTGAGCAAGCTGGGCGCCGGCGGCACTTCCGCGGCCGGACCGCGGCTGCCGGCCAGGGCGTGGCTACCCGCCTGTCCGTCGCTGCCGGCCGGACCGTGGCTGCCGGCCGGACCGTGGCCGGCGGGACTGCCTGCTGGCACGCCCGATCCGCCGGAGTCCTCCGGCCCCGCGCCGCCGTCATTGGTGCCTGGAGCTGGCCGGGTCAAGGTGCGACCGGGCCTCGGTCTCTCGGCGCCGTAGCGGCACCCTGCTGCGCTGGCTCGGCCTCGGCCTGCAGGTCGACGCCGTCGCTGCCAGTCACCAGGGCCGGCACGAAGTCGCCGGGAACCAGGGTCCGCTTGCTGCAGATCTCCGTCGCGCCATCAACCTCCGGCGCCTGGTGCGCCCCCCGGCCCAGGTACCGGCCATCGCCGAGGACCTCGTCCACGAGCACCTCGGCGACCTCGCCGATCCGTTCCGCCGCTCGTTCGGCCATCAGCTCGTCGGCCAGGCCGGCCAGTTCTTCCAGCCGGACGGCCACCTCATCGGCGGGCAGCTGTCCGGCCAGGCCTGCCGCCTCGGTGCCGTCCTCGTCGGAGTACCCGAACACTCCGATCGCGTCCAGCCGCGCCTCGGTCAAGAAGGCCTGCAGCTCGGCGACGTCCTGCTCGCTTTCGCCGGGGAAGCCGACGATGAAGTTGGACCGGATCCCGGCTTGCGGCGCCAGGCTCCTGATCTGCTGGATGAGCTGGAGAAAGCGATCTGAGTCGCCGAACCTGCGCATCGCGCGCAGTACGGATCCGCTGGCGTGCTGGAACGACAGATCGAAGTAGGGCGCAACCCCAGGGGTGCCGGCCAGAACCTCGACCAGCCCTGGCCGGACCTCGGCGGGCTGCAGGTAGCTCACCCGCACCCGGCAGATGCCCGGCACCGCGGCCAGTTTGGGCAGCAGCGACTCCAGCAACCGCAAGTCGCCGAGATCCTTGCCGTAGGAGGTCGAGTTCTCGCTCACCAGGAACAGCTCACGCGCGCCGTGATCGGCCAGCCAGCTCGCCTCGGCCAGCAGGTCGGCCGGCCGCCGGGACACGAACGCACCGCGGAAAGCCGGGATCGCGCAGAACGTGCAGCGACGGTCACAGCCTGAGGCGATCTTGAGCGGGGCGACTACGGCACCGCCCAGCCTGCGCCGCAGCACGCGTGGCCCCGAGGCGGGCGCCACGCCGGGGGGCAGGTCAGAGATCGTGCCTGCGGCGGGCCCGGCAACCACTCCGTGGCCGGGCAGGTGAGCCCCGCCACTGTCAGGCCTGGCCGCCGGTGACAGCGGCAGCAGAGTGCGCCGGTCCCGTGGCTCGTGCGCCTGCCAGCGATCCCCCGCCGCAACCGCATCGAGTCTGGCGGCGATGTCCTCGTAGTCGTCGAAGCTCAGGATCTGGGCTTCGGGCAGGGCCTCGGCGAGCCCGGAGCCGTACCGCTCGGCCAGGCAGCCCGCTGCCACGACCTTCGCGCCGCCGCCTGCTGCCTCGAGCAGCTCATCGATCGACTCCTGCTTAGCCGCCTGGATGAAGCCGCAAGTATTGACCAGCACGACGTCGGGGTCCTCAGAATCGTCGGCAACCTGCCAGCCCCCGTCTTCGAGCCGGGCGGCGAGTTCCTCGGAATCGACCTCATTACGGGCACAGCCAAGCGTCACCAGCCGGACGCTGCGCCCGGCTGACCTGGCGCTGCCCGCGGAAACGCTGCGTTCTTCCTGGCTGGAGGGCACCCACGCAGACTACGGTAACCAGGCCGGTGCGGGCGCACAGCGGTGGCCGTGAGCCCGCAATCCAGGCCCTTTTACCCCGTCGACATGACCGAGCAATGCGCCTTGCTGCAACTGAGCGTGATTGGCTGCGTCGTCTCGGTCGTGACTCGCTTGCCGTTCAGGTAGACGGCAGCACCGCCCGGGTTGCCCAGCGCGAGCAGGAGGTGACCCTTCTTCGCCTTCCAGGTCTTGCTGGTGCCGCCGACCACGTCACCCTGAAACTCAACCGTGCCGTTGGCCTTGGTGAGCTGCGCCCAGGTCACGTTGCCTGGCTTGGCAACCAGGGTGACCCGGATGCCCTTGGGCGCGGTATGCGCGACCGGCTTGGCCGGCGGTGAGGTCGAGCTATGCGCCTGATGGCGGGTAGCTGCCGTCGCCGGCGGCGAGTTCTTGTGCGAGAAGTAGAAGTAGCCGCCCACCCCCAGCACGGCCACCACGCCGACCACCAGGACGGCGCTCCAGTTGGTCCGGCGCCGCTCTTTCATCTTCACCGGCGTGAACGGCTGGAAGACGTCGGCAGCCGTAATTGGCTGCGGCGGCGCCTGTGTGGCGTCGTACTCCCGGATGAGCTCGTCGGGATCCACGCCGACCGCGCGCGCGATGCTGCGGATATGACCGCGCGCGTAAAAGTCACCACCGCAGGCCGAGTAGTCCCCCCGCTCGATGCCGCGGACGATCGTCTCTCTGATGCACGTCCGCTGGCTGACCTGAGTAATGGTGAGACCGGCCTGGCGGCGCGCAGCCGCCAGGGCGTCACCGATGCTCACGCGGCGCCTCCACTAGTCATGCTGCATCCCGCCCCGGGCAGAGCGACCCCCGTCGCACCCGATGTCAGCTTCCCCCGAATCCCCTAGCAGGGACTGGTCACCCAGTGTAGACATCTGGCTACCCTGCGGTGAGGGCAGGACACGATTCGCAGCGAGTTCGTCAAGTCTCCCGCGACCGCGTCGTCAGCGCCAACCGGCACTGCCCGCTGTCGCCACCCGCGCCCGGCCCTAGCCCTCACCGCGCAGCGAGGCCAGCAGCCCGGCTAGATCATCGGGTCTGATCAGCACGTCACGGGCCTTTGAGCCCTCGCTCGGACCGACGACACCACGGCTTTCCAGCAGGTCCATCAGCCGTCCGGCCTTGGCGAAGCCAACCCGGAGCTTGCGCTGCAGCATCGACGTCGAGCCGAACTGGGTGCTGATGATGAGCTCGGCCGCCTGCAGGAGCAGGTCCAGGTCGTCGCCGATGTCGGCGTCGATCTCGCGCTGTTTGCTTTCCGGCGCCGTCAGGTCATCGCGGTAGGCAGGCTCGGCCTGCTTCTTGCAATGGGAGACGATCTCCCGGATTTCCTTTTCGGTCACGAACGCGTTCTGCAGCCGGATTGGTTTGCTAGTGCCCATCGGCAGGAACAGCGCGTCACCCTGGCCTACGAGCTTTTCCGCGCCCGGCTGGTCCAGGATGACCCGGCTGTCGGTGAGGCTGGAGGTCGCGAACGCGAGCCTCGATGGCACGTTGGCCTTGATCAGCCCGGTCACCACGTCCACGCTTGGCCGCTGGGTTGCCAGCACCAGGTGAATCCCGGCCGCACGGGCCAGCTGAGTGATCCTGACGATCGCGTCCTCGACGTCGCGCGGCGCGACCATCATCAGGTCGGCCAGCTCGTCCACGATCACCAGCAGGTACGGATAAGGCGTGTAGACGCGCTCCGAGCCTGGCAGCGGCTGCAGCCGCCCGGCCCGGACCGCCTTGTTGAAGTCGTCCATGTGCCGGAACCCGGAGGCGGCCAGATCGTCGTAACGGCGGTCCATCTCACCCACCACCCACTGCAGGGCGTCGGACGCCTTCTTCGGGTTGGTGATGATCTGGGTGATGAGATGCGGGATCCCGGCGTAGGCGGCCAGCTCGACCCGCTTCGGGTCGATCAGCACCATCCGCACCTCGTCCGGCGTGGACCGCAGCAGGATCGAGGTGATCAGGCCGTTGATGCAGACCGACTTGCCGGCTCCGGTCGCCCCGGCGATCAGCATGTGCGGCATCTTCGCGAGGTTCGCGACCACCGTGCGGCCCTCGACATCCTTGCCGAGGCCGACGACCATCGGATGCTGGTCGTTGGTCGCGACCGGCGACCGCAGCACATCGCCGAGGCTGACGACGTCCCGGTCGATGTTCGGGATCTCGACGCCGATCGCCGACTTGCCGGGGATGGGCGACAGGATCCGGACGTCAGCGCTCTTGACCGCGTAGGCGATGTTCTTGGACAGCTGCGTGACCCGCTCGACCTTGACCGCCGGCGCCAGCTCAATCTCGTACCTGGTCACCGTCGGGCCGCGGGTGAACCCGGTGACCTGGGCGTCGACCTCAAACTGCTCGAGCACCGCCGATAGCGCCTCGACCATCGCGTCATTGGCCTTGGTCCTGGCCCGCGGCACGGTGCCGGGCTTGAGCAGCGCGACCGGCGGCAGCGTGTAACTTGCGTCGGTGATCGCGGCTAGCGTCAGCTGCTCAGGCTTCTTAGCCGGGGCGACCGTGGCATCCGGCTCGGCTGGCCCGGCCCAGTCCGGCATTCCCTCGGCCGCGGCAGCCGCCGACACACCGGCGCCGTCAAAGCTCACCCCGTCGGTCCCTGGCTCAGGATCGGCAACGCCAGGCGGCCCAGCCCGCAGGTTTTTCCGGTCCTCCCGCTTGCTGAGGGCACCGAGCAGCGGCGTGTCGTAGGCCCGGTCGTGCGCGCCGACCTCCAGCGCATCAGTGCGCTTGCGCGTCAGCCGGCCGGGCGGGCGGGTGCTGCCATCCGGGCTGAGCGGGTCGTCCTCGCCGGCCTCGGCGGACGGGCGGCGCATGACGAAGCCGTGCAGCTCGGCGAGTCGGTCGGGCACGCGGTGCAGCGGCGTGCCGGTCACGACCAGCAGACCGAAGCCGGAAACGAGAACCAGTACCGGGATCGCCGCCCACTTGGTGAGGACCGCGACCAGTGGCGCCGAGACGGCGAACCCGACGAGGCCGCCGGCCGACCTGATCTGCGTCATCCCGGCGGACAGGGCCGGCGTGCCGGACGCGACATGGACCAGGCCGAGCGCGCCGACCAGGAGCGCTGTCCAGCCGATGATCATCCGGGCAGTGTCCGCGTTCTTGTCCGGATGGCGGAGGAATCGCCAGGCCAGCAGCGCGAGCAGGATCGGCACGGTCCAGGAGCCCGACCCGAACAGGCTCAGCACCCCGGTCCCGACCGGCCTGATCGGGCCGCTGACGTGCCACCAGGTCACCACGGCCGCGACGATCGCCGCGCACAGCGCGGCCAAGCCGATGCCATCGCGACGGTGCAGCGGATCCAGGTCACGCGCGCTGCGCCCCAGGGCGCGGCTGGCCGTGCCGACGGTGTGCGCGAGCGCCATCCAGGCCGCGCCGATCAGGCTGGCGACCCAGCCGGCCAGGATCACGAACGGATTAGTCGGCGGCGGCGGCGAGTTCCGGCGGCCTTGCGGCCTGCCCTTGGCGGAGTTCCTCGACCGGCCAGCCGGATAACCGGACTTGCTGCCCGAGCGCGACGAGCTGCCGGACCTGCCACGGGCTGTACTGCCCGTTTGCCGCGTCCGGGTGGCCGTGCCGCCTCGAGGGCGCGCTGCGCCTTTGGGCGCACGAGTCGCCATGATCCCCACCGTAGCTAGCGCACCTCCGATTGCCGAGCATTCGCCGCGGCGTGTCGCGCCAGAGTTTCTCGCCCCTATCGGCGCACCCGCCACCTGTCCTTGACGCCGCGCCCCTGAGGCCAGGCCGGTGATGCGGGGGGCAGGTCAGGGTCTTCCCCGATGCGGGCGGACTCGGGTCACCGGCAGTCTGGACCGCGAACGTCACCCGGCGCGGCGCGCGCCGGCTTCCGCACACGACACTGGTAGGGGCAACCATGCTGATCGAGGCCAGGGACCTGCACATGTCCTTCGGCGAAACCCCCGCTCTGCAGGGCGCGAGCGTCGCGGCCGAGGCCGGCGAGATCCTGGCGATCATGGGTCCGAGCGGATCCGGCAAGTCGACGCTGCTGCACTGCCTGGCCGGGATCCTGACCCCGGCCAGCGGTGAGGTCTGGTTCGACGGCCAGCGACTGGATCAGCTGCCGGACAAGCGGCGAACCAGGCTCAGGCGGACCGAGTTCGGATTTGTCTTCCAGTTCGGCCAGCTCGTGCCCGAACTGTCAGCCGCCGATAACATCGCCGTGCCGTTGCTGCTGAACCGGACCAGCCGCCGGACCGCTTACCGGCGGGCTCAGGCGGGGCTTGACCGGCTCGGCATCGGCGGCCTGGCGGGCCGCCGGACCGGCGAGCTGTCGGGCGGCCAGGCACAGCGCGTCGCGATCGCGCGCGCCCTGGTGACCGGTCCACGTGTCCTGTTCGCGGACGAGCCGACCGGCGCGCTGGATTCCCAGACTGGCCATGAGGTCATGGATCTGCTCGTCGGCGTCGCCCGCAGCGATGACACCACGGTGCTGCTCGTCACCCACGACGCCAACGTGGCGGCCTACGCGGACCGCACGGTCCTGGTCGCGGACGGGTCGGTGCCAGACAGCCTGGTCACGAACGGTCTGACCCCGGCCGGAGGTGCGTCCTAGATGCTGCGCCTTGGCTGGCAGTTCTCCGTCCGCAGTGGCCGGGAGGCACGAACCCGGCTGATAGTGACCGCCTGCGGGGTCGCCGTCGGCGTCGCGATCATGCTCTGCGTCCTGGCCGACTTTCACGCGTTCAGTGCCACCAACGCCAAGCCGTGCTGGCAGTGCACCGAGGGCACACTCGTCTCGGCCCGGTCAGCTCAGCCGGCGCCGGGCGCAGAGTTGTGGAATTACGGCGACGACATCTTCCGCGGCCAGACCATCGAGCGGCTGGAGATCGCGCCGCTCGGCCCCGGCGCGCCCCTGCCGCCCGGCGTCTCCCGGCTGCCGGCCGCGGGACACTACTACGCCTCCCCCGCACTGGCCGCGTTGCTGGCCACCGTGCCAGCCGACCAGCTCGGCGACCGGTTCCCCGGCAAGCTGACCGGTCTCATCGGCCAGCGGGCGCTGGCCGGGCCGGGCGATCTGGTCATCTACATCGGCGAGCCAGCCACCCGGCTGACCACGCTGCCTGCCACCATGCGCGTGACCGCGATTGACGGCGCAGCCGGGAAGCAGATCTGGTCGCCCTACTTCCGCGACGCTTTCCTCGCGGGCGCCGTCGCGTTCCTGTTCCCGATCCTGATCCTGATCGGCACCGCGACCCGCCTCGCCGCCGCCCGGCGCGAGGAACGATTCGCCGCGCTCCGGCTGGTCGGCGCCACCGCACGGCAGATCAGCGTGATCGCCGCGGTGGAGTCGGCCCTCAGCGGCCTGCTCGGCTCCGTCCTGGGGATCGGCGGGTTCGCACTCCTGCAGCCGTGGCTGGCCAGTACCGCGATCACCAGCGCTCGTTACTTCAGCAGCGACGTCACGCCAACCGCGGCCGGTTACCTGGCTGTGCTGGTCGCGGTTCCGGCCGCGGCGGCAGCCGTGGCGCTCCTCTCACTGCGGCGGGTCCGGATCTCGCCGCTCGGAGTCGCCCGCAAGGTGACCCCGGCTGCACCGACCGCCTGGCGCATCCTGCCGCTGCTGATCGGGATCGTGCTGTTCGCCGTCGGCATGGCGCTGACGAGCACGAAGTCGATCGGGTCGGCGGCCTTTCCCGGCCTGATCATCGTCATGATCGGCCTGGTCGTCGGCGGGCCGTGGCTGACGGCGCAGGCCGCCCGGCTGGCGCCGAGGCTACTGGGCGGAGCATCCCCGCTGCTGGCTGGCCGCAGGCTCGCGGACAATCCGAAGGCAGCGTTCCGGTCCATCCGCGGCCTGGTCCTGGCGGTGTTCCTCGGCACGGTGGTGGCACTGTTGCTGCCGGCCGCGAACGCGACCACGGCGACGCCCAGCGCCAGGTCGCTCAGCAACGTGCTGCTGGCGGAGTTCCTGCAGGCGCCAGTTTGCGGCAACAGCGTCAACTGCACCGGCAATGGCCTGGGCGACCTGCAGGCGAATACCTCCGTACGCGAGCACCAGATCCTGATGGAGGGCCTGCCCCCGGCGACGGGCGCGACCTTGCTCCGCGAACTGCGGGCACTGCCCGGCACCGCCGTGTATCCGGTCTACTCCACCGCCCAGGACGCCGACGCTGGCACCGGCCCCGGCAAGGGCCCCGCCCCCGGCAACGGCCCTGGGCCCGGCAACGGCGTTGGCAGCGGTCCAGGAGCAGGCCCCGACAGCGGCCCGTACAACGGCATCATGAGCTGCGCCAGCCTGCGCCAGCTGGCGGTCTTCGGCGAGTGCAAGCCCGGCGCCGCGGCCGTACTGGCCAACACCATGAACATGTACGGCGACAACCCCTCGGACACCACCGAGGCGTTTGTCAGCCGCGCCAACCCGGCGGTCCCGGCCAGGTTCGGCGGCCTGTACCTGCAGTCGGTCCTGATCCGGGTCAACAGCCCGGCGACACTCGAGCGGGTCCGGACCTTCCTGGCCACCCACACGCCGCTGTCCGCCTCAGGCAGCGCGCCGCGCACCTTCGGCGAAGCCGTCGAGGCCAGGGTGGCGGTTGGCAACACTGTGCAGCGCCTGGTCGATGTCGCGGTCATCCTGACCCTGCTGGTGGCCGGCTGCAGCCTCGCGGTGGCTGTCGGCGGCGGGCTGGTCGAGCGCAAGCGGCCGTTCACGCTGATGCGGGTCAGCGGCACCCCGACCGGGGCGCTGTACCGGGTGGTCTTGCTCGAGGCGGTGGCGCCACTGATCGCCGCCACGGCCGTCGCGCTCGGCACCGCTTACCTGATCTCGGTCCTGACGTTGTGGAAACTGGCTCCGAAAGGCACTCCGCTGCCCGTCCTGGGCGGCAGTTACTACCTGACGATCGGGGCCGGCCTGGCCGTCTCGCTGGCGATCATCGGCGTGACGCTGCCGTTGCTTGGGCGCATCTCCAGGCCCGGCAACGTCCGGTTCGAATGACCGCTGCCATCAGGACGCAGGGCCAGACTGCCACCGTCCCGCCGCCCTGGGCGGGACGACGGTCAGGGCAGCGGCGCGTCGGCGTGCGTCTTGAGCGCGGCCAGGGTCCGGCTGCTCTCGGTTCGGAAGGCCCGCACCAGGACCGGCTGCAGCAGCCGCAGCGACGCCGGGACGCCGATGGTCACGACCCTGCGCACGTGGGTCGAGCCGGGTCTGGCCGCGAGCCAGTAGCGCAGCGTTATATCGACAGTCCCGGCGTGGAAGCGCAGGGTCATCGGCTGATGGAAGGTGACCTTGGAAGGCCGCTCGAACTCGGTCACCTCGCCGTGCCGTACGCCGAACGGCCCGGGCTCCCGGTAGGTCGTGCCGAGCTGCACCGGGTCGGTGGAGACTTCCTGCGTGCCGCGAAACGCCGACGACATCGGCAGCCAGCGATCCTGACCGCCGAAGTCGATGATGAGGTCGAAGATCGGGCCAGCCGCGCAGGAGATCTCGGCCGTGCAGGGAAGTTCGATCTGGTGCACGAGTCTGATTGTCCCTGAAGTCGGCCGGGATCGGCCTGACGGCATGACCGGGCGAGATGTCGCGTTCTGTTGACGATCGTCGCACGGACGTCATAACCTCGGCATGTCCGGGACCGGCCCGGGATCCGGGAGGCAGACGTGCGCATCGCGGTCGCCGGCGGCGGGCCCGGCGGGCTGTACTTCGCGGCCCTGGCCAGGCAACTGGACCCCGGCGCTGAGATCACCGTCTGGGAGCGGAACGCGCCCGACGACACCTTCGGCTTCGGGGTGGTGTTCTCCGACGAGACCCTCGGCGGGATCGAGAACGCCGACCCTGGCATCTACCGCCAGATGGAGCGCGAATTCGCCCGCTGGGACGACATCGACGTGCACTACCGCGGCCAGGTGATCACCAGCGGCGGGCACGGTTTCGCCGCGATGAGCCGCCGGCGGCTGCTCGAGCTGCTGCAGGCCCGGTGCGCCGAGCTCGGCGTGACCGTGCTCTTCCGCACCGAGGCACCGCCCGCCAGCGAGCTCGCGAGCAACTACGACCTGGTCGTCGCCGCTGACGGCAGCAACTCGGCGATCCGCAGTAGCCGTCCGGCCACGTTCCGGCCCGATTTCGATGTTCGCGACTGCAAGTACATGTGGCTGGGCACCGACCTGGTCTTCGACGCCTTCAAGTTCTATGTCGAGCAAACCGAGCACGGCGTCATGCAACTGCACGGCTACCCCTACGACGCCACCGGCAGCACCTTTATCGCCGAGATGAACAGCGCGGTGTGGGCAGCGGCCGGGTTCGGCGAACTCGCCGCGCAGGCCGGCCAGCTGGCTCCCGGCGAGTCGGACGAGGGCTCGATCAAGCGGATCGCGGAGATCTTCGGCGACGTTCTGCGCGGGCACGCACTGCACGCCAACAACTCGCGCTGGCTCAGCTTCGCCACGCTGCGCTGCGGCAGCTGGCACGACGGCAACGTGGTGCTGCTCGGCGACGCCGCGCACACCGCGCACTTCTCCATCGGCTCAGGCACCAAGCTGGCCATGGAGGACGCGCTCGCGCTCGCCGCCTGCCTGCACGAGCACCGCGCGGCCGCGGGCGCCGATCCGGCGGCGGGATCGCCGCCGCGCTGGCCGCCTACGAGGCCGAGCGGCGGCCGGTCGTCGCGTCCACCCAGCGAGCGGCGCAAGCCAGCCTGGAATGGTTCGAGAACCTCGGCCAGTACGCCGGCCAGCAGCCCGAGCAGTTCGCGTTCAACATCATGACCCGCAGCCGCCGGGTCACCCACGAGAACCTGCGGCTGCGCGACCCGGAGTTCACCGCCCGGATGGACCGCTGGTTCGCCGGCCAGGTCAGGGAGCGCGGCTTCGGGCCGGGCGACGTGGTGCCGCCGATGTTCCAGCCGTTCCGGCTGCGGTCGCTGGAGCTGCCCAACCGGGTCGTGGTGTCGGCGATGGACATGTACAGCGCGGCGGACGGGCTGCCGTCCGACTTCCATCTGGTGCATCTGGGCGGCAAAGCGCTCGGCGGGGCGGGCCTGGTCATGACCGAGATGGTCTGCGTCAGCGCCGACGGCCGGATCACGCCGGGCTGCGCGGGCATGTACGCCCCCGAGCACGAGGAGGCGTGGCGGCGAGTCACGTCGTTCGTGCACGAGTCCAGCGGGGCCAGGATCGGCCTGCAGCTCGGGCACTCCGGCCGCAAGGGCGCCACGCGGCTGATGTGGGAAGGCATGGACCAACCCCTCCACGAAGGAACGTGGCCGGTCTGCGGACCGTCGCCGGTTCCCTACGCGCCCGGGCTCAGCCAGATCCCGCGCGAGCTCTCAGTCGCGGAGATGCGCGAGATCCTCGGGCAGTTCGTCGCCGCGCCGCAGGCGGCCGACCGGGCCGGATTCGACCTGGTGGAATTGCACTGCGCGCACGGCTACCTGCTGTCGTCGTTCATCTCGCCGGTCTCGAACCAGCGGACCGACGGCTACGGCGGGTCGCTGGCGGCCCGGCTGCGGTACCCGGTCGAGGTGTTCACGGCGATGCGCGCGGTTGGCCGGACCACAAGCCGATGACCGTCCGGATCTCGGCCTGCGACTGGGTGCCGGGCGGCCTGACCGGTGCCGATGCCGTGCAGGTCGCGAGGGCCTTCGCGGCCGCCGGGGCCGATGCCATCGATGTGTCGACCGGCCAGGTGACGGCGGACGAGCAGCCTGCGTTCGGCCGGTCGTATCAGACCCCGTTCGCCGACGCGATCAGGAACCAGGCCGGCATCCCGACTATCGCGGTCGGCGTCATCTCGTCCTACGACGACGTGAACTCGCTGATCCTGGCCGGCCGCGCGGACCTGTGCGCCCTCGGCCGGGCTCACCTGTACGACCCGAACTGGACGCTGCATGCCGCTGCCGCGCAGGGTTACGCCGGGCCAGGCGCGGTGTGGCCGGTGCAGTGGGAGGCTGGCAGCAGGCCGCCGGCGACCGGGCGGACCGACGGGCCGCGGCCGCGACTCGAGCTGATCAGGGCCGCGGGCGCTGGCGGCACCCGGCACGCCCGCTGGCGCCCGGCTTGACCCGGCGAACCGCCGATGGGTGTGAAGTTCACCCATGACCACACGACGCTGCTAGGAGTTCCAGGTGAGTGTTGAGCGAGTGAATCCCCCGTCGCTGGCGGCGCCGTCGGGCTTCGCGCACGCCGTGGTGGCGGCCGGCGGCCGGGTGGTGTTCCTGGCCGGGCAGACGGCGCTGGATCCGGCCGGCACGATCGTCGGATCCACCGTGGCCGAGCAGTTCGAGCAGGCCCTGGCCAACCTGCTGACCGCGCTGGACGCGGCCGGGGGGCAGCCGGCCGACCTGGCCAGCCTCACGGTGTACGCGGTCGACCTGGCCGACTACCGGGCTCACGGCCGCGAGATCGGCGCTGTCTGGCGCCGGCTCGTCGGCCGTGATTACCCGGCGATGGCCGCGATCGGCGTGTCCCGGCTATGGGACGAGGCGGCCCTGGTCGAGGTGCAGGGCCACGCCGTCATCGGGTCGGCCGGGTCCGGCTGACCCGGCCTAGACGCGGCGGCTGGACCGGGCGAAGAACTCGGACGAGTCCTTCTGCCAGAGGAAGAACGTCGCGGCCAGGCCGACCAGCCAGCCGAGGATGCCGAAGATCCTGGTCTCGACGGCGTTCGGCCCGAACACGGTGCGCAGCAGGCTCAGCGTGCTGAGCGCGAAGAACACCGCCGCGACGATCCGCGCCCAGCTCTTGCCCGCGCCGTTGGCCCGGGCCATCCACAGCCACAGCACGATGCCGACGATGCCGATGAAGATGATCGTCACGATGCCGACGGTCTCAGCGGTGTGCAACTGCGCCGCTGTGAGCGGCTTGGTCGCGGTGTTGTTGGCCTTCACCAGCGCGGCCTTCAGCGCGTTGATGGAAAACAGGCCGACGATGAACCCGAGCGCGCTCAGTGCGGCGCCGGCGTACATGAGCTTGACGGCATTCTGGATCGACTTCGGCTGCGGCGGTGCCGACGCGAGCTCGTTGCTCCCGCCGCCGGTCGGATATGGCTGGTAAGACATGCTGACTCCTTGAGTATCGGCGCTTGGCTCGGCCGGTTACCGCACCTGCGAGCCGATGTACGCCGTGGTGTCCTTGCGCCACAGCAGCACGATCGCAACCAGGCCGATCAGCCAGCCCAGCCCGATGAAGATCAGCGTAATGCTCGCCCGGCCAACCGCGAGGATCAGGTAGATCGTGTTCAGGGCGAACAGCACCGTAGCGACGATGCGGGCCCAGTTCCTGCCCTTGCCGTTAGTCCAGGCCATCCAGGCCCACAGCAGAATGCCGACGACCAGCACGACGACGAAGATCGCGACGACGGCGCTTGCCAGCGAGTGAATCTGCGCGGGCGTGAGCTGCACCTGCCCCTTACCCGACCGGGTCACATTAGCCTTGATCGCCGCCCGCTGGACGGCAGTCTTGATCCGGCCGCTGAAGACCAACGTGAAGATGGCGCCGAGCAGCGCCAGGCCAGCGCCGCCCCACATCAGGCGGACCGCATTGCGGAGGCTCGCCGGCTGCGGCAGAGCCGGGCTCGTCTGCGCCTGTTCCGCGGTACCGCCCCCGGTCGGATACGGCTGATACGTCATGGTGGCTCCCTGTCAGCTACCCCGTGACGGCAGGAACCCGGGCCGCCCGAGTCGTCACAGATTCCGCCGAAAATCTGAAATACAGGCTAACGCTACACCGCCAGAGCGGATGGGCTGAGCAACTGCGCGGGCGCCCCGGCCCGGTCAATTTCCAGGCTGGCCGGTGACGGTCAGCACGTGGTTTCTGGCCGGGCCTGCCAGGCAGGCATGCAGCTGCTGGAACAGCTCCGCCGCCGTGGTTCCATGCCAGTCCGGCGGCAGCAGTTCGGGTGGCAGCCCCGGGTCCAGGAACGGCAACCGCCGCCACGCGGTCACTACCCGGACGTAGTCGGCGAAGGCCTGCCCCTGATCGCCGTCGTCAGTCTCGACCGGTTCGCTGAGCTGGCCAGCCGCCGCCTGCCAGCGCTCTAGCACCGGAGCAGCCGAGGCAGTGAACGCCCGGTAGAGATCCTCCAGCCGGTCCAGGTCCCACCACTGGCCGACCTTGCCGGTCACGTCGCCGAACGCGAGGTACCCGGCGGTGAACAGGCTGACGTAGCCGGACAGGCCGTCGGCGGCCAGGACGTCCTGCACCTCGGCGGCCAGCTGCGCCGGAGCGATCCAGACCCCGGCGGCGACAGTGCCGAAGCCGAGCCAGGCCAGCCTCGAGCGCAGCGTGTGCCGCTTGGCCCGCTCCTGCTCGGGCACGCTGAATACTGCCAGCAGCCAGTCCCCGGCGCCCGCCGCAGCGGTCTCGCCGGCCGGAAGCCGCCGGAAGATCCGCCGGTCGCCCTGCTCGAGGATCTCGCGGCCGCGTCCGGACAGTCCGTATCCGGCCGCGCCGCCTGGCCGGCTGGGCTCTAGCAGGCCGCGGAGCTTGAGCCGGGAGATGGCCGACCGCACCGCGGGCTCGTCGACGCCCAGCTCAGCCAGCAGTTTGATCAGCGCCGCGATGCTCAGCCACCCGCCGGTGTCCCGTCCGTACAGACCGTAGACCGTCACGATCAGCGGCCGCGGCTGTGCGGCCAGCACCTCGCTCTCGGCCGGTCCAGAGGTAGTCACGGTCAGAACCTAATGCCGCGCCTGCCCGCTGCGCACCCGATGTACCGGATCAGTGCATTGCTTCATTGACTATCGTCACATCGGCGGCATACTGGGACCGTCCTGGTGGCTCTTCGAGGAAGGTCCGGACATGCAGCTGTCGCCGTCCGCCTACGCTGACACGTTCTGCCGGGACAACCTGCCGCCGCCGGACCAGTGGCCGGAGCTGGAATTCACGCTGCCGGAACTGCAGTACCCGGACCGGCTGAACGCCGCCGACGAGCTGCTGAACCCGACGCTGGCCGCCGGCGGCGCGGACCGGCCCTGCCTTATCTCACCGGAGCAGACCTGGAGCTACGGCGAGGTCGCCGCCCGCTCGGCCCGGATCGCCCGGGTGCTGACCGAGGATCTGGGCCTCGTCCCCGGCAACCGGGTACTGCTGCGCGGCGCCGAACAACCCTTGGCTGGCCGCGTGCTGGCTGGGCGTGCTCAAGGCCGGCGGTGTCGCGGTCGCCACCATGCCGATGCTGCGCGCGGCCGAGCTCACCACGATCGGCCGAGATCGCCCAGGTCCGGCTGGCGCTGTGCGACTACCGGCTCACTGCCGAACTGGCCGGCGCCGCGCTGCCGGGGCTGCGGTGGTCACCTTCGGCGGCCCGGCCGACGATGACCTCACCGCCGTCGGCGGCCAAGCAGAGCGAGTTCGCCTCGGTGCTGACCGCCGCCGATGACGTCGCCATGATCGCTTTCACCTCGGGTACCACCGGCAAGCCGAAGGCGACCATGCATTTCCACCGCGATCTGCTGGCGGCAGCCGACACCTTCTCGGCGCACGTGCTCAAGCCGGAGCCGGACGACCTGTTCGCCGGGACGCCGCCGCTCGCCTTCACCTTCGGGCTGGGTGCCCTGCTGCTGTTCCCGCTGCGGGCCGGCGCCGCCACCCTGCTGCTGGAGAAGGCGACTCCGGACGAGCTGGCCGACTACATCGCCGACCACGGCGTGACCGTGCTGTCGACGGCGCCGACCGCTTACCGGGCCATGCTCGCGGCCGGGAAGGCCGACCAGCTCCGCGGCCTGCGCCGGCGGTGTCGGCCGGCGAGCACCTGCCCGAGTCGACGTGGCAGGCGTTCCACGACGCGACCGGCGTGAAGATCATTGACGGCATCGGCAGTACCGAGATGCTGCACATCTTCGTCTCCGCGGCCGACGACGACATCCGGCCGGGCTCGACCGGCCTGCGGTGCCCGGGCTACCGCGCAGCCGTCCTGGACTAGGCCGGCAAGCCGGTGCCCGACGGCGAACCCGGCCGGCTGGCGGTGAAGGGCCCGACCGGCTGCCGGTACCTGAACGACGAACGGCAGGCGTAGCTACGTGCAGGGCGGCTGGAACCTGACCGGCGACACCTACGTCCGGGACGCCGACGGCTACTTCTGGTACCAGGCCAGCACCGACGACATGATCATCTCCGCCGGCTACAACATTGCCGGCCCGGAGGTCGAGGAAGCCCTGCTGAGCCATCCGGACGTGGCCGAGTGCGGCGTGGTCGGCGTGCCGGACGAGGCCCGCGGCCAGATCGTCAAGGCGTTCGTCGTCCTGCGCGCGGGCGTCGACGGCGGCGATGACAAGGCACGCGAACTGCAGGACCTGGTCAAGCAGAAGATCGCGCCGTACAAGTACCCGCGGGCGATCGAGTTCGTCGCCGCGCTCCCCCGTACCAACACCGGCAAGCTGCAGCGGTTCCTGCTGCGCAACCAGGACGCCCCGGCCGGCTGACTGGGTCACTAGCCCGGTTGGGTAAGGGGCTCTGCCGCGGCTCGAAAGAGCGGCGGCAGGCTGGTGAGCATCAGCAGCGACCAGGTGACGTGGGCGACGACCGGCGCAACGCCGGCTCCGCCCGACCTGGCCCGCTCGGCGCCGAACATCAGGCTCGTCACGGCGCCGCCGAGCACTAGCGCCAAGTTGCCGGTCGCCGCCGTCGAGGCCGTGTAGGCCGCCGTCGTCACGGCGAGCGGGCTGACGCCGCCTGGCCAGATCCCAGACGGCACCGCGGAAGAACAGCTCTTCCGCCACCGCGTTCGCGCCTGCGGTGACCAAAACCGGAACCGTTGACCCTTCGTCCACGTACCGCAGCACGCTGCGGATGGCGCGCTCGAGTACCGGCCAGTGCCGTGAGGCTCTGGCGATGCCGTAGAAGAGCCCGAAGGTCGCCGCCCCGGTCAGGGCCGGGCGGACGAGCTGACCCGGCCTGACCGATCCGGCCTGGCCCAGGTCCCGCGCTCAGAGCCGCACCGGTCCAGGTAGCCGCCAGCCCGGCTGTCAGCAGGTAGAACTGAGCCGAGTCGGCATCGGCAGACAGCGAGGCCCGGACCAGCCCGGCGCCGCGGCCGAGCCCGGCGACAGCGAGAATGCCGCCGGCCGCGCCCGGCCGCGGTCACCGGCGAGCTGCCTTCGCGCCTGCCGGCGCTCGTCCAGCGCCGTGCGGACAGCCTCGTCGTACGGCGTTTTCTCCATCGGGATCAGCTTGCTGATCAAGTCGTCCCTGACCACAACCTCGTTGATCATCGAGTCGATCAGCGAGCGGCCGGTGGCCGGATCAACGTCGGTCACCAGCGTCAGCCACAGCGAGGACAGCCAGGGCGTGAGCAACGGGACCGACACGATCGGCAGGCGGCGGCCCTCGATGGCCGCGACGCGCCGGAGCATGTCCGCGTACCGCAGCACCTCGGGTCCGCCCAGTTCGAAGGTCCGACCCTCGGTCTCGGGCAGGGTCAGCACCCCGCGCAGGTAGCCGATCACGTCGTCGATGGCGATCGGCTGGGCCCTGGTGCTGACCCACCGGGGCGCGATCATGGCGGGCAGGTGCTCGACGAGCTGGCGAGTCAGTTCCCAGGACGTGCCGCCGTTGCCGACGATGATGCCAGCTCGCAGTACGGTGACCGGAACCTCGTCGCAGCCCAGCAGCCGCTCCACCTCGCGGCGGCTGCGCAGGTGCGCCGACAGCGCATCCCGGTCGTCACCCAGGCCGCCGAGATAGATGATCCGCCGCAGGCCGGCCGCGGCGGCGGCGTGGCCGAAGGCCCTGGCCGCCTGGGCGTCCTTGCGGGCGAAATCGGATTCAGCCAGCGAGTGCACCAGGTAGTAGCCGACCTCGCAGCCTGCCATCGCGGCCGCCAGTGACGTCCGGTCCCGCACGTCACCGAACATCGCCGTGCCGGCGCCGCGGTACCGATCGGGATGACGGGTCATGGCGACGACCCGATGGCCGTCGGCGGCGAGGGCGGCGGCCAGCCGGCTGCCGACAAATCCCGATGCCCCGGCGATCAGTACTCGCACGCCCCGATCCCCCCGTCGACCGTAGCCGTAGGGGTGGCCCTTACCCCTGACCTGCGGCAGCAAACTGCCAGCTACGGTTTGGTGATCTTCCCTCCAGCCGAGAGGTGAACGGCCCCGTTCCCGGAGAAGTCGTCCGACGATAGGGAGTTGATGTAGCTGATGGCAGTCCGGTTCGGGTCGGCCTCGGGAGTGCCGGGCGAGATCAGGCGCAGCGGCGTGACGCTGCCCTTGACGAACTGGCCGTCGGCGTTGAGCGTGACGTGCAGGATCCCGCTGATCGAGGTGTAGGCATCCAGGCCGAGGGTGTTGTACCCGCAGAAATTGCCCAGGCTGTAGGCGATCAGGTGGCCCTTGTACCACTGGAATCCGCGCAAGACATGCGGTCCAGAGCCCATCACCAGGTCGGCGCCGGCATCGATCACGCCATGGGTGAAGGCGACCGAGTTGCCGCGGTCCTGGCCCAGGAATACTCTCTTCCGAATCGGTCACATGCCGGTAACTGTCTCCCTCGCCGCCCAGGTGCTCCATCACGATGACGACCTGGGCGTGCTTGCTGGCCTGGCGGACTAGCGCTTCGGCGGCCGGGATGTCGAGCGCATCGGCGTCGTAAGACCACGGCGCGAACCCCAGCAGCGCGATCTTGACGCCGTTGCGGGTCAGGTAGGCGATCTGCCCCGGCCGTCCCGCGTACTGCAGCCCGGCTGCCGTCAGGGCACCGTTCGTGCTGGTCACCCCTGCCTGCCCGGCGTCCAGCGTGTGGTTGTTGGCCACGTTGACGGCCGCGAACCCGTCGGCCTTGAGATCCTGGGCGGTGGAGTCGGGCGCCTCGAACTGGTAGCAATCAGCCTCGCCGGGTGAGCACTTGGACATCGGCAGGTCGCCGAGTGCGCTCTCCAGGTTCCCGACCGTGAGGTTGCTGCGCAGGTAGGGCTTCACGTCGTCGAGCAGGGAGCCGGTCCCGTCCGGCGGCCAGGCGCCCGGCGAGCCGAACGTCATGTCGCCGACCCAGGTCAGGCTGAACGTGGCCGCGGCCTTCTGCACCACCGGCTGAGTCTTGGCCTTCGGTGCCGTCGAACCGCCAGTGGCGGCACCGCCGGCCGCCCCTGCCGGGTTCGGCCGGCTTTCTGGTCGCCAGCAGCGCGTAGCCGCCCGCGCAGGCGATGAGCAGGACGATCGCCACGGCCAACGGCACCGGCCACCCGATGCCGCTGCCCGGCGTCAGCCGGGACCGGCCGGCAGCCCGCCGGGAGCCGCCGCTGCGCCGGGGCGGATCCGGCCCGGCGGCCGGGCCATCGGGATACTGGCTGTGCGCTGGCAAAGCTCATCCATCCTGATCGCGGGCCGGTTGCGCTCAGGATAGGGCCTGACCAGGGAGAAGTCGGCCGCTTTAGCTGGTCAGGTCTCCACCACCACCGGGATGATCATCGGACGCCGCCGGTAGTTGTCGCTGACCCAGCGGCCGACAGTACGACGTACCAGCTGACGCAGCTGATGCGCCTCGCTGACGCCGTCCTTGGCCGCTTCCGCCAGCGCCAGCTCGACCAGCGGCCGGACCTCGTCCAGGCCCGCGTCGTCGATGCCGGCCCCGCGGGCGTGAATCTCCGGGCCCGCGACCAGCTTGCCGTTGGTCGAGTCGACCACCACCACGACCGAGATGAAGCCCTCGTCACCGAGGATCAGCCGGTCCTTCAGCGAGGCCTCGGTAATCTCGCCGACTGAGAGCCCGTCCACGTAGACGTAGCCGCACGGCACCTTGCCGGCTACCGAGATCTGCCCGCCGACCAGGTCGATGACGACCCCGTCCTCGGCGATCACGATGTTCTTGTCCGGCACCCCGGTCAGGGCGGCCAGCTCGGCGTGTGCCTTCAGATGCCGCCACTCGCCGTGCACCGGCACGAAGTTGCTCGGCTGGACCAGGTTCAGCACGTACAGCAGCTCGCCGGCCGGCGCGTGGCCAGACACGTGCACCAGCGCGTTGCCCTTGTGCACGACCCTGGCTCCGAGCCTGGTCAGGTCGTTGATGATCCGGTTGACCGCCGACTCGTTACCCGGTACCAGCGAGGACGCCAGGATGACGGTGTCGCCCTCAGCGATCCGGATCGGGTGATCGCGGCCGGCCATCCGCGACAGCGCCGACATCGGCTCGCCCTGCGAGCCGGTCGAGATCAGCACGATCTGATCCGGCGGCATCTCCTCGGCCTCTTTGAGGTCGACGAGCAGCCCGCCGTGCACCGAGGGCACTCGCAGGTAGCCCAGATCTCGCGCTACCCCCATGTTGCGCACCATCGAGCGGCCGACCAGGGCGACCTTGCGGCCGTGCTCGGCAGCGGCATCCATCACCTGCTGCACGCGGTGCACGTGACTGGCGAAGCAAGACACGATGATCCGCTGCGCGGCGCCGGCGAACACATCGCTCAGCACCGGGCCGATGTCGCGCTCGGAGGTGACGATGCCGGGCACCTCGGCATTGGTCGAGTCGGCCAGCAGCAGGTCGACGCCGTCACCGCCGAGACGGGCGAATCCGGCCAGGTCGGTGAGCCGGCCGTCCAGCGGCAGCTGGTCCATCTTGAAGTCGCCGGTGTGCAGGATCAGCCCGGCCGGGGACCTGATCGCCACCGCCAGGGCGTCGGGGATGGAGTGGTTGACCGCCAGGAACTCCAGCTCCCACGGCCCGAAGCTCTGCTTGCCGCCGGCCTGCGACCTCCACGTCCACCGGCGTGATGCGGTGCTCGGTCAGCTTGCTCTTCACCAGGGCCAGCGTGAGCCGAGACCCGACCAGCGGAATGTCGGCCCGCTGCCGCAGCAGGTAGGGAACGCCGCCGATGTGGTCCTCGTGCGCGTGCGTCAGCACGAGCGCGTCGATCTGGTCCAGCCTGCCGTCCAGGGCGGAGAAGTCCGGCAGGATCAGGTCGACGCCCGGTTGGTTATCCTCAGGGAACAAGACGCCGCAGTCGACGATGAGCAGCCGCCCGCCGAACTCGAAGACCGTCATGTTGCGGCCGATCTCGCCGAGGCCGCCCAGCGCGACCATGCGCAGACCGCCGTCGGCCAGGGGCGCCGGTGTCCCTAGCTCAGGGTGGGGATGACTCATCCGAGCTTGACACCGCCCGCCGTCAGGTCGGCGATGAGTTGCTCGACCTCGGCCGGCGTGGCGTCCGGCAGCGGCGGCCGCACCGACCCGCCGGGCAACCCGAGCAGGCTCAGCGCCGCCTTGGTCAAGATCACTCCCTGCGTGCGGAAGATGCCGGTGTAGACCGGCAGCAGCTCCCGGTGGATCCGCAGGGCGTCTGCGGTCCGGCCCGCCCCGTAGGCGTCGATCATCTCGTGCAGCCGGTCGCCGACGACGTGCCCGGCGACGCTCACAAAGCCGGCCGCGCCGAGCGACAGCCAGGGCAGGTTCACCATGTCGTCGCCGCTGTAGAAGACCAGCGAGGTACGCGACATCACCCAGGACGCCCCGCCGAAGTCGGCCTTGGCGTCTTTGACGGCCACGATCCGCGGGTGCTCCGACAGCCGCACGAGCGTCTCAGTGGCGATCGGGGTGCCGGTACGGCCGGGGATGTCGTACAGCATCACCGGCAGGCTGGTCGCGTCGGCGACCTGGCTGAAGTGCGCGATCAGGCCGCTTTGCGGTGGCTTGTTGTAGTACGGCGTGACGATCAGCAGCCCGTGCGCTCCGGCTGCCTCCGCCGCGCGCGCCAGCTCGCAGCTGTGCGCGGTGTCGCTGGTGCCGACGCCCGCCACGATGGTGGCCCGGTCGCCGACGGCTTCCAGCACGACCCGCAGCAGCTTGTCTTTCTCCTCGTTAGAGGTTGTCGGCGACTCGCCGGTAGTGCCGCTGATCACCAGGCCGTCGTTGCGCATGTCGGTCACCAGGTACTCGGCGAGCCGCGCGGCGCCTTCGAAGTCGACGGCCCCGTCCCCCTTGATCGGGGTGACCATGGCCGTCAGCATGCGCCCGAACGGGGCGGATGCCGGCTGGCCGGCCGGGTTCGCTTCTCGGTCATAACACGAACGCTACCGGCAGGGAGTGCGGCCGCGCACTGCGGCGCGGCCGGCAACGGGCGAACCCGGCCCAAGGCGAACCCGGCCGGCCCGCTCGCGCGGAAAATCAGCCGGCCGGGTGCCAGGTGCAGACGCGGCGACGTGAGCTCGGGGGTACCCACGCCGCCAGCGTCTGCCTGGATATCGCCGCCCGCTGATCCCGGCGTTACCGGGATTTCGAACCGGAACAGGAACGTGGCCGATTTGGCCCGTGCCGTTCGCAATGCCGGCGTGTCGCTACCGGCCCGGTCTGGTCGGAGGCGGGAGAATCAGTGCGGCCCCTCCAGGTATGAGATGGAGGGGCCTCATCTTTGCGGCCGGCCTCCTGGCCGGCGGCAGCGATCGGTCGCGGCAGCGATCGGCGGTCAGCCATCGACGGCAGCAGCGATCGCGCCGGGCTGCAGTCTCAAGGTCGCGCACAGTAGCCCCGGCGCTGCGATAGGCTTCCGGCGTCCCCGTCGGGCCGTATGCCCGCGGGGAGGCGCTGTGCCCAGCGAAGCCGGTGAGATCCCGGCGCTGTCCCGCAACGGTAATGCCTCAGCAGAGGACGAGCCCGGACGCCTGGCCGACGCCAACGACCTGTCCTCGGAGGAAGGGCGGCTCGTTCCGATGCCTTCCGGGCGTCGCAGCGAACGCACTTCGTCCTCCACTCCACATGGAGGATGATCATGCGGGTTCGTACCCGTCAGCTGCCGGCCGTCCTGGCCGCCGCAGCGCTCTCGTTCACCGCCGCAGCGTGCACAAGCTCGGCTGCCAGCTCCGATACTGCCGGCGTCAGTCCCTCGCCGGCCGCAGCCGCGTTCCCGGTCACGGTCAAGACCGCGGGCGGCACGGTGCACATTCCGGCTCGGCCGGGCTCGATCGTCTCGCTGTCCCCGACTGCCACCGAGATGCTGTACGCCATCGGGGCCGGCAGCCAGGTCAAGGCGGTCGACAGCCTGTCCGACTACCCGGCCAGCGCGCCGGTCACCAAGCTGTCGGCCTACCAGCCCAACGCCGAGGCGATCGCCAACTACAAGCCGGACCTGGTAGTCATCTCGAACAACATTGACGGGATCACCGCCAAGCTGACCGCGCTCGGCGTCCCGGTGCTGGACCTGCCCGCGGCGGCAACGCTGGCAGACGTCTACGCCGAGTTCAGCGAGCTTGGCCAGGCGACCGGCAGGTCCGCGCAGGCGACGACCGAGGATGCGACGCTGAAGTCAGACATCGCGAAGATCGTGGCGGCCGAGCCGGCACCACTCCAAGCCGCTGACGTACTTCTACGAGCTCTCGACCAACCCGTACTACTCCGTGACCTCGTCGACCTTCATCGGCAGCCTGCTGTCGCTGCTCGGCATGAAGAGCATCGCCGACACCGCGGCGGGCGCGGCGGCGGCTGGCGGCTACCCGGAAGTGTCGGAGGAGTTCATCGTCAAGGCGAACCCCGACTACATCCTGCTGGCCGACACCGGCGCCGACGGCAGCCAGACTGCGGCGACCGTCAGCAAGCGGGCAGGCTGGTCGGAACTCAGCGCGGTGAAGGACCACGACATCATCGAGCTCAATGCCGACGTCGCGTCCCGGTGGGGACCGCGCGTGACGGACCTGCTGCAGCAGGTCGTGGCCGCGACGAAGGCGGGCTCCTAGTGATGGCCCGGTGACCCGATGACGCCCGTGTCCTGATGACCGCGACAGTGCCCCGATGACCGCGACTCCCGGCACTCGCCGGCTGCCCCGGTACCGGCCCGGAGCTGCCCGCAGCCGGACCGGAACTGCCCGCAGCCCGGCCGGACCCGCCCGCAGCGGCCGGCCTGCGCGCACGGGCCTGCGTTCTGGCTGGTTCGGGCCGGGGCGGATCGCCGGGCCGGTGCTCGTCGCGACGGCCGCCCTGCTGGTCGCCGTGGTGACCGGCATCGCGGTCGGTCCGGCCCGGCTGTCAGTGCCCCAGGTGCTGGCAGCCCTGGCGACCCGGCTGCCCTGGCACCCGCACGTGTCGGTATCGGCCATCAACACCGCGATCGTGTGGCAGATCCGGCTGCCCCGGGTGGTGCTCGGCGTCCTGGTCGGCTCGATGCTGGCCGGCGGCGGCGCGGCCTACCAGGGCATCTTCCGCAACCCGCTGGCCGACCCGTACCTGCTCGGGGTGGCTGCCGGGGCCGGGCTCGGGGCCACCATCGTGGTGGTGTCGGGGGTCGGCCTGGCCTGGACGCCGCCCGCGGCCTTCGGCGGCGCGGTACTGGCCGTGGCCCTGACCTACGCGCTCGGCGTCGGGGCCGGACGACGCGGCCGGTCGGCAGCCGAAGGCAGCGGCACCGGCTCGATCCTGCTGGCCGGGATCGCGGTCGCCGCGCTGCTGACCGCGTTCCAGACGTACCTGCAGCAGCAGCACACTCAGACGCTCGCCTATGTCTACGCCTGGATTCTCGGCGGGCTGTCGGCGTCGACGTGGTCGGATGTGTGGACGATCCTGCCCTACGTGGCGGTGTCGGCAGTCGCGCTGCTGGTGCACCGGCGGCTGCTCGACGTGCTGCGCGTCGGCGAAGCCGAGGCTGCCAGTCTCGGCGTCAACGTGGCCAGGGTGCGCCTCGCCGTCGTGATCGCGGCCACGCTGGGCGTCGCCGCGGCGGTCTCCGTCAGCGGACTGATCGGCTTCGTCGGCATCATCGTGCCGCACGCGGTGCGGCTCACCGCCGGCCCGAGCTACCGGGTCCTGCTGCCGGTGTCGATGATCGGCGGCGGGGCCTTCCTGGTGCTCTGCGACGTCGTCGCCCGCACCGCGCAGGCTCCGGCCGAGGTGCCGATCGGGGTCATCACGGCACTGATCGGAGCGCCATTCTTCCTGTTCGTGCTGCGGTCCCGCCGGGCCAGGCAGGACCTGTCATGATCGCGTTCGACGGCCTGACGGTCAGCTACGGCGACACGGTCGCGCTGCACGCCATCAGCGGCGTGGTGGCCGACGGCGAATGGCTCGGCATCATCGGCCCGAACGGATCGGGCAAGACCTCACTGCTCAATGCCATCGCCCGGCTGCTGCCGTCCGGCGGCACGGTGACGGTCTGCGGCCTGCCCGGCCGGCCTGAGCCGGCGCGAGCTAGCCCGGCTGATCGCTTACGTGCCGCAGCGGCCGGTACTGCCGCCGGACATGACGGCCGCTGACTACGTCCTGCTCGGCCGCACGGCGCACATCGGATACCTGCGCTACGAGACCGCGGCCGACCGGCGGATCTGCGCCGAGGTCATCGGCCGGCTCGGGCTGACCGCGATGGCCGGCCGGGAGCTGCGGTCGATGTCGGGCGGTGAGGTCCAGCGGGTCGTCCTGGCCAGGGCGCTGGCCCAGCAGGCGCCAGTGCTGCTGCTCGACGAGCCGACCAGCGCGCTGGATCTCGGCCGCCGGATGGACGCCCTGGAGTTGATCGACGAATTGCGCCGCGAGCGCGGGCTGACCGTGCTGTCGGCGATCCATGACCTGACCCTGGCCGGCCAGTTCTCCGACCGGCTGATCCTGCTGGCCGACGGCCGGATCGCTAGCTCCGGCCCGGCCGCGACCGTCCTGCAGGACGACGTGCTGGCCAGCCACTTCGGCGCCGGCATCCAGGTGATCACGACCGACACCGGCGACATCGCAGTCATCTCCCGGCGCTCGCCCCGCGGCATGCAGATGGCCCGCCCGTCATGACGATCCTGCCCGCGAGCGGCACGTCCGCATAGAACGTCAGGTCGCCCGCGTCACGGCGCGGCCGGGCCCGGCTAGCCGACGCTGCGGCCAGTTCCCGCGGCCGGCCACGGTCCTCGCCGCCCGGCCCATCCACCACCGCAGGACCATGATCGCCGCGATGACGCTGAGCTCGCCGACAATGGTCAAGGCCGGCACGCGAAGGCCAGCCAGCCAGGATGCCGCCTCAAGTCCCAGCAGCACCGTCGCCAGCGTGCCCGGAACTCGCAGTGACGGCGCATCCGGCATGTGTGATCCTGACTCCCCTGATCTGACCGCGAGCTCTATGCCCTGCCACAGCGTTGCGCCAGCCACGTGGCTGTTTCAACGTCGTTGGCGTCATTCATGTTGTTCGGGCGGCGGGGCAGGACAGCGGGTGAGGTAAGAATGTCCCGTTAAGGGCGAGAAGTTCCAGCACGCTGCCCGCGATCATGACCGACACCGCGGCCACCACCAGCCCGGCGGCCAGCGTCACGCCGTGAAATCCTGTCGCCACGGCCAGCACCGATTTCGGGCCGCCGCGCAGACGGCAGGACATGCCGATCTCGGCCGCGCCGAGGCTCAGGCCCACCGCGATCGCCAGCAGCTCGACCCAGGTCCACAGCACGGCGGCGCCGTAGCTATAGACGTTAAGGCTGGCCGGCAGGCTCGCGATCCAGAAGCCCAGGCCGGTCGCGGACAGGACGAGCCAGCCGATCCCCTGCCACAGCAGCAGCCCCGCGACGTACCGGGCGGGCTCGAGCGCGCGAGCTCGCCGTACACCCGGGCGTCTGGGCCGCCCGCCTGGCACGGGTGGCAATTCCGGCACTTTGGCCATGACAGAAGTTAACACCGGCCGGATCTCGGCCTGAGTGCACCCCGTGGCCATATGATCACGCAGCGTGCCGAGTTACTATGCCGCGCTCGGCTCGGTCAGGTAGGCGACCCAATGCGGGTCACCATCGTTGATGGCGCCAATCAGCCGCCAGTGCGGGCCGCGTGGCGCGGCCGGATCGCGGGGCAAGGTCCAGCCCAGTTCCTCGATCAGGCGATCGGCCTTGCGATGGTTGCACCGGGTGCAGGAGGCGACACAGTTCTCCCACGCGTGCGGGCCGCCCCGGCTGCGCGGGATCACGTGGTCGATCGTGTCCGCCTTGGTGCCGCAGTAGGCGCACAAATAATTATCGCGCCGCATGAGTGCGGCGCGAGTGAGCGGAACGCGGCTGCGGTGTGGCACCCGCACGTAGCGGCGCAACCGAATCACCGATGGCGCGGCCAATCGGGTCGACGCCGAATGCAACTGCAGCCCGGAAGAATCCGAGTGCAGCACATCAGCCTTATCGCCCAGCACCAGGCAGATCGCACGATGCAAGCCGACCGTGGTCAGCGGCTCATACGTCACGTTGAGCAGCAGTACCCGCCGCACTTGCACCTCCCGTTCTGTGACGGGGCCGAACCCTGACAGCAATTGCCCCCGTGCCATCGCACCGGGGCATCCGTGACCAGTGTGACTGCCCGGGGCCCCGATCGCCAACACCATTGCGGCGTAACTATGAGAGAAATCGCGGTGCCCGGCCGGATCAGTGACCGATTTGCCCGGCCGGGTTAAGGTGCGAGACATGACACTCCCCGGTTACCCGCCCGCCGAGCGCCAGGACGTCGTCGACGAGATTCACGGTGCGCACGTCGCCGATCCGTACCGCTGGCTGGAGGATCCCGGCAGTTCGCGGACGAAGGAATGGCTGGCAGCGCAGGACGAGCTGTACGCCGGTTACGCGGCCGGGCTGCCCGGCCGGGACCGGCTGGCCCGGCGGCTCACCGAGCTGCTGGCCGCGGGCGAGGCCGGCACACCGGTCTGGCGCGGTGACCGCCAGTTCTACACCCGGCGCGAGCCCGGTCAGGAACACGCAGTCCTCTACACCGCGACCCCTGCCGACGGCGAGCGGATGCTGCTCGACCCGGTGGCCATCGACCCCAGCGGCGGCACCACCCTGGACGCGTGGAAGCCGGACCACGAAGGCCGGCGGCTGGCCTATCAGCTGTCCGAGGGCGGCACGGAGGAGTCGGCGCTGCGAGTGCTCGACGTGGCGTCGGGCGAGGACGTGGACGGCCCGATCGACCGCTGCCGGTACACCGAGGTTGCCTGGCTGCCGGGCGGCAGCGCGTTTTATTACAGCCGCCGGCTAGCTCCGCAGGACGTCCCGGCCGGCGAGGAGCAGTACCACCGCCGCGTGTACCTGCACCGGGTTGGCAGTCCGGCCGCCGAGGACGTCATGATCCTCGGCGACGGGCTGGAGAAGACGAACTACTACGCGGCCGCGGTCAGCCGGGACGGCCGGTGGCTGATCATCGGCGCCAACGCCGGGACCGCACCGCGTAACGACGTGTGGATCGCGCCGCTAGCGGGCGCCGACCCGGCCGCGCCCCCGCTCATCCCGATGCAGCAGGGCGTCGACGCGATGACCTGGCCGGTCCCTGGCCGGGACGGGCGGCTCTACCTGCACACCGACCGGGACGCCCCGCGCGGCCGGGTGATGGTCGCCGACCCGGCCGCCCCGGCGTTCCCGGCCTACGAGAGCTGGCGCGAGCTCATCGCCGAGGACGCCGATTCGGTGCTGACCGATTTCGCCATCCTGGACGGGCCTCAGCTCGCCGCCCCGCTGCTGCTGACCGTGCGGAGCCGGCACGCCATCAGCGAGATCGCGACGCACGATCTCGGCACGGGTGCCGCGGTCGGCTTGGTGGAACTACCGGGGCTCGGCAGTGCGGGCGGCCTCAGCAAGCGGCCCGAGGGCGGCCACGAGGCC
The DNA here is from genome assembly GCA_963713585.1 of uncultured Actinomycetota bacterium. Taxonomy (GTDB): domain Bacteria; phylum Actinomycetota; class Actinomycetes; order Streptosporangiales; family Streptosporangiaceae; genus JAJYUU01. The sequence continues at coordinate 6,553 of CAVQMG010000010.1, read as the reverse complement.
TGGTTCGGCTACACCGACTACACCACGCCCGGCCTGGTCTTGCACTACGACGCCGTCTCGGGCAGCACCACCGTGTGGCAGCGCGCGCCCGGCTCGATCGAGGTCCCTGCGGTCCGCGCCGAGCAAGTCGCCTACTCCTCCAAGGACGGCACGACGATCAGGATGGTGGTGCTGTCAGCGGCCGGGGACGACGGCGAGGGAGCCAGGGGGCCGGGCGGGGAGCACCACGTTCCGGGCCTGCCAAAGCCCGCCATCCTCTACGGATACGGCGGCTTCAACATCAGCCTGACGCCTGCCTTCTCCGCTGCGATCCTGACCTGGGTCGAGGCGGGCGGCGTGTACGCCGTGGCCGGGCTGCGCGGCGGCAGCGAGGAAGGCGAGCAGTGGCACCGCTCGGGCATGCGGGAGCACAAGCAGAACGTGTTCGACGACTTCCACGCCGCCGCTGAGAAGCTGATCGCCGGTGGCTGGACCACCAGCAGTCAGCTGGCGGTGATGGGCGGGTCCAACGGCGGCCTGCTCGTGGGCGCGTCCGTCACTCAGCGGCCCGACTTGAGCGTGGCCGCGGTCTGCTCCGCGCCGCTGCTGGACATGGTGCGTTACGAGCGGTTCGGCCTCGGCGAGACCTGGAATGACGAGTACGGCACCGTGGCGGACCCGGCCGAGTTCGGCTGGCTGCTGTCCTACTCGCCTTATCACCACGTCGCCGAGGGGGTGCGGTACCCGGCGATCCTGTTCACCGTGTTCGACGGTGATTCCCGCGTTGACCCGCTGCACGGACGGAAAATGTGCGCGGCACTGCAGCACGCTACGTCCGCGCCGCTGGCCGAGCGGCCGGTGCTGCTGCGCCGGGAAGCGAACGTCGGGCACGGCGCGCGGGCGATCAGCCGCACGGTCGGGTTGTCATCGGAGACGCTGACCTTCCTGGCGGCCCAGACCGGGCTGGCGCTGGGCTGATCCGGCCGCCTGCCGCTGTCCGGCGCGCCGTCAGCTGACGCGCCATGTCAGCTGACGCGCCGGCGACGCGCCGTCAGCTAGCCTGCAGGGCCTCGCGGTAGGCCGCCAGCGCGGGCAGCTTAGGATCCCGCTCGGCCGCCTGCTGGCCGAGCGCTCTGGCCACCTGCAGCACGACGTCGGTCCTGTGCTCGGCTGGCAGCCTGGCGAGAGTCTGCTGCCCGGCTAGCAGTGCCTGCCCGGGCTCGTCGGACTCCAGCAGGCAGCGAGCCTGGCCGAGAGCGATCAGCGCGCAGTCCAGAACTTCGTAGCCCGAGTACATCTGCCCGGCCTGGGCGAAGGCCCGGCTGGCTCCCTGCCAGTCGCCGAGCGATACCAGGGTGTCGCCCGTGTGGAAGTAGAGCTGCCGCTCGGTATAGCCCAGAGCCGTATCGCTGCGCTGTTCCTCGGGCAGGTCGCCCAGCATGTCCTGGGCGCGATCGAGGCTGGCGCGGACGCGGTCAAGTAGCTCCCGCCTGCCGCCGCGGCCGATCGATGCCGCCGACGCGAGCCTGGCCAGTGCCCTGGCCTCGATAACCGGGGCCATCGCTGCGGCCACGCACAAGTGCAGGCAGGCCAGGTCGCCGGCTGTTCCGGCCAGGTTCGCCGCCTCTCGCGGATCCCCGTAATACAACGGCACGACTGACTCGCGCACCGACACCCAGGCGCGCAACCGGCGGTCGCCGGTCTCGTCAGCGGCTCCCCTGGCGGTCCGGAAGAACGACCTGGCGAGCCGATGGTCGCCCAGATCGAGCATGGTAATCCCGGCCAGGCCCGCGAGCTGGCTGGCCAGCCGGCAGAGCCGTTCGGAGAACTCGAGCGGCTGCCGGTCCTCGCAGGTGCGCCGGACGTCGGCAAAGTCGAGCAGCACGTCGCAGAGCAGGCGCAGCGGCGGCAATGTCATGTACTGACGCCCGTACCCGGCCGTGCTCTGTTCCCACCGGTCGATCATGGTGGCCGACACCGTGCCGCCTAGCAGTGCCTCATCCATCCGGCGGCGGATCCGGTCGACAGCACCGAGGAACCTGCTGTCGACGCCGGTTGCGGGCTCGGCCATCTGCCGCAACAGCATGGTGCGCAGCTCATCGTCTTCGTGTCCCAGCGCCTCCGGTCCCGGCGCGGTGCCGGGCACCGGGCTGATCGGCTGCGTCGCGAAGTCGGCAGCAGGCGGAAGCGCGGCGGCAAGATCGTGGCCCGGCTGCGCCGGCGCAGCCGACCACCGCCGGGACCGGCTCGCCGCTGGCGTGCCCGGCCGGGCTGGATCCGGCAGCACCGTTCCTGGCCGGGGCGTGCCCGTCCGCGCCGCGGCCGGCACTGCCGTGCCCCCTGTGGCCGCCACCGCTGTGCCCGCCACCGCAGTGCCGGGTAGCGGGACGCCCGGTAGCGGGGCGCCAGCACCGCCCGCCGTACCCTGACCGACCGGCGCGGCGCCGGGGCCTGACCGCCGATGGCCGGCCGCCCTGGCCCGCTGACCGGGGACGGCAGGCGACGGCGGCTGGTGCGACTGGCCGCACAGGCATTTGCCGTTGAACCCGAGATCGGCGGGATCGGCCTGGTAAATCGCGCACAGGTAATGCAGGTATTCCGAACCTGGCCGCTTCTGGCCGCCCTCGTAAGCCGAGAGCAGCGTCTCGCTGAATCGCGGCACCGGCCGGCCGTCTGCCTCGTACCGGGCCCGCACCTGCGCGACGACGTCGGCGAGGGCGATGCCATGGGCAAGGCGGTAGGCCCTGATCCGGCTGCTGCCGCACTGGCTGGCGATCTCGGCCGCGATGTCAGCAGGCTGAGTCCCGGCGACCAGCGCCCGGGCCCGGACCTGACGGGCGACGGCGGCCTCCTGGCGGCTGCCCGCCTCTGTGCCGGCAGCTTGCTGGCCTGTCCCGGCGGCCATCACCGCGCTCCGCTCTCTGACATCCGGTCGTCTCCCCCTGCTGCCTCATGCTCTGCCCCCGAGCCACCCGAGCGGATCACAATGTTAACGCATTGTAATCTATTGATCGCGTCTTGTTAGTCCCTTTCAGCCACCCTTTCCTCAATAGTCCCTTGCACATCGCAAAAATTGGTTGTGAATTTGCGCGCGCGCTCTCCAATAAGATCGGCGCGTGGCGCTGGCAGTTACTGCGATGAGCACGTTCCCGGCCGATCCCGTCGCGACGGGAGTGCTGGCTCGCGCCTGCGGCCGCGCGCCCGGCATCTCCTGCCGGCTCGCCTGGGACCTCACGCACAGCATGCACGCGGCCGACTTCACCACGGTGTACCTGGCTGGTCCCGTGCGGCTGATCCTGAAGATCGCCTTCGTGCTGCTGCTGGCGGTGCTGCTCCGGATGGCGGCCCAGCGGCTCATCGTGCGGCTGACCAGCCGGGTCGCGGCCGGGTACAGCCGCCAGGGGCGAGGGCGACGGCGCGGGGACGAGTCGGTCGGATATTTCAGTCCCGCCGACAGCCAGCTAGACGACGAGCCGCCGGAGACGGCCGACCCGGGCACGGCCGACCCGCGCACGGGCGACGCGGGCACGGGCGACGCGGACACCGGCACGGCCGCGGCCAGTCCGGACGCTGCCGCCGGGACGGGGACGGGCGAGGAGCCGGCGAACTCGCCGACGCGGGCACTGCCCGGCGGCGGGTCCGCGGTGAGCGCCGCAGTCAGCGGGCAACTGCCCTTGCGTCGCTGCTCGGCAATGCGGCCACCGTGACCATCTTCAGCATCGCGGCGGTGATCATTCTTGGTGACCTCGGCCTGAACCTGGCACCGGTACTGGCCAGCGCCGGCGTCCTCGGCATCGCGATCGGGTTCGGGGCGCAGAACCTGGTGAAGGACTTCCTGGCCGGCATCTTCATGCTGCTGGAGGACCAGTACGGCGTCGGCGACACCGTCGATATGGGCAGCGTGGCTGGCACGGTCGAGGCGGTCAGCCTGCGAATCACCCGGCTGCGGGACATCAACGGCGTGGTCTGGCACATCCGCAACGGCACGATCAAGCGGGCCGGCAACGAGACGCACGGCTGGGCCCGGGCGGTGATCGACTTCCCCGTTCCCTATCGGGTCCCGGTCGCGGCGGCCAGGGGCGCGCTGGAGCGGGCCGCGGTCGGGCTCTGGCAGGAGCCCGGCTGGCGCGAGGTGATCCTGGACCGGCCCGAGGTCTGGGGAGTGCAGGACATCACGGCCGACACGGTCGTCATCCGGGTGGCCGCCCGGACCTCGCCGCAGGGCAAGCTCGAGGTGGCCAGGGAATTGCGGGAGCGGCTCAAAGATGCCCTGGACACCGGCGACACCGGCGACACCGGCGACACCGGCCTGGCGCCGGTCCGGCTGGCCGACGCCGTGCCGCAGCAGGCCGACGAGCCGCCCGGGCAATGACCAGGCCCCCGCGCCGTGACCGGGCCCCCGCGACCCCGCGGACTCCGCACCGTGACCGGCGCCTGCGCCGTGACCGGCGCCGCCGGCCGAGCGGCTAACCTGGAGCCGTTATGACGCAGACGAACGCACCGAGCCTGTACGAGGCGATCGGCGGGGAACCGGCCTTCCGCCGCCTCGTGCACCGGTTCTACCAGGAGGTCGCGGCCGATCCGGAGCTCCGGCCGGTCTACCCGAGCAAGGATCTCGGGCCGGCCGAAGAGCATCTGCGGCTGTTCCTGATCCAGTACTGGGGCGGCCCGGCCACCTACAACGAGCGGCGGGGGCACCCGCGGCTGCGGATGCGGCACGTTCATTTCGCCATCGGCGAGGCCGAGCGGGACGCCTGGCTACGACATATGCGCACCGCGATGGACGAGCTCGAACTGGCCCCCGAATATGACCAGGAGCTGTGGGATTACCTGGTGATGGCCGCAAACAGCCTGGTCAACCGGCAGCCGGAGGGCAGCGGGCCAGACCTCGGTCTTACCCCGGCCTGACCAGCAGGGAGCCCGGCCAGCAGGGCGGAATCGGCCTGTGCCGCCCGGTCTAGCATGCGAACTTTCGCAGTGAGGTTTGCGATGCCATTTGCGGCAACCGCGCCTGGCCCAGATACTGGGACAGCCCCTTTATCTCCTGCATGAGTGATCACCTGGAACGACCGGCACGCCAACGCTTAGCCCAGGCCGCCGAGCAGGCCCGCAACTGGAGGCCAGCAGTTGACACAGGACGTCCGCTCCGGACCCGGAGGCCCGCTTCCGCAGGGCCTGGTCCCCGGCGATCAGCGGGCTGGGTACCAGATCCAGGAACCGATTGGCCGCGGCGGGATGGCAATCGTCTACCGTGCCCTTGACATCAAGCTCGACCGCATCGTCGCGCTGAAGATCCTGGCACCGCAGCTGGGCGAGGACGACTCGTTCCGGCAGCGTTTCATTCAGGAGTCGCGGGCCGCCGCCGGCGTGGATCACCGCACATCATCCCCGTTTTCGAGGCCGGCAAGGCGGAGGCGTGCTGTTCATCGCCATGCGCTATGTCAGTCCACGGCGATGTCCGGACCCTGATGGACGCCGAGGGCCCGCTGGACCCGGCCCGGGTCCGATCGCCGGCCAGGTCGCCTCCGCCCTGGACTGCGCGCACGCCCACGGCCTGGTGCACCGCGACGTCAAGCCGGGCAACATGCTGCTGGCCCCAGCCCGCGGCGGTGATCCGATCACGTCTACCTGTCTGACTTCGGGCTGAGCAAGCACTCGCTCGCCCCGTCGGGGCTCACCTCGACCGGGCAGTTCCTGGGCACTCTGGACTACTCTCGCCCGAGCAGATCCAGGGCCGTCCGGTCGACGGCCGGGCCGACCAGTACGCGCTGGCCTGCGCGGTGGTCGAGATGCTGACCGGCAGGCCGCCGTTCCAGCGCGACGACACGATGGCGCTGATGTGGGCCCAGCTGGAAGCCGAGCCGCCCAGGCTCACCGACCGCCGGCCCGATCTGCCGGCTGCGGTGAACGCAGTGATCACCACCGGGATGAGCAAATGGCCCGACAGCAGGTACGGCAACTACCATGAGTTCGCGGCCTCGCTGGCCACCGCGTGCCTGCCGGAGGCGCCACCCGGCACCGCCGGGTACGCCGCGCCGGACCTGGACGTCCCGCTCGCCGAGCAGACCGCGATCGACCTGCCGCCGGCCTCGTCCGGCGGGCCGGGCTGGGCCGGTGCCGGATGGTCCGACGCTGGCTGGGAGTGCAGACCCCCGCGCCAGCCTCGTCCCGGCCCCCGCCCCGGCCGCGGTCCCGGACCCGACCTGGATCGAGCCGGCCGCGCAGGCCTCGCCGCCCGGCCGACGCGGCCGTCCCCGAGGCCGAGCTCACCGCCGGACCCGGCTGGCGCGATTTTCCGGCCGCCAGCCCGTCCGGCCACGTTCCGGCTAAAAGCCCACCCGCCAGCGGCTACCGCCCGAGAATCCAGGCCCGGAATAACAACAACGACCTGGTGAGGGCGTGGTCGACCTCGTCCGGCGGCAGCCAGACCGTGCACGGCCGGCACCGGGGCCGTAACGTCGTGGTCGGAGTGCTGATCGCGCTGGTCGGGCTGGCGGCCGTCGGGGTGATCGGCTACAAGCTCAAGCACCACCCCACGACCGGCGGCCCGCAGGTCACCGTCACGACCACGGTG
>CAVQMG010000009.1:0-110397 GCA_963713585.1 uncultured Actinomycetota bacterium | reverse complement strand
CTTGTCCAGCATGCGGGAGACGTAGCCCTTGACCGTAGCCTCGGACAGGTACAGGCTTGCTCGCGATCTGGGCGTTTGACAGGCCTTCGCCCAGCGGCCGAGCACCTCGACCTCTCGTTCGGTCAGGGCGGCGATGAGGTTGCGGGCGCGTTCGCGGGCGGGCTGGCTGTCGGCCGAGGCGGCGACCAGCCGGCGGGCGGCGGCCGGGGACAGCACCGTGTGCCCTTCGCCGCCACCCGGACCAGGCCGATCAGGTTCTCCGGCGGCGTGGACTTGACCAGGAAGCCGGCCGCGCCGGCCCGCAGCGCGCGCAAGCACGTACTGGTCGGCGTCGAACGTCGTGAGCACGACGATGACCGGCGGGCTCGGCAGCTTGATGATCCGCTCGATCGCGGTGATCCCGTCCATGACCGGCATGCGCAGGTCCATCAGCACCACGTCGGGCCGGTTGCGAACGACCGCCTCCACCCCGGCCGCGCCGTCGTGTGCCTCTCGACCACCTCGATGTCGGGCGCGGAGCCCAGGATTGTGCGCAGGTGCGCGCACACCATCGGCTCGTCGTCGACGACCACGACGCTGATCATGGGTCAGGCCGCCGGCGCGGCAGCTGTCGGACGTAAGACGGCATCGTGGCCTCCAGGCAGAATCCGCCGTCGGGGGTCGCACCTGCTCGCAGGGTGCCATGCACCAGTTCGACCGCTGCCGCAGGCCTGGCGATGCCCAGGCCGGACCCGGTGGCGGCCAGCGCGCTGACCGGAGCCGTCGGCCGGCGTGTTGCGGACGCTGAGCCGGACCTGGGTTTCGCCATAGCTGACCGTCACCGTCACCTCGGCGCCCGGTGCGTGCTTGCGCACGTTGGTCAGCGCCTCGCGGACGATCCGGTAGGCGGTCCGGCCGACGACCGGCGAGGCCAGTGCCGGGTCGCCGGTCTCGACCAGCTCGACCGGCTGCCGACCGCCGTTGATTCCGCTACCAGTGCCCGCAGGCCCGAGGCCGACGGCGCTCGTCAGCTTCTGGTTCTGCCCGCAGGATGCCGACCAGATCCCGGAGTTCGTCCAGCGCCTGGCAGCCGGCTTCCCGCAGCTCTTCCGCCGCCTGCCGGGTCGCGCTGGTCGGGGGCGGTGATGCCGAGTGCGCCTGCCTGCAGCACCATCAGGCTGACCCGGTGGGTGACGACGTCATGCATCTCGCCGGCCAGCCGGGCGCGTTCCTCGGCCCTGGCCTGCTCGGCCAGCAGGTCGCGTTCCCGCTCGGCCCGTTCGGCCCGATCGGTGAGCGCCTGGATCATGCAGTTGCGGGCACCGAAGTAGAGCGCGAGCAGCGGCCCGACGGCCGTCCGGAGAATACCGACAGCAACGACACCTGCCGCGGGCTCCCAGATGCGCGCGACGATAGCGGTCAGGATGGCGACCGAGATGACGGTGATGCGCCGGTCCTTGCTGTAGTAGAACGGCGAGTAGGCCGCGAGCACAGTTCCGAACGGCGCCCAGATGTTGCCCGAGGTGACCGGCGTGAGCGCGTGGGCCGGCGATATCAGCAGGGTTATCGCCAGCGTGTAGCCGGTCAGCACCGCCATCACCAGCAGCGGGGCACGGCGGCGGGCAACGAGCGTCAAGTCAGCAAGCGCCTGCAGGGCCAGCATGGCCCACGCCAGCGGTCCGGGGTGCGCCGGCCACCACGACGAGCCGGCCAGCGTGGCGACGGTGTCGAGCAGCGCGAAGAACACGGCAGTGATGATCGCCGCGGCCACCGAGTGCCGGCGGCACCACGCAGCCACGGCCTGCAGGTGCTGGCGGGACCAGGCGGTGATGCTCATGTGGATCACGCTATGCCATGCCTGGCCAGAAGCCACGTGGCGCGCAACCTTCGCCATGGCAGACCCTACTAAAGTCGCATGCGGCCAGCTCAGGTCAGCCTTTCGTCGGGCCAGGAGGCTACCCGCGGCCCTGCTCCGCAGCCCCGTTGCCGGGCTGGAATGAGGGTATGGACAGAACACAGCAGCAGTCAGCACTCACCCCCCGCCTGGGCCGGTATGACATCGACCCGGAGGCGTCCAGAATCACCCTCAGGACCGACCACATGTTCGGGCTAGCGCCGGTGCGCGGCACGATGGCCGTCCGGGCCGGCACGGTGACGGTCGCCGAGCCGCTGCCCGAGTCCAGCGTCTACGCCGAGATCGAGGCAGCAAGTTTCCGCACGCCGAACCCGCAGCGGGACCGGGCCGTCCGGTCGGCGCGGTTCCTCGACGCTGACCGTCACCCGGCGCTGATCTTCCGGCTCGGCGCCCTGGACGCCACGACGGGCACCGTCACCGGAACGCTGACGGTGCGGGACGTCACCCGGCCGGTCAGCCTCACGGTCGAGGTGACCGAGGCGTCAGCGGATGCCTTCAGCGTCACGGCCAGGACGCGCATCGACCGGACGGACTTCGGCGTGACCGCGGCGCGCGGTCTGGCGGGACGTTTCCTGCGGATCCTGCTGGAGGTCCGATGCGAGCGGATGTGATCACCGTCGCCGGGCTGCGCAAGAACTACGGCCCGGTACAGGCGGTCCGTGATGTCAGCTTCACGGTCGGGCCGGGCGAGATCCTCGCCCTGCTCGGGCCGAACGGCGCTGGCAAGACGACGACCCTGGAAATCCTGGAAGGCTTCCGGTCCCGCGACGGCGGCGACGCGGATGTGCTGGGCTATGACCCCGGCGACCGGGCCAGCGGCCGTGAGCTCCGGGAACGGACCGGCCTGATGCTGCAGGACATCGCCGTGGAGCCGTACCTGACCGTGCGCGAGACGATCGCGCGGGATGCGGGCTACTACCCGCGGCCGCGAGGTGTGGCCGAGGTCATCGCCCAGGTCGGCCTGGCCGGGCTGGAGCGGCGCAAGGTACGGAGCCTGTCCGGCGGGCAGAAGCGCCGGCTAGACCTGGCGCTCGGCCTGATCGGCCGCCCGGAGCTGCTGTTCCTGGATGAGCCGACGACTGGTCTCGATCCGGGCGCCCGCCGCGATGCCTGGCAGATGGTCCGCGAGCTTCGTGCGTCAGGGACGACGATCTTGCTGACCACGCACGACATGGAGGAAGCGCAAGCGCTGGCCGACCGGGTCGTGGTGCTGTCCGGCGGAACCGTCGTCGCGTCGGGATCGCCGGCTGTCATCGGCGGGCGTCAGACGGCCAAGACCCGCATCGCGTTCAGCTTGCCAAGGGGATGGGACGCCAGCGAGCTGCCAGTACCGGCGACGCCAGACGGCGACGGCGGGCTCGTGGTGGAGACCGATCAGGTCACGCGCCGGCTGCAGGAGCTGACCACGTGGGCGGTCGAACGCGGCGGCGAGCTGGCCGGGCTCAGCGTCGAGCAACCCAGCCTGGAAGAGGTCTACCTGCAACTGACCAATCACGACGCGCCCGACAGCGCGCCGGAAAGGAGTACCCGATGACCGCCGTGGCCATCCGCAGCGGGCGCAGACACGGGCGTCATAGCCTGCGCCTGGTCGCCCATCAGATCATGTATGAGCAGCTGTCGTTCTGGCGGAATCCGCAGAGCGCGGTCTTCACCTTCTTGTTCCCGGTCGTCTTCGTGGCGGTCATCGGCGCACTGCTCGGCGGGGCGGGCAAGAGCTCTTATTACGACGGGCTCACGGTTCTGCAGTACTACGTGCCGACGATCGCGGCGCTGTCGGTGCTCGGCTCGTGCTACGGCCAGCTCACCGTGGCGCTGGCGGCCCGGCGGCAGAACGGCGTGCTCAAACGCGTCCGCGCCACGCCATTGCCTGCCTGGGCCTACATGGCCGGCCTGGTGGCGCACTGCGTGCTAGTGAGCCTGGTGGACATCGTGCTGATCGTCGGCATCGGGCGGCTGTACGGGGTGCCGCTGCCGACCCAGTGGCCGTCGATCGCGGCGGCCCTGGTGATCGGCGCAGCGAGCTTCTGCGCACTCGGCGCGGCCGCCGCGTCGATGATCTCGAACTCCGAGGCCGCTCCGGCGGTAGCCCAGCTGGTGCTGTTCCCGCTGCTGTTCCTGTCCGGCACCTACCTGCCGATTCACTCGGACGTGCTGAACCGGATCGCCGGCTGGCTGCCGGTACGGCCGTTCAACCAGGCTATCATGCAGCCGTTCGCCGAGCACGCAGCCGCGGACTGGAGGCACCTGGCGGTCGTGGCGGCGTGGGGATGTGCCGGAGCCGTGGTCGCGATCCGGCGCTTCCGGTGGGAACCACGGGCGTCCTGACCGGCCGTTTACGGCAGGGTGAGGATCTCGTAACCGTCGGCGGTGACCGCGAGAGTGTGCTCGAACTGCGCAGTCCGCATCTGGTCGGCGGTCACCACGGTCCAGCCGTCCGGCCAGATGTCGTACTCGATGGTGCCCAGGGTGAGCATGGGCTCGATGGTGAACGTCATCCCCGGTTCCATGATGACGCCGACGTTCGGGTCGTCGAAATGCGGCACGACCAGGCCAGAGTGGAAGGTGGTACCGATGCCGTGCCCGGTGAAGTCGCGGACCACGCCGTAGCCGAACCGGCGCGCGTAAGACTCGATCACCCGGCCGATGGCGTTCAGCGGCCGGCCGGGCGCGACGGCGCGGATGCCGCGCATCATCGCCTCGCGGGTACGCTCGACCAGCAACCGGGACTCCTCGTCGGCGTCGCCGGCCAGGAAGGTCGCGTTGGTGTCGCCATGTACGCCGCCGATGAACGCGGTGATGTCGATGTTGACGATGTCGCCGTCCTCGACGACGGTGTCGTCGGGGATCCCGTGGCAGATCACCTCGTTCAGCGAGGTGCACAGGGACTTGGGGAAACCCCGGTAGCCCAGCGTGCTCGGGTAGGCGCCCTGACCGATCAGGAACTCGTGCCCGATGCGGTCGAGCTCGTCGGTGGTGACGCCAGGGACGATATGGCGGCCTACCTCGGCCAGTGCCCTGGCAGCGATCTGGCCGGCCGTCCGCATCCGCTCGATCGTCGCCGCGTCCTTGATGTCAGACTCGCCGAGACGGGGAGTACGCCGGCCTACGTACTCGGGCCTGGCGATGTGCTCGGGCACGGTGCGCTCAGGAGAGATGCGACCGGGCTGGAGGGTAGCAGCCACGATCTGCAAGTCTAGTAGTCATGGACGAGGACAACAGCTGGTGGTACTGCCTGAAGCATCACGAGGTTGAGCACGGCCCGGGCTGCGCTGGCAAGGACCGGCTCGGGCCGTATCCGACGCAGGATGCCGCCGAGCACGCCCTGGAGACGGTCCGGCGCCGCAACGAGGAGTGGGACGCACAGGACGACTGGGGCGAGGCGGGCAAGGGCAGCTAGCAGGCATTCGACAGGCCAGCGCCGTCTTGTACGCTGAAGCCAGCGGCATAAAGCCCGACAAGGGGGCGCAGATTTGACCGTGGAACGCCCGGATAGTGGCCTTCCAGCCGCCGCGGAAGCCCGGATGGCAGAGATCCGCGGCAGCGGCACGTGGGGCTCGGCGCTGACCGCAGACGAGTTTGCTGCGATCAAGAGCGTCGGGTTCGAGCCGGTTGGGCAGGTGCTGGGCGCGGCTGTCTACAACATCGGCTACCGCGGCTACGGCTGCCCTGCGTATGGCAGCGGCTACAACATCGGCTTCGGCGGCTATGCCGTCGGCAATCCGTACAACACCAGGACGGCGACGTCCGGTTCCGGCTCGGTCGGCGCCTACGGGCCGCTGGTGCGCACCCTGTACCAGGCGCGGCGCACGGCGATCGGCCGGATGACGGCCGAATGCCAGGAACTCGGCGGGCACGGGGTGGTGGGCGTCCGGCTCAGCATCGGTAGCTTCCCGGCCGGCGGCCTGGAATTCAAGGCGATCGGCACGGCGGTGCGCGCCCCCGGCGGAGTGCCGCTGCGCGAGCCGTTCAGCTCCGATCTGTCCGGCCAGGACTTCGCCAAGGTCATCCTGGCCGGCTGGGTGCCTGCCGGGCTGGTGCTGGGCATCGCGATCGGCGCCCGGCACGATGACTGGCTGACGATCAACCAAACCCGCTGGGGGGCCGGCAATGTCGAAGTCGGCGGCTACACCGACTTGGTGAACGCGACCCGGCACGATGCCCGGGTGCAGCTAGAACGGGACGTTGCCCGGCTCGGCGCCGACGGCGTGGTGATCCAGTCGATGGAGCTGCGAGTAGGCGAGCACGAGTGCCCGGTACAGGAAGGCCGCCGGGATCACCTCGCCGAGGCGACGACCATCGGCACCGCGATCGCGCACTTCGGCCGCCCCAAGGTCGCCAAACCGCCGCTGGCGATCATGTCTCTCGATCCGCAGCGGCGGCAGGCAGCGCGCGTCCGGCTGGGCCCGTAAGGCCCCCGGCGCACACAGACAGCGGTCCACAGACAACGGCAAGGGAGCACGATGTCAGACCAGCAGGGCACCAACCTTGAGGTGCTGGGAGTACCGCAGGATGCCATGCGCAGGCTGGCCGAACTGCGCCCCGGTCAGCCCGGCTCTATCTTCACCTCCGACCTGTCAGTCAACGAGTTCCTGCTGGTCCGCGAGGTCGGATTCCGGCCGGTCGGGCTCGTGCTGGGCAGCTCGATCTACCATGTCGGGCTGCAGGTAGCCCGCTGGGGCAAGAGCCAGGAGCTGGACGTGCTGTCCCAGGCGATGTACCACGCGCGCGAGCTGGCGATGACCAGGATGGAAGCCGAAGCGCAGGCGCTTGGCGCGGACGGCATCGTCGGGGTCCGGCTGGACGTGGAGATGAAGGAGTTCGGTGCCGATATCGCCGAGTTCATCGCGGTCGGCACGGCAGTGGTGGCCGAGCCGGGCGCAGGCGGCGGCGGGGTGGCCGACTGGCACAACAACAAAGGCATGCCGTTTACCTCTGACCTGTCCGGCCAGGATTTCTGGACGCTGATCCGGGCCGGCTACGCGCCGCTCGGCATGACGATGGGTTCCTGCGTCTACCACATCGCGCACCAGAAGCTGGGCAGCAAGATGGGCAACATCGGGCGCAATGTCGAGCTCGAGCAGTTCACCCAGGCGCTGTACGACGCGCGCGAACTGGCCATGAGCCGGATGCAGGCCGAGGCGGAGGAACTCGCCGCCGAGGGCATCGTCGGGGTCCAGCTGCGCCAGCACAGCCACACCTGGGGCTCCCACACGACCGAGTTCTTCGCGATCGGCACCGCGGTCCGCCCGCTCCGGGATGATCACATCATCCAGACCCCGACCATGGTCCTCAGCCTCGACTCCTGAGCGCAGTGACCAGCCGGGACCTCCCGCCGGCAGCCAGGGGTCGGCTGGCGGACCTGCATGCGGGCTCCAGCTGGGGCTCGTCGCTGGGCGTCAGCGAGTTCGCGGCCATCTCCAAGGTCGGCTTCACCCCGGTCGGGCAGGTACTCGGCGCCGCCGTCTACAACATCGGCGACGCGGGAGACGAGGAATGCCCCTACGCGCTGGCGGTCTACCGCGGCGAGGGGACGCCGTCCTACCGCCCGCAAGGCAGCATGTTCCCGGGCCCGGTGCAGCGGCCCCAGGGCGCTGCGGCGATCGGCTCGGCCCGGCAGCTGGTCTCGGTGCTCTACCGGGCCAGGCGGGCGGCACTGAGCCGGATGCTGGCCGAGTGCAGCGCGCTCGGCGGCCTGGGCGTGATCGGCGTGACGCTGACGGTCGGGCCGTTCGCTGACGACGAGGACATCCTGGAATTCAAGGCGTTCGGCACGGCGGTCCGCGCGCCGGGGGTGGTCAGCCGGGCGCAGCCGTTCGCCTCCGACCTGTCCGGGCAGGACTTCACCAAGCTCGTCGCACACGGATTCATCCCCGTCGGCCTGGCGCTCGGTGTCGCCGTCGGCTACCGGCACGACGACTGGCTGACCAAAGGTCAAACCCGTGTGACAGCGGGGAACGTGGAAGTAGATGGCTACAGTTACCTCGTCCGGCAGATGCGCACGGACGCCCGCAATGAGCTCGAACTCGACCTGGTCAAGATGGGCGCCGAGGGCGTCGTGGTGCGCGAGATGCAGACGAGGATCTCCGAGCGCAGGTGCCCGAAGATGCCGCTCGGCAAGGATCACGTCGCCGAGGTCGTGATCGTCGGCACGGCGATCACTCAGTTCGCCCGGATGGAGCCACCGCCTATCTACGGCATCCGCAAGCTGGACGGCCGGCGGCCGGATCCGCCGAAACAACAGCCGTCGGTACGCCTGGGCGGCGAGGACGAGCAGGATGAGGGTCGGCCGGTGACTACCCCCGAGCCTGGCGCTGGCGCGGCCGGCGACGAGTCCGGCTGACGTAACACGGGCGGCTGCCGCCGGGAATGTCCCGCCAGTGCCTCAGTGTTCCGCCGGCACCCCGCGTTCAGTCGGGCTGAGTCCCGCTGACCGCGTCCAGCAAGCGGGCCAGCCAGCCGCGCAGGCCCGGATCCGACTGGCCGGGGCCGTGGCGCAGTGACCGGACCCGGCCAGGGTGTTCGACCGTGGCCGCGCTGACCAGATGCTGCGCGGCGTCGAACGACATCGGCGCGGCGGCCGGGCTGACCGGCAGGAACTCATGCGCGAGACCGTCGAGCTCGGGATCGCCGGAGTCGAGCGCGAACACGGTCGTGCCAGCCCGGCGCACGTCGTGGACCCGCTCCAGCAACTCGGCCGGAGCGGTCTGTTGGCTCACCACCAGCAGTGTCTCCTGCCGCCCGGCGCCGCTGAGCCGGTCCAGTCCCACCGACAGATGGGCCGGGGCTCCTGGCGGCGGCGCCCACCGGATCAATGTCGGCTTCAGCTCCGGGAGACCGGCCAGATCGCTCTCGGTGGCTAAGTGCGCGGCCATATGCCAGGGCTCGGCTGTCTGCGTGCCGACGATCAGCAGCCCGTCCGGCGTGCGCGCGCTGCGGCGCAGTGCGCGTGCGAAACCCGAGGTGCGCTCCAGCCAGCCGGTGGGGGCGATGAGCGCCTGCAGTTCGGCGACCTGGTCGGCATTCATAGGCCAATCGTGCCGCAGCAGGACCGGCCACGCGGCGTGATGGGCACGGGCCGCCGCTTATGTCCGGGTGCCGTAATGGGAAGATCAGGCTCATGACGGCGGATGTAGATGTCACGGGGCTGGTCATCGGAGTGCTCGGCGGGACCGGCGAGCAAGGTCGCGGGCTGGCGCGACGGCTATCCCTGGCCGGGCTCAAGGTGATCATCGGGTCTCGCACGGCCGAGCGGGCCGCCGCGACCGCGGCTGAACTCGGCGGCGAGCCGCTGGTAACCGGCAGGCTCAACCACCACGCCGCGGAGGCCGCGGACATCGTCATCGCGGCGATCCCGTGGGATGGTCACCGGGAGTTGCTGGCCAGCCTGGCGGATGAGCTAACCGGAAAGATCGTCGTGGACTGCGTGAACCCGCTGGGATTCGACAGTAAGGGCGCCTTCGCACTGCCGGTGCCCGAGGGCAGCGCGGCCGAGCAGGCCGCCGCCGTGCTGCCGGACAGCATCGTCGTCGGGGCCTTCCACCACGTCTCCGCGCAACTGCTCCTGGATCCGCGGGTCGACATGATGGACCTGGACGTGCTGGTGCTGGGCGACGACCGGGAGGCCACCGATCTGGTGTCCGCGCTGGCCGGACGAATTCCCGGCATGCGCGGTGTCTACGGCGGGCGGCTGCGCAACTGCGGTCAGGTGGAGGCACTGACCGCGAACCTGGTCTCGATCAACCGGCGGTACAAGGCCCACGCCGGGATCCGCATCACCGACGTCTGACGGAGCGGTCGTACCCCGGCCGTGGGCGATGTCGCTGGGTAAGGTCACGCCCTGTAATGTCACTCCCTGTGACGACGAGGCCACCCCAGGTCAGAAGCCCGGCCGGGAGCGGGGATGACGGCCAGGCGGTCTCGCTGCCGTCCCGGCGCCGGTCCCCGTTTGCCGCAGTGGCCTTGCGCGCGGGCATGGCGGTAGGCCTGCTGTTGCTGTCGACGGTCATCGTGTACCTGGGCCGGTACGGCTATCGGGACGGCGCCCGGCCGGGCCAGCCGCTGAATCTGCTGGCCGCGCTGTATTACTCGGCCGTGGCATTGTCGACCACCGGCTACGGCGACATCGTCCCGGTCACCGCCACCGCGCGGCTGATCAACACGCTGATCCTGACGCCGATCCGGGTCGTGTTCCTGATCCTGCTGATCGGGACGACCCTGGAAGTGCTCGCCGAGCGGACCAGGACGATCTGGCGCGTCAACCGATGGAGGTCGAACATGGCCGGGCACACGGTGCTGGTGGGGTACGGCACCAAGGGTCGAAGCGCCTTGAATACGCTGCGCGAGTCAGGCGTGCCCGCCTCCGCCATCGTCGTGGTGGACAGCGACCGGCACGCGATCACCCAGGTGAACACCGCGGGCTTCGCGGCGGTGACCGGCGACGCGACCCGGCGCGGGGTGCTGGCCAGCGCCGAGATCGGAACGGCCGAGCGGCTGATCATCGCGGTCGGCCGGGACGACACGGCCGTGCTGATCACGCTGACCGCGCGTCAGCTCTGCGATCAGCTCGCCATCACCGCGGCCGTGCGGGAGTCGGAGAACGAGCCGCTGCTGCGCCAGAGCGGTGCCGACCACGTGGTGGTTTCCTCCGACGCGGCCGGGCGGCTGCTCGGCCTGGCCACCATCAGACCGGGCGCCAGCCAGGTGATGTCGGAACTGCTGGACCGCAGCTACGGCCTCGCCCTGCTGGAACGCGCGGCCGTTCCGGCGGAATTCGGCCGGGCGGCCGGGGAAGCCGGGCCGGGCGTCATCGCGGTGCTGCGGGCCGGGCGGGTGCTGGCACTGAACGACCCGCGGGCAGGCAGCGTGGTGGACGGTGACCGGCTCGTGCTGGTCGCGGCGTCGCCGCCGGCGACGCCGGCGTACCGGTAGGCATGCCAGCGACGACCTGCTGACCGAGTTTCCGTTCCTCGGACCGTCCAACCTCTATCCAGCCGGGTAATACCTACCGGTAGGAGTACTCCGGCGTCGGGAAAGCGCCGGACACCACGTCAGTGGCGAACTCCTCGGCGGCCTCGCGCAGCGCGCCCGCCAGGTCGGCGTAACGCTTCACGAACTTGGCCGTCCGCGGCGACAACCCGGCCATGTCCTGCCAGACCAGGACCTGGGCGTCGCAGTCCGGGCCGGCGCCGATGCCGATGGTGGGAATGTCGAGGCTGGCGGTCACCCGCCGGGCCAGGTCGGACGGTACGCACTCGAGCACGACCGCGAACGCGCCGGCGGCCTGGAGTGCCTTGGCGTCGTGCAGCAGCCGCTCGCCGTCCTCGCCCCGGCCCTGAACCTTGTATCCGCCGAACGCGTTGACCGACTGGGGGGTGAGGCCGAGGTGCGCCATAACCGGGATGCCGGCCGCGACCAGCTCCTCGACCTGCCGGACGACCCGGTAGCCGCCCTCGAGCTTGACTGCCTGGGCCCCGGTCTCCTTCAGGAACCGAGTGCCCGCCTCCAGCGCGGCCGCGGGCGACGCCTGGTAGGAGCCGAACGGCAGGTCAGCGACGACCAGTGCCCGGCTCGTGCCGCGGACGACGGCGGCGGTCAGCGGGATCAGCTCGTCCACTGTGACCGGAATGGTGGAATCGTGACCATAGACGACCATGGCCGCGGAGTCGCCGACCAGCAGCACCGGGATGCCGGCGGCGTCGAATACTCCGGCCGTGAGCGCGTCATAAGCGGTCAGCATGGGCCACTTCTCGCCGCTGGCCTTGGCGGCCGCAATGTCCCGGACAGTAAGACGCCGGGTGGCCCGGCCGCCGTACAGGGGCTCTGGGTTCCCGGCTGTGCCCTGCTGGGCCTGTTCCTGTGCCTGCTCCTGCGTGTGCTCAGCGCTCATCGCGACATCCTCCGCGTCTCGTTGCGCCCTTGTGGCGTCCCCGGACCCTCCGATAATGGCACGGCTGGCCGGCCGATGAACAGGGGTGTCCTGGCCGGATTACGGCCCGGCCAGGCGCATTTGCGATACGATGATGTCTCGTATCGTTAATGAGCCCACAAGATGAACGCCGGGCGGCTCGCTGACGCTTCCCCGAAGGCAGGAATGGACAACTCCGCCGTGCAGCGACGCCGCTGGATCATCCTCAGCGTGCTGATCATCAGCCTCACTGCGATCGTGCTGGACAACACCGTCCTGAACATCGCGCTCAAGACCATCGCCGAGCCGCGGACGGGCCTTTCGGCCAGCCAGAGCCAGCTGGAGTGGGCGGTCAACTCCTACACGCTGGTCTTCGCCGGGCTGCTGTTCACCTTCGGCGTGGTCGGCGACCGGATCGGCCGCCGCCGGATGCTGATCATCGGGATGGCGCTATTCGGACTGTCCTCGCTGCTGTCCGCCTACGCCCGCAGCCCTGACCAGCTCATCTGGGCCCGGGCCGCGATGGGTTTCGGCGGGGCCGCGGTGATGCCGCAGACCCTGTCGATCATTACGAACGTCTTCGATCCGAAGGAACGGCCGCGCGCTATCGGGATCTGGGCCTCGGCTGTCGGGGTTGCCATCGCGGCCGGCCCGATCGCGGGGGGGCTGCTGCTCGATCACTTCTGGTGGGGCTCGGTCTTCCTCATCAACGTGCCGCTGACCGCCATCGGCATCGCCGCGATCGTCCTTCTGGTGCCGGAGTCCAGGAGCCCGAGCCCGGGCCGGATCGACTTTCCCGGTGTCACGCTGTCGATCGCCGGACTGGTGCTGGTGGTGTACGGGATCATTCAAGGCGGCGATACCGGATCCTGGCTGCGCGGCGACGTGCTCGGCCCGGTGCTCGGCGGCCTGGCCGCCCTGGCTGTCTTCGTCTGGTACGAGGCGAGGACCGAGTACCCGTCGCTGGACGTGCGACTGTTTCGCGATCCGCGGCTGTCGTCTGCGTCCGCGGCGATCGCGCTGGTGTTCTTCGCGATGGGCGGGGTCTATTTCTTCATCAGCTTCTACACGCAGAACGTGCGCGGCTACAGCCCGCTGCACGCGGGCCTGCTGACGATCCCGCTCGCCGCCGGGCAGCTGGCCTTCGCTACCAGCAGTGCCCGGCTGGTGCGGCGATTCGGGGCCAAAGCCGTCTGCACGACGGGCCTGGTGGTGATGGCGTGCGCGCTGACGGGATACCACTTCCTCGGCACGAGCACGTCGGCCTGGGTCCTCCTGGTCACGTTCGCGGTCCAGGGCAGCGGCATGGGGCTGGTGATGCCGGCCGCGACCGAAGGCGTCATGTCGGTCATTCCGCGGGAACGTGGCGGCGCGGGCTCGGCGATCACCAACACGTCGCGGCAGGTCGCTGTCGCCCTCGGCGTGGCCGTCCTGGGCTCGGTGCTGGCACAGGCCTACCGGGCCAGGCTCGGGCCGTACCTCGGCGTTCTGCCGGCCGCAGCGCGGCACAACGCCACCGTGTCGATCGCGCAGACGCAGGCGGTGGCGCAGCACCTCGGCCCGGCCGGGACCCGGCTGGCGGCCGCGGCGAGTTCGTCGTTCGTTGGTGCGATGCACGTCGCCGCGCTGATCTCGGTGCTGATCGCCGCGGCCGGCGCGGTCGCCATCGCGTTCTGGATGCCGGGCCGGGTGCCGGACCAGGCGCCGGTCGGCGATGTCCTGACCAGCGCCGGAGCGATCGATGCCTAGCCGGAAGCCGGAGCCCGGGCTGGCTAACACCGGACCGCGGCGGCCCGGACGCCCCCGCAGCGAGGCAGCGGAGCAGGCGATTCTGGCCGCGGCACTCGACGTATTTGCCGAGTGCGGTCCGGAGGCCCTCGGTATCGAGCAGGTGGCCGCCAGGGCCGGGGTCGGTAAGGCGACCATCTACCGTCGCTGGCCGGGCAAGGAAGAGATGCTGATGGATGCGGTCGGGTCGCTGGCGACCAAGCTGCCGGTGCCGCAGGGCCGGTCGGTGCGGGCTGACCTGACCGCCTTGCTGGAGGCGGTCTGCCGGGATGTCGCCGATCCGCGCCGGGCCCGGCTGTTCGCGCTGATGCAAGGTGAGGGCAAGCGGTACCCGCGGCTGATGGCCCGGTATGTCGAGACGACGATCAAGCCGCGCCGTGACGTGGTGGCGTCGGTGATCCGGCGCGGCGTCGCCACTGGCGAGCTGCGGGAGAACACCGACATCGATGCGGCCACGTTCCTGCTGAACGGGGCCGTGCTCGCGAGCATGTACGGACAGGAACCGACCGATGCGAAATACGCGAAACGCGTAGTCGAGGAGCTTCTGCGCGGACTGGCCGCGCGCTGATGCCCGGCCCGGACCGCCCGGCGCCGCGGCGTACGCTCGCAAGATGCGGCTGACGAAGCAAGGACACGCGTGCGTGTGGCTGGAGAAGGACGGCGGCCGGCTGGTGATCGACCCCGGCGTGTGGAGCGGGCCGCGCTGCCTGGAAGCGGCCAGCGCGGTGCTGGTCACCCACGAGCATCCCGATCACCTGAATCACAGCGCCCTGCGCGATGCCATGACCATGGACACCGACCTGCAGCTGTGGGCCAGCACTTCGGTGGCGGGGCAGTTCGCCGACTTTGGCAGCCGCGTGCACCCTGTCCATGACGGCGACACGTTCACCGCGGCGGGCTTCGGCGTGCACGTGTACGGCACCGATCACGCCAGAGTCGACAGCGCCGTGCCGATTGTGCCGAACACCGGCTTTGCGGTGGAAGGACTTGTGTTCCACCCCGGCGACTCGTTCACGGTGCCGCAAGACCCGGTCAGCACGTTGCTGCTGCCGGTCAGCGGCCCGTGGCTGAAGTTCGGTGACGTGGCCGACTACCTGCGCGCGGTGGCTCCCGAGCAGGCGTACTGGATCCACGACGAGCTGCTGAACGACAAGGGCGCGAGCCTGTTCACCAACTTGTTCCAGCTGGTGCCCGCGCGGTCAGGCCCGGCCACCTACCTGGACCGCGGGGGCAGCGTCGAGCTCTAGGGCGCAACCAGGCAGGCTGAGAAGACGGGGGGCGGGCATGAGCACGATGATGGCGCTGCGAGCGCATGAACGCGGCGGACCAGAGCGGCTCGTATACGAGCAGGCACCGGTTCCGGCGCCGCGGCCGGGCGAAGTCCTGGTCGCGGTAGAGGCGGCGGCGATCACGTTTGCCGAGCTGAGCTGGGACCAATCCTGGACGACGAGCGACGGCAGGGATCGCACGCCGGTGATCCCAGCGCACGAGATGTCGGGCACGGTCACCGGGCTGGGCGCGGGAGCCGCCGGCCTGGCCGTCGGGGACGAGGTCTACGGCCTGAT
This sequence comes from uncultured Actinomycetota bacterium, assembly GCA_963713585.1. Lineage (GTDB taxonomy): Bacteria > Actinomycetota > Actinomycetes > Streptosporangiales > Streptosporangiaceae > JAJYUU01. Next base: position 95,246 of record CAVQMG010000009.1, on the reverse strand, counting down.
CGACTTCGACCGGGACGGTGCGGCCGCGCAGTATGTCACCACCCCGGCCGGCCAGCTGGCCGCCCGTCCGCGTACCGTGTCGGCCGCGGCGGCCGCCACGCTGCCGCTGGCCGCCCTGACCGCCTGGCAGGCGCTGGTCGATCACGCCGCGATGACGGCGGGCGAGAGCGTGCTGGTGCTCGGTGGTGCAGGCGGAGTCGGTGCCTACGCGGTGCAACTCGCAGCGGACCTGGGCGGCCAGGTCACTGCAACCGGCCATGCCCCGGACGCGCAGTTCGTCCGCGGGCTCGGCGCCGCGGACTTCGCCGAAGCGGACGGCCCGGCGGCCGCGGCGCTGTCCGGCTTCGACGTGGTCATCGACACTGTCGGCGGTGCGGTGCTGGCGGCGGCCTACGGCATGCTCAGGCCTGGCGGGCGACTGGTCACGCTGGCCGCGCCACCGTCGCAGGAACTGGCCGAGCGGCATCAGATCCGGGCTATGTTCTTCGTCGTGACACCCGACGCGGCCGCGCTGACCCGGCTTGCCGCGCTGACGGATGCGGGCAGGCTGCGGCCGGTGATCAGCCAGGAGTTCCCGCTCAGTCAGGGCCGCGAGGCGTTCGAAAGCGGAGGCCGACCCCGGCCGCCAGGAAAGACGGTCCTGATCGTGGCGTGACCCGCTAGCGAGCCGGCTTTCCCAGACGGAGATGTGCTTGGTGCTGTCGCCGGTGAACGGCTCGCGAGCCCAGCCGGACCACCGCTCGCGCAGTCGCATCCCGGCAAGCCGGGCCATCAGGTCGAGCTCTGACGGCCACACGTACCGGAACGGGATGGTCCAGTACCGGCCGGAACTGCCTACCACGTCGATGTAGTTCGAGCTCATCGCCTGGGTGGCGGTGTCGTAACGGTCGAAAGCCACGTGCGTGCTGGTTACCGCGAACGGCACCACCGTCTGGCCGGCCGGGAGCTTGCGCAGGTCCGGGACCGACACTTCGATCACGAAGCAGCCGCCGGGCTGCAAGTGCGCGGCCACGTTGGCGAAGCAGGCCACCTGAGCTTCCTGCGTCGTCAGGTTCATGATTGTGTTGAAGACCAGGTAGGCCAGGGCGAATGTGCCATCAGCCCCGGCCGAGGAGAAGTCGCCGATGGTCACGCCGATGGCGTCGCCGCCCGGTTTGGCCCGCAGCCGGGCGACCATGGCGTTCGACAGGTCGATGCCGTGCACGGGCACGCCGCGTGCCGCCAGCGGCAGCGCGATGCGCCCGGTGCCGATGCCGAGCTCGAGCGCCCGGCCGTCGCCGGCCAGGCCAGCCAGGAAGTCGGCCGTCGCGGCGACGACGGCAGGATCGAACTCGGCCGAGTCGTCGTCGTCATACCGGGCCGCGATCTCGTCGGGGAAGTAACCGTCTGCGTCCACCGCGGGACCGTATCGCGATGCCCGCCTGCCGCGCACGCGAGTTTCGGGCGCGTACGGTAGGTGGCTATGCGGGAGCGAGTGGAGATCGACGGTGCCGCCCCGGCGCCTGATCAGCTGCAGGCGCGGATGCTGCACGGCTACGGGCATTTCACCGCCATGCAGATCCGCGGCCGCCGGGTCCGCGGACTCGACCTGCACCTGGCCAGGCTCGCTCAGGCGAACGCCGAGCTGTTCGGCGCCGGGCTGGACGCGGACCTGGTAGTCGCGCGGATCCGGCACGCACTAGGCACGGCCGCGGATGCGTCCGTCCGGGTCTATGTGCAGCGCCCAGATCCCGGCCCGCCGCCCTCGGTGATGGTGACGGTCCGTCCGCCGGGCGAGATGCCCGCGTCGATGAGCTTGCAGGCAGTCCCGTACCAGCGGTCCGTCGCGCACATCAAGCACCTGGACGACTTCGGCCAGCATTACTACGGCGAAGTTGCCCGCCGCAACGGCTGCGATGAAGCGCTGCTCACCGGGCCCGACGGGCTGATCTCCGAGGGCTCCATCACCAACCTCGGCTGTTTCGACGGCACGGCTGTGGTCTGGCCAGCAGCGCCGATGCTGCGCGGCATCACCATGCAGGTCCTGCAGCGGGAGCTCGACCGGCATGGCGTGCCCACGCGATTCAGCTCGCTGCGGGTCGCTGATCTTCCTGGCTTCCGGTCGGTGTTCCTGACGAACTCCCGTGGTATCGCGCTGGCCGTCAGTATCGACGGCGTGCCGCTGCCAGCCAGCGAGCAGTTCGCGACGCAGCTAGCCGAGATCTACCAGGCCGCCCCGTGGGACGCGCTCTGATTAGCCGATGCGGGGCTCTCGCCAGCGGCTGGTGATGGGCAGCCGCCTGTCCCGCCCGAAGTTCTTCACGCTGATCTTCGGGCCGGGCGGGTACTGGCGGCGCTTGTATTCGGCCCGGTCGACGAGGCGGATGACCCGCTCGACCAGCGCGGCATCGTGCCCGGCGGCGACCAGCGAGGCCGAGCCCATGTCTTTTTGCACGTAGTCGTCGAGTACGGAGTCCAGCACGGGATAGTCCGGCAGCGAGTCGGTGTCGAGCTGGCCGGGGGACAGCTCCGCGCTGGGCGGCTTGATGATGATGTTGTCCGGGATGGGCGGCGTCTGGCCCCGTTCCGCGGCATGCTCGTTTCGCCACCGGGCCAGGTCCCAGACCAGTGTCTTGGGCACGTCCTTGATTGGTGCGTAACCGCCGACCGCGTCGCCGTACATGGTGGAGTAGCCGGTCGCCAGCTCGCTCTTGTTGCCGCAGGCCAGCACCAGGTGTCCCTCGGAGTTGGACAGCGACATCCAGATCATGCCGCGAATCCTGGCCTGCAGGTTCTCGGCGGCGAGACCGTGCAGGTCGAGGCTCCCGGCAAAGCCGTCCATCATCGGCTTGATCGGGATCGTCCTGGCCCTGATGCCCTGCCGCCTGACCAGTTCCTCGGCGTCGGAGACCGAGTGAGCGGAGGAGTACGGGCTCGGGTTGAGGATGACGTTGACCCGGTCCGGCCCGAGGGCGTCAGCGGCGATCGTCGCCGTCAGCGCCGAATCGATCCCGCCGGACAGGCCGAGGATGACTGAGCCAAAGCCGTTCTTGTGGACATAATCGCGGACGCCTAGCTCGAGCGCGCCGTAGATCTCGGCCAGGTCCGACAGGCGCGGCCAGATCATCGGCGCGGCCAGCGGTGCATCCGGCTGCGGGGCCGGTCGCGGCGCGAGCTCGATCCGCTCGATCATCATCGTGGTGCCGTCCGCCGCGTTGACTCGCTGCCGGCCGGCGGGCAGGTCCGGATCGGCGGCCGGCAGGTCCAGGTCGGCGAGTACCAGGGCCTCGGAGAACTGCGGGCCGCGGGCGAGCAGTTCGCCGGCCGGCGAGACGATCAGCGAGTCACCGTCGAAGACGAGTTCATCCTGGCCGCCGACCAGGTTGGCGTAGGCGAGCACCGTGCCGGCCTCGGCCGCCCGCCGCTGGCATAGTGCCAGCCGCACGTCATCCTTGTTGCGCTCGTAGGGAGAGGCGTTGGGCACGACCAGCAGCCCCGCTCCAGCGGTGCAGGTGACCGCAACCGGGCCGCCGTCCTGCCACAAGTCCTCGCAGATGGCGACGGCCACATCGACCGGCTCGCCGCCCTCGGCCGCCAGCCGGAAGACCGGCAGGGTGTCGCCGGGCACGAAGTACCGGAACTCGTCGAACACGCCGTAGTTCGGCAGGTGGTGCTTCGCCGACGTGATCATCACCTGGCCGCCGTGCAGGACCGCCGCGGCGTCCAGCGGAGCGCCGGCCGGCATGCCGACCCGCGGGGTCGCGTCGGCCTTGCGATCCAGGTAGCCCACGACGACCGCGACGCCGTCCAGCCCCTCGGCCGCCAGGCTGGCCGCCAGGTCTGCCAGCGCGGCGATCGAGGCTTCCACGAACGAACGGCGCAGCGCCAGGTCCTCGACCGGGTAACCGGTGAGAGCCATCTCCGGGAAGACCACGATCCGCGCGCCCTGCTCGGCGGCGCGCATGGTCCATTCGACCACCTTGTCACTGTTGCCAGCCAGGTCGCCGACAGTGCAGTTGACCTGGGCCAGCCCGATCCGAAGCTGAGGCACGGTCACAGCCTAGTCAGTCCGGGCGGCCGCGGGCGGCGCGGCAGCCTGGGAGCTGCCGAGCAGGCCGTTCACGGGGCCCGGTAACAAGGCAGAAACATAGACCGGGCAGACTGTGCCGGTGGACAAGCAGGAAGAGTTCGTGCTGCGCACGCTCGAAGAGCGGGATATCCGGTTCGTCCGGTTGTGGTTCACCGACGTGCTGGGCTTCCTGAAGTCGGTAGCCGTCGCGCCGGCCGAGCTAGAGGGCGCGTTCGCCGAGGGCATCGGCTTCGACGGCTCGGCCATCGAGGGCTTCGCCCGGGTGTACGAGGCCGACATGCTGGCCAAGCCGGACCCGTCGACGTTCCAGCTGCTGCCGGTGGGCGAGGACGCGGCCGGCACTGGCCGGATGTTCTGCGACATCCTGATGCCCGACGGCACGCCCGTCGTACGCCGACCCGCGGCACGTGCTCAAACGCAGCTGGCCAAGGCGGCCGGGCTGGGCTTCACCTTCTACACCCACCCCGAGATCGAGTTCTTCCTGCTCGCGAGCGGCCGGAGGCAGGCGGCAAGCCGCGGCCGATCGACGCCGGCGGCTACTTCGACCACACCCCGCACGGCATCGCCCATGACTTCCGCCGCGAGGCGATCACGATGCTGGAGTCGATGGGCATCTCGGTGGAGTTCAGCCACCACGAGGGCGCCCCCGGCCAGCAGGAGATCGACCTGCGCTACGCCGACGCGCTGACCACCGCCGACAACATCATGACCTTCCGGCTGGCGATGAAGGAGGTCGCGCTCGAGCAGGGCGTCTACGCCTCGTTCATGCCCAAGCCGTTCACCGAGTACCCGGGCTCGGGGATGCACACGCACCTGTCGCTGTTCGAGGGCGACCGCAACGCGTTCTACGAGGCCGGCGCGGAGTACCAGCTGTCCAAGGTCGGCCGGGCGTTCATCGCCGGGCTGCTGCGCACGCTGCCGAGATCACCGCCGTCACCAACCAGTGGGTCAACTCCTACAAGCGGCTGTGGGGCGGCACTGAGCGGATCGCCGGCGCCGGCGGCGAGGCGCCCGCCTACATCTGCTGGGGCCACAACAACCGCTCGGCCCTGATCCGGGTGCCGATGTACAAGCCGACCAAGGGCAACGCGACCCGGATCGAGTTCCGCTCGATCGACTCGGCCTGCAACCCCTACCTCGCCTTCGCGGTGATCCTGGCCGCCGGCCTGAAGGGCATCGAGGAGGACTACGAGCTGCCACCCGGTGCCGAAGACGACGTCTGGGCGCTGACCTCGACCGAGCGGCACGCGATGGGCATCAAGCCGCTGCCGCAGAACCTGTCCGAGGCGATCACCGTCATGCAGACCAGCGAGCTGGTCGCTGAGACGCTGGGCGAGCAGGTCTTCGACTTCTTCCTGCGCAACAAGCGGGAAGAGTGGCAGGAGTACCGCCGCCACGTCAGCGAGTTCGAGCTCGACCGCTACATCGGCATCTTGTGACCCGCAGTTAGCGAGACCGGCCGCGCTTGTAATCGGTTGCGGTCTATAGCAGCATGTACGCCTATCTGTCCGTGCGTGCCGGGCACGCGGACCTAGGCGAGGATGGGCGATGCGGCGCTGGGCGGCCCTGGTTGTGCTGACGGCCGGCGCCCTGGCCGGATGTTCCGCCTCACCCGTACCTAGCCCCGCCGGCAGCGCGCCTCCGCCGGTCAGCGCCCCGCGACCGGGGACGCAGGCGCAGGCCCAGGCGATAGCGCAGCACCTGCTCGCGAGCCTGGTCCGGCAGGCCGGAGCGACACCGCTGGCCGGGCCCGTGCCTGCCGCCTTGCTGCATGAGGGGGACGGACCGGTGGTGGCCGGTCAGGCCGCCAACGCGCGCCAGGTGTACAAGATCCCCGGCAGCATGGCGGTCGCGTTCGCTTACCTGAAGGCACACGTGCCGGCCGGCATCGGCTCGGTCGGCAGCGGCCAGACGACCAGGAACGGCACGGTGCAGGCGGACGAGATCACTGGCCAGCAGGCCGCGGTGCCGTCCGGCATCTACCTCGCCGCGATGTCGGAGACGATCGTCGCTGGCCCGCACGGGTCGGCCCTGGTGCTGGCCGACGCCGAGGTCATCTGGCATCCGGCTCGGTCGGCGGCGGAGTACCTGACCGCCAGCCATTTCAGGCAGGTCACCGTCACCGCCGCGCAGAACGGGAGCAAGAAGCGTCCGGTCAGCAGGACGCTCAGCTCACCGGCGGCGATCGGGGCGATCGTGAACCTGCTGAACGGGCTGCAGGCAGCGCCGCAGGTGCCGCCGGGCAAGCTGCTGCCGCCCGTCAGCTATCAGCTCTCCTTCGAGCGCGGCGGGGGCAGCCAGCCCGCGGTCCGGGTCGTCGACGACGGCGAGCTGACCGAGAGCGTGACCGTGGGTGGCGAGGCCCAGCCCGCGTTGTGGGACCCGTCGAACAGCCTGGCGGCGCTCGTCGACAGGCTGGCCGGCTTCTCGTTCCGCTAGCCGCATTGCGGCCGGCCGGGGCAGCTGGCACCTGACCCCGGCCCTTCGTTTCGCTACGGTGCAAGGTGTGAGCACGCCGCGCGGGACCCTGGCCGGGCAGCTGGCCTCGATGGGCTTCGCCGATACCGCGCGGGCCCGGCAGCTCCTCGCCGAGCTCGGCGCGGAACCCGACGGCGCCGACGCGGTACTGGTGGACGCCCTGGCCAGATCCGCTGACCCGGACCAGGCGCTGGCCGGGCTGATCAGGATGGATCCGGACGCCGCGCTGCGCCAGGCGCTGCGTGACGACGCCGGACTGCGGGACCGGCTGGTGAGCGTGCTCGGCGCGAGCGCGGCGCTGGGCGCGCACCTGGCCCGCCATCCGAGCTGACTGGCGACTGCTGGAAGAGCCCGGCCACGTTCGGTGACATGGTGACCGCCGGGCAGCTGCGGGCAGCCCTGCTGGCTGCCGTCGGCGCGGACCCGGACGCCGCCGAGCCAGCCGCGGACCGGGCGGCCCCGGACGGGCAGGACGCGCCGACCCGGCTGCGCATCGCCTATCGCCGCCAGCTGCTGCGGATTGCCGCCGCCGACCTGACCGGAGCGGCGGTGCTGGATGAGGTGACGGCGGCGCTGGCCGACCTGGCCGCGGCGGCGCTGGACGGCGCGCTGGCTATCGCCAGGGCCTCGGTTGCCGCCGGAGGCGGCGCCGTGCCGCCTCGCGGTCATCGCCATGGGCAAGTGCGGCGCCCGCGAGCTGAACTACGCCAGCGACGTCGATGTCATTTTCGTGGCCGCGCCCGTCGGCGCCGATGCCGTGACCGCGGCCAGCACAGCGGCGTTGCGGACTGCGACCGCCCTGGCCGGCGGCCTGATCCGGGCCTGCTCGCAGAGCACACCGGAAGGCCCGTCTGTTCCCGGTCGATGCGAATCTGCGGCCGGAGGGCCGGGATGGCCCGCTGGTCCGCACCGTCTCCAGCCACCGGGCCTACTACGAGCGGTGGGCCAGGACCTGGGAGTTCCAGGCGCTGCTCAAGGCCAGGTTCGTGGTCGGCGACGCGGACCTGGGCGCGCAGTACCTGGCTGACGTGCTGCCGATGGTCTGGCAGGCAGCACGAGCGGGAGGACTTCGTGCCCGACGTGCAGGCCATGCGGCGCCGGGTGGTGGCCAGCCTGCCGGCCGAGGAAGCCGGCCGGGAACTCAAGCTCGGGCCGGGCGGCCTGCGCGACATCGAGTTCGCGGTTCAGCTTCTGCAGCTGGTGCACGGCCGCGCCGACGAGTCGCTGCGCGAGCCCGGCACGCTTCCGGCCCTGGCGGCGCTGGCGGCAGGCGGCTACATTGGCCGGGCCGACGCGACCTCCATGGGGTCGGCTTACCGGTTCCTGCGGGCCGTCGAGCACTTGCTGCAGCTGCGTCAGCTGCGGCGTACCCACCTGCTGCCGGAGGACCCGGGCGTGCTGCGGCAGGTAGGCCGCGCGCTGCGCCGGATGCAGCTCGACCGGCCGGCCGCCAACGGCAGCCGGGTCGGCGCCCGGCCGGTCCTGGGCGGGCCGCCGCCCTGGCCGTCTCCGGCGATCCGGCGGCGGCGCTGCTGGCACAGTGGCGGCTGCACGCCGGCCAGGCCCGGCAGTTGCACGAGAAACTCTTCTACCGCCCGCTGCTGGCCGCAGTGGCGGCGCTGCCGGGCGAGGCAGCCCGGCTCACCCCGGCGGCGGCGCGGGACCGGCTGGAAGCGCTCGGTTTCGCCGACCCGGCCGGGGCCCTGCGGCACATTGAGGCGCTGACTTCCGGTGTCTCCCGCACGGCGGCGATGCAGCGGACGCTGCTGCCGGTGCTGCTGGGCTGGCTGGCCGACGCACCTGAGCCGGACGCGGGCCTGCTCGCGTTCCGGCAGGTCAGCGAGGCCCTCGGCGGCTCACCCTGGTACTTGCGGCTGCTGCGGGACAACGCCGTGGTCGCGCAGCGGATGGCCAGGCTGCTGGCGACCAGCCGGTATGTGACCGGGCTGCTGCTGCGGGCACCCGAGGCGGTCGCGATGCTCGGGGACGATACGCAGCTGGCGCCGCGGTCGGCCGAGGAGCTGCTGAGCGAGGCGATGGCCGCTGTGGGCCGGCACGATACGGCAGTTGCCGGCGTCCGGGCCGTGCTCGCTATCCGCCGCCGTGAGCTGCTCCGGACGGCCTGCGCTGACGTGCTCGGGCTGGCCGGGATCGAGGCGACCCGTGAGGCGCTGACCAGCGTGTCGAGAGTAACGGCCGCGGCCGCGCTGGCCGCCGCGGTGAAGGAGGCCGAGCGGGCCGCCGGGCCGCTGCCGACCAGGCTCGCCGTGATCGCGATGGGGCGGCTGGGCGGGCATGAGATGGGCTATGCCAGCGACGCCGACGTGCTGTTCGTGCACGACCCGCTGCCCGGCGTTCCGGATGAGGTAGCGACCAGGGCGGCGCACAGCGCGGCCGAGAGCCTGCGTGCCTTGCTCAGCCAGCCTGGCCCCGATCCGGCCCTGCCCATCGACGCTGACCTGAGGCCGGAAGGCCGGCAAGGGCCGCTAGTGCGCACGCTCGCCTCCTATCGGGCTTACTACCGCCGCTGGTCGGTCGCCTGGGAAGCACAAGCGCTGCTGCGGGCGGAGTTCGCGGCCGGCGACCCGGAGCTGGGGGCGGGCTTTATCGCGCTGGCCGACGAGATCCGCTACCCCGAGGGCGGAGTGAGCGAAGCTGCCGTGCGCGAGATCAGGCGCATCAAGGCGCGGATGGAGGCCGAGCGGATGCCGCGCGGCGTCGAGCCGGCCCTGCACCTGAAGCTCGGGCCCGGCGGACTGGCCGACGTCGAATGGGTGGCTCAGCTGCTGCAGCTGCGGCATGCCAGCGACATCCCGCTGCTGCGCACCACCAGGACGCTGCCAGTGCTGACCGCGGCCGCCGCGGCCGGCCTGATCACCGAACCGGATGCCGACCTGCTGCTGTCAGCCTGGTTGCTGGCGACCCGGATCAGGGACGCCGTCATGCTGGTGCGCGGCAGGCCGTCCGACACGCTGCCGACGTCACCGGTCGACCTCGCGGTTGTCGCGCAGGTGCTCGGCTATCCGCCCGACGGCTCGCAAGACCTGGTGCAGGACTGGCGCAAGGCGGCCAGGCAGTCCCGCGCGGTGATGCAGCGGCTGTTCTACGGATGAGGGACAGGGTGACTGAGCGGTTGCCGCGGGATGTCTAGGTCGCGGCGCGCCGGTGCTGGCGGTAGCCGGACATGAGGGCATCCCGGCGGGCCGCGGGCAGGTACTTCACCGCCTCCCGGATCGTGACGCCGGAGACCCGGTGCAGCCTGGGCTCAAGCCAGGAGGCCACCAGGTCTGGCTGGCGCTTGGCGGTCTCCCGCAGCACCCAGCCGATTGCCTTGCGGATGAAGAACTCCTTCTCCGCCAGCATCGCGTCGGCGTATCTCGCGAACCGCCCGAAGTTGGCCGGGTCCCCGCGCCGCAGCGGCACGAGCAGTGCTAGCAGCGCCGACCGGCGGATCCAGAAATTCTCATCGGTCGCCCAGCGATCGAGCGTGCCGAGCAGGTCCGGGTTGCGCGCCACCAGAGTGCCCATCACGTCGGCGGCCAGGCTGTCCACCAGCGCCCAGGTGCCTGCCTCGCGCAGGAACTGCTCGACCAGGCTGGCGTCGGCGGCCTCGAGCAGCTGGCGCTGGTCGGCGAGCAGGATGATGGCGGCGAGCCTGCATTCAAAGATCGGCCCGGCCCACAGCGCCGCGGCGAGCTCGGTGAGCCGGACCCTGGTGAGGCCGGGGTGCTCACGCTGCCAGCCAGTCATGATGGCGCGGATCGCCGGCACGGTCGTGCCCGCGAATTCCAGCTTGCTCTTGAGGTAGTTCTGCGCACCGGCAGCGCGTTCGGGCGAGCCGGCCGCGCGCAGCTGCTGCTCGATGCGCGCGGCATCGGGGTCCGCTCGGTGGCTCATCCGGACAGCATGCCGGAAAAGGCGGCGGCCCCGCCAGGCGCGCAAACCAGGCGGGGCCAGATCCGACAGGAAGGAATCAGGATCACTGCTGACTTTAGCCGAGGTATTACGGCAATGTCACGTAACGGCGTCAACTCGGCAACGGGAGCAGCGAGTCACAGAGCCACGGCAGTCCTAGGCAGAAGCCGGAGACCCGCCACAGCGGGTCCCCGGCTTCAAATCCAGTCGCGGGGATCAGACGTCGTAGTACAGCTCGAACTCGTGCGGGTGCGGGCGGAGCCGGATCGCGTCGAGCTCGTTGGCGCGCTTGTAGTCGATCCAGGTCTCGATCAGGTCCGGCGTGAAGACGCCGCCCTCCAGCAGGAAGTCGTGATCGGCCTCGAGGTTGTTCAGCACGGCCTCAAGCGAGCCCGGCACCTGCGGGATGGCCTTGGCCTCGTCCGGCGGCAGCTCGTACAGGTCCTTGTCCACCGGATCCGGTGGCTCGATCTTGTTCCGCACTCCGTCCAGGCCGGCCATCATCATGGCCGCGAAGGCCAGGTAGGGGTTGGCCGACGGGTCCGGTACGCGGAACTCGAGCCGCTTGGCCTTCGGGTTCGGTCCGGTGATGGGCACCCGGATGCAGGCGGAGCGGTTCCGCTGGCTGTAGACCAAGTTGACCGGCGCCTCGAAGCCCGGCACCAGCCGGTGATAGGAGTTCATCGTCGGGTTGGTGAACGCCAGCAGTGATGGCGCGTGCTTCAGCAGGCCGCCGACGTAGTCCGGCCGGTGTCCGAGAGCCCGGCGTAGCCGACCTCGTCGTAGAACAGCGGGATGCCGTCCTTCCACAAGCTCTGGTGGCAGTGCATGCCCGAGCCGTTGTCGCCGAACAGCGGCTTTGGCATGAACGTGACGGTCTTGCCTGCCGCCCTGGCCACGCTCTTCACGACGTACTTGTAGAGCATGAGGTTGTCGGCCATCTTGAGCAGCGTGTCGAACTTGATGTCGATCTCCGCCTGGCCAGCCGTTCCGACCTCGTGGTGCTGCATCTCGACGGTGATGCCGACCTCGATGAGCTTGCGGACCATTTCCGAGCGCAGGTCGGTGTAGTGGTCCATCGGCGGTACGGGGAAGTAGCCGCCCTTGTAGCCGGGCTTCGCGCCGAGGTTGCCGCCGGGCTCATCGCGGCCGGTGTTCCAGGCGCCCTCAATGGAGTCGATGTGGTAGAAGCCCTCATTCGAGCCGGTCAGGTACCGGACGGAGTCGAAGATGTAGAACTCCGCCTCCGGGCCGAAGAACACCGTGTCGGCGATGCCGCTGCCGCGCAGGTAATCCTCCGCCTTGCGGGCGACGTTGCGCGGGTCGCGCGTGTACGGCTCGCCCGTCAGCGGATCGTGCACGAAGAAAGTCAGGTTCAACGTTTTGTGCTGGCGGAACGGATCCAGTACCGCCGTGCGCGGGTCCGGCAGCAGCAGCATGTCGGACTCGTGGATCTGCTGGAAACCGCGGATCGACGAGCCGTCGAACATCCTGCCCTCGGTGAAGACGTCCGCATCGAAGGTCTCGGCGGGCACCGTGAAGTGCTGAACCGTGCCGGGCAGGTCGCAGAACCTCACGTCAATGAACTGCACCCCCTCGGATTCGATGAACCGGAGTACCTCTTCGCCGCTTGTGAACATCAGCTCTCCTTAGCAGTTGCCTGCCGTCCAAATACGTCGTAGTACAGGCGCCATAGGTCAGGCGCCGCGAGTCAGGCGCGATTGTGACGGTATCGGCAGACAGTTTCCTAGCCATGTCTCCGATGTTTCGCTGGTGTTACGCAGGAGGTCGGGCGCCCCAATGCCCTGCTGCCCTGGCCCCGGTGCCTGCCCTTTCCAGCATGCCAAACAGCGCTGGCCGCCGAACTAGCAACCCCTGGAACCAGCTACCTTTTACTGGTGAGCAACCAGCAGGTAGCGGCGGACAACGAGGCGTATCCCGGCCAGCGCTACGGCCTGCCGGAGGCCGGCTCAGGCTCGGTGGCCGGCTGGAGCAGGCGGCTCGGGGCCCTGCTGATCGACTGGATCGCCTGCAGCCTCATCACGATCGCGTTCCTGTACCACCCGTCGGGCGGCCACGCGGCCGCTAGCGTGCTGGAGCAGCAGCGGCTCTGGACCCTGCCGGTCTTCGCTGCGGAGGACTTCCTGCTGACCGCGCTGACCGGCTTCACTATCGGCAAGCGGCTGCTCGGCCTGCGGGTGGCCAGGCTGGACGGCAAGCCGGTCGGCCTGCCCCGTGCGCTTGTCCGCACGGCATTGCTCATGCTGGTGGTGCCAGCGATGATCATGGACCGGGATCTGCGCGGACTGCAGGACAAGGCCGCCCAGACTGTTGTGATCCGCCTGTAGCTAGCGGGCCCGCGGCCGCGGTGCCTTCGGCATCCGGGCGTTCCTGGGTACCGGGCCCTTAGGCATCTGCATCTGCGTCGGCAGCGCGTTCAGGCGGAAGTTCAGTTCTGCCACCGCCTGGCCCTTGAGGTTGCGGGGCAGCTTCATGATCTTCTTGTTGATCTGCCGGAGCGGCACCTGACCCTCAGAGTCGCCGACCTGGAAGTCGTAGATCGGGATCTGGTTGGCGACCCGGGCGATCCGCTTCTTCTCGGCCGCCAGCAGGCTCGGCAGCCGGCTGGGGCTGCCCTCGCCGACCAGGATCACGCCCGGCTTGCCGACGGTCCGGTGCACGACGTCCATGTTCCGGTTCGCCGCGATCGCGGGCGTGGTGGTGAAGCCGCCGCGCAGGCTCTGCAAGATCGCGGCAGCACCGCCGGGCTGGCCCTCGACCGCCGCATACTGGGCAGAGGTCGCGAATCGCCCGAACAGGATGATGGCGGCAAGCACCCCCAGCAGGATCCCGAGCGGGATGAACAGCCAGACCATGCCGAGCAGCCAGCCGACGACGATGACCACCGCGACAGTGCCGAGGCCGGCCAGTGCCACCAGCGGCAGGGCCCGGGGATTGCCCTCGCGGACGATCTTGGCAACCATCCGGATCTGCTGGATCCGGCTCATGGACGCGGGATCAGCCGGATTCGGCGCGTCCGCGCCGGACTTTTTCACCATGATGGCGAGGATACCGGTCCGGCGCGCCTTTCCATCGCCTGGCGGTACAGCCGGCCTGCCCGGTAAGAGGAGCGCACCAGCGGACCCGACTGCACGCCGGCAAATCCCAGCTCGCTGGCCTCCTCGGCCAGCTCGTCGAACTCCTCCGGCGGCACCCAGCGGTCAACGGGGTGGTGCCGTACCGACGGGCGCAGGTACTGGGTGATGGTGAGCAGCTCGCACCCGGCTGCCCGCAGGTCAGCCATCGCCTGGCTGATCTCGGCCCGCTGCTCGCCCATGCCCAGGATCAGGTTCGACTTGGGTACCAGCCCATTCCGGCTGACGGCAGTGAGCACCTCCAGGGACCGCTCGTACCGGAAGCCGGGCCGGATGCGCCGGAAGATCCGCGGCACAGTCTCAAGGTTGTGCGCCAGCACCTCGGGGCGGGCGGAGAAGACCTCGGCCAGCTGGTCGGGATCGGCGTTGAAGTCGGGGATCAGCAGCTCGACGCCGCAGCCGGGCACTGCCTGGTGGATCTCGCGGCAGGTCTGGGCGTAGAGCCAGGCACCGCCGTCGGGCAGGTCGTCGCGGGCTACGCCAGTGACGGTCGCGTACCGCAGGCCCATCGACGCCACCGACTCGGCTACCCGCCGCGGCTCGTCGGTGTCCAGCGGGCCAGGCTTGCCGGTAGCGATCTGGCAGAAGTCGCAGCGCCGGGTGCACTGATCGCCGCCGATCAGGAAGGTGGCCTCGCGGTCTTCCCAGCACTCGAAGATGTTGGGACAGCCTGCTTCCTCGCACACCGTGTGCAGGCCCTCGCGCCGGACGAGCTGCTTGAGCTCGGTGTACTGCGGGCCAGTCCGCAGCCGGGTTTTGATCCACGGCGGCTTGCGCTCGATCGGGACCTGGCTGTTGCGAGCCTCCAGGCGAAGCAGCCGGCGGCCTTCGGGTGCGAGTACCACGACCACCAGCCTATTACGCCTGGACAGCAGCACGATCCGCCGCTCAGCTGGTGATCTGGCGGGCCGGGCGGCCCAGTCGCGAGGCTGGCAGCCGCAGATTGCCTGCAAGAAAGCTGACGGCGGGAACATACCCGCCAGAACGGCCAAAGGCCCGGTTTACGGCTGACCGCAAACCCGCCAGACCGGCACATCGCGACCAGCCGAGCGTGGCGGTGTGAATAGTTTCACAACCGTCCAGAATGTGCCTTCAGGGAGCACTTAACTAACCGGCAGGATTTGGTCAGGCTGGCGCCAGGGCTGCCTCAGCGGCGGAGCCGAGTATCAAGATGTGCACCCGAGAAGGTCATCTCCCACCGGGGCAGCTAAGAGGAGAGAAGACGCCATGACCACGGAGAACGACCCGAACCAGCAGTACGGCACGCCGCCTCCGCCGCCTCCGCCGCCTCCGGCCTGGCCAGACGGGTACGGCTGGCAGGCCGGTCCAGGGCAGCAGTGGGCAGGGCAGCACGGGGCAGGGCAGCAGTGGGCAGGGCAGCACGGGGCAGGGCAGCAGTGGGCAGGGCAGCAGGGGGCAGGCGAGCACAAGCCGCGCAAGCGGCGCCGGGCCGCGATGCTCGTCTCGGGCGGGGCCGCGCTGGCGCTGCTGGCTGGCGGAACTGCGTGGGCCGTCGCCAGCTCGAGCAGCAGCCCGCTGACTGCTACCGAGATCGCCACCCAGACCGACCCTGGCCTGGTCGACGTGATCTCGACCCTGGGTTACCAGCACGGGACAGCCGAGGGGACCGGCATGGTGCTGACCCCGAACGGCGAGGTGCTGACGAACAACCACGTCGTGGCCGGCTCCACGTCGGTGAAGGTCAGGGACATCGGCAACGGCAAGACCTACCCGGCGAAGGTCGTCGGCTACAGCGACAATAACGATGTCGCGGTGCTGCAGCTCACCGGCGCATCGGGCCTGTCCACGGTGACGATCGGGAACTCAGACGCGGTCAAGGTCGGCCAGCGCGTCACCGCCCTCGGCAATGCCGAGGGCAAGGACAGCACGCCGTCGGTCGCGACCGGCACGGTGACCTCGCTGGGCAACACGATCACAGCCGAGGACGGCGGGGACGGGGCGCTGGAGCACCTGACGGACATGATCCGGACCAACGCTGACATCGAGCCGGGCGATTCTGGCGGCCCGCTGCTGAACTCCGCCGGCCAGGTCATCGGCATGGACACGGCCGCGTCGACCAGCAACTCGACCGGCTACGGCACGACAGCGCAGAACACCACGACCGCCTTCTCTATCCCGATCAACAAGGCCATGGCTCTGGCCAGGCAGATCGAGGCCGGCACAGCCTCGGACAGCGTGCACATCGGCCCGACCGCGTTCCTCGGCGTGCAGGTGAGCTCGCAGCCGTCGCAGCAAAGCGGTTTCGGCCAGAGTCAGTCAGGCGTCACGATTGTCGGCGGCGTGCAGGGCACGGCGGCCTCGCAGGCCGGCCTGACCTACGGCGACACCATCGTCAGCGTCGGCGGCCATGCGATCACCTCGGCAGCGAATCTGCAGAAGGTCATCGAGAGCTACCACCCGGGCGACAAGGTCAGCATCGGATGGACAGACACGTCCGGTCAGTCGCACACCGCGACAGTGACCCTCACGCAGGGCCCGACCGGCTAAGACCAGCGCTCACCCCGCTGTCGGTGCGGAGCTGCGATGTCAGGAGCCATCGCAACTCCGGACCGTTGTCTGCGCCCCGGAGCGTGCGGCCACGCCATCGATCAGCGACTGCAGGCCGAGTTCGAACCGGGCTTCGGCGTCGTGATCAGCAGCCTCGTCGGCGGCGATGGCGGCTAGCTGCGGGAAGTCGCCGGATGCCAGCCGGGCGGCGACGTATTCCTGCGCCGCCGCCGCCTCGGCCGTCTGCGCGTCATTCAGGCGCCGGGCGGCGTCGGCCGCGTGCAGCAGGTTGCCGGAGACGTAGTCGGCCACGATCGCGAGCAGATCGAGTTTGGCCCGTGCGGTCAGCGGCGCCCCGGACAAGGCGGCGAGCGACTGCTCGGCATGGCGCAGGCCGGCCGGGCCGGCCGGGGCGGCGGCCTTGCCCTGCAGGGCCTGCACGGCCCACGGATGGCTGAGGTAAGCCTGCCGGGTCTGCCTGGCCACCGCGGTGATGGCTGCCCGCCAGTCGGCTGGCAACTCACCCGGCACCAGAGTCTCCGCAAGCAGCGCGTCGTCGATCAGCGCAAGCAACTCGGCCTTGGTGGCGACGTAGCGGTACAAGCTCATGGTGCCGGCGCCGAGCGCGGCCGCGATCCGCCGCATGGAGACGGCCTCGAACCCGTCGGCGTCGGCGATGGCCAGTGCCGCGGCCGCGATCTGGCTGCGGCTGAACCTGGACTGGCGGGTGCCCGGCTCGGGCCGCGCCCACAGGCTTGCGGACGCGCCGTCCGTCATCGGGTGACTCTAAGCGTACGTTGTACTCTCACAGCGTTCACTGTACTCTCAAGTCGCGCACCGGCGCCGCCGGGCCACGTTCCGGATATGAGATATATCTTGATCGCGGCGCGGAGGAGATATATCGTGTTGGCCGAGCAGAGGAGCAGGATGATGCAGACGAAGATCCGGCGGCTCCACCGGATGCTGGTGGACCGGGTGGCCGAGTCGGGGCGGTTGCGCGGCCGGGCTGGCTTGGATGCGTCGTGGTCGCACTATGAGCGGCACGCCCGAGCGCAGGCTCGCGCGGACGCGCTGCACGCGCGGGCCCGGCAGCGCGCCGAGCGCGCGGCTCAGCACGGTCCGCCCAGGGTGGCGGCCGGATGGCAGTCCAGGATCGCCCGGCTGACCGGGCTTGGAGTCGACGGCGAGAGGCCAGCTAAGTGAGCGAGGCAATCAGGGCCGAGGGCCTGGTCAAGAACTTCGGCAAGACGAAGGCGCTAGCCGGAGCGGGGCTGTCAGCCGACGCAGGGACCGTGCTCGGCGTACTTGGCCCGAATGGCGCGGGCAAGACCACCGCGGTGCGGATCCTGACCACGTTGCTGCAGCCGGACGCCGGGCGCGCCTGGGTCGGCGGCTATGACGTGGTGAAGGACGCGCATCAGGTGCGGCAGCTGATCGGGCTGACCGGCCAGTACGCCTCGGTGGACGAGGGCCTGTCCGGCACCAACAACCTCATCATGATCGGCCGTCTGCTCGGCCTGAGCCGTCGCACGGCCCGCGGCCGGGCAGCTGAGCTGCTGGCCAGGTTCGAGCTGTCGGAGGCTGCGGGCCGGCCAGTGAAGACCTACTCGGGCGGCATGCGGCGGCGGATCGATCTGGCCGCGAGCCTGGTCGGACGGCCGGAGGTGCTGTTCCTGGACGAACCCACGACGGGACTGGACCCGCAGGCGCGCGCCGACGTGTGGGACATGATCAGGCTGCTGGTGCACGACGGCGTGACGGTGCTGCTGACGACTCAGTACCTCGATGAGGCGGATCAGCTCGCCGACGACATTGCCGTCATCGACCACGGGCGGGTGATCGCCACCGGGACACCGGATGAGCTGAAGGCCAGGGTCGGCGGCCAGGTGCTGGAGGTCGTGCCTGCCGACCTGGGCAGGCTCGCCGACGTAGCGAGCGTTGTCGGCCGGTGGACCGGGACTGAGGCAGGCGTCGAGACCGGCGCCCGGCAGGTGACCGTGCAGGTGCCGAACGCGTCGGTACTGCCGGGCATTGTCCGGCAGCTGGACGAGGACAACATCGAGCTCGCCGAGTTCAGCCTGCGCAAGAGCAGCCTGGATGAAGTGTTCCTGACGCTCACCGGGCACCGGGCCGAGGAGGCGCGGCTGCAGGAAGCCGCAGGCCTGGCCAGCACGCCTGAGCACGAGCTGGCAGGCACGGGCGAGAGGGCGGCACGATGAGCACGGCAGTTCTGGACCGCCCGGCGCCAGCGGCCGCGCCAGTCGCCGGCTAAGCCCGCTGACCGGCCTGCGGCAGGCGTTCACGCTCACCTGGCGCAGCGTCCTGAAGATCCGGACGAACGCCGAGGACCTGCTCGGGCTGAGCCTGCAGCCGATCATGTTCCTGCTGCTGTTCACCTACGTCTTCGGCGGCGCGATCGAGCATGGCAGCACGCACGACTACCTGCAGTACGTGGTGCCGGGCATTCTGGTGCAGACGGTACTGTTCGCCACCTTGGGCACCGGGCTGATGCTGAACCAGGACATCTCCTCCGGCATCTTTGACCGGTTCCGCAGCCTGCCGATCGCGCGCTGGGCGCCGCTCGCCGGCGCGGTCCTCGGTGATGTCACCCGGTACGTCATCTCGGTCGTGGTGACGCTGGGATTCGCGGTGATCCTCGGGTTCCGGTGACGACCAATCCGCTGGCCGCGTTCGCGGGCTGCCTGCTGGTGCTGGCGTTCGCGATGGCGATGTGCTGGATCTCCGCCCTCATCGGCCTGGTGGTCAAGACGCCGCAGGGCGTGCAGATCTTCGGATTCACGGCGATCTTCCCGATCGTGTTCGCCAGCGGCCTGCTGGTGCCGATCCAGACGATGCCAGGCTGGCTGCAGGCGTTCGCGAAGGCCAACCCGATGACGCTGCTGGCGGCCGCCTGCCGCGGCCTGATGGTGGGCGGCCCGGTAGCCGTCAATGCGGGTGAATCGATGCTCTGGGCGTTTGGCATCCTGGTGGTGTTCGCGCCGCTGGCCGTGCGCGTCTACCGCCGCAAGACCTGACGGCGGCAACCGAAGGGAGCACCCCTGCATGACCGGCACTCCGGAGCTCGTTGAGCGCGCGATGGCAGCGGCCCAGTCGGCCGGCTTCCGCTGACCCGCGAGGAGGCTGGTGACGAAGGGCCGTCGGCGAGCCTGCCCGGCGTCGGCAGGTTCCTGGCCGTGCTGGCGGCCAGCTGCGCGGGCGGGAACATCGCCGAGTTCGGCACCGGCACCGGGATCGGCGCCGCCTGGATCGCCAGCGCGATGCCTGCCGACTGCACGCTGGTCACCGCGGAGATCGATCCCGGCCGGGCGGCCGTCGCCGCCAGCCTGCTGGCCGAGGACCCGCGGGTGCAGGTGATCGAGGGCGACGCCGACTCGGTGCTGGCGCCGCTGGCCCCGTTCGACCTGATCTTCAACGACGGCGGCCAGCGCGACAGCGCCAGCTTCGCCGCGCGGTCAGCATGCTGAAGGGCGGTGGCCGGATCGTGTCGGATGACCTGACCCCGGTGGCGGCGCTCCCGCCGGGTTCGCCGCTGATTGCGGACGACCCAAGCGGCGGCTCTGGTCGGCCGAGCCGCGCCTGCTGTGGACTGAGGTCGTGCTGCCGGACCTGGCGAACTCACTGCTGGTCGGAACTCGCATCGAGCTAAGCAGACCGCGGTCGGCGGGCCGATGTGACGGCACCGGCCATCATCGGGAACCATAGACACATGCCAAGCCAGTTCGATCCGCCGTCCGGAACGCGTGACTTCCTCGCCGCCGACGCGGAGAAGCGCGAGCACGCATTCGGCGTGATCCGTCGCCGTTGTCGCCGGCTACGGCTTCGAGCCGCTGCAGACGCCCGCCTTCGAGCGGCTGGACGTCCTGCTCGGCAAGTACGGCGACGAGGGCGACAAACTGGTCTTCAAGATCCTGCGCCGAGGCGAGCACGAAGCGTCCGGTGAGGCCGACCTGGCCCTGCGCTACGACATGACGGTGCCGCTGGCCAGGGTGGCGGCGGCCTACGGGAGCCAGCTGCCGACGCCGTACAAGCGGTACGCGATCGGCCCGGTCTGGCGAGCCGACCGGCCGGGCAAGGATCGTTACCGCGAGTTCGTGCAGTGCGACCTGGACACACTCGGCTCGTCATCGCTGCTGGCCGACGCCGAGGCGCTATGCGCGCAGCACGACGCGCTGGCGGCGCTCGGCGTGCCCGGATTCACCATCCTGCTCAACTCCCGGCGGATCCTGGCGGGACTGCTGGAGGCGTTCGGGGTGCCGGCCGAGATCGGCTCCGGCGTGCTGATCTCGCTGGACAAGCTGGACAAGCTCGCGCCCGCTGACGTGATCGCGGAGCTGACCAGCCGCGGGCTGACCGGCGAGCAGGCGAGCGAGCTGGTCGGCTCGCTGACCGCGCCGGACTCGGCCGACCGGGTCCGGGTCGCGCTGACCAAGACCGAGGAGGGCACAGCTGGCCTGGACGAAGTCGAAACCGTGCTGTCGCTGACTGCCGGGCAGATCCCGGCTGGCCGGGTCATCTTCACGCCGCGGATGGTGCGCGGACTCAGCTACTACACCGGCCCGATCTGGGAGCTCACCGCCCCCGGCGTGGCCGGCTCGATCGGCTCCGGCGGCCGGTATGACCACCTGATCGAGGCGCTCGGCGGCCCGGACGTGCCGGCCACCGGTTCGTCCATCGGGATCGAGCGGATCTTCGGCCTGATCCCGGACGGGGACGTCGAGCCGAGTCGGCTCGACGTTGCGGTGACGGTGATGAGCGCCGACCTGGCCGCCGCATCGTTCGCCTTGGCGGGCACGGCCAGGACCGCGGGACTTCGCGCGTCGGTGTACCTCGGGTCCTCCGGCAAGCTCGGCAGGCAGCTGAAGTGGGCCAGCGACAACGGAGCCCGCTGGTGCCTGATCTGCGGCGAGCAGGAGCACGAGGCGGGGACGGTCACGGTGCGGGACATGCGGTCCGGCGAGCAGCAGGCGGTGCCCGCCGCAGAACTGGGCGAGTACCTGGCCCGCGCGGCGGTCCAGGGCTGAGACGCGGTGCCCGCTGACGGCTGGGTTGAGCCGGTCGCCTGGCACGCGAGCCTGCCCGGCGTCGTGCTGTCGGCCGCGGCGCTGATCGGCGATGGCCGCGGCCGGGTGCTGCTGGTCAAGCCGAACTACCGGGATCACTGGACACTGCCCGGCGGCATCTGCGAGTTCCTCGAGGCACCGCACGACGGGTGCGCGCGGGAGGTCGCGGAGGAACTCGGCCTGCGGCTAACGCCGGGAGCGCTGCTGTCAGTCGACTGGCACCCCTCCCAGGCGATCTACGGCTCGCAGGCACGGCCGGTCGCGTACTTCATCTTCGACGGCGGCACGCTGGACAGCACGGACGGCATCCGGCTGCAGGCGTCAGAGCTGGACGAGTGCCGCTTCGTGGCCGAGGCCGACGTCGGCCCGTACCTGCTGCCGGCCTCGGTGCCCAGGGTCACGGCGGCGATGGAGGCCAGATCCACCGGCTGCGCGCGCTACGTTCCGGCGCCCAGCAGCGAGCCAGCGGGCAGCAGCGAGCCAGCTGGCAGTAGCTAGCCGCGGCGGCGGGTGCCGGGACCAGGCCCGGCACGCCGCGGACGCGGCGAACGCCGGTGGCGCCGAACACAGCCGCGAGTTGACTCTCGGCGACCGGCAGTACGTCGTCGACCGAGATCGGCCGGCCGGTCTCGGCCGACAGCGAGGTCACCGAGGCGTCAGAAATGCCGCAGGGCACGATCCGGTCGTACCACGACAGGTCGCAGTCGCAGTTGAGCGCGAAGCCGTGCATCGCAACGCCCTTAGCCACCCTGATGCCGAGCGCCGCGATCTTGCGGTCCGGCCGATGAGCGTCGCCGGGCAGCCAGACGCCGCGGCGGCCTTCAACCCGCACGGCCTCGACGCCGAACTCGGCGCAGGTGCCGATCATCGCGGCTTCAACCAGGGAGACGTACTTGACTACGTCGACCGGCTCGTCCAGGGCGACAATCGGATAGCCGACCAGCTGACCAGGGCCGTGCCAAGTGATGTTGCCGCCCCGGTCGACGTCGATGACCGGAGCGCCGGGGTCGCCGACTGGCCGGTCCAGGGGAGTGGTGCGCTTGCCGGCCGTGTACACCGGCTGGTGCTCCAGCAGCAGGCAGGTATCGGGGATCTGGCCGGCCACCCGCTGCTCATGCACCTGCCGCTGGATGTCCCAGGCCTGCAGGTACTCCACAGCATCGGCGCCCGTGCCCAGCCGGGCGAAGACCAGCTCACCATGCACGGCTTCAGCTTATCCGCAGTCCGGCCGCCGGATGGCCGCCAGAACCGGCACCGCGCGTCCGCCAGAACCGGCACCGCGCGCCCGCCGGAATGACGAGATATAGCTTGACGCTGATTCGAGACACTACTTATCGTCTCAGGTAGCACCGGCAGCATCCGCCAGCCGGCCCGACGAACGGGAGTGCGCGTGATGGACGCGTTGGAGATCTTCACGGCGCTCGGTACTCCGGCGGGCAAGGCTGACCCCTATCCGCACTATGCCGCACTCCATGAGCTCGGCGAGGTGGTCACCATCGCGCCGGGCGTCGTGGCCGCGGTCGGCTACGACGCCAACAACGCGGTGCTGCGCGATCCGGGCTTCCGCTGTCAGGACAGCGAGGTGTTCGAGCACGACATTCCCGGCTGGCGTGAGCACCCGGCGATGGTGCAGGGAGCCGACTGGATCCTCAACCTCAACGGCGAAAAGCATGCCAGGATCCGCAGCCTGATCGCGCGCGCTTTCACTGCGCGCC
The DNA here is from genome assembly GCA_963713585.1 of uncultured Actinomycetota bacterium. Classification (GTDB taxonomy): domain Bacteria; phylum Actinomycetota; class Actinomycetes; order Streptosporangiales; family Streptosporangiaceae; genus JAJYUU01. Next base: position 72,325 of record CAVQMG010000009.1, on the reverse strand, counting down.
GGGTTGCCGGGCTGGAACCCGCCGTCGCGACGATGGCCGACCAGCTGATCGACGCCATGGCCGAAAGCGGGGCAGGCGGGCGCACAGTCGAGTTCATGCACGACTTCGCTTACCTGCTGCCGATCACGGTGATCTGCGAGCTGATCGGCATCCCCGAGCAGGACCGGGAGAGCTTCCGGCCCATCGCCCGGGACCTGGCGCAGATCTTCGAGTTCGACGACCTGGCCGCGCTGCCGGCCATCGACGCCGCGGCCGTCGAACTGCTCGCGTACTTCACCGGCCTGGCCGCGAAACGACGGGCCGAGCCCCGTGACGACCTGATCAGCGCGCTGCTGGCGATCAGCGACAGTGACGACGGCAGGCTGACCGACGCCGAGCTGCTGCACAACCTGACGCTGCTGCTGGTGGCCGGGTTCGAGACCACCACGAACCTGCTCGGCAACGGCCTGCAGGTCATCCTGCATGATCCGGCTGCCGCGGCCGCGCTGCGCGACGGCGCGGCCGGGCCTGCCGCGTTCGTGACGGAGGTACTGCGGTTCGACTCGCCGGTGCAGCTGACGTCGCGGCTCGGCTACGAGACCAAAGTCGCCGGCGTCCCGATCGCCGACGGCGACCGGGTGGTGACGATACTCGGCGCCGGAAACCGCGATCCGCGGCGGTTCGCCGACCCGGACGTGTTCGACCCGACCCGGCCGGACGGGGCCCCGCTCAGCTTCGGCGGCGGCGCTCATTTCTGCATCGGTGCCGCGCTGGCGCGGATGGAAGGCGCGATTGCCTTCCCGCGGCTGCTCGCCCGGTTCCCGGAGATCGCGGCGGCCGGCGAGCTGGCCCGGCGCGACGGCCTGCTGCTGCGGGGTTTCGATGCCATGCCGGTGACCGTGGACTGATCGGGTTCAGGTCGTCTGTACGGGAGTGACGGGACGGATTTCCGGGCACAAACGTCGCGGGAATGCGGTCGGCCCCGTGATGGCTAGCCTCAGGCGGAGGTGCGTGCATGTTCGACGAGGAAGAACTGCGGCGCATGAGCCCACAGGACCGGACGGACCTGAGGCGAATGCTCGCGGCGATCGACGGCATGGATCAGCCGTCGAGCAGGGGCGGCGAGCGCCGCCGGGCCATCTTCCTCCTTGCCATCATCGTCTGCTGCCTCGGCCTGGCGGCCTGGACCGGCCTGCTGGCGGCGACACTGCCGCGGTACTACCGGGCGGGCGGCTGGCGCGGTGCCTGGGTGGGTTTCGATCTTGCGCTGCTGGCCGCGTTCGCAGCGGCCGGCTGGGCGTCCTGGCGGCGGCGCCAGATCCTGATCATCTGCCTGATCGTGCTGGCGACGCTGCTGTGCTGTGACGCCTGGTTTGATGTCGTGCTCGACGCGCACACCAGCGGCTTCTGGCTCAGCCTGCTGTCGGCGCTGCTGATCGAGCTGCCGCTGGCGGCGGTTGCCATTCTCACCGCGCGGCGGCTGCTGCGGATGACCAATGCCGTGGTACTCCGCTCCCGTGGCCACTCCGGCCGTGTGCCGCGGCTGCGCGACATTCCGCTGGCCGGCGTCGCGCCCGGCCGCCCGCTGTCCGACCTGCTGGCCGAGCCGCAGCCGCGCGCGGCCGAGGAAGCCGGCCCCGAGCACGTGGAATCCGGGCCAGGCCTGGCGCGTGAGCTGACCGCGGCGTCCCGACCGCGAACCAGGCCGGGAACGTGGCCCGGTCAGCTACCCGGCTTCTCGGCGGCCGCGGCCGCCAGGGCCGGCCCGATCGCCGGATACCGGAACTCGAATCCTGCCTGCTCGAGCCGGGCCGGCAGCACCCTGGTGCCGCCGAGCAGTTCGGTGGAGACCTCGCCGAGCCCGAGCCGCAGCGCCGCCGACGGCACTGCCAGCACGGCGGGCCGGTGCAGTGCGGCCGCCAGCGCCTTGGTGAACTCGGTATTAGTGACCGGAGCCGGGGCGGTCAGGTTCACCGGTCCGGACAGGTCCTGATGCTCGAGCAGGAACCGGACCGCGCGCAGATGGTCAGCGAGCGTGATCCAGCTGAGGTACTGGGTACCGGGACCAAACCGGGTGCCGAGTCCGAGCCGGAAGGGCAGGAGCAGCCGCGCCAGCATGCCGCCCTGGGTGGTGAGCACCACGCCGGATCGCAGGCAGGCTACCCGGATTCCCGCGGCGGCGGCCGGCTCGGCGGCTGCCTCCCAGTCGCGGACCAGAGCAGCCAGGAAGCCGGTGCCGTTCGGTGCTGTCTCGTCCACGGCCCGGTCGCCGGTCTGCCCGTACCAGCCGACCGCCGATCCTGACAGCAGGACCGGCGGTGGCTGCTCCGCGGCCAGCATGGCGCGGACTAGCGCGCTGGTGGTGACGATGCGGCTGTCTCGCAGTTCCTGCTTGCGGGCCGGGGTCCACCGGCGGTCGGCGACGCCCGCGCCGGACAGGTGCACGACGGCGTCAAGGCCCGACAGTGCGGACCGGCCCAGCCCGGCGTCGGCCGCGGCCGGGTCCCAGCGCAGGTCGCCGGGGCCAGCCGGCGCCCGCCGGACAAGCCGCAGCACGTCGACGCCGGAGCCGCGCAGATCGTGCGTGAGCGCGGTGCCGATCAGCCCGGTTGCACCGGTTATGGCAAGTCGCACGAGCCCTCCTCAGGTACTGCAGCAACGTTCCCGGTCGTCGGCCGGCCAACCAGGGTCACCGGCGACAGCCAGCCGTCCGGCCCGCGGCACCACGCCGGGCAGCGCGCGGCCGCTACCTTGAGTACCGGGCCGTCAGGGCGGCGGGGAAGCCGAGATCGGCCGCCATGACCGTGGCCGACAAGGCGGCGGTGAGTTCCCGCAGCCGCATCGTGCCGTCCTCGCCGAGTGCCTCGTACGGATACGCGGCCAGCCGGTCGGTGTGGTCCTCCAGTGCCTGCCGACGGCGTTGCCCGTCCTCGCTGAGCGTCAGCGCGGCGCCGTCGGCCAGCCAGCCCTGCTCGCGCAGCGCTTCCACGCCGGCGGCCCAGTCCTGGTCACTCCAGGCTCGGGTGGTTCGCAGCGCCTGCGCCGGGATGCTGCCCGTGGCGGCGTGCGTGATCAGTGCACCGAGGCCGTCGAGTCCCTCGGTCAGCAGCAGCGCGACGTGGCCGTCCCCGCGGTACTCCCGCAGCAATGTCTGCGCCTGCCACAGCACCAGGTGCGGTGCATCGGGCCAGGGCAGGCGAGGCGTGCGCCGCGAAGAGCGGCCGACCCTGCAGGCCGGCCGGCGGCCCGCTCGGCGGCGCGCCGGGCCAGCCCGGCCGCCTCGCGTACCTGGTCGCCGCCGATCTCGTCGCCCCAGGCCTGCCGCAGCGAGCGATCGGCCGCCTCCAGCCGCGCCGCCAGCAGCTGGACGGGCGCGGCAATGTCCCAGGCGGCGGGAATGCCGCGGCGGACGATCGTCCGGGCTGAAGTTGAAGAACGTCGCGATGACGGTCTCGGCCGGGACCGGGCCCATCGCGGCGGCACGGGAGGCGAAGTAGCGCCATCCGCTGGTCGGTAATGCCGATCTCGGCGTAGGCTAGCCGGGCCATGCGGGGTGAAGTAGATCATCCCGTGAATCGGCTCGGCGGCGCGGAACGCGCGCCTGGCGGTGCCCGGCGTCACGGCGTTCATCGGGCGGACCAGGTTGATGGCTGTCGCATGCTGTCCTCTCTGAGCGGCATAGTGAACCTGATTCTGCCGATCGCCGGATAAGCCCGACAGTGTTCCGGAGCGCGGATTGCCGCGATTCCCCCTCGGGTGTGAACGCGACGGACCGCGGCCGTGGCCGCGGTCCCCCTCGGGTATGAACGCGTGCGTGCGCTCGTGCTTACAGGCCGAGCTCGGTCTCGAAGGTGCCTTCCTCGAGCCGCTCCTTGACCGTGATCAGGAACCGCGCGGCATCCGCGCCGTCGACGAGCCGGTGGTCATAGGTCAGCGCAAGGTAGACCATCGACCGGACGGTAATGACCTCGCCGAGCGTCGGGTCCTCAACGACGACCGCCCGCTTGACGACCGTGCCGGTGCCGAGAATGCCGACCTGTGGCTGGTTGATGATCGGCGTGTCGAACAGCGCGCCTCGACTCCCGGTGTTGGTCAGCGTGAAGGTGCCGCCGGACAGGTCATCCGGGCTTACCTGGCCGCCGCGGGTGCGGCTGGCCAGATCGGCAATCTTGCGGGCGAGCCCGCCGATGTTCAGGTCACCCGCGTTCTTGATGACCGGCACCATCAGCCCGCGCTCGGTGTCGACCGCGATGCCGAGGTGCTCGGTGTCGTGGTAGGTCACCTGGCCGGATGCGGTGTCGATCACCGCGTTGAGCTTCGGGTGCACCTTGAGCGCCTCGACCACCGCGAGCGCGAAGAACGGCAGGAAGGACAGCTTCACGCCCTCGCGCGCCTCGAACGCCGCCTTGGCGCGTTCCCTGAGCCGGGCGATCGCGGTCACGTCCGCCTCGACCACGGTCGTCAGCTGCGCCGAGGTCTGCAGCGACTCGACCATCCGCTGCGCGATCACCTGGCGGGCCCGCGACATCCGCTCGGTGGTGCCGCGCAGGCTGGACGGCACGATGGCTGGCCGGCGGCCAGGCTCGGCCTCCGGCTCGGCGGCTGGCGCCGCGGCCGTGTAGGCCGGCGCGGCGGCGGGCGGTGCAGGGGCCACTGGTGCGGTCGCCACCGGTGCGGGCGCGGCCGGTGCCGGTGCAGCCGGTGCCGGGGCGGATGCTGCTGCGGGCGCGACGCCGCGCTGAACTGCGGCGGCGTCGAGGATGTCCTGCTTGCGGATCCGGCCGCCGACGCCAGTGCCGGTCACGGTGGCCAGGTCGATGTCGTGCTCGGCGGCAAGCTTGCGCACCAGCGGCGTGACGTAGGGGCCGTCGCCTCCGTCGGTGATCCCGCCGGCCTGGCCGTTGTCGTAGGTCTGCTCTGGCGGCTCGAAGCTGGCGGCCTCTGCCGGCGCGGGCGGCTGGTAGGCCGGCGGCTGCTGGTAGCTAACCGCGGGCGGGGCCTGAGCCGGGGGAGCCTGCGCTGCGGGAGCCTGCGCTGGTGGGGCAGGTGCTGCGGGAGCGGACGGCTCGGGCGCTTCCGGCAGCGGCGGCGCGGGAGGCTGCTCGGGCACGGCGGCCTGTTGCGGCGGCGGCTGCACTTCGGCCGGGTTATCAGCCTGGCTGACGGCTGCGCCGTCCTCGTCGATGACGGCAAGCTCGGCGCCGACGGCGACGGTCTCGTCCTCGGCGACCGTGATGCCGCGCAAGACGCCGGACACCGGCGACGGGATCTCGGTGTCGACCTTGTCGGTCGAGACCTCGAGCAGCGGCTCGTCGGCCTCGACGTGCTCGCCCTCGCGCTTGAGCCAGCGGGTGACTGTGCCCTCGGTGACGCTCTCGCCGAGCTGCGGCATCGATACGGAGACCGACATCGCTTCCCGTAACTCCTTCTTCGCTTCTTCGGTGTGCTCGACTGTAGCGCGGGCCGGTGCCGGCCCTGCGCGTCTGCAGTCAGCCGTGGTTGTGCAGCGGCTTGCCGGCCAGGGCGAGGAACGCCTCGCCGATGGCCTCGGACTGGGTGGGGTGCGGGTGGATGAGCTGGGCGACGTCGGTCGGGCACGGCCTCCCAGTTGACGATCAGCTGCGCCTCGGCGATCAGGTCGCCGACCCGGGCGCCGACCATGTGCACGCCGAGCACCGGGCCGCCGCCGGCCGTGGCGATGACCTTCGCCGCGCCGCGGTCTGCAGGATCTGGCTCTTGCCGTTGCCGGCCAGGTCGTAGGTGAACTCGGTGACCTCGATGCCGCGTGCGGCCGCGGTGGCTGAGGTGATGCCGACCGAGGCGACCTCGGGGTCGGAGTAGGTGACCCGCGGCACGCCGTCGTAGTCGACCGGGATGACGGGCAAGCCCGGCGATCCGCTCGGCGACCATGATGCCCTCGGCGAAGCCGACGTGGGCCAGCTGCAGGCCGGGCCGCAGGTCGCCGACGGCGTAGACGCCGGGACGTTGGTCTGGCAGTAGCTCGTCGACGAGCACGAAGCCGCGGTCCATGGCGACGCCGACCTCGTCGTAGCCGAGGCCGGCGGAGACCGGGCCGCGGCCGACCGCGACGAGCAGCAGCTCGGCGTCGATGGTCTCGCCGCCCTCGAGCGTGACGGTGACGCCGTGCCGGTGTCCTTGACGCTCTCGAACCTGATGCCGAGCTTGAAGCCGATGCCGCGGCGGCGGAACGCGCGCTCCAGCAGCTTGGAGCTCGACTCCTCCTCGGTCGGCAGCAGGTGCGGCAGCGCCTCGACGATGGTGACCTCGGCCCCGAACGAGCGCCACACGCTCGCGAACTCGACGCCGATGACGCCGCCGCCGAGCACGACCACCGAGGCCGGCACGTGGTCGAGCTCGCAGCGCGTGCTCGCTGGTGATGACGCGGTTGCCGTCGAGCACCAGGCCCGGCAGGCTGCGGGTGTACGAGCCGGTGGCCAGCACGACGTGCCTGCGCCGGTGATGACCTGGTCGCCGACCTGCACCGTGGTGGGCGAGATCAGCTGGCCGTCGCCTTCGATGACCTTGATCTTGCGGCTGGCGACCAGGCCGGTGCAGGCCCTTGCACAGGCGGGTGACGACCTTGTCCTTGTAGGCGTTGACGCCGGCCATGTCGATGCCGTCGAAGCTGGCCGGCACGCCGAAGGCTCGGGCCCTCGTGGGCGTAGGTCGGCCACCTCGGCCGCGTGCAGCAGGGCCTTGGTCGGGATGCAGCCGCGGTGCAGGCAGGTGCCGCCGACCTTGTCCTTCTCGATGAGCGCGACCCGCTTGCCGAGCTCGGCGGCGCGCAGCGCGCAGGCATAGCCGCCGCTGCCGCCGCCGAGAATGACGATGTCGTAGCCGCCGCCGTTGCTGGCACCGGCTGTCGCTCACGTATGTACTCCTTGTCCGTCTCGCTCCGGGGCCAGCGCCGTTGCTTACCCCGCGCTGCCGGCGGCGCGCTCGCTAGAGCTGCCCGTCGGCCACGTCGCTCGCGATCTGCACGAGCATCCGCACGGCCGCGCCAGTCCCGCCCTTGGGGGTGTAGCCGTAGGCCTCGCCCTCGTGGAAGGCCGGGCCGGCGATGTCCACATGTGCCCAGCGCACGCCCTCGGGCACAAATTCCTTCAGGAACAGGCCTGCCACCAGCATGCCGCCGAACCGGTCGCCGGCCATGTTCGCGATGTCGGCGACCGGCGGAGTCGAGGCCCTTGCGCAGCTCCTCCGGCAGCGGCATCGGCCAGGCCTGCTCGCCTGCCTCGCGGGCAGCGTCGACGACCGCGGTCGCACACCTCGTCATCGCTGCCCATCACGCCGCTGATACGCGGGCCGAGCGCGACCAGCTGCGCGCCGGTCAGTGTCGCCACGTCGATCAGCAGGTCGGGGCGTCCTGCCCGGACCGGGCCAGCGCGTCGGCCAGCACCAGGCGGCCCTCGGCGTCGGTGTTGAGCACCTCGACCGTCTTGCCGCCGAAGATCGTGATGACATCGGACGGCCGCTGCGCGTTGCCGCCCGGCATGTTCTCGGCCATCGGCAGGTAGCCGACCACGTTGACCGTCGGGCCCGAGCGCCGCGATTGCCTGCAGTGCGCCGAGCACCGCGGCCGCGCCGCCCATGTCGGACTTCATCGTCTCCATCGACTTCGGCGGCTTCAGCGACAGCCCGCCCGAGTCGAACGTGATGCCCTTGCCGACGAAGACGACGGTCCTGGTCCGCCTCCGGATGGCGTGTAGCTCAGCCGGACCAGCCGCGGCGGGTGCACCGAGCCCTGCCCGACGCCCGAGATGCCGCCGTAGCCGCCGCTGGCCAGCGCTTCGTGCGTCCAGGACCTGCACGTCCAGCCCGGCAGTGGCAGCGACCCGTTCGGCCTCGGCCGCGAACGTCTCCGGGTACAGGTGCGACGGGCTGGTGTTGACCAGGTCGCGGACCAGCGCCATGGCATCAGCCAGCGCCTGCGCCCGGCCGGCCGCGGCGGCAGCATCGTCTGCAGCTGGTCAGCAGCACCAGGTCGGGTCCGCTGGCGGCCGCGCCGCTGCGGTAGCGGGTGAACTTGTAGCGGCCGAGCAGCGCGCCGAGCGCGACCGCCTCGGCCGCAGCCGGGTCGCCGGCCGGCAGCGCGAGTGCGATCGAGCCAGTGCTGGCAGCGGAGCTCAGTGCCCGTACGGCCGCGCCAGCCGCGCGGCGCAGCGACTCACGGCGGCCACGTTCCCCGCCCTGATCTGGCTCGCCGAGCCCCACGGCGACGATCAGCGGCGCCGCGAGCGCGCCGCCGGAGGCGATCCTGGTCAGCTCATCCTGCTTGCCGGTGGCGCCCAGCGCGGTCAAGGTGGCGGCGAGCGTGCCGCCGAGCGCGGCGTCGACGTCGGCCGATCCGGTGGCCGGAACGGGGCCGTCGGCGGTCCTGGCTGACCCCGATAATGAGGGCGTCTGCGGTGACGCTGCGGGCGGAGTCCTGGGCGATTGTCAGCGGGTTCGTCGTCACGGCACCGAGCCTAGTGCCTGAGCCGGAATGTGCTCATCCGCGGTCAGCACGCGGCCCGGCCGCCCGGCCGGGCCGGCGGACAACGTAACGGGCGTCATCTTAGCGATGTCACAGCTGTTATGATTGCTAGGTCATCCGCTACGAACCGAACAGAACAGGAGGCCGCTGATGGCCGCTGGCACGACTGCGCTTTTCATCGCGGTCTTCCTGGCCTGCATAGTCGAGGCGGTCGAGGCGGTCACCATTGTGCTCGCGGCCGGCACCGCGCGGGACTGGCGGTCGGCCGGCACCGGTACGGTAGCCGCCCTGGCCGTGCTTGCCGCCATCACCGCGATACTCGGGCCGGCGGTGTCCCGGATCCCGCTCGGCGGCCTGCGGGTGGTCGTCGGCGCGCTGCTGCTGGTCTTCGGGCTGCAGTGGCTGCGCAAGGCCATCCTGCGCGCGAGCGGCCACAAGGCGCTGCATGACGAGGACCGGCTGTACCGAGAGCACCTGGCCGAGGCGGAGGCGGAGGGTAGGCAAGCACCGGGCGGGCAAGCCCGCCGGTCGTTCCTGGCACCGGACTGGTACGGCTTTACCCTGGCGTTCAAGGGCGTGCTGCTGGAAGGCCTGGAGGTCGTGTTCATCGTGCTGACCTTCGGCAGCAACGCCGGAACGTCGGCCTGGCCGCGATCGCGGCCGGCTGCGCCACGCTGCTGGTGGTCGCGGCCGGATTCGCGATCCGGGCCCCGCTGGCGAAGGTGCCGGAGAACACGATGAAGTTCGTCGTCGGGATCATGCTGACCAGCTTCGGGGTGTTCTGGGGCGGCGAGGGCGCGGGCGCGCACTGGCCGGGCTCCGATGCGGCCCTGCTGGTGATCATCCCGGCCGTCGCCGTGCTGGGCCTGGGGCTGACCGCGCTGCTGCGGCCGACCGGGACCGGGCGCGGCGGGTCCGCCGAGGCAGCCGTGGTGGCCGAGCTGCGGCCGCCCACGGCGTGCACTGACCACTGACCTGGCGATCCGGAAGGACCTGAGATGGCAAAGCTCCGCGCGTTCGGCGCGTTCTGGTACGACTTCGTGATCGGCGACGACTGGCTGGTCGCGCGTGGCGGTGGTGGCCGGGCTGGCGGGTACCTACGGGTTGCACCGGGCGGGGGTCGTGGCCTGGTGGCTGCTGCCGCTGGTGCTGGTCGTGGTGCTGCCGGTCAGCCTGCGACGGGCGGTCAGCGGCCCTCTGCTTCCTCGGCGTACACGTGCGCCGCGTACGCCTCCAGCTTCTCCTCGCACTCCGCCAGCGAGCTGAGCACCTGCTGCTGGCCGCTGGCGCCGAAGACGTCTCGCTCGCTGACCCGCTGCAGCCAGCTCCGCAGCTTGACCAGGTCGACCTCGTTCTCCTCCAGTTCGGCGTAGCTGAAGTGCTTCTCGGCGTACTCCTTGTCGATGCCGGCGATGAAGTCCTGCGCATTTGTCGACGATCTCGGCGTACTCGTCGTCACGGGCGGCCTGGAATGAGGCCAGGATCGTCGGCCTTCGCCGGCCAGCACCTCGCAGGACAGCAGCACGGCCGTGCCGGACATGTCGAGGATCTCGCTGCGCAGCTTGCGCAGGGCTCGTTCGGCGGGCACGCTGGCCGGCAGCGCGGCGGCCGAGCTCTGCAGGTAGATCGCGCCGAGACTCTTGATCCGCCGCCACACGGTGGCGCGCAGCCTGCTGGGCTCGGATGGCACCCGGTAGACCAGCAGCAGCCACCGGGCGGGGCTGGGCGGCAGGTGGCTGCTGGCAGTATCGCCGCTAGCGGTTCACTGCAGGCATTTCGCTGCTTGCAGTGAACGCTGGCCCTGTTTCGCTGCTGGTCGCCGCCTTGTCGCCGCGGCGGTCAGCTAGTCTTCGCTGGCCGGCCCGGACCAGCCCGTGCTCGTAGGCGAACACGACGGCCTGCACCCGGTCGCGCAAGGCCCAGCTTGGCCAGCACCCGGCCGACATGCGTCTTGACCGTGGCCTCGGATACGTACAGCCGCTGCGCCACCTCGCGTTCGACAGGCCCTGCGCCACCAGGTCAGCACCTCGCGCTCGCGGTCGGTCAGGTCCGCCAGTTCGTCGGGGCGTCGTGCTCGCTGTCCGGCAGCAGCGCGGCGAACTGGTCGATCAGCCGCCGGGTTGTAGACGGCGCAACGACCGAGTCGCCGGAGTGCACAGCCCGGATGGCGAACAGCAGCTCTTCCGGCGGAACGTCCTTGAGCAGGAACCCGCTGGCCCCGGCCTTGAGTGCCGCGAACGCGTACTCGTCGAGGTCAAAGGTGGTCAGCATGAGTATCGCGGGGCCGGTCCCCGGCCTGGACGATCTGCGGGTGGCCTCGACGCCGTCCAGCCGCGGCATCCGGGCGTCCATCACCATCACGTCCGCGTGCAGCCGCCTGGCCAGGTCGAGCGCGGCCCGGCCGTCGGCCGCCTCGCCCACGACCTGCATGTCGGGCTGCGCGTCCAGCACCATCCGGAAGCCGGCCCGGACCAGCTCCTGGTCGTCCACCAGGGCGATCCTGATCAGGCTCGCCGCCGTGGCGCCGTACAGCGGCCAGTGCCGGCGCCCTGCTCGTCCCCGGTCATCTGCTTCCCCCTAGGTCGCCATGGCGCTGGTCCGCCCCGTCCAGCGGCTGGCCGGGCCTGCTGGCGCCGGGTCTGCGCTCTGCCTTGCGGGCGTTCGGGCAGGGCAGGTGTGCGGTGACGCCGAACCCGCCGCCGGGCAGCGGCCCTGCCTGCACGGTGCCGCCGTACATGGCGATCCGCTCTCGCATCCCGGCCAGGCCGTGCCCGCCGGTGTCCTCGGCTGGCGATGCGATGCCGTCGTCAGTGATCTCGACGGTCAGCCCGGCTGGCTCGTACCGCAGGATGACGGCTGCCGACGCGGCCAGCCCCGCGTGCTTGCGGGTGTTGGTCAGCGACTCCTGGACCACCCGGTAGGCGGCCAGCTCGGCGCCTTCTGACAGTGGTCGCGGCTTGCCGGTGAGGGTGTAGGACACTTCGAGCCCGGCCGCCCTGGCCTGATCCAGCAGCTCCCGCAGCTCGCCGAGGCCGGGCACCGGCGCCAGCACGGCCTGGTCACTGCTGGCCCGCAGCACGCCGAGCAGCCGCCGCATCTCGGTCAGCGCCTGCCTGCCGGTGCCGGCGATGGCGCCGAGCGCGGCCTCGGCCCGGTCCGGGTCGGTCCGCAGCGCGTACTGGGCCCCGTCGGCCTGCACCACCATGACGCTCACATGGTGGGCGACCACGTCGTGCAGCTCCCTGGCAATCCTGGCCCGCTCGGCCGCGGCGGCGATGCTTCGGCCTGGGCATGCCGCTCGGCTTCAAGCCGCGCGGCCTTGTCTTCCAGCGCCGCGTAGTAGCCGCGCCGGTAGCGCATCGAGTCGCCGAGCACCCAGGCGATGAGCGCGCTGCCGAAGAACAGCACCGAGATCACCAGCGCGCGCTCGAGCAGGTTGATGCCCCGGACCGGTCCCCAGGTCACGATCGCGTAGAACGACCCGGCCGCGTAGGCGGCCAGCACCAGGATCGAATCGCGGCGGGGCCGGTAGGCCGCGACGGTGTACATCAACATCAGCAGCGCCACGTCGGCGTGATGCTCAGCCCGGCAATGAGCTGCGCAGGCCACGCCGACCATGGATATGGCGAAGGCCCTAGATGCGGCGACTCCGGCGGCGCAGCACGTACCGGGACGACCATGACAGGGTCAGCGGAGCGTATGGCCATGGCTGCCTGACCACTGCCCGCAGGCTGAACAGCCCGAGTAACGCCGCCAGCACGCTGTCGACCAGCACCGGGTGGCGGCGCAGCCAGGCATAAATAGCGGACACGGTAAAGCGTTATGCGCCGGTCACGGTCAGACACGTCAGCCTGCTGGCTGATCTGCCTCACCCGCACGGCTGACGGCGCGGGCCAGGCCGCCGGGCCGCCCGGACCGCTGGTAGCCGTAGTAGAGCGATCTGATCCAGTGTGCCGAGCGAAGTCCTGGCCAGCTGCTCGGACCGCCAGGCGGCGCCGCCAGCAGGACCGACGGCAGCGCCTGCTCGGTGGTCGCGCCGCTGCCATCGGCGTGACCAGGTACCCGGTGGCGCCGGGCCGGTCGGACAGGATGCCGGCCAGTTGATCGCCGACGTAATGGGCAGCCGCGCCGTCGTCGCAGGCTATTCCGGCCGGCAACGTGCCCTCGCTACTAACTGCCGGAAGACGGGCGGCCTCCGGTTCCGGCTGTAGTGCGGGCAGAAACTTCCGGGGAAGCCGAGACCGCCGGCATACGGCCGCAGCGGCAGGCCGAACGAGTCAGTTGTGCCGCCCTCGAACCAGCACATAGCGCCGGCGCTCACGCCCGCCAGCACGATGCCTGCGTCCCAGGCCCGGCGCAAGATCTCGTCCAGGCCGTGCGCCCGCCAGACGGCGAGCATGTTGGCGACGCTGCCGCCGCCTACGAAGATCACGTCCTGGGATAGCAGCAGGTCCTCGGGTCACTGACGTTGGGCATGGGGAAGAGCTGCAGATGGCTGGCCGTCGCGCCGCGCTGGACCAGCTTGGGATACATCCGCATGTAGGCGGCGCAGTCGTCGCCGTTCGCGGTGTTGAGCACGCACACGCGCGGGGCCGGCGACTCCGGACAGCGCCAGGGCGTGCCCGATGATCGCAGGCAGGACGCTGATCTGCTGCGGGAACGAGGCAAAGCCGCCGATCGCGAGTATGTGCCGCTGTCCGTCTGCTGCCATCCGCGCAGGCTATCGTTACAACCTGCAGATCGCATCCGGTAAGGGATGGGATTACCGTCATCAGCGACTGCGTCTTCTGCGACATCACTGCCGGTCGATTCCGGCGCACCTCGTGCTCGCAGACGACGCCGTGTCTTCGCGTTCCTGGATGCCAGGCCCGTGTTCAAGGGTCACGTCCTGGTCGCGCCGCGCCAGCACGTTCTGACGCTGCCGGACCTGCCAGCCGCCGCGTCGGTCCCTTCTTCCTGCGGTGCAGCGGATCAGCGCGGTCATGCCCGCGGCGCTGGGCTGCCAGGGCACGTTCGTGGCGGCGAACAACGTCGTCAGCCAGAGCGTCCCGCACCTGCACGTGCACGTCGTGCCCCGGACCAAGGGCGACGGCCTGCGCGGGTTCTTCTGGCCGCGGCAGCGTTATGAGTCCGACGCCGAGGCCCGGGAGTATGCCGGCCGGATCGGCGGCGCTGCGCTGCGGGACGCTGCCGGTGACCGGTCTAGCTGAGCGCCGTCACCAGCAGGCAGACCGCCATGGCCACCTCCGCGACGGCGCCGAGCACGTCGCCGGTGATGCCGCCGAGCCGGCGCACCGCCAGCGCCGTCAGCGCCACGCGAGCACCGCCAGGCCGGCGGCGATGGCGACGGCGTAGATCCAGCCGAGGGCGGCCGCTCGCGCCGACGGCAGCCAGGACCAGCACGGCGCCGCGGCGGCCGGATGCACCGTGCCGGCCACCAGCGCGCCGAGCCCGCCGGGCCGGGCGGCACGGGACGCCGCGACGGCAGGCCAGCATCATCGCCAGCCGGGCGGCGACGGCGGCGGCGCCACGGCCACCGGACCGCGCCCGAGCGCTCGGCCTGAGCCAGCGCGCTGACCTGGATGAGCAGCGTGAGCACCAGCGTGACGACGCCGAACGGCCCGATGTCCGACTGCTTCATGATCTCCAGCGCCTGCCCGGCGGCCTGGCGGCTGCCGAGGCCGTCGGCAGGTCGGCCAGGCCGTCCAGGTGCAGGCCGCGGGTCAGCCCGGCCAGCGCCGCGATCGCCAGCGCCGCGGCGAGCAGCGGGCCGGTGTGCCCGGCGCGGCATGCCAGCAGCACGCCGGCCGCGGCCCCGCCCAGCACGAGGCCGACTGACGGGCGCCCAGTACATCGCGGCGGCGGCGGTCCGCCTGCCGGGACGGGTCGTGCGACGGCCGCCGGGCAGCGGCACCGCAGTGAGCAGCGTGATCGCCAGCCGCAGTCCAGCCCAGGGCATGGCACCAGAGCCTACGGCCTGCCAGGCTCGGCTGGACAACGCGTGCTACCGGCCTAGAGTTCGGCTTGCGGCCGGGCGCCCTATGTGCTGCTGTCGGCGGCGATGTCAGCTGACGGCTACCTCGACGACGCCTCCGGCACCCGGCTGGTGCTGTCGGATGCGGCCGACCTGGACCGGGTTGACGAGCTGCGGGCCGGCAGTGACGCGATCCTGGTGGGCGCGCAGACACGATCCGGCAGTGACAACCCGCGCCTGCTGGTGCGCGTCGGCCGCCGCCGGGCGCGAGCGCGGTCGAGCCCGGGGCAGCCACGCCAGCCCGCAGAAGGTCACGCATCACCGGCAGCGGCGACCTGGACCCGGCAGCCGGTTCTTCGCCGAGGCCAGCGAGCCGCGCTGGTCTACACGGCAGCTCGCCGCGGCCGCGGCCTGGCGACTCGCGCTGGCGGACTGGGCGGCGGTGGTCGTGGCGACCGCTGGCCGGTGGCCGGCACGCGATCGGCTGTACCTGGGCTGGGTGCTCGCCGACCTGGCCGGCCGCGGCGTCGGGCGGCTGATGGTGGAGGGCGGCGCGCTGGTGCTCGGCCAGGTTCCTCGCCGGCGGGCTGGCCGACGAGTTCCGGCTCGCCGTCGCGCCGGTCTTGTCGGGATCCGGCCGCGCCCCGGCTGCTGGCAGGCGGGCTGCCGGCCGGGCGGCTGCACCTGGCTGGGTCAGCCAGGTCGGGCGACATGGCGGTGCTCACAGTATCTGCCGGCCTGACCTACGGTGGCCTGACCTGATCGCCGCACGCGGCGAAGATGGCCCACCTGGTGAAGGCGGGCGCAGGACGGTGCAGGATGGGAGGATGAGCGATACGAAGGCGGCTTCGAGCCGGAATGCAGGCCGCGATCGAGCGAAGCGGCTATTACCCCGGCCTGGTGTACGACGCGGTGTCATCGGCGGTAGGGACAGAACCAGTCGTCTCCTTCGTCGTGATCCACGACGCTCACTTCGATCCCGGCATGGAAGTGCGCCGCCACGTGACGGTCATGGCGCTCACGCCGACGCGGCTGGTCTACTCGCACACCGACGAGTACCCGGCCGACGAGGCCGATCCCGGAGTCCAGGCCGCAGGCCGAGACCAGCACCGAGGCCGTCCGCCACTCGCGGATCTCCTCGGTGGCGCTGACCAGGGTGATTCCGGATCCGGCTTCGTACGTGCCAGGCGCGACTGCGCCGAGCGAGGTCGTGCTGACGATCGGCTGGAACGTGCTGTCGCACATCGAGATCGAGCCCGCGCACTGCGGCGACGAGAACTGCGAGGCCGATCACGGCTTCACCGGCACGATGACCGCCGACGACCTGACCGTGCGGGTCAGCGAGGCCGCGGACGGCCCGGAGGCCGTCGAGCAGGTGGTGTCCTTCGCCCGTGCGCTCACCGAGGCGACTAGCCGTCCGTGACCACGGCGGGGGCGATACCGGGGGAGCAGGACTGGCCCGCTGCTGCCCGGGTACGGGCAGCAGCACGCTGGCCGACCTGAGCCGGTCGCTGCTGGCGTCGCTCGGGGTGCCAGGCGAGCACAACGTCCTCGGCCTGCCGCTCGCTGACCGGGCCTGCCTGCTGGTCGTCGACGGCCTCGGCTGGGACCTGCTGCGGGCGCACCAGTCGGCGGCGCCGTTCCTGGCCGGCCTGGCGGAGACCGGGTGCTGGCTGACGGCCGGATTCCCGTCGACGACGGTGACCAGCCTGAGCTCGCTCGGCACGGGCCGGCCGCCGGGCCAGCACGGCCTGCTCGGCTACCAGGTGCGGGTGCCGGCGACCGGCCAGCTGCTGAACGCGCTGCGCTGGGACAAGTCGGTCGATCCGGTGCGCCTGGCAGCCGGGAACGACCATCTTCGAGCGGGCGGCGGCGGCGGGCGTCGGCGCGTTCCGCGATCGCTGCCGGGGCGTTCCGGCAGACCGGGCTGTCGGCGGCCGCCATGCGCGGGGCCGACTACCAGCCGGCGGACACGCTCGGCGCGCTGGTGGCGCCGGACTGCCGCGGCGCTGGCGCGGCGGCCCGCCGCGCTGGCCATGGTGTACACCGGCGACCTCGATGCCACCGGGCACGCCTGGGGCTGCACGTCGGCCGCCTGGCGGTTCCAGCTCGGCGCACGTGGACCGGCTGGCCGAGCAGCTAGCCGGGCGCGCTGCCAGCCGGCACCGCGCTGCACATCACCGCCGATCACGGCATGACCGACGTGCCGCCGGGCGAGCGCGTCGACGCGGACGCGCTCCCGGAGCTGCGCGCAGGGCGTCGCGCTGCTCGGCGGCGAGCCGCGTGCCCGGCACGTGTACGCGGCGCCGGGCGCGGCAGCGGACGTGCTCGCGGCCTGGCGGCCAGCGCTCGGTGACCGCGCATGGATCGCTCAGCCGGGAGGAGGCCATCGACGCTGGCTGGTTCGGGCCGGTCGACCTCGCGGTCGCGGACCGGATCGGCGACGTCGATTGCCGCCGCCCGCGGCTCGTCGGCCGTGGTGGCGACGACTGCCGAGCCCACGCGAGTCGGCGCTTGTCGGCATGCATGGCTCACTGACCGCCGGCCGACCAGCGAGTGCCGCTGCTCACTTACATAGCGTGACGGCAGGCCTCGCCGCATCGGGTGTTTATCCACAGCTCCGATCGGGGAACCGCACCGCCTCACGGGCAGTTGTGCACAGAAATCCGCAAGTTATCCACAGGAGAGGAGCTACGAGCCGAATGCCACCTGACGCGGGAACCGTGCCACGGGCGGACTGGCCGCCGGGGGCGCGGTGCGGGCCGCGGAAGGCCACTGATCACCGTCGCCGAGCTCGCACGACGCGCTGGCCGGCCAGTGAGCCGCCGACGCTCATCGACGTGCGCTGGCGGCTCGGCGGGCCGCCCGGATCGACGGCTACCGGGCCGGTCACCTGCCGGGCGCGGTCTACGTCGACCTGGATACCCAGCTGGCCGGCCCGCCGGGCGACGGCGGCCGCCATCCGCTGCCGGCCGCCGCGGACTTCGAGGCCGCCATGCGGGCGGCGGGAGTCGGCCAGGACACGCCCGTGGTGGTTTACGACGAAGGCGACGCCACGATCGCGGCCCGGGCGTGGTGGCTGCTGCGGTACTACGGTCATCTCGCCGCCGGGTGGCGGTGCTGGACGGACGGGTTCCGGGCCTGGCAAGCGCCGGGCAGCCGGTCAGCACCGAGGACGTCATCACCGGCACCGGTGACTTCGCCGCGACGCCCGGCCAGCTGCCGGTGCTGGACGGCGACGGGGCGGCCGGGATCGCCAGGTCCGGCGTCCTGCTCGACGCCAGGGCGCCGGCGCGCTACCGCGGCGAGACCGAGCCCGTCGACCGGATGGCCGGGCACATTCCGGGCGCGCTCAGTGCGCCGACGGCTGAGAACGTGACGTCGGACGGCCTCTTCCGGCCGACCGAGGACCTCCGCGCCCGGTTCGCGATCTGGGCATTACCGCAGCCGCCGGCGGTGACGGCCCGCCGGTCGGCGTCTACTGCGGCTCGGGTGTCACCGCCGCGCACGAGGTGCTGGCGCTGGAGCTGGCAGGCATTCAGGCCGCGCTCTACGTCGGCTCATGGTCCGGCTGGATCGCCGACCCCGCCCGGCCGGTCGCGACCGGCCCACAGCCCGGCGTCACCTGAGCGGCCACGCTGAGCTGGACGGCGCGCGGGCCGCGCGGTACTTGGCCGCGGCCGAGGCGACCGGGCGCTGGCTGACCGGGGCCGCCCTCAGGACGCCGGAGGGACGGAGCTGGCCGGTCTGGCCCGGTATCAGCGATGACGTCGATCCGGGTTTCTACCACGGCGGGGCTGGCGTCACCTGGTTCCTCACCGAGCTCGCCAGCACGACCGGCAGTGCCAGGCTCGTGGCGGCCGCTCGCGATGCTGCCCTGTTCACCGCGCGGACACCGCACGAAGGACGATTCGGCCTGTTTTCCGGACTGGCCGGGTCGACGCTCGCGGTCGCGCACGCAGCCGCGGTGCTGGACGATGCCCGGCTGCGCACAACCGGGCGCGACCTGCTGGCCGAACTGACGGCGGCGGCGCAGCAGGCCGGCTCCGGCGTCGAGTGGCCAGCCTTCGCCGACGGCCGCGGCCCATGGCAGGAGCTGTATCACGGCACCGCCGGGATCGCGCTGGTCCTGGCCCGACTGGACCGGCCGGAACTCGCGGCCGCAGCCGGCCGGCGGCTGAGCGACCTCGCGATCCCGGCCGCGGTGGGCTGCTGGTGGCGATCGCGGCCGCAGGATGGCAAGCCGGCTCCGAATATTGCCCACGGCACGGCGGGCATCGCCTACGCACTCGCCACGCTGGCCGGCCAGGCGGACGACCAGGTCTTCACCGGCCGGGCCCTGGACGGCGCCGCCTACCTGCTGTCCATCGCCCGGATTGCCGGCGGCACCTGCGCCGTGCACCATCACGAGGTCGACGGCACGCAGCAGTACACCCTCGGCTGGTGCAGCGGACCGCCGGGCCTGGCCTGCCTGTTCCTGCGGCTACAGGAGCTGACCGGCGATGCCGCCTGGCTGACCTGGACCCGGCGGGCCGCGCTGACGGTGACCGGCAGCGGCATCCCGGCGCGGCTGTACCCGGGCTTCTGGGACAACGTCGGGCAGTGCTGCGGCTCGGCCGGCGTTGCCGGGTTCTTCCTCGGCCTGCACTCGGTCACCGGCGAGCGGGCCGACCTCGACTTCGCGACGACGGTGCTGGACGACATGCTGGACCGCGCCGTGTCGGATGAAGCGGGGATGCGCTGGCACAACGTCGAGCACACGGCGGACCCGCCAGAGCTGCCCGCCGCGACCGGCTGGATGCAGGGCGCAGCCGGCGTGGGCGCGGCGCTGCTGCTCGGGTACCGGGTGCTGGCCGGCCAGCCGGCCGGGGAGTGGCTGCCAAGTCATCCGTTCCCGGCCTGAACCGGACGTCCGGTCCGGCTACGCTAACCCGGTGACCCAGCCTGCCTTGATCCTCGCCTCGGCTTCGGCCGCCCGGCTACGCGTGCTGCGCGATGCGTGCCTCGATCCCGAGGTCGTTGTCAGCGGCACGGACGAGAGCAACGACGCGGGCCTGGATACTGGGGCGCTGACCGGCGACCTGGCCGCGCGCAAAGCTGCGGCCGTCGCAGCGCTGCGGCCGGATGCGCTGGTCCTCGGCTGCGACTCGCTGCTGGACGTCGACGGGGAGGCTTTCGGCAAGCCCGCCTCAGCCCGGCACGCACGGCAGATGTGGGAGCGGGTCGCAGGCCGGTCCGCGACGCTGTTCACCGGGCACTGCCTCATCGACGGGCCGGCCGCTGGCGGGCCAGCGGCGTGGCCAGCACTGCCGTCCGGTTCGGCCGGCCAGCCGCCGCCGAACTCGACGCCTACCTGGCCACCGGCGAACCGCTGGCGCTGGCCGGGGCGTTCAGCATCGAGGCCAGGACGGCTCCGTTCGTGGACAGCATCGACGGTCACCCGAGCACGGTGCTCGGTCTGTCGATGCCGATGCTGCGACAGCTGCTCGCTGAACTCGGCTATGCCATGACAGACCTGTGGCGCGACCGGCGTTAGCCGCCGGGCAGGATGCGTTCCTCGTGGTCGAGCTCGCGCTGCAGCTTGCGCAGGTTCGCGTCCGGCAGCCTGCCGCTGTCCCGCCAGCGCAGCATTTCCTGCCGTTGCGCCTCGATCACCGCGTGCTGAGCGTGCACGACGGCTTCCAGCTGAGGACTCATGCTGACGTCGCCGTCATCCGATTCCTCCAGCAGGCTGATCCGCGCGCGCATCCGGTCGGACCGCTGCCGCAGCGAGGCTCGCATCGAGGCGGCGGTGCTGGCAGGCAGCTCGCGGCCTGACTCCAGCTCGTCGAGCGCGGTAATCGCCGCCGCGAACCCGGCCAGCCTGGCCTCATGCCGGAGCTGGATCTCCTCCGCCGCGTCGGCCCGAAGTCCGAGCAGCCGCAGCAGTGGCGCGAAGGTCAGGCCCTGGCCGACCAGGGTCACCAGCACGACCAGGTAGGCGCACAGCAGCAGCAGGTCCCGGTCAGGGAACGGCTGGCGGTCGATGGTCAGCGGCACCGTGAAGATGGCCGCCAAGGTAATGACGCCCCGGGTGCCGGCCCAGCTCAGCGCGATCACCTCCTTGCCGCGCAAGGTCGGGTTCGGGTCGCCGAGCCGCCAGCCGAACCGGCCGGGCACGGTCTGAGTCAGTACCAGCCACAGCGGCCGGATGATCAGCACGGCCGCGAGCGTGACCGCGATGGCGGCGGCGGTCACGCCGGCCGCTCGTTACGCAGCCCGCGCAGCACCGTCGGCAACTGCTGGCCGATGAGCAGAAAGACCAGGCCCTCGAGGAGGAATTCGACCAGCTGCCAGACCGCGTCGGTCTGCAGCCGGCTCGCTCCCGACTCGCCGCGCGGCGAATCGTGACTGGCCATCAGGCCGGCGATGACCACGGCGAGCACACCGGACACGTGCGCTTCCTCGCCCGCGAGGTAAGCGGCGAACGGGGTCGCCAGCGAGACCGCGTTGGCGACCAGCGGATCGCGGAGCAGCGGCCTGGCCAGCCGGATGACGTAGGCGATCACCGCTCCGATGGCCAGTCCCCCGGCTGCCGACAGCACGAACTTGCCGGCCGCGAACGCGAGTGAAAACCCGCCGCCGACCGCGGCCAGCGCGACCTGGAAGGTGGTGAGGGCGGTCGCATCGTTGAGCAGGCCCTCGCCACCGATGAGCGTCAGCAGCCGGGGCGGCAGTCCGGCCCGGCCGCCGATCGACATCGCTGCCACCGGATCGGGCGGTGCGACCGCGGAGCCGAGCACGATCCCGGCGGCGAGCGAGATCCGCGGCACCACCGACGAGACCAGGCCGCCGACCGCGAAGGCGGTGATCAGGACCAGCACCACGGACAAGCTGGTGATGGGGCGCCAGTTCGCTCTGATCGCGAGCAGGCTGGAGCGCCGGGCCGCGCCGTACAGCAGCGGCGGGATCAGCAGGTACAGCACCACGTGCGGATCGAGGATCAGGTTCGGTCCGGGCAGGGCCGCGTAGACCAGCCCGCACACCGTCAGCACGATCGTGTACGGCACCTTGAACCGGTCCGAGACGAGCCGCGCCGCCACGATGACCACGACCATCGCGAGCACGAACGCTACCTCGCCCAGCACTGGCTCAGTCTGACAGAGGGTGATCCCGGCGGCGCGGACAGTCGCCCCGCACCGGGCGCGGGACCGGCCTGGAGGCGTCTTTTAGAATCGTTAGTGATGACGGAGCGCAAGCCAGCCGGCCAGACCTTCACCTCCTGGATCGACCAGCAGATCAGCGAGGCGGCGGCACGCGGCGCCTTTGACGACCTGCCGCTGGCGGGCAAGCCACTGCCGCGCCGCCCGGAATCGGACGACGGCATGGCCTGGATCCGGGAGAAGCTCGCCAGAGAAGGCGTCTCAGCCGAGGAGTTGCTGCCGCCGCCGCTGAAGCTGCGTAAGGAACGGCTGCGGCTGATCGAGAACGCGGCCGGCTTCCGCTCCGAAGCGGACCTGCTCGAGGCAGTGTCGGAGCTGAACCGGCGGATCGCCGAGTGGCGCCGGATCCCGGTCGGGCCGCCGATCCACGTCCCGCTGGTCGACAAGGACGACCTGCTCGGCCGGTGGCGAGATGCGCACCCGTCGCCTCCCCGGACTCCAATCGCGCCGGCTCCGGTCCCGCCGGACTCCGAAGCTGCCCGGGCCAGACGCCGCTGGCGGTCGCCACGGGCACACCCGGCCCGGCGCGAAGGGCAGTAGTCGTACGAGTGCTGCCCGGCTAGGGGCAGTACCCGGCCGGGTGCTGACCGTCCGGATTCTCCGCCACGGTCGCCCGGACGGTCAGCCGGCGTCGTGGCGGCCGGTGCGGATCAGGAAGGTGAGGGCGCCGGCGATGATCGCGACGCTGGCAGGCTGCCAGCCGATCGCCAGCACGGCGACAGCGCTCGCCCCGGTCGCGGCGAGCAGCCGGAGCGCCAGGCGCAGCGGGCTGCCGCGACCGGTCCATCCCGCCGCGCGCCTGCCGCGATCCGCGCGCCCGGCGACGGCCTCTCCGCGACCGGACGGCGTGCGCAGCTGTGCGTAGGCTGCGGCCGCGGCGGCGAACCCGGCCGGGTCGCCGCCATCGCTGCGATCCGGATGCGTCGCTTCGGCGATCCGCCGCCACGCCGACCGGACGTCGTCATCGCCGGGAACCGGGCTGTCGGGCAGGCCGAGCGCAGCGAACGGCCCGGTCACGGCCTGCTCCCGGCAGGCCCGAACGCCTCATCCAGGAACGCGCTGATGTCCGGCAGCGACGCGGCAGCCGGCACCCCGGCCGCTGCGGGCCCGGCCAAGGGAGCGGCGGCCGCGGCCACGCGAGCGGCGGGCAGTTCGGCGGGGCCGGTGACGAGCCGCTTGACCAGCAGGTAGGTGACGCCGCCGCGGTAGAGGTAGGCGGCCTGGCCCGCGTCCAGGACGCGGATCAGCCCGGCATCGGCGACCGGCCGGTCCTGCAGCCGGGAGGTCCCGGCCCGGCTCCAGCGCAGCCGCCCGGTGAGCTGGCGACTGCTGTCGACGGCCGGGTACTGGCCGGCCAGCGCGATGACAGGCTCGGGATGTGCGGTGCGGAGCAGCCAGATGCCGCCTTCGGCGGTCGCGGCGACGCGGTACCGGTCGTCCTCGCGGGCGGCCAGCCCGTGCCACGACTGGGCCGACACCTGCACGGCCAGGCCGAGCGAACGCGCCCGCTCGAACAGCTGCCAAATCGGCAGCCGCCGCGACACGGCGCTGAACTCGTCCACGGCGAGCAGTACCGGACGTGGCGTGGCGCTGCTGGTGACCCAGGTGGCGAGCAGATCCACCAGGGCGCGGGCCTGCGCCTCGGCGACGGAGACCTCCGCTGTTCCCTCGACGATGCAATACCAGGCGTCGGCGTCAGTGAGGCTGCCGGGCCCGTCCAGACCTGATCCGAGCCGGCGGAACAGCGTCCGGAACCGCAGCGCGATGTCGGGTACCTGGCGGGCCGCAGACCTGACCTGGGCCAGCTGGTCGGCCGAGCCCGACCAGGCCAGCGCGAGCCAGGCCATGTCGAGCCGGGCGAGGAAGTCGGCCGTGCTGGCTGGCGGCCCGCCGGGTGCGTCGACCGCGAGCGCGACGACGGCTTCCATGACGTCGGCGTAGTAGGCGGCGCCGCCGGTGCCGTGCTCGATGAGGTCGACCAGGGTCGTCACTAGCTGACGGGCCGGCAGCTCCCACAGCGACAGGCGTGCCTCGTCGGGCCAGATGGCCACGTGCCTGGCGCCCGCGCCCCGCATCACCCGGCGGAAGCGGTCGGCGATCCGGCGGGCGTCGGCACCGCCCTTGCAGTCGATGACGAACACGGCCGGCGGTCCGTCCAGGCCGGCCGCGTGCCGGCCAGGCAGCTGGCCATGAACGCGGCCCACAGGCGTAACAGCAGCGTTGTCTTGCCGGTGCCGGTGGCGCCGATGACGACCTGGTGCGATCGCAGCCGGCTCGCGGGCAGTGCGGCGATCGGGTGGTCGGGATGACCGTGCACGCGGATCGTCGCGCCGATGTTCACCTCGCCCCGGCCGGTCAGCAACGGCACCGCTCCGGGCGCGGCGATCCGGGCCGCGGCGGACCGGGTCTGATGGCGCCACTGCCGCCGGTCGAAGGCAACGGCCGAGGCCGGCGAACGGCCGCCGGCCCGTGCCGCCATCGACTGGTGGCGCCGGGACCAGCCGCAGCCGCCCGCCAGCAGCCCGGCGGGCACCGCGAGCGGTGCCAGCAGCACCGCAGCGGCCAGGAGGTGGCGGTGCCGGACGGCCAGCAGCGGAGCCTGCGCCAGCGGGGTCAGGGAGTGCCTGGTGAGCAGCGTGCCTGCGATCCAGACCGCGAGCATCGGCAGACACCAGGCGGCCGCGCGGTAGAGCCGCGACGGCGGCCAGCCCCGCCACCAGGCGACCGCTGCGGACACGCAGGCGAGGATCGTGACCGGGAGCAGCGCGATCAGTACGCAGGTGAGGGCGGCGCGAGCGGCCAGCACGGCCATCCGGCGGGTCACGCCCGGTCCCGGACGCGGCGCTGACGGCCGGGCTGGCGGACCGCGCCGGGTAGCGGCGCGCTGGCGGGCAGCGGCCGGATCTCCACCCGCGCGGCCAGGCTGCCGAGCCCGGCGCGGGCCCGGTGCACCAGGCCGGCCGCCGCGGGCGAGCACAGGTAGATGACCCTGGCGTGCCGCGCCGGGACTCCGGGCAGCCGGGACTCCGCTGCCGGGCAGCCGTAGTCGCCGGTCCTGGCCAGCAGCTCGTGCATGATCGCGGTCGTGCGGCTGAGGGTTTTCGCCGTCAGCTCGGCCTCGATGGCCCAGCATTCGCCGGCCCAGGCCAGGCCAGACTCGTCCGGCCAGTGCACCTCGGCGTCGGGCAGGTGATCGCGGGCACCGAGCCGGCCGCCCAGCCGTGCCCGCAGGTGCCGTTCGCTGCGCCAGTGCGCGCCACCCGCGAGATAGCCGGGAGTCGCCTGCAATGCCAGCCGGGCTGCCGTGACTGCCCGGATGTGCGCGAGCCGGGGCAGGGCCGGGGGAGACGCGGCGTACCGGGCGCCGCACGCGGCAAGCCGGCCCTGGTCAGCCAGATCCAGCGCGGACCAGGGCTCAGTGCCGCCGATTCGGCCAGGCCGAGGCTGGCCCAGCGGCTGACGGCAGCAGCCGCCTGCCGGGTGGTGGTGTCCAGTAACACGGCTAACTGGTCGAGCTGCACGCCGTACATCTCGGCCACGAACGGCAGGCCGGTGCGGTCCCGGTCGCCCTGCTGCCACGCTCGAGATTGCGCCGTGCTGGCCACGTTTCTATGAGATCACGGCCGGCCGCGCACTGCACTAGACAGCAGCCGGACCTTCGGCGCCGCCGGGATCTGCTGAGCGGCGGAAGGTGCTGCGGTATGCGCTGGGCGGGATTCCGGTCTGGCGTTTGAACAGGGTCCGCAGGTTTGCGCCGGTGCCCAGTCCGGAGAGCCGGGCTACGAGCTCCATGGGCGCGTCGGAGGCCTCGAGCAGTTCGCGGGCCCGGTCAATGCGGGCGCCCAGCAGCCACTGCATCGGCGGCAGTCCGGTCTCGTCGTGGAACCGGCGGATGAGCGTGCGACGAGACAGGCACGCCTCGCGTGCCATCCGGTCGACAGTGAGCGGCTCGTCGAGGTGGCGCAGCGCCCACGCGCGCAGTTCGTCGAGCGGGCCGGCCGGCCGGGGCAGGGCCGGCCGGTCGATGTACTGGGCCTGCCCACCGGTCCGATGCGGTGCCGCGACGAGAGCCCGCGCGCGCTGGTTGGCGGCTATTGCCCCGGCGTCGGTGCGGATGATGTGCAGGCACAGGTCGATTCCGGCGGCCACGCCGGCCGAGGTCAGTACGTTGCCTTCGTCCACGTACAGCACGTGCGGATCGACCGTGACCGCCGGATAGTCGCGAGCCAGCGCGGCCGCCTGCTGCCAGTGCGTGGTGGCGCGCCGGCCGTCTGAGCAAGCCGGCGGCGGCGAGTACGAACGCGCCGGTGCAGATGGAGACCATGCGGGTGCCCGTCGCGGCGGCGGCGGCCAGGGCCGCGCGCACCTGCGCCGACGGCGGGACCAGTCGTGCCTGGCCCGGCACGACGATCGTGTCGGCGCCGGCAAGTGCCTCGAGGCCGTGCTCGATGAGCAGGGCCGGGGCGCCTTCGACCGGCACCGGCCCTGGCAGCTCGGTGCACACCGTGACCGAGTACGGGCCGCCGTCCCAGTTCCCGAACGCGTGCACCGGGATGCCGAAGTCGAGGGCGAGGACACCAGGCAGCGCCAGGACAGCCACCCGGTGCCGTCCGGAAGGCGCCAGCATGGCACGATCCTAGCGGCTGTTGGCATCCGTGCCACTGCCCGAGCGGTGCCCCGCTGTCTACGGTCGTGACATGACGACAGTTCCCGTCCTTCCCGCCACGCCGCTGGCCGTCCGCGCGGTCGAGTATGTCCGCGCCTGCGAAACCGAGCCGGTGGCCAACCACAGCCTGCGCAGCTACCTGTTCGCGGTCCTGCTCGCCGAGCACGAGGGGTTGCGGCCCGCTGCGGACTTTGATCCTGACCTGCTGTTCTTCGCCTGCGTCCTGCACGATCTCGGTACGTCGCCGATGGCCGGCGGCACCCAGCGGTTCGAGCTCGACGGCGCTGACATGGCCGTGAAGTTCCTCACCGACAACGGAATCGATGACAGCGGCGCGGGCCTGGTGTGGGAGGCGATAGCCCTGCACACCTCGCCCGGCATCGCCGAGCGGCGCGGCGTCCTGGCGTACCTGACCAGGGGAGGCGTCGGCATCGACTTCGGGCCGGGCTCGGAGTTCATCACCGACGCCCAGGAGCAGGCCATCCACTCCCGCTACCCCCGGCTGCGAATGGTCACCGCACTGATCGACGAGATCGTCCGCCATGCCGGGCGCAGCCCGCAGAACGCAGCGCGGTACAGCATCGGCGGCGAGCTGGTGCGAGAGCGCGGACCGGAGGGACACCTGACCACGATGGAGCTGGCGGCGCTGAGCTCACGGTGGGGTGAGTAACGGTGGGGTGAGTAACGGAGGCAGGTGCGGGTGCCGATTGCCGGGAGTTCTCCGTCGCGAACGGCTAGTGCGCCGAGAGCCAGTCGCCGAGCTGGCGGGCCAGCCAGTCGTGGTGGGACTGGTGGACGTCATGTCCCGCGCCGGGCGCCTCCCGGAATTCGCCGCGCGGGATCAGCGCGGCCAGTTCCCGCACCAGCCCGGGCGGGCAGTACGGGTCATCAGTGCCGGTCATCAGCAGCGCCGGGCAGGAGATCCTGTGCGCCGCCGAGGCGCTGATGTCGCCGCCCGCGGTGATTATCTCGCGCATCGCGGCTGCCCAGCTGCCGACCATGATGCGGGCATTGTCCGGACCGTAGGCCTCAGCCAGGTAAGCCGCCAGCGGGGCCAGTTCGGGGACCGGCTGGTCGACGGCATTCGCGATGGCGTCCAGCGAGCCGGGCGGCGCGACCAGCCGCCCGGCCGCGCCCCAGGTCACTACCGACAGTGGCAGGCCGGGCCGGAGCTCGGCCAGCAGCAGTGCCTCCTCGCCGCCATCACTGAACCCGGCCAGGTGCGCCGAGGTGATGCCGAGCGCGTCCAGCAGGCCGAGCAGCGTGCGGGCGTCATCGGCGTAGTAACTGGCCGGATACTGGCGCGGCTGCGGCTGCGAGCGTCCCGATCCCGGCAGGTCAACCGCGATGACCCGGAAGCCGGCGGCCAGTTCAGCCCGCAGCCGGCCGAACTCGGCAATGGTGCCGGCCCAGCCGGGCATCAGCAGAACCGTGTCCCCGCGGCCGGCTTCCTCGTAGTACAGCTGCCGGCCGTCCGGGCCGTGCCATGGCATCGAATGTCCCCTTCCGGCTGGCCGCCGGGCCAGCTCCGGCCGACCCGCGACAGCGCCAGGCTATGCCGGTGCTCGCGGCTCGGCAGGCAGATACTGCCCTCGGTGCTGGCGGCGTGGCCGGCCGTAGTGCACAATGAGTCGCGGAAGATCGCCAGTGCTGGCACGTCCCGCTGGCGGACGAGGTCGTTGGGGAAGACGAATCTCGTCTGCTGCAGGGAGGTATCGGTGTCAGTACGAGGCGTGCTGCTTGTGCACTGTGCGCCCCCGGCGCTCTGCCCGCATATTGAGTGGGCAGTGGCCGGGGTCCTTGGCGTGCCTGCCAGCATGCCGTGGGTGGACCAGCCCGCCTCGCCCGGCGCGCTCCGCGCCGAACTGAGCTGGCAGGGCAAGCCCGGTGCCGCGGGCGCGGTCACGTCGGCACTGGCCGGCTGGAACCTGATCAGGTTCGAGGCGACCGAGGAGGCCAGCCCGGGCTGTGACGCGGTCCACTACAGCCATACCCCCGCGCTCGGCACCTTCAGCGCGACGATCGGGGCCAGTGGCGACATCATGATCAGCGAGAACCGGCTCCGGGCGGCCATGGCACTGGCCGCGTCGGCCCGGTCGGCGGCGAGCGACGACGGGGCGCAGGCGCGGCTCGGCACCCTGCGCGATCTGCACGGTCCGCGGCACCCGGCGCTGGGCGGTTCGCTGGAAGCCGAACTCGGCCTGCTGCTGGGCCAGCCCTGGGACGACGAACTGGAGCCGTTCCGGCTGGCCGGCGATGGTGCGCCGGTCCGCTGGCTGAACGCGACCGGGTGACTGAATGTGCCCATGTGACGTATGCGTCGCGTGAGCACCTTTTGACATAACGTTGAGTAGCGGTTTAAATACTTGCAGTTCATACCCAGGAAGTGGCGGCGCGCTGACCCCCCGTAACCGCGACGCCCGAGCTGTTCTGACAGGTCCGGGGCTCACGCCTGCCCTCGTGCGTGAGCTGGGTCGGTGCGCTCTGCTGCCTCGCCAGGAGGCGATAGCACCCATGTCAGTCCACGCTCTAGCGCCGGGTCAGCACGAGATCTACGAGCGCGAAGTTGCCAGCTGCCAGCGTTATCTCTATCCGGCTGCCCTCCGGATGACCCGCAATCCCTCCGATGCCGAGGACCTGGTCCAGGAAAGCATGGCCCGCGCCTACGCTGGCATCCGGCATTTCACCCCCGGTACTAACGCCCGTGCCTGGCTGTTCCGCATCCTGTCCAACACCTTTGTCAGCGGCTACCGGAAGCGCCAGCGGGAGCCGGTCCAGGTCCTGAGCCCGGAATTTGAGTCGCTGGTCGCCTCGCTGCCGGGCCTGCCCGAGGCCGGCCAGCCCGGTGTGCCCCCTCGGCCGAGGACACGGTGCTCGGCCAGTTCGCTTACTCCGAGGTCAGCGCCGCGCTGGACGGGCTGCCCGAATGCTTCCGGGTGACGGTGTACCTGGCCGACGTGGAGGGTTACCCGTACAAGGAGATTGCCGAGATGACCGGGGTGCCCGTCGGCACGGTGATGTCCCGCCTGCACCGGGGCCGGGCCCGGCTGCGCAAGCAACTTGACCCGGCTGCGGACGGCGCGCAGGCCCGCGCTAGCTAGCCGGCTTGCCGGCGGCCGCCGGCCACCGGAGAATCGCCGGGATGGAAACGAACGACGAGGCGAGCGCGGATCCGATCCGGACGCTGCAGCAGATCGCGTTTGAGCTGGAGCGGGCCAGCGCGCCTACCTACCGGGTGCAGGCGTTCCGCCGGGCTGCCCGGGTCGCGTCCGGCCTGCCGACCGGGGAATTGGACCGTCGGCTCCGGGACGGCACGCTGACCGAGCTCGGTGGCATCGGCCCGGCCACCTCCCGCGCCATGACGCAGGCCGCGGCCGGGCAGCAGCCCGAGTACCTGGCCAGGCTGCTGGCTGAACGTCCGGCCCCGGCCCCCTCGAGCCTGCGGGCGGCGCTGCGGGGCGACTGCCATGCGCACTCGGACTGGTCGGACGGCGGCAGCCCGGTTGCCGAGATGGCGCTAGCCGCCCGCGATCTCGGCCACGAATGGCTCGCGCTGACCGACCATTCGCCGCGGCTCACCGTTGCGAACGGACTCTCGGCCGAACGGCTGGAGCGCCAGCTGGAGCTGGTCGGCGAGCTCAATGCCGAGCTGGCGCCGTTCCGGATCCTGACCGGCATCGAGGTCGACATTCTCGAGGACGGCCGCCTGGACCAGGACGCCGCGCTGCTGGCCCGGCTCGACATGGTCGTCGCCAGCGTGCACTCCAAGCTGCGGATGGACGCCGCCCCGATGACCGCCCGGATGCTGGCGGCCATCGCCAACCCGAACGTGGACGTGCTGGGGCACTGCACCGGCCGGATGGGATTTGGCAGCCGGAAGCGGCCGGACTCGCAGTTCGACGCCGGGGCCGTGTTTGCCGCGTGCACCGAGCACGGCGTCGCCGTGGAGATCAACTGCAGGCCAGAGCGGCAGGATCCGCCGGACCGGCTGCTGGCGCTGGCCGCGGAGCTGGGCTGCGACTTCGCGATCGACACCGACGCCCACGCGCCTGGTCAGCTGGACTGGCTGGACGGCGGCTGCGCGCGGGCGGAGAGCGTGGGCATCGGACCGGACAAGATCATCAACACCCGTGCCGCTGCCGACCTGATTCGCCACTGAATCAGTCGTCCAATAGACTCAGAGCTATCTAATCCGTGCCTGAGGACGTGCAACGTGTCGGAAATCGAAGGCGAGCCCCAGCCGTCAGCAGCACTGTCGTCAGCAGCACTGTCGTCAGCAGCACTGTCGTCGACGGCCCGGACGGCGCACAAGCGGCTGCGCGAGCAGGGCCGCACCGACCGGGCTGAGCTGTTCGCCGTGCTGCGGGCCGGCCTGGTGGCGCACCTCGGCCTGCCGGCTGGCGACGGCGTGATGGTGGTGCCGACGGGTTACGGCTTCGATGACCGCTACGTCTACGTGCACGGCTCGGTGGCCAGTCGCAGCCTCGCCGCCGACATGCCCGAGGTCTGCCTGACCATCACCATCGTGGACGGCCTGGTGCTCGCCAGGTCAGTCTTCGAGCACGCGATCAACTACCGCAGCGCGATGATCTACGCGCAGCCGAGGATCGTCGACGACCCGGCCGAGAAGCTGGCCGGCCTCCGGTTGCTGTCGGAGCACCTTGCGCCGGGCCAGTGGGACTACGCCCGGCGGCCCAGCCGCAAGGAACTGGCCGCGACCAGGCTGCTCGCCCTGTCGCTGGCCGAGGCCTCGGTCAAGATCCGCACCGGGCCGCCGGAGGACGGCGACAGTCCCGACGTCGCGCTGGGCCTGTGGGCCGGCGAGCTGCCGCTGGACACGCGGTGGCTGCCCCCGGTGCCTGACCCGGCGCTGCCGCCCGGCAGTCCGGCCGCGCCCGCTCACATCTCCACCAGGGCCGGGAACGTGGCGCATCCGCGCTGATGCTGTCCGCCGGGCCGGGCCGAATTGGCCGGAAGACCGTATCCTCAGCTTTGTGAGCGAACCGGCGCAGATCCCGTCCGGTACCGTCACGCTGCTGTTCACCGACATCGAGGGCTCAACCCGGATGTGGGAAGCCGAGCCGGACCAGATGGCGGCCGCGCTGCGCCGGCATGACGAGATCATGCGACAGTCGATCAAGCAGGCGGGCGGGTACGTCTTCAAGACCGTCGGCGACTCGTTCTGCGCAGCCTTCGCCGCCGCGCCCTCGGCAGTGCAGGCAGCGCTGGCCGCGCAGCGAACCCTCGGTGCGGAGGCCTGGCCAACCAGCTGGCCGGTCCGGGTCCGGATGGGGCTGCACACCGGCGCCTGCGAGGAACGGGACGGCGACTACTTCGGGCCGGTGGTGAACCGGTCGGCGCGGCTGGAGGCCGTCGCGCACGGCGGCCAGGTGCTGATCTCCGGCGTGACCGCGCAGCTGCTGGCCGGCTCGCTGACCGACGGCGTGCAGTTGCAGGACCTGGGCGTGCACCGGCTCAAGGACCTGGGCCAGCCGGAGCAGGTCTTCCAGCTTCAGGCCGGCTTCCTGGCGGCGGAGTTCCCGCCGCTGCCGTCGCTGGACAGCCCCGAGCTGCCGAATAACCTGCCGGCCATGCTGAGCGCGTTCGTCGGCCGCGAGGGCGAGATGGCTGAGGTGCGGGCGCTGGCCGGGTCGGCGCGCCTGCTCACGCTGACCGGCGCGGGCGGCAGCGGGAAGACCAGGCTGGCGCTGCAGGCCGCGGCCGAACTGCTCGGTCACGGTGCCGACGGAGCCTGGTTCGCCGACCTGTCCGCGGTCACCGATGGCGACCAGCTGGCCGGCGCGGTGGCTGCTCTGCTCGGGCTGCCGGAGCCGGTCAGCCCGCGGCCGACCGGGTGACACGGGCGCTGGCGGGCCAGTCCGCCCTGCTCGTGCTGGACAACTGCGAGCACGTCATCGACGCTGCCGCGAAGTTCTGCGACCAGGTGCTGCAGCACTGCCCGAAGGCGCAGATCGTCGTCACCTCACGGGAGCCGCTGGGGATCGACGGCGAGCAGGTGTACCGGGTGCCGTCGCTGTCGCTGCCGCCGGCGGCGCCGAAACCGCCGCGGAGCTGGCCGGCAGCGACGCGGTCCGGCTGTTCACCGAGCGGGCCAGGGCGACCGACCAAGATTTGCCGTCACCGACCAGCGGCCCCGCTGGTGGCGTCGGTCTGCCTCCGGCTGGACGGGATCCCGCTGGCGCTCGAGCTGGCCGCGGCCCGGCTGTCGTCGATGTCACTGCAGCAGATCAGCGACCGGCTTGATCAGCGGTTCCGGCTGCTGACCGGCGGCAGCCGCAACGCGATGCCCAGGCAGCAGACCCTGCAGGCCACCGTCGAGTGGTCGTTCGGCCTGCTCAACCCGGCCGAGCGGGAGACGCTGCTGCGGTTGTCGGTGTTCTCCGGCGGGTTCGACCTGGAGGCAGCTGAAGCGGTCGGCACCAGCGACGACCGTCGATGACTTCGATGTGCTTGACCTGCTCGGCTCACTGGTGGACAAGAGCCTGGTGGTGGCCGACCGGGACGGCGACGCCGTGCGGTACCGGCTGCTGGAGACAATTCGCCAGTACGCCGCCCAGGAGCTGGTCAGTTCGGCGGGCGAGGCAGAGGTCCGGCAGGCACGGGACCGGCACGCTCGTCACTACCTCGGCCTGGCCGAGCGAGCCGCACCCGCGCTGATCAGTCACGGCCAGCGGGACTGGCTGCGGCGCCTGGATCGCGACTGGGACAACGTGCAGGCGGCGTTCTCCCAGCTGGCCGCGGACGGCCAGGTGAGCCAGGCATTCCGGCTGGCAGTCGCGCTTGACCGGTTCGTGCAAAGCCGCGGCCACGCCGGGTTCATCAGTCAGTTCGGCCGCGCGGTCGCGGCGGCCCGGGACGCCCGGGCCGACGTGCCGCCCGCGCTGATGGCTGAAGTCTTGCTGATGATGTGCTGGATGGCGCACTTCTTCGAGCGGGACAACCCGGCGGCGCTGACCGCCGCGCAAGACCATGCAGCACGCGCACTAGTCCTGGCCAGGATCGCCGGGGATCCCCGGCTGGAGGCCAAAGCGCTGGCCTTCACGTGCGGCACCGGCACGACCGAGTCCGATCGCGCCCGGCAGCGGCAGACTGTCGGCGATGCCGTTGAGCTCGCCCGGCAGACCGGCGATGAACATCTGCTCGGCGAGCTGCTCGGCTCATTCGGTCCCGGCTCTCCGCAGGAGCGGCGGCCGAGCCGGCTTGAGGCGCTGGAGTGCTTCCGGCGGACCGGCGACGATCTGGGCGCGGCCACCCAGCTGCACATGCTCAGCGCCGCGGACGTGCTGGCAGGCCGGCTGGCGGAGGCCGAAGCGCAGCTGGCCGAGGCCATTGCGCTGGCCGAGCCACTCGGCGACGAGGTGTTCCTGTTCATGTTCGTGATGGATCACAGCGTGCTGATGCTGATCCAGCAGCGGTACGCGGAGGCCGAGCCGCTGGTGCGGCGCTGCCTGCTGGTGTGCCGCCGGATCGGGCTGCTGTTCGCGGTCGGCGAGGCGCTCATGGCAGCCGCGGTCGTCGCGGGCTGGCGCGGGCGGCACGAGCAGGCAGCCCGGCTGCACGGCGCCGCCGATGTCGCGATCGAGCGCGAGATCGCGGAGCACACGATCAGCATGTCCGCAGCCGAGCTGGACATGCGCCAGCGCGAGCAGGCCTGCCTGCGGCAGGTCATGGGGGAGCAGTCTTACCAGGACGCTTACCGGGCCGGCGCAGCGCTGCCCCGGGCCGAGTCGGTCACGCTGGCACTGGCGGCCCAGTGACGGCGGCCCGGTGACGGCGGCCCGGTGACGGCGGCCCAGTGACGGCGGCCCAGTTAATGCGACACTGCGACCAGTGAAGGCGGCACAGTTGAAGGGGAGACAGTGACGGGCGAGCAGATACCGGCGGGGACCGTCACCCTGCTGTTCACCGACATCGAGGGGTCGACGCGGCTGTGGGAGGCCGAGCCGGAGGCCATGACGCCGCGGGCTGCGCCGGCACGACGAGATCCTGCGCAGCACGATCGAGCTGGCCGGCGGCTATGTGTTCAAGACCGTCGGGGACGCGTTCTGCGCGGCGTTCTCGACGGCCGAGGCGGCCCTGGACGCCGTGCTGGCCGCGCAGCGGGCGCTCGTCGGCGCAGCACTGGCCGACGACGCCGCCGATCCTGGTGCGGATGGGCCTGCACACCGGCGCCTGCGAGGAACGCGACAACGACTACTTCGGCCCGGCCGTCAACCGGGTCGCGCGGCTGGAGTCGGTCGCGCACGGCGGCCAGGTGCTGCTGTCCGGGCGCGACCGCGGAGCTGCTGTGGCAGTCGCTGCCGCACGGCGTGACGCTGCGTGATCTCGGCATGCACCGGCTGAAGGACCTGGGCCGCCCGGAGCAGGTATTCCAGCTGGAGGCGGACTTCCTGCCGGCCGACTTCCCGCCGCTGGCCTCCCTGGATAACCCGGACCTGCCGAACAACCTGCCCGGCCAGCTCAGCGCGTTCATCGGCCGGGAGCAGGAGCTAGCCGAGGTGCGGTCGCTGGCCGCGGACGGCGCGGCTGGTCACGCTGACCGGCGTCCGGCGGCAGCGGGAAGACCCGGCTGGCGCTGCAGGCCGCGGCCGAACTGCTGGACGTGGCGCTGCGACGGCGTCTGGTTCGCCGAACTGGCGGCCGTGCACCGACGGCGACCAGCTGCCCGCGCGCGGTCGCCGCGGCGCTGGAGCTGCCCGGACCACTCCGGGCGCTGCGTGCTCGCGTCGATCCTCGAGGTCGCTGGCCGGGCAGGACGCAGTGATCGTGCTGGACAACTGCGAGCACGTGATCGACGACGCGGCCAGGTTCTGCGAGCAGGTGATCCGGTACTGCCCGCGAGGTCACGGTTCCTGGCGACCTCGCGCGAGCCGCTCGGCATCGAGGGCGAGCGGGTCTACCGGGTCCCGTCCATGTCGCTGCCGCGGCGCGACGCGATGACGCGCCGCCGATCTGGCCGGCTCCGACTCCGTCACGCTGTTCGTCGAGCGGGCCAGGTCGCACGAGCCGGGCTTCGTCCTCGACGACGCTCCGCGCCGCTGGTCGCGACGATCTGCCGCCGGCTGGACGGGATCCCGCTGGCGCTGGAGCTGGCCGCGGCCCGGCTGTCCTCGATGTCGCTGCGGCACCTGAGCGAGCGGCTCGACCAGCGGTTCCGGCTGCTGACCGGCGGCAGCCGCAACGCGCTGCCCCGGCAGCAGACCCTGCAGGCCACGGTGGACTGGTCCTTCGACCTGCTCAGCAGTCCGGAGCGGGAGACGCATGCGGCGGCTGTCGGTCTTCGCGGGCGGCTTCGAGCTGGAAGCCGCCGAGGCCATCTGCGCGGCCGGCGGGATCGACGCGCTCGACGTGCTGGACCTGCTCGGCTCGCTGGTCGACAAGAGCCTGGTGCTGGCCGAGCGGCCGCTGGAAGGCGGCGAGTCGGTCCGCTACCGGCTGCTGGAGACCGTCCGGCAGTACGCGGCGCAGGAGCTGTTCAAGTCCGCGGGCGAGGACGAGCTGACTGCCATCAGGGACCGGCACGCGGAGTTCTACCTGGCATTCGCCGAGCAGGCGGCGCCGGCGCTGAGCCGCGCGCGCCAGGAGTATGGCTGCGCCGGCTGGACGCGGAGTGGGAGAACCTGCGGGCCGCGTTCTCGCACCTGCGGGCCGAGGGCGGCCGGCAGGGTGCTGCGGCTGGCCATGGCGCTGCAGCGGTTCGCGGTGAGCCGGGCGCATACCGAAGTCGTCGGCTACCTGACCGAGGCGCTGGACCTCGGCACCGCCGAATCCGACCAACTGCGGGCGCACGGGCACCAGGTAGCGGCGCTGCTGACCTTGCAGTTCCTGCGCAAGGACCCGGCCAGCATCGCGGAGGTGCCGCGGCACGCCGAGCTGGCGCTTGAGCTAGCCCGCGCGGCCGGCGACCGGCGGGTGGAGGCGCGGGCACTGGGCACGCTGTTCGTGGCTGCCTTCAGCCAGCGTCGCGACGACGCCGGCGAGCTCGGGGCCCAGGCGCTGGCGCTCGCACGCACCACCGGCGACCCGCATGTGATCGGGGAGATCCTGAGTTTCAGCGCGCTGGATGATCTCGGCGAGACGGCCCGGCTGATCCACGAGGAAGCGCTGGCCATCTTCCGTTCCTGCGGTGACGTGATGTTCGCCGCGAACGAGCTGCACGCGCTCTCCGGCATGGACCTGGCGGCCGGCCTGGTCGGCCAGGCGCGGGACCACGTCGAGCAGGCCATCGCCTTGGTGGAGAGCCTCGGCGACGAGGTATTCCTGTACGGCTTCCGCGGCGACCTGGCCGTCTTGCTGCTGATCCAGGGCGAGTATGAGCTGGCCGCCACGGCGTTGCGGCAGTGCTTGCTGGTCGCGCGCCGGACCGGCGGCATGCTGGATACGTCGGAGCTGATCTTCTGCGCCGGCTGCATCGCCGGCTGGCAGGGCGAGGATGACCGCGCGGCCCGGCTGTTCGGGGCCGGCGACCGGGCGCTGCGGGACGGAATTCAGAACGGCAGCATCGTGTGGACGCCACCAGAGCAGGAGCTGACCGAGCGCGAGCAGAGCACCCTCCGGGCGCGGATGGGTGACGGCCCGTTCGCCGCCGCCTACCAGGCCGGGTCAGCGCTGTCCCCGGCCGAAGCGCTCGAATTGGCACTCGGCCGCAGCCTGCCGGAACGAATCGCGGCCAATTCGCGATAAAGGTGGTACCCGCGGTCCGCAGACCGGGCCA
This sequence comes from uncultured Actinomycetota bacterium, assembly GCA_963713585.1. GTDB lineage: Bacteria > Actinomycetota > Actinomycetes > Streptosporangiales > Streptosporangiaceae > JAJYUU01. The sequence continues at coordinate 35,272 of CAVQMG010000009.1, read as the reverse complement.
GACAAACCGGCTATAGTGCGGCGGGTAACGGGTGGCCGGTCTTCGAGCTTGGAGTCGAATTGTTCCAGACGGTAGTGGTGGGCGCAGACAAGTCTGATACCGCGGCCGCCGCGGTCAAGGAGGCCATCGAGCTCGTCCGGCTCACCGGCGGGACCTCTGCACATCGTGTCGGCCTACAAGCCGCAGCACCTGAGCGCGGGCGGCGAGTCACAGGGGATCGAGACGGGCGAACTGGCCGACTCGGTCGTGGCCGATCACGCATCGCGGGCCCGGGCAGCCAATATCCCGGTGCAGACGCACGCCAAGGCGGGCGCCCCGGCCGAGGTGATCTGCCAGGTCGCGGAGGAGATCGGCGCCGACCTGATCGTGGTCGGGAACAAGGGCATGGCCGGCGTCCGCCGGGTGCTCGGCAGCGTGCCGAACTCGGTGGCGCACAACGCGCCGTGCTCGGTGCTGATCGCCTCGACGACCTGAGGTTCCGGCCGACGGCACGTCTGGCGGTTCTGGCACGCCAGCCCGGTGACGGTCAGCACTGTCCGACCCAGCTGGGATAATTGAAACGTGCTGGATACTGCGAGGGACCCGCTGGTGGGCCGGGCAGCCGAGCTCGGCCAGATGCGGGAGATGCTCGCGGCGGCCGAGTCCGGCCAGTCCGTTGTGCTGCTGGTTAGCGGCGATGCGGGCGTCGGCAAGACCAGGCTGCTGACCGAGCTGGCGGCTGTCGCTGCCCGCGGCGGGTTCACCGTACTGTCCGGTCGCTGCGCTGAGCTGGCCGACACCGTTCCCTACCTGCCGCTGGCCGACGCGCTGCGCGGCACCGGACCAGGCGCGGACGGAACCCTGCAGGAAGCCCTGGCGACCCGGCCGGTGCTGGCCCGCCTGCTGCCTGACCGGGAGATCACCCGGCAGCCCGGCGACCTGCCAGGCCTGGCCCAGCAGCAGCTGTTCGGCGCGGTCCTGGGCATGCTGTCCGAGCTGGCCCAGGCCAACCCCGTGCTGCTGATCCTGGAGGACCTGCACTGGGCCGACCGCTCCACCCGTGATCTGGTGACCTTCCTGACCCGGATGCTGCGGGGCGAGCGGATTGCCCTGGTGCTGAGCTACCGCAGTGACGACATTCACCGCGGTCACCCGCTGCGCTCGGTCGTCGGCGAGCTGCAGCGCCTGCCGGCCGTTACCGCGATCGAGGTCGGGCCGCTGGCGCCGGCGCCGATGGCCGAGCACCTGCGCAGGCTGGCCGGCGGCATGCTGGACACGGCCGCGATCGACCGGGTCATCAGCCGGGCCGAGGGCAACACCTACTTCGCCGAGGAACTGGTCGCGACCTCATCGGCCGGCAACGAACTGCCCACCGGCCTGGCTGACCTGCTGCTGGCCCGGACCGTGGAGCTGAGCCCCGAGGCGCAGCAGGTACTGCGGGCCGCGGCGGTGGCCGGGCGCCGGATCGACGATGAGCTGGTCATGCGGGCGGCCGGACTGCCGACGGCGGAGTACGAGGCTGCGGTCCGCGAAGCGGTGGCCCGGCAGCTGCTGGTCACCGACGGCCACGGCGGGCTCGCATTCCGGCACGCGCTGCTGCGCGAGGCGATGTACAACGACCTGCTGCCCGGTGAGCGGACGCGGCTGCATGCCCGGCTAGCCGAGCTGCTGGCCGATGAGGACCGGCTGGCGATGGTCGCCGGGTCGGCCGCCGAGCTGGCGCTGCACTGCCTGGCGAGTCACGACATCCCCGGCGCGTTCGCGGCCTCGGTGCAGGCCGGCCAGGAGGCGTTTCGGCTGGCCGCGCCCGCTGACGCGCACCGGCACTTCGACCAGGCCCTGTCGCTGTGGGAGCGAGTATCCGAGCCGGAGAAGATGGCCGGCATGAGCCGGGGCCGGCTGGCCTTCAAGGCCGCGCTCAGCTCGGCTGACAGCGGCGAGGTCGGCCAGGCGGTGAAGGAGCTGCGCCGTCTGGTGCGCTACCTGGAGGACACCACCGACCCGGATCTGCGGCTGCTGTGCCGGGTGAAGGAGCGGCTCGCGTACTTCCTGCTGGACGTCGACGAGGATGACGAGGCGGTTGCCACCGCCGGGGCTGCCGTCGAGCTGCTGCCCGCCGAACCGCCGACCTGGGAGCGGGCCGGAGCGCTGGCCACGCACGCCAGGTCGCTGCTGACGATGGCGGACTCAGGTCCGGCCAGGATCCGGGCCGAGGAGGCAGATGCCGCGGCGGCGGCTGCCAGCGCTCCGTGGCTGCAGGCCGACGCGCTGTCCACGCTGTCGGCCATCGCCGAGCGCGGCGGTCAGACCGAGGAGGCTAAGGCCACCGGGGCCCGGGCGGTGGAGCTGGCCAGCGCCTCCTCCAGGGCCGGCGTGGAACTGCGGGCCAGGACCCTGCTCGCGCGCATTCAGCTGGAGTCCGGGGACTTGGCGGCGGCAGCGGAGACCTCGCACCTGGGTGAGCAGCGGGCACGGCAATCAGGGCTGACCATGGCCCCGTTCGGCGTCGATCTGCACTACCTGCACTACCTCTCGCACGTGGCCGACGGCCGCTGGGAGCATGCGCAGGCGCTCGGCGACAAGTTCGCGGTCCGGCCGGCCAACGTGGGCGAGGCCAGGCTGTCGGCGATGGCGCTGTTCCTCGATGTGGCCAGGGGCAGTGCCCGGGTAGCGGAGCGGCGCGGCTGGCTCGAGCCGTACCTGAAGTCAGACCTGATGACCGAGTACATCGCCGCGGGCCTGCTCGCCGAGGACGCTTACTGGGCCGGGGATCTCGATCTGGCGCGTTCGCTCGTCGCCGATACGATCCGGGCCTCGATCGCGTGGTCGGACGGCAGGCCCCGCAGGTCATCCGGCCCGCGGCAGTGGGCATGGCGGCGCTCGCCGACCAGGCGCGGCACGCCCGTGCGTCCGGTCAGCCCGCTGATGCGCTGGTAACGGAAGCCAGGGCGCTGGCCCAGACAGCGCGGCTCGGGGCGGCAGGCAAGGCACGGCCCGGCGTCGACGCCCGCGGCTGGCTCGCGAGGGCGGAGGCAGAACTGCAGCGGGCCGAGGACCACAACGATCCGGCCAACTGGCAGGCGGTGGTCGATACCTTCGGCCCTGGCTTCGTCTACGAGGTGGCCCGGTCTCGCTGGCGGCTGGCCGAGGCGCTGACAGAGGCCGGCGACCGGGACGCGGCGCAGCGCGAATGGCAGGAAGCGGTCGCTGTCGCTGACCGGCTCGGCGCCACCCGGCTCAGCGCGGCGCTGGCGGATCTTGGCCGCCGGGCCCGGCTTGCTCAGGGGACGGCCAGGCCGGGTCCGCTGAGCGGGCTCACCAGCCGGGAATTCGAGGTGCTCCGGCTGCTCGCCACCGGGCGCAGCAACAGGGAGATCGCCGCCGAGCTGTTCATCGCCATCAAGACGGTGAGCGTGCACGTCTCCAACATCCTGGCCAAGCTCGGCGCAGCCAGCCGGACCGAGGCGGCGGCGATCGCGCACGAGAACGGCGTCAGACCCAGATAAGGTCGCCGGCCCGGATCACGCCGCCGGTGACGATGTGGCCGCCAACCGCCAGGCAGACCGGACGACTCTCGCGCTGGCCGATGGCCTTCAGCACATCGGTTGACTCCGGCAGGCCAGGCTGGGCCATGCCAACCATGACGCATCGGGTGAACACCCGGTCGAACACTGCGGTTACCTGCTCGCCGATCCGCACTGTCCGGTCCAGCCACGATTCCTCGGCGAACGGCTCGGCCGTGCGCACGACCAGGTTCGGGCGCAGGCGGCGCGCGTCCACAGTGACGTCCGGTACCTGGTGCGCCAGCCAGTCAACGGTTGCGGTCCCGACCAGGCTGAACGGCACCTCATCGAAGTGCACGATGCCGGTATCCCGCCGCACCTGCACCGGCCGGCCGCTGAGGCGCGTCAGGAACGTGTCGGCGGCACCTGAGGCCACCGGGTGCACGCTGCCATCAGGCCCGGTCACCACCGGCGGCGCGGCCAGGTCGTCATAGCGGGCGGCCAGGTCCAGCAGGCCGACGATGCGGGTGAACCTGCGGGTGTTCTTGCCTGAGCCGAGCCGGCCAGCCTCGTCCTGGACGGCCCAGACCCGGTCGCCGGCCAGTCCGTCGTCATCCGCGGCCGATTCGTCCACCCGCTCGCCGCCGAGTGACTTCACCGGGTAGCGCCAGATTTGCTCGATGATCCCCGCCGCATCGCCCATACCGACACCTTCCGAAGACCCTGCTGTTCCAGGCCGCCCGACCGCCGGCTTATTGCCCAAGCTGCAGCGCTATCCCGAGGCGCCGGGCCAGGTCCGCTGCGCTATCCCGCTCGGCCCGGCTGAAGTGCGGCCCATCGCGCGCGAACCGCAGGCACCCGATCCCGCCGCCGTGCCGGGGGGCAGTGACCCCGGCGGCCGGCGTCGCCCGGACAAGCCGGAGGAGGGCGCCGTTGTCCCAGGCGAGATCGGCTGATTCCGCCAGACCTTGCTGGCGCCGGACAACCTCACCCTCAAGCGCGCCGCTGAACAGGCGGATGGCCGCGTCAAGGTCGGCGACCTGATGCTCGACCATGCTGAACGCTGCCGGCTGACCTGGTGCCGGAAGCTGCGCCGGGGCGGCAAGCTCCGGCGGCCCGCCGGAGCTCTGCGCGACCTGGACCACGATGCCGAAGGCATCCTTGGGATGCAGGAACGCTTCCTTCCAGTTCGCGCTCAGCAGACTGACCCCGACCGGCTCGATGCCCAGCGCCCTGATCCGCGACAGCGTCCGGTTGATGTCTGCGGCCATGAAGTTGAAATGATGCGGGCCCGCCCCGCGCGAGGCCAGGAACCGCTCGAGGAAGTCATTGTCGGGGTCCGCGGACGGCGTCAGCAGCTCAATCTTCGGGCCTGCGGTGAACTGCAGCTGACCCCACCAGAAACCAGGTGAATCACCGCCGCACAGCCAGGTCCCGCCGAGCAGCCCGCCGAACAGGTCCCAGCCATCTGACAGCGTGCGGGTGCCGATAGCGACGTGATCCAGAACGGTCGTCATCATGATCAGTCGCTATCTCCCCGTTTGCCGCAGTACCGGCAATCTTAGTGGCCCGCGGTTAGCCCCACTGGCCGGGCTGGTAGTCGCCCGCGGGCTGGCGGGTGATGACGTTGAGCCGGTTGTAGGCGTTGATGAGGGCGATGAGCGACACCAGCGCGGCGAGCTGGTCCTCGTCGAAGTGCTTGGCCGCGTTGTCCCAGGCCTCGTCGGTGACGCCGCCGGCCGCGTCGGCGATGCGGGTGCCCTGCTCGGTCAGTTCGAGGGCGGCCCGCTCGGCGTCGGTGAAGACTGTCGCTTCCCGCCAGGCGGCGACCAGATTGAGGCGGGCCGCGGTCTCGCCGGCGTGCGGCGGCGTCTTTGGTGTGCATGTCGGTGCAGGCGGCGCAGCCGTTGATCTGGCTGGCCCGGATCTTCACCAGCTCCTGCGTCGTGGCGGGCAGCGCGGAGCGGGTGACGACCGCGCCGGCCGTGTTGATGGCCTTGGCGAACTCGGTCGCGGCGGCGTTGGCGTAGCTGAGACGGGCTTCCATCGGTGAGCTCCCTTGCTTCGTAACGGGTACACCTGATAGACCCGGCAGGCCGCTCCGATGTGACACTCGGGCGATGCGTCAGCCCTGCAAGCCGTCCCAGGACCATCGCGGGATGGTCATGCCGGCAGGCACGTCGTCCGCTGAGTCGTGGTAGCGCGCCATTGTCGTCGTGGCGGCCCAGGCGAAGTAGTCGTGCAGCACCTGCCGCAGCGGGCCGCCGGGGTCCATCCCGGCATCGGCCATCGCCTGGTCAAAGCAGGCGATGGCCCTGCGGTCCATGTCCTCGTGCACACCGTTGCCACTGTGGATTCGCACGACCGACGTCTCGTCACCAAAGCTGCCCGAGTAGGCGGCAGGCCCGCCGAGCGACTCGGCCCAGTACGCGGCGAGCCGCTGGCTATGCTGCGGATGGAAGCCCTGGCTGAACGCGTGGCTGACAATCTCATCGGCCAGCACCCGCGCATGCCACGCTTCGGCCAGCCGAAGCAGGCCGTCGCTGCCGCCAGCGGCGTCGTACACGCTCTGCATAACCACAGAATGCCACTCCTGCAGGTCAGTCAGGCCGGTTCCAGCAGGAAGTAGACGTCGGTGCGCCGTTTCGCCGGGTCCTCTTCCCAGTCGCCATACACTTCCCAGCTCACTCCGGCTGGCAGGCGCTCGTTGCCGCTGCACCACTGCGCCAGTGCCGCGTAGGCGCTGGCCAGGTCTGAATACTCGCCGTAATGCGTGGTGGTAGCCACCTCACCGGCGGGCGTCGATGCAGGCCGGACCTGGTCGCGCGGGCTGAAGCCGCTCCCGACCTGCACGCCCGCGTCGATGGTGAGCGCACCGTCCTGGCCGCCGTAATACACCACCACGTTGTGCCCGGTCGGAACACCCTGCGCACGCAGTGCCGGCCAGACCAGGTCGAGCAGCCGCACGATATCGGCGCCCAGGTGCTGCTGCGTGGTCGTTGCCCGGACCGCCGCCATCGCCTGCGGCTCGGCCTGCGCGGTATGAACCTCATACGCCACGAGGGCGACACTACTCGGCGTTACCCGAAGGTGAACACGTACGCCTCGGCTCCTGGCCGGTCGAAGGAGATCTCCAACGTACGCTCGCGACACCGGCGTCTTGCCGCACGAGCTGGTAGAGGCGGCCGTCTTGCAACTGCCCGTTCCCGTCCGTGTCGGTGTCTGCTCCGTGCGATGGGCCGGGTGCGTGGCCATCGAGGAGCACGCGGAAGGGAATCGGCTGTCGTGCTCCCGCTGACAACACGAGGTGGGCGTCACGCGCCTGGAACCGGACCACGATGCTGCCGCCGGCCTGCTCCAGCAGGACGTTCTCGCGCCCGACATTCCACTCGCCGGCGAGGCCCCACTGGTTGAGCCCAGCTGCCCGGGGAGCTCGTAGACGCTGCCTTCGTTCGAAGGCCCGCTCAGCGCGGTGATGCGAAGTGCTCGCCCCGTTGGTAACCGAGATAGGTCTCAGGGGTGCGCAGGTGATCCCAGTCGGCCTCGGCTTCCACGCCGGAGCCGATCACCGAGACGGGCTCGCGGCCGACGCCCAGCAGCCGCTGGATGACCCGTTCTGATTCCTGGTAGCGTCCCTTCGCCGAACTGGTGGGCGCGGATGACCCCCTCAGCGTCGACGAAGTACAGCGCGGGCCAGTAGTGGTTGTCGAACGCCGTCCAGATCGCGTAGTCGTTGTCGGCGCGACCGGGTAGTCGATCCAGCGGTCGCGTGTCGCCTGGCGCACTCGGTCGATCTCGTGCTCGAACGAGAACTCGGGCGTGTGGACGCCGATCGACGACGAGACCGTCTGCCCCGGTAGGCGCTGCGACCAGGCACGGACGTATGGCTCTGTGCGCAGCCAGTTAATGCAGGTCAGCGTCCAGAAGTTGACGAGAACGACGTGGCCGCGCAGCCCGGCGGGACCGAGTGGCTCGGAGTTGAGCCACCCAGTTGCGCCGCCGAGCGAGGGCATCGGCCGGAGTTGCGTGGTCGTCATCTAGCGCAGCGTCCGGAACGTCGCGCGAACCTCCTCGGACAGAAGCTGCGGCTGTTCCCAGGCCGCGAAATGCCCGCCCCGGTCGAGCTCGTTGTAGTGGATGAGGTTGGGGTAGGCCCGCTCGGCCCAGCTCCGCGGGGCGTGATAGATCTCGCCAGGGAAGACGCTCACTCCCGCCGGGATCGGAGACGTTCTTGGCGTCGAAGAAGCCGAACTTGTTGTCCCAGTACAGACGACCCGAGGAGACCCCCGTGTTCGTCAGCCAGTAGAGCATGATGTTGTCGAGGATTTCGTCGCGGCTGAGCTCGCCGACCGGGCTGCCGTCAAAGGCTTGCGTGATCTCGCCGTAACTGTAGGCGTCGTGGTTGATCATCCACGCCGCCAGGCCGACCGGTGAATCTGCCACTCCGTACAGCGTCTGCGGCTGCGTCCCCATCTCTACCGCGTAACCTGCGCCCTTCGTGTAGAAGGTGCTGATCTGCTCGAACGCGCGCTGTTCGTCGGCTGACAGACCGGATGGCGGCGGATTGCCGGGCGCGAGCTGGCCGGGGATCGGGAGCGCCTGCACGACTTCCGGCGGTATCGCGCCGGGCATGTTGGTGTGCATGCCGATCAACTCCGGAGGTGCCTGGGCCGCCATCAGATCCGTGACTACCGCGCCCCAGTCGCCGCCTTGCGCCGCGAACCGGTCGTATCCGAGGCGCTTCATGAGCTCGACCCAGGCAGTCGCCATATGGTCGGGACCCCAGCCTGGTCCCCGTGGCTTGTCTGAGTACCCGTAGCCCGGCATCGACGGAATCACCACGTGAAAAGCGTCCGACGCGCTGCCGCCGTGGGCCGTGGGGTTGGTGAGCGGATCGATGACCTTGAGCAACTCGATGATAGAGCCGGGCCACCCGTGCGTGAGGATGAGCGGCAGCGCGTTGTCTGTCCGCTGACCGGACATGGATGAAATGAATGTCCAGCCCGTCGATTTCGGTCTTGAAATGCGGCAGGGCGCTCAGCTTCGCTTCGCATGAACGCCAGTCGTAGTCGGAGGCCCAGTAGCGGGCGAGTTCCTGAATCGTCGCCAGCTGAACGCCCTGCGAATGATCCGAGACGGTCTCCGCATCGGGCCAGCGGGTTGCGGCTACCCGCGCACGCAGGTCTTGGAGGTCCTCCGCCGGCGTGACCGGGATCGGTGAACGGCCGGATCGCTGCTTACTCGGTCGTGACAGACATGCGCGTCTCCTTGGCTAGCCAGTGAAGATGGTTCGTGCCGGTGGTACTCGACAGCAGAGCCGCGGGGAAGGCGAGGACTTATCTCACTCGGGAGCTATCCGGCATACGGGACTGACAGCGTGATTCCGGAATCAAACACCGCTCTCCATTGACTATTCCTCATGACTGCCCCGACTTCAACGCCCAGGCCGCGCCCAGCAATGCAGGCCTCGCATCGATCCGCGAGGAAGGCCACTTTATGCTCGGACAGGGGGCGGTGCGGCGATGCCAAACTGGCATGAGCGCGGGCGGCGCCTCGGGCCGCCGGCCACCGACGAAGGGGTCCGGCATCGGCTCCGAGCGCTCCGCCTGGCCAAGCGCATGAGCCAGGCGGAACTGGCCCGCCGTGCGCACATGGTCGCGTCCACCATCAGCCGGCTAGAAGCCGGGAAGCGCCGTCTGCCCGTTGACGGCCTCGCCCCGCTGGCAGCGGCGCTCGAGGTCTCCGTTGGTGAGCTCCTGGTTCCGAACGCGCCGTCGAGGACCCGCGGGCGACGGGGGCCGGCCGCACTGGATCTCGATCTTGGCCGGCTCCGCTACTTCGCGGCGCTTGCTGAGGAACTCCACTTCGGCCGCGCGGCCGGGCGGCTGGCTGTATCCGAGCCCGTGCTCAGCCGGCAGATCCGGCGACTCGAGCAGGAGATCGGAGCTGTGCTGCTGACCAGGTCAAGCCGCCGCGTTGAACTGACTCCGGCCGGCCGGCAGCTCCGCAAGGATGCGCGGGCCTTGCTCGCGGCCGCTGAGGCTGCGGCGCGGCGAGTCAGGCGCGCCGCTACCGGCCGGGCCACCCGCACGCCAGCAGGCTGACCCGGGCGTGCTGGCGGCCGGCGACGTTTGCGCGGGATCGATCGGTAAGGCCACAGTAATGCCCTTCCATCGCGTTAGTGCAGAAGCTCAAGGTAGGGCGGCGTTTGTTCATCAAGCGACTTACGGCGGCAGCCAGGCTGATCGGCCGGATCCTGCCACGGGGTCACGTCGCCGCGATCAGTGCGGTGGTGCTCGCCATCACCGCTACCGCGCTCTGCGGGCTCACGCCATCGGCGACCCTGGGCGCGAGCAGCCTGCAGCGGGCGGCCATCGCCGAGCTGTTCAGGTCGTACAACCCGGACACCGGCCTGATCGGCCGCTCCTGGTGGCAGGCCGCGGTGGCCCTGTCGACCGTCGAGACGTACGCGCAGACCACCGGCGATGCCAGCTACGACACCGCTATCGCGCGCGCATTCGCACTCCAGTCGGGTGGCAGGGAGACCCGTCCTACCTGTCGATGACCGAGACTGACGCCGACTACATCCATCAGGCCTGGGACAGCACGTGCGGCGGCGGCGTCTGGTGGCAGCCGGACCCCGCTCCTACAAGAACGCGATCTCCAACGAGCTCTTCCTGGAGCTCACCGCGTGGCTGCACAACCGGATCCGGGGCGATACGAAGTACCTGGGCTGGGCTGAAGCCGAATGGTCCTGGCTGGACCACAGTGGCATGATCAACAAGAGCAACCTGGTCAGCGACGGCCTGAACAACAGCTGCCACAACAATGCCGGCCCGACCTGGACCTATAACCAGGGCGTCATCCTGGCCGGACTCGCCCAGCTGTACCGGGCCACCGGGGACAGCTCGCTCCTGGGCCAGGCCGAGCGCATCGCCAGGGCGGCGATCGGCCAGGTCACGGTGCGCGGCGTGCTGACGGAGCCGTGCCCGGGCACTGGCTGCGCGGCCAGGCTCGACGCCAACACCCGGTCGTTCAAGGGCATCTTCGTCCGCGATCTTGAGGTGCTGGCTGAGACGGCCGGGACCGCACAGTTTGACGCCTTTATCGCGAGGCAGGCTCGATCGATCGAGGCGCATGACACCGCCAAAGACGGCGAACTCGGCATGTTCTGGGCGGGCCCGGTGGCGGACGTCGGTGCCGCCAGCCAGTCCAGCGCGCTCGCGGCCCTGGTGGCCTCGGTCGGCCTGCCCTAGGGCCCGCGCCCATCGAAGTAGCTCAGTCTGCGATCCGCCAGGCGTCCGCTATCGCCGCGTAGCTGGCCTTGCGGCGCTCGCGGTCCAGGCTCGGCGTGACCACGACGATCTCGTCGACATCCGCCTGCCGCTTCATCTCCAGCAGGCGCTCGGCCACCGCCTTCGGCTCACCGGTCACCATCCGGTCATCGTCCATCTCGCGCCGGGCCCGGAAGCTCGGTGAGGCGGCCAGTTCAGTCACCTTTTCCGGCGGCAGCGGCTCGCGGATACCCCGGCGGATGTTCTGGATGGTGAGGGTCCAGGCTGCCTCGAAGGCGATCACGGCCTCGGGATCCTCGCTGGCGAACGCGAGCACCGACATGGCGGAGTAGGGCTGCGCGCCCTCCTGCCGGGGCTCGAACCGGCGCCGGTAGTCGCGCAGGGCCTCAAAGGCCAGGTCAGGGCTCATGTGATGGGCGAAGACCGCAGAGAACCCGTTGACCGCGGCGAACCGGGGCCCGTACGGGCTGGAGCCGAGCACGAACAACTCCGGCCGCTCGGCGACCAGTGGCGCCGCGATCAGTGGCTGATAGGGATGACCCTCCGGGAAGCCGTCGCCGAGGAACGCCAGCAACTCGCCCACCTGCGCAGGGAACTCGGCCGCCGCATCGGCCACCATGCCGCGCCGCAGCACGTGCGCGGTCAGCGGATCGGTGCCAGGTGCCCGGCCCAGGGCCAGATCGATCCGGCCGGGGTACATCGCCAGCAGCGTCCGGAACGTCTCGGCGACCTTGAGCGACGAGTGGTTGGGCAGCATGATCCCGGCCGCGCCGACCCGGATCTGCGAGGTGAACGCGCCGATATGCGCGATCAGCAGTTCGGGTGCACTGCAGGCCAGGCTGGTCATGTTGTGGTGTTCGGACACCCAGTACCGGCGGTAGCCCGCCGCCTCCACGGTCTGCGCGATCCCGACCGCTCCGGCCAGCGCCGAGGAGGCGCTCTCGCCGTGCTCGATCCCGACAAAGTCCAGCACCGCCAGCGGCAGTGCCTCCCGCTGAGCGGGCTGAAGCGAGGCGTCCATGACTAGCGCAAGCGCGGGCGGCCGCCGCCGCATTCCCGGCCCCTGGCCGGCCGGATCCGACAACTGGATTCGGAGGAGCCTCCGGTAATATGAATCCATGCAGACGCGACATCTTGGTTCCCTCTCCGTATCCGCGATCGGCCTCGGGTGCATGGGCATGTCCGAGTTCTACGGCGCGGGTGACGACACCGAGTCCATTGCCACCATCCACCGGGCGCTGGAGCTTGGCTGCAGCTTCCTGGACACCGCCGACATGTACGGCCCGTTCACCAACGAGCGTCTGGTCGGGAAGGCGATCGCCGGCCGCCGGGACGAGGTCGTGCTCGCGACCAAGTTCGGCAACGAACGACGTGACGACGGCTCCTGGGTCGGCATCAACGGCCGCCCGGAGTACGTCGCCGCCGCCTGTGACGCCTCGCTATCCAGGCTCGGCGTCGATCACATCGACCTGTACTACCAGCACCGGGTCGACCCGGTGGTCCCGATCGAGGAGACCGTCGGGGCGATGGCCGAGCTCGTGCAGGCGGGCAAGGTGACCCATCTGGGCCTGTCCGAGGCTGGCCCGCAGACCATCAGGCGCGCGCACGCCGTGTACCCGATCACCGCCCTGCAGACCGAGTACAGCCTGTTCACGCGGGACGCCGAGGCAGGCATCCTGCCGGTGGTGCGCGAGCTCGGCATCGGCTTCGTGGCCTACAGCCCGCTCGGCCGGGGATTCCTGACCGGCGCGATCAAGCAGGCGTCTGACCTGCCGGAGGGTGACTCTCGGGCTGGCCGGTTCCCGCGCTTCGCGGAGGAGAACTTCGACCGGAACGTGGCCCTGGTGGCCAGTGTCGAGCACCTGGCCGCGGACAAGGGGTGCACGCCCGGTCAGCTGGCACTGGCCTGGGTGCTGGCGCGCGGCCAGGACATCGTGCCGATCCCCGGCACCAAGCGGCGCGCCTACCTGGAGCAGAACGTCGCCGCGACCGCCGTGGAGCTGTCAGCAGCGGACATCGCCTGGCTGGAGGAGAACGTCGGCCAGGCTTCCGGTGACCGCTACGCCGACATGACCTCAGTCAACCGCTAGGCATCGGCCGGACTCGGCTGAGGCTGACCGGACTTCGTCCCCTCCGGTGCCTCGTCGGCCACGCCTAGCCGCGCAGCCCGGCGGGCCCGGAACTGTTCCAGGAACGCGTAGCCCGCGAGCACGCCGGCCACCGGCAGGGTGAACAAGGCCGGCAGCTGGTACCGCCAGGAGTAGACGTAGAAGTCGGCGATGAGCAGCAGGCCGCCGGCACTGACGAAGAACAGCATGCTGGCCAGGGCCAGCTGACGGGCCTTAGGCGCGAGCCTGCGGCCGAACAGGGCCAGCAGCGACCCGGCGAAGCCAAGCACGGTGAGCAGGAGCAGTAGCGGGCCGGGCGTGTAGCCGCCGCCAAGCTGATAAGTCCGCAGGAATGCGGCCAGCGGCTTGTCGACCTGCGCCTTGCCGCCGTAGGCGTGCTTGAGCCCGTAGTAGTGCCAGGGGCCACCGTGGTGGTACTGCACGCCGACCACGATCTTGCCGTTCTGGTGCACGAAGATCTCGGGCACGTAGCCGGGGTAGGTGACCTGGAACTGCCAGCGCGAGATCGCGGTGATGGACTGCGAGTTGGTCCTGGTGACCTCAAACAGGCGGATCGAGTCGCGCAGCACAGCCGCGACCACGCGCTCGGGCTCCTGCTTCTCGACCGCCTTGTCCAGCTTGGAGAGCACCTTGAGCCGGGCCGCGCCCTTAGGGGCATCCACGATCAGCGGCGAGGTCGGATCATTCTGCAGCCAGTCCGGGCCCTTCGCCTGCTCAGCTGGAGTGGGGCAGATCAGCCGGGCGCTGGCCGGGAGCTTCAGCGCGGCGCAGTCAGCGACCTGGGCCATCCGGCCCGCCGCGCTGCCCTTGGTCGAGAGTTCGAAGCGGCCGGTTTGCTGGAACTGGACCTCACAGCAGGCCAGGATCGGCAGCAGGAAAGCGACACCGAGCGCCGCCGACTTGCCGAAGGCCTGGAACCAGCCGCCGCGGGAGAACAGCGGTCCCCGGCTGAGCAGCAGGAACAGGACGGCGGGGACGATCATGATCAGTCCGACCTCGCGGACGGTCACGCCGATCCCGAGGATCAGCCCGGCTGCGAGCGCGGCCAGCCAGGACACGCCCGGCTTCCACAGCAAGATGACCAGGGCGGCGACGATCAGCACCTCGAAGAAGACGTCGGGCATGATCGTTGCCTCGGCCTGGAGCTGATAGGCATCGAGCAGGATCGGGGCCATCGCCAGCGCCGCGATCCAGCGGTTCACGCCGCGGCGCAGTAGCAGCACGTAGATCGCCACCGCGATCGCCAGGCCGACGATGTGCTGGATGACGGCTACGGTGCCGAGATCGCCGACGGCGAGGATCATCTTCAGCGGGATCTTGTAACCGATCGGGTCAGCGCCCATCCAGGCGTTGTAGAGGTACTTGACCGAGTCGATGTAGAGCAGGGCCGGATGGTAGGCCATCTGCGTGATCACCCGCAGGACCAGCCCGGCCGCCAGCAGCAGGGCCGCCAGCCAGTGCCGGCGTAGCAGTGCCGTGGTCCAGCCGACCCAGGTCCGGCCGGTCTGCTGGCCGGGGGTGCCCTCGGCCTGCCCCTGGCCTGGCGCTACCCGAACGATACGAGTCCGCGGCGATCCGCCCACCGGGGGCGGAGGCGTGCCCGGCGGAGCCGTCACATCATCTCCTGCCGTCGGCGCGGTACCGGGCACGCTGCCAGCGAGGACGGTCTGCCGACCGCGACCGCGCCGAGCGGCGGCACCTTGCCTTGCAGTGCTTGGACGTCGTTCGTTTCGTAGCCGGGGCGGCACAGACTGGGCTCCTCAGCAGGCAGTTGACGGCAGACAGTAAGACTTCCCATGTTGCTCAGAGCGAAGCAACCTGCCTACCTAATGTTCAGCTAGTGGACGGCTGGGACGTGGGAAAATTCATTGTTGCCTATACGTTCGTTAACCCGCCATTACCATTGCGGGGCGGGGCACTGACCGGGCGTAAACACACTGAATGCCAACGTCAGAGCCGTACTTTCCCGGTCATCAAGGTACAGGACCCGGTGGGTTCCGATGATAGCGCCGGGGCTCTTTGGATTACCTATAAAACCAGGTGCTAATAACGAGAAATCGCGCCGGGCACTCGGGATAAATCCGGTGCCCGGCGCGATTACCGGCTGCGGTGCAATTACAGCGGGATATTGCCATGCTGGCCGCGCTCGCACGGGGCGTGCGCGATGGCGTCGAGGATGGCCTGGCGGGTCTTGTCTGGCTCGATGACCTCGTCGATGACCCCGACCGAGACTGCCCGCTCCAGGCCGCCGACGATCTCGACGTGCTCGGCGGCGAGCCTGGCCTCAACCTCGTGCCGGTCCTCAGCCGAGGCGGCTGCGAGCGTGCGCCGGTGCAGGATACGGACTGCGGCGACCGAGCCCATAACCGCCAGTTCGGCGCCGGGCCAGGCGAACACCTTGGTTGCGCCGAGGGCGCGGGAGTTCATCGCGATGTAGGCGCCGCCGTAGGCCTTGCGGGTCACCAGGGTGACCCTGGGCACCACGGCCTCGGCAAAGGCATGCAGCAGCTTGGCTCCACGGCGGACGACGCCGTCCCACTCCTGGCCGACCCCGGGCAGGTAACCCGGCACGTCGACCAGGACGACCAGCGGAACTCCGAAGGCATCGCACATGCGCACGAACCTGGCCGCCTTCTCGGCCGAGGTGGCATCCAGGCAGCCGCCCAGCCGCAGCGGGTTATTGGCGATGACGCCCACGGTGCGGCCGCCCAGGCGGCCAAGGGTGGTGACGATGTTCGGGGCCCAGCGCGGGTGCAACTCGATGCCGGGCTCGTCCAGCAGCCCGGCAATGAGCGGGTGCACGTCATAGGCGCGCTTGGGCGACTCAGGCAGCAGTGCCTTGAGGTCAGAGTCCGGCAGGGTTGCGGCCGGGTCGGTGACCTGGTGACCGAAGAGGATCACCAGCTGGCGCGCCTTATCGAATGCATCGGCATCGGTTGCTGTCACCAGGTGCACCACGCCGGACCGCCGGCTATGCGGCTCCGGTCCGCCCAGGCGTTCCATGTCCACGTCTTCGCCGGTGACGCTGCGCACGACGTCGGGACCGGTGACGAAGATCCGGCCCTGCTCGGACAGGATCACCAGGTCGGTCAGCGCCGGCCCGTAGGCCGCGCCGCCGGCGGCAGCGCCGAGCACCACCGAGATCTGCGGCACCTTGCCGGAGGCGCGAGTCATTGCGGCAAAGACCAGGCCGACCGCATGCAGGGACTCGACGCCTTCGAGAATCCTGGCGCCGCCCGAGTGCCACAGCCCGACGACCGGCGCGCCGATCTCCAGGGCGTGGTCATAGGCGGCCACGATCGCCTGGCAGCCGACGATGCCCATCGCACCGCCCTGCACCCGCGGGTCGCTGGCGAACGCGACGGTCCGCACGCCGCCCACGCTGCCGACGGCAGCCAGGATGCCGCCGTCGTCGGCAGGCAGCAGCAGCTCAAGCGTGCCCTCATCGAACAGCGCTGCCAGCCTGGACTGCGGATCACGCCGCGGGCCGGTCGTGGCGGCGGCCCTGGCCGGGGGCGCGGCCGGGGCGGGAGCGGCAGGGACCGGCGCTGGCCGGCCGTTCTCGATCGGAGGCCGGGTCTGCGTCGCGGTCCTGGATTCCACCATGGTCACGTCGATCTCCTCGGGGGGAACGGGGGCATCCTGCTCGGGGGGCACGCTCGGCACGCTGGGTGCGGTCACAAGAATCAGGCTCCGGTGAAGGCCAGGGCGACGTTCGCGCCGCCGAAACCGAACGAGTTGTTGATCACTGCCATCGGGCCGGCACTGCGCGCCTTCAGCTCCTGCGGCTGCGTCGAGATCACCAGGCCGGCGTCGTCGTCGGGATCCTCCAGGTTGATGGTGGGCGGTGCGACCTTGTCGCGCAGCGCCAGGATCGCGGCGACCGACTCGACGGCGCCAGCGCCGCCGAGCAGGTGACCGGTCATCGACTTGGTCGCCGACACGACCACGCCTGCCGCTGCGTCGCCGAGCGCGGCGGCGATGGCCTGGGCCTCGACCACGTCGCCGGCCGGAGTCGAGGTGGCGTGCGCGTTCACGTGCACGACCTGGCCCGGGTCAAGGCCGGCATCGGCGAGCGTGCGGCGCAGCACCAGCTTCAGGCCGCGGCCCTCGGGCTCGGGCTGGGCGATGTGATGGGCGTCGGAGGAATAGCCGACACCAGCCGCGACCGCGTGCACGGTCGCGCCGCGAGCGCGCGCGTACGCCTCAGATTCCAGCACCACGACGCCCGCGCCTTCGCCGAGCACGAATCCGTCGCGGCCCTTGTCGAACGGCCGCGACGCTCGCTCCGGCTCGTCGTTGCGGGTGGACAGCGCCCGCATGGCGGCGAACGCGGCGATGTTCAGTTCCAGGATCGCCGCCTCGCTGCCGCCGGCCACCACCACGTCCGCGCGCCCGGCCCGGATCATGTCCATGCCGTAGCCGATGGCCTCGGCGCCGGAGGCGCAGGCGCTCACCGTGGTATGCACCTCAGCCCGTGCGTTCAGCTCGATCGCCAGCCAGCCGGCCGCCCCGTTCGGCATCAGCATCGGCACGGTGTACGGGGACAGCCGGGACCAGCCCTTTTCCTTGAGCGTGTCGTAGGCCGAGAGAGTTGACGCGATGCCGCCGATGCCGCTGGATACCACCACGCCGAGCCGCTCCGGGTCGACGTCTGGCGAGCCGGCGTCCGCCCACGCCTCACGGGCAGCGATCAGTGCGAACTGCTCGAACCGGTCAAGCCGCCGGGCCTGAACCCGGTCGATCATGGTCGCCGGGTCGACCGCCGCCCAGCCCGCGATCCTGGTCGGCAGCTCCGCGGCCCAGTCGTTGGTCAGCCGCTGGATGCCGCTGCGGCCGGCCTTCAGCGACTCCCAGGTGCTGGGTACGTCGGCGCCCACCGGGGTGATCGCGCCCAGCCCCGTGACCACGACGCGCGTGCGGTCTGTTCCCACTGTTTCTGTGCTCCTTGAGTTGGGGGCGAACCCGGCATGCCCACGGGGGTGTCCCCCCGTGGGCCACCCGCGATCGCGGCGAAGTCCCGGCCTGCCCGGCGCAGCGTCAGGCAGATACCTCGGCGCGCTTGACGTACTCCACGACGTCCTGCACGGTCTTCAGGTCCTTGAGCTGGTCGTCGGGGATCTCGACGCCGAACTTGTCCTGGGCCGCTACCGCGATCTCCACCATCGACAGCGAGTCGATGTCGAGGTCGTCGACGAACGTCTTCTCCGGGGTGACCTGGTCGGCGGGTACGCCAGCGACTTCGTCAATGATCTCGCCGAGACCGTCCAGGATCTCCTGCTCCGTCATGGCCATGGGTCTTTGCTCTCCTTCTGCGGGTGTAGCGATAGGTGGATCGCCCCGGACCGGGGCGGGGGTCAGGGTACCGTGATCACCTGCGCGGCATAGCACATGCCCGCGCCGAAGCCGAGCAGCAGCGCTTTCGACCCGGAACTGACTTCGCCGCGCTCGATCATCCGGGACAGCGCCAGCGGGATCGACGCTGACGAGGTATTGCCGGCGTTCACGATGTCCTGCGCGACAATCGCCTGCGGCGCGCCGATCTTGCGCGCGATCGCCTCAACGATGCGCAGGTTGGCCTGGTGCGGGATGAATGCGGCCAGCTCGGAGGGGGCAACGCCCGCCTTCTCGCACGCCTTGAGCGCGATGGGAGCCAGCGCGCTGGTGGCCCAGCGGAAGACAGCCTGGCCCTCCTGGACGATGAAGGAGTTCCGGTCTTTGATGGCGATCTTGTCAGCGAGGTCGCCGTCGCTGCCCCAGTGCACCGGGCCGATACCGGGCTCGTCGCCCGCGTCGGCGACCGGGCCGACGATCGCGGCGCCGGCTCCGTCCGCGAAGATGATGCACGTCGACCGGTCAGTCCAGTCGACCCACTGGGAGAGCTTCTCGGCGCCGATCACCAGGACGTTGCGCGCCGTGCCAGTGCGCACTGCGTCAGCGGCGTTGGCCAGCGCATAGCAGAAGCCGGCGCAGGCCGCGTTCATGTCGTAGGCGCCCGGCGCCATGATGCCCAGCCGCCGGGCGACCGACGCCGCGGTGTTGGGAATCTGCACCTCCGGCGTGCAGGTAGCGACGATGACCAGGTCGACGTCCTCGGGGGACAGGCCGCTGCCGGCCAGGGCCTTGCCGCCAGCCTGGGTGGCCATGTCGGCGACCGTCTCGTCCGGCCCGGCGATCCGGCGGCTGGCGATGCCGACGCGGCTGCGGATCCACTCATCATTGGTGTCGACGGTCTTGGCGAGATCGTCGTTGGTAACGACGTTCGCAGGCTGGTAACCGCCGAACGCAAGCACTCGCGCGGCCGGCTGACCGTCGGTGATTCGCATCTGAATCCTGCTGCCTTTCGCCAAGGGGCCGGATGGCCCGGTCCTGAAGGTGTCGGATGTCTATTCGGCGGGCTGCGGCTGCAGCCGGATCAGCGGCTGCCCCGCGCTGACGGGATCACCATCCTCAACCAGCCATTCGATCACCGTTGCCGGGAACGTGGTCACGACCGCATGATTGCCGCCGCGCGTCTCGACGTGACCGAGGTCGCTGTCGGCGCCGACCTCGATACCCGGCTCGGTGGCGCCGGACAGGTCCTCAGGTGCGCGGAAAGTCCCCGCGGTCGGCGCGACCAGCAATCGCCAGTCCGGCCCGTCGTGATCGACGTGACTGTCGGCGTGCTCAGCCAGCAGCCTGCGCGCCGCGTCGAGGTCGTCGGGGGTCTTCAGCGCGATCAGGTCGACGCCGCGCAGGCCGCGCTTGGCCAGCCCGGTGAGCGTGCCGGCCGGCGGCAGCTCGATCATCGCGGTGACGCCGAGGTCGGACATGGTCTGCATGCACAGGTCCCAACGCACCGGCGCGCTGACCTGGTTGATGATCCGGTCGAGCCAGTCGCCGCCGGACTTCACGACGGCCCCGTCCCGGTTCGACAGCAGCGGGCGGACCGGATCGTTGGCCTGGACCTGCTGAGCGGCTGCGGCGAGGGCGTCGACGGCGGGTGTCATGTGATGGGTGTGGAAGGCGCCCGCGACCGACAGCGGCCGCAGCCGGGCCCCGGCCGGCGGGTCCTGCGCGAAGGCGGCGAGCTGCTCCAAAGTGCCGGCCGCAACGATCTGGCCGACCCCGTTCACGTTGGCCGGAGTCAGGCCGGCGGCCTCAATGGCTGCCAGCACGACCGCCTCGTCGCCGCCCAGGACCGCAGTCATGCCCGTCGGTTCCGTGGCCGCAGCCGCGGCCATGCCCTGCGCTCGGACCCGGACCAGCCGCATCGCGTCTTCCGCGCTGATCACGCCGGCCAGGACGCCAGCCGCCAGCTCACCCACACTGTGCCCGGCGATAGCGACCGACTGGCGGCTTACCGGGTGAGCACCGGTGACGACCTGGTCCAGCGCCGCGGCCATTGCGGCGGCCACCAGCAGCGGCTGGGCGACCGCTGTGTCCCGGATCTCGTCCGCGTCCGCGGTGGTTCCAGCCCGGATCAGATCGCAGCCAGCCAGCTCAGACCACGCGGCCAGCCGATCGGCAAAACCAGGCAATTCAAGCCAGGGAGCCAGGAAACCCGGTGTCTGGGCACCCTGACCGGGGGCTGCGATGAGGAGCATTGTCTAAGCCTGCACTGTAGAACTCCGCCATACCTATGCCGAAGTAAACGAAGTTTCATCGCACGGTTTTGTGAATACTCTACAAGTCATGTTCGCTTGTGCGCGAGCCGCCCGAGCACCACCGCGGTCCAGAGCGCGAATCCGCCCCGGCCATCACCAGGCACGATGCCGGTGAGCTCGGTGACCCGCCGCAGCCGGTAACGGACCGTATTGGGGTGCACGAACAGCATCCTGGCTGTCGCTTCGAGCGAATTGCCCTGCTCAAGATAGGTCATCACGGTGTCCAGCAGGGCACTGCCGCCGCGCAGCAGCGGTTCGTAGACTTCCTCAATCAGGGCGGCGCGAGCCGACTCGTCGCCGTCCAGCGCCCGTTCGGGCAGCAGGTCACTGGCCAGCACCGGCCGCGGGGCGTCCGGCCAGCCCTCAGCGGCCCGCAGGCCCGCGAGGGCCGCGGCTGCCGAGCTGACCGATGACTGCAGGTCCTTGGCCGCCGGGCCGACGACGACCGGACCCGGCCCGAAGCGCCCGGCGAAGTGCCTGGCTGCCTCGAGCGGCTCGGCACTGCCGCCCACCACCAGCACCAGCCGGTTGCCGTGCACGCCGGCGAGCAGGTCGAGCCTGGCCCGGCGGGCCATCACCCGGAACTCGTCGATCAGCGCGGCATCCTCGCCGCGGCCGGCCGAGCCGACGATGACCGTGACCGGGCTGAAAGACCAGTTCAGTGCTGATGCCCACGACTGAACGCCCTCGTCGACCTCGCCGCGGACCAGGGACTCGACTACCAGCGCCTCCAGCCGGGCATCCCAGGCACCGCGCGCCTCGGCGGTCCTGGCATACACCTGGGCGGTGCCGAAGGCGATCTCCCTGGTGTACCGGAGCACCGCCTCCCGCAGCTCGGCCTCGCCGCCCGGCGCGGCCAGCTCGTCGACCTGCGCCTCGACGACGTCGACGATGACCCGGACCATTTCCACTGCCTGCTGCAGGGTGACCGCCCTGGCCAGTTCCCTCGGGGCGGTGCCGAATACCTCGCCGGCTACCGCGGGCCTGGTCCGCTCCGGGTGCTTGACCCAGTCCACGAACGCGGCTACCCCGGCCTGCGCCACTAGTCCCAGCCACGACCTGTTCTCGGCTGACATGACCCGGAACCACGGCAGCCGGCGGTCCATCGACTGCATGGCCGCGGTGCCGAGGGCACCCATGGACGCTTCCAGGCGAGCGATCGTATCGGCGCGCACTCGCCCGCGCGGGGTCGGCGACTTGCCGTTCGCGCGTGCAGGAGCTGCCATGTCCTCAGCGTGCCACGAGCAGCCGGCGGGTCGTCGGCCAGCACCGCAAGAAAGTGGCGGATCAGGCTAGTGGCACCGGCGCGGGTCAGGAGCCCGAGGCAGCGGGCGTTACGCACGAAGCGTCAGCGGCCATGGCCGCAGGCCCGGGCAGTGCGGGCAGTGCGGACGGCCGGGTCGCGGCCGGATCGGCTGGCTCGGCTGCGGTCACCGCGCGGGTGAATCCCGGCCAGCGCCAGGCGACCAGCAGGCCCGCTAGCACCAGGATCAGCGCGGCAGCCGGCCGTGGTCCAGCCGACGCCCAGGTGGTCGGCGACCGGGCCCTGAGCCAGCGCCCCGACCGGGTAGGCCACGCCGAGCGCGACCAGGAAGAAGCTCAGCACCCGGCCGCGGTAGGCAAGCGGAGCGAAGAGCTGGGTGACGGTCTGCAGTCCGGACAGCACGCACATGTAGACCAGGCCGACTCCGAACAGCGCGGCCGCCGCCCACCACAGGGACTGCGCGGTGGCGTACCCGATGAGGACCGGCGGCAGCAGGACCAGGCTCCAGGCCAGGGCGCGGCCGCGGCCGATGCGGTGCGCGAGTGGCGGCAGGCAGAAGGCGCCGAGCACCGCTCCGGCGCCCTGAGCCGTGGTGAGCACGGCTGTGGCGGCCGCCACTGCCTTCCCGCCGCCGCCATGCGAGACGTGCAGTGCCATCGCGGGCAGCAGCGCGATGAACGGGGCGGCGAGGAACGCGATCACGGCGATGGCGACGATCGAGGCCCGGCAGGACGGTTCGGCCCAGGCGGCGCGCCAGCCTGCTCGCATCGAGCTGATCAGGCCGGGTTCACCGCCGGGCGGCGGCGCAAGGCGGACGAAGAGCACGGCGATCACGACCGCCAGGAAGGAGATCGCGTTAGCGGCGAAGCTGGCGGCGAACCCGAACGCGGCCACGGTCGCGCCCGCGAGGGCCGGGCCGACGATCCGCCCGGCGTTCCATTGCGCCGAGTTCAGCGAACTGGCCGCGAGGAACTCCGACCGGGGCACCAGGTCAGGCAGGATCGCCTGCGAGAACGGCCCGATCAGCGCCGACACTGAACCCTGCAGCGTGACGAGTCCGAGCAGTCCGTAGGGGGTATCGTGCCCGCCCGCGACCAGGACCGCGATCGCGGCTGCGATCAGGCCGGCCGCGAGGTTGCCGCCGGCGATGACGGGCTTGCGCGGGAGCCGGTCGGCCAGCGCGCCGCCGACCGGCGAGAGCAGGCCGATGGGCAGGAAGGCGCCCGCTGCGACCAGGACCGCCCAGCTGGCCTGGCCGGTGCGGGAAATCACCAGCGCTCCGACGGCGACCGTCTGCATCCAGGTGCCGACATTCGATACCAGGCTCGCGGTCCACAGCACGGCGAAGTTCTTGTACTGCAGCGGCCGCAGCGCCGTAACGGCGATCATCGGGCGGGCTCGGCGGACTGGGGCACGGCGCCCACGATAGATCATCCGTGCGGCCGGGTGCCGCGGCCGGCCGTCGGCAGGCACCGGCAACCATCACCGGCCAGCGGTGGTCTCAGCAGTAGGGACACCGGGTCGGGAGGCAGGCAGATGAGAACTACTGGCGCGCTCGGTGCGGTCCTGGCGGCCGCGTTGCTGATCGCGGGGTGCGGCAGCCATGCCGTCGCGACGAAGACGGCGGCCGAGACGACGACCGGTGCCGCAACCAAGGCCCCCGCCGCGACCAGGACCGGCCCTGGGACTACGGCCGTTGGCCGGGCTTCAGGTTGCCCGCATACGCCGCCGCGGACCGCAGGCCGGCTGACGGCTGCTTCGCGCCCGAAACCGCAGACGAGCGCGGTCACCTTGCCGCTGGTGCGGCCCGGCGCGGTCGCGGCCACGGTCTGCCAGTACGCAGTCGGGGTTGCGGCCGCCAAAGCGACGGACATGGCCAGACGCCTGATCCTGACCGGCCAGGCCGCCGCGGGACTCGCGGCCGTGCTGGACGGATCAGTCCCGGCCGGGCCGGCTGCGCTGAGCTGCACGAGCCAGCAGTCGGCGTCGTTCGTTCAGGAGGTCATCTTCAGATACCGATCGGGACCGGCCGCAGTCGTGACCGTGGCCGAGACGCCCTGCCCGGCCTCCACCGCCGTCGCGGGCGACCGGGCTGAGGTGGTGCCGTCCCAGGCGCATGCCGACCTCTTCGGCTACACCTCGGTCGTGACGGGAGGCGCCGGCCCGCCAGCCCCGGGCCTGATCGGGCTGACTGCGGCCCAGGCCATCGCGGCCGCGCGGCACTCGCACGTCTCGGTCGTCGTCGACGGCGCCGTGATCGATCAGGCGGCCGGTTCCGGCACGGTCGTCTTCCAGTCGCCGCAGGCCGGGGCCCGTACCCGGATAGCCGGGCAGCAGCTTGACGTCTTGATCGCGGCACACTCAGCGCCCGCCTGCCGGCCCGCTCAGCTGGCGCTGAGCTACCTGGGCGGCGGTGCCGGCGCGGGCAACGACTTTGGCACGGTGCTGATTCGAGACACCTCGGCGCGGCGATGCACTCTCGTCGGGCCAGTACTGGCGACCGGGCTCAGCCGCAGCGGCCGGGCTGTGACCAGAACAGTACGGATGAACGTGCGTGGCACCGCGGTGCTGAGCCCGGTCGCGGGACCGGTGCGCTGGCTCGCTGCGGGGACGATGGCCGGCACCCGGCCAGGCGAGCTGACCGGCCTGGTGACGCTGGCGGCCGAGTACCGCGATGGCCCGGCGAACGTGGACAACGGCGACTGCGAACCACTCTGGGTGATCCCGGCAACGTGGCGGATCGCGCTGCCGGACGGCACCCGCACGGTGGCGAACGCCGGCTCGTCCCGATGCTCAGCAAGTCGGGTGGCCTGGTGACCTGCCGGGGGGAATTGGACGCCGCGCAGCCGGTGCTGGTCCGGGCACCGTAAGTGCGAGCGGCGCACCGTGCTGGTCAGCTCCGGAACGCGGGCTGGACCCTGATCGCAAGCGCCTCGGCTAGGAACGCCAGCATCGCCGGGTCGAAGCTCTGCCGGGCCGGACCACGCGCTTCTTGCCGTGCAGCACCACCGCGTACCGCCTCGCGCATGCCGCCGAGAAGGCTGACCGAGTCCGCCGCGGGCGCGGCACGGCGCTCGGCCGGTTCGCGTCCGAACAGCCGCGGCACTGAACCTCCCGGAAATCCAGCCGGCCAGTAGTGACGCCGATGCTAAGTCGGGGGCGGCGGATCCGCCAGGCAGAGCTCGGCGAGCGAGTCGCCGAGCTCAGCGCTCATCCGCAGCCGGTGCACCACGGAGCCGTCACGTCAGAGCGCTTCGCTGACGTCCAGGTCGAGCCGGTACTTCGAGATCGCCTGGGCGACGACCTCTGGCTTGACCTCACCGAGCCGGGCCAGCTCACCGAGCACGGCGACTGTGATCGACTGGGCGTCGACGTGGAAGAACCGGCGGGCGGCGGGCCGGGTGTCGGAGAATCCCCACCCGTCGGTGCCGAGCGAGGTGTACGGCGCTGGCACCCAGCGGGCGATCTGGTCAGGCACGGCCCGGATCCAGTCGCTCACCGCGACGACCGGCCCCTGGTGGCCTTCCAGCGCCTTGGTCACGTACGGCACACGCTGCTCCGATTCTGGCTGGAGCATGTTCCATTCATCACAGGCCAGGGCCTCCCGGCGCAACTCGGTCCAGCTGGTCGCCGACCACGTTCCGGCCCTGACGCCCCAGTCCTCGGCCAGCAGCCGCTGGGCCTCCAGCGCCCACCGCATCGCCACCCCGGAGGCGAGGATCTGCGCCTGCGGGTGCTCGCCGGTGGTGGAAGCCTGGCCGTTCTCGGGCAGCTCAGGCGCGGCCGAGTACCGGTACAGGCCGCGCAGGATGCCGCGCTCGAGCGCCGAGCTGCCGCCGTCGAAGTCGGCGGGCTCGGCTGGCTGCACGTACGGCTCGTTGTAGACGGTCAGGTAGTAGAAGATGTCCTCACCGTCGGGGTGGTCAGCGGTCGACCCGTACATCCGGCGCAGCGCGTCCTTGACGATGTAGGACAGCTCGTACGCCCAGGCCGCGTCGTAGGCCACGCAGGCGGGGCTGACGGAGGCCAGCAGGACCGAGTGCCCGTCGTTGTGCTGCAGGCCCTCGCCGGTCAGGGTGGTCCGCCCGGCCGTCGCGCCGAGCAGGAAACCGCGGCCGAGCTGGTCGCCCAGCGCCCACATCTGGTCGCCGGTCCGCTGGAAACCGAACATCGAGTAGAAGATGTAGACCGGGATCATGTGCGTGCCGTGGGTGGCGTACGCGGTGGCCGCGGCCGTGGTCGAGGCCATCGCGCCGGCCTCGCTGATGCCCTCGTGCAGGATCTGGCCGCGGGCCGATTCCTTGTACGACAGCAGCAGGTTGCGGTCGACGGCCTCGTAGGTCTGGCCGTGCGGGTCGTAGATCTTCGCGGTCGGGAACAGCGAGTCCATCCCGAACGTGCGGGCCTCGTCCGGGATCACCGGGACGAACCGGTCGCCGATCTCGGGGTCCTTCATCAGGTCCTTGAGCAGCCGGACGAACGCCATCGTGGTCGCGACCGCCTGCTTGCCCGAGCCGCCGCGCAGTTCCTCGTAAACCGAGTCCGTCGGCAGCGCCAGCGACCTGGCCCGTACGACCCGCTTGGGCAGGTAGCCGCCGAGAGCGGCCCGGCGCTCCTGCATGTACTGGATCTCGTCGGACTTCTCGCCGGGGTGGTAATACGGCGGGAGCTCGGCCTCCAGGGCCGCGTCCGGGATCTCCAGGTAAAGCCGGTCGCGGAAGTCCTTGAGCTCGGCGACGGTGAGCTTCTTCATCTGATGGGTGGCGTTGCGGGCCTCGAAGTCCGGCCCCAGCGTCCAGCCCTTGATGGTGTGGGCCAGGATCACTGTCGGCTGGCCGACATGCTCGGTGGCCGCCTTGAAGGCCGCGTAGACCTTGCGGTAGTCGTGCCCGCCGCGGGACAGGTTGCGGATCTCGTCGTCGGACAGGTGCTCGACCATGGCCCGCAGCCGCGGGTCACCGCCGAAGAAGTTCTCCCTGGTGTAGGCGCCGGTCTCGACCGCGTAGGTCTGGAACTGCCCGTCCGGGGTGGTGTTCATCTTGTTGACCAGGACGCCGTCGGTGTCCTTGGCCAGCAGCGGGTCCCAGTCCCGGCCCCAGATGACCTTGATCACATTCCAGCCGGCGCCGCGGAAGCTGGCCTCCAGCTCCTGGATGATCTTGCCGTTGCCGCGGACCGGGCCGTCGAGGCGCTGCAGGTTGCAGTTGATCACGAAGGTGAGGTTGTCGAGCTCCTCCCGGGCGGCGATCGCGATCGCGCCGCGTACCTCGGGCTCGTCGGTCTCGCCGTCGCCGAGGAAGGACCAGACGCGCGACCTGCTGGTGTCCCGCAGCTCGCGGGCCAGCAGGTAGCGGTTGAACCTGGCCTGGTGGACCGCGTTGATCGCGCCCAGGCCCATCGAGACGGTCGGGAACTCCCAGAAGTCGGGCATCAGCCGCGGGTGCGGGTAGGACGGCAGCCCGCCACCGGGGTGGGACAGCTCCTGCCGGAAGCCGTTGAGCTGCTGCTCGGTGAGCCTGCCCTCGAGGAACGCGCGGGCGTAGATACCGGGGGCCGCGTGGCCCTGGAAGAACACCTGGTCGCCGGACTCGCCGTGATCCTTGCCGTGGAAGAAATGGTTGAAGCCGACCTCATACAAGCTGGCGGCCGAGGCATACGTGGCGATATGGCCGCCCACGCCCAGGCCGGGCCGGTTGGCGCGGGACACCATGACGGCCGCGTTCCACCGGATGTAGGCCCGGATCCGGCGCTCGACATACTCGTCACCGGGGAACCAGGGCTCGCGCTCCGGCGGGATCGTGTTGATGAAGTCGGTGCTCCGCAGGCCAGGGACGCCGACCTGCTGTTCACGGGCCCGCTCCAGCAGGCGCAGCATGACGTAGCGAGCGCGGGTGCGGCCGTGCGCCCGGACTATGTCATCGAATGACTCCAGCCACTCCCTGGTCTCGTCCGGATCGATGTCCGGCAACTGGGTAGGCAGGCCGTCGCTGATGATGGAGAAGCGCTGGCGTCCGGAGGCCACGGGTGATTCCTCGCATTTCCGCGTGGCCCAGGCAGGCTCAATGGTGCCGCTGCAGGCCACGTCGTAGGGCGGCGCGGCCAGTTGCGGCCACGTCCTGTCAGGTTGTCCAGTTCCAATCCTCGTACGCGCCGCCCGGAAACGCATCTCTACTGGCCGGTAGCCATGTCCGGCAGGCGGCTGCCGCGACGAAACTGATCACAGCCGCGGTCTGTCTCACATAGGGGATATAGCGGCTATAGACCTAGTTTACTGGCCAGGAAGAGGCGCGCCGGGGCCCGCATGAACGCCTGCTGGCCAGGGGATTTCGCAGTGCGTGCTAATTGTGACTTGCGCACCGGGCCGACCCAGTGTGAACTGTCCGATCAAGAGCAGCGACAACGCCGCGCTCTGCAGCTGTCACCAGAACCGGGCATGGGCCGCGGATCTGGGGGCAGGCTGGTCAGCGAGGCGGAAAGGATCAGGAGGACTTCAGTGAGCGCGACCGCGGGCCAGGCGCAGGACCAGCGCGACCTGGCTGACCGGCTCGGCATCAAACCGGGCCACGTGGTGCAGGAGATCGGATACGACGATGACGTGGACGAAGGGCTGCGCGATTCCGTCGTGGCACTGGATGGCACCGAGCTCGTCGACGAGGACTACGAGGACGTCGTTGACGGCGTGATGCTGTGGTGGCGGGACGGCGACGGCGATCTCGTCGACGCTCTCGTGGACGCCAAGACTCCGCTCGCCGACGGCGGCTACGTCTTGCTGCTGACGCCAAAGACCGGCCGGGACGGCTACGTCGAGCCGAGCGAGATCGGGGAGGCCGCGCCAACGGCGGGGCTGGCCCAGACCTCGACCGTCAGTGCCGGGCGCAACTGGTCGGCCAGCAGGATGGTCGCGCCGAAGGCCCGCCGCTGACCGATTCCCGCTGCCGGGCATCCGGCTGCTGTCACCCAGGTGCCGGGATGGCACACTGAGTCCGTTCATACGACCTCGGCCGCGATCTGCGGCCGGATGTTACGGGACTGCCCGGCTCCGGGCTGTTTCCCTGATCCCCGCGCTTGAGAGGACTAGCCCATGGCGGTGGAAGTCGGCGACCAGGCCCCTGATTTCGAGCTGAAGGACCAGCACGGCACCCCGGTGAAGCTGTCGGCATTCCGCGGCAGCAAGAACGTGGTGCTGGTGTTCTACCCGCTCGCCTTCAGCGGCGTCTGCAGCGGTGAGCTGTGCGCGATGCGCGACTCGTTCCCGGAAGTCACCAGGGACGACGTCGAGCTCGTCACCGTGTCGGTCGATTCGGGCTTCGTGCTGCGGACCTGGGCCGACCGGGAGAACTTCAACTTCACCCTGCTTTCGGACTTCTGGCCGCACGGTGCGGTCGCGCAGTCCTACGGTGTCTTCGATGACAACAAGGGCGTCGCCACGCGCGGCACCTTCATCATCGACAAGAACGGCGTCGTGCGGTGGAAGGTCGTTAACCCTATCCCGCAGGCACGCGAGATCGCCGACTACCAGAAGGCCCTCGCCGAGCTGGACTAGCTCGGCCGGCCGCTGGCTGCCCGGCAGAATCGGAACAGGCTGGATGCCCTGCTATCGATGCGGTACACGGCAGATTGACCCGGACCGGGGCGAGAGTCCCTGGCGCCGGGGCGTACGCGCGGACCAGCTGGTGCTGATCTGCCCGGACTGCCAGGTCGCCTACGACTGGGCGAACGAGCTCGACCGCTGCTCGGTGTGCGCGAGCGTGCACCTGGTCCGGCGCCTCGGCGAAGTGGAATGCCGGGACTGCGGTGCCGTCGGCCAGCCGGCCGAGGGTGCCGTCGGGCAGGCGTCCGAGCAGGCCGCGACCGCGGGCGGTTCGGTGCCCGACCTGGCTGAGGAGGTCGAGCGGGCACTGGCCAGAGTGCTCGGCCCGACCAGGCACCTGCCGCCGTACGCGATGTCGTGACGGGGCGCTGGCCGGGGCATAGCGTGACAGTTCCGCAGAGCTGCCGGTGACCGACGCGGCACTGGTCGGGCGGCTGCTGGCGGAATATCACGATCGCGCGGTCCCGGCTGAGCATGTCCGGCTGCTGTCCGGGTCGCCGCGCGAGTCGCAGGTTACCTATCTGGTCCCGGCTGCCAGCGGCGGTTCGCAGGTCATCCGCGCGTTCCGGGCTGACGAACCTGGGCGCTGGAGTGAGCCGGGTGTCACCGTGCTGGACTGGCTGACCGGCCGGGCGCGGCTGCTGGCCTTCCTGGCGGCGGCCGGCTACCCGGCCCCGCGGCCGGTGCCGGCCCGCAGCGGCGAGCTGATCGGCGTGACCGGGCCGTGGCTGACCTGGGCGACCGCGAACGGGGCGGGCCGCGCGGTGACGCCGACGCTGCCGCAACTGCGCCGCGCTGGCGAACTGCTCGCCCGGCTGCACTCGCTCGCTCCGGACGCCGGATCCGGCGGACCGCTGCCGCGGTCGTCCCGGCACCCGGCGGTCGCGGTGCCGGCCACCCTGGCCCGGCTCGATGCGGTAACCGGGCTCGTGCCGCCGGACTGGCAGGAGCTCGAGGCGACGTTCCGCGCGACTGCCGAGGGCGTCCGGGCTGGCGCAGCGTCGGTCGGCGAGGCGATCGTGCACGGCGATGTCTGGGCCAGGAACGTGGTTGACGACGACGCGGATCACCTCACGCTGGTGGACTGGGAGACCGGCGGGCTCGGTCTGGCCGTGCTCGATCTGGGCAACGCGCTGGTGGAATGCCACCTCGACGCGGCGCTGCCAGACGACCAGCCGGAGCCGTGGCTGATCACGCCGGACGCCGAGCGGATCGCGGCGTTCGCTGGCGGCTATGCCAGCCTCCGGCCGCTGGCACCGGACGAACTGGCGCTGCTGCCGGGCGCCGCCCGGTACCCGGCCGCGATCGTCGGGGCGGTGCATTTCGAAGCGGCGCTGGCGCATCGCGCGGCCGGACCCGCGATGGACGCCCGGCTCGCCCGGCTGCGTAACCGCGTCGCGGTCGCAGCCGCCATCGCGGACCTCGCGGCGCCGCATCTGATCGCCTCCTGAGCTAGGACGCCAGCAGCCGATCGGTGGCCGGATCGGCCAGGCCGCCGAAGTAGCGCGCCAGCACCTGGGCGAAGACCGGCTCGTCAGGCTGCGCGCGGTGGAACAAGGTCATGCAGGAGCGCAGCTTCTGCGCGTCGATGCCGCCGAGGACGTCCTCGGCGCTGCGGTCCGGCACATCGGCGACGACCCGCGCGGACTCGACGAGCCGCTGGCCGAGCACCGGATGCGCGAAGTAGGCGCGCGCCTCGTCGAGCCCGCGGATCGCGTAGAAACGGGACGTGCTGCTCATCCCGAGTCCATCAACCTGCGGGAAAACGAACCACATCCAGTGGCTGGTCTTGCGGCCAGCGCGCAGCTCGCCGAGCGCGCGGTCATAGGTGCTGTGCTCGTTCTGCGCGGTCACGAACCGGCTCAGCTCGAACGGGTCGCCGTCCATCGGATGCACGGTACCGGTCAGCGGGAGAGCGCGCCGCCGTTGACGTGGATCGTCTGGCCGGTGATGTGACGGGCGGCCGGCGAGGCGAGGAAGAGCACGGTGCCGGAGATGTCGTCCGGCGCGCCAGCTCGTCTGGTCGCCGTCTCGCCGATCAGCGTCGCCCGTCGCTGGTCGGTGAGGTTGCCCCGGAAGAACTCGGTGCTGTCGATGAAACCCGGCGCCACCACGTTGGCGGTGACCTGGCCCGCGCCCAGCTCGGCGGCCAGAGTATGGCAGGTCCAGGCCTCGATGCCCGCCTTCGCGGCCGCATACGATCCGGCCCGGCCGCGGTGCGCGCCGATCGAACTGAAATTGATCACCGCGCCGCCCGGCGTGAGCCGGTCCCGCAGCGCGGTCGTCACGAGCACCGCCGACAGCAGGTTCGAGTCGAGATTGGCCCGCCACGACGCGGCAACCTCGGCCAGCGTGACCGGATCGGGACTGCCGATGTCGGTGTTCCCGCCGGCGTTGTTGACCAGGACATCGACCGTCTCGGGCAGGTCGCTCACAGCCCGCTCTACCTGCGCCGGGTTGGCGGCGTCGAAGCAAACGGCGCGGACCGACGGGCCGAGCTCGGCGGCCGTGTCCGCGAGCGGCTCCGGTCGGCGGCCGGTGATCACGACCACGTTCCCGTCTTGGGCAAAGGCGGTGGCGATCGCCTTCCCGATGCCGGTGCCGCCTCCGGTGACGACGACGTGTCGCATCTTCAGCTCCTCGTTTAGCGCTAAACGTATCTGTGCCAGACTAGCAGCGTGACGCGGGAAGAGGACAGAGCGACGACCGCGGCCAGCGCCGACGAGATCGCGGGTGCCTGGGCGCGCGAGGCACCGGGGGTCCCGGTGGCGTCGATCGGCATCCTGACCCGGATCTGGCGGGCGGCCAAGCTCCTGTCGGACGAGCGCCGCCGGACGCTGGCTGTGATCGGCATGGACGCGGCCACCCTGGATTTGCTCAGTACGCTTCGCCGGGCCGGGCCGCCTTACCAGCTGTCGACCAGGGAGCTCGCTGCCCGGAGCCTGGTCACGGCGGGCGCGGTGACCCAGCGGGTGGACCGGGGGAGAGAGGCCGGCCTGGTGCGCCGGCTGCCGGCGGCCGCGGGCTCCCGGCTCGTCATGGTCGAGCTGACCGAGCGGGGGCACCGGCAGGTGGAGGAGGCAGTCGGCTCGCTGCTGCGCTACGAGCAGGACCTTGTCGACATACTCGATCCAGGGCAGCAGGACGAGCTGGCGCGGCTGCTGGCGATCTTGCTCGACAGCCTGGCCGAGCGCGCGGAGCACCAGACACGGCGGAGCGGTACGCTTGGGCGCGATCTGCCTGATAGTCCGGGCGACGGGCGCATAGCTCAGCGGTAGAGCACTCGCCTTACAAGCGAGGGGCCGGTGGTTCGAACCCACCTGCGCCCACCAGGCCAGAGTCCTAGTGGCAGGGCCGCCGATGCGGGGTAGCTAGATCCTCGACCCGGCCTCGGCGTCGTCCGGAAGCCGCGACGATAAGGCTGACGGGATGTGGGTGGAAGTTCGCTAATGCCAGGGCACTAGTGATCCTCCACCCATGCGGCATATGAGGACGTGCAAGAAACCTGGCCAGTAGCTAGTCTGATCCGACTTGTTGTCTGCGATGGCCCTGGGTGCGCCGCCAAGCACCATGCGCATGACTAACCGGCCTGCTGCCGCTGCCGTGGAGCGCGCGAATCGCCGTTGAGCGGCTCGCCGGTCCGCGTGCGGTCCCGCGCCGATCTTGCTCGCCAGCGCCGTTCCCGGCCGCATGGCTGCTGGGACCATCTCATCGCGGCACCACTGTGGCCCATGCACGGCGCGAACCTGGGCACCTTGCTGCGCACTTGCGACGCGGTCGGTGCCTGCCTGGCTGTGCCGAGGCTTCCTGGGTTCCCGACGCGCTGGCTCGCGGGAACACTCTGCGCCGCCGCGCCTGCGTGCACTGGACCAGCCGCGACGTGACCGGATGGCTGGCTGCCCAGCGCACGGCCGGATCCCAGATCGTCGGCGTGGAACTTGCCGACGAGGCGGTCCGGCTCGCCGACCTGCCCGCCGCACGCCAGCGGACCGTCGCCGTCCTGGGTCACGAGCAGTCCGGCATCCCGCCCGACGCCGCGGAACTCCTCGACCTGGCCGTAGAGATTCCCATGATCGGGACCGGTGCCAGCCTCAACGTCGCGGTCGCAGGTTCGCTCGTCCTGTACCGGCTGGCGGGATTGTTGTAGTCCACGGAACAACTCCGAGCGGACCAGTCTGCTGCGGTAGCTGGGATGTCGGCTCAGCCTGTGGTGAGGAGACCGAAAAGACCGGGTTCGGAGCCGGTGACGACCCAGCCATCGATGCTCTCGTTGACTGTCATGCCGATGAATCCGTCGGCGAACGCAGGCTCGGCCGGGTCGTGGCCGGCTTCGTGGCCTGGATGATGGCGGAATGCAGGCAGTCGCCTGCCTCGCTGGTGCTGGTAATGGCGACGTCGACGAATCCAGCCGCCACGATCAAACGCTCGTATTCCTGCTGAGTCAACGCGCCAGCAAGGCAGCCGACTTGCTGCTGAGCCACGATCAGCCGGGCCGGGTCGGTACCCTCGTCTGCCGTGACATCGCTGACACCCAGCCGTCCGCCTGGCCTGAGCACGCGGAATGCCTCCGCGAGGACGCGGGGCTTGTCACCGGAAAGATTGATCACGCAGTTCGAGATGACGACGTCGACGTGGGCATCCGGCAGCGGGATGTCCTCGATGTGGCCCTGCAGAAACCGAGCATTGGTGATCTGCGCCCGGTCGGCGTTGATGCGGGCGAGGGTGAGCATGTCGCTGCTGGCGTCCAGGCCATAGGCGATGCCATCCGGTGCGACTCGGCGGGCCGAAAGCAGCACGTCGAGACCTCCGCCAGAGCCGAGATCCAGGACTGTTTCTCCGGGCCGGAGTTCAGCGACCATCAACGGATTGCCGCAGCCCAGGCTTGCCTCGAATGCAGTTTCGGGCGCGCCTCTGCGATCGGCATATGCGGCGGCGCCAAAGCAGCCGTCGTCGAAGGTATCGGGATCGCAGTCTTTGATGGCTCCTCCGCCGATCGCGATGCGGGCCAGTTCCGAGTACCTGCTGATGATCCTGTCGCTGTCTTCCATGGGCACCCTGTGCTCCCTATGTCGACGCAGATGAGATTGGCGGGATCGGGGCGGGCTTGCCCATGACGATGTCGGCGGCTGTGGGGAAACATTCCACGCATGCATCGTTGATCCGGTAGTAGGAAGCCGTGCCGCGATGTTCGGCGAGCAGGAACCGCACCTCGGCCAGGACTTTCAAGTGGGCCGAGACTGTGGACTGGCCGACATCCACCGCAGCGACAATGTCGCCGACGCTCATCGGGGTGCCGCGGCGCGCTAGCAGGGAGACGATCTGGATTCGGGTTGGATCCGCGAGCGCCTTGAACCAGCTGGCGAACTCGGCAGCTCTAGCCCGGTCGAGAGGGTGGCCGTTATCTTTCATCGTTAATCGACGATAGACGATGGAGTCGTGTTCTTTCAAGATGCATCCGGACGCCCACGCGATCACCCGCTCAGGCGGCAGCGGGCGGACTCCGGAACCATCCCGGAGTGGTGTTCCGGAGGTTCTCCGCATTCGCCGGATGCGCTCTGCTGTGTCAGTTTAGATTGACAATCCAGGATGTCAGTCTAAACTGACAAGCGTGGACATCGAAGAACTCGGCCTGAATCTCTCGTCGGATGACCCGGCAATCGGGCTTCGCGCCTCGCTGGCGCTCCATCGCCTGGCTGAGCGGGTCGAAGCGCACCAGGTCGCGTCGGCCCGGGATAAGGGCTGGTCGTGGCAGCAGATCGGAGACGCTCTGGGCGTCACCCGCCAGTCCGTGCACACCAAATACAACAGGGAGTGATCATGGCCACCGAATCCGTTGCACCAGCGGTGCATCACGCCTGGGCTATC
>CAVQMG010000008.1:0-111906 GCA_963713585.1 uncultured Actinomycetota bacterium | reverse complement strand
ATACAAACCCAGATGATCAGACAGCGGCCGCCCCGTCTCCGGTACCGGCAGCCAAGATCTACGGCCCGGGCGGCAGGCAGGGCTGCATCACGTCCAGCCGCGACCGGCGTAGCATCCGTCTGCCATCTCACACCCGGGAGCACACATGCGGCGAGGCGAGGTCTGGTGGGTCGAGTTCGACGAGCGACGGCCTGTCGTGCTGCTGTCGGAAGACGAGCCATCCGGGTTCCGGGCGATGCAGGTCGTCGCTCCAGCGGATACCGACTTCTCCGGTCTGGGAATCGAGGTGGCAGTCGGCGTCCGGGAAGGACTGCCCTGTGACGGCGTGCTGCGGTTCGCGTTCCGGTGGCCGGGCTTTACCCCGTGCACCTGGCTGACTACCCTGAGCCGGGACGACCTGATCGAGCGGGCAGGCGCGGTGTCCGCCGCCAAGCTCAGCGAGATCGACGACGCACTGCGTGCCAGCGAGCAAAGGACGGAGTGGACCCCGGCCGCGGCGGCCAGGGTCAGCGAGTTTAAGGATTCCCTCCGTCGGCGGGCTCAGGCAGACGGAGAAGGAACGGACGCCCACGCTGACGAAGGTCGATCTCGTCCGCACGACCGACGGTCCGCGGCGCCTCAGCAACAAGATCACGATCTACGGCTGGAGTACTCGTCACTGCCTGGCCGCCGCTGCCAGACAAGCGGCCTTCCGTTGCCGCGGCGAGCAATTGCGATTCGGCCACAGTCTGCCGGCTAGATGGCGCTCTCGCGCCGCAACTTTCGTCACTTCTGCCTCGCCACACGCTGCATTTCTCTTAATTACCTGGAGTAACGCGTGCCGGTGCCTTAAAATGAAGTCGCGCGGCGAATCGACCATGGCCATTTGGTCGTAAAAGTGCAGGCGCAGAAGTTGTTCAATGGCTCGACAGGTACACATGTACCCAAAGTTTGGATAGGTGAGAATCCCCGATGAACCGCATGCGCATTACAATCGCGGCCCTGCTGACTGCTGTCGCCGTTGTCGCCGGTGGTGGCTTCGCAGTCGCCGCTTCAGCGAGCACGGTCCACCCCCAGGGTCCGGTGCACTGCTGCAGGTAGCTTCGACCAGATGACTCTCGGGCCCGGCTGAGTCCGGGCCCGAGAGCAGTCGAATCGCTTGCGATTCAATCGAAAGCTACGAGTAGTTAATGTTGCACTGAATTGCCGGGCCGGTAGTCGTGTTTCGATCCCGGTCATAAATACGCACCCTACACCGGGGTATGCCCAGATCAAGGAAATGCATCGATTTCACTTAGCTACCGGGTCAGTCTTCCGGTCGCAAGGTAGTTGTCGGCGGCTGACCACGTCAGCCGTCCGTGGTCAGCCGGCATATGCACTTAACGGCTGACGCCTCCGGCGGATCACGCAGCCCGGGCGGTCAGGAGGGCGGATAAGCGATTTCCGAACCTACTGCCGTGCGCAGGAGCTCTCCGAGAGTCGAGCCGGCTAGGACCCGAACCGCAATCGCTGCTGGCGAGACGCCGACCGCATGTGGCGGCAGCCGGACTCGGAGCGCGCCGGGCCGCGACTCGAACAGGAGAGGCCCGTCCATCTCGATGGTCTCCCCGTCGACTCCGAGCTGGACGGCGCCAGCGGAGCGGATCTCGAATTTCTTACTGCTCCATTCAAGCCAGCCAGGGAAACGCCGGACCTGACCAGTGGCCTGAAGGGCAGCGAAGCGGCTGGCATCGGCGGCGCTGGCGATCCGCGCCGTGACAATGCCGAGGACGCCGCGGTCTATGTGCCGGCGCGTGCCCCGGCCGCCCCTGTGAACAAGCTGGTAGGGGTTGTTCGAGACGAGGATCAGCTGCGCCGTCGAGTAATCGGTACCGTCGGGGCCGGTGTAGGGCAGGTCCAGCGGTGCTGCATCCGGGCCGAGGAGATCTGGCAGCCTTGCTGCAGCAGTCCTGATCTTGGCGTCCCGGTACTGAGGAGACTCGACTACATTCGCGTAGAGGCCGAGCGATGCGTTGTTGACGAAGATCCTGCCGTTGACGCTGGCCAGATCGACGCGGCGCTCGACCGCGTCTCCGAAAGCATCCAGCGCGCCTGGTACATCGTCGCGATCCAGGCCCAGATCGAGTGCGAAATGGTTGCGGGTCCCGGCCGGCACGCAGACAAAAGAGATGTCATGGTGAGCCGCGACGGCGGCCACGAGGGCTTGCGATCCGTCGCCGCCAGCCATGCCGATCACGTCGGCGCCGCGCCTGACTGCATCCTCTGCGAGCGAGAGCAGGTCATCACCGGGCTGAAGCACTATCGGCTCGATGCCTCGCTTCTGGCACTCCTCGGCCAGGTGGAACCGCTGCGCCTTGCCACCCCCCGATTTCAGGTTCAAGATCAGAACGGGTTGCCGGGGAGTCGGCGCCGCCGGCAGCCGCCGGGCGGCAAAGCCGACAGCACGGGGAGTGCGCCTGAGCGCGTACCTGGCAGATGCCACCGACAGCACGGCCAAGACCACGGCCAGGACGAGCCTCACGATGCTCACGTGCGCGGCGAGCAGCGCCACGATGACGACCGCCAGTCCGCCCGCCATGCCGACTGCGGCGGCCAGCCGGGCGCCGCCCCGCCGGGAGACGGCGTACCAGCCAGCGCCGACGCACAGCAGCAGGCCAAGGACTGCCACGATCACGGCCAGCAGATTCCGGGCCAGGCCCACCAGGATGAGGATCGCGGCTGCGGCGAAGCACAGGAGCGCTGCCAGCGCTGCTAGTCGCTCCACTGCGGCCGGCCGGCCGCGCTGCGGGTCACGCATGTCCGGCCCCAGCCGCAGGGGCCGGACTACCGGGGCCGGCCCCTGGCCTTGCTAGCCTCCGGTGATGGGCGAAAGCAAGGTCGGACCAGCATGCAGGCTGCTGACAGCGTGCGGCCGCCGGCTCGGTGCTGCCGACCGGGCGCTGTTTGCCGCGATCGCCGGGTCGGCCACACCATCGCTCGACGAGCCAGCGCGACGCCTGTCGCAGGCCGCGAACTACTCGCGCCTCTGGATCGCGATCGCGGCCGGCATCGCCGCTGCAGGGGGGCCAGCCGGACGCAAAGCGGCGGTGAGAGGTCTGCTTTCGGTGGCCGTCACCTCGGCGACGGTCAACGTTGGTGTCAAATCCGTCCGCAGACGGGAGCGCCCTGACCGGGCACACGTGCAAGTACCCCTGGCCAGACACGTGCCCATGCCATCGTCCGCGTCGTTTCCGTCCGGGCATTCGGCGGCCGGATTCGCCTTCGCCTCGTCCGTAGGCCGTCAACTGCCCCGCACTGCCATGCCGCTGCTCGTTCTTGCCGCAGCGGTGGCCAGTTCGCGGGTGTACACCGGGGTCCATTTCCCCGGTGACGTGATTGTCGGCTCGATCATCGGTGCCGCCATCGGCCAGGCGATGGCCCGGATGCCCTAGCTCGCGCGCTGAACCGCAGCGCCGACAGCGACTTTCGTTCAGCGCAGATCTCCTTCGGCAAGCTGACGATCAGCCAGTGTCCTTTACTGTGACCGCGGCAGCATGACGATGCTTCACCCGTGGAGGGTGATTGCGGGAACTGGGCGATGTGCCCAGCTGGCTCGCGGGGCCCGGACCTGGACAGACCGGGACTAGGTGCCCAGGACGGAGCTGAGGGCACGGGTGAGCCAGGCGGCTGCGGCTGCGGGGGAGTCGGGGCTGCTGGCGTGCCGGGCGGCGACGTACAGATCGGGGCGGACCAGCAGGACGCCGCCGTCGGAGATCTCCCGCAACTCCGCCCAGGTGCCGTAGGGGTCTTCGATCGGCTCGCGGGGGCCGATCGATATCGCGGTGATCGGCAAGCCGGTCCGGTCAGTGAAGGCAGCCGCGGCCTCCAGCCACGCTCGGCCGCCGATACCGGTCCAGACGCTAAAGGCACCGTGGCCGGCCAGGTCCAGCGTCGAGACCCGGTGCCCTGCCCGGGTGACCCAGGTGTGCGGGAGCTTGGCGCCAGGCCACGTCGTGGGCTGGGCGTACAACTCGGGGTCGCGGGCGAAAGCCGGCATGGCGGTGCCGTCCGGGATGACCGCCGACGAGGCATACCGGTGGTTGTGCTCCACGCCGTGAGCGTCGAACTCGTAGGCCTTGTAGGCGATGGCCTCGCGGAGATTCTCCCGGATCTTCTCGCCTTCGGGGCCGGGAGCGACGCGCAGCGCCAGTTGCTGGTTCAGCTTGGCGACGTCGGAGGTGTCGTCGACGTCCAGGGCCGCGACAATGCGCCCGGTGTCGGCGATGCTCTGGTTGGCGCGCTCCACGATCTGCCGGGCGACCGGAGCTCGCTCGGCGTCGTAGGACTCCAGTAGCGACGGCGCCGCCCAGCCCTGCACGACAGCGTGCAGCTTCCACGCCAGGTTGTAGGAATCCTGGATGGAGGTGTTGGACCCCAGGCCGTTGGTCGGCGGGTGCCGGTGCACGGCGTCACCGACGCAGAACACCCGGCCGCGGGCGATAGTCGTAGCGAAGTGGTGGTTCACCGTCCAGGGCAGCCGGGAAGTGACCCGCATCTCGAAGTCGTCGGTCCCGACGAGCTGCACGGCCAGTTCGCGGGCGAAGTCGTCAGTAATCTCGGGCGGGCCGGCTGCCGCCTCGTAGCCCCACATGAGCATCCACTCATGCCACGGTTTGATCATCCGGAGCACGCCGAGTCCGACGCCCTCCTTCTCGGCTCCCGGCTGCAGCATCCAGTACAGGACCGACGGGCGGTGAGCGACGAAGCGGCTCAGGTCGGCCTCGAAGATGATATGCAGGGCGCCGCCGACGGCCCCCGGCCCTTCAAACGGCAAGCCGAGATCGGCTGCCACCAGGCTGCGCGCCCCGTCAGCACCGACGAGGTACCTCGACCGGATCGCGTAGACCGCCCCGGTCAGCCGGTCCTTGACCTGCGTGGTCACACCCGACTCGTCCTGCACGTGGGAGAGGTACTCGGTGTCGAAACGCACCTTGGCGCCACGGGCCTGGGCGGCCTGCATCATCACCGGCTCGGTGATCGTCTGCGGGGCGTCCAGCATCGTGCACGGGCTTTGCAGCTCGTAGTCGGCGTGGCGCCGGGTATCGGTGCCCCAGCTCGGGATCCGGCCCAGCTCATCGCCGACCAGGCTGGTGCAGAAGGTCGTGTTGCCCATGTACTCCCATGGCGTCGCCTCGCGCATCAGCCGCTGCTCCACGCCCATATCCCGCAGCGTCTCCATGGTGCGCTGGTTGGTGATGTGCGCGCGGGGCGTATCCGACAGCTGCCCGTACTTTGTCACCACCAGGGCCGCAGTGCCATAGGTGGCCAGAAAGAGCGCGGCGCCCGCGCCGCCGGGTCCGGACCCGACGATGAGCACGTCAATGTCCGCCGCGGGTTCGTCGTTGCTCATGGTCTGCTTCCTGGCAGGTCCGGCACCGGGCGAGCGCCGTCGGAGACGAGGGACAGCTAGGCGTCAGCGGCGGCCGAGGCCGCCGCCAGCTTCGCCTGATCGGCGGCGTAGCGCCGGTATTCGTCGCGGATCCCCGCGAAGACGTTCCGGTCATACTGCGACGTGGCTGCCGCCAGGCCGGCCTCTGCGGTAGTGATCTTTGCTGCTATCTGCTCAAGCGTGGGCGCTGCCATACCTGGAGCTTAGGCCCTGGCGCGCGCGTTTCGGTTGCCCGCGCGAAGGTGCCGGCCCTGGCGCCTGCCGATTCGGCGGCTAACCAGTTGACCACCCGGCCCGGACGGGCAAATGCTGCTGCCATGACCAGCCGGATATCACACACCTCGTTCGACGCCAGGGACGCCTACCAGCAGTCTGTGTTCTGGTCGCAGGTCCTGGACTTCGTTGAGGATCCCGACGACCCGAACGAGCCAGAACACGAGGAATGCCTGATCACTTCGCGCGACCGGAGCCAGTTGCTGCTCTTCATCACCGTGCCCGACGCCAAGCAGGTGAAGAACCGCGTGCATCTCGACCTG
Organism: uncultured Actinomycetota bacterium; assembly: GCA_963713585.1. Taxonomy (GTDB): domain Bacteria; phylum Actinomycetota; class Actinomycetes; order Streptosporangiales; family Streptosporangiaceae; genus JAJYUU01. The sequence goes on along the minus strand of CAVQMG010000008.1, from coordinate 105,963 downwards.
CGGCCCGCGGACGGCTCCCGCGAGCAGGAAGCAGAGCGGGTCATGGCACTGGGCGCGACCCTTGTTGCCGACCACAGGCGGCCTGACGGCAGCGGCTGGATCACCCTGGCCGACCCTGAAGGCAACGAGTTCTGCATCCTGTCCCGGGGTCCCGCTGGATCCGGAGCAACCACCTGACTTGCGGCAGTCCAGCCCATACTTTGAATATTCGTTTTCTTGGGTTCTTCGTGTTTAGGTGGGTAAGCTCGGGTGTATGACCGCGTCCCCGGCTCCGAGCATCGCCGATGAGCTGCGCGGCGCCGGCCTGCGGGTGACGGCCGCCCGGGTCGCCCTGCTCAAAACCGTCAGGGACGGTGACCACCTCGGCGTCGACGCGATCGCCACCGGGGTGCGCGATCGAATCGGCCACGTCTCGTTCCAGGCCGTTTATGACGCCCTGCACGCGCTCACCGCGGCCGGGCTTATCCGCCGCATCGAGCCGGCGGGAAGCCCGGCGCGGTTCGAGGGACGCGTCGGGGACAACCATCATCACGTTGCTTGCCGGTCGTGCGGCGTCGTCGCTGACGTCGACTGCGCCGTCGGAGAAGCGCCGTGCCTGACTGCGTCTGACGACCATGGCTTCGCCATCGGCGAGGCCGAGGTCATCTACTGGGGCCTGTGCCCTGCCTGCTCCACCGCAAGTGGTTCGACCGCACCTAGTTCCTCAGCACCATGACCAGCCCTGTCCGGAAGGATTCCGATGTCTGAGAACCATGACCCAGTCGTCATCGAAGACGAGACCCCGGAGAGCGGGGGATGTCCGGTCGCGCCCGGAGGTCTCACGCACCCGACCATGGGTGACGCCAACCGTGACTGGTGGCCGAACAAACTCAACCTGAAGATCCTCGCCAAGAACCCTGCCGTCGCCAACCCGATGGGGGAGCAGTTCAGCTACGCCGAGGCGTTCAAGAGCCTCGACCTGGCTGCCGTGAAGCGGGACATCGCGCAGGTCCTGACGACGTCGCAGGACTGGTGGCCGGCTGACTTCGGGAATTACGGCCCGCTGATGATCCGGATGGCCTGGCACAGCGCCGGGACGTACCGCATCAGCGACGGCCGCGGCGGCGCCGGCGCCGGCCAGCAGCGCTTTGCGCCGCTCAACAGCTGGCCGGACAATGTCAGCCTCGACAAGGCCCGGCGGCTGCTGTGGCCGGTCAAGAAGAAGTACGGCCAGAAGATCTCCTGGGCCGACCTGATAATCCTCACCGGCAATGTCGCCCTGGAGTCGATGGGCTTCAAGACCTTCGGCTTCGGTGGCGGCCGCGAGGACGTCTGGGAGCCCGACGAGGACGTCTACTGGGGTCCCGAGACCGACTGGCTCGGCGACGAGCGCTACTCAGGCGACCGGGAGCTCGAGGCGCCTTTCGCCGCGGTTCAGATGGGCCTCATCTACGTCAACCCGGAGGGCCCGAACGGCAACCCGGACCCGCTGGCGGCGGCCCGCGACATCCGCGAGACGTTCCGCCGGATGGCGATGAACGACGAGGAGACAGTCGCCCTGATCGCGGGCGGCCACACGTTCGGCAAGACCCACGGCGCCGGCCCCGCCGAGAACGTCGGGCCCGACCCTGAGGCAGCGCCGATCGAGCAGCAGGGTCTGGGCTGGAAGAGCAGCTACGGCACGGGCAAGGGCGGTGACACGATCACCAGCGGTCTCGAGGTGACGTGGACTGCTACCCCTGTGACGTGGGACAACAGCTTCCTCGAGACGCTGTACGGCTACGAGTGGGAGCTGACCAAGAGCCCCGCGGGCGCCCACCAGTGGAAGCCGAAGGACGGTGGCGGGGCTGGCACCGTCCCGGACGCCTATGACCGGTCGAAGCGCCACGCCCCGACGATGCTGACGACCGACCTCTCGCTGCGCGCCGACCCGGTGTACGAGCAGATCTCTCGGCGCTTCCTGCAGAATCCCGCCGAGTTCGCGGACGCCTTCGCGCGGGCCTGGTTCAAGCTGACCCACCGGGACATGGGCCCGGTCGTGCGTTACCTCGGGCCCGAGGTCCCGGCCGGGACGCTGCTGTGGCAGGACCCCATCCCTGCGGTGACGCACCAGCTCATCGATGCTGCGGACATTGCCGCCCTGAAGGCCCAGATCCTCGGCTCGGGCCTGCCGGTGTCCCAGCTCGTCTCCGCCGCGTGGGCGGCGGCCTCGTCGTTCCGCGGCAGCGACAAGCGCGGCGGCGCCAATGGCGCCCGCATCCGCCTCGAGCCGCAGAACGGCTGGGAGGTTAACGACCCGGACCAGCTCGCGGCAGTGCTGCGGACCCTGGAGGGCATCCAGGGCGCCTTTAACGCCGCCCAGGCTGACAAGCAGGTGTCGCTCGCCGACCTGATCGTGCTCGCTGGCACTGCGGCTGTCGAACGCGCCGCCAGAGACGCCGGTTTGGACGTCGAGGTCCCCTTCACGCCGGGCCGCGCGGACGCGTCGCAGGAGCAGACCGACGCGGAGTCGTTCGCCGCGCTGGAGCCGGCCTCCGACGGGTTCCGCAACTACCTCGGGAAGGGAAGTCGGCTGCCGGCTGAGTACCTGCTGATCGACCGGGCGAACCTGCTGACCCTGAGCGCTCCTGAGATGACCGTCCTCGTCGGCGGCCTGCGCGTGCTGGGCGCCAACTCCCAGCAGTCGCCGCTCGGCGTCTTCACCGCGACCCCTGGCTCCCTGACCAACGACTTCTTCGTCAACCTGCTCGACCTGGGCACGACGTGGCATGCGACGCCAGGGGACGCGAACAAGTTCGAGGGTCGTGACGCCGCCACCGGCGCGGTGAAATGGACCGGCAGTCGGGCCGACCTCGTCTTCGGGTCGAACTCGGAGTTGCGTGCAGTGGCGGAGGTCTACGCGAGCGACGACGCGAAGGCAAAGTTCGTGACCGATTTCGTCGCGGCCTGGACCAAGGTGATGAGCCTCGACCGGTTCGACCTGGCCTGATCATGACGTCCAGGCCGGCCAGCTACGGCCGGCCTGGAACTGTCGAGGTCGGGCCGGTGGCGAGAGGCGGATGGCCGGCGCCGGCGCTCAGCGTCATGGTGCTCGTCATTCCAGCGGCCCCGGGTATGCCTTCTCGGCCCGTGCGGCGAGCTTGTCCATCTGGCGGCGGGCGACCACCACCAGCATGACCACCACGACGACGGTGACGCCGCCCAGTATCCACGCGATCGTGGCCGAGGCCCGCTGCAAGGCGTCTCCGGCCAGGTACGCGGCGACCGTGAAGATGGCAGCCCACAGGATCCCGCCGGCGGTGTTGGCGAGCAAGAATCGCCGCCAGCGCATCTTGCTGGTCCCGGCCAGGAAGGCGGCATAAGTCCGCAGGACCGAGATGAATCGGCCGAAAAACACTACCTTGGCGCCGTGACGATCGAACAGGTAGCGGGCGATCTTCAGTTTCCGCTCGTCCAGCCGTATCTTGCGCCCGTAGCGGCGAGCCAGCGGGTAGCCGCCCTTGTCGCCGACCCAGTAGCCGATGTTGTCGCCGACAATGGCACCGGCCGCCGCGACCGCGAAGATCGCCCAGGGTGACAGGCGGTGAGTATGCCCGGCATAGGTGCCGGCCAGGATCAGCGCGGTCTCGCCCGGCAGCGGCACGCCCAGGCTCTCAACGGCCACCAGGGCGAAGACAGCCAGGTAGCCGTAGCTGGAGATCAGGTGGCCGATGTTCACCAGGATCGGCCACGGTCACAGGTACGCCTCACTAGGAGCGGGGCACCCTGCCTCCGGCGTGCGCGTGCCGCTCGTCTTGCTGCTCATCGGTGGGCGCGGCGCCCGCACTGGGCCGGGGCGGGTCTGGCGCAGGCCGGTGCAGATAACGCCAGACGGCGACGGCTAGGCCGGCCACGACAACGGCGGCGATGACGTATGTCGGGCCATTGAAGCCGCTGACGATCGAGTTCCAGTTCGCCCCGACCGCGTAGCCTGCGGCGGCAAGGGCGGCCGTCCAGGGGATACAGCCAATGGTCGTGTAGATCCCGAATCGCACCGGATCCATGCCGGCGATCCCTGCGGGCAGCGAGATGAACGTACGGACCACCGGGAGCAGGCGGCCGATGAGCACGGCCCGTGGCCCGTGCCGGTCAAACCACAGATTGGCCCGGTCGAGGTCGTGCTCGCGGATCCTGAGCCGCCGGCCCCATCGCCGCAGGGCCGGCTGTCCGCCGTAGCGGCCCACTGCATAGGCGAGGTAGCTGCCGACCACGTTCCCAGCCGCCCCGGCGACGATGACACCCGCCAGGTTCAGGCCGGTGCCGGGCACGGCGCCTGCAGCGAGCGCCCCGCCGAACGTCATGATGAGCTCGGACGGCACGGGTATGCAGGCCGATTCCGCCACCATCAGAAAGAAGATGGCGACATATCCGTAGGTAGCGATGAAATGTTGCATCACGTCACCCCGGCAGTCGCCGACTGCAGGTCAGTGAGGTCTTTCATGCAGGCCCTTTCGCCGAGGCTCGATCTGTGCTCTGCCCACCTGCGGCGCAACCATGTACGACTCGCGGGTCCGGCAGGAACGCTCCCGCGGGATGCGATGGCATGCGGTGCCCGCGGCCGTTCCGCTCCTGCTGATCAAAATTCTACAGAGGTGTAGATGACGAGCTCGCGGGGGGAGCGCGCGGGCGAAACAGCCCAGCCCAGCAGAGTCGGGCGGCGCTTCGCGGCCGGGCTGGCGGCGCCCGTGCCAGGCAGGACGACATGGTGAGTACGCGCACGGGCGGCTAGCGAGCAGGCCGGCGGCCGGTGCTAGCGTTGGTACGTGTTCGCGGGCTGGCCTGAAGGCTCCGCCTGAGCAGGACGATAAGCGCCGATCACACGGCCCGGCGGGGGACAGAACGGGCCGTTGAATGCGGCCGGTGACGCTGACCTGGCGTCGCCTGCATGATGCTCCGGGCGTCGGTGACGTTTGAGCCATCGCAGGCTGCCGGGACTCACCCGTATGCCGCGATCAGCGGAGGACTCAGCAGAGACGGGGGAACTATGCCGTACATCAAGGTCGGGCAGGAGAACTCGGGCTCGACAGATCTCTACTACGAAGACCACGGCTCCGGACAGCCCGTGGTGATGATCCATGGCTACCCGCTCAGCGGCCGAGCCTGGGACAAGCAACTGCCGGCGCTGCTGGAAGACGGCCGCCGGGTCATTACCTACGACCGGCGGGGCTTCGGCAACTCGAGCCAGCCCGTGACGGGCTATGACTACGACACCTTCGCCAGCGACCTGCACACGCTGATGGAGACCCTCGACCTGCGCGGCGTCACCCTGGTCGGGCACTCGATGGGCACCGGTGAGGTGACCCGGTACCTGAGCAAGTTCGGGTCGGCGAGAGTGGACAAGGGAGTGCTCATCTCACCCATCCCGCCGTTCCTGCTGCAGACGTCGGACAATCCCGAGGGCCTGCCTGCCAGCGCTTTCGACGGCTTCATGCAGTCTGCCCGAGACGATGGCGCGGCCTGGATGAAGGGATTCCTCGACCTGTTCTTCAACATCGACAAGTTCCGCGGCACCCTGGTCAGCGACCAGTACTACCAGGCCTGCTGGAACATCGCGGTGTCCGCGTCCGCGGCGGCCACGGTAGCCTGCATCCCGACCTGGGAGACCGACTTCCGCGCCGATGTGGCCAAGCTCGACGTGCCGATGCTCCTCATCCAGGGCGACGACGACCGCGTCCTGCCGTACCCGAAGACCGGTCACCGGCTGCCCGGGATGATCAGGGACTTGCAGGCTGACATCATCGAGGGCGGACCGCACGCTATCTGCTGGACACACGCCGATCAGGTCAACAGCGCGCTGCTGAAGTTCATGGCCTGACCCACGACCTGGCCCCGTGCCCCAGGCGGCCCCGGCCCCAGGCCGTCCAGGCCGCAGGCCCAGTAAACCGCTGCCGGGCCGGCAGCTCAGCCCCTGGCGGGCCGGCCCGGCAGGCGCGCGCCTGCGACTGAACGGCCACCGAGTGGTGCGCCACCGACTGGAGGGCCATGAGCAACGAGGAAACCCGGGTTGCTGTCATTACCGGCGGATCGCAGGGCATCGGCGCTGGGCTGGTGGCTGCCTACCGCGGCCAGGGCTGGTCGGTCGTCGCCAACTCGCGCCGGATGACGCCGTCGCAGGACCCGCAGGTGCTGGCGGTCGACGGCGACATCGCCGATCCGTCGACGGCCGGCCGGATCGTCGACGGGGCACTCGGCCGTTTCGGCCGCATCGACACGCTCATCAATAACGCCGGCGTCTTTATCTCCAAGCCGTTCACCGACTACACCGCCGAGGACTACGCCGCCGTGGTGGGCGTGAACCTGACCGGGTTCTTCCAGCTGACCCAGCGCGCCATCGCCGAGATGCTGAACGCAGGCAGCGGCCATGTCGTCAACATCACGACGACGGTCGTCGACTACGCGCATTCCAGCGAGCCGTCGTTGCTGACGTCACTGACCAAGGGCGGGGTCGCCGCGGCCACCAGGTCACTGGCCGTCGAGTACGCTTCGCGCGGCATCCGGGTCAATGCCGTCGCGCCGGGCGTCATTCAGACGCCGATGCATGCCGGCGAGAGCTATGAAGCCGCGGCCCGGCTCGCCCCGATGGGACGTGTGGGCGACGTCACTGACATCGTCCGCGGCATCTTGTTCCTGGAGTCATCACCCTTTATCACGGGCGAGATCCTGCATATCGACGGAGGCCAGATCGCCGGTCACTGACGGACCGCCGCATCCCGGCTCGCTCCGGTCAATTCGCCGCCGCGGACCATCACCCGCTGCGTTGTCAGCGACATCATTAACGTGAGATGGCCGCCAGGTGGACGGCTCAACCGGAAGACGGCACGTGGCCGGCGTTCCAGGAACATCCAGGGTTCCTGTGCCATGCTCGTGCGGTGACCTGGACGAAGCTGCAATGCCTCGCAGCATCCCCTGGTCGGGGGCTCCGGCCGGCGGTCCGGCACGGCCACGTGCTCGGTGCAGGCCGACTCGGCGCGCATCGCGCGCTGGCGGTGCTCGGGGTCCTGGCGGCCGTGATGCTTACCCTCAGCCTGGCTCCGACCGTGCAGGCCAGCCCATCGCAGGTCCAGGCGATCGCCCGGCCCGGCGCCGCTGGAGCTGCGAAGACCGTGGTCACCTTCACCTGGGGCGGCGGGTTCGCGAACCAGCTCAGCTCGCTCCCGGTTTTTCGGCAGTACCGGATGCACGCCACCTACTATGTACCCTCCGGCCTGGTATGCGTGCCGGAGGCCGACCCCGGTTGCGACCGGTTACCGTATCTGACGCTGGAGCAAGTCCGCCAGATTGCCGCCGACGGCGACGAGATAGGCGGCCTGACTGTGCAACACGTCCCGATCACCGGGATTCCGGCTGCGGAAGCTCAGCGTGAGATCTGCAACGACCGGGTCAACCTGACCCGCTGGGGTTTGCACGTCACCGACTTCGCCTACCCGTTCGCGCTGGTGACCCGCACTCTGCAGGTCCTGACGCAACGCTGCGGCTACAACTCCGGGCTGGGCACGGGCCAGCTGCGCGGCGCCGGGCTGTGCACCAACTGTCCCTTTGCCGAGACGATCCCGCCGGCCAACCCGTTCCTGCTGCGCACCCCGATCGAGGTGGCCTCGGTCGGCACCAGGTGGACGCCGGCAACCTTCGAGAAGATCGTTACCGACGCCCAGGCTCACGGCGGCGGCTGGATCATCTTCACCATCCATGACGTCTGCGCCAGGAACTGCGCGCTGGGCGTGACCGTGCCCGAGCTGCGCAGCGTGCTCGGCTGGCTGTCCGGGCAAGCGCGGAACGGGGTGAGCGTTCGCACCGTTCACCAGGTAGTCGGCGGCCCGCTGCGGCCTCCGGTCATGGGTCCCCGGCCGCTGCCGATCCCGCCGCCGGGAGTAACCAACTCGCGGCTCACGGCCGTCGCCGCGAACGGCGTGCCGGCTTGCTTCCAGGCGTCGCGCTACGGCACGAACCACGCCACCTTCCGCTTCCAGCCGGAGCCGGCCCGGCCGGGGCCGGAGCCGAGGTGGTTTCGCTGACGAAGCGACAATCCGGCACGGCACAACTTCTGCCCACCCTGGACCTGGGGGCCTGCTCGCCGACCGTCACGGCTGGCCGCAGCTACAAGGTGGGCGCCTGGTACAAATCGAGCCAGCCAGCGGTGTTCAACGTCTATTACCGGACAGCGGTCGGGACCTGGAAATTCTGGGCGAGCAGCCCGCCGGTGGCCGCCTCGCCAAGCTGGACCCAGGCGACATTTACCACGCCCGCCGTCCCGTCCGGGGCGAGCGCCGTCAGTTTCGGTCTGGCACTGAACTCGGATGGCACCATCTCCACCAGCCGGTACAGCCTGGCCCCGGGCAGCGGCGGCAGCGAGGCGGGCGTGTTCGGCATCGTGAGCTCAGCGCTGGTGGGCGCGGCCCTGCTGGTCGGGGCTCTCGTCGGCGCGGCCGCCGTCGCGCGCAGGTTCCGGCAGCGTCGCCACAGCGACGGACCCGACCCGGACTGACCCGGCCGTGGCTCGGGTTAGCGCGGCATCGGTTCTGACGACAGCTCCACTGTCAGGTGATCCGGGCTGAGCGAGCGCAGGAAGTCCGCTGAGTCGCCGATCTGGCCGACAGTGATGACTCCCGCAGCCTGGGTGGCGCCGTCAAGGAGGCGTCGCGTGGCTTCCGCCACGATCGGAGCGGTGACCGCGTAGATGTCCTGTCCGTGCGCGACCGCGCGGTACTGCTGGCCTCCGGCGCGCACGATGACCTCGACCAGGAACCGCTGGGCTGAGCGGAGCCCGGTCGGCGGTGTCAGCCGCGGGCCGCTGAGGTCCTTGAGCGGCCCGAGCGTCATGAAGCTGCTGATCTCGGCGACCTTCAGATGATGCGGCACGGTGACGCTGTCAGCGGTGATGAATTCTGCCTGGACGGCCTGGTTCCCGAACGGGTCGGGGAATGTCCAGCGCGTGGTCGGAGCGGCATCGGTGCGCAGTTCCAGCCGGCCGCCGCTGAAGACCAGGCGCCGGCCCGCCCGGCGCCCGTCGGAGACGTTGCCAATGGCCACGGTTCCCGGCGTGGGGTGCCAGCTGTCGAGGGCGTAGGCGATGGAGACTTCCTCGGCGGCGGGCCGGTCTGCCATCGCCGCGGTGACCAGCAGGTCGGCCAGACCGCCGTAGAAGGCTGCCGCCGGAACGACCGCGATTCCGGCCGCGGGCGCAAGCTCCGCGTACTGGTCGATCGTCGACATGGCGACTTCCACCTCGGCTGCCACGTCCAGGTAGTGAATCCCGGCTCGCAGCGCGGCGTCGATCACCGGCGTTGCCGTGGCGGCGAAAGGCCCTGCGCAATTGATGACGGCTGCCGCGCCGGACAGCGCGCGGTCTAGCGACGCGGGGTCATCTACCGAGGCCGGCCGGGCTTCAAGATCGGTGTTCATGGCCGCGAGTTCAGCCAGTTTCCCCTCATCGCGGCCCGACAGGATGGGGATCCAGCCCCGGCGCCGCAGCTCCGAAACGACGAACCGGCCGGTGTGTCCGTAGGCGCCGAAGACGGCGACCGTCGGATTCGATGGCATGAAAGAACTCCTGGTCATGGTGTGGATCGGACAGCTTCGCGCCGGACGGCGTGTCTCCACCCTCGGCTAACGCACGCACGAGTGCGAGTGGCAAGAACGCCACATGGTGATAGATTCACGCCATGCAGCCGCACCGCATCGTCGTCCCGCTCACCGAGAACGTTCCGGTCTTCGAGGCCGCGGTTGCGTTCGAGGTGTTCGGCCGGCCCAGGCGGGACTTCCCCGTCCCCTGGTACGACGTGGCGCTGTGCGCCGGGCGTGACGGTCCGGTCCGGACAGCGGAGGGCTTGTCCTTCGACGGGCCTGGCCTGTCGGAGCTGGAGCTCGCGGATACCGTCATCGTCCCGGCGTGCGCCGACTTGCAGGGCGACCCGCAGGCCGAGCTGCTGCAGGCGCTGCGGAAGGCGCACGCGCGAGGAGCCAGGATCGCCTCGATCTGCACCGGCGCGTTCACCCTCGCCGCCGCCGGCCTGCTCGACGGCCGCCGCGCCACCACTCACTGGATGCACGCGGCGGAACTGACCGAACGCTGGCCGGCGGTGCAACTCGACCCGAACGTGCTCTACACCCAGGACGACCAGATCTTCACGTCCGCCGGCGAGTGTGCCGGACTGGACCTCTGCCTGCATCTCGTCCGCCTCGACCACGGCAGCCACATCGCCAACACCCTGGCTCGCCGGATGGTCCTGCCGCCGCACCGCGAAGGAGGTCAGGCCCAGTACATCGACCAGCCGCTGCCCAGCGGCGAGTCCACCAGCCTGGCCCCGGTGCTCGACTGGGCGCGAACCCAGCTGCACCGCCCGCTGACGATCGACGACCTGGCCGCCCGGGCGGCCATGAGCACCCGCAGCTTCCTGCGGCACTTTCGCGCCGCGACCGGAACCACACCCCTGCAATGGCTTGTACACGAGCGCGTCGCCCGTGCCCGCGACCTGCTGGAAACGACGAACGGCACGATCGAGCGCATCGCGGATCAGTGCGGCTTCGGGTCGGCGCAAAGCCTGCGCGTGCATTTCACCCGGATCAACCAGACCAGTCCCTACCGGTACCGGCAGGCGTTCGATCCGACGCGATGAGCTCAGGAGTGCCGGGGTGCCGGGCCAGCTGCAGCCCGGCGCCCCGGCACGATCCGCGCCTAGCTCGCGGTCTTCACGGCGTCAGCGGCCGTGGTAATCAACTGCGCGACCGCAGCGGGATGGGAGACCATCGCCACGTGGCTGGACGGCGACCTCGACCGTGGTCGCGCCCATGCGCTTGGCGAACTGGCGCTCGGCGTCGGGCGGGATCGCCTCGTCGTTCTGCGGCGACCAGGTACCAGGACGGCAGCGACTTCCAGGCCGGCACGCCCATCACGTCGCCGAGGGCGGACGGCGGCCAGCGGCTGCTGCACGGCGTACATGACCTTCGCCTTGACCGGGATCGACGTCGGCGGCGAAGTGGTTGACGAAGTCGTCCTCCGGCAGCCAGGCGAAGCCCTGCTCGTCGATGTCGAGGTGCGCCAGCGCCGGCGTCGGGGGTCCCTGCCGCCAGCAGCGCGCCGATCGACTCGCCCTCGTCGAGCCCGAAGGCCGCGATGTAGACGAGGCCGACGACGTTCGGCGCGTCGGTGCCGAGCGCGGTCATGATCTGGCCGCCGTAGGAGTGGCCGGCGACGATCGTCGGGCCGTCCTGGCGGGCCAGCACCTGGCGCAGGCGGGCGACGTCGTCGGCGAGCGAGGTCAGCGGGAACTGCGGCGCGGTGACGTTGTAGCCGTCGGCCTGCAGGCGCTCGATGACGGCGCTCCAGCTGGAGCCGTCGGCCCACGCGCCGTGGACGAGGACGATGTTCGGTAGGGCGTTCATGCGGTGATCCCTCCACGATGGCCTCTTGCGAGTTGCAAGGGCATGCGCAGGCAGTACCGTCTACTCTCGCCAGGACGCCCTGGTGAGCGGCTCGCAGTCACTGATCAGTGGCGCAGGAAAAGGAAAACCGGACCCTCGCCAGAGCGACCGCGCGATCGTGCGTGCGGTGCTGCCGGGGTCCGGAGCTTCACCCTGAGCCTACGCTCGCCCGCGGGCGCTTCGCGCAGCCGCCCAGTTTTGCCGGGCCTGGTGGAAGAGGCGTAGCGTCAGGAAAAGGAAGGTGCACCCGTCCGGGCAGGTGTAGGGGCGGATGAAGGTGCCTTCTGGCTGCTCCGGACCTCGGTATGGACGTGCGCGGACGTTTGCTGAGGAGCCATATGGCAGCATTTATCACAGTTCGGTCCGTGCCGCGTCCCAGCTTGACGATGTGTGCCGCATCTTCACGCGGCAGGCAGCCCTGGCCTTACCTCCGGCGCCTATCCCCGGCCATCAACCTTCGCCCCCGCGGGCTGCGTCGTGAGCTCTGACGATCGCAGCGGCTAGTTGGCCCTGATCAACGGAAGGCATGGTTCCTATGAACAGCAAGAACGGCACGAAGAAGCTGGTCCGCAGCCGCAAGGGCCGGATGGTGGCCGGGATCTGCGCCGGAGCGGCCGACTACTTCGGCTGGGATGTGACGGTGATCAGGGTCGTCGTGGCGGCCGTCGCCGTCCTGACCGGCGGCACGGGCGCCGTGGCCTATCTCGTGGCGTGGGTGCTCATACCGGCGGAAGGCGAGCAGGCGTCGATCGCCGAGGATCTGATCAGCACAGGTCGCGACAACTCGGCAGGCGCGCCACCACGATGACCGGCTTCCGCCCCGGCACACCCGGGTCCGGGATGAACGTTCCCGATCCGATCCGCCGGGTATCGGTGCTGAGCACCGGCCAGGTGCAGATTCGCCCCGACCATGTCGCGTCGACCTGGCGCCCGGCCGCCGTGTGGCTGGTTGCATCCCGGACGTGGATGCCGCCCCGGCCGATCAACTTCTACGTCATCGAGCACCGGGACGGCCTGGTGCTGTTCGACACCGGGCAGGACCGGGCGTCGGTCACCGATCCTGGATATTTCCCTGGCGGCCTGTCAGGAATGCTGTACGGCAGGACTTGCGCAGTTCGACATCCGGGCCGGGCAGACCCTGAGACTCGGGTCTGCAGCCTGTGCCACTCGGTCCGGGATGTCAGCATCGCCATCATCTTCCACCTGCGCCGGACCATATCGGCGGACTCGCCGAGTTGCGGGACGCGGACATCGTCGTCGCCGGCCAGAGTGGAGCACGCTGTCGAGCCTGCTGCCGGAACTGCGCGGTCTGATGCGCCGCCACATTGATCTTCCCGGCCTGCGCTGGCGCAGGATTACGCCTGAGCCGACCGACGATCCCGCGCTGGCCCCGTTCCGCTCGGGGCACACGACCTCTTCGGTGATGGCAGCCTCATGGTGCTGCCGACACCCGGGCGCACGCCGGCTACGATCTCGCTGCTGGTGCGCCGGCCTGACCCTGCCGCCGCTGCTGCTCGTCGGTGACCTGAGCTACGACGCGCAGCTGCTGGAAGCTGGCCGCGTGCCGGGCGTCGGGAACCGGCGCCAGCTGCGGGAAGTCACCGCGATGGTGAACCAGCTGTCCCGGCACCAGCCGGGCCTGGCCGTGCTGCCGGCGCATGACCCGGGCGCGGCCGACCGGCTGGCCCGGCGACCGGCCAGGCGCCGAGCCCTGGCCAGCGCCTGAACACCACCCGAACCCCCACAGGCACCGGGCCCGCCGGCCAGTGGCGGCGTGTGTCGACCGGCCGGAATCGACCGAGGCCATCCGCCCAGCTCGCAGCCCGCTACGCGCTCGCGCTCGATGCCCGCGATCTGGACCTGCTCGTCGAGTGCTGTGTCGCAGACGTCCGCCCCGGCGCAGATGGTGACGGCCGCCAGGCGCTGACGCGGGACTTCGACCGCCGCTTCCGGCCCCGTTCGTTGCGATGTCCCCACCTGGGTCGCGCCGCGGCCCTCGGCGGCTGGGTTGCGCTGCACTGTTTGCCGACCATCCGCCAGGGCCCACGCTCAAAGTTCAAGCGGTCTGTTCTTGACCTCTTGGATGCGCTCGTCGACAAAACGGGGATCGTAGCCGCGCATGACGCGTCCGAAGTCGGGGACCAGGAGACCGCTGTCTACGGCCAGCAGGTTGAGGAAATCATCCACGGGGCGCGGGTCATATCCCCGCATGACTAGCGGGAAGCGGTTCTGCGGATGGTACTTAACTGATGCCATACCGGGATGCGTACCACGACTGGCAGCCGCTCGCGCGGGATTCCCGTCATGGCGGTAGAGCCAGCTCAAGCCGCGATGGGACTCCGCTGCTGGCTCGCAGGCCGCGCCCTGAGCATGCTCCTAACGAACCGCTGAGCCTGGGCCGGCAGTGAGGCCGGCCTGCGCAAAACGCTCGGCCGTCGACATTAGGCTCCTACCGTCGGCATCCGCGCCCGGCCAGCTGAAGGGAAGCACCATGGACCTGACTGGCAAAGCCGTCATCGTGACCGGGTCATCGAGCGGGATCGGCGCGGCCATCGCCCGCCAGCTCGCCGGGCTCGGGGCCGGGATCGTCGTCAACTCGGCCAAATCGGCGGAGGCGGGCAAGCATCGCCGATGAGCTGGCTGACGCGGTCTACGTCCAGGGCGACATCGGCGACCCGGCCACGGCGGCCGCGCTGGTCGAGGCGGCGCGAGCAGCGGTGGGGGCGCCTGGACGGGCTGGTCAACAACGCCGGCGTCACCGTGGACGTGCCGATAGACGATATCGACTCGGTCCGGCTCGAGCACTGGGAGAAGGTGCTGCGCACCAACGTCATCGGGACCTTCCTGGTCAGCCAGGCCGCGCTGCCGCTGCTGCGGCAGGCGGACGACGGCTGGATCGTCAACATCACCTCGCTGGCCGGCATCCGGCAGACGGGCAGCTCGCTGCCTTACGCGGTGTCCAAGGCTGCGCTGAATCATCTCACGTCGATCATGGCCAAGCACGCGGGCGGCGGGGTCAGCGTCAACGCCGTCGCGCCGGGCCTGGTCGCGACGCCGTGGACGGAGGACTGGGACGAACGCAAGGCGGGCGTGGAGCTCGTCGCCCCGCTGCACCGGGTCGCGACCGCGGAGGACATCGCCGAGGCGTGCCTGGCCTGATCAGCAGCCCTACGCCACCGGCCAGACGCTCCTGGTCGACGGCGGCCTCGGCCTGATGATCTGACCGGCCGCCGGGCCCCTGGCCCGCAACCGGCCCGCGGGTCAGCCGGGCAGCCAGGTCGCTTGCAATGCCCGGTAGATGTTGCCGCCGAGGACGGCGCGGATCTCGTCGTCGCTGTAATCGTGGCGGACCAGCCAGTCGCAGATGTTGGCGAAGTTCTCGGTCGGGTTCTCCAGGCCGTCGACGTAGTCGACCGGGTCGAATGACGGCCCGCGCATCGCGGACAGGCTGAGCAGGTGCGCGAAGATCCGGTGCAGCGCGACGTGGTCCCCGTACAGGGTGTCCGGGCCGAACGCGACGTGCTCGATGCCGACCAGGTCCGCGCAGTAGCGGAAATGATCCATGACCGACTCGATCGTGTGCCGCGGGTGCGCCGCGGACAGGGTGGTGTGCGGGGCCGCCGACATCCCGATGACCCCGCCAGTCGGCCGCCACCGCTCGCAGTACCTCGTCAGGTTTCATCCGCGGGGTTTCCCAGACCGCGCGCGCTCCCGCGTGGGTGATCAGCACTGGCCTGCTGCTGGCCTCGCAGGTGTCCAGCGCCGTGAGGTCCGAGGCGTGCGACAAATCGATGGCCAGGCCGAGCTGATTCATCCGGGCCACCGCCCGGCGGCCGAACGCGGTCAGCCCGCCGTCTACCGGCTCAGACAGGCCGCTGCCGAGTGCGTTGGCGTCGGAGTAGGCGATCCCGATCTGCCGCAGGCCGAGGCCGTACAGCACGTCGAGCCGGTCGAGCTCGTTCTCGATCGGAGTGGCGGACTCCAGCCCGAACACCAGGCCGGTGCGGCCGGACCGGTGCGCTTCGTCGATGTCGGCGATCGTACGGATGACCATGAACTGCGGTCCGGCGTGCGCCAGGTCGGCCAGCCGCATGCCGAGGTCGGTGATGATGTCGTTCCAGCGCCACGGCGCGCTGCCCGTGACGCACGCGGTGCCGTCCATTAGGTTGTCGAACACGACGGTCAGACCGGAGGCGCGCAACCCGGCGTAGGCAGCGTGCTGGCGGCCGGTCCGGTTGTAGGCGGGCGTCTGCTCCATGTCGTGCGGGAACCGGACCGGATGATCATGCAGGCTGATCACCAGGCTGTCGCGCAGCAGCCCGGCGGACCGCTGGGACTGCCCGGCTGTCAGCCCTGCGCCGGCGTACTCCGGCACCCGGCCGAACTCGGGCGTCAGCTCCATGCTGGGCAATGTCCCCGGCGGCAGGTAGGAGTAGGCCGTATACGTCTGCGTCGGCTCAGTCATCGTCGTTCCCTCCGGTGTCCAGGCGGTGCGGCCCGTCAGCAAGCAGCCGCCACAGCGCTTCGGTGGCCCGCATGCCCTCGCGCAGTCTGCGGATGCGCAGGAACTCGTTCGGCGCGTGCAAGTTCTCGTCCGAGGTGGAGAACGAGAAGAACAGCGTCTTGGCGCCGAGGACCCGCTCGAACAGCCCGGCCGCCGGCAACGTCCCGCCGATCTTCGCCAGCAGGACGTCCCGGCCCGGATAGACCGCGCCCAGCGCCGCCCCGGCTGCGCGCACGGCCGGGTGGCCGGCCGGGATCGTATAGGCAGGCACGCGCGCGCTATCCGCGCGCACCTGAACCCGCGCGCCGGGGGCATCCTGCCGGCTGACGTGGGCGGCAATGCTGGCCAGGACGGCATCGGGGTTCTGGCCGGGAACGAGGCGACATGACACGTTGCCGATCGCGATGTGCGGTATCACCGTGTACTTCCCGCCGCCGGATACCCCGTTGATCTCCAGCGTCGGCCGTTCCCACAGCCGCTCGAGCGTCGAATAGCCCGGTTCACCGTGACTGCTGGTGAGGCCGAGCTCACTCAGGTACCGCGTTTCGTCGAAGGGCACTGACGCGATCTCGGCCCGGCGCTGCGCGCTCAGCTCGCCGATTCCGTCGTAGAAGCCGGGTACCGCGACCGATCCGTCCGCGTGGTGCAGGCTAGCCAGGATCGCGGCCAGGGCGTGCAGCGGGTTCGCGACCGTGCCGCCGTAGCGGCCGGAGTGCAGGTCGGTGCTGGCGCCTTCCACCACGATGTCGAGCGAGACCAGGCCCTTGGACGCGACCGACAGAGATGGCTCGTCCGGCCGCCACATCGCGCCGTCCGCGGACACCACGAGATCGGCTGCCAGTTCGCCCGACCGGCCGGTTACGTAGCTGGCCAGATGCGGACTGCCGACTTCTTCCTCTCCCTCGAACAGGAACTTGACGTTGAGCGGAAGCCCGTCCTCCTGCGCGGCGAAGGCCTGCGCGGTCTTGACCACGATGTAGACCGGGCCCTTGTCATCGGAGCAGCCGCGGCCGCGGATGACCTCGCCGTCGGCGGTGAGGTCGAACGGGGGACTGAGCCACTCGGCCGACGTGCCGGTGGGCTGCACGTCGTAGTGGCCGTACACCAGGATCGTCGGGGCGCCGGGTGCGCCGAGCCACTCACCGCGCACCACCGGATGGCCATCGGTCTGCTCGACCCGCCCGGCGGCGAAGCTGCCGCCGGCCAGCCACTGCGCGGCGCGCAGCATCGTCGCGGGATCGGCATCCCGGCTGACGCTGGGCACAGCGACGAACTCGGCGAGCTCGCTCAGGTAGCCAGCGTCATCAGTCTCGAAGCTGAGCCGGGTTAGCGGATCACCGCTCACAGCGTCGCCCGTCGCGGGAAGGCCCGTCACTGGAAGGCACT
Organism: uncultured Actinomycetota bacterium; assembly: GCA_963713585.1. Classification (GTDB taxonomy): domain Bacteria; phylum Actinomycetota; class Actinomycetes; order Streptosporangiales; family Streptosporangiaceae; genus JAJYUU01. Next base: position 88,637 of record CAVQMG010000008.1, on the reverse strand, counting down.
GCCGCCGTCGATCGCGATGACCTGGCCGGTGATCCAGCCCGATCGCTGCGAGGCAAAGAATTCCACCCCGTTGGCGATGTCAGCGGCCTCACCCAGCCGCCTGGTCGCGATGCCCTCGATGAGGGCGCCCTGTCCGTCCGGTCCGTAGGCGTCCCACTGCAACGCGGTCGTCGGGTTGGACAAGATGAAACCGGGCGCGATGCAGTTCACCGTGATGCCGTGCGGACCGAGCTCGTGCGCCATCTGCCGGGTGAAGCCAATCATCCCGGCCTTGGCGCTGGCATAGGCCTGGATCCCGGTCTTGCTGACCGTCAGGCCCGCCGCGGACGAGATGTTGATGATCCGGCCCCAGCCGCGCTCCTTCATCCCGGCCACGACGGCGCGGGTGCAGTGAAAGGCGGTGGTGAGGTTGGCGTGCACGATCGCGTGCCAGTCGGAGTCCGGCACCTCCTCCAGCGGGTGGCCAACCTGGCCGCATACGCCGCCGGCGTTGTTCACCAGAATGTCGACCCCGTCGAGGCCGGCAAAGAAGGCAGCGACGGCGGTGGCGTCGGTGAGGTCGACGGCGTCCTTGTCGATCCCGTGCACGGTCGCGCCGCCGGCCTCGAGTGCCTGCGCGATGGCGGCACCAATGCCGTGCGCGGTGCCGGTGACGACCGCGACCTTGTCCGAACCTGCGCTGGTCATGACCCTCCTTGGTGACGTGCGGTGCGGGACTGGCTGTGTTACGGGCACGGCGGTGCCGCCACCGAGGCCCGCGGGATCAGGAACATCGGCTCGCGGACCATCACGTCGGCCGCCGCGCTGCCCTCGATCCTGGTGATCGAGCGCGTCGACGGCGGCAGCGCCGAGTTCGGCCAGCGGCATGCACACGCTGGTGACCGGGACCTCCAGGAAGGCCAGGCACTCGTCCTCGTCGAAGCTCACCACCGACACATCGCCGGGTACCGACACGCCCGCGGCGCGCAGCGCGGCCAGCACGCCGAACAGCTGGTTGATGCTGCCGACGCCGCAAGCCGTCGGGATCGCGGCCGCGGCGCAGCAGCCGGGTCATGGCGTCCCAGCCGCCCTCCTCGGTGGCAGGCGCGTGCCGGACGGACCTGCAGGCCGCTGGCCGCGCAGGCCGCCGCGCCGCGTTCACCCGGCGGTGCACGGTGTCGACGTCGCCCGGCCCGTCGATCACCACCATGCTGCGGTGGCCGAGGCTGGCCACGTGGTCCAGTGAACAGCCGGACCGCGCCTGCCTCGTCCATGACAACGTCGTTGCCGGGATCGGGTCCGCGCCGGTTGACGTAGACGTGCGGCACCTCGTGCACGCCGGCATCCGTGCCCGGGCAGCCGCAGCGAGGTGGCCAGCAGCAGCCCGTCGGCGCGGCTTTCCTCGACCAGGTACCGGTAATCGCCCGGCGGCCTGGGGTCCTCGGTCGGCTCCTCCATGATCATGACGACGTAGCCGCGCTCGCGGGCCCGCTGCAGCGCGCCGCGCTGCAGCCGGACCCAGATCGGGTTGCGCAGCAGCGGGACGACGAACGCGACCGCGCCGGTCCGGTCGCTGCTTCAGCGCCCGGGCCAGCGCGTTGGGCCGGTAGCCCTGCGTGCGCGCGCGGTAGCTCAGGATCCGCTCGATCGTCTCCGGCCGGACCGACAGGCCGGGGTCACCGTTCAGCACCCGGGACACCGTCGAGACGTGCACCCCGGCGCGCTCTGGCGATGTCGACCAGCCGGGCGGCGCGGCGCGAGCCGCCGCCGGGCGGCAGCCGCGGCCGTGGCACCGGAACGTCGTCGGCCCGCTCGCTCGTGTCGCTCATCGGCCCGTCCGGCGCGGTGGCGCTGTCCTGCATCCGGTCAAGCCGTCGACCCGCCGTCCGCCATCAGCACCGCGCCGTGCAGGTAGCTTGCAGCCGGGGAAGCCAGGAACGCGATGGTCTCGGCGATCTCGGTCGCCGTGCCGATGCGACGGGCCGGAATGGTCGTCGCCCACTGGCCCAGCGCCTCCTCGTCCTGGCGGATCCAGTCCGCCATCGAGGTGTCTATCAGGCCCGGGCACACGCAGTTCACGCGGACCCCGTCCGGGCCGTGATCGATGGCGAGGCTGCGGGTCAGCTGGACCAGCCCGCCCTTGGAGGCGCAGTACGCCGCCCGACGGCGGCCGCCCCGTACGCCCGCCGTCGACGCGACGTTGACGATGCAGCCGTCCCCCGACTCGATCATGGCGGGCAGGAACTCCCGGCAGGTGAGGAACGGGCCCTTGAGGTTGGTGTCGAGGATCCGGTCCCACTCATCCTCGGCCAGCTCGGTAAGGAGCTGGATGCTGAACACGCCGGCCACGTTGACCAGCAGCCACGGAGATCCCAGCTCGGCCCGGATCCGGTCAGCCGCCTGGCGTACTGAGGCCGCATCCCGCACATCGACGCCGAGGCCGATCGCGGCAGGCAGTTCCGCGGCGAGCCCGGCCGCGCCGTCGTGTGACACGTCCAGGCAGGCCACGGCGAAGCCGTCAGCGGCCAGCCTGCGGCAGGTCGCGCTGCCGATGCCGCCGGCAGCGCCGGTGACGACGGCGACCCGGCCCGCAGCCGGCGTCATACTGTCTCCGCTACTGACCGGGTCAGCAAGATGGCCGCGCAGAACGAGCGGTAGGTGGCAAGCCGGTCAGGCCCGTGGATCCGGAGCTGGCGCGGCCCGGTCCGGTCCACCCCCCGCACCCAGCTGGCGGCCTCGGCTACGTCGGTGGTGCGAACGAAGACCTCGAGCACGCCCGGGTCCAGCGACGGCGGCGCCGCCGCCGCGGCTGTCCGGATGGCCTGCTCGGCCTGCTGCCGGATCAGGGCCCAGGCCCGTTCGGGGTGCAGGCTGTGCGCGGCGAGCCGGCTGACGTGTTCCTTGACGATGGCCTGGTGCACGTCCGGGATCAGCTGCGCGGTCTCCTCGCACGCGCACCTGTCCCCGCTGACCAGCACGACCGGGACGCCGTAGTGCGCGGCAACCAGCGCGTTGATGCCCGCTTCGCCGGTCACGGTACCGTCGATCCGCGCCTCGATGACGGCCCGCGGGTTATAGGTATGGGATAGCCCGGCCGGGGCGCCGACCGAGCCGTGATACGAGATGAACATGGCAGCGTCGAAGCTGTCATCCAGTCCCTGCATCATGTACATCGGCTTGTGGCTGCCCGACAGGTAGGACGCCTGGCCGGCCAGTGCCGCGGGCGGCAGGTTGCGCATGGTCGAATGCGAGTCGTTGACCACGATCTCGGTCGCGCCGCCGGCCAGGGCGCCTTCGATGGCAGCATTGACCTCGGCGAGCAGCAGCTCCCGGCCGGCCGCGGCCTCCGGGCCGTCTCCGACGCACTGCTGCCAGTCAACGACTCCGGCTGTTCCTTCCATGTCGGTGGACAGGAACACCTTCATGATGCTGCTCCCTCAGTGTCGGCGGGCTGGCGCGGCGACGGCACGCTGGCGCCGAAGGCAAAATGACAGGCCGCGCGGTGGCCCGGGTCGGAACCAGACGCGGTCAGCGCCGGGTCCTCCTGCTCGCAGATCGGCTGCGCGATCGGGCACCGGGTGCGGAACCGGCAGCCCGACGGCACCCGCAGCGGGCTCGGCGGGTCGCCCTGCACTGCCGGAGCGTCGCCCGCGGCGGCGAACGTCATCCGCGGGATCGCGGCGAGCAGGCCCGGCGGTGTACGGGTGCCGGGGCCGGGCGAACAGTGCCTCGGTCGGCGCCACCTCGACGATCCGGCCCAGGTACATGACCGCCACCCGGTCGCACAGGTGCCGGACCACGGCGAGGTTGTGCGAGATCAGCAGCAGCGTCAGGCCGAGCTCGGCGCGCAGGTCCTGCAGCAGGTTGAGGATCGTGGCCTGCACGCTGACGTCGAGCGCGGAGACCGGCTCGTCGGCGACCAGGAGCTCGGGCCGCAGCGCCAGCGCCCGGGCGATCGCGACGCGCTGCCGCTGCCCGCCGGAGAACTGGCGCGGATAGGCGTGCATCGCCTCCTCGCCCAGGCCGACCAGGCCGAGCAGCTCCCTGGCTGTAGGACTCCACCTCGCCGCGGGGCACGATGTGGTGCACCCGCAGCAGCTCGCGCAGCATGCCGCCGACCGTCAGCCGCGGGTTCAGCGAGGAGTACGGGTCCTGGAACACCATCTGGATCCGGCGCTGGTCCGCCTTGGACCGGCGGGCGGGCAGCACCTTGCCGTCCAGCCGGATCTCGCCGCCGGTCGGGCGGCTGCAGCCCGGCCAGCGCCAGGGCCAGCGTCGACTTGCCCGAGCCGGACTCGCCGACCAGCGCGAGCGCCTCGCCGCGGCGCACGCTCAGGTCCACGCCGTCGACGGCGCGCAGCAGGCGCTGCTCGTGCCGCATCCGGGCGACCAGCGCCGAGCCCGATCGGGAAGCTCACTGACAGGCCGGTGGCCGACAGTAGCTCCGGCGCGTCATCCTGGCCGGGCAGGTCCGTGGTAGCGGCTGGCTGGCTGGTCATCGGTCGGCTCCCTCGGTCTGCGCATGCTTCCAGGCAGCGCTCGTAGTGCAGGCAGGCGGTGGCGCGGCCGGCCTCGAGCAGCCGCAGCGGCGGATCGGTAACGGTGCAGTCCTCCTCGGCGAACTCGCACCGCGGGTGGAACCGGCAGCCCGACGGCGGGTGGATCAGGCTCGGCGGCGAGCCGGGGATCGGCACCAGCGACTCGCGGACGTGGTCGACGTCGGGCGCCGACCGGACCAGGCCGAGGGTGTAGGGGTGGCGCGGGTCGAGCAGCACGTCCTGCACCGTGCCGCGCTCGACGATCTGCCCGGCGTACATGACCGCGAGCTGCTGGCAGATCTGGGCGACCACCGGCAGGTCGTGGGTGACGAAGACCAGGCTCGCGCCCGACTCCCGGCACAGCCGGGCCAGCAGCCGCAGGATCTGGTCCTGGATCGTCACGTCGAGCGCGGTGGTGGGCTCGTCGCACAGGATGATCTCCGGGTCGCAGGACAGCGCGATCGCGATCATCACGCGCTGCCGCATGCCGCCGGAGAACTCGTGCGGGTAGGCGCGGAACCGGCGCTCCGGGTCGGGGATGCCGACCCGGCGCATCAGGTCGAGGCCCGCTCCTTCGCCTGGCGCCTGGCTGTAGCCCAGGTGCACCCGCGGGCCCTCGGCGATCTGGTGCCCGACCCGCATCACCGGGTTGAGCGCGCTCATCGGCTCCTGGAAGATCATCGCGATCTTGCGGGCCGCGGATCCGGTTGAGCCGCTGCTGCGACAGCCGGGCCAGGTCCGTGCCGTCGAGCAGCGATCTGCGCCGGAGGTGACCTTCGCGCCTCGGCGGCAGCACGCCGAGGATCGCCGCGCAGCGTCATGCTCTTGCCCGAGCCGGACTCGCCGACCAGGCCGACGGCCTCGCCCGCGGCGCACCTCGAGCGAGACGCCGTCCACGGCGCGGACGACGCCGCGCCTGGCTGGCGATCTCGCACGTGCAGGTCGCGGACCTCGAGCAGTGCCAGTCGGGCTGTCGGCCGGTCATGACTGCCCCGGCCGGAGCAGGTCGGCGAGCCCGTCGCCGATCAGCGACAGCGCCAGGCCGGTGAGCACGACGGCGAGGCCGGGGATCGTGGTGAGCTGCCAGTGCGTGGTGAGGAAGTTCTGCCCGTCGGTGATCATCGAGCCCCAGTCCGGTGTCGGCGGCGGGATGCCGAGGCCCAGGTAGCTCGAGCGTGACGATGGCCAGGATGTCCTGCACGATGTCGGACATCGCGTAGATGATCGCCTGGGTGATCACGTTGGGCAGCAGGTGGCGGCCCATGATCCGCAGGCTGGACAGGCCGCCGGACTGGGCCGCGAGCACGTACTCCTGCCGCTTGGCGACCAGGATCTCGCCGCGGATGATCCGGGCGTAGGAGACCCAGCCGACGAGCGTGATCGCGATGTAGATGCTGCGCTGGCCCGGGCCGAGCACGAACACCAGCGCGATGACCAGCACGTAGAACGGGAACGCGACCACGATGTCGACCAGGCGCATGATGACGGTGTCGACCCAGCCGCCGAAGTAGCCGGCCAGGCTGCCCAGCACCGTGCCGAGCAGAACGGGAACAGCACGGCGATGAACGCGATCCGCAGGTCGATCCGGCCGCCGTACAGCAGCCGGGCGAAGGTGTCCCGGCCGAGCTGGTCGGTGCCGAGCAGGTGCCGGCCGCTCGGGCCGTGCAGCGTCTGCGTTCAGGTTCTGCGTGTTCGGGTTGTAGCGAGGTCAGCAGCGGCGCGGCGAAGCCACGCGAAGACGATGATGCCGAGCAGCACCAGCGCCGGCCATCAGCGCGGGCTGGCGGTACCAGGCGCCGCGCGGCGCGGCTGCGCTCCGCTGCGGCCGGCGGCTCGGGCGGACCGGCGGCGGGCCGCGCGGCGATGGAGACGGCGCTCACCGGTCGAACCTCACTCTCGGGTCGAGCGCCGCGTAGGCGATGTCCGTCAGCAGGTTGACCAGCACGACCAGACGCCGAAGACCAGCGTGACGCCCTGCACGACGGGGAAGTCCCGCTGGAAGATCGAGTTGATCATGAGCTGGCCGATGCCGGGAATCGGCGAAGACGTTCTCGATGATCAGCGTGCCGCCGATCAGGAAGCCGATGTTGATGCCGAGCACGGTGACCGCCGGGATCACCGCGTTGCGCAGCACGTGCCGGACGAACAGCCGGCGGCTCGGGCACGCCCTTGGACCGGGCGGTGGTGATGTACTCGGCGCCGAGCACGTTCAGCATGCTGGCCCGCAGGCTGCGGATGACCACCGGGCACAGCGCGATGGCCACGGTCAGCGCCGGCAGGAACATCGAGTGCAGGTGGCCGACGAAGCCCGACCCGTAGCCGCTGACCGGGAACAGCCGGAGCTTGACGGCGAGCACGTAGTCTGCAGGATCAGGCCGAGCCAGAACGGCGGCATGCCCAGGCCGAACAGCGGCACGGCCCGCACCAGCGTGGTCGCGGACGCCGTCCTTGCGGCTGGCCGCGATCATGGCCAGCGGCACGCTGATGACGCACCGCGAGCACCGCGGCGTAGACGATCAGCCACAGCGTGGCCGGCAGCCGGCTGAGGATCAGGCCGGCCACCGGCACGCCCGTAGTACAGGCTCTGGCCCAGGTTGCCGTGCAACAGCCGGTCCATGAACAGCCAGTACTGGCTGACCAGCGGCCTGTTCAGGCCCCACTGCTGGTGCAGGATCGCGATCGCCGCGGGCGTGGCGTGGATGCCGAGGATGGTCCTGGCCGGGTCGCCGGGGATCAGGTGGATCATGAAGAACACGATGATCGTCACGCCGAGCGCGACCGGCATGAGCAGCAGCAGGCGCCGGACCACGAAGGTCATCCGGCCCATGAATACCTCGCTTCAGCTTGGGTCGGGTGCGCGTGCCGGGCGCCCGCGCGGGCGCCCGGCACGATGACTGGCCTGTTCACGCTGCTTACTTGCTGAGCCAGACGTCCTCCATGTGGTAGTTGCCGAGCGGCGTGACGAAGAAGCCGTGGACGTTGCTGGTGGTGGCGTACGGGTAGGGCGAGTAGTACAGGAACGCCATGAAGGCGTCCTGCGCGGCGTCGGTCTGGACGGTGTTGTAGAGCGTCTGGCGGCGCGGCGGGCGTGGTCACCTGCTCGGCCTGGTGCGTGGCCTTGACCACGGTCGGGTTGTCGTAGCTGGTGAAGAACGACTTGGCGCCCGACGTTCGGGTCGACCGCGAAGGTGGCCAGCTCGTCCGGGTCGGGGATGTCCATCGTCCACAGCGTGAGCGCTCATGTCGTACTTCGCGCTCTGGAAGTCGGTGTTGGCCGTGTTCGGGTCGAGCTGCTGGATCTTCACCGTGATGCCGAGCGGCTTGAGCTCGGACTGCATGATCGTGGCGATCGTCGGCGTAGTCGGAGTTGCCGGACGGGATCAGGATCGTGGTGGTGAAGCCGTGCGGCACGCTGGACTTGGCCATCTGCGGCCTTGGCCTGCGGCCATGTTGTACTGCAGGCCGGCGTCGTCGGCGTCGTAGTACGGCACCTGCGGCGGGAACAGCGAGTTGGCCGGCTTGCCGTTGCCGAACAGCACCGCCTTGACCAGGGCGCTGCCGGTCGATCGCGAGCGAGATGGCCCGGCGCACGTGCACGTCCTGGAACGGCTTGCACGTTCTCGTTGAAGGCCAGGTAGTTGGTCTGCGTCGAGTGGAACAGGTCCATGTCGACGCCCGGCGTGGTCTTCAGCGCGGCGACGGTCGACCAGCGGGGATCTGGTCGATCTGCGCCTGGCCGCCCTTGAGCTGCAGCAGCCGGGTGTTGTCGCTGGGCACGTCGGTCCAGGTGACGCTGTTCAGGTAGGGCTTGCCCTTCTGCCAGTAGTTCGTGTTCCTGACCAGCTTGAGCGCCGGCCCTTGTGCCAGTAGTCCCACTTGAACGGGCCGGTGCCGATCGGGTGCGTGGTAGAACTGCGTCCTCGGTCTTGCCGCCGTAGTTGTTCGGCACGATCGCCGTTGGCGAACATCGACAGGTCGGCGAGCAGCGGCGCCCACGGGAACTTGAGGTGGATCACCACGGTGTCGGGCGACGGGCGTCCACCGAGGATTGATCGCCGATGTCGATGTAGGCCCAGCCGTCCGAGGCCGCCGCGGTTCTGGTCGATGCGAGAACTTCACGTCGGCCGAGGTCATCGGCTTGCCGTTGGAGAACTTGACGCCGTTGCGCAGCGTGAACGTGTAGGTCTTCTTGTCCGCCGACATCGTGTAGCCGGTGGCCAGCCAGGGCCGCACGCCCTTGCCGTTGTTCGTCACCGTGAACAGCGGCTGGATAGATCTGCTCGAAGATCCAGATCGAGTTGTTGTCGAACACGGTGGTGTTGTTCATCGACTGCGCGTCCTGCGGCGCGGCGAACATGAGGTTGCCGCCGTGCACCGGCGCCGCCGGAGGTCGAGCCTGCCGCGCCGGATGACGAGCTAGCGCCCGACCCGCAGGCGGCCAGGACGACGCAGAGCGGCCACACCGCGATCAGGGCTTTCACTGCAGTACTCGGTGTCTCACGATAGCTCCCTGTGAGTCCGTGGTGCTCCGGGCGATCGAACGTCGGGAGATCGCGGTCGGCCGGGTTCGGCCGCTGGGGCAGCGCACGCGAGCTTGCGCCGAGCTGCCGTCGGACCGGGGAGTGCAGTCCTGGATCGACACGCGGTCAGGCGTGCCACTGCGAGACAAACCTTTGTCCTTCTAATGTGGCCGGACAAGCTACCGAGTTGTAAATAGGAGGGCTCGATACCTGGACCGATGGCTTTACCGTGTTGTAACGTTGCGCGCCGTGCGATACGTGGTGCTTGGCTGTGGCGCGATCGGCGGCACTGTTGCCGCAGGTCTGGCGCGTGACGGCCACGATGTCCTGGTCTGCTGACGCCGATCCGGCCGTGGTCGCGCGCGATCAACGCGCGCGGCCTGCGGATCGAGGGCCCGGTGGAGAAGTTCACCGCGCGTGCCCGCGGTCACGCCCGGCGACCTGCCGGCCGAGCTCGACGGGCCGGTGCTGGTCGCGGTCAAGGCGCAGCACACCGCGGCCGCCGCGGCAGCTGCTGGCCGGCCGCCTGGCCGGCCGACGGCGTTCGTGGTCTCGCTCCAGAACGGCCTGAACGCTCCGCTGCTCGCCGAGGCCGTCGGCCCGGAGCAGGTCGTCGAGGCGCTGCGTGAACTTCGGCGCCGACGTGATCGAGCCCGGCGTCGTGCTGCGCGGCAACCGGGCCACGTTCATGATCGGCGAGCCCGACGGCACCGTCTCCGAGCGGGTCAGGGCCCTGGCCGCCGACATCGCCGACGCCGCAGGTCACCGACAACGTCCTCGGCTACCTCTGGGCCAAGGAAGCCTACGGCGCGATGCTCGCCGCGACCGCGGTCAGCGACCTGCCCATCGCCGACGTGCTCGATGACCCGGCCTACACCGCCGCTGCTGCTGGCGCATCGCCCGCGAGGTGCTGGCGCAGGCCCCGGTCACGCCGCTGGCCCTCGACGGGTTCGACCCCGACGACCTGGAAGGCTCGCTGGCCCGGCTGGCCGAGTTCAACCGGGGCTCGGCCAAGACGCACTCGGGATCTACCGCGACCTGGCCGTGCGGCACCGGCCCACCGAGGTGCCGCGCGATCCTGGGCGGCACTGGACCGGCGGACCGCTGATCAGCCGGACCAGCGAGCTGATCGCGGCGATCGAGCGGGGCGAACGCGCCTGCACGCGGGCCAACCTGGACCTGCTGGCCGCCTACGAGCGGCTGGAGCGGCTCGGCCGGCCGCTGAACGCCGTAGCGGCGGTTATCGGCGCTCCGGAGCGGGCGGCGACCGGGCCGCTGGCCGGCCAGCCGGTGGCGGTCAAGGACATCGTCGCGGTCGCCGGGGTGCCGACCCGCTGCGGCAGCCCGGCCAGCGACCCCGAGCCCGGCCGCCGGCGACGCGGTGCATCGTGCGCCGGCTGCGGGACGCCGGGCGCCGAGGTGTTCGCGGCGACCCAGTGCCTGGAGTACGCGGCCGGCTTCGCCCATCCGGAGATCGGCGACACCCGCAACCCGCGCGACCCGTCCCGCACCTCGGGCGGGTCGTCGGGCGGGTCGGCGGCCCTGGTCGCCGCCGGCGTGTGCGACCTGGCCATCGGCACCGACACCGGCGGGTCGATCCGGATCCCGGCCGCCTACTGCGGGATCGTCGGGCTCAAGCCCAGCTACGGCCTGGTGCCGGTGGACGGGGTGTTCCCGCTGTCGCCGCAGCTGCGACCACGCGGGCACGCTGACCGCGACCGTGTCCGGCGGCACGCCGCCAGGCTGCTCTCGGTCAGCGCTGGCCGGCCCGCCAGCGTGACCCGGCGCCCGGCGACGCGCGGCCGGCGGCGCCGTTCACGGTCGGCGTGCTGGCCGCGCAGCTCGCCGACCCGTCGGTGACCGCCGAGGTGCGCGACGCGGTCAGCGGCCGCCGCTGGACCGGCTGGCCGCGGCCGGCTGGGAGCTGCGCGAGCTGACCGGCGCCGTGGCTCGACGAGCTGCGGGCGCTGGGAGCAGACGCTGGCCGTCATCGTGGCCCGCGAGGCGTACCAGGTGCACGCCGGCCGCGGACACCGAGCCGGTACGCCGACGGCACCAGGGCGCTGCTCGACTTCGGCGCGGCCGGTGACCGACGACGCACTACGCCCGCGCGCTGGAGCGAGCGGGCGGAGCTCACGGCCGCGATCGACGCGAGCCTGGCCGGCGTCGACGTGCTGGCCGGGCCGACGTCGGTTACCAGGCGCCCGAGCAGGACCCGCCGTTCGGGGTCGGCGACGACAACGGCGAAGGCCGGTTCACCGGCCCGTACAACCTCACCGGCCATCCGGCGCTGTCGCTGCCGGTGCCCGCCGTCGGGCCTGCCGGTCGGGCTGCAGCTGGCCGGCCGCCGCGGACGCGGACTTCGACCTGCTGCGGGTCGGCCGCGGCCGCCGAGCCGCTGCTGCGCACGCTAACGCCACGACCACAGTCCAGACGGAGGAAGGGCTTCCATGGCCGCCACAGTGAGCCCGCAGCACGATCGAGCTCGCCGGGCTTGACGGTCCCGTGGTCGAGGTCACCGGTCGCGCCGACGGGCCCCTGCTCACCGTGATCGCGGGCGTGCACGGCTGTGAGTACGCGTCGATGGCGGGGGTCCGCCGGTGGACACGCAGCCTGCGAGCGGCCGGGAGCTGCGCGGCCGGGTTCGCGCGGTGCCCGTGCTCAACCTGCCGGCGTTCCGGGCCCGCACGCCCGTTCGTCGTCCCGACGACGGCAAGAACCTCAACCGGTGCTTCCCCGGCGACCCGGCGGGCACGCTGGCCGAGCGGCTCGCGCACGACACGTTCACCGCAGCTGATCACCGGCTCCGACGCGCTGATCGACGCGCACTGCGGCGACATGGTCGAGGCCCTGGAGCCGTTCACGCTCTACGAGGCCGGGCCGGCCGAGGCGCACGGCCCGAGCCGATCGCCATGGCCTACGGGCTGCCGTACGTCATCAGGCAGGAGCCAGGGCCGGACCGCGCGGTCGGCGGGCACCTCGAGCGTGCGGCCGCGGCCGCGATCGGCATCCCGGCCATCACCGCCGAGGCTGGCGGCTGCGGGCTGGTCGAGAGCCGCGCGGTCGCCGCTGCACGTCCGCGGGCTGCACCGGTGTCCTGCGCGCACCTCGGCATGACCGAGCGGCGCCGCGGCCGCCGGCGCGCCGGCGCCGACGATCCTGACCCGGTTCCTGTGGCTGCGCTGCCAGCAGGCGGGCTGGTGGGAGCCGGCTGTCGCGCACCGGCGAGCAGGTCGCCGAGGGCCAGGTGCTCGGCACGGTCAGCAGCCTGGACGGCGCCGAGGTGCTGCGAGACCATCAACGCCCCGGCCGACGGCGTGCCGATCTTCATCACCAGCTCCCCGCCGTGGCCGACGACGGCCTGCTGCTCGGCCTGGGCGCGCGGTAGGCACCGCAACACCAGCGGGCCCGGCGGCCGGGGATAACGTGGGTTGAGCGGAGGCAGTTGCCCCCCGGGGAGCACGCAGAGGAGCCGAGCATGTCGCAAGAGAAGCGCCACCGGTCCGCCGATCTCGCCGACTACCAGGTACTCGACGGATCTGACACGCTCGACGGTGCACCCGGAGACGACCCGCTGGACCGCGGCGTCGCTACTCCTCAGCGCTGGTCCTCGGCGATGAGGTTCGGCTCGACAGCAGAGGAACAGCAGGCTGGCGAGTCGCTGGACCAGCTGCTGGCGGAAGAGGAACCAGAGCCAGAGGATGACCTGGACGACGCGACGCCAGAAGAGGACGAGTGGGACGAGAACGCCACAGATGATGATATCGATCGGTTCGCGGAGGCAGAAGGCTCCGATGCCCGTGCAGGGCCGGCTGGTGGGCGACGACCAGGATACTGACGACCGGCTCTTCCCGGCCGCCAGTCCTGATCTCATCGCGCATGACGCCGGGATCGACGGAGGTGGCGCCAGCGCCGAGGAAGCCGCAATCCACCTGATGTCCCAGGACGATGCAGAGCGGCAGAGCGGCTGAGCGCGCCCGTTCCGCCCCGACGACAGGGGAGTTACCAGTGGCTACCTACAAGCTGGTGTACGGCGACGACGAGAACGTCGTTGAGGAGACGCTCGATCACATCGATTCGGTTGAGCGGGAGGACGGCTGGGTGGTGCTCTTCCGCGGCCGCGACGCCGTACTGCGCGTCCAGGAAGCACATGTCCAGTCGATGGACCTGATCGCCGCCTAGCGGCAGAGCCGCCGATGAACGGCTCGAACACCAACTCAGCTAGGTCCGCGACGGCCACCCAAACGCGGGCGCGCCCGCCTCGTGCTGACTGTGAGCACGAGGCGGGGCGCGGGTCCCGAAGCTGACTAGCGAACCTTGCCTGGTCCGGCGACGGTTTCGGGGTGCCAGGTGGCGGTGCCGTTGACCGCCCAGTAGAACTTCAGCCGGTTCTTCGCGCCGACCGCGCTGATGTTGACGGAGTTGTGGTTGACCGTCATCGACGGAGCCGAGTACGTCGTCCGGGTCCCGGCGACTGTCTCGGGGTGCCAGGTGGCGGTGCCGTTGACGGCCCAGTAGAACTTCAGCCGGTTCTTCGCGCCCTGCGCAGCGATATTCACCGCGTTGCCGTTCACCGTCATCGACGGAGCCGAGATATGTCGTACGGGTCCCGGCGACCGTCTCAGGGTGCCAGGTGGCCGTCCCGTTGACTGCCCAGTAGAACTTCAGCCGGTTCTTCGCGCCCTGCGCAGCGATATTCACCGCGTTGCCGTTCACCGTCATCGACGGAGCCGAGTACGTCGTACGGGTCCCGGCCACCGTCTCAGGGTGCCAGGTGGCCGTCCCGTTGACTGCCCAGTAGAACTTCAGCCGGTTCTTCGCGCCCTGCGCAGCGATATTCACCGCGTTGCCGTTCGACCGTCATCGACGGAGCCGAGTAGTCGTACCGGGTCCCGGCCACCGTCTCAGGGTGCCAGGTGGCCGTCCCGTTGACTGCCCAGTAGAACTTCAGCCGGTTCTTCGACGCCCTGCGCAGCGATATTCACCGCGTGCCGTTCACCGTCATCGACGGAGCCGAGTACGTCGTCCCGGCGCCCGCGACCGTCTCCGCGTGCCAGGTGGCCGTGCCGTTGACGGCCCAGTAGAACTTGAGCTTGTGGTGCGGACCCTCGGCGCTGATGTTCACCGAATTGCCGTTCACGGTCATCGACGGAGCCGAATACGTCGTCCCGGCGCCCGCCACGGTCTCCGCGTGCCAGGTCGCCGTCCCGTTCACTGCCCAGTAGAACTTCAGGCTGTGGTTCGGACCCTGAACAGCGATGTTCACGTCGTTGCCGTTGACGGTCATCGATGGCCGCGTGGTAGCGAGGGCCGGCGTGAGGACGGCGGCGCCGAGCGTGGCTACCACGATGGCTGGCAGCGCGAGTACCGCGATCCGCCTGCCGCCCCCGGTCAGCCCCCGGCCTCGCGGGCCGGACGACGGCGTGGCCGTCGCCTGGCGCGAGGATTGCGCATTGTTCATTTCTTCTCCCCTTGTCGGAACGTGGTCGGACCCCGCGCCGCCGATAGCACGGCTCGGCGCCGATCCGTGGAACTGCTGTGATCAGGCCGCAGCCGCGGTGATGCTGTTGTCGGCCGCCTCAAGGTCCTTGAAGAAGCGACGGTGCACGCGGAGCGTCTCCTGCCCGGCCGGGATCTGATGCCAGAGACCGGCGCCGGGACCGAGCCGCGTCGCGCGCGGCAGCTCGGTCACCACGCCACGGGCCTTGCTCATGCTGACCTTGCCGGCGTCGAGCACCACGATGCGGTTCGGCGTGACGGCCAGGATCCGGTAGTGATTGAAGCCGAGGAAAACAAAAATGCCGGTGAGCGCGGCGAGCCACTGGCTTGCCGTCTGCGCGCCGATGACCGCCTGGATGGGCTCACCGGGCTGCAGGTACTGGGCGGCTGAGGAACGCATGGTGTCGCGCAGAGCCACGGAAACTCCCTTGCTCGTGGCGAACAGCCGCCGCTCACGGGCAGCGTCGTTCGCCAGGCCAACTGGCTTATATCTGACAGGGCGGTCCATGGCGTGCCGTCCTGTTCCATCCGGCCATCGCCGCTCGGGAACGCGACGTTACGGCTCAGCCTGGCCAGTACGAGCAGCGCGCGCCGGTGTGCACGGACTGGCTCAAGTGCTCGCCGATGACGGCATCGGCCGCGGCGATCCGGCCAAGCGCGCGCCTGATGGCCTTCCCTACCGCGACCCTGGCCCGTTCCCCGTCGTCGGGGAACGCCCTGGTCCGGCCGCCGAGCCCGGCTGCGCCGGCGAGCTGAGCGAGCAGCCATTCCCGCTCGGTTCTGTCCTGTTCCGGCGCGGCCTGGCCCGGTCCCTCCTCCAGCTGCCGCAGCCGGCTCCGGTACTCGCTGATGGCTTCCTGATCGAGCAGCGGCTGCACGGTCACGCTGGCGCTGGCCGCACCGAGAGCCGCGAGGCCGGCGGCCAGCTCAGCGGCCGCGATGTCGTGCCGCGGGTTGGCGATGAGCACGGCGAGATGCAGCATCCCGATGCTGTCTTCGACCAGGACGCTGCGGTCGGCTAGCGCAACCCGCCATCTGCGCCCGGCGCGGAGGCACGTCACCAGGCCGACGCCGGCCGGGGCCCGGCCGGCACCGTGATCCGGCACGGCTACCCCGAGCGGAGCGGCCGCGGCATCCGCACTATCCAACTCCAGGGCGGCAGCGGCGGCATCGCCGGGCGCGCCGCGCAACTGGTAGGCGCGCGCGAGCCGCTGCCGCGATGAGACCAGCGCCGGCCAGTGCCCGAGGGCGAGGTTGTGCTGCACCGCGGCCCGCAGGTGACCCGACGGCCCGGTCCGGCTGGCCAACCGTCAGCGAGGCGATGCCCAGCGCCTGCTCGGTCGAGCCGAAGCAGGTGACACCGAGGCCGCCGAGCATCGGCAGATGCGCGTAGGGCAGCAGCAGGTCGTAGGCCTACCCGGCAGCCTCGGCATCGGCGAGCAGGTAGGCGGCCTCTACGATGCCGTTCATCGTCACCAGCCAGCTGCTGGACCGCGGCAGGTCGGCCGGGTTGCTGCCGCGCAGTGCCGCCAGGCGGCCGGCCGCCGTCGCCCGGTCACCGCTGAGCGCTGCCGCGACGGCCAGCGCGACGACTGTCGAGTTGTCGACTGCGCTGAGAGCCGGTGAGTGCACGCGCTCGTGCAGCATCGGCAGCAGCTCGGCGAGCCTGCCCTGGTACCAGCGGATCGTCACCAGCTGCGCGCCCGGCCACCATTCGCAGTCGATGTCGCCGGCCGTCTCGCCGCTGCTGGCGCAGATCTGGGCGAGCGACTCGGCCTCGGCGAGCCGGCCAGCCCGGATAGCGAGCATGACCTCGATCGCGCTGACGACGAACCCGACTGCCGGGTGATCGCGCTGGCTCAGCTGGTCGCGCAACTCGCTCAGCAGCCGTCCGGCGTGCGTGTCACCCTGAGCGTAGGCGTCGACGGTCTGCCACAGCAGGCCCATGAGGCGGTCGCTGCGCCGTTCGGTGCGGAAGCTCACCCGGATCAGCTCCACTGCCAGCTCGCGCCGAAGCCGCACGTGGTCCGGGCCGAGCAGGCAGTGATGCGCCAGGCTCAGCGCCTCGGCGAGCGCCACCGGGTCCGCGGCGGTCCTGGCCTCGGCGAGCACAGCCATGATCCGGGCATGAGTACCCTGCAGGTAGTCGGCCTCGCCCGCGAGTCGGGCCCGGATGCGAAGGGCCAGCGCGGCCCGGTCGTCCAGCAGCGACAGAACGTGCTCGAGCCGCGTCTCCAGCATCACCGCGCCGGTGACGGTGCGACGCTCGCTCACCCACAGTCCGGCCAGGCCCGCCGCCGCCAGGCCCATGGCATGCACGTCGCCGGCCAGCTCCGCCAGCTGGTAGGCGCGTTCGAACGACGATCGGCTCGCCCGCAGATCTCCCTCGTCGCTCAGCGCCCGGTCCCCGTCGGCCAGCGCCACGTGCAGCTCAGCCGATAGATCGCTGACCAATTCGAGCCGACGCGTGGCCATGTTCCCCTCGGCCTCACTCGTCATACCTCGAATGTATTCGCGGCGCATTTGCGCCGTCGAGGTTAGAACGGATTGGCTGCGCCGAGTTCATCGCTTCGTGCACTTCGCGACAGCCCGGATCCGGCAGGTATTTCGGTTCCGTGCCGATAACTGCCGTTCCCTGGCGCCCGGCCAATTCGCTGACTGGCGAGCCCTTCCTCGGTGCGCGCGGTGACGATCTGGCACACGTGGCCGCCCGGGCCGCCGATCCCCTGCGTGGTCAGTCTGCGACACTCAGGTTGCGGGCGATGACTGGAATGTCGAGCATGACCATGGCGTCGGGCACCATATGTGGGGACTTGATGACGCGTTTCGCCGAATTCAGAATCGGCTCCGGCGACGCCAAGGCCATGGCAGTCGGCGAGGCGGGGAATGCCGCTGGTGCCCGGGATCGGCTGGCTGGGCTGCTGCGGGTGCGGGAACGGTTTCTGGGGGCGGAGCACCCGCTGGCCCTCAGCACCCGGCACAACCTGGCCTACTGGACGGGGAAGACCGGCGACGCTGCCGGGGCCAGCGATCAGTTCGCAGCCTTGCTGCCGGTGATCGAGCGGGTTTCGGGCGCCGAACACCCCGAAACCCTGATCGCGCGGAGCAATCTCGCCTACTGGGCGGGCACGGCCGGGGATGCCGGCAGCGCGCGGGATCAGTTCGCGGTGCTGCTGCCGATCCGGGAGGGGGTGTCCGGCGCCCAGCATCCCGGCACGCTGATCGCGCGGAGCAACCTCGCATACTGGACAGGTAAGGCCGGGGATGCGGTCGGCGCGCGGGATCAGTTCGCCGCGCTGCTGCCCGTGATCCAGCGGCTGTCGGGCGCTGAGCACCCCGACACTCTCACCGCCCGGCACGGCCTCGCCCGGTGGACTGGGGAGGCGGGGGACGCCATAGGCGCGCGAGATCAGCTGGCCGTGCTGCTACCGATCCAGGAGCGGGTGATCGGCGGAGACCACCCGGACACGCTAGCGACGAGGGCAAGCCTCGCCCGGTGGACCCGTGAGGCTACAGCCGCCGACGGTCCGTCCTGACCTGGCCTCAGCCTGTCTCGCAGCGCCCATTTCCCTGACCTTGCGCCCTATTTCGACAGTCCGCGATACCGAGGTGGATTCCGCCGCGCGCCAGTCTGGGTATACCCAGACGGCGCCCTAGTGCGGCGCGGCCTGGAATGTGGATATGTGTGTCGGCGAACGCGGATCAAAGGAGGTGGCCCATGCAGGCAGCCGTCGGAGACCGGCTTCACGTGCGTGGCAACGTCGTGGGGCAGCCGGAGCGGACAGGCGAGATCGTCGAGGTCCGCGGAGCGGGCGGTGAACCGCCCTACCTCGTCCGATTCGAGGACGATCACACTGCCCTAGTATTCCCCGGCCCGGACACAGTCATCGAGCATCCACGCAGGAAGCGCAGATAAGGACCGGCAGGATTCACATGGCCCGATCAAGGACTGCGTCAGCCACGGCCCGCTGGGTACTCAGCAGATGCGCATCCTAGCTGCTGGTTCCAGCCTGTCATCCTGAGCGGCCGGGCCACACGTGCCAGGCAACCTGGTTACCCAGGAATTCCGGGGCCAAGGGCGTCGGCGTACCCGGACGATTTCAAACGCCACATCAGTCCGAGGCCTTAGTCAGGTACCACGGCCACCAGGTCGATCTCAACGTCTGTTCCCTCCTTGAACCGCAGGCCGGGCACGGTCGTCCGGGCTGGCCGCCCAGAGCCGAAGAACTCAGAGAACACGGCGTCCATCTCGCTGAACATGGAGGCGTCACGCAGGAATACCGACGCCTTGACGACTAGGTCGAAGCTGCTGCCTGCCGCAGCGAGCACGGCAGCCAAGTTGGCGAGTGCTTGCCGTGTCTGCGGGCCGGCACCGGCGGCGATGGTGCCGGTGGCTGGGTCGACTCCAACCTGACCGGAGCAGTACGCCAGGCCATGGTGGACGACGGCGTGGACGTAGGCACCGGCAGGCGGGCGAAGACCTGGCGCCATGACGCGGCTCAGTTCTGCGGTCACAGCCTTTCCTTTCCGTGGTGAGGCGAGACGATGGCCTATGGCAAGGCATCGGCAAGCCGGCCAATGTCCTCGTGGTTGTTGAACACATGGGTGGCAACCCGCAGGCGTCCGTCGCGGATGGAGCACACGACGCCCTGGCCGAGGAGCCGGGCCTGGACTGCCGCCGGATCGTGATCGCCCAGCCGCGCAGACACGATGGCAGAGGTCTCGTCGGGCAGACGGGAACTGACGACCGGATAGCCCTTCGCGGACAGCGATTCCGTGGCGGCCGCGGTGAGTTCGGCCACCCTGGACGCGATCTGGTCGATTCCGATGCCGTTGAGCAACTGGATGCTCGCAGCCAGGCCGGCCAGAGCGGGGAGATTCTGGATGCTGCCCTCGTACCGACGGGCATCAGCGGCGAGGCTGAAGTCATAGGTCAGATCCAGGTCGACTTCGAGTGCGCGCTCGACGCTCTTCCAGCCAGGAGCGGCGACGGCCAACTCGGCTCGCAGCGCCGGGGACACGTAGCACACGGAGATTCCGTGGCCTGAGCAGAGGCCCTTGTAGCCGTGCGCGGATACCAGTGAGGCCTGCAGGTCCGCAGGCCTGACCGGGATCGTGCCCATCGCCTGGGCCGCATCAACGACTAGCCAGCTGCCGCGATCGGCGCAGAGCTGCCCGATGTCCTCGAGGGGCGCGCGGAATCCGTCATAGGGATTGACCAGGCTGAGACAGACCACGCGGGTGCGGTCGCTCATGGCCGCGGCCACGTCGTCGGCCGTGTAGCGGAATGGATTGGACCCGCGGACGAACTTCACGACGACGCCCTTCTCGGCCAAGGCCCGCCACGGGTACACCGCGCTCGGGAACTCCCGGTGGTGCAGGACCACCTCGTCACCCGACCTCCAGGCCACGCCCGTCGCAGCCAGTCCGATCCCCTCGCCGGTTCTGGTCAGGAGAGCGACGTCCCGCGGGTCGCAGGCCAGCAGTTTCGCGGCGCTGGCGCGAGCTTGCTCGGCACAGCTCCACCAGGAGAGCTGGCCGGTGGCCGTACCGCCCCGCGCGAGGGCGGTTAGTACCTCCGTCTGCGCTGCTACGTTGCAAGCGGGCAGCAGACCGGTCGCCGCCGTATTTAGCCATGCCAGCTCCCGCGTCACCGGGAATTCGCGCTCGCGCAGGGCCGCGACTTGCGCGGCGTTGAGGCTCACAGCCGGAGGCATGCCGCGAGCCCGGGCGGGCTCGCGGCGTGGCCTGTCCGCTGGTCCCGCCCGCAGCGTCCTCGCGTCATGTCGGTTCCGGGCCGGTCGCGCTGGCCGCGGGGAGCCGGTTTATCAGCAGGGCCTGGCCGGCCGTTCCCTTCCGGAGCCGCCAGCGCAACACGGTGATGTACCAGAGCGCGCAGACTCCCTGGACGCCTAGTGCAACCCAGTCGGCGTCACGGAAGACACTCGGCAGCGTGAGTGCGCTGAGCGCGATGATCTCCCAGATGACCGCAAGCGGAATGAGGATCTTGGCCCAGCGGCCGAGCTCGAATCCTCCCTGCGCCGACGGGATCCGGTTCCTGCGGATCGCGTAGGCGATGGTCAGCGTCAGGTACACGAGCATGGCGAGCACCGGAGTGCCGGCGATCAGGGTGATGAAGGCGTTGCTCTCATAGGCGGCGAACACCAGCACGCAGATGAACAGCGTGGTCGTGAACAGCATCGCGCGGATCGGCGTCCGGGTGCGCGGGTTAACAATGGCGAAGAACTTCGAGAACGGGAACATGTTGTCCCGCGAGAACGAGAACACCAGCCGGGACATCGAGGCCACGTCCACGAGCATGAGGGCGAAGACCGAGTAGATCACCACGACCAGGAAGATGCGCTCGAACGCGCTGCCCATCCAGTACCCGACGACGTAAGCGACGGGGCTGCCCTGCGCGGCTGTCGTGTTGAGGTTGGGGGTGGCGATCGCGAAGCAGATCAGCGTGAGCATGCCGAAAATGCCCGACACCGCGACCGACCCGATGATCGCCTTGTGCACGGATTTGGCCACGCCGATGGCCTCCTCGCCGAGATCGGCGCTGACCTCGAATCCGCCGATGGTGAAGATGCCCATCAGCAGCGCGAGCGAGGCCGCGTACCAGACGGGGTTGCCGTGCAGCGGGCCGTGGTTGAACAGCGAGTTGAGGCCCTGATGCGGTGTCGGGTGGATCAGGAAGGCGGTCAGCAGGACTAGGCCGATAACCACCGTCCCGAGGACCTCGGTGACGACGGACGCGTTGTTGATACGCGCGGTGAACTTGACTCCGACGATGCAGATCGCGCAGGCCAGGACCAGGACGATGACCGAGATCAGGACTAGCACTCCGAGGGAGGGGTCGTTGATGCCGAGCGCGGTAGTGACGAGCGGCGCGATCAGCTCGAGCGTGATCCCGCCAGCGCCGAGGGTGAAGGTGGCGAGAATATTGAAGCCGATGAACCAGCCGAAGCCGCCACCGAACAGCCGTCCGCCCCACTGATACGAGTAACCGGCGAGCGGGATCCTCGACGCCAGCTCCGACAGCACGAATGCAAGGATCAGCATGCCGACGGTCGCGACTGGCCACAGCCAGATCATCGCGGTACCGAAATGCGTGATGCCGAAGCCGTAGTTCGTGAAGATGCCGGTGGTGATCGAGATGTTGGAGAAGGAGAATGCGAACAGCGAGAAGACCTTGAGCGTGCGGCGCAGTTCTTGCTTGTACCCGAAACTACTGAGTTCGCCTTCGTCTTGAGCTAGCAGGGCATCCTCGCTCATCTTTCCTCCTTGCGTGCCCGCCGGGACCCGGCCGGCCATCTGATGATCAGTGCTTACGCTCGGCTCTCCCACGCTCTCTTCGTGCAGGCGGCCACACGGGCCTCATGAACCGTGAATCCGTTCCCCGGGCTCGCCGGCACCTGGATGGTGCCGTCCGGGTCAAGGTCATAGGTCGGGTCGACCAGGTCCTCGGCGAGAAACAGGCGGGCGGGCGACATGTCGGCGGGGAGCGTGAAGCCAGGCAGGCTGGCAAGCGCCAGGTTGAACGCCCGCCCGATGCCCGTCTCGCCGATGCCGCCGCACCACACCGGTACGGACCGGCTGATGCACAGGTCGTGCACTGCCAGGCTCGCCAGCAGCCCGCCCAGCCGGGCCGGCTTGATGTTCACGATGCGGGCCGACCCCAGCGCCAGCGCGCTACGTGCCGAGTCGGCGCTGGTGACGCTCTCGTCGAGGCAGATCGCTGTGCGCAGCCGCCGCTGAAGCAGGGCGCTATCCACCAGCGCCTCCCGGCCGAGCGGCTGTTCCAGCATGGTCATGCCGAACTCGTCGAGCTGCGTCCAGGGCCCGTCGGCCAGCTCGTAGCCACAATTACCGTCGGCGCTCAGCGGCACTCCGGGGAACTGTCCGGCGACGGCCGCGAGCGTGGTCAGGTCGTGGCCGGGCGCGATCTTGACCTTGATCCGAACGAAGCCTTCGGCCAGGCGTGTCTCGATGTCGGTCAGCAGCGAGCTAATCGAGTCCTTGATGCCGAAGCTCTCGCCGACGTCCACGGCGTCGCGGACGCCGCCGAGCAGCGTGCTGAGCGGCTGCTCAAGCCGGGCCGAGGTGAGCGCCCAGGCGGCGCACTCGAGCGCGTGACGGGCGAAGTTCTGCCCAACCACCCAGTCCCAGTTGTGCACGAGATCGGCCGGGCCGGTAAACCGGTGGCCTACGATCGCCGGAGCTAAGACGTCGGTGAGGGCGTGCCAGGTGCCCTGGATTGTATCGGCGGAGTAGGAGGGCTTCTCCGCGACAGCTGCCTCGCCCCATCCGACTGCGCCGTCGGCGTCCTCCATCCGGACCACAATGGTGTGACGGCGGGCGCTGATCCCGTAGGCCGTTCGCGATGAGCCGGTAAACCGGGGTTCTAGCAAGAACACCTGTATCCGGGCTGGCCGCAGATCGCACTGGACCCGCTCCGCGACTGGCAGCCGCTGGCAGTGCGTCAGGCCTCGCTCACAGGACATGGCGGTACTCGCTTATCTCCCAGTCGGTCACGTGCGCGGCGAAGCGATACCAGTCGAACCAGAGCAGTCGCGCGTACATGGCGCTGAACTCCTTGCCGAGCCGGGCGGTGAACGCCTGGTCAGCCTCGAATGCCTCGATAGCCTCGCCCAGGGTTCGCGGCAGTACCTGCCGCCGGGCGTCGGCTTTGACGTTCCCGGCCGCCGGAGGCGGCGGTGTCAGCCGGTCCTGCACACCGGCGCATCCCGCCGCGGTCATAGCCGCGGCCAGCAAGTACGGGTTCGCATCGGCGCTGCCCAGGCGATTCTCGATCCTGGCGCTGGCGCCGCCCGGCAGCGCGCGGATGAGAGCGGTACGGTTGTCGACTCCCCAGGAGACCCGGCACGGGCCGGCCGCCCCGCCCGCGTAGCGCTTGTAGGCGGTGACAGTGGGCGCGGCCAGCGCGGTCATTGCCCTGGCGTGGCGCAGCTGGCCGGCGATGTAGGCCAGCGCCAGCTCCGACATGCCCGCGGTGCCAGCGGGGTCACCGAACAGGAGATTGCCGCGGCTGTCGACGGCGGACTGGTGCAAGTGATACCCGCTGGTGAGCGTCGCATCCGAGGCGGCTGGTTTGGCCATGAAAGTGGCCCGCAGACCCAGCGACAGCGCAGTTTCCTTGATGGCGATCTTCAGCGCAACGGCGTCGTCGATGGCCTTCAGCCCGGCGCCCGGCTCGAGGTTCGCCTCAAACTGGCCCGCGCCGGCCTCGCTGGAGATCTCATACAGGTTCAGTTCCATCGCATCGGCTGTCGTCAGCAGGGCGGTGATGAACTCGCGGGCCATTGACAGGGAGAGAGCCGAGAACCAGTCGATCCGCTGCGTTATTGGCGTCAGATCGCCGGGACCCGGGCCGGGGGAGTACAGGTAGAACTCCAGCTCGGTGCCGAAGACCGGCACGACGTCGAGCTCGGCTAGCCCGGCCAGGGCGTCCTTGAGGACCTGCCGCGGCGCCGCGACGGGCTGCCCGGAGACGGTGAGCAGGTCCGCGATGACCATCGCCGTGGCCGGGGCCCACGGAGCGGGCCTCAGCGTCGCCAGGTCCGGGAGAAGAAGACCGTTCGGGTATCCGGTCGCGTCGCCGAACTCGCTTTCGTCCGGGGACCGTTGCTGCCAGAGGTTGCTGGCGACCAGGACGATCCCGAACGGATGGCCGTCGCGAGCGGACCGGCGGAAATGCTCGGCTGTCACGAGCTTGGCCCTGG
Organism: uncultured Actinomycetota bacterium; assembly: GCA_963713585.1. Lineage (GTDB taxonomy): Bacteria > Actinomycetota > Actinomycetes > Streptosporangiales > Streptosporangiaceae > JAJYUU01. The sequence continues at coordinate 64,355 of CAVQMG010000008.1, read as the reverse complement.
GCACGCCGTAAGGGTCGATGAACAGGATCTGAACGACACCGAAGCCCCGGGCGGTGAGCAGATCGGCCAGCTGGTCGGCAGCCTCGCCGGACAGCCGGGCCCGCTGCTCCTGTCCTTCGAAACCAGCCGAACCGATGCCATCCATGGCGACTTCCGTTCTAGTACTACCCCCGCTGGTGTCCCGGTGCCCTGGCCGTTTCCTGGCGCAGGATTCTCTTAATGGAGCGCGCGGTGCGGGCCACGTGGCCTGCCATCAGGCTTGCCGCCAGCTCGCCGTCGCGCGCCCGCAGCGCCGCGACGATCTCGGCGTGGTCGGAGGAGGACCTCTTGCGCCGCTGAACGGAGAAGCCGAACAGGTCCATGCCGGGGGCGATCCCGAGCCTGACTTCCCGTACGGCTTCGGCTAGCCGCGGACTGCGCGCCGCGGCGGCGACAGCCTGATGGAACGTGGTGTCGAGGGCGAGCAACTGCTGGCGGGACATCGTGGTGGCGTCCGCCTCGGACGCGAGCAGCGCGTCGAGATTCTCCAGGTCCTCGGCGCGGACCCGCTCGGCGGCCAGCCGGGCCGCGTAGGGCTCAACTGCCTGGCGGAGCTCCAGCCAGCCGCCGAGCTCCGCCGCTGCCGTCTCCAGCCGTTCCAGCGCGAGCTCCCGGCTGGGCTCCAGCACGAACGCACCGCCATACCGGCCGGATTTCACCTGGATGTAGCGCTGATCTTCCAGCCAGCGCAGCCCTTCCCGGACGGCAAGCCGGTTGACGCCGAGCTGTTCGGTTAGCTCGCCCTCTGAGGGCATCCGCTCGCCGGGGAGGTACTCATACAGCCGGATCTTGCCGAGCAAGGCACTGGCCACCTGCTCGCCGAGGCGCCGGCGGGGCAGCGTCATGTCGCTGGCGTCGCCGCCGTTGTCGAGCGATTGAGCCGGCCTGGCTGCCATGGTGAACCACCGGTCCGAGTCCGCATATCGTTAACTTGCTGATATTTTGCGGGATGCTACCAGAGCAGCGTATGATTCGCGCAGTAGGTTGTCAAGATTCGCGCGTGACCCGCGGGAGTGGAGGTCATCGTGTCGATGCCGGAGCCACAGTGGGCCGGGGCGGCGGACGAGCCGTCGCCGGCGAAGCGCCCGGCCAGTGAGCTTTCCGCGCGCTACCGGCTCGGTGAGCGGCCCGTCCTGCTGACCGGCGTGCAGGCGGTCGCCCGGCTGCTGGTAGAGCAGCACGCCAGGGACGCCGCCGCGGGCCTGCGCACGGCGACGCTGGTGTCCGGGTACGGCGGCAGCCCGCTCGGCGGGCTTGACCGCACGTTAGCGGGCGTTGCCGCACTCGCCGCCAGTCACGACGTCCATCTGCGCCCCGGAGTGAACGAGGAACTGGGCGCTACCGCGGTCTGGGGCAGCCAGGTTGAGCTGCCGAAGGGGAACCGGACGCACGACGGGATCATCGGCGTCTGGTACGGCAAGGCCCCCGGCGTCGACCGGGCCGGCGACGCGATGCGGCACGGCGCGATGATGGGCGCGCACCGCAACGGCGGAGTCCTCGTCCTCGCCGGTGACGACCCCGGCTGCAAGTCCTCGACGCTGCCGTCGGCCAGCGAGGCAACCCTGGCGGCGCTCGGCATGCCCGTCCTGTTTCCCCGCGATGCGCAGGACATCATCACCCTCGGCCTGTACGGGGTCGCGCTGTCCCGCGCCTCCGGCTGCTGGGTGGCGCTGAAGATTGTCTCCGACGTGGCCGACGGCCTGTGCACGGTCGACCGGGACTTCGCCGCCATGCCGATCGTGCTTCCCGACATCAGCTGGAACGGCGAGCCGTGGACCTATCAGCAGCGGCTCACTGCCGTCGCGGCCAACAGCATGCCGGCCGAAGGTGAGCTGATCGGCCCGCGGATGGCCCTGGCGCGCGCCTTCGCGGCCGCCAACCCGCTCAACGAGATGGAGATCGACCCGCCCGCCGCGCGCATCGGCGTGGTCGCGGCCGGCAAGACCTATCAGGACACTATCCAGGCACTGCGTGATCTGGGTGTCGACAAGGAAGCGGCGCTGCGCGCCGGCGTCCGGGTGCTGAGGATCGGCATGCTGCACCCGCTCGACGACGCAATCGTGCGGCGGTTCGCAGCCGGGCTGGAGCAGATTCTGGTCGTCGAGGAGAAGGGCCGTTTCCTCGAGTCCCAGATCCGCGACGCCCTCTACGGCGGTGCCGACAGCCCGGTGGTAACCGGCAAGCTCGACGCAGCGGGCATGCCGCTGGTGCCGGCGGACGGGGAGCTAACGGCGGCCCGGCTCGCGGGACCGCTGCGCCGCGCCCTCGGAACCGCCGTGACACTCCGGGAGCCAGCGCCTGTCCGGCAGCACGTGCTACTCCCGCTCGCGGTGCAGCGCAACCCGTTCTTCTGCAGCGGCTGCCCGCATAGCCTGTCCACCGCCGTGCCGGACGGCTCGCTCGCGGGCGCCGGCATCGGCTGTCATGCGATGGTGCTGCGGCACCCCCGGATGAGCGAGGTCATGACGGGCATCACCCAGATGGGTGGCGAGGGCGCCCAGTGGCTCGGCCAGGCACCCTTCACCGACGTGCCGCACCTGTTCCAGAACATGGGGGACGGTACGTACTTCCATTCTGGTCAGCTCGCTATCCAGGCAGCGGTGGCGGCCGGCTCGAACATCACCTTCAAGATCCTCTACAACTCCGCAGTAGCGATGACGGGCGGCCAGAGCGCGCAGGGCTCTATCTCTGTGCCCGCGCTGACCAGGAAGCTGCAGGCCGAGGGCGTCGCGAAGGTGATTGTCTGCGCCGACGACCCGCGCAAGTACGGCCGGCGGGCCAAGTTCGCGCCGGGGGTGTCGGTGCGGCACCGCGATCGCCTGGACGAAGCACAGCGCGAGCTCCGCCGGGTTTCCGGTGTCACCGTACTGATCTTCGACCAACGCTGTGCCGCGGAGGCCAGAAGGCTACGCAAGCGCGGCGCGCTGCCGGTGCGCACCATGCGGCTGGCGATCAACGACCGCGTCTGCGAGGGCTGCGGAGACTGCGGCGCCAAGAGCAGCTGCCTGTCCCTCGAGCCGCTGCAGACCGACTTCGGGCGCAAGACTGCGATCGCCCAGTCCTCATGCAACACCGACTACAGCTGCCTGTCCGGCAACTGCCCGTCGTTCGTGTCGGTCCAGGTTGCTGCCGATGGCCGCGGGCAGGGCCCGGCACCGGCGACCTCAGCGCCCGCGCTGTCCGATCCGGTGCTTCCCGAGCTCACCAGGACCTGCAATGTGTATCTGGCCGGCATCGGAGGGACCGGGATCGTCACCGTCAACCAGGTCCTGGCCACGGCGGCCATGCTCGATGGCCTTGAGGTGAGAGGTCTCGATCAGACCGGGCTTAGCCAGAAGGCGGGCCCGGTTACCTCGCATCTGCGGCTTGCGCCCGGCGGCGAGACTGCTAACCGGATCGGCGCGGGTCAAGCAGACTGCCTCCTCATCTGCGACCTCCTGGTCGGCGCCGACGAACGCAATCTCGCCTGCGCCAGCGCGGAGCGCACCGTCACCGTGGCGTCGGTCAGCCGGGTTCCGACCGGGCCGATGGTCCAGGATTCTGCTATCCGGTATCCCGACCTGGATGCCTTGCTCGGCCGGCTAGACGAGCATTCTGCGCGGCTCATCACCTTCGACGCCATGAAGATCTGCCGGCGGGCTTTCGGTGACACCGCCGCGGCCAACGTCGTGGTGGTCGGCGCCGCGTATCAAGCCGGCGCGCTGCCGATTTCTGCTGCCTCCATCGAGGAGGCGATCCGGCTCAACGGGGTCGAGGTCGATCGCAATATCGCTGCGTTCCGGTGGGGTCGCGCAGTGGTCGCGAACCCGGCGGCCATCGGTGCTCTCACCGGCGCAGCCGGCGCCGGTGAGCCCGAAGCTCTGCATCGCGCCGACATCTCGCACTTCACCGGCGAGACGGCCGCGGTCATCGATCGTTCGGCCAGCGAGCTTGCGGCCTCGCATGGCAGGCGCGCCGTGGACCGCTACCTGGCCACCATGAACGCGGTCTGGACAGCCGAGCGCGAGCTCGGCGGAGCGACTGATTTCAGCACGGCGGCCGCCCGGAGCTTGTACCACCTCACCGCCTACAAGGACGAATACGAGGTGGCCCGGCTACTGACGGCACCCGAGTTCGAGCGGCAGCTGAAAGCAGACTTCCCGGCGGCCACGAAAATCTCCTACAACCTCCAGCCGCCGGTGCTGCGGTCGCTCGGCCTGAATCGCAAGATCCGGCTCGGCCCCGCGTTCCGGCCCGCCTTGCGAATGCTCGCGCGCGGCAGAGTCGTGCGGGGGACGGCGCTGGATCCTTTCGGACGCACCCGGATGCGCCAGACCGAGCGTGCCCTGGCGCTCGAGTTCGAGGCGCTGCTCACGGGCGAGGCCGCGTCCCTCACTGCCGACGGCTACGAGCGCGCCACCCAGATCGCGTCGGCTCCGCTCATGGTCAAGGGCTACGAGGAGATCAAGCTGGCAAACATCGAGAAATACCGGGCCCGGCTGGCAGAGCTTGGCGTCGCTGCGACGTGACCTGTCACGCCGCGAGCGGGGAGCGGGGTCTCGCTACGCGCACGCCATGACATACACGCCCGATATCGGGTGCCGGTCTGTCGCGCCGGTGAAGACCAGATCGAAGAGCGAGTTGTCGCGTGAGTGGAGCTGGGTCGCGGTGATCAGCGCCTCACCCACCCGGAATTCCCACATCTGGTTGATCGGGTGGCTGCTGAGCACCAGTGCCGTCCCGTCAGCGCCCAGATACCCGAGGTTGGCGTTCCCGGCCAGCTTGGCGTGGACCGTGGCGAGAGCCTCGGCCGGCCCCACGCCGGTGACGAGCAGTTCCCGCAGCATGCAGTAGCCGACCTCGCTGTCCGCTGAGCCCTGGAGTTCGTCCCGGTACCGGTCGCGGTACTCGGCCTCGTTCGCGAAGTTGCCGTTATGACAGAAGGCAAAGGACGCTGCTGCATCCACGAACGGCTGAGCATCGGCCAGTTGCATGGTGGACAGCAGCGTCGGCCGCCGCAAGTGCACCAGGAACTCGGCGGACTCGACCCGGGCGAGACTGGCGCGCCCTTCCATGTCCCCGGTGAAGCTGCCGATGCTGCGGTAACTGCGAACCTCACCTCGGTCGCGCCACGCCACGCCCCAGCCGAGTCGGCACGAGCCAAATCGCTCGATCTGCAGCACCCAGTCGGTGACACGGCCGAAGGGCTGCGGGGTGGGCCAGCGGACTGTTAGCTGCTCACACAATGTCGTTCTCCTGCCTGCTGCCACCGCTCCCGCACCGCAGTCGCCGCCGGCGGCGGCGGCGGCGGCGGGATCATTCTTCGCTGATAAAGATGTTCCTCAGTTCGGTGAACTCCTCCAGGCCGTCCATGCCCTGCTCTTTGCCGAAGCCGCTCAGGCCCATCCCGCCGAAGGGTGCCTGCAGGTAGGAACTGCTATCAGAGTTGATGCTCAGCAGCCCCGACCGGATCTGCCGGGCAACGCGGAGTGCGCGGCCGACCTCACGAGTCCAGACCGACCCGCTCAGCCCGTAGCTGGTGCCGTTCGCCAGGGCGACGGCCTCGTCCTCGGTGTCGAACGGAAGGACGGTGGCCACCGGGCCGAAGATCTCCTCGGACGCTAGTTCGCTACCCGGCATCGCGCCGACCACCACCGCAGGCGAGATCGCGTTGCCAGCTTCCAGGCCGACCGCCCTGACCACGTCGCCGCCGCAGATGACGCTTGCTCCCTCCGCGGTCGCCCGCTCCAGGAAACCCAGGACCCGGTCGCGATGCGCTGCTGAGATCAGCGAACCGAGCTCGGTCCTCGGATCGAGCGGATCGCCATGGCGCAACCTGACCGTTGCGGCCGTCAGCCGCTCCAGGAAGTCATCGAAGACGGGCCGCTCGACGATGACCCTGCTTCGCGCGCAGCAATCCTGGCCGCAGTTGGCGAACACAGCCGCGACCGCCGATGCGGCAGCCTTCGCCACGTCGCCGTCGGCGAACACGACGTTCGGCGATTTGCCGCCGAGCTCCAGGTTGACGCGCTTGATTCCCTCGGCGGCGACCCGTAGCACGTCCCGGCCGGTCGCGGTGCTGCCGGTAAAGCTGACCTTGCGGACAGCCGGATGGGCGACCAGGTGCCGCCCGGCCTCAGGACCCGCGCCCGTGATGACGTTCACCACGCCGGCGGGCACGCCGGCCGCGACCGCGATGCTGGCTAGCGCGATCGCCGTCAGGGGAGTGGGCGGCGCAGGCTTGACTACCACCGAGTTGCCGGCCGCCAGCGCGGGGGCGACTTTCTTCGCCGCGATCGCCAGCGGCCCGTTCCACGGCACGATCAGCGCGCACACGCCGATCGGCTCGCGCAGCGTCAGGTCGAAGGCCGGCCGCGCCGACCGGAATGGTCTGGCCGGTCAGGTGGCTGGAGGCGGCAGCGTAGTAGCGGAAGTACCGCGCCGAGCCCCGCACCTCGGCCAGGCAGTCGCGGATCGGCTTGCCCGAGCACAGCGACTCGACGGTGGCCAGCTCGGTCATCCGCGCCAGTAGCCCGTCGGCGAGAGCCTCGAGGATCTCAGCGCGCCGCGCGAGGGGGAGCGAACGCCAGCTGCCCTGGTCGAAGGATCTCTGCGCAGCCAGCACCGCCAGGTTGACGTCCTCGGGCCCCGCGTCCGCGACCTCCGCGACGTGCGCGCCGGTCGCCGGGTTGGTGACGGTGTAGGTCGCGCCGCTCCGGCTTGGGACCTCCTGGCCGTCGATGTACAGCAGGCCCGCCCGCGTCTGGACCTCAGAGTCAGACGCGGTGCTCATACGGCCGTGTACCCGCCATCCACTACAAAGAACTGACCCGTGATCCAGGAGGAGTCGTCAGCCGCGAGGAACAGGGCCATCTTGGCAACGTCCTCCGGTTGCCCCCAGCGGCCCAACGGCACGTTCCGGATGACGGCCTCCTCGTACTCCGGCGTGAACGGGCCAGCCAGAGGCGTCCGGATAGCACCGGGGATGATGCAGTTACACCGGATTTGCAACGAGGCATGCTCGACAGCCAGCGTCCGCGTGATCGCCAGTATGCCGCCTTTGGCCGCCGTATAGGCGTCCGAAGCACCGCGCCCCACCCGCACCGCCGCGATGCTCGACACGTTGATGATGGATCCGGCGCCTTGCTTGCGCATCTCCGGGATCGCGTACTTGCAGCCTAAGTACACGCCCTTGAGGTTGACGTTGATCGTCCGTTCCCAGATGTTTTCTTCCAGCAGCGGCGACGGAGCGTCGGTAATGCCGGGCTGGTAGTTGCCACGCGCCGGGAACCACAGACCCGCGTTGTTGTACAGAATGTCGAGCCTGCCGAAGTCGGTCACGGCCATGTCCACGGCGGCCTTGACCGCCGCGGCATCCGACACATCACATTCGGCGAAGCGCGCCTGCCCGCCCGACTCGGTGAGTTCCTTCGCCGTCTCCGTGCCGCTGGCGACGTCGACTTCGGCGATGACGACGGCAGCACCTTCAGCTGCGAACAGCCGGGCTGCCGCACGCCCCTGCCCGCTGCCAGCTCCGGTGATGAGGGCGACCCGGCCTTCAAGCTTTCCCATTTCAGGCGCCTTCTCCCTGACAGGCTCTGCATCTCCGCAGCCGGTTGCGAGTCCTATCTTGACATAAAAGCTGATCTTTATTTAATTGATTTCAAAGTACGTTCGGGCCCTCACGATGTCAAGGCCGTCGAAGTGAACGAGTGCCCGCGCGAGCCGGCGCAGCCTGCAGATATCCGAGCCTCGCTGCGCCCGCTAGTGCCGCGCAAATCGATGACGCTGACCGTTCCGGTGGCGTAATCCTGGTCCATCAGCTGCAGGTAGGCCTTGGCGACGTCGTCGACTTCGGCGACGCGACCGAGCGGCAGACGGCGGCCGATGTTGTCGTACATGGCCTCGCGGTCGGCTTCAGAGATCTCCGACCACAGCGGGCTGCGAACCACGCCAGGGGCGACAACGTTGACGCGGATCGGCGCCAGTTCCACGGAGAGGGCCCTGGCCGCCGAGATGATCGCACCGGAGGCGGCGGAACCGAGGAACCAGCCGGCACTGCCACGGAACGCCGCGGTGCCGCTGGTCATCGTGATGGACCCGCCGGGCAAGATGTGCGGGACCGCGAGGCGGATCGCGTCGAAGGCCGCGACCACCCGCAGTTCGAAGAAGGCGCGCCCCTTGTCCGCGGTGTACCCGGCGAGCGAGGTGGAGACCAGGGGCCCCGCCGCGGTGTACGCGAAGTGGTCGAAGTCCCCGACGAACTCGAAGAACGCCGCGAGATCCTCAGTCGAGGACGCATCGACCGCGCGGCCTGCCGAGCCTGCGGGTAGCTCGGCAAGGGCCGACTTGACCGAGGCGGGGTCGCGGGAGGCGACCACGACCGATGCGCCGGCTGCCGCTGCTGCCTGTGCGGTGGCCAGGCCGATCCCGCTGGTCCCGCCGAGAATGACCACGCGGCTGGCAGTGGAGATGGACATTGAGATGCCTCACTTTCGCTACGGGATGCTCGTGCGATCAGCGGGAGGCGCAGGCCGATCTGACACCGGAAGCGGTGTCCCCGTCAGCTGTGCGCAGGCCGCGAGCAGGCTCTCCTGCACGTCGGTGCCGGTGGCGGCAGGGTTCGGGGCGAGCCGGGCCATGTGGTAGAAGTACGCGCCGCTGACCGTCGCGGCGGGATCGTGGCTCACAGCAAGCCACGCCTGGGTCAGGTGCGCCTGGCCCAGATCGTCTGGCGCGCCGGGACCGCCCATTTTCGTCGGGACCCAGCCCGGTTCCATCGCGTTGGACAGCACCTGCGGCCAGCGCCGGGCGAAGGCGAAGGCGAGGATCACGTCGAACAGCTTGGAGTCCGAGTAGGCCTGGGCCGGGCTCCAGCGCCGCTGCTCCCACTGCAGGTCATCCAGGTCGGACCGGCCACCCCGGTGCATGCCCGAGCTCAGGTACACCAGCCGCCGCGGCGGCGCGATCATCGCCGTTAGCAGGTACGGGGCCAGCACGTTGATAGCGAACACGTGGCTGAGGCCGTCGACGGTCGTTATCTTGCGGGGCTCCCGGTAACCGACGCCGGCGTTGTGGATGACCGCGTCGAACTGACCGCAGTCATTGGCCTGCCGCGCCACCGACCGAATCTGGTCGATGCTCGACAGGTCGCCCGCCAGCACCCCCGTGGCGCCGGGCGCGGCGGCCTGGGCATCGGCCGCCCGCGCCTGGTTCCTGGCGTGCAGCGTGACCTCGTGCCCCTGGCTGATGAGCAGCTGCGCGGCCATCAGGCCGAGTCCGTCGGCGGACCCGCTGATCAGGATGCGTGACATAGGACTCCTCGTTCGGCTGATCCAGACCACGGTGATGAGCGCCTCTGCTCCAGGTTGCAGGCTGGCGAGGCCGCTCGTCCAAGACCCTTTTCTGCGCATGTCATACCCTGAAGGCATCACCGGGAGGCGCCGTGGACCTGGACCTGCGCAAGGTGCGCTATTTCGTCGCCGTCGCCGAGCACCTCAACTTCGGCCGTGCCGCGGAGGCGCTGCACATCGCGCAACCCGTGCTGTCGCGCCAGATCCGAGCGCTGGAAGACGAGCTGAAGGTGCAGCTTTTCGAGCGGGATAACCGGTCCACGCGCCTCACCCCGGCCGGCGAGGCCCTGCTCGAGGACGCACGCACTCTGCTGCCGGCAGCGGACGCCACCCGGCGCCGGGTCCGCGACGTGGCCGCGGGCCAGCGCACCTTTACCGTCGGGTTCATGCCCGGCCTGATCGTCACCGCCGCCGTCCGCGAGCTGTCCCGCCGCCACCCGGACCTGTCCGTGGAGGTGTTCCGTACCGACTGGACCAATCAGACCGACCTCATCCGCGATGGCCGGGTCGACATCGGGTACCTGCGGCTGCCCGCCGACCAGCATGGCCTGGCGATCGAGCCGCTGTTCAGCGAGCCGCGGGTCGTCGTCCTGCCGGCAGATCACCGGCTCGCTGGCAAAGAAGCCGTCACGGCCGACGATCTCGCTGGCGAGCACCTCCTGCAGGACCCAGACGCCGTGCCGGAATGGCGCGACATCGCTGTCGAGCTACGGGGAAGGCAGCCACGGAAGGCGATACCCCCCTTGCGGACCGTGGAGGAAAAGCTGGAGCACGTCGCCGCCGGGCACGGGATCGTCGTGCTCCCGCTATCTACTGCGACGTTCTACACCCGCCCGGACATTAGCCACCTCCCCGTCCGCGACATCGCGCCCAACCAGGTGTGTCTTGCCTGGGACAGTTCCCGTCGCAGCGCCCTTGTCCACGAATACGTCGCGATCGCCGGCACCCTGGCCGACCATGTCACCCCGGCTTGACACCGGCGGACGCGTGCAGGCCGGAGTGTCTGCCGCCGCCTCGGGCTAATTTCGCCGGATGACCGATGAGCTGTTTATTCCGGATGATTTCGCGCCACCCGGCGAGCTCATCGCCGGGGAGATTCCGGCTGGTCCCGCTCGGGCCACAGCACAACGAAGCCGATTACGCCGCCTGGACGGCCAGCATTGACCACATCCGGTCGACGCCGGGGTTCCCTGATGGCAGCTGGCCGCGCGAGATGTCCCTGAGTGACAACCTCCGCGACCTGGAGCGGCACGCACAAGACTTCGCCGAGCGCCGCGGGTTCACCTATACCGTCCTCAGCACGGGCACCGGGGACGTCATCGGCTGCGTGTACATCTACCCGGACCGCGGCCGTGAGCCGACCGGCAGCGCCGAGGGCGCGCTGCATGCGTCCGTCCAGTCCTGGGTACGCGCCGACCGCGCTGCGCTCGACCCGGTGCTCCACGACGCGGTCCTCGCGTGGCTGGAACGCGACTGGCCCTTTGATTCGATCGACTACGCTCCGCGGACCTGACCCGCGCGCCTGGCAGGTCAGCTGACGGCGATCAGGATGTGCGGGTTGTCGGCCGGGTTCAGCCACCCGAGCACGGCATCAAGCTCGGCATTGGGCAGGGCCACGCAGCCTTCGGTGTACCCCTGTGGCATGTCGTCGTGGAGGAAGATGCCGGCTCCGTTGTCCGGAGGGTGGGGCATCGTGATGTCGATGAAATGCTGGTAGGGCTGGATCTCGGTCCAGAGGGCTTCAGAGTCGCCGCCGTAGTGCGGGGTGATCCCGCAGGGCACGTGCTGGAAGGTGTCATAGGCCGGGCTGCCGGGCCGCTCGTCCCACCAGTCACCGCACACCAGGTGGTGGTAGGAGTAGCGGCTGGTCGGGCTTGCGCCGGAGTTGCCGTAGACGGTCGTGCCGAACGGGAACAGGCCAGTGGGAGTGGCCCAGTCGCCGGGCACGCGCTGCGAGATGGGCAGCAGGCCACCGTGGCCCGTCTGGGCCCGGAACGGCTGCGCGGGCTGCCCGGCAAACGATGCCGGGCTCCAGCAGCCGCTGGCCGTCCTAGCCCAGGCCGTGAAGGTCCCCTTCATGCTCGCCGTTGAGCGGTCGATGACGGTGACCAGTTGCGCGCCGCCTCCGGTGTCGGCTACCTGGTTCGGGTCGATACCGTAAGTCGCCGCCGGGTACGCTGGGCAGCGCGATGTAGTGGCCGGGCGGGGCGTCGTCGTTCTCGCTGGAAGGCCGGCGGTCCTGACCGGCGCCGCAGCCGGAACCGCCGACGGCGCCGCCAGCCCGCACGCTGCGCAGAGGCACGTCAACAGCACAAAGGTCCCAGCGATAACAGACTTCACTGCCATCCTTACACCCTGCCGCCGACCGTGCTTCGATGAAATGTGGCTTCAGACACCGAAGCGAAGTTCCGCCGCACCCGCACGCCGTGCACCTCGGGACACCGAGGGCGTCACTCGCTCGCCCGGCCCGGTCACCCATCAGCCGCCGGAGCGGCGCTGACCATCTGGCTGTACTCAATTCCATCTCGCAACGCCAGATGCGACCTGCAGCAGCCGGCAACGATACTCGACGCCGAGGTTGATGGTACCGCGGGATATCTCAACTCAAGGCGTTAAAGGCGGACGTTCGGTGGTCAGCGCACCGGCAGGTCAACGCCGCTGCGCAGGCCGGAACGTCGAGTAGTGATGCCCGGCGGGCTACCCCTCGGTGCGCGCGGTCACGATCTCGTACACGTGGCCGCCCGGGTCGGCGAACCAGGCCGCGTAGGGACCCCATGGCCGCTTGGCCGGCCCGCCCAGGATCGGCACACCCATGCTCATCAGATGAGCGCAGCCTGCCGGTCAGATAGTTCTGGTTCAGGCTCGCAGCCCACGGCAGTCCGGCCGCACCGGGGAGCGCGCTAACGTGGCCGGATGAGCGATGCCTGGCTTGCCGGGGCGGACGACGTGACACTGCTCAAGGCGGCCGCGGCCGGCGACGAGCAGGCGTTCGCCGAGCTCGTCGGTGCGCACCGCGGTGAGCTGCGAGCTCACTGTTACCGGATGCTCGGCTCCCTGCCCGACGCCGAGGATGCGCTGCAGGACGCGCTCGTGCGAGCCTGGCGCGGCCTGTCCGGGTTCGAGGGCCGCAGCTCCGTGCGTTCCTGGCTGTACGCCATCGTCACCAACGCGGCCTTGGACGTGGCCAGGCGCCGGTCCAGGCGCGAACTTCCGGTCGCCTTCGGGCCGGTCACCGGGCACGGAGCAGACATGGCCGAACCGGTGCTGGATCCGGTCTGGCTGGGTCCGTTTCCTGACCGGCTGCTAGCCCCCGGTCGCGCTGATGCGCCGGAAGCACGATACGAGCAGCGGGAAAGCGTCGAGCTCGCCTTCGTGGTCGCACTGCAGGAACTGCCGCCGTTGCAGCGAGCCGTCTTCATACTGCGGGAGGTGCTCGGGTTCCCGGCGGTACAGACGGCCAGCCAGCTCGGGACCTCAGTTGCCTCGGTGACCAGCGCGCTGCAGCGGGCACGGAGCCGGGTTCGCGACGGCCTGCCCGCCCGGAGCCAGCAGGCTGAACTGAGCGCGCTCGGCGATGAGCGGATCAGGTCGATCGCGGCACGCTACGCCGACGCCCTTGAGCGCGGCGACCCGGACACGCTGATCAGCATGCTCACCGAAAGCGCGACCTGGTGCATGCCGCCGGTCCCGAGCTGGTTCCAGGGTCACCAGGGCATCAGGGAGTTCCTGGTCAGATGGCCCCTGACACATCGCTGGCAGCATGTGCCGGTACGGGCAAACGGCCAGCTAGCTGTCGCCTGCTATCTCTTCGACCCCAGCCAGGACCGTTACCTGCCCGCGGTTGTGGACGTGCTGACGATGGCGGGGGAGAAGATCGCTGCCGTGACGGCCTTCATGACGCCGGATGCCGTCGGCCGCGAACCGGCCAGCGGCGAGCTCTCTGGTGCCGAGTTGTTCGCGTTGTTCGGCCTGCCGGACGCCCCTGGCCAGGACGGCCGCGCCGGACCGGGCCCCTGATACGACCGGATAGCCGTGTGACGAAAGTGACGTGTGTGTGACGTAGATCACTCTGACTGTTTTGGGCGTTTAGCAGGCACGCAGTCCGATTTCGAGATCAAACTGTCGGTTACCACAAGACCCAGACGTGTGATGGTTGCCCCTGTGTAACGCGCCGCCCTGACCCGCGTCACATCCCGCGTGCCGTGCCGCCCCGGCGTCACGGGCCCTGGGTCACCGCCGGGCGCCCGCCAGCGCCCCGAGCCCGGGCCCGCATTGCCTTCTCCGCGCAGTCCCGAACCGCGCTACGTGCCGCGCCATGCGCCGCACGCCGCGCCGCGCCGATCTCGTCGTCGCGGGCCCTCGCGACTGACGCTGACAGTGGCTGCCGGGACGGTAACGACGTTCATCGGCGTGTCCGCCGGAGTATCGCTGGCCTCGACCTCGGGCGGAACCACCGCGAGGCCGCCGGCGAGTGCGGCAGCGCGACTCCCGTCGGCCACGGCAACACCGCCGGCCGGCCAGGCCGCTGGCGCTGCTGCTGCCGCCCCGCGGAAACCGGCAGCGGCCGCCAGCCCGACCGCGAGCGCGGCCGACAGCGTCCGGGCAGCCGCGAACCGCTCGCGGGCGCAGCGGAAGCGAGCCAGCAAGCCGTACCTCATCTACGACTCGCTCATTCCCTATGCGATCCCGGCCGGTCACATTGTCGCGACCTACGCTGACGGGCCGTACCCGGCGTCTGCCGCGGAGGTTGCCGGGGCCATCCGGGTGTTCTGGATCGACATTGAGGGAACCGACACCGCCGCGCAGGTCATCGACGTCGAGCCAGGCGATGCGTCGCCGCTGGCCGCAGCCAACTGGGCCCGGGTCGAAGCTAGCCGCTGACCCCGCGGCCACGGCCATCATCTACACCTCGAGATCCGAGTGGGGCCTGGTCCAGGCCGAGGTAGCGGCCTTGCCAGCCTGGATGCAGCAGCAGATCCGCTGGTGGATTGCTGATCCGACCGGCTATCCGCACGTGGTGCCGGGCTCGCAGGCGACGCAGTGGTACTGGGGGTCGAAGTACGACATTTCTACTGCGCTGCCGGGCTTCTGAGGTCAGCCGCTAGTCGCGCTGGAATGGCGCTGGGCGCCCCGGCCGGCCAGCAGCACGGCGGCCGAGGATGATCACGGCCGGCACGATCCACCACAGGTGCCAGCTGGCATGCACCGCCACTGAGCTCAGCACCACCGCGACGATCACGAGAGCCGCGATTGCGGTGATCGCGGGCAGCCGTCCGCGGCGCGGCCGGAAGTCCGCCGACGGCACCGCCTGCCAGGGTGGGGCAGTGCCCTGCGGCTGCCCGGCAGGCAGGTCAGCGGTCAGGGCGGCGAGGTCGCCCATCGTCCGCGCGGCCAGCGCGCGCGAGGTGCGCTCGTCGAGCTCGTCCGGGGTTAGCCTGCCTGCCTCGAAGCCCCTGGTCAGCTCGGCCAGGACAACATCACGGTCAGCGTCGGAGGCGCGCATCCCCGGTTGGGCGTAGCTGCCCGGCATCGTGTTCATCGGCCACCTCCCGTGACGTCCGCGGTCCTTGTTTCCAGGTTCACATGGCTGGCCGGCGGGCGGTAGGACGCGATGTCACCCGATCGTGATGACATCTGTCATGCGGGTGACTCCTCCGCCATGATCTCCAGCCGGGCCCGCTCGTCGTCGGCAAACGGGGCCGCCTTGCGGCTGACCGGATCCCAGCGCACCGTGACGACGCGTGCTTCGGCGGCTACCTCGCCCGGCGCCCGCAGGATAGTCTCGCGGGTCGTCAAGCTCGTCAGCCCGATCCGCTCCACGCCGATCTGCACGGCGACCCGGCGGTCGTCGGAGCGTACCTCGGCACGGAAGTCGATCTCGATCCGGACGACCACGTAGATCGGGTCACCCAGCACCTGGTTGTAGAACGCGTCCCGGCCCTCCTCGAGATAGGTCAGGAACACCGCGTTGTTGACGTGACCCAGCGCGTCGGTGTCACGCCAGCGGATGTTGACCTGGTGCTCGAATACCTCGCTCACCCCGACTCCTCAGTCATCCGCCTGCTCCTCGCCGCCCGGCCGCCCGCACCGATGATCTCGCAGATGCGGTGTACTAAGCAGCATCCACCGAAAGGCAGGAGCCGTGCAGGACGACGAGTTCACCGCAGTGCGAGACGCGGTCCGCGACTTCATCCGGGCCGAGGTGATGCCCCGTGAAGCTCAGATCGAGGAGAACGACGAAGTCCCCGCCGACGTCCGGAGCAAGGCCGCGGCGATGGGACTGTTCGGTTACACGCTGCCAGCCGAGTTCGGCGGGATGGACGCGACGGTGCTGCAGGACGTCCGGCTGGCGATTGAGTTCGGCTACACCTCGCTGGCATTCAGGTCGATGTTCGGTACCAACAACGGCATCGCGGGCCAGGTACTGGTCAACTACGGCTCGGCTGCCCAGCAGCAGGCCTGGCTGCCGCGGCTGGCGGACGGCGCCGTCGCGTCCTTCGCACTCACCGAGGCCGAGGCAGGCTCGGACCCGTCCGGCCTCCGTACCCAGGCCGTGGACACCGGCGACGGCTACTACGAGATCACCGGCAGCAAGCGCTTCATCACCAACGCGGTGATCGCCGACCTGTTCATGGTGTTCGCGCGGACCGGGCCGGCACCGGAGCCCGGCTCGACCGCCGGGATCTCCTGCTTCCTGGTGGCAGGCGGGACACCAGGACTGACCGTCGGGCCCAAAGACGCCAAGACCGGCCAGGCAGGCGCCTGGACCAGCGAGGTGCACTTCGACCGGGTCAGGGTCCCGGCTACCGCCCTGGTGGGCGGCACTGCCGGGGCGGGCTTCGCGGCTGCCATGCGCAGCCTGTCCAAAGGCCGCCTGCATATTGCAGGCCTGTGCGTCGGTGCCGCGCAGCGTCTGCTGGACGAGTCGGTCCGCTACGCCGCCGCGAACAAGCAGGGCGGTCGCCCCATTGGCGAATTCCAGCTAGTGCAGGCGATGCTCGCCGAGATGAAGACGGGACTGGACGCGGGCCGGGCCCTCGTGCTGGATGCGGCTCGCCGCTACGACTCCGGCGAAGACCGCAAGATCGGGCCGTCGTCAGCCAAACTGTTCTGCGCCGAGATGGTGTGCCGGTCAGCCGACCAGGCAGTGCAGATCCACGGCGGCATGGGTTACATGCGCGGTACCACCGTCGAGCGGATCGCCAGGGACGTGCGGGTGATGCGGATCTACGAAGGCACCAGCGAAGTGCAGAAGCTGATCATCGGACGGGCGCTGCTGCGTGCGGCGCGCTAGCGCCGGGCCCGGTCGGCACCCCGTCCGGCAGCGATCCGGATGAGGGCGCGCGCCGCGGCGGCATACGCCACCGGATCGGTAACCTCGGCCGACGGTACCGCGATCGGCTACCGCCAGCTCGGCAGCGGGCAGGCCGCGCTGCTCGTGCACGGCGGCATGCAGGCGGCCCAGCACTTCATGGGGCTGGCCGCCGAGCTGGCCGGCGAGTTCACCGTCTGCCTGCCGGACCGGCGCGGGCGGGGACTGAGCGGCGGCTTCGGCACCGACTTCAGCGTGCTGCGCGAAGCCGAGGACATGCAGGCGGTCGCCGCCGGCACCGGTGCGACCCGGATCTTCGGCCTGAGTTCCGGTGCGCTGGTAGCGCTGCGAACGGCGCTGGCCACGCCGGACATTGACCGGGTCGCCCTCTATGAGCCGCCGCTTTCGGCCGGCGGCTCAGTCCCGGCCGGGTGGGTGAGCCGGTATGACAGCGAGATTGCGGCAGGCAAGCCGGCCGCGGCTCTGGTGACCGTGCTGAAGGGCATCAGGATCGACCCGGTGCTCGGCAGGCTGCCGCGGCCCGTGCTGGTCGGCCTCATCAAGCTCGCTATGCGCGCAGAACGCGGCCTGCCCGCCGGCGATGTAGCGGTCGGGGACCTGATCCCGACCCAGCACTACGACATGCAGATCGTCGCCGAGATGGCAGATACCGCCGCCGGCTACCGGGCCCTGCCGGCCAGGGTGCTGCTGATGGGCGGCACGAGAAGCCCGCGCTACCTCGGACTCGCGCTCGACGAACTGGCCGCCGTGCTGCCGCATTCGCAGCGGGTCTGCTTCGCCCGGCTCGGGCACTCCGGGCCGGACAACAGCGGCAATCCCGGCCGCGTCGGCGCGGCCCTGCGTGAGTTCTTCCGGGACACGCGGGCCGCCGCCGGCCCGGCGGCCTGACCGCTGCTCGCAGCAGCGGATCAGAGCAGGCTGCTGACCTCGTGCACGTCTCCGCACGGCACGCCCAGGGCCGCGTGATGCTGCCGGATCGCTTCCTCGTCCGGGCCCTCGAGCAGGCAGTACACCTTGCCGTCGGCGTTGTGGTACAGCTCCACCTGGCGAACGCCGAACTGGTCAGTCGCGCCGTCGCGAGTGCCCTCGGCGATCTGGTCGATGGCCTCCGGCGGCAACTTCAGGTCGTCGTGGTAATCCATGAAGCGGGGCATCGCGGTCCCTCCCGGCCAAGCGACATACCTGCCTGGTATGTCCATTACCAAGCAACGGTAAAGCCGGGGCCTGCGGGCCGCCAGCAAACAGCCAGATCGGCCCTGGCGTCAGCGACGGCCAGGCGCAGGTCGTCAGGCCTGCTCGGCGTCGGCGTCTTCGTCGGCCGCGCTGACTTCTGAGCCGATCCCGTCGAGCTGAGCGCGGGCCAGCGCCAGCGCCAGGTTCCCGGCGCCGAAGTGCGCGGCCGCGCGCCCGATGTGCAGCGCCTGCTCCTCCATCAGCTTGGCGACCGGGAAATTGAGCAGCTCATTGCCCTTGCGGTAGTGGCTGAGCGCGGCCTCAAATGCCTTCTGGGTGTCCATGACGTGTCCTTGCCTCAATCGAAGCGATCCCGCGGGGCCGGCCCGCCTGATCTCATTGTTCCGCTCGCCGGCGCCCGGTCAGGCCAGCGTCGCCAGGGCGTCCAGATCGGCAGCATGGCTCGCGTGCCGGTCGGCCATCACGGTGAACATCTCGTCCCCGCGCTCGGTGCGCTGCACGACCATCGCCGCGATGATGTCCATCACCAGGCCGCCGAAGGCAGACCTGCGGTAGCCGTCCCAGCAGTCGTTCCAGCTCAGCGCGATCCCGCGGCTGGTCAGCTTCTCGTGGTAACGCCGGACCAGTGCCTGCTCGTGCTCGCGCCGGATCGCCGTCGGCAAGCTGGAAGCCAGGAAGTAGCTGAGGTCCCCCGCGGCCGGCCCGAAACTGCAGGTCTGCCAGTCCAGCACGACCGGCCGCCGCGATCCGAACAGCAGGTTGTCGGCACGGAAATCGCCGTGCACGATAGTGCGGGGCTCATCCCTGGCCGTGACGTACGCGCCGACGCTCGGCAGGAAGCTCTCGATCAGTGCCAGCGTGCCGGGCACCAGCCTGCTGGCGTACCGGTCGCGGAAGCCGGGGTACAGGTCGGTGACCACTGCCGCCATCAGCGCTGAGCCTTCCGGGCTGGCCCGGTTCAGCCAGGGGAGCGCGGCCAGCTCGCCGCTTTCCCAGCCGGCCGCATGCAGCGCGGCGAGCTCGTCCACCGCGAGCGCGGCGTCGGCCGGGGACAGGCCCGCGAGCTGGTCGCCCGGTTGCGCGGGCGCCATGTCAGCGAGCAGCACGACGTACTCGTCCGGCCCGGCGTCGTAGGCCGAGTAGTAGCACTGCGCCAGGCATACCGGTAGGCGAGCCGCGACCTGGGCGTAGAAGCTCGCTTCCAGTTCGTAGGTGCGGAACGCACGTGCAGCGCCCCGGCTCGCCTGGTCCGCGGCCGGCACCTTGGCAACCATCGTCGGCGGCAGCGGCACCGGCCCGTTGTAGCTCAGCTCGAGCCGGAAGCTGTCGGACACCTGCCCGGTTCCGACCGGGCTGGCGCGAACCGCCGTCACGGCCCTGCCCGCCAGCGCGGGGCCTAGCGCCTGGTTCAGGAACGTGGTCGTGAGGCCATCGCCGCCGCTGACCGTGCCGGTCACCGGGCCTCCGCCAGGAACGACCAGCCGTGCTCGCGCCAGCCGGGCGGCTGATTCCATTCAGTCCAGCCGTATCCGGTCCGGCCGTCGTCAGCAGTGAACCGGCACAGGGCACGGGGGAAATGCGAGACCTGGCCGTCGGGCGCCGTCATGGCGACCGGCGCGAACGCGAGCGGCTCGGCGTACATCGGCGCGCCGGCCAGCTCCAGCCGGGAGCGCTGCGGGAAGTCGTCGGGCCCGAACGTGGTCTGCGCGCAAAAGCCGTCCAGGTGACGTAGCTCGCCGCCGGGGCTGACGGCGAATGACGGCCAGGGGACGGCAAAGCCAATATTCGCTTGCATGCCGTGGAACGCGGTCCCGTCGGACAGGCGGCCCGACGACCAGAGCCAGGACACCCGCCACCAGTCCCGTTCGCCCCAGCTATGGTCGCGCTCGCCGTACCCGGTGACCGCCAGCTCGGTCTGGCCGACCCGGACAGTGCCGGCTACCCGGCACGGGATCTCGTAGCGGGGCAGGTTCTTATAGGGATAGACGCCGCCGGCGGTCATCCACTCCAAGTCCAGCCCGATCGCTTCCGGCCGCGCGCCGGTCAGGTCGCCGTAGGCCGCGGCCGGCTCGGCCAGTGCAACACCCGTCCCGTTCAGCGTCAGCCGGGCCGTCTCCAGCGGCCGGGTGATCTCTTGCCCGGCGCTATAGCTTCGGGTCGCGAGCTGCGTACTGCCCGGTCCGGGCATCGAGGCGAGATTATCGGCCAGCAGCACCGCCGGCTGGCCTGGCCGCACCACACAAGCCCAGTACCAGGCCCGTTCCCAGTTCGGGTACAGCCCCAGCCGGACGTAGCCGCCGACCGATCCGTCCGCTGCGGCGAAGTCGAAGTAGTACGACTCGTTCCACAGCAACTCGGGCCCGGCCGGATGCAGTGCCTCGTCGGCCTCGGTCAGCTGCCAGGTCCCGTGTTCTACGATCTTCGTCATGGGCAGCCTTCCGGTTGGGTCGCCGCGCGGCAGACGTACGGGATCGCGTTCACGCAGTGGCTAGCGGTCGCGGCAATGCCTGGATTGCGTACCAGCCCGGCTGCGATCGACTCTGCCTGCAGTCCGGTGAGCGTGACCAGCACGTCGGGAATGCCGGAAATCTCGATCTCGAACCGCTGCCCGGCAGGCCCGAATGACCAGGCGGGATCGAGGTCGCGCTCGCCCATCAGCCAGTTCACCGCAGCGGTGACCACCGGGCGCCCGCCCGCCGTCGCCTGCCAGCGGAACCGCCGGGCAGCGACCTGACCCGGCAGCACCGGGCCGATCGGCGAGTCGATCGGCGCTGTCGCGATCGCGATCTCCTGGTTGGTGACAATCTTCGGGTCGGTCGCGAACATCATCACGTCGGCGACCATCCGGACCGATGCCTTGAAGCCGCCGCTCAGCAGCGCCGCCATCGGGCTGGCGAGCGCCTGCTCCGGCGTGCCGCCGAACCCCATCACGTCGCGGATCACATCCGGTGCGCCATAGGCACGCAGGTCAGAGAATTCTTCCGAGCGCACGTGCCGGACCGCGGAGGTCAGGGCCGACACCATCAGCGGGAATCGCTCGGTGATGCCGCCGGGATGGATGCCGGTACCGTGCAGCGTGGCGCGGCCCTGCTGGCACGCTGCCTCGAGGCTCGCCGACCTGACCGGGTCCGGGTAGACCCAGCCGACCGGGGTGACGACGTTCTTGCCTGACCGCAGCAGTGCCTCGACCGCGGCCTTGTCTGGCACCAGCGGCGCGTAGACGACGCAATCCGCGTCCAGCGCGAGCAGCGCGTCAGCATCCGTGGTCGCCGCGACGCCGGCCAGGCCGGCCCCGGCGATGTGCCCGGCGTCGAGGCCGTTCTTCCGGGGGCTGTGCACCCAGCAGCCGGCCAGCTCCAGCTCCGGGTGCGTCATGATCGCGGCGATGGCACTGCGACCGACGGCGCCCGTCGCCCACTGGATTACCCGCAGCGTCACGAGCCGCCGCCCGCAGTCAGCCGGCCCGCTGCAGCGCGGGCGCCCGTTCGAAGTCCAGTTCCTGCTGGTCGACCGCGCCGCGGAACAGCCGTGCGTCCTTGAAATAGTGCTGGCGCAGTCGCCACGGCGCCCGGTCACCCTGCAGCGGCAGCGTGTCCCTGGACCGCTCGAAATAACCGGAGCTCATGTCGATGAACGGTGACGTGGCCATCGCGCCGGACAGCCGCGGCGTGACGACCGCGTAGCCGCGGTCGCGCATCAGCCGCAGCATGCGCACGACGTACTCGGCGACCAGGTCGACCTTGAGCGTCCAGGACGCGTTGGTATAGCCGATGGCGAAGGCCATATTAGGCACGCCTTCGAGCATCATGCCCTTGTACGCGACCCGCTGCGGCACTGCCACCGGCTCACCGTCCAGCGACAGCTCGATCCCGCCGAGCGGGAGCAGGTTCAGGCCGGTCGCGGTGACGATGAGGTCGGCGTCCAGCTCGGCACCAGAGCGCAGCCGGATGCCGGCGGCGTTGAATTCCTCGATGTGATCGGTCACCACCTCGGCTTTGCCGGACTTGATCGCCGCGAAGAAGTCGCCGTCCGGGTACCAGGCACATGCGCTGGTCCCATGGGTCGTAGGCCGGCGAGAAGTGGGTGCCGACGTCGAAGCCGTCGGGCAGCTGCTTCGCCGCGCCTTTCTGCAGCATGGCCCTGGCCCGCGCCGGGTACCGGCGGCACAGCTCGTAGATCACGGTCGCGGTGCGGGCGTTCTTCCACCGGATCGCGCGGTAGGCGAGCCGGGCCGGCAGCATCCGGCGCAGCAGGTCGGCAACCGGGTCCTCGTTGGGCATGGACAAGATGTAGGACGGCGAGCGCTGCAGCATCGTCACGCTGGCGGCGGCCTCGGCGATGGCCGGCACGAGGGTGGCCGCTGTCGCGCCGCTGCCGATCACTACGACCCGCTGACCGGCCAGGTCGAGGTCCTCCGGCCATTCCTGCGGGTGCACGATCGTGCCGCCGAATGTGTCCAGGCCGGGCCAGTCGGGGTGTAGCCCTCGGTCGTAGCTGTAGTAGCCCGAGCACAGGTACAGGAAGCCGCAGGTTCGCTCAGTCCGGGCGCCGGTCCTGGTGTCCTGGGTCAGCACGGTCCAGCGCGTCTGGTCGGCTGACCAGTCGGCCGAGATGACCTTGGTGTGGTAACTGATCCTGGCATCCACGCCGTACTCGGCTGCGGTTTCCCGCAGGTAAGCCAGGATGTCCGCGCCGTCGGCGATCGCCTTGCCCTGCAGCCAGGGCCGGAACGGGAAGCCGAGCGTGAACATGTCCGAGTCAGACCGGACACCGGGGAACCTGAACAAGTCCCAGGTCCCGCCGCTGCTGCCGCGCGCCTCGACGATCTCGTAGCTCGCGCCGGGCAGGTCGGTCGCGAGGTGACAGGCGGCGCCGATGCCGGACAAGCCGGCGCCCACGATCAGGACGTCGGTGTGCTGCGTGCTCATGGGGTCCCCCGATGCGGCATTTCGGTCACTCCGGACAGGATGGCATCCGCCGAGGTGCCATGCAACACTTCGGGAAGATGTATCAGCGTTGCCCGTGTCCCTGAGGAGCCCACGATGACGTCCCTCATCACGCCTTCTGCCAGCACCGACATCGACGACGGCCCGGCCATCACCGAACTGCACCGGCTGCACACCGCGCAGAAGGCTGCTTTCCTGGCCGACCCGTACCCGGACGCCGACACCCGCACGGCGCACCTGGCCGCACTGGCCGGCATGATCATGGGCCACCGGGAGCAGATCCGGGCCGCCATGAGCGCCGACTTTGGCGTGCACCCCGAACTGTTCACCGACCTGGTCGAGGTGCTCGGCGTGGCGGGCCGCGCGGCGTACGCGATCGAGCAGCTCAGCACGTGGATGGCCGACGAGCAACGTCAGGCCGACCCGGCGTTCTACGGCACCGCACGAGCCGGGATCCGGTATCAGCCCAAGGGCGTGATCGGCAACATCGTGCCGTGGAATTTCCCGTTCGACCTGTCGGTCGGGCCGCTGGTCGAGATGCTCGCGGCCGGAAACCGGGTGATCATCAAGCCGTCCGACTACACGCCGGCCTGCGCCGAACTGCTGAAGACGATGATCTCGCAGACCTTCAGTGAGGACCTGGTCGCCGTCGCAGTCGGTGGCCTGACCCTGGCCAAGGAGTTCCCGACTCTCCGCTGGGACCACCTGCTGTACACCGGCAGTCCCGCGATCGGGCGCGAGGTGGCCCTGGCCGCGGCGGACAACCTGGTCCCGGTGACGCTCGAGCTCGGCGGCAAGTGCCCGGCGATCCTGGCCGCCGACAGCGTGGACGCCGAGAGCGTGCGCAGCGTTATCGGCACCAAGCTGGTGAAGAACGGCCAGATGTGCATCTCGGTCGACTACGCCCTGGTACCGCGGGCGCAGATCGACGAGTTCATCGGGCATGCGCAGAACTACGCCGACACCGAACTGGCGGGCTACACCACCTCCGCCGACTGCACCGGCATCATCACCCAACGGCATCTGGACCGGCTCGAGGCGATGACAGCAGAGGCCAGGGATGCCGGCGCGCGAATGGTCTCGCTTGGCGGCGAGGCGGAACTGGCCACCCGGCGGCTGCCGCTGACGCTGGTGATCGACCCGCCCGGCTACTTGCGCATCATGCAGGAGGAGGTCTTCGGCCCGATCCTGCCGGTCATCCCGTATGACGACCTGGACGAGGCGCTGGCCCGGATCAACGCCGGCGAGCGGCCGCTCGGCCTGTACGTGTTCAGCAAGGATGCCGGGGTCGCCGAGGGCGTGCTGCGCCAGACGACTTCCGGCGGCGCCTGCGTGAACATCTGCGCGATCCAGGGCGCGCTGCCATCGCTGGGCTTCGGCGGGATCGGCCAGAGTGGCAGCGGCCGCCACCATGGCATCGAGGGCTTCCGTGAATTTTCCAACCCGCGTGGTGTCGTGGTGCGGGGCACAGGCGACCTGGCGGACGCGTTTCTGCCGCCGTACGGCCCGGTCGTCGCGGCCATCGTAGCCAGCGTGTTCGACGGGGCCGCCTGAGTCGGCCCCAGCCGGCCTGGCGGCTTCGCCTGACCGCCTGACCGCCGCCGGCAGCCTGGCTGGAGCCGCTGGCGGTCTGGCGCCGGCCAGACGGCCAGACCGCGCCGTGTTGCTCGCCGCCCGCTGGGTACACGATGGCCGCCGGCTGGACATGCAGGCGCTGGCCGACGACCTCGGGGTGTCACGGGCCACCCTCTTCCGCCGCTGCGGCGGCCGCGAAGCGCTGCTCGGCGACGCACTGTGGATGCTCGCCCAGCGGATGCTGCACGCGGCCGCGGCGCGCTGGGAGGCGGAGCGGCCCGGCCGCGAGCTGCACACGCCCGGCACCGGCAGGCACGCGAATGCGATCGTCTGCGGCTCGGCAGGCCTGCGCCGGCTGCTGGACAACGAGCCTGCCCTGGCCCTGCGGGTGCTGACCGACCCGCTCGGCCGGGTGCAACCGGGCATCGTGGCATTCGTCGAGGCGTTGCTGCGCCGCGACATGGCCGAATTCGGCCTCGTCCCGATCACCGAGCCGGACGCGCTGGCGTACGCGCTGGTTCGGCTAGGGGAATCATTCCTGTACGCCGACGTGCTGGCGGCCCGCAAGCCCGACGTCGAGACCGCCAACAGGCTGCAGCAGGCCCTGGTGGAAGGTTTCGTGCCCTGATCAGATCCGCTAAATGAAGCATTGTGTGGCGCATAGTCAGCCAATACGCTGCGGAGCAGGCACCGCCAACTCGGTCCGGCCCGGTTCGGACGGCGCGGACGGCGCGCGGCAGGACGAGAGGTAAGGACGGCCATGGCTGAGCTGAGCGGCAGCTGCGATCCCCGCTTCGACGCGGTGCGCGAGGCGGTGCAGGCGAACGTGGACTCCGGCGAGGAGATCGGCGCGTCGATCGTGCTCGATCTCGACGGTGAGATCGCCATCGACTTGTGGGGCGGCTTCTGCGACGAGGCCAGGACAGTTCCGTGGACGCAGGACACCATCACCAATGTCTGGTCGACCACCAAGACGGTCACCAGCCTGGCCGCGCTGATGCTGGCCGACCGCGGCCAGCTGGACGTGGACGCACCCGTCGCCACGTACTGGCCCGAGTTCGCCGCCGCAGGCAAGCAGGACGTGCTGGTGCGGCACCTCATGTCGCACACCTCCGGGGTTTCCGGCCTGGACCAGCCCGCCTCGGTCGAGGACCTGTATGACTGGAACAAGTCCACCGCCCGGTTTGCCGCCCAGGCGCCCTGGTGGGCACCGGGCACCGCCTCCGGCTACCACGCACTTAACTTCGGTCACCTGATCGGCGAGGTCGTCCGCCGGATCAGCGGGAAGTCGCTGAAGCAGTTCGTCGCCGACGAGATTGCCGGGCCGCTGGGCGCCGACTTCCAGATCGGCGCGGCCGAGAGCGACTGGAGCCGGATCGCGAACGTGACACCTCCGCCGCCGCTCCCGTTCGACCTCGAGGCGCTGGGGATGGACAGCCCGGTCGTCAAGACCTTCACCGGACCGGTCGCCGACGCGAACAACGCGAACACCCCCGAGTGGCGCCGCGCCGATATCGGCGCGGCGAACGGGCACGCCAACGCCCGCTCGGTCGCCCGGATCCTGTCGGTGATCTCCCGCGGCGGCGAGGTCGACGGCGTCAGGCTGTTGTCGCCGGAGACCATCGAGCTGATTTTCCGCGAGCAGTCGGACGGCATCGACCTCGTCCTCGGCGTCCCGCTGCGCTTCGGCATCGGCTACGGCCTGCCGAAGGCGGAGACCATCCCGTACATCCCGGACGGCAAGATCTGCTTCTGGGGCGGCTGGGGCGGATCAGTGATCATCATGGACGTCGGCCGGAAGATGACCATCGCCTACATGATGAACAAGATGGGCGCGGGCATCATCGGATCCGAGCGGGCCGAGCAGTACGTCCGCGCGATCTACGCGGCCATCGGCGACTAGCGGGCCAGTCGGCAGGACCAGGCGGCGTGCCGCCCGGCCCGGCGGCCGAAGAACGAGCCCTCGCCGAGCTGAGTCCCGCTGCTGTAGCCCTTGCCATCCTGGGCAATGTTCGAGGCGCAGGCGCCCGCGGCGTACAGGCCGGCGATCACTGACCCGTCGGATCGCTGCACCTGGCCGTCGACGGTGCAGCGCAGGCCGCCCAGGGTGAACCCGGCGTACATAGCCTTACCCAGGGTCAGGTTGAACGCGCCCCACGGACCGGTGTCTTGCGGCTCAAGGTAGTCAGGATGCTTGCGGAACTGCGGGTCCTCACCGCGAGCGGCGTCCTCGTTGTACTCGGCCAGCGTCGCGGCCAGGTGCCCGTTCGGGATGCCGAGCGCGGCCTCCATCTCCGCGACCGTCTCCCAGCCGTCGATGAACGGCACCAGCGGGAACTCGGGCCTCTCCAGGTGCTCACTGTCCACGATCAGGAAGGCAGCGGCGCCCGGCTGCTCCAATACGAACCCGGAAGTCCGCGAGTGGTAACTGTCCTCGGCGACGAACCGCTTGCCCTCATGGTTGACGATGATGCCGGTCAGCAGCCGCGCGGGCGGGTACACCGGCGCGGTGATGAAAGCCTGGTCCATGTGCAGCGCCTGGCCGCCCGCTGACAAGCCGAGCTGGATGCCGGTGCCGTCGTCGTAGGTGGTGCCGAGCACGAACGGTTTTTCGGCCAGCTGGGGAACGTGGCGCGCCACCATCTCCGCGTTCATGACGAAGCCGCCCGCGGCCAGGATCACGGTGCCTGCGCGGATAGTGCCCGACTGTGCGAACGAGCGCCACCGCACGCCGGTTACCCTAACCGCGCCGGTGCCGGATCCTGGCTCGGCCTCGGTCAGCAGGCCGGTCGCGCCGGTGTCGTAGCGGACGGTGACGCCGAGCTCGGCAGCCCGCTGCACCAGCAGGCCGATGACGAGCCTGGCCCCCTGGGTGTCGCCCGGCACCGGCACCTTGTGCCCGCGCGGCGCAGGAACCGCCAGTTCACGGAACGGCCAGACCTTCTCGTTGCCGGTGTACATCAGGCCCTGGGTCTGCGGCTGGATGACCGCCTTATCCGGGTAATAGCTCCGCTCGAACTCGAAGCCGAGGCTCTCGAGCCAGTCGCAGTGCTCAACGCCGCCGTCGGCGTAAGCGCGGATCTTGTCCGGCTCGGGATCTGGCGTGACCGCCATCAGGTAGGCGTACATCTCGTCGGCGCTGTCGGGGTGGCCGGTCGCCCGCTGCACGACCGTGCCGCCGCCCAGGTAGAAGTGGCCGCCAGCCATGGCGCTCGTGCCGCCCGCGACGGCGGCACGTTCCAGCACCAGCACAGAGGCGCCCGCCGCCGCTGCCTCCACCGCGGCGCAGCCGCCCGCGATGCCGAATCCGGCCACCACCACGTCAAAGTACTCGCCGGCCTGATCCGGTGCGCTCACCCGTCTCTCCTCGCTGCAGCCGGCTCCGGGCTAGGCGTCGAGGTCAGGCCGGATCAGGTACTTCGAGCCGGTGGCCTGCTGCGCGTAGGCCGCGATGGCATCCGGGGCCAGCGCGCCGCGCAAGGACACCTCGGCGGTGTAGCTGCTGGCGAAGGTTGTCGTCAGCCCGGCCGCGACCCGTTCGCGCAGCCGGATGAGGCCTTCGAGCCCGATCTTGCCCAGGAACGGCGTGAGCAGCCAGCCGCCGACACCCCAGGCCATGCCGTAATTGCGGGCCAGCACAGTCGGGCTCTTGTCCAGCGAGCCGTAAATGTAGAGCTGCTTGTGAATCGCCGACCCGTACCGGCTGTACCCGCCAGCAGCGGCATTTGCCGCGGCCTCCATGCAGGTCAGGATCTGGCTGCCGAGCTTGCCGCCGCCGGTAGCGTCGAATGCGAGTGTCGCGCCGGTCTCCGTCAGCGCGGCCGTCAGCTCGCCGGTGAACTCAGGCTTGCTGGAATCACAGACGAACGCGGCGCCGGCGGCCCGCAGCAGGGCCTCCTGCTCCGGCTTGCGGACGACGTTGACCAGCGGGATCTGCTCTTCCCGGCAGAGCCGGTTGAGCATCTGGCCGAGGTTGGACGCGGCCGCGGTGTGCACCAGTGCGACGTGGTCTTCCATCCGCATCGTCTCGATCATCCCGAGCGCGGTCATCGGGTTCACGAAGGAGGAGGCACCGTCGGCTGCCGTTGCGCCCTCGGGCAACTCCAGGCAGAAGGCCACGTCGACGACCCGGTACTGGGCGTACATCGAACCGCCAGCCGCGGCAACCTTCTTGCCGACCAGCCGCTGGGCGGCATCGGACGCGCCCGCCGCCACAACGGTGCCGGCGCCTTCGTTGCCTACGGGCATCGCCGTGCCGACGCGCGCGGCCAGGCCGCGCATCGCCGCGTCCGGCACGGGCGCGGTGATCACCGGCCGGTCCTGGGTGCCCCCGGCGGTCGCGGCCGCGACGTCGGCGCCGGCCAGCAGCAGGCCGAGGTCGGAGGGGTTGAGCGGACTGGCCTCCACCCGGATGAGGACTTCGGTCGGACCTGGCTCGGGCACAGGGACGGTCTCCAGGAACAGCTGCAGGGTCCCGTCCGCGCGCACGAGCGATTGGAGTTGCAGTGCCTCACCGGGGAGTTCGGCGGCCATCGGATCAGACCTTTCCTCTCGTCCGGCCCGGCTCGCGGCCGCTCTCGGGTGAGCCGGCCGCCCGGTCGCGGTCGTTTAGCGATGTTAACCGGTTTGTGCTTTCCCGGAGGGGTCTGGCATCCGTGATCTTGCCCCCGGCGTGCGGTCTGCCGCGCAATACCAGCCGGCCCGATTCTCCGATAACTTAGTGGCTATCAGATCGACAGTGGTGTGGCCGAGCCCCATGGAGACGCGATGAAGCCGAGAGCACGGCGCTGGACGACCGCGGATATTCCGCCGCAGGAGGGCCGGACCGCGGTTGTCACCGGCGCGAACGCCGGGATCGGGTTCGAGATCGCACGGACGCTGGCGAGCCAGGGTGCGCACGTCGTGCTGGCCTGCCGGGACCTGGCCAGGGCGGCGACCGCAGCCGGCCGGATCACCGCCGGGTATCCGGCTGCCCGGACCACGATCGTCGAGCTCGACCTGGCGAACCTGGCCTCGGTCCGGGCGGCCGCCGAGACGATCCGGGCCGGGTTCCCGCGGGTGGACCTCCTCATCAACAATGCCGGCATCATGGAGGTGCCGTTCCAGCGCAGTCACGACGGCTTCGAGTTGCATCTGGCTACCAACCATTTCGGCCCGTTCGCGCTGACCGGCCTCATCCTGGACCGGGTGCTTCCGGTACCGGGCTCGCGAATCGTCACCATGAGCAGCCAGGGTCACGTCGACGGCGTGCTGGACTTCGCTGACCTGGATGCCGAGCTCGGCTACCAGCCGGCTCACGCGTATCACCGTACAAAGCTGGCGAACCTGCTCTTCACCTACGAGCTGGACCGGCGGCTGCGAGCGGCCGGAGCGCGAACCGCGGCGCTGGCCGCGCATCCCGGCGTGGTCGCGACCGACCTGTTCAAGAACCGCTCCCGGCTTGGCCGGGCGGCGCTGAGCCCGCGCCTGCGCGTGCTCAATTTCGGCTTCGTGCAGAGCGTTCCGATGGGCGCGCTGCCGGCCCTTCGCGCCGCTACTGACCCGGTGGCACGTGGCGGCGAGTTCTACGGCCCCTGGCGCAAGCACGACACCGGTCATCCCGTCGTCATGACGTCGAGCGCCGCCTCACACGACGCCGCAGATCAAGCCAGGCTGTGGGCTGTGTCGCAGGAATTGACCGGGGTCTGCTACCCGATCGCCGCAGCACCGGCGTCTTCCTGACCGGACCGCCCGTGCCGGGGCACGGCTGCGCGCGTCCCCGTGTGGCCATAGCCTAAGCAGATCGCAGCCTGGCTGTCTGAGAAGGAGATGTCGTTGGAGGATTTCAGCAAGCCTGAGGTGACCCCGGACGACCACATCCGTGGTCCGGCGGACGCGCCGGTGACGATTGTGGAGTACGGCGATTACGAGTGCCCGTACTGCCGGGGCGCGTTCCGGGATGTGCACAGGCTGGCGGATGAGTACCCGGACGAAGTCCGGTTCGTGTTCCGCAACTTCCCCATCCCGCAACTGCACCCGCACGCCCAGGAAGCCGCCGAAGCAGCCGAGGCGGCCGCGGCGCAGGGCAAGTTCTGGCCGATGTACGAACTGCTGCTGCAGCCGTACTCGCACCTGGACACTGACTCACTGGTGATGTACGCCGAGGTGACCGGCCTCAATATCGCCCAGTTCCGGCGGGACCTCAGCGAGCACAGCTACGCGGCGCGGATCGAGCGCGACATCCAGGAGGGCTTGCGCAACGGCGTGAACCAGACGCCGAAGTTCTACGTGGACGGCGAGCGGATCGATGGCAAAGTCCCGCTGGAGGGCCTGGCTGAGGCGGTGCGCAAGGCCGTCGCGGCTGCCCGCGGCTGACACTCCGTCCGGTCAGCCAGGGCTTACGCGCTCCCGCAGTCCGGCTGCCAGGCCGGCCACAGTGAGCTTCTCCACCAGCTCGGCCGCCGAGCCAGCCAGCCGCTTCCGGCGTACGCCCCCCACGCGCAGCCGCAGATGCAGCCGGCTGGCAGTGCTGCCGGTCTGCGTGAGCACGATCGCCCAGCTTAGGGTCATCCGGCCGCGCCGCGACCGGTAGACCAATGCGCGGCCAGGATCGATCAGCGCGACCTCGAAAGCGGCGGTCGGCCCGCCCCAGCCGGGGACCCTGGCGCCAACCGCGAGCGACTGGTGTCGGCTGTTGATCGCGCGCAGTCCGCGCCGGGGGGCGGGGATCCACCGCTCGACCGCCGCTGGCCAGTACCAGCCACCCCGGCCTTTGCCCAGCTGCGTGATCCAGGGCCACAGCACCTCAGGCGGGGCCGGCAGGTCCATGCCCCGGTCCAGCACGACATCGGGCGCTGTCACCACAAAGTCGCCCGGCATCACCGCCGTGCGTTCGGCCCCCGTTGGCGCGATGCTGGCAAACATGCTCACCGGATGATTGTCACCGGCGCGGCGCTGGATTAACGCAATCTGCCGGGCTTAGCTGAGCCCCGGCATGGGCAATCCGCGGACTGGGTATAGCCGTAGGCCTACGAGGGGCGGTTTCGGCGATGGTGTCGACAATTCTCCTGGTTGAGGACGAGCGGAAGCTGCGTGAGCTCGTCCGTACTTACCTGGAGCAAGCTGGGTTCGCGGTGCTGTCGACTGGCTCAGGTGCCGAGGCTCTGTCCCTTGCTGCCTCGGCGGCCCCCGACCTGCTGGTCCTCGACCTTGGCCTGCCGGACGTGCCCGGTGAAGCCGTGGCCCGCGAGCTCCGCGCCACCGGATCCACGCCGATCCTGATGCTGACCGCCAAGAGCAGCGAGGAAGACCGGGTCCGCGGTCTGGAACTCGGCGCCGACGACTACGTCACCAAGCCGTTCAGCCCGCGGGAACTCGTGCTGCGCGTCCAGGCCATCCTGCGGCGGGGGAGCCAGGGCGCCGAGCCCGACTCCAACAGTTTCGGTGGCGGCACGGTGGTCATCGATGAGCCGCGCCGGGTCGCGACAGTGCGCGGAACCGAAGCCGACCTAACACCGACAGAATGGGGCATCCTGCTCGCGCTCGCGGCCGCGCCCGGCCGGGTGTACTCGCGGTTCGAGCTCATCAACCGGGTCCGCGGTTACGAGTTTGAGGGGTACGAGCGCATCATCGACTCGCACGTGAAGAATCTGCGCCGGAAGATCGAGCAGGACCCTGGTAATCCGGAGATCGTCACGACGGTGCTGGGCGGAGGGTACCGGTTTGGCCTGAGCCGCGATGACTGATGCTCGCCGCACGGGGCCGCGGGACACACTCGGCATGCGGCTGGGTGCCAGTTTCCTGGGCGTGGCCCTGGCAGCGATCGGCATCCTGGCCGGGCTGACCGTGGCCTTCGCCGCCGGCGACCTATCCGGCCTCGTGTCGAGGCAGCGCACTGACCTGACCAGCGCCATCGCCTCGGCCGCGGCGGCGGCCTGGGACCGGCACAACAGCTGGTCGAGCGCCGATCTCGGCCCGACGCTCGAGCTCGCTTCCGATACCGGCGCGGACGCGCAGATCCGGGCCGGATCCGGAGCCCTGGTTGCCGCCTCGCCGATGTTCGCCGCCGGGGCAGGCGAGCCCGAGTTCGCCGCTCCGGTGATGGTCAGCGGCAGAAATCAGGGGCACGTCATCGTGCGGTTCAGCGGCTCCGGCCTCGGCGCCGCCGACCATACGCTGCGGATCGCGCTGCTGCGCGCGATCGGCGCAGCCGCCGGCCTGGCCGCGCTCGTCGCGCTGGTGTCGGGCATCGCGGTGGCCAGACGGCTCACTCGCCCGGTAACCCGGATCATCGCCGTGACCAGGGCGGTGGAGAGCGGTGACCGGTCAGCGCGGGTGGGAGCTGTGCGCGGACCGTCGGAGCTGCGCGAATTCGCCGCTGCCTTCGACGACATGGCGAACACCCTGGACCGGCAGGAGCAGCTGCGCCGTGACCTGGTTGCTGATGTGGCGCACGAACTTCGGACTCCGGTCGCGATTCTGCAGGCTGGTCACGAGGCCTTGCTCGACGGTGTCGCCGAGCCGACGCCAGAGCAGCTCGGCTCGTTGCGCGACGAGGTACTCAGACTCGCCGCGATGGTGGGGGATCTGCAGACACTGTCCGAGGCCGACGCGGCATCGCTGCATCTGAGCGGGCGTGAATGCGATCTGGCCGAGATCACCGCCGCGGCTGCGGACAGCCTGGCGGGCCGGTTCAGCGCGGCGGACATCGGAGTGCAGCGCAGACTCGAGCCGGCCCTGATCCTGGCCGACGAACGCTGGCTGCATCAGGTCGTGACGAACTTGCTGACCAACGCGCTGAAGTACTCCCTGCCTGGCGGCACCGTCACCATCACGACCAGGCCGTCCGGCCAGGACGCCGTGCTGGAGGTCACTGACCACGGCATGGGCATCCCGGCCGAGGACATGCCGCGTATTTTCGACCGGTTCTGGCGCGGGCAACAGGCCTCCGCGTATACCTCGGGAAGTGGCATCGGCCTGGCCGTCGCGGCCGAGTTGACCCGCGCGCACGGCGGCAGCCTGACAGCAACGAGCCGGCCCGGGGAGGGTACCCAGATGACTCTGGTCCTCCCGCGGGCCGGCTGATCATCGGCGCGGATCCGGCCCCCGGCGCCGGATCCGCGCCGCTGCGGCTAGGCGCAGCTCGGGCAGTACCGCTGTTCGGGCAGTGCTACCAGGTTCTCGGCCGGGATAGCACTCGTGCAGCGCTCGCACCGGCCGTAGTCGCCCGCAGCAAGCCGGTCGAGCGCGTCGTCGAGATCGGCCAGCCCCCGCCTGGCGATCACCGCGCGCCGCATCAGCTGCTGCAGCGATTTGCCCGGCTGACCTCGCTGCTGCACCGCGGTCCCTGCTTCATGGAACTCCACGGACAGCTGCGTCACCTCCTGCAACCGGTCCTTCCACCGTTGCTCCAGCAGCGCCCGCCACCGGGCCCCGCCCGGCAGCGGCCGTGGCCGCCGCGCGGCGGGGACCGCTGCCGCGGGCAGGTCTAGTTGCTGTGTGCTCATTCCCGTCCTCCTGCGTCCCGTCTGTGTCTGATCTTCTGGTCAGGCGGTGGCGGTACGAGGCCTGGGAATGGTCAGGACGGCGTCCTGCCAGGCGTCGCCGCTGCGCACCGGCCAGCGAGCTACCTCTGCTGCGAGGGCCCGGTCGACAGCGGTCCGCACCTGGTCTGGCATTGTGGCTTCCTCATGTGCCGCGAGCTCGTGTCCGGCGAGGTTTCTGGTGATCCGCGAGAGGCGGGCACCGGTCGCTGAGATGACGGCGGAGCCCGCAGCGAGCTGATCGCCGATCACGCGGGCGACCGAGGCCACCGCGTGCTTGCGAGCTGCCAGGTGTCCTGCTTCCACGACGTGTTCCTCCTTGCCGAACGCGGATGGATCCGCGCCTGGGTTGTCATCAGCTTTGTCATCAGGCCAGCAGCTCCACGGGAAGAGATGATGAAGATGCCGTGCTCATCGGGCTCTGTCCCGGGTTCCTCTGTCCCTGATCCCGGGCGACGCGCCTTCCGAAGTCGCGGCGTTGTGTGTTGTTGTTCTCCCGCGGCCGCTGGCCTGTGAGTCACTACAGATAACGCGACGGTGATGGAGGTCCGGCGCAGGTTGGTGTGCAGATGATGTGGAGGCCACTGACGACGGCCAGCTGCCCGGGCGCCGGGGGCTGCGCCACGCGGGCAGCGGCCGCCGGGCTCGCAGCCCGGCTCGGATGCCCGGACCGGGCATCAGCTCGGTGAGGCGGCGTCATCCGGGGTACGAACCCGGAGAGCCGGAAAGGCCGGAGAGCCAGAAAAGTAGGCGTAAACGGAAGTCGGCGGTGCCCGCTATGCGGCCGGCAGGCTCTGGATCGCCCCCACGATCTGCCGTTCGTGACTTTTGCCCCCGGTCACGAACGGCATATGAGCCTGCTGCCAGCGGGCACCGCCCGACTGCCTTCCCCCGACACGGCGCACTGTCTGTAACTCCTTGCCGCCGCTCTGCACACCATAAGACCTGATCCGAACGCTGTTGTGGTGGCGCTGACGTGTAGATCATGTGGAGGCCGCAGTCTCGCTGGCATGACATAACCGGCACAAGCTGATCTATGGCGACACTGCGACCGCTCGCCGGAGCCGCCCGCGGCTAGCCGCGGCCGAAGACTGCTGACAGATTCTCGCTGGTCAGAATCATGAACACGCCCTCAGCCTCGACGGTGACGTCAGCGCCGGAGGCAATCGTCGCGGTCAGGTAAAGGCGGCGGCCTTCGGTCCGGTCTAGGTGCACTGAGACCGTCAGCGGCACGCCGAGCGGTGTCGGCCGCCGGTAGCGCAAGCTCAGCCGCACGGTCATGGCCGGCCGGTCCCGCCTGGCCGCGACGCAGCCCATGGCATGGTCGACCAGCAGCGCCGCGATGCCGCCGTGGACTAGCCCGGGCCCGCCCTGGAACACCGGCCCGACCACAACCTGGCCGTGCCCGCTGTCACCGTCGACCACCAGGTCGAGCTGGGGGGCGATCGGATGCGACCAGCCGCCGACCAGGCTCATCTGGGCGCGGTAGGAGTCCTCCTGCACCGACATGTCGAAGCGAACGGTCGAGGCGGCCAGGTTCTCGGTGACCCCGTCGATTGCCTGGGCTGCCGCCCGCAGTTCGGCCGGGCTCGCTCCGGTCTGCACGGCCGCGTCCAGCAGACGCCGGAGAGATTCGCCGAGCTCTCGGCGCTCGCCGGTCGGCGTCCAGTCAATAGCGGCGGGCTGAGCAGCAACGTTCCCGGACATATGTCCAGACATTATTTCAGCACGCTGACCCGAGGCAAGATCAGTACCGGCCTCGGGCCAGGCAGATGGACCCGCGGGAACGCGCAGGCGAAGAATGCGCGAACGAGGCAGGCTACGACGGGCCGCGCTCTGGCCGGCGAAGCCAGCTGTCGGTTACGTTCGGCTCGACAGGGCCGTAGCTGGCCGGGCCGCGACGGCTGCGCGGGCTGGACGGGACGGGCACCTGCGGCCACGTTCCGGCTCAAGGAGGCAGGTCGATGACCGGCGACAGCGTGGTACCTCCCGGCGTGTGGGTCGACGACACTGACGATGACGACCCGGTCCTGCGACATGCGGACGGCAGCATTGTCGACACCTGGCGTGAGGACTACCCCTACGGCGAGCGGCTGGACCGCGCGACCTACGACCGTCACAAGCGGTTGCTCCAGGTCGAGCTGCTCAAGCTGCAGTACTGGGTCAAGGAGACCGGGCAGCGGCTGGCGGTGCTGTTCGAGGGCCGTGACGCCGCGGGCAAGGGCAGCACGATCAAGCGGTTCATGGAGCACCTGAACCCGCGCGGCGCGACTATCGTCGCGCTGGAAGCGCCGACTGCGCGCGAGCAGCGCCAGTGGTACTTCCAGCGCTACGTCGCGCACCTGCCGGCCGGCGGCGAGATCGTCTTTTTCGACCGGTCCTGGTACAACCGGGCCGGAGTCGAGCCGGTGATGGGCTTCTGCACGCCCGAGCAGACCGAGATGTTCCTGCGGCACGTTCCGGTCTTCGAGCAGATGCTGATCGCCGACGGCATCTCGCTGACCAAGTTCTGGTTCTCGGTGACCAGGGGAGAGCAGCGGACCAGGTTCGCCATCCGGGAGATTGACCCGGTCCGGCAGTGGAAACTCAGCCCGACCGACATTGCCCTGCTCGACAAGTGGGACGCCTACACCGAGGCGAAGAACACCATATTCCGCCGGACGCACTCCGAGCATGCTCCCTGGACCGTGGTGAAGAGCAACGACAAGAAGCGGGCCAGGCTGGAAGCCATGCGCAGCCTGCTGGCGGCCTTCGACTACGACGATAAGGATCATGATGTCGCCGGCGTGCCGGACCCGCTGCTGGTGAACGCCCCCGGCGTGCTGCGCGAGATCGACCCGTCGCATCAGCCGGCCAGGAGCGTGGTCCTGGCCTGACCGGGCCGGCCTGGCTATCTCATCAGGTCAGCCGCCCGCTCCCGGCTACGCTGTGCGGCAGGGAGGGGAGCCCGGCATGGCGTTTACCACGATTGACCGAACTCAGCACACCGCGATGTGGCAGGCCGTCCTGTTCAGCGTGGGCATCATCGGGCTGGCGGCTGGCGTGGCACTGGAAATTGCGCTCCTGGTGCATCACTCCACCTCGACCGTGACCAGAGTGGGACGCTCGACCGTGACCACTACCGGCTCGGCCGGGCCGACCCAGGCCCTGGTCACCACGTGCCTCGGCATCGGCGCGGTACTGATCCTCGCGTCGGCCTTCTTCAGCCGGATCAGCAAGCTGGTGCTGCCGGGCGGTTATGAGCTCGATCTGGAGGCCGGGGCGAAGCTGGCCGGCGCGATCGCCGCCAAGACCAGTGAGCCGGCCGTCGCCGAGCAGCTCTACAAGCAAACCGCGCCGCAGGTGGCGCAGCTGATGGCAATGCCGTGGCCGGCTAGTCCCGGCAGTTCCCGGCTGCAGCGCGCCGACCTGGTGCCGCCCGACGCCGAGATCGCCAGGCTGGTGGACGCGACCCAGCCCGGCAGCGGCACCAGCGGCAGCAGCAGCAGCGACGGCTCCGCGTAGACGGCGCGGCCACCCGAGCAGGTCCTCCGGCGCGCCGGCCCGGCGGCGAAGATCGCGGATCAGTTCCGCATCCCGACAGTCCGGCGCAAACTTAGGTTTACTTACACGCCATCGGGCGGACGGCGGTGCAGCATGGCGGGTATACACGGGTGGTTACTCCGGCTCAGGCCACTGGTGAAACCGGCGTCGATGCCGGCCTGGGCGACGCTCGCCGTCGCCGGGCTGGTCGGGATGGCCGAGAGCGGCGCTGTCATTCAGAGCGCGACGCCTGGCGAGGCATTCCCGACCAGCTCCGTCTTCGGGATCGGCCGCCTGACCAGTCTGGTCAGCTCGCCGAGCGACACCCTCAGCGCCTGGGCATCGCTCGGCAGCAGCCAGCCCGGACTGGCCGGCTGGCTGTTCTGGCACCTGGGCTTCAGTTGCTTGTTCCTGGCCGGCTACGTGATGCTCGCATCGTCAGGCCTGGGCGTGCTGGCCGGGCTGGCCCGGCCGCCGCGCTCGATGGCCACCGGCCGCCGGCTGCTGGCGGTGACCGGCTTGGCCCAGCTGGCCCTCATCCTGGCCGCCTTCGCCTGCACTGTTGGCTGGATCGGGCCTGGCCGGGCGCCCGGCGGCGTCTGGGCCTGGGTGCTGCAGGTACTGGCAGTACTCACGTGGGCAGCGGCACTGTGGCTCATCGGCTGGTTCTGCTATCGCGCCTGGGATCAGCGGCGGGCGTTCCGGCCGCTCGCGCAGGCCGCCAAGATCCAGCGCTTCTCGCTGGTGATCACGGTGCTGCTGATCGTCGTCGCGATAATTCCGGGAACCAACACGCTCGAGCAGATGCCGGACGTGCAACGGGCCTGGGTCGGGCCCGCCGGCGTCGCCACTGCGGCACTGGGCGCGGCCATCGCGGCGCAGATCCTGCTCGCCTTCGTGATGCTGCATATCGGGCGACTGCGCGTCAGGCGGGCCGAGCAGAGGGTCGCCGGCGCCGCCGGCCGGAACCGCATTACACCGGCTGGTTCCTGACTTCGGCGGCGTTCCTGCTGATCGCCGGGCTGGCCTGGATAACCGGGCAGGCGCGGGTCAGCTGGACGATCGCCGTGATTCCCGGCGTTCTCTGCGCGATCGCGCTGGTGTCCCGGATCGCGGGCAAGCTGACGACCGAGCCGGACGCTCCGGCGAGCCCGGACGCTCCGGCGAGCGCGGACGCTCCGGCGAGCGCGGACGCCCAAGCCGAGCGTGGCTCCGCCGGCCGGGCCGCGCCGGATCTCGTGACCACGGTGCTCGCGCTCGGCGACGGCCTGGCCGTCGCGATGCTGGCGATTCCCGGCCTGGGCCTAGTCCGGTCGTTTACCACGCCCGCGCTGGTCGCGCACGGCTCCTACCTGTGGTTCGCCCGCTCTGCCGTCGTGCTCGGCCTAGCGCTGTCGGCCCTCAGCTGGCTGCTTGTCCGGTGGGCGCGCCAGGCATACCGCGGGCTGAAGCCGGTGAGCTGGCTGGAACCCAGCACCGAGCGGTTGCGCCCGGTCGTGCTGTACGCAAGCTCCGCCATCTATGCCGGGGCGGTGGTCTGGCTGCTCCGCTGGCCGCTGCAGGCGTCCGCCCGGCTCGGCGTGGTGGCGACCGCGACCATCGCGCTGGGCGCGCTGGCCATCGTGCTCGCCGTCCTCGCTCATCTGGCCCAGAACCGCGAACCGCTGCCGATATTCCAGCTGCTGCGGCTCAAGACAACCCCGGTGCTCAGCGTCCTCACGGTCATCGGCGTGCTGGGTCTCAGCATCGGCCAGAACTCCGCGCTGCATCAGATCAGCCAGAATCCGGCTGCCGCGGTCACAGTACGGACATCGCTGGCGCAGCGGCTGACGACGTGGCTGCAGGCGCCCGCGAGCAGCTGCGCGCCGAATCTCGCCCGCAGCCGGGATGGTCAGGCCGTCCAGGTCAGGCCGCTGGTCCTGGTCGCGGCGGCTGGCGGCGGGATCCGGGCCGCCTGGTGGGCAGCAGGGGCTCTGACGAACCTGGCCGACAACGCCTGCGGGCGCCAGTCAGTCTTCGCGGTCAGCAGCGTCAGCGGCGGAGCGCTCGGCACGGCCGTGGTCGCGACGGCCGCCGGGCAGGGCGGTGCCCTGCGAGATTCCGTCGCCGCCACGATGCGCGGCATGGCCCAGCCGCCGGCGCTCGCCTCGGCGATCGACGGCCTGGTGCTGCGCGACACCACGGTGGGCATGACCGGACTGACCGTGCGGGCGGCCGGCATGGCCGGCGACGCCCCGTCGTTCCCTGACCGCGCCGCGCTGATGCAGCAGACGTGGATCGATACCGATCCGGCTCTGAGCGCTCCGTTCCTGGACAGGCCTGCCGCGTCAGTGCCGTGGCAGCTTTTGTTCAATGCCACCGCCGTCCGCTCGAGCTGCCGGGCTGTCATCGCCACTGCTTCTGTCGGCCCGGCGGCGCCGCCCGCTGCGGACACGCCCGGCTGCCTGGGCATCTCCGGCCAGCCCGGCAGCTACGACTTGCCGGATGCCTACGATCTCTTCTCCCGGCTGCCGTGCCTTCAGCACATCAGCGTGGCGACGGCGGCGATGCTGTCGGCCAGGTTCGCCTACGTCACGCCCTCTGGCGTCGTGCCCGGCTGCGGCGGCACGAATGGCCTGCACGTCACCGGCCAGCAAGTCGAGCAGTACATCGACGGCGGATACTCCGACGCCAGCGGCCTGCGGACGTTGCAGAACATCATGCCGGGCCTGCTGGCCACGGTCGCCCAGCACAACGCGGCGCAGCTCGCCGTGGCCGGG
Source organism: uncultured Actinomycetota bacterium (assembly GCA_963713585.1). Classification (GTDB taxonomy): domain Bacteria; phylum Actinomycetota; class Actinomycetes; order Streptosporangiales; family Streptosporangiaceae; genus JAJYUU01. The sequence goes on along the minus strand of CAVQMG010000008.1, from coordinate 24,134 downwards.
ACCACGCCGGTCACTTTGGTCGTCCCCGTGGTGGTGTACCTGGCCAACACGCCGATCGTGAAGCCGCTCGAGCCGCGGCTGCCGCTGCCGCCGGCCACTGAGCCGACGATTCCGCTTACTGCCAGCGGGGCAGCCGCCAGCCAGCTCAGCAGCCAGACCGTCCTGCTGCAGGAACTCGCGGCCGGCATCTCGCGCAGCCAGTGGCTGCCGTGTGCGGCAGGCGACTCACGGTGCCAGAACGCAGCGGACGCGGCGGCGGGCGTCGTCGGATCGGGCATCGTGGTGGTCGCGCCGCGTCAGCAGCCGGGCGCCTTCGCGGTCCCGCTCGGCTGGGTTCTCTCGCAGGCCAGCCAGCAAAGCCTGACCGCCGACCTGACCGCGGAGGCCGCGAGCCCCTGCGGGGATACCGGCCCGGCCATCTACTGCACGCCAGGCACCCAGGACCTGCACATGCTGCTGACGCTGACCAGGACGCAGAACGCCGCAGGTCCGTCCTGACCGTCCAGGCACGAGTCTTTCGCTCGACTACCGGCCCGGCCGTCCCTAAGGTATGCGGCAGCGGCGAGCGCGCGGCGAATCCGTCCGGCGGGGGGGTGAGCGCCCTGAACTCAAGCGCCGCTGGCGCGGCCAGCTATGCCGGCCAGCTGGCACGCAAGCTGGACCAGGACTGCCGTGGCCAGCTCGTCGCCGCCGTGCTGCACGGATCGGCGGCACTCGGCGGCTGGCTGCCGGCTCGCAGCGATGTCGACGTGCTGTTCGTGGTGGCGGACACGATCACCGAGATGGAGCTGCGGCGGATGACTGTCTCGCTGCTGACGCTTGCTGATGACTGTCCGGGCAGCGCGATCGAAGCCAGCATCGTCACCGCGGCCCAGGCAGCATCGGCTGCGGCGCCGTGGCCGTACCTGCGGCACATCGCGGCCGGCCCGGCCGTGGTCGCCAGGATCGCCCCTGCTCCAGGCTCTGACGCGCACGACCCTGACCTGCTCATGCACTACGCAGTCTGCCGCGCGGCGGGCATCAGCGTGCACGGCCCGCCGCCAGCGGTGATCTTCGGCGAGATCCCGCGCCTGGGGATCCTGGACTACCTGGCCGGCGAACTGCGCTGGGGCCTGGGCAACGCGCCTGAGGCCTACGCCGTGCTGAACGCGTGCCGAGCGCAGGTGTACCTGACCGACGATCAGATCGTCTCCAAGATCGCCGGCGGCGAGCTGCTGCTGGCCCGCGGTTCCGGCCCGGCCCAGCTGATCAGCAGCGCGCTGGCCCAGCAGCGGGGCACGCAGCCGGTCCGGCCGCCCGGACCCGGCGCCGCCGAGTTCGCGCTGGCCACCGCAGCGAAGCTGGCCGCCGCGGCGGCCGGCGACAGCTGACCAGCCGGGCAGGCGCGAGCGGGCGGCGTGGTACAAACGGGGCATGGCCTCCGCTGACTTTCCTGCCTTTGCCGATGTTCTCGCCGCGCGCCTGCGGATCGCGCCGTACCTGGCCGAGACGCCGCTGTACGGCTATCCCGCCCTGGACGCGCTGGCCGGCGCCAGGTGCGGGTCAAGCACGAGAACCACCAGCCGGTCGGCGCGTTCAAGGTGCGCGGCGGCGTCAACCTGATCAGCCAGCTCAGCCGCGGCCGAGCGCGAGCGCGGGCGTGATCGACCGCCTCGACCGGCAACCACGGCCAGTCGGTTGCCTACGCGGCGGACCTGTTCGGCGTGCGCGCGATCGTCTGCGTGCCGGAGGACGCCAACCCGGTCAAAGTTGAGTCGATGCGGGCGCTCGGCGCCGAGATCGTGTTCCACGGCCGGGACTTCGACGACGCGCGCGAGTACTGCGAGAAGCTGGCCGCCGAACACGGTTACCGGTACATCCACTCCGGCAACGAGCCGGCGCTCATCGCCGGCGTCGGCACGTACGCGCTGGAGATCCTCGAGGCCCAGCCGGATACCGAGGTCATCGTGGTCCCGGTCGGCGGCGGCAGCGGAGCCGCCGGCACGTGCATCGTGGCCAAGGCAGTCCGGCCGCTCGATCGAGGTCATCGGCGTCCAGTCGGCCGCCGCCCCGGCCGCGTACCGATCCTGGCGGGCCCGGGCACTGGTCGAGGACACGCACCAGCACGTTCGCGGAGGGACTGGCGACCCGCACCGCGTTCGAGCTGCCGCAGCGGATCCTGCGGCGAGCTGCTCGATGACTTCGTGCTGGTCTCCGACGACGCGCTCGCGCAGGCGACCCGGACGATGATCGAGAAGACCAGGAACCTGGTCGAGCCGGCCGGTGCCGCCGCGCTGGCCGCAGTGCTCGCCGACCCGGCCCGCTTCGCGGGCCGCAAGGTTGTCATCATCTGCAGCGGCGGCAACATCAGCCCGCAGCAGCTGCTGAGCCTCTGGTAGGGGAACGCGGCCCTAGGTCCAGTAGACGGCCTTCACCCAGATCGTCGCGAGCGCGTCCAGAGCTCGCTCGTCATCGAACGGGACGTCCTTCTCGCCGCCCTGGCCGAGCCAGATGTAGCAGAAGTGCTCGAGCATGGCCGACAGCGCCGACGCGGTCAGCACCGGATCGACGCCAGGGCAGTAGCCCCGTCAGCCTGGGCCCGCCGGATCTCGGCGGCGATCCGCCTGATCGCCTCGCCGCGCATCTCCAGCCAGCGGTCCCGGAACTGGCCTTCGACCATCGCCGCCTGGAAGATCCCGATGAGCTCGCCGCGCCGCTGCCCGTAGGTGCGCCAGAACCCGGCGACCGCCTCGCGCAGCGCGTCTTCGCCTGGCCAGTCCGCTGCGGTAGGGCAGCACCGCCATCGCTGTCGCCTCGGCGTGGAACTCCTCGGCCAGCGCGATCAGCAGGTCGGCCTTGGTGTCGTAGTAGTTGTAGAACGAGGCCACCGACCGGCCGGCCTCGGCCGCGATGTCGCTGATCTTGGCGTTGAGGTAGCCGTCACGGGCGAACACCAGCCGGGCCGCGTCGCGGAATGCCTCATCGGTCTGCCGGCCTTTGCGGGTCGCCTTCGGCGGGCGGGCGACGGCAGCGGTCACGACACCCGCCGGTCACGGCCGGCCCAGAACGGCTCGCGCAACGGAGCGCGGAGCACCTTGCCGGTCGCGTTCCGCGGCAGGGACGGCACCAGCGTCACGCCAGCCGGGCACTTGAAGCCGGCCAGCCGCTCACGCGCGCAGCTGATCAGCTTACCGCGCTCCGCGTCGGTGAGCTGCCCGGCGTGCGGCGACGACGACGGCGTGCACGGTCTCGCCCCACCGGTCGTCGGGGACGCCGATCACCGCGACGTCGGCGACAGCCGGGTGACGGGCGAGCACGGCCTCCACCTCGGCCGGGAAGACGTTCTCGCCGCCGGTGATGATCATGTCGCTTGAGCCGCTCGACGATCGTCAGGTAAGCCGCCGCTCGTCGACGGTGCCGACGTCCCCGGTGCGGTAGAAGCCGTCTGGCGTCAGGGCGGCGGCGGTGGCCTCGGCGTCGTTCCAGTAGCCAGGCAGCGGCGCCGCGCCGCGCACCTCGATCTCGCCGAGCGTCGCCCGAGCCGCACCTCCCAGCCGAGCGACGGCGCGCCCGGCCGTGGCCGAGCAGCCCGCGCGCGGGGTCGTGGTCGGCGGGGGATAGCGAGCTGATCGGCAGCGGCCCGGTCTCGCTGCTGGCGTAGTTCTGCCGGAACCGGCAGCCGAGCACGGTGACGGCCGCGCTCGAGCGCGTCCGGGCCGGATCGGCGAGGCGCCGTAGACGATCTCGATCAGGTTGCGACAGGTCAGGGCGCTGCGCGCGCGAGCTCACCTCGCGCGTCACCGCCTGGATCAGCGTCGGGACCAGCTGCGTCAGCTGGATCCGGCGGCGGCGAGCTCGTCGACGAACCCGGCCGGGTCGAACCCGCCGAGCAGGTGCAGGTGCCCGCCGGTGAACAGCGCGTAGGCCAGGTTCGCCAGCCCGGCGATGTGGAACAGCGGCAGCGCGCTCAGGTGCCGGGCGCCCGGCACCGCCTCGGGCACCTCGAGGCTTCATGAACGTGACCGCGCGCGATCAGCTGCTGGTGCGTCAGCGGCACGAGCTTGGGCCGTCCGGTGGTGCCGCTGGTGTGCAGCAGCAGGGCGGGCTCTGGCCCGCGCAGCCGGTCCGCCGGGCGCGGCGGCACCGGCGCGTTCGCGCCTGCCGCGGGACTCTGGGTCACGCCCAGCCGGAGCGGCACGTGGTAGGCCAGGCTGCGCGGCCGCCGCGGTCCGGCCACTGCCTGCGCAGTCGTCATCGGTCACCGACGACCGCGGCGGCTTCATCAGCTCGAGCAGCGCGGTCACCTCCGGCGCGGCGAGCCGCCAGTTGACCGCGGCGGGCAGCGCGCCCGCCCGGATCAGGCCGAGCACGGCGGTCACCCAGCCCGCCTGGTTGCGCGCGATGACCGGCACCACGTCGCCGGGACCGACGCCGGCCGCCGCGAACGCGCCGGCCGACGCCTCCACGGCCGCGGCAGCGCCGCGTAGGTCAGCTCGCGCCGCGGTCATCGGACAGCGCGACCTGGTCCGGGCTGGACCGCGGCCCGCCATTCGAGTACGTGGATCAGGGACAGCATCAGACCCGCGCGCCGGTGCGGCTCGACACCAGATCCGGTCGGCCGCCGTCTTCGGCTCGTGCCGCACGTCGCCCGGCTGGCCCATGACCCGCCGCCAGCAGGCGAACTCGAGCAGGATGCCGTCCGGGTCCTGGAAGTAGAACGAGCGGACGAACACGCCGGGGTGCAGCTCGCGGGCGACGCCGAACTCGCTGTCGTCGTGGTCGAGGATCGGGCTGACCCTGACGCCCTTGGCCTTGAGCTTGGCCCGGTACTCGAGGAACCGCTCCTCCGGCACGTTGAACGCGACGTGGTTCATCGAGCCGACCGCGCTCGTCCACTCGCCCGATGCCGGGCACGGTGACCGGCGCCGAGACGCCGGGCACCGCGTCGGGCGCGTCGGGGAACCAGAAGAACGCCAGCGCGTTGCCGCCGCCCATGTCGAAGAAGAAGTGCTGGCCCGGCCGCCCGGCAGGTCGATCGTCTTGATCAGCCGCATGCCGAGCACCTGGGTGTAGAACTCGACGGTGCGCTTCATGTCCGAGCAGACCAGCGCCAGGTGGTTGACGCCGCCGAGGTCGAACTCCTCGTTCCGCCACTCCATGACGGACCTCCTAGGCACACCTGCAGCTGAATTCGTGCCCCGCTCAGTCTGGTGCCGGGCGCAAACTGTAAATCTAAACTCAGCTTCACTCATGCGCCAGGGCAAACCCGGAAGCGAGGTATCTCGTGGCCGAGATCGTCAGGGAGTTCGTCGGGCTGCCGTCGCCGGTCGATCGGCCGGGCAGGCGCGGGCGGCCATCCCTGCCAGGGCATCTACCACCGGCCGGCCGGCCAGGCGCCCACGACCGCGTTCATCGCGACCCACTACAACGTCGACTTCTCCGAGCACTACCTGGCCAGCTACCTGGCCGAGCGCGGCTTCGGCTTCCTCGGCTGGAACACCCGCTTCCGCGGCAACGAGGCGCACTTCCTGCTCGACCACGCCCTCGCCGAGATCGGCGTCGGCGTCCGCTGGCTGCGCGAGCAGGCCGGCGTCGAGCGGGTGGTGCTGCTCGGCAACTCCGGCGGCGGGTCGCTGATGGCCGCCTACCAGTCGCAGGCCGTCGAGCCGAACGTCGACGCCGGTCACCGGGATGCGGCCGCTCGCCGGCGCTTCGAGGACCTGCCGCCCGGCGACCTGTTCGTCGCGCTGGCCGCGCACTCGGGCCGGCCCGAGGTGCTGACCGACTGGCTTGACCCGTCGGTCACCGACGAGCGCGACCCGCTGTCGGCGGACCCGGCGCTCGACCCGTTCAACCCCGGCAACGGCCCGCCCTACGGCGCCGAGTTCCAGCTCCGGTACCGGGCCGCCCAGCGCGGCGCGCAACGAGCGGATCACCGACTGGGCGCTCGCCCAGCTTGAGCGCGCTGGCCGGCACGCGGGCCAGGGATCGGCTGTTCACCCTCTCGCGCAGCTGGGCCGACCTGCGGATGATCGACCCGGCGATCGAGCCGTCCGACCGGCGGCCGAACTGGTGCTACCTCGGCGAGCCGGTCAAGGCCAACTACGGGGTGTTCGGCGTCGGCACCGTCAGCACGCCTGCGCACCTGGCTGTCGATGTGGAGCCTGCGCACCTCGCAGTGCATCGCGGCGCCGCACCTGGCCAGGATCACACGTGCCGTCGCTGGTGGTGCACGCCACGGCCGACGCCTGCGTCTACGACAGCGACGCCCGCGCGCCTCTTCGACGCGATCGCCGCCGACCGACAAGACGCTGGAGTTCATCAAGGCCGACCACTACCTGCTGGAGCCCGGCGGCGCGCGGCAGCAGGCGGCCGACCTGATCGCGGCCTGGGTCGGTGCCCGCGCCGACGGCTAGGCCGGGCCAGGCCGGGCGCTTCGCCGCCCCTGTCCGCCAGCCGCATGGTCTGCGACGATACATCCCGGTAGAGAAAGGGACGACGCGGTGCAGAGCTGGATTCACGTACTCGAGTGGCGGGCCACGGTACGGCCCGAGGTGACGGCGCTGGTCGATGACCGCGGTGCCGCCGTCAGCTATGCCGGGCTCCGCGCGGCCTACGAGAGCGCGGCCGGCGGCTGGGCGGCGCTGGGGATCGGGCCGGGCGACGTGGTCGCCGTCGTGGCGCGCAACAGCGCGGACTTCCTGATCCAGTCCTTCGCGCTGATGCGGGCCGGTGCCACTCCCGCCTTCGTGAACTGGCGCCTGTCGGCACGGGAACTGACCGAGGTGCTGCACTTGGTCCAGCCGGCCGCGGTCGCCGCGGACGCCGACTTCACCGGCCTGGTCGACGCGGCGCTGCCCGCTCCGGTCAGCCGGGTCCTGATCGGCGGCGGACCGTGCCCGGCCGGCTGGGCAGCTGCCGGGCAGCCTGGCCGGGCCGCTGCCGCCACGGCCAGCGCTCAGCGGCGAGAGCACTCTCGCGCTGGTGCACACCAGCGGGACCACGGGTAAGGCCAAGGCCATCCCGTTGCGGCATGCGGCGCTGATGATGAGCGTGGCTGACTTTGCCATCGAGATCGGCGACCAGGTCGCCGGATCGCATCACTTGCAGATCCTGCCGCTGTTCCACCTGGGCGGCTTCGGCCAGTGCCTGCAGGCCCTGCTGACAGCGGGCACGGTGTACCTGCACACAACGTTCGACCCGGTGGCGGTCATCGACGCGATCGAGCGGGACAAGATCGAGTTCTTCACTGCGGGGCCGTCGCTGATCGACATGCTGCTGACCGAGATCGCCGGCCGCTCGGTCCGGCCGGACCTGGCGAGCCTGCGCGAGATCGCTTACGGCACGGCACCGATCACACCGGCGCTGCTCACCGCGGCGCTGGCCACGTTCGGCTGCCGGTTCCGCCAGATCTACGGCAACACCGAGAGCCAGAGCATGATCAGCCTGCTCGCCCCGGACGACCACCTGCCTGGCCATCCGCGGCTGGCCAGTGCCGGCCGGGTCAGTTTCGGCTGGGAAGTACGGATCGTGGCGCCGGACGGCTCCGACGTGCCGGCCAGCCAGCCGGGAGAGCTGCTGATCCGCGGCGAGTGCCTGTTCGCCGGGTACTGGCGCGATCCCGAGGCCACCGCGGCCGCGTTCGCCGATGGCGGCTGGTACCGGACCGGCGATATCGCCCGGCTGACGGCCGACGGTTACCTCTACATCCTGGACCGGGCCAAGGACATGATCATCAGCGGCGGCGAGAACATCTATCCGGCCGAGGTCGAGGCGGTGCTGGCTGGCCATCCCGCCGTTGCCGACGTCGCCGTGATCGCGGCACCCGACCCGAGGTGGGGTGAGGCGGTGCATGCCGTGATCATCCCGGCGCGCGGGCCAGGACCCGTCGGCGCAGGAGATCATCGAGTGGTGCCGGGACCGGCTTGCCCACTTCAAGTGCCCCCGGTCGGTGGATTTCACCACCTCGCTGCCCCGCACCACGACCGGCAAGGTGCTCAAGCGCGAACTGCGGGCCGCGCTGCACGCACAGGAGGTCAGATCGTGATGGAGCCGACCGGACTGTCTATCGCCTCGCACAGCGGGCTGCCGCCACAGGCGATCGGCACGATCGCGGCCGCCGCCGAGACGGCCGGATTCGGCACGGTCTTCGTGGCCGAAGGTCACGGGGATGCGCTATCGCTGTGCCATCCGGTGATCGCCGCGACCACGACAGTGCGGGTCGGCACCGCGATAGCGAACGCTGCCCTGCGGCCGCCCGTGCTGGCCGCTAAAACCGCCGCGCAGCTGGACCAGGCCGCGGCGGCCGGTTCGTACTCGGCCTCGGCGTCGCCAACGACGTCATGAACGGGCGCTTCGGGCTCGCACCGTTCCGGCCGCTGCCCATGATCGAGGAGTATGTCGCTGTTGTCCGCGCGGTGCTGGCCGGAGATCCGGCCGGGTTCGCCGGCCAGCTGTTCCGTACCGGGATGGTGCCGCTGGACAGCCCCCCGGTGCGGTCAGGCCTGCCGGTCTACCTGGCAGCTCTCGGACCGCAGATGCTGGCGCTGGCCGGACGCATTGCCGACGGAGTCATCCTGAACCTGATGTCCCCGCCGCAGGCGGGGCGGCTGCCCGCGTCGTCCGCGCGGCCGCGCAGGCGGCGGGCCGGGACCCGGCCGCGATCGAGATCGTCTGTGTGGTGCATACCTGCCTGTCCGCCGATGCGGCCGCAGCGGCGGACGCCGCCCGCCAGGTCGTGCCGCGCTACATCCTGCATCCGGCGGTGGGCGCGCTCTTCGGCGCGCATGACGCCGCCGAAGCCTGCCGGAGGCCAGGCAGCGAACTCTGGCCGGCGACCGGGCGGGCGCCGCGGCGCTGGTGCCGCAGCAGGTCGCCGACGCCTTTGTGGCCCACGGGGACGCCGTCACGCTGCCGCGGCGTACTGGCGGCCTACCGTGCCGCGGGCGTGGACCTGCCCGTGGTGTTCCCCATGCCAGTGCAGGGCGAGTGGGGCTACGAGAGGGTCATCGGCGCGCTGAAGACGGCGCCCGTGCAGGTCGCGGATTAAGGCAGCGGACAAGCAGGAGGCAACGATGAGCGAGGAAGTAGTAGTCCGGTTCTTTGCCGCCCTGGAGGCGGGCGATATCGGCACGCTTCGCGAGATCTACGCGCCGGACGCGCTGATCTGGCACAACGACGACCTGCTTGAGCAATCGGTGGAGGACAACCTCACCGTGCTGCAAGGGCTGCACCGGGCGGTGGCCGGCCTGCGCTACGACGTGATCCGCCGGGCTGCGGTCAGCGACGGCGTGCTCCAGCAGCACGTGCTGCGCGGCATGTTGCCGAACGGGGCGGAGGTCGAACTGCACGCCGCCATGTACCTGCAGGTGCGGGATGGTCGCGTCACCAGGATCGAGGAGTACCTCGATTCCGCCAAGCGCTCCTCGATCCGGGCCGCGCGCGAGGCGCTGGCCGCGGCAGCGGAGGCAGGCTGAGCGGGGCGAACGGGCCCGGCGTGCGCTGAAGCCGGGCCCGCCGCCGTCACCAGTAGTGCCGTCGTCCGCCCACCGCCCGGCCCATGGAGCCAAGCAGGGCCAGGATCAGCCCGGCGACCAGGGCGATGATGCCGATGGTCCACAGGATGGCGATCTTCGCGATGAAGCCGATGATCAGCAGGATGATGCCGAGAACAATCATGAAGTCTCCAGTCGGGCGTCTGCGCGGGCCGGACCTGACCGGCCGCCGCCCAGCTACCCGCAGATCGCGGTCTCACCGCGGATCGGCCCGACTTCTTTGCCCGGTCATGCTGGCCGCCAGTGCCCCTGCATCTCAGCCGCCATCACCAGGGAGTGGCTACGGCCGGAACACGACCCGGTGCTCGCGACTCACCGGGGCGTCCCAGGTCGACTCGACCTCGCGGAGCGGCACCGGCACGGCGTCCACGGCGATGCGCCCGGCGGACAGCTCGGCGATCAGCTGCGGCAGTTCGGCGGCGAAGTCGGCCCGTGACAGCGATCCCTGGCCGCTGCCGGTGATCGTCAGGTTGTGCGCGCGCAGTGCCCCGGACGGCAGGTCCAGGCTGCCGCCGCCGACGGCCCCGATATGCAGCCATGTGATCGGCCGACTCTTAGCTGACCTGGCCGCCAGTACCGCGGGCAGGATCGTCCTGGCTGGCGTGCCCCACCAGTAGTCGATGACAATGTCGGTGTCGGCGGCACTGCGCTGCACGGCCGCGGCGATGTCGCTCTCGGTGCCCGCCAGCAGGATGGTCGCGTCCGCACCGAGGGCAGTCAGCTCGCTCAGCCGCGCCGCATCCCGGCCCGCTCCGGCGATCCAGCCGGCCCCCAGCAGCCGGGCGACCTGGACCGCAGCCCGTCCCGCGCTGCCGGTAGCACCGAGGATGAGGACGCGCTGGCCAGCCTGCAGCGGCACGCGCCGGCGCAGCGGCACCCATGACGACATCGCCGGATTCACGCCGGCGGCTACCGCGTTCTGGTCGGCCGTCTCCGGCAGGCCGAACCAGTATTCCGGCCGGACGGTGGTCAGCTCGGCCATGGTGCCGTGCCGCGAGTCCAGCGCGAGGAAGTAGCCGAGCTCGCCGTCGGGCATCCGGCCGACGCCGTCGACTCCGGGCACCAGCGGCAGCACCGTGCCGCTGGCGTAGTGCGAGCCGGCCGCGCCCGAACGGACCCGCGGATGCAGGCCGGCCGCCAGCACGCCGACGAGCAGCTCGCCCTCGGCGGGCTCGGGAGCATCGACAGCTTCGTACCGCGGCCGCTGGCCGAATTCACTGATCAGCGCTGCCTGCATGAGGTCACTCCTGATGGTGCGGCAGGTTAGTTTGTGACACCAACCAAGATAGTTTGTGTCACGTACTAAAGTCAACTACGATGGCCGCATGGCGCACGACAGCGACCGGCAGGCCGACAGCGAGTTCGTCGATGCGCTGGTCCAGCTCTCCTTTGCGGTGCAGTCGGTCATCAGCGAGGTCGGTTCCCGGTACGACCTGTCGGTGATCCAGGCGCGCTTGCTCGGCATCCTGCGCGACCGCGAGCCCGCCATGGCCGACCTGGCAAGGTTCCTCGGGCTGGACAAGTCGAGCATTACCGGGCTGGTGGACCGAGCCGAGCGCCGCGGCCTGGTCCAGCGCACCGCCAGTCCCAGCGACGGCCGGTCGGTGCGGGTGCAGCTGACTTCGGCCGGGCGGCAGCTCGCCACCGAGTTCACGGCCGAGGTTCAGCGGCGTGTGCTGTCGCTGGCGCGCGGAATGACCGATGCCCAGCGACGGCGCCTGATCGCCCTGGCCTGCCAGATACTGCTCAACGAACGGCATCCCGCACTGCGGTAGCGCCGGTCATGGCGGCGGCGCGCCGGACCGCTGCAGCTGGCGCTCGATCGCCTCCAGGTCGTAGCTGCCGCTGCGCAGCCCCGCGTCCAGCAGCCACAACACGGCGCCGACACGGAAGGCGTGGTAGACGGGCAGGATCGCCGCTTCCTCCAGCCCGGTCAGCGGCCAGCCCAGCCCGGCGGACCTCGGCCCGGTAGGCGTCCAGCATCTCCGGCGCCCGGTAGGTGCGCGCGATCGCAAGCTCATACGGCCGGGAGTCCAGATGCGTCAGACCGAAGTCGATGACACCGGCCAGCCGACCGCGCGCGTAGTGCACGTTCCATTCGGCGAAGTCGCCGTGCAGAACTGTCACCGGCAGCGACGCCGCGCCGACCGCCGCCAGCGCCAGCCGGGCTCGCTCAGCCGCATCGTAGGCCCAGGTTGCCAGCCGCGCGCTCACCGGCAGCAGACCGCTGAGGGCAGTACCCCAGTCGGTGGAGGTGAGCACGGAAACGCCAGCGTGCTGCGGCTGCCAGCCCGGCCGCTGGCCCAGCTGGTCGGCCAGTTCCCGCAGCGCGACGTGCAGCCGGGCCAGATCTCGTCCGCGCCGGCGCCGCTGCGCGGCGCTTTCGCGGGCGACCGCCGCGCCCGGGACGTACCGGTTCAGGCAGTACAGCAGCCCGTGATGCTCGACGGTCTGGCTCAGCGCGGCCGGGACGGTCCAGCCGCGCGCCTGTAGGTGGTCAAGGACGGCGTGCTCATAGGCCAGGTCGGGCAGAGTCTGGCGGGGGTGATATCGCCGCAGGACGACCTTGCCGCCGGCGGACAGCGTCAGCAGCCAGCTGGCATTCAGTTCCGGCTCGTCCTTGAGCGTGCTGATGCGCACCGGCCGCGCGCCCACCAGCTCCAGAACTCGCTCCGGCGGGGTCGTACCGCGGCGGCCGGCGGCGGACGGGGCCGGTTGCGTCATCACCTGCGAGCCTAGCCACAATGACGGGATGCCGCCCGAACTGCCCGGCTGGCTCGCGCGGTGGTGCGTGGCCGAGCTCGGTTCGCCACCGCTGGCAGTTCTGATGGCCGCATCGCACCTGAGCCAGGTGTATGCGGTGGAGCTCACCGACGGTCGCCGGGTCGTGCTCAAGGCACGTCCGGACGATAGCCGCGTGCGGGCATGCTGGCGCGTCCAGCAGTACGTGCACGCGCGCGGTTTCCCGTGCCCGCGGCCGCTCGCCGGCCCGGCCGTGACCGGTGGTCAGCTGGTCACGGCGGAGGACTACGTCGAGAACGCGCGGCCGCGGCCTGCCACCCGCGGCGCGGTGCCGGCGTACGCCGCGCTGTTGCAGCGGCTGATCCGGCTCGCGCCCGCCGCGAGCGCGTGCGGCGAGCTGCGTCCGGCTCCCGCCTGGGTGGCCTGGGATCACGATCAGGCGGGCACCTGGCCGGTGCCTGATGATCTGGACGCAGACCTCAACGCGGTGCCCGGCCCGGCGCTGATCGAAGAGACAGGCCGGCGACTGCGCGCCCGGCTGCGGGCGGCGGCGGAATTGCCGCTGGCCGTCGGCCACCTGGACTGGGAGGCGCACAACCTGCTGTGGCGCAACGGGGCACCGGTCGCGGTACTGGACTGGGACAGTGCCGCCATCCGGCCGGAGGCGGCCATCGCCGGCCCGGCCGCGGCTGTGTTTCCTGCGCTCGGCGCCACGGTGGCGGCCACCGTCGAGCAGACCGGGCAGTTCCTCGATGCCTATCAGGCGGCCCGCGGCAGCACTTTCACTCCGGAGGAGGTGCAGATCGCCTGGGCGGCAGGCGCCTGGGTACTGGCCTTCAATGCCAGGAAGGAAGCGGTATCGCTGGCTGACGGCCCGTACCAGCGGCGCCTGGCGGCCGAGGGCGCGCAGCGGCTGCGCCTGGCCAGAGCCTGAGATCACGTGCCGCGGTGTCCGCTGAGCGAGAAAGAGGCCGCCAGGTGTGTACCACCGCGCCGGACCAGACAGACAATGGCGATATGGGACAAGCACACCGCATCGCTGTCTGGACCTCCGCCCTCGCGATCGCGCTGACGGCGCCGCTGCGATGGATGCGGGACCGCCGGCGGCACCCGCCGCTCGCCGACGCGGGCGTCCGCGAGCCGCGCCGTCCGAAGCCCACCCTGCCCGCCGCCGCGATCGCCCTGGCCGAGCCGCGCACGGAAGTCCGCCGCTGGATCAAGCTGACCAACCGCCGCGACCGATAAATCGCGCACTGTGTGGCCTGGCTGCACCTCTGGCTACACCCAGGCCGCACAGTTCCTTCCAGTCCAGCACGAAACATCCCCCGGTGGTGCTTCTGCGCCGCCGGGCGGCGGCGCAGGCGTGGCGCCTCGTCACCGCCGCGCCGTAGGTGTGCGCCCGGGCCGCGCCAGACAGGCTCAGTTCGCCGGGTCTGGCGGGAACTCCGCCGGGTAGGGCTGGCCGGAGTCGGCGGACCGGCTGACATCCCGCCAGCGGCGGTCCTCGGCGAGGAGCTGCCCGTCGAGCCTGATCGAGGCCTCGGCTGCGATCACCCCCAGCGGCAGGTGGAAGGGGATGTCGCGGCGCTTCGCGACCCTGACGAGGATCTCGGCTGCGCGGACGGGGTCGCCGGGCGGACCGTCGGGGTTCTGCCGCACGCGCGTGTTGATGGCGCCGACAGTGGCGGCGTACGCCTCGGGAATGTCGCGGACGATCATCGACGATCCGGCCCAGTCGGTTCTGAAGCCGCTCGGCTCGACGACCATCACCCTGACGCCAAACGGCGCGGTCTCGGCCTGGAGTACCCGGCTGAAACCATCGATGGCGAACTTAGCGGCCTGATACGAGGCGATGCCGGGCGAACCGCCGACCCGTCCGCCGGTGGACGAGAACTGCATGACCAGTCCGCTCGCCTGCTCGCGGAGGACTGGAATCGCCGCCTTCGAAACGTTGTAGACGCCCCAGAAGTTGGTCTCGAACTGCGCGCGGAAATCCGCGTCCTCGGTGGTCTCGATCGGTGACACGTTGGCGTAGCCGGCGTTGTTGACGATCACATCGAGCCGGCCGAAGTGATCGTGAGCCTCGGCAATCGCCGACCGGGCGGCCGCCGGATCGGTGACGTCGAGCGCGAGAGCGCGGACGCGGTCACCGTGCTCGGCAGCCAGGTCGGTGAGTTGCTCCGGCCGGCGGGCGGTGGCGGCAACCAGATCGCCGGCCTCGAGCGCGGCGCGGACAAGCGCGCGGCCCAGGCCGCGCGACGAGCCGGTGACGAACCAGACCTGCTGCATGCGACTCAGTATCGCCGCTGTCGCGGCGCCGTTCCAGCGGGCTTCCAGCGCCCGGTGACACACTCCCTTCGCTAGCGCCGCGACCTAAGGAGCACCAGCGATGCGCGCACACCGGCCCTCCCGGCGCCTGCTCACCACCCTCCCCGCGGTCTTAGCGCTGACCTGCCTGCTCACCGCGCTCGTCCCGGCGGCCAGCGCCGCCGCACGAAGCTGCCAGAGCTGGACGGGAGCGCAGCCGCCAAACCCCGGCACGCAGAACGATCTGCAGGGCGTGACCGTGCTGTCCGCGTGCAACGCGTGGGCGGTGGGGTTCCAGTGGTCAGGCGGCCCCGACCTGACCCTCATCGAGCACTGGAACGGCTCGTCCTGGAAAGTGGTAGCCAGCCCGAACCCGGGCAGCGACAACTTCCTGAACGGCATTCGCGCCGCGTCGCCGTCCAACATCTGGGCGGTCGGCGATTACTCCAGCGGAACCGGCAACAAGACTCTGGTGCTGCACTGGAACGGTTCGGTCTGGAAGCAGGTTGCAAGTCCCAGCCCGGCCCGGCTCAGTGAGCTCATCGCCGTGCGGGTGGTGTCGCCGCGCGACGTCTGGGCGGTCGGCGACGACTCCAGCGGGGGCACGAGCAAGACCACGCTGATCCTGCACTGGAACGGCTCCAAGTGGCGGCACGTTGCCAGCCCGCATCCAGGGTCCAGCAGTGCGCTGGAGAGTGTCGCGGCCACGTCGCGCAGCAACGCGTGGGCGGTCGGAGAAGCGATCCAGGGCGGTAAGACCCGGACCCTCATCCTGCGCTGGAATGGTTCCCGGTGGTCGCGGGTCGCGAGCCCCAGCCCGGCGGCCGCTGACGATCTCAACGGAATCGGCGCGACGTCGGCTTCCAATGCCTGGGCGGTTGGCAGCGCCCAGTCGGGCAGCCGGTACCAGACACTCATCTTGCACTGGAACGGCAAGAAGTGGAGCCGGACGGCGAGCCCGAATCCCCCGTCCCGGCACCTCAACATCCTCTACGGAGTGGTCGCCATCTCGGCCAGCAACGTCTGGGCCGTCGGCGACACCTTCAGTGGCCCAGGCTCTCGTACCCTGATCGTGCGGTGGAATGGCCACCGGTGGAGTCAGGTGAGCAGCCCCAGCCCCGGCACCGCCGAGAACGGGCTGTTCGCTGTGGCCGCTTCAGGGGCCGGCAGCGTCTGGGCCGTAGGCGAGAGCAGCAGCGGCGGCCCGGGTGACGCGCTCGCGGTGCACTGCTGCTGAGCTAGGCGACGGCATATCGTCCCGGCCGGACTGACCCGGCCGCCGGGATCATCGCCGCGAGCACTCCCGCTGCCGCCCGCCGCGGTTCATACTCAGTACTGGCGCAGGGCCACCACCGGACAGACGGGTCCGTCATGCAGGTGCGGCTACTCGGGCCAGTTGATGTGCTGGCGGACGGTCAGTCCCGGCCAGTGCGCGGTGTACGGCGCACGGCAGTGCTGGCCGCACTCGGGCTGCGTCATGGCCAGGTCATCAGCATCGACCAGCTCGTTGACGTTGTCTGGGCTCAGACGCCACCGCCAACAGCGGCCACCACGCTGCAGAACCATGTGTCCTACCTGCGGCAGCTGCTGGCGGGCCGCAAGGACGCAATCCTCGCCCGGCCGCCCGGCTACGTCCTGGATCTCGGCTCTGACGGTACTGACGTGCAGCGGGCCGAGCGGCTCTTACGTGACGGCAGAGATTCTGCCGACCCGGCCGCGGCCGGGCGTTACCTGCACGCAGGGCTCGCCCTCTGGCGCGGGCGCCCGCTGGCCGGGCTGGCCGGCCTGCCCTGGCTGGAGCAGCAAGCCGAGCGCCTGGAACTGCTGCGCGAGCACATGACTCAGGCCTTGTTCGAGGCCAGGCTGGCTGCCGGAGAACACGGAGCACTCGTGCCTGACCTGGAGCAGCTGGCGGCCGATCGCCCGCTCGACGAGCAGGCCGCGGCCCTGCTCATGCTGGCTTTCTACCGGAGTGGCCGGCAGGCAGACGCGCTGGCCGCCTACTACCGGCTCCGGCAGGAACTGGACGACGAACTGGGAATTCATCCCAGCCGCCCGCTGCGGGACCTGGAAGTAGCCATCCTCCGCCAGGATCCGGTCCTCGACGCGCCCGTCCGGGCGGGCGCGGTCGGGCTGACGTCCCGGACGGTCCCGGTACCCGCGCAGTTGCCGCCGGCCGTGTCCGCATTTGCCGGCCGCAGAGCTGAGCTAGCCGCCCTCGACGCCATGCTGCCCGGACCAGGCCGGTCCGGCCGGGCGCCGTCCGGTGCCATGGTCATCTCGGTGCTGTCCGGCACCGCCGGAGTCGGCAAGACCGCGCTGGCCGTGCACTGGGCGCACCGGGTCGCCGACCGCTTCCCCGACGGGCAGCTCTACGTGAACCTGCAGGGCTTCGACCCCGGCGGAGCGGCGCTGGAGCCGGCCGAGGCGGTCCGCGGGTTCCTGGAGGCGCTCGGCACCCCGGCAGCACGGATACCGGCCGACCTGGCGGGCCGGGCCGGGCTCTACCGCAGCCTGCTGGCCGGGCGCCGGGTCCTGGTGCTGCTGGACAACGCACGCGACGCCGAGCAGGTCCGCCCGCTGCTGCCCGGCTCACCCGGCTGCATGGCCGTGGTGACCGGGCGGGATCAGCTCACCGGCCTGATCGCCACCGACGGCGCGTATCCGCTGACGCTGGACCTGCTTCTTGCCGCTGACGCCCGTGACCTGCTCATCCGACGGCTGGGACCAGCCAGGATCGCGCGCGAGCCCGCGGCGGCCGACGACATCATCGCCGGCTGTGCCCGGCTGCCGCTGGCGCTGACGATCGCCGCAGCCCGGGCTGCGACCAGGCCCGACTTCGCGCTGGCGGCGATCGCCGCGGAACTGCGCCAGGCGACCAGCGCGCTCGACCCGTTCCAGGCGGGTGATCTGGCGAGCGACGTCAGGGCGGTATTTTCCTGGTCGTACCGCAGCCTGAGCCCGGCCGCGGCACGGCTGTTCGGGCTGCTGGGCCAGCATCCCGGCCCGGATTTCTCGCGTGCCGCCGCGGCCAGCCTCGCCGGACTGGCGCCCGACCGGGCCGGTGCGCCGCTGGCCGAGCTGACCAGGACCCACCTGCTCGCCGAGCAGGTTCCCGGCCGCTACGCCTTCCATGACCTGCTGCGCGCCTACGCCGCCGAGCAGGACACCGGAGATCAGGACGCCACCGCGGCGGCGGTCGGCCGCGTTCTCGACCACTACCTGCACAGCGCCCGCGCAGCCGCGAAGCTGATCGAGCCGCATCTGCATCTGCTGGCCGTGGCGCCACCGGGGCCAGGGACCACGGTGGCCGGACCTGCCACGGCCGACGACGCGATGGCATGGTTCGACGCCGAGCACGCAACGCTGCTCGCGGCCGTGCACCTGGCTGCCGAGGCCGGCTACGCCGCGCACGCGTGGCAGCTGGCATGGACGCTGACCACGGCGTTCCTCCGGCGCGGATCCTGGAATGACAGCGCGCAGGCGCAGCGCGCCGCCCTGGCCGCGGCGCGCCGGGCCGGTGACGCCGCCGGTGAGGCGCACGCGAGTCACGCTCTCGCGCTCGGCTACGCCCGATCGGGCCGCTTCGACGAAGCCGGCCTGCAGTTCCGGCAGGCGCTGCGCAAGTCCGCGGCTATCGGGGATCGCATCGGCCAGGCCGCGATCCACATCAGCCTCACCTGGCTGGCCGAACGGGACGACCGCCTCGCTGACGCACTCGGGCACGCCCGGCAGGCGCTCGAGCTGTACCGCGCGGCGGACTATCAGCCGGGGCAGGCGATGGTGCTCAACGACATCGGATTCTGCCTGGCCCGGCTCGGCCACTGCCAGCAGGCCCTCACCTACTGTGAGCAGGGGCTATCCGCCGTCCGGGAGCTGGGGAGCGCAACTGGGAGGCCGCGGCCTGGGACAGTCTCGGCTACATTCACCATCAGCTCGGCCGCCACGAGCAGGCCATCGCCTGCTACCAGCAGGCCGCCGACCTGTACCGGGAACTGGCAGACGCCTTCAATGAGGCCGACACGCTCGATCATCTGGGCGACGTGCAGCACAGCGCGGCAGACTCGGGGGCCGCGGGCGCGACCTGGGCCCGTGCGGAACGCATTTTCGACGACATCGACCATCCGCGCGCACAGCAGCTCCGGGCCAAGCTGCAGGGAGCCGCGCTGCGCCGGTGACCTCAGCGGGCCGAATGCGAGCCGGTCATCATCGCGGCCAGGTCTTCCGGCTGCAAGAAGGACGGCGGTGGCGGCGGTCCCCAGGAGAACAGCCCGCGCGCGCCCTCCAGGTCCTCCGGCTTCCAGAGCTGGTCATCGATGATGCAGTCCATGTCGGAGTAGTACTCCGAGAAGTTGCCGGCCGGGTCCTTGAGATACCAGAAGAAATTGGACCCGGCGTAATGCCGGCCCAGGCCCCACACATGCCGGCCGGGGTCGTCCTCGAGCATCGCGATCGCGCCCCGGCCGACATCGTCGACGTCATCGACCTGCCAGGAGGTGTGATGCAGGAAGTTGACCGGCGCGGCCAGCACGAGCACGTTGTGATGGTCGGTCGAGCAGCGCATGAACGCGCCGACGCCCTTGATCCGGTCGCTGATCAGGAAGCCCAGGCCGCCGGTGAAGAACCGGGTGCTGGTCTCGTAGTCGGTGCTGCCGAGCACCGCGTGCCCGAGCTTGCGCGGACGCACTGGCTCGGCCCGGCTGAAACCCGGTGCCCGGTTGTCATGCCGTTCGATCCGGCCGGGCCCGTTGTAGACGCTGGCCGGCACCTCCGGCTGGGTCAGCCGGGGCGCCACCTCCAGCGCGACCCTGGTGCCGACGACCGGCTCGGCCGTCTCGAGCACGCCGTCGGCCAGGGTGCAGGCAAAGCCCAGCCTGCTCAGGCTGGCCGCCGCGGCGGCCAGGTCGTCCTGATGATCGACCCCGATGCGCAGGTCAACCAGGCGCCGGACCGGGGAGTGCACCAGCTGCAGCTGACGTCCGCCGTCGGTGGTGGTGAACCACCCGCCGGGCTCCTGGCCGAGCCCGAAGTCGGCGTAGTACGCGCCCGTCTGGCCCACGTTGGGCACGCCGATCGTCACCGAGAGCAGTCCGTGCAGGCTCATGGCGGTCTCCCTTGCCGTTCAGTTCCCGGCGCTCACGAAACGGTGCCGCATCTCGCCGATGCCCTCGATGTGGCTGGTCAGCACCTCTCCGGGCTGGAGCCAGCGCTGCGGGTCGCGGCCCAGGCCGACGCCGCTCGGCGTGCCGGTGAAGATCAGGTCACCGGGCAGCAGCGGGGTGACCGCGGACAGCTGCTCGATCAGCTCACAGACGCCGAAGATCATGTCCCTGGTGCGGCCCTTCTGCATCTGCTCGCCGTTGATCGCGCAGCTGAGCTCGAGGTCGTCGGGGTTGGCGAACTCGTCCGGTGTCACCAGCCAGGGCCCGACCGGCCCGAAGCCGGGAAGGACTTGCCCATCGCGAACTGCGGCGGAGTCGCGGCCAGCTGCAGGATCCGCTCCGACACGTCCTGGCCGACCGACAGGCCCGCGACATAGCTCCCAGGCCGCGGCGGCCGGCACCCGCGACGCCAGTCCGCGCCGATGATCACGACCAGCTCGATTTCCCAGTCGGTGTGGCCGCCGGGCGGCAGCGTGATGTCGCCGTAGGGGCCGGTGATGCAGGACGGGAACTTGGTGAACACTGGCGGCGCGGTGTCCGGCCTGGCGAATCCGGACTCGGCCACGTGGTCGCCGTAGTTCAGGCCGATGCCGAAGACCTGCCGCGGCACCGGCGACGGCGAGCCCAGTGCTTCACGGCTGAACTGCGCGGTGCGAACCTGGCTGGCTCGGCCAGCACCGTCTGCGCCGCCCACTGCGTGAACTCCTGCCAGCGCGGGTAGACCGCCGCCGGATCTGTCTCGAACCGGCCCTCGCTGGCGGTGTGGACATCGACGGCCAGGTCGCCGGTGATGAGGCTGAGCCGGTTGGCTGAGGTTGGCGATGCGCACCGCTGCCTACTTTCTCGTCTGCGCCGGGACACGCTCGGTGCCGCCGCACCAGATGCGGCTGATCGACCGAGTCGCCCGGATATCGGCGAGCGGATCACCGTCGAGCAGGACGAGATCCGCGCGTTTTCCTGGCTCGATCACACCACGGTCGGTGAGCCCGAAGAAACGCGCGGGCAGCGCCGTCGCGGCGAGCAGCACCTCTCGCGCGGTCAGGCCCGCGCCCGCGAGCAGCTCGAGCTCATGATGCAGGCTGTCACCGTGCCGCAGCCGGCCGGCGTGCCCGGCGTAGTCGTTGGCGTCGGTGCCGGCCAGCACCGGCACGCCGGCCGCGTGCCAGGCGGCCACGTTGTCCCGCGCGTGCTCGTAGTCCTCGGCGGGCAGCCCGAGGCCGGCCACCAGTGCCTCCATCATGACGAGGGTTGGCACGACGACGCGGCCGGCCGCGGCGGTCTGCGCCACCTCACGCGGTGCCAGCACGGCGTCTCGCGGCGCGTGAGTGAGAACATCGGCGCCGGCCAGCTGCGCCCTGGCCACCGCGTCTGCGGCCGACGCGTGCGCGACGACCCGCCTGCCCGCGGCATGGGCGGCTGCCACCAGGGCATTGATGGTCTCCTGGCGGTGGTCGGCGAACGGGCTGCCGATCACGATCTTGATGTAGTCCGAGCCCTCGGCGATCCGGTCGGCGACGAACCTGGCTGCCTCGGCGGGACCGCTGATCAGACCGCGCTCACCGACGCCGGGCAGGTGCGCATGCAGGCTGCCTGGCGCGATCGCGGGGATGCCCGCGCTGAGGATCTGGGTGCAGCCCGCCCGACCGCGCAGCGTGCTGGTCTGCTCCGGCAGCGACGCCATGTCGAACGCGGTCGTCACGCCGTAGCCAGCGAGCAGGTCAAGCCGGTCCGGGCCGTCCAGGTGCACGTGCGCGTCGATCAGGCCGGGCAGCAGCACGCCGCCGTCGGCGTCGATCACCTCCGCGCCGGCCGGATCGGTGCCGATCAGCCCGCCGCAGATCACGACCGTGCTGCCGGGGATCAGCCGCCCGCCGTCGAACACCCGGACGTTGGTCAGTGCGACCTTGCCCGGCCGCGCGGCCGAGTGCTCCTGACTAGCCATCAGCGACCACGTTCCGTTCCTGACGGGCTGAGCGGTGCACGCCAGCCGGTGACGACGTCCAGGTCGATGGCGGCCGGGTCGGTGGCCCGCCAGGCGACGTGCTGGTCCGGCCGGACCAGCAGGTACTCCGCCCGCCACGGATAGCCGGGCGGCGGCTGGATGAGGCGCAGCGGGATCCCGCGCCGCGCCGCCTGGCCGGCCAGCGCGGCGGCGGCGCCGCCGGCCGGGCCGATCAGGGCGAAGCCCGGGCCGAGCCGTCGTACAGGGAACTGCCGTCAGGCAGCCAGGCGTGCGGGAGCCGCGAGCCCGGCGTGCTGGCGGGCTGGTACTGGCAGATGTCGGCGCTGCCAGCGGCGCCGGGCAGGCCGGCAGCTCGCCCGGCTGGATGGCCGGTGAGCCCGGCGTAGGTGTAGCCGAGAACCAGGCCGAGGCTGTGAAACTCGGCTCGCTTGGCCTGCTGGATGGCGGCAGCATCCGCGGGCAGGTCGCCGGCCATGCTGCGCATGTTGGATTCCGCGCTGGCCACCGTCTGCTCGACGACACCGCGCCGCTCCGCTTCGTAGCTGGCCAGCAGTTCCGGCCCGGCCCAGCCGTGCT
The DNA here is from genome assembly GCA_963713585.1 of uncultured Actinomycetota bacterium. Lineage (GTDB taxonomy): Bacteria > Actinomycetota > Actinomycetes > Streptosporangiales > Streptosporangiaceae > JAJYUU01. Next base: position 1,851 of record CAVQMG010000008.1, on the reverse strand, counting down.
CGACCGCCGCGATCTTCCAGCCGATGTTCACCGCGTCGCCCACGCTGGTGTTGAAACCGTGCCCGCCCCAGGGCGGATTGACGTGCGCGCTCTCGCCGACCAGGAACACGCGCCGGTCGGCGAAGGAGTCGGCGACCAGCAGGCGCGCCGTCCACGGATCGCAGGCCAGCACCTCGTGCTCGGCCGGGGCGCCGATCAGGCCGGTGATGAGCTGCGACGCCCGGGCGGCGCCGTCGGCGGCCCCGATGCCGGGCAGGATCGCCCACCAGGTGCCGTCCAGGTCCAGCCGGCCGATCAGGCCCGTCGCAGCCGGCGGTGCCACCCGGGGCGGTCCCGCCGGGGCGCGCCACTACCCAGTACTGCACGGCCGGGCCGAGCGGCGTATCCAGCCACGGCGCGCGGAACACCACGTTGAAGTTGGGCCGGCGGTCGGCCCGGCCGGCATAGCTGGCGCCGATCGCGTCCCGGACCGATCCCGGCCGCGCCGTCGCAGCCGAGCAGGTACCGCGTCCTGATCATGCGCCGGGCGCCATCCGGTGTCGACAGCCGTGACGGTGACGCCGTCGCGGTCCTGGACGATCGGCCGACCGCGTGCCCGAACCGCAGGTCCACCCCGGCCGCCTGGCCAGGTGCGCGCGCAGCACCTCCTCGACGACGGGCTGCGGAACCTGCTGGCCGGCTTCGGCGAACCGGTCGTCGCGCTGCGTCGTCAGCCCGAAGGCATTGTCGAAATCGGTGATCCGCCGCCCGGTCAGGGACTCGCAGAACGTCACCCGCTGCGACCACGCCACTGGCAGCGGCGCGGCGGCGCGCAGCGCGTCGGCCAGGCCCCAGCGGCGCAGATGCTCCATGGTCCGGATGCTGGTGGTCTTCGCCCGCGGCCGGCGATGCGAGACCGTCCGTCCGCGGCTCGATCACGAACGCACCCGCACGCCGTGCAGGGTCGAGTTCGGCGGCGGCGGCGAGCCCGGCCTGCCCGCCGCCGGCGATGTGCGACGGGCACCGTCGCGACGAGCGCGCAGCGCTGGCGGTCATGCCCAGCATCCTGCGCTGACGGCGGACAGCCAAGGCTATTTCATTGACTGAAACGCTGAGGAAGGACGGCATGCCGCCAGCAGAGCCAGGCGGCGCCGCCGGGGCGGCGGCCGGCGGTCGGCGAGCCCGTGCTTGACCGGGCCTTCCGGCTGCTGGCAGCGTTCGGGCCAGAGAGCAGGTCGCTGTCCCTGGCCGAGCTGAGCCCCGCGCCGACCTGCCGAAGGCAAGCGCGCTGCGCATCGCCAGGAAGCTGGCTCGACTGGGGAGCACTTGACGGACGCCGCGATGGTGAGCTACGTGGTCGGCGCTGCGGCTGCTCGAGGTCGCCTCGCTCGCGCCGCGCGGCCACGGCCTGCGCGCGACCGCGCTGCCGTACCTGGAGGACCTGCACCATTCCACCGGCCAGCACGTGCTGCTGGCCGTCCGGGACGGGCTCCAGGCCGTCCTGGTCGAGCGGCTGTCCGCGCGCCGGGCCGGGCGGGTGCTGTACCGCGTCGGCGGGCGGATGCCGTTGCACGCCACCGGCGTCGGCCTGGTTCTGCTGGCGCACGCTCCGGTCCCGTGCAGGAGCAGGTGCTGGCCGGCGACCTGACCCTGCGGCCGGAGAACATCAGCCCGCACCGGCCGCGACCTGCGCGGACGGCTAGCCGCCGTCCGGCGGGACGGGATAGCCGTGGCAAGCCGTGCCCATCCCGAGCCGATGACCTCGGTCGCCGCGCCGATCAGCGATCACCGTCAGGCAGTGATCGCGGCGCTGTCGGTCGTCACCAGGACCGGGCAGGCCGAGCCCGCGGAGCTGCGCCCGGCTGTCGTCGC
>CAVQMG010000007.1:0-546499 GCA_963713585.1 uncultured Actinomycetota bacterium | reverse complement strand
TATGACGCGTGTCTCTCTTTAGTTTTTGATCAGGTTGCGGGACAATGGCTCATGCCCAATCGCGTGCGCATTCTGACGGTTCCGGAGGCGGACCGGGTGAAGCTGGAGCGGCGTGCCCGGGACCGCGGCGGCGAGGCGCGGGTGGCGGAGCGGGCCCGGATCGTGCTGCTGGCGGCCGAGGGACTGACGGGGCCGCAGATCGCGGAGCGGGTGGGCTGCACCGAGCCGACGGTGATCAAGTGGCGGCGGCAGTACGCCGAGGACGGCATCGGCGGGCTGGAGGACGCGCCGCGGCCGGGCGGGCCGAAGACGGTGCTGACCGAGGAGGCGATCAGCGCGATCTTGTCGGCGACAGTGACGCCGCCGCCAGAGTCGCTGCGGGCGATGGGCGTGACGCACTGGTCCTCCCGGCGGCTGGCGGACTGGCTGCGCCGGTCACAGAAACTCCGGGTCAGCCACGACTCGATCACCCGGCTGTGGCGGCGGTACAGCCTGCAGCCGCACCGCACCGAGGGGTTCAAGTTCTCCACCGACCCGCAGCTGGAAGCAAAGATCACTGACGTCGTCGGCCTCTGCCTGCACCCGCCCGAGAACGCCGTCGTGGTCTGCGTCGACGAGAAGTCCCAGTGCCAGGCGTTAGAGCGCAGCCAGCCGATCCTGCCGATGAGAAACGGGATCCCCGAGCGGCAGACCCACGACTACGCCCGGCACGGGACCACCAGCCTGTTCGCCGCCCTCAACACCGCGACTGGGCAGGTCACCGACGCCTGCTACCCGAAGCACCGGCACCAGGAGTTCCTGCGCTTCCTGAAGAAGGTCGCCGCCGCCTACCCGGACACCGGGCTGCACGTGATCTGCGACAACTACGCCACTCACAAGCACGCCGAGGTCCGCAGATGGCTCGAGAAGAACCCGCGGGTTACGCTGCATTTCACGCCGACCGGATGCTCGTGGATCAACCTCGTGGAGTGCTTCTTCTCGGTCATCACCCGCCAGGCCATCCGCCGCGGCTCGTTCACCTCAGTCCGCCAGCTCACCGACACCATCGGCGCGTTCATCGACGACTGGAACGACCACCCCCGCCCGTTTGCCTGGACCAAGGACGCGGAGGAGATCCTCGCCAGCATCAGGCGCGCGAAGACTAAAACAAGCGCTCTTACAGACCACTAGTTCTCGGCACGACATCGATAGTGTGTTTGAATAATGGCATGTCCCAGGAGCGACAGGCCATCGCCGTCAGCATACCTGCAGCTTGCCGGCTGCATCATCCGTGGCGGCCGGGAACGGTCGCGCTGAGCTGGGAACCATGCGACTGTGCGGCCGCTGCGGCCGCCCGCGGCGGCCACGTCAAGGTCGCGTGCCGCGTGCCTGGTTGCTCGGAGGTGTGGTGGTCGCCGCGGCACCGGCCAATCGGCATCATCGGGCACCACCGGCCGGGTTATCGCTGATCTGCTGGCGGCGAACCGGGTGACCGGGACTGGCTGCCGGGGGTAGGTGGCCACCGTGCGCGGGGGAGCTTCGGTGACGCTGTTGCCCCGGCCCGGGCGGATATGTTTCTATAATATCAATCGGTATTACAGGTTTTATTGAATGACGCAGCGTGCACCGGCTGACAGGCCAGACAGCCAGCCCGTGACCAGGCCCGGTCCGTGGCGGCTGGGCCAGGCCGCCCTGACGGCGATCGCCGTCAGCATCGCGCTGATCTTCGTGACCGGCTTGCAGCGGCCCTCGGCGGCCGAGCGCGCCTTTCCCGCCGCGCCGCCACTGCCTCCGTGGTCAGTCAGCCTGCACCTGTCCGACGTCGTCGTGGCCTGCTGCCTGTGGGCGGCCGCGGTGCTCGGCGGGGGCGGCGTGCTGGCCGCGCTCGCCGCGGTGCGGGGGGGCTGGCGGCCGCGGCCGTGGCCGCTGATCGTCGGGTCGGTCATCGCCGTGCTGGCGCTGACGACGATCGGGCCGATGGGTTCGGGCGACATGCTCGACTACGCCGGATACGGCCGGATCACCGTGCTGCAGCACAGCCCGTATCTGATGACCGTGCACCAGCTGCGGGCCGCAGGCGATCCGGTCGGCCTGCTGGGACCCCGCGACTTCCAGGCCAGTCCGTCGGTCTACGGCCCGCTGGCGACAGCCAGCGAATGGCTCGCGGCCAGGCTCGGCGGCACCAGCGCAGCCCGGATCGTGTTCTGGCTGAAGGCCTGGAACGCCCTGGCCTACCTGGCCATCGTCATCATGCTGGACCGGCTGCTGCGCCACGAGCCCGGCCGGCGGCTGCGGGCTCACCTGCTCTGGTCGGTCAACCCGCTGATGCTGCTGGCGGTCAGGCCGGCGGCCACGTGGACGGCCTGGCGGCCGGCTTCGGTGTCGCCGCGCTGCTCCTGCTGCAGCGCCTGGAGATCCGCCAGGCCCTGGTCACAGGCCTGCTGGCCGGCGCGGCCACGGCGGTGAAAGCCGACTTCGTGATCTTCGCCTTCGCCCTGGCCTGGGCGTCGTGGCGGCGGCCGCGGGTGCTGGCCGCTGTCGTCGCGGGCGTCGGCGCCGTGCTGGTTCCCGCCTACCTGCTCGCCGGACCGGGCGCGGTCTCGGCCGGGCTGAGCCGGGCCAGCGCCAGCCCGGTCTTCTTCGTGCCATGGCAGTTGCCGCTGCACGTGGTGCATCTGGCGAACGCCAGCCAGGACACCGACCTGGCCGGCGCGCTCGCCTGCGGCCTGCTCGCGGTGCTCTTTCTCTGGCGATTGCCGGCCGGGCCGTCCCGGCTGCCAGCCGTCCGGCCCGCGCTGGCGGTCAGCCTCGCCTGGCTGATGGTCTCGCCGCAGCAGCGGCCCTGGTATGACGCGATGGCATTCCCGCTGCTGGCGCTCATGCCGGTCACCAGGCTGGACTGGATCGTCGTATTCCGCGGCACCGCCGGGGCCATCGCCGAACTGCCAGGCGTGCGCTATTACCTGTCCTTGCATCCGGCCTGGCTGTCGCGCACCGGCCAGAGCCTGTCGCTTTACCTGGTGCCGGTCTGCCTGACTGCGGCGATCGCGGCTGCGGTGGTGCTGTGCATCACCGGCCGCTGGACGCCGGCGTGCCAGCGCGATGATCCGGCCTCCGGCAGCGCGCTGACCGAGCCCTCCCCGGCCAGCGCCAGGGTCTAGCCCAGCCGCCGCAGGTGGTCACGATGCTCGCGCCGGGGATAGGTTAGCTGCCCTGATGTCGCTTACCCTGACCTGGCAGCAGCGCGACCGTATCGTCGCCCGGCTCCGCGCCGCTGGCTGTGTGTTCGCTGAGGACGAGGCCGCGCTGCTGGCCGCCGCCGCGGATAGCGATGCCTCGCTGGAGGCGATGGTCGCCCGCCGGTCCGGCGGTCTGCCGCTGGAGCAGGTGATCGGCTGGGCGGAATTCTGCGGCCTGCGGATTACCCTGGCTCCCGGCGTCTTCGTGCCCCGCCGTCGCAGTGAATTCCTGGTCGGGCAGGCGATCGCCAGGGCACGCCGTCCGGCAACGGTGGTGCTCGACCTGTGCTGCGGTTCGGGTGCCATCGGCCTGGCGGTGGCAACTGCGCTGAACGCGGCCGGGCCGGGCCCGGTCGACCTGCACGCCGTCGACATTGAGCCGGCCGCTGTGGCCTGCGCCCGCGGCAACCTCGCGGCCGCGCACGGCTACGTATACGCCGGCGATCTTTGTGATCCTCTGCCGGACAGCCTGCGCGGGTCCGTCGACCTCATGATCGCCAACGCGCCGTACGTGCCGACCGCGGAGATCGGCCTGCTGCCGGCCGAAGCGCGGCTGCATGAGCCCCTGGTCACCCTCGACGGCGGCCCGGACGGTACCGCCATCCAGCGCCGGATAGCCGCGCTCGGGCCCGGCTGGCTGGCGCCGTCCGGCTGGCTGCTGATCGAGACCAGCCAGCGGCAGGCACCGCTGACCGAGGCAGCGATGACCGCCGCCGGCCTGCACACCCAGGTCCTGCACTCCGGCGAGCTCGCGGCTACCGTGGTGGCCGGCTCGCCCGGCGGGTCACGTCGCGGCAGCCTGCCGTAGCCGGCCGAACTCGGCCGCGAGCGCGGCCGCACTCCAGTGCGCGTTCAATCCGCTCGGATTGGGCAGGACCCACACCTGCGCGCCGCCCAGGGTCTCGTCCTGCCGCCCGACGGCCGCGGCCGGGCGGCCGAAGGCCGCGCGGTAGGCAGTGACTCCGAGCACCGCGAGCCACGCGGCGCCAGTCCGGCTGGTCAGCCCGGCGAGCAGCTGGCCCCCGGCCCGCAGTTCGTCGCCGGCGAGCTCGTCGGCGCGGGCGGTGGCGCGCGCGACGACGTTGGTGATGCCGAGGCCGAGGCCGGGCAGCAGCGGCTGCTCGTCCGGCCGCAGCAACCGCGCGGTGAACCCCGAGGCGTGCAGAGCCGGCCAGAACCGGTTGCCCGGCCGGGCGAAGTGGTAACCGGTAGCAGCCGAGTACAGGCTCGGGTTGATGCCGGCGAACAGCACCCGGACGCCGGGCGCGACCAGATCGGGGATGGTGGCGCCGCGAGCCGCGGCCAGATCGGCTGCCGTCGGCCGGAACGTGGGGGTCACGCAGATCAGCGTAGGCACGCAGCACAATGGGGTGGTGATCGAGGTCGGGCAGGATGCGTTCGAGCAGATGGTGGCGACCGCGCTGGACTCGCTGCCAGAAGAACTAGGAAACCTCATCCGGAACGTGGCCGTTACGGTCGAGCACCGTCCTGGCCCGCCCGGTCTGCTCGGGCTGTACGAAGGCATCCCGATTACCAACCGGACCTCCGGCTACGCGGGCGTGCTGCCCGACCGGATCACGATCTACCAGCAGGCCATCTGCGCGATCTGCCAGAGCGAGGATGAGGTCGTGGAACAAGTGCGGCGCACCGTGATCCACGAGGTCGGGCACTACTTCGGCATCTCAGACGAGCGGCTGCGCGAGCTCGGCTGGTAGCAGCAGGCTAGAACATCAAGATGGCGCCGAAGCACAGCGCGGCCACCGTGCCGAGCAGCCAGAGCCGGTACCAGAATCCCGCCGGGATCCGGGTCAGCCCGCGCAGGATCGTGGCGTCGCCGGCCCGGTGCCGCGCAACAGCACGATCCGCACGCTCGACATCAGCAGGAACCAGGTGAGCCCGTAGGCCGTGACGATCTGGGTGGTGGCGGTCCCTGCGAACGCCAGGAGCGCCAGCAGGATGAACGCGACCGCAACCGACACCACCCCGAAGCTCGCGCGCAGCGGGATCATGAGCAGCATCAGCGCGGTGAGACCGGCCCACAACACGGCGACGATGTGACCTGAGCGGATCAGCTCGGCCGCACCGACGCCGAACCCGCTCGGCCCGAGGTAACCGACGACCGCCGCGACGGTCATGCCGACGGCGCTGCCGCCGCTCAGGTCGGTCGCGCCGTCGGCGTTGGCCTTGAGCCGGACCCCGGTGACCCGCCGGCCGATGGCCGAGCCGACCATGGCGTGTGCGCCTTCGTGGGCCATGACGGTCACGTGCCTGGTAACCAGCCATACGCCCGGCAGCACGGCCGCTGCTGCGGCCAGCGCAATGAGCAGCACTACGCCGGCCGGCAGCTGCGGCTGAAGATGGCCGATCTGCCGGACGGATTCCAGCACCCGGTACCGCTGCAACTGTGGCCCCGATCCTGCGCCGTCAGCTCACGCCGAGGCTCGCCTTCGCCGCCGCCTGGAAGACCCGGAACGGCAGCACTCGCTTAGCTACCAGCCCGGCTCGCTCGCCTGCCTTGCCGACCGATACGCGCCGCGGCTGCCGGGGGCTGGCCAGGATGCGCTCGACCGCGGCCGCCACCTGGGCGGCCGGGGCACCATTGACCTCGTCACGTTCCATGGCGGTCACCGCCCTGGTCATCGCGACGGCGTAAGCGGAGTCGCCCTCGCCGCCGGATGCCAGCTTGCGGCTGGCGGTGAAATCGGTCGCGACGTTGCCCGGCTGAACCAGCGTGACCTGGACGCCGAACGGCGCGACCTCGTACGCGAGGGCTTCGGCGAAACCCTCGAGCGCGAACTTGCTCGCGCTGTAGTAGGCCTGGAACGGAATGCCGATCACGCCGCCGATCGAGCTCATCAGCACGATCCGGCCGCTGCGCTGCTCCCGCATCCGCGGCAGCACTGCCTGCACGACCCGCACGCATCCCCAGAAGTTGGTCTCAAACTGAGCCTTCCCTTCCTCTATGGTGGTGTATTCGGCCGCGCCCGCGACCCCCCACCCGGCCGCGGCGACGAGCGCGTCCAGCCGGCCGGTCCGCGTGATGATGTCCGCGACGCCCGCTTGCACGGCGGCGGTGTCATCCACGTCCATGACCTGGCCGGTCCAGCCGCTGGTGCCGGTACCGCGCCGGCTTGCGCCGGTCACCGTCCAGCCCGATGCGGCGAGCCGGTCGGCACATGCCTGGCCGATTCCGGCGGACGCTCCCGTCACAAGCGCGACTCGACTTGCGACTGCCATGAGCTACTGACTCCCTTCGTCCCCAGGCGCTGTCAGTGGGCCTGGCTAGATTCAGTGTCCATGACCAGGCAGGCCGATGTTCTCGACATGCTCAATGACGATCAGCGCCGGGCCGCGACCCATCAGGGCGGTCCGCTCCTGATCCTGGCCGGGGCCGGCACCGGCAAGACAGGCACGCTGGTAGCCAGGGCCGCGTGGCTTGCGGGCCAGGGGATGCAGCCGAGCCGGATCCTGCTGCTGACGTTCACCAGGCGCGCCGCCGACGACATGCTGGCCCGCGCGCAGCGGCCGCAGATCCAGGCCGGGACGAGTCCGGCCGCGCGGATCTGCGGCGGGACCTTCCACGCGATCGCGCACCGCATCATCCGCGCGCACGCCGAGGCGTTCGCGCTGCCGCCGGAGTTCTCGGTGATCGACCCGGCCGACTCGACCGACATCATGGACACGCTCCGCGATGCGAACGGGCTGGTGGGCACGGTCGCAGGCCGCCGGATGCCGAGGGCGGCCGCCTGCGCCGAAATTTACTCACGCTGCGTCAGCACCAGCACCAAGCTCGCCGACGTGGTCGCGGCCGGGTATCCGTGGTGTGTGCCGTTTACTGAGCAGCTGGCCGGGCTGTTCGGGGACTTCGTCGGCTACAAGCGGCGCCACGGCCTGGTGGACTTCGACGACCTGCTGCTGCTGTGGCGGGCCGCGCTGGCCGACCCGGCCGCCGGAACAGTACTGCGCGGACTGTTCGATGCCGTGCTGGTCGACGAATATCAGGACGTCAACGCGGTGCAGGCGGAGATCGTGCGCCTGCTGCGCCCCGACGGCAGCGGGCTGACCTGCGTGGGCGACGACGCGCAGGCGATCTACGCCTTCCGCGGTGCTGACCCCGAGCACCTGCGCGCGCTGGCGGCACACTACGCCGACCTGCAGGTCATCCGGCTGTCCCGCAACTACCGCTCGCACCAGGCGGTGCTCAGCCTGGCCAACGTCGTGCGGCCGCAAGCGGGCGGGCTGGAACTGCTCCTGTCCGCAGAGCGCGGGCACGGGCAGCGGCCGCTGCTGATCAGATGCCATGACGAGAGCACCCAGGCGCGCGAGATCTGCGCCCGGGTGCTCGCGGACTACGAGGCCGGCGTCCAGTTCCAGGAGCAGGCCGTGCTGGTCAGGGCCGCGCATCACAGCGACCTGCTGGAGATCGAGCTGACCGCGCGGGGCATTCCCTTCGTCAAGTACGGCGGCCTGCGCTTTACCGAGGCGGCGCACGTCAAGGACTTCGTGGCGGCCGCGCGGATCGTCGCCAATCCGGCTGACGACCTGGCCTGGTTCCGGCTGCTTCGGCTGCACGAGGGGATCGGCCCGGTACTGGCCAGGCGCGTGATCGAGACGCTGCGCATCGGCGAGCCCGGTACGTTCGCCCGGTGGCCGGAGGCCGAGCAGGTGCTGCCGCTGCGGTCCGGTCCGGCTGTCAGCCTGACCGTCCGGCAGCTCGCCGAGGCGTCGGGTACCGAGCAGACCCACGCCGTAGTCGGGGCGATCCTGGCCGCGTTGCGGGCTCCGCTGCAGGCACGCTATCCCGACGCGGCACCCCGGCTGGCCGACCTGGAACGACTGTGTGACGCGGCCGCGGCCAGCCCGTCACTGCACGAGGCGCTGGTGCAGCTTGCCCTCGATCCGCCGGTGTCGGCGTCCGACCTGGCGGGCAAGCCGAGGCTGGATGACGACTTCCTGGTGATCTCGACCATGCATTCGGCTAAGGGCCTGGAGTGGCCGGTCGTGCACCTGCCGCAGCTGGTCGACGGCGCGGTGCCCAGTGACATGGCGCTCACCACGCCCGGCCGGGCTGGCCGAGGAACAGCGGCTGTTCTATGTGGCCGTGACGAGAGCGCGCGACCGGCTGTACCTGTACGCCCCACTGCGCATGCATCATCACCGGATGGCCGCCGACGACCGGCACAGCTACGGCCAGCTGACCAGGTTCCTCGACGGCCCGGCGCTGGCTGAGTGCGAGGTCATCGAGGCCGCGCCGCCGCGGCCCGTGCTGGTGCCGACCGCCCCGCTCGCGCTGAGCGTCGACCGGGAGCTGCAATCCCTGTGGGGTGCCGGGTAAGGGCCGCTCGATAGGGTCCACCCGACGCAGTTCGCCGTCAGGAAACGGAGCGCGCAGTGACGAAGCCGACCCTGCAGATCATTATTGCCAGCACCCGGCCGGGCCGGGTCGGTCCCTCGGTCGCTGCCTGGTTTTACGACCGCGCGGTCAAGACCGGCAGCTTCGAAGTGGAGCTCATCGATCTCGCCGAGGTCAACTTGCCGATGTTCGACGAGCCCAAGCACCCCCGGTTCGGTGAGTACGCGCACCAGCACACGAAGGACTGGAGCGCGACCATCAAGCGCGGCGATGCCTACGTCTTCGTCATGCCCGAGTACAACTACGGCTTCAACGCGGCGCTGAAGAACGCCATCGATTACCTCAACCAGGAGTGGCAGTACAAGCCGGTCGGTTTCGTCAGTTACGGCGGCGTCGCGGCGGGCACCAGGGCCGTGCAGATGCTCAAGCAGGTGATCAGCGCGCTGAAGATGGTGCCGATGGCCGATGCCGTGCACATCCCGTTCGTGGCCCAGTTCCTCGACGAGCAACGGGTGCTGCAGCCGAACGAGATCATGGACAGCTCGGCCACCGCGCTGCTAGCCGAGCTAGCAAGATGGACACACGCGGTCAGCACACTGCGCCCGCAGGCCTGAACTGGCAGCGCTAGCCCGGCGAGCCACCCGGCGGGTAACGGACGGCCGCCTCGCTGAGCTTGGCGTTCGCGGCCGAGGCCAGGTCGATGCCGAGCACGTCGGCCAGCAGGATGAGGTAGAGCAGCACGTCCGACAGTTCCTCGCCCGCTCTGGTCCGCAGCGGTTCGGCGGCGGCCAGCCCGGCTGCGGCGTCGGCCGGCAGCCACTGGAACAGCTCGGCCAGCTCTCCGACTTCTCCGACCAGGGCCAGCAGGACAGACTTCGGATCGTGGAACCCGCCCCAGTCGCGCTCGGCGCTGAACTGGCGCATTCGGTCGCGGAGGGCCAGCAGATCGGACACGCCGCCAGCATCGCACAGCCCGGTCCCTGGCTGGTCCTGGCGCCTGGTTTGGCCCGGATGCCAGCGGGGCAAGCAGCGGCTGTCACCTGCCTGCCCGGCCGGGTATTTTCGCATGCCGTGCCGGTTACGCGCCATTCGATGCTGATCATTTCGAGGCCGGAATGGTGGCGCCTGACCGTTGGTTGGAGGATAGCTGTATGAGCACTCATCGGCGTATCTCGCATTCGCTCGGGGCTGTCGCACTGGCAGCGCTGGCCGCCTCGGCGGCCGCTTGCGGCAGCAGTGGTCCGAGCACAAGTTCGTCACCGGCGACCACGCCCACGTCGACGGCGCCGACCTCGCCAGCCACAACCTCGCCGGCCGCGTCGCCTGGTTCAGGCACGGGCTCGGCCGCCACGACCGCTGCCGTCACCAAGAACTGGGAGGCGTTCTTCAGCGCCAAGACGCCGACCCCGCAGCGGGTGGCGCTGCTGCAGGACGGGCCGCAGTTCCAGTCGATCATTAAGAGCCAGGCTGGCTCTGGCCTAGCGGCCCAAGCGACAGCTAAGGTCACACATGTCACCGTAAGTTCGCCAACCCAGGCAACCGTGAACTACGAGATCCTGATCGCGGGTACTCCTGAGCTGAAGAACCAGACGGGTACTGCGGTCTTCGAAAATGGCAGCTGGAAGGTGGGCGTGGGCAGCTTCTGCGGTCTGCTGGTCATCGAGAACGCGGGCAAGACCTCGGGCTTGCCCGCCGCCTGCAAGTCGTCCACCTAACCCGGTGGTCAGCCCGCTCGACGTCTCAGAAGGCGAGGCGGCGGCCGCCCGGCATGGCGGCCGTCCGCTCGCCCTCGCGGTGCTGTGTGTCGTCCTGTTCCTGACGTTCCTCGACAACACCGTCGTCAGCGTGGCGCTGGGCAACATCCAGAGCCAGTTGCACGCGGGCGTGTCGGCGCTGCAGTGGGTAGTGGGTGCGTACGCGCTGACGTTCGCCGCCGCCATGCTCGGTTTCGGCATGGTCGGCGACGAATTCGGCCGCAAGCGGGTGATGGTCATCGGCATCGTCATCTTCCTGGCCGGCTCGGTACTGTCAGCGCTGGCCCCGAGTGTCGGGGTGCTGATTGCCGGCCGTGCGGTGATGGGATTCGGTGCCGCGGCCAGCGAGCCGGGTACGTTGTCGATGATCCGGCACATCTACACCAACGCCCGGACGCGCGCTCGCGCCATCGGTGTGTGGACGGCCGTGTCCGGTGTGGCGCTGGCCATGGGCCCCGTGATCGGCGGCGCGCTTGTCGGCGAATGGGACTGGCGGGCGATCTTCTGGTTCAACCTGATCGTCGGCGCGCTTGCTCTCATCGGCGCCCTGGCGATCTTGCCGGAAAACTCCGATCCGGACGCGCACCGGGTCGACATCGCCGGCACCGTGCTCGGCGCGGCGGCATTGTCGGCACTGGCGTTCGCGGTCATCCTGGCGGAGAAATCCGGATTCGGCGCTGCCGCCGTCGTGGCGCTGCTGTGCGTGAGCGCAGCGTCGGTCGCCGGGTTCGTCTACTGGGAGAACAAGGCCGCGCATCCGCTGCTGGACCTGCGCTTCCTGCGGGTACCGCAGTTCCTGACCGCTAACATCGTGGCCTTCTGCGCCTACTTCGCGACGTTCGCGGTGTTCTTCTTCACGGCGCTGTACCTCGATGAAGTGGTCGGCGCATCCGGTTACCGGATCGCGCTGATCTTCCTGCCGATGATGGTCCTGATGACGGCGGCGGCACTGCTGGCCGGGCGGTGGTCGGTGGCGGCGGGCCCGAAGTGGGCGATCTTCACCGGCTGCGTGCTGTTCGCGCTGGGCCTGCTGCTGACCTCGTTCACCATCAATCCGAATCCGGGCTATCTGCCGCTGGCCGCGGCGCTGTCACTCGCGGGCATCGGCGTCGGCTGCACCGTGGTGCCCGCTACCTCCTCGGCTCTGTCAGCGGTGCCGCCGGAGCGCTCGGGCATGGCCGCCTCCGCCACGAACACCAGCCGCGAGATCGGCGCGGTCACCGGCGTCGCCATCCTTGGCGCACTGGTTACGGCCCGGCTGTCGTCCGAGATCGCGTCGAAACTGCAGGCGCTTGGCCTGCCGAAGAGCATCCAGCAGGTCGTCATCAACGGCGTCGAGAACGGCGCCGAACCCTCGAACGGCGGCACCGCCGCCGGGCCGGCCGGTCAGGGCAAGCTCATCCGGGAAGTCATCCAGGCCTCCTACAGCGCCTTCCAGTCCGGGCTGCACGCCGCGCTCTACCTGTCGGCGGTGCTAGTACTGGTCGCGGGTATTGTCACCTTCGCGCTGCTGAGCCGCGGGTCAGGCGCAGAGTCTGACATCGCCGCCGGCCAGGCTGGCCCGGCCAGCTAACCCGGACCCGGCCGTCTGGCGAAAGCGGTCTGACGCCGGGCAGGCCCGGCCTGGTTGCGGCACAGTGGACTCGTGCGTGCTGAACCGAACGACCTCGCCGACTGCGTCAGCGGCTACGCCGCGCGGCTGCACGCGGCGACCGGCCCTGGTCATCAGGTGGCGTCCCCGCTGGGAGCGTGGCTGCTGCTCGCGCTGGCCGCGCCGGCCACCGCCGGAGCCGGCCAGAACGCCCTGACCGAGGTGCTCGGGTGCGAGCCGGAGACCGCGGCGCGCTGGGCGGGCGAACTGCTCGCCCGGCCGAATCCGGCGGTGGCCGGCGCCGCTGCCGTCTGGACCGCCGCTGCGGCCGAACGTGACGAGCACCTGCGCGGCTGGCAGCGAGGCCTGCCGGAGCTGGTGAGCAGAGGGCCGCTGCCCGACCAAGCCGGCCTGGACAGCTGGGCGCGAGAGCACACTTTCGGCTTGATCGACCGGTTCCCGGTGTCCTTCGAGCCCGGCCTGCTGCTGGTGCTGGCGTCGGCGCTGGCGACCCGGGTGAGCTGGCTGGCACCGTTCGCCGCTGTGCCCGCGAGCAGGCTCGGGCCGGCCAGTTCGTGGAGCACCCGGTTGACCCGGGTACTGGCGACCCCGCCCGGCAGCCGCGGGCACCATCAGTTCATCGCCGTCACCGACGATGCCGGGGACGTCGCGGTACACGTCGCCACCGCCAGGGAAGGTCTTGCCGTGGTGTCGGTCGCCGCGCGACCGGAGGTGCCGCCGGAGACAGTGCTGGCAGCGGCGCACCGGATCGGCTGCCAGTACGTGGCCGGCACACCGCTGCCGCGCCGTGACCCGGCCGGCTTGCCGCCGGGCGAAGGGCCGCTGTGGCTGGTGCGGGCGGAACGCTCGCCCGGCGGCCCGGACTGCACGGCGGTGTTGCCGGCCTGGTCGGCGGTCAGCGACCACGATCTGGCCGGGCCGGGGCTCGGCTTCGATGCCGCCATACCGGCCCTGCTGACCGGTCCGTGGCAGGCGCGCCAGTCGGCGCTGGCCCGGTACACCCGTACCGGGTTCGAGGCGGCCGCGGTCACCGCGGCCGCGGTCACCCTGTCGGCCCGGCTGCCGGTCACCCGGCAGGTGGCCGAGTTGCGGTTCGGGCATCCGTACGCGGTGGTCGCGGTCGCGACCGGCCCGGCGCCGGCCGATAGTGACCGGCCGCAGCGTGACCCCTGGCACGGCGTGCCGGTGTTCTCCGCCTGGGTCAGCGAGCCAGCTGACACCGGCGACCCCGACGGCAATGGCGAACCCGGCGATAGCGGCGGCCCGGACGTCACGCCCGGCGTGCGGCTGTGAGCGTCGCCTACACACCGGCTGACTGGACCGAGTTCGGCGCGGCGGCCGCAACGGCGGCGGCGGCGCTGGCCGGCCTGCTGTTTATCGCCGTGTCGATCAACTTGCGGCAGATCCTGGAGACCAAGAGCCTGCCCAGCCGGGCGGCGCAGACCCTGGTTCTGTTTGCCACGCCGCTCGTCGCCGCCTTGCTGCTGGTCGTGCCCGGCCAAGGCAGGATCGCCCTGGCGCTCGAGCTCATCGCTGCCGGCCTGGTGATCGGCAGCTGGCAGGTTTACCTCGATCTCAGCACCGAGCGGGGCGAGGAGGACACCGTCTGGCGCCGGATGCTCGGCCGGGTCTTCCCCGCCATCCTCAGCTGCGGGTGCATGCTGACTGCCGGCGTGACGCTGGCTGCGCAGGCCGGCGGCGGACTGTACTGGCTCGCGCCCAGTTTCATCGCGGCGATCAGTTTCGGACTGATCAACGTATGGGTGCTGCTGGTAGAGATCCTGCGCTAGCTTGACGGCCATGCACAGCGTGGACCGCACGACGGAACAGATGATCAGGTCCGTGCTCGCCTACGCCGAGAACCGGTTGCGGCTTGACCCGGTACCGCTGGACAAGGGCTCGCGGGATCCGGCCGACCTGGATATGGCGCTGGCCGGATTGCTCGGCGACGAAGCGCACAACCCCGACCAGGTGCTCGGCGTCTACGCCGCGATGCTGGCGCCCGCGGTGATCTCGGCCGACAGCCCGCGCTTCCTCGGCTTCATCCCGGCGGCCCCGACGAAAGCGGCGCTGCTGTTCGACATGCTGATCTCCTGCGCTTCGATTCAGGGCATTTCCTGGCTGGAAGCCGCCGGGCCGATTCACGCCGAGAATCAGGTGCTGCGGCTGATCGCCGACAAGGCCGGGATGCCGGCGCAGGCAGGCGGCTGCTTTGTGTCCGGCGGGTCGGCGGCGAATCTGTCCGCGCTCGCGGTCGCGCGGGAGGTGGCCAAGCGGGCTGACCCTGAGGTCGGGCGCTGGCGAGTGGTCGTCGGCTCGGACGCGCACTCCTCGATCGGCAATACGCTGCGGCTACTGGAGATGGACGCGCTCGTGGTGCCGACGCCGGATCACCGGCTCACTGGCGCAGCGGTGCGAGCCGCGGTGCAGGCCGACGGCCATCCCGGCTCGCTGGCGGCGGTGGTCGGCACGGCCGGCACCACCAACGCGGGTATCGTCGACGACCTCGCTGGCCTGGCCGACGTGGCCCGGACGGGCAAGCTCTGGTTCCACGTCGATGGTGCTTACGGCGGAGCCGGGCTGTTCGCGCCGAGCGTCCGGGCTGCCTACGCCGGGCTCGAGCACGCAGATTCGTTTGTGGTCGACCCGCACAAATGGTTGTTCGCGCCCTACGACTGCGCGGCGCTGCTGTACGCCGATCCGGCGCTGGCCCGGTCGGTGCACCGGCAGGACGCGGGCTACCTTGACGTCATCCACGATCAGCCGGGTGAGTGGAACCCGACCGACTATGCCTATCACCTGACCCGGCGGGCCAGGGGGATGCCGCTGTGGTTCTCCTTGTGCGTGCACGGCGTGAGCGCCTATGCCGACGCGATCGAGGCAGCGCTCGAACTGGCCAGGCAGACGGCCGTGCAGATCAGGTCCCGCGACTACCTGGAGCTGATCAGGGAGCCTGATCTGTCGGTCGTGCTATTCCGCCGCATCGGGTGGCAGCCGGGCGACTACACGACCTGGGCCGACAAGCTCCTGGATGACCAGATCGCGTTCCTGCCGCCGACGACCTGGGAGGGCGAGACGGTCGCCAGGTTCGCCTTCCTGCACCCGCATACCCCGATGGACCTGGTCACCCAGATTCTGGACCGGATGGCCGGCGTCTGACCCCGGCCATCCAGCCTGCCGGGTCAGCAGCGGCGACTGACCACCTTGGCGACCTTGAATCCTTCGACGCCGTTGCCAGTCACGCTGATGCCGCTGTCCGCATCGAAGGTGTACAGCCGGTGCTTGCGGTAGGTGACCTGGAGACGGTGCCCTTTATCGAAGACCTTGGTACCCAGGCAGCGTGCGCCCAGTGGCTTGGTCTTGCCCGCGGGCATCGCCAGCCGCGGCCAGATCACCAGGCATTCCCCGGTGCACGAGCCGTGCGGCAGGTAGTAGAGTGCGCGTCCGCTTCTGGTCACCAGGATCTTGCCGACGTGCGCGCGGACGCGCTCCTTCACGACCGTGACCGATTTGGATGCCGGATGCCGCGCAGTTGCGGGCGCGGCAACTGCAGCCGGAACTACGGCGAATGTGACCGCGGCGAGTGCGGTACTTGCCAGCGCGAGCCTGAGCGCGCCGGGCTTGGCGAGGTTGAACATGTATCGACCACCTTGCGCTGAGCTGCGCCAACGGGCGCAGGCACCTTGGCCCCGGTCGTGCAACGCAGAAACGGCGACCACGGTTCAGCCGGGTTTCAACTGGACTCAGAACCACCGTGGTCGGTACTATCCGCGAGCGCCCGGTGCCGGGCACGAAGGGACCGAAGATGAGCAGCCAGCACGAGGGCACTTCGCTCCAGATGCCGGCCCACGTCGATGTGGCGATCCGGTCGATCGGCCAGCCCAACGCGGCGGCCCGGCAGTTCGACTTCTGGGACTCCAGCTACGAGTGGCGCCGGCTGTTCAGCGAGTTGTTCGGGACGTTCCTGCTGGTGACCGTTGCCGTCGGCGGCGGCATGGTGAATGCCAGGTTCGGCGGCAACGCCGTGCCCGGCCCGGCCCGCGCGGTCGGGCCGGCCCTGATGGTCATGGCCGTCATCTTGTTCATGGGCACGGTCTCCGGTGCCCATCTCAATCCCGTCGTCAGCATGGCCTTCGCGCTGCGCGGTGATTTCCCGTGGCGCCGGGTCCCGGCCTACGTACTGGCGCAGGCGGCCGGCGCCATCCTGGCCACGCTGGTGCTGATCGGGCTAGTCGGCAAGCAGGACAGTGCCGGGCTGACGCTACCGGGGCCGGGCGTCTCCGGCTGGACGGCGCTGGGCTGGGAAGTGCTACTGACCACCGGCCTGGTCAGCGTCGTGCTGGGGACCGCGTCCGGCGCACAGCAACTGGGCCCGGTCGCGGCGTTCGGCGTCGGCAGCTACATCGCGCTAGCCGGCCTGTTCGGCGCGCCCGTCAGCGGTGCGTCCATGAACCCGGCGCGTTCACTCGGTCCGGCGCTGGTACTCGGGAACTGGACCGCCTGGTGGGTGTACCTGTTCGGGCCGCTGGCCGGGGCTGCGATCGCAGTCGGCATCGCCTACATCCTGCGCGGACCTGGCGGCGGCACAGCCGGAACCCGCGCCGCCCAGGGGACCCTGGGCCTGGTGTGGCGGCCGATGCCGATCGGCAGGCCGCAGGCGGCTCCGGACGGACCCGGCGATGCCAGCGCTGCGCCAAGTGACAACGATCCGGGCGATACGATACCCCGCCCTCCGGACGAGTCAGACAGCCAATGACCGAGGCTCTCCGCGCCACTCTGGAGGAACCGCGGCCGCGCGCTCGCCCGGCCGACCGGCAAGCTCGCGGCAAGGCCATCAGGCGGGCGGTGCCGCGCGAGTCCCAGGCAGATTTTCACGCCAGCCCGGACCGTCCGGACCCTGTCGTCTTGCTCCGGCAGCAGGGCGAGACCCGGCTCGGCGAGCTGCTGCCCATCCGCTACGGCCGGATGCTGGCCTCACCGCTGGCGTATCTGCGCGGGGCCGCCCTGCCTATGGCCGCGGACCTGGCCGGCACGCCCGCGACCGGCCTGGCCGCCCAGTTGTGCGGCGACGCGCACCTGAGCAATTTCGGCATGTTCGCCTCCCCGGAACGCCGGCTGGTCTTCGACATCAATGACTTCGATGAGACGCTGCCCGGGCCATGGGAATGGGACGTCAAGCGGCTAGCGGTCAGCCTGGAGATCGCGGGCCAGGTCAACGGATTCTCCGAACGTCAGCGCCGCCGGATCGTGACGGAAACGGCCGGGCATTACCGGCTGGCCATGCGCCGCCTGGCCGGCCTGGGCAATCTGGACGTGTGGTATTCCAGCGGCGATGTCGAGGCGCTGACCGCGCGGTACCGGGCGGTGCTGAGCAAGCGCGAGCAGGAACTGGCCGGATCCGACCTCCGGCCGCCCGATGATGACCACCGTGAGCTCGCTGGCCTGGTGACGTCCGGGCACGGTCCGCCGCGGATCGTCAGCTCGCCGCCACTGGTCGTGCCGGCCACGGACCTCACCGCCGCCGAGCCCGGTCTGACCGCCCGGCTGCACCAGCTCGTGGCCGGCTACCGTGCCTCGCTCGAGGAGAACCGGCGCTACCTGATCGGTCAGTTCGAGGTGGCCGACCTGGCCCGCAAGGTCTCCGGCGTCGGCAGCGTCGGGCTGCGCTGCTGGATCGTGCTGCTGACCGGCCGTGACCAGGGCGACCTGCTGTTCCTTCAGATCAAGGAGGCGCAGCAGTCCGTGCTCAGCCAGTACGCGGGCGCCAGCGGCGAACGCAGCCAGGGCGAGCGGGTCGTGGCCGGGCAGCGGCTGATGCAGGTCACCAGCGACATCTTCCTGGGCTGGCACAGCGACAAGGCCGGACCGGATGGTCCGGTGACCGACTATTACGTCCGGCAGCTGCGGGACTGGAAGTTCTCCATCGCGACCGCGGACATGCCGCCGGCCACCATGCTCACCTATGGCGCGCTGTGCGGCCGGACACTGGCACGGGCGCATGCGCGGACTGCTGACCGGATCGCGATCGGCGCTTACCTGGGCCGATCGGCCGTGTTCGATTCAGCCATCGGCGAGTTCGCCGCTCGCTATGCCCGCCAGAACGAGCGCGATTACCAGGCACTGCGAGCGGCGGTCTCGGCCGGGCAGCTGCCGGCTCAGACCGGGATCTGACCGGCTGGGTCGGGCCGGCGGGTCAGCCGGCCGGGTGGCGGCTGGCGCAGCTGACGCAGGTCGCCGCTGTCGGCCGGGCGGCGAGGCGGCCGGCCGGGATCTGACGACCGCATCGCTCGCAGCGGCCGTAGCTTCCGTCGTCGAGCCGGCCGACCGCCGCGGCGATGTCGGCCAGCTGCTCACGTGCCTGTGCTAGCAGCGCCGAGGTGTGCTGCCGCTCGTAAGCGATGGTGGCGCCCTCAGGATCGTGCTCATCATCGGCGTTGGCGGTCTCGGCCGCCGACACGATGCCGCTGAAGTCGCGCTCCAGGCCAGAGATCCTGGCCAGTACGGACTCTCGCTGTGCTGCCAGCAGCGCGCGGAGATCAGGTTCGGTGCTCACGATTACCTGATTACCAGCCCGATGTGCGCGTCGTCAGCGGATGCGGCAGGCTTGAACCATGGCAGCAGACATCCTCACCCTCATGGCCGTGCACGCGCATCCCGACGACGAGGCCTCGAGCACCGGCGGAGTGCTCGCCCTTTCGTCCGATCAGGGCATCAGAACGATTGTCGTGACGTGTACCAACGGCGAGTTCGGCGACGCGCCCGGCCAGGTCAAGCCCGGTGACGATGGGCACGATGAGCAGGCGGTGGCCCAGTTGCGGCTGGCGGAACTGCGCCAGTCCTGCAAAATCCTCGGGGTCAGCCAGCTGGAGCTGCTGGGCTACCACGACTCGGGGATGCCGGACTGGGAGTACAAGGGCCGCGCGGACGCCTTCTGCAATGTGCCGCTGGCCGAGGTGGCCGGGCGGATCAGCGGGCTGATCGAGACCTACCGCCCGCAGGTCGTGATCTCCTACGACGACAAGGGCATGTATCAGCACCCCGACCATGTGCACGCGGCGCTGGCTGCGGCCGCCGCGACGGAGCAGTCCGGCATTCCGGCCAAGTACTACCAGAGCGCCTTGCGAGGGTCGGACTGGCGCAAGGTCTGGGAGGCACTGCGCGAGCTCGGTGCCGACATGCCGGACCAGCGCGAGTTCACCGACGAGCAGCGGCGTCAGATGGAAGAGGCGGAGCAGCGCATCACGACCACCATCGACATCCAGCCGGTACTGGAGCGCAAGCGGGAGGCCCTCTTCGCGCACGCCAGCCAGATCCAGGATTCGTGGTTCAGCAAACTGCCGCCGGAGGTCGCCACGGCCGCATTCGGCCGGGAGAGCTTCATCCGCACCCTCGACCGCACCGGCGCGCCGGTGCCGGAGGACGACCTGTTCGCCGGCCTGCGGTAGCGGTGCTGGCGCAGTGATATTCGGAACCTACCGAGATCTGCTGGCCGCGATCGCCGGCACCTCGGGCGCGCTGACCGGCCTGCTCTTCGTCGCCTTGTCGGTCGCCCCGCGTCGTACCCTGCTGTCCGGTCCGCCGGTCATCCGGCAGATCCGCGCGGCCGCGGCGCTGCTGGCTTTCACCAACGCGCTGGCGGTGTCGCTGTACGGGCTGATTCCCGAGATCAACGTGGGTTACCCCGCGACAGTCCTCGGCGTCATCGGCGTCACCTTCACCGCTGCCGCAGTCCGGTCCATCCTGGACAGCCAGACCACGTCCCGGCAGCAGCTGCAGCAGCTCACGCTCGTCGTCCTGCTGCTGGCGATCTTCGGCACGGAGCTGGTCGGGGGGATCACGCTGGTGTTCGGCTCGGCCAACACCACCTCGGTCCAGCTGATCGGCTATGCCCTGGTGACCTCGCTGCTGGTCGGCATCGCTCGCGCCTGGGAACTGGTCGGCGAGCGCGACACCGGAATCACGGCGTCCCTCGCGGCGCTGAAAGGCCACCCGCCGCGGTCCGACGATGCGGGTGAGCCGGAGGAAAACGACGGGGCTGGCGGGTAGCGGCTGCCGCGGGCATCCCGGAGCCCGGCGGTGCTAACCCTGGCCGGCTCCGAACGCGGAGCCGGCAGCGCGTCGCAAGGTACCCGCCCCGCTGGCCGTTGCGCGCCGCCACGGCGCGACGCCTTCGATCTCGGTCTCCAGGGAAAAGCTGAGGAATGTCCTGATCAGCACGATCAGCCCGAGGACCAGCACGTTGTCCAGCGTGGGCGCGACCGCGACTGTCCTGATCAGGTCAGCTACTACCAGGATCTCCAGACCGAGCAGTACTGTGCCGCCAAACGCCTGCCGCAGCGTGGTGTATCCGCGGGCTGCCTCGCCGGACCGGTGCCAGACCACCGCGGCCAGGACCAGTGACCACAGCACGCCGGCCACCAGGATGACGGCGCCGAGCGCCTCGAATGCCTGTGCCACGTGTTCCATCACGGTGGTGAACGTGGACGTGGCTTCGGCGCCGGCGGACGCCAGCGTCAGCAGCGTCACGACTGGTCCCCCTCCCGGCCGCCTGCACTGACTCTTACCCGCGGGTGGCCTGCGGCTACCGTCTCCGCGAGGACGTGCAATGCGGCACGATTAGTCCGTGATCGCGATACTGTTCCGCGTGCTCGGCCCGCGGCACCGCAAGCACATAGCGGTTCTGCTGGGCGCGGCGGTGGCCTGCGTGCTGGCCGGCGGCGAGTGGTTCGCCGCCACCCAGGGCAAGCCGTTCACGACCGGCCTGTACTGGGCGGTCACGACGGCGACCACGGTGGGGTACGGCGACGTCACCCCGCACAACGGGGCCGGACGGGTCGTCTCGGTCCTGGTCATGCTGACAACGATCCCGCTGCTCGCCTCGGTCTTCGCGCTCGCGACCGGCCAGGCCGCGGCGGCCGGACTACGGAGGATCCTGGCCATGCACAGCCGCTTTCCCGCCACCCCTTACCGGCTGGTGATCGGCATGAACCAGATGGTGCCCGCGATCCTGGACCAGCTGGTAGCGGCCGGCGTCTCGGTGGTGCTGGTCGCCGATGTGGACCCGGTCACCCTGCCGCCGGAGGTCTACCTGGTCCGCGGGGACCCCACAGAGGAGACGACGATCAGGCAGGCGAAGCCAGCCGGGGCCGAGCAAGCGCTGATCACCGGCCAGTCCGACGGTGATGTCCTGGTCAGCTCGGTGCTCGTGCGCAAGCAGGCGCCGGACCTGATCACCGCGGCCCTGGTGACCTCGCCCTCGGTCCGGGAGGCACTCACCGACCTCGGCATCCAGCAGACCATGTCGGTGACCGGGCTGGTGGCCGCCACCTTGGCCAAGAGCCTGGAGACACCTCATGCCGCGGAGATGGTCGCCCAGCTCGTTGAGTCCGACAGCCATAGGCTCAGCGAGATCGAGGCTGGCCCGCAGACCATAGGAAAGGCGCTCAGCGCGGTCCGGGACGAGCGGTCCGGGCTCGTGCTCGGCCTGGTGCACGATGGGAACTTCACCCTCGGTCTGGCCGACGACCCGGTAATCCAGGCGGGCGATTACCTGCTGCTCGCTGAGCAGCACCAGGCAGACAGGGTCGGCCGTCGGCGCTGACATGGGCAGCGCTGTGCGCGCGGACGTAGCTGCGGTCACACTGGAGCAGTGAGCGATCGGATCAGGACCTCGGTACGCGTGACGGGCGTGGTCCAGGGTGTCGGCTTCCGGCCGTTCGTGTTCACGCTCGCGACCGGCCTGGATCTGTCCGGCCATGTCGGCAACGACTCCGGCGGCGTCTTCGCCGAGGTGGAGGGCCCGGCGGAGGCAGTCAGCAAGTTCCTGCTGCTGCTGGAGCAGCAGGCGCCCCCGCTCGCCCGGATCGAGCGGATTACGACCCGGTCCCTCGCCCCGGCGGGCACGGCCGAGTTCCGCATCGCCGAGAGCCAGCCTGGCGGCGAGCGCCGGGCGCTCGTGTCGGCCGACACCGCGACCTGCGCGGACTGCCTGCGCGAACTGGCCGACCCGGCGGACCGCCGGTACCGCTACCCGTTCATCAACTGCACCAACTGCGGTCCGCGGTTCACCATCGTCCGTGACGTTCCCTACGACCGGCCGATGACCACGATGAGCCAGTTCGCGATGTGCGGCCGGTGCGCGGCGGATTACCACGACCCGGCCGACCGGCGGTTCCACGCGCAGCCGGTCTGCTGTCCAGCCTGCGGACCGCGGCTCTCGCTGCGGTACTCCGACCGGACACAGGTGTCCGGTCCGGCCGGACCGGATCCGATCGCGGCGGCGGGCGCACTGCTCCGGTCTGGCGCGGTGCTGGCCGTCAAGGGGCTCGGCGGGTACCATCTCACCGTCGATGCCAGGAACGTGGCCGCGACAGCCGCGCTGCGCGGGCGCAAGCACCGCGAAGACAAGCCGTTCGCGCTGATGGTGGCCGGCCTGGAGCAAGCGCGCGAGCTCTGCGAGGTCGATGAGGCCGCAGCCGGGCTGCTCCTCAGCGGAGCGCGGCCCATCGTGCTGCTGCCGCGCCGGCCCGGTCCGGCGGCTCGCGCCATCGCGCCCGCCGTGGCCCCCGGCAACCAGCACCTCGGGCTCATGCTCCCGTACACCGCGCTGCATTATCTGCTGCTCGAAGCGGCCGGCGGCCCCCGTCGTCGCGACCAGCGGCAACTCCTCGGACGAGCCGATCGCGTTCCGGGACGCCGAGGCGCTTGAGCGGCTTGCCGGGATCGCCGACGCGTTTTTGCTGCACGACCGGGCGATCCACATCAGGACCGATGACTCGGTCGTCCGGGCGCTGGCGGGCCGGCCGTCGATGGTGCGCCGGTCGCGCGGTTACGTGCCGGAACCGCTATCGCTCCGGCAGCCGCTGCCGCGACCGGTGCTGGCGTGCGGGGCGGAACTGAAGAACACGTTCTGCCTGGCTCAGCAGGATCGCGCCTTCGTCTCCCACCACATCGGCGATCTGGAGAACGCCGAGACGCTGCGGTCGTTCACCGAGGGGATCGAGCATTTCAAGCGGCTGTTCGACATCGAGCCGCAGCTCGTGGCGCACGACCTGCACCCGGAGTACCTGTCCACCAAGTACGCCGCCGATCTGGCCGGGGTCGAGCTGACCGGAGTGCAGCACCATCACGCTCATATCGCCTCCTGCCTGGCCGATAACGGGGTCGACGGACCGGTGATCGGAGTTGCGCTCGATGGCACGGGTTACGGGACGGACGGCACCATCTGGGGCGGCGAGTTCCTCATCGCGGGCCTGGCCGACTTCGAGCGGGCAGGCTGCCTGACGCCAGTGCCGATGCCGGGCGGCGCGGCCGCGATCAGACAGCCGTGGCGGATGGCCGCGGCGTACCTGGCCGCGGCGTTCGGCGATCAGCTGCCGCCCGCCCTGGCCGTCCGCGAGCGCAACGACCGGCAGTGGGCCGCCGTGACCGCGATGGCAGCGCGCGGCATCAACTCGCCGCTCACCTCGAGCGCGGGGCGGCTCTTCGACGCGATGGCCGCGTTGCTGGGCGTCCGGGACGTGATCAACTACGAAGGACAGGCCGCGATCGAGCTGGAACAGCTCACCGATGCCGGTGAGCACGGCAGCTACCCGGTCACCGTGGCCCGGCCGACGGGGACCGGCCCGCTGCTGGCCGATGGCGCCGACCTGATCAGGTCGGCCGCTGCTGACCTTGCCGCAGGAGCTGCGGTACCGGTCATCGCCGGCCGGTTCCACAACGGCGTCGCGGCGCTGATCGCCGGGGTCTGCGCGCAGCTGCGCGACCAGACCGGGCTGACGCTGGTGGCGCTGTCTGGTGGCGTCTTCCAGAACCTGCTGCTGACGGCGCGGGTCGTGAGCCTGCTCGAGCAGGCGGGCTTCGGCGTACTGCAGCACAGCAGGGTTCCGTGCAACGACGGCGGGATCAGCCTGGGGCAGGCGGCTGTCGCCGGCGCCCGGGACCGGCTAGCGCTCTAGCCGGGGGCTACTCGTGCGGCGGCGGGATCCGGCGGCGCAGCCAGTCATACCAGCCCTGCATGCCGTCGCCCGTGGTGGCCGACATCTGCAGCAGCAAGGCGTCCGGCGAGGCCCGGCGCAGATCGGACATGTACTGCCTGAGGTCGAAGTCGACGTACGGCAGCAGATCGGTCTTGTTCAGCAGGACCAGGTCGGCCTGGCGGAACATGTGCGGGTACTTCAGCGGCTTGTCAGCGCCCTCGGTGACGGACGCCAGCACCACCTTCGCCGCCTCGCCCAGATCAAACAGTGCCGGGCAGACCAGGTTGCCGACGTTCTCGATCACGACGATCGAGCCGCTCGGCGGGTCGAGGCCGCGCAGGCCCTGGGCGACCATCTCGGCGTCCAGGTGACAGCCGACTCCGGTGTTGATCTGCACAACCCGGCTGCCAGCCGCCTGAATGCGCCGGGCATCCAGGGCGGTCTCCTGGTCGCCCTCGATCACCGAGATGGACATCTTCCCGGCGAGTTCGCGGGTGGTGCGCTCCAGCAAGGTGGTCTTGCCCGAGCCGGGTGAGCTCATCAGGTTGACTGCCAGGATGCCGCGGTCGCGCAGCCACAGCCGGTTGCTCTGGGCGATGTCGTCATTCTTGGCCAGCACCTTCTGCTGAAGCTCGATGGTCCGCGCGGAGTCGGGCGACTCGAGCACGTGCACGTGGCCGTCCTCATGGTCGTGCCCGTGCTCGTGCGCCGTGCCGTTATGCGCATGCGCATCACGGCCGTGCAGATGAACGCCGTTTTGCCCGTGCCGGTGCGGGCGATCAAGATGAGCCAGCTGGTTCCCGCCGAGCCAGCCGGCACCGGCCGGTCCGGCGTGAGCAGTGTGATGACGGCGCCCGACGAGCAGCCACAAGTTCCGCACATACCTAAGCCACCTGTACTGACGTGATTTTGAGGTCCTGCCCGGTCAGTACGGTTACTTCAGCGCTTCCGCACGGGCACATGGCAATCGGGCCGTCTGGCTGGAAATCACTGCTGCAGATCCGGCAGTGACATACCGCGGGCGGCTGGGCTATCTCCAGCGTGGCCCCTTCGAGGTTGGTCCCCTCGGTAACTAGGTCGAAGCAGAACCTGACTGAATCCGCGACGACACCAGACAGCGCGCCGATCTCCAGCCGGACACAGGTGACCCGCTGGCCGGGCAGGCGCTCAGTGACCGCGTCTACCAGACCCTCTGTGATGGCCAGTTCGTGCACTGCTGTCCTTCTTCTACTCGTCGCCATGGTGGTCGGGTTCATGTCGTCACATCTGGCTCAGCAGATCCGCGGCAGCGGGTCGCCGACCAGCAGGTCGACGATCCGGGTACCCCCGAATGCCGTCTTGAGCTGGACGATGCCGGGCGGCTCGGCCGTGACCGTGCCGATGATGGCGGCCTCGCCGCCTTGCGGGTGCGCCCGCAGCGTCGCCAGCGCTGCCTGCGCGTCCTGCGGGCTCACCACCGCCACGAGGCGTCCTTCACAGGCCACGTACATGGGGTCGATGCCGAGCAGTTCCGATGCGCCGCGGACGACCGGACGGACCGGAATGTCGTCCTCAAAGACCAGTACACCCACGCCCGCCGCGACCGCGATCTCGTTCAGGATCGTGGCGACGCCGCCCCTGGTCGCGTCGCGCAGTGCGCGGAGGCCAGGGACCGAGGCGAGCAAGCTGGCCACCATGGTGTTCAGCGGCGCGGTGTCGGAGCAGATATCGGCCTCGATATCGAGCTCGCCGCGGGCCAGCATGATCGTGACGCCATGGTCGCCGATCGGGCCAGAGACCAGGATGACGTCGCCGGGCTTGGCCTGCGCCACGCCAAGGTTCACGTCGTGCTCGATCACGCCGACGCCGGCCGTGTTGATGTAGCAGCCGTCGGCCTTGCCCTTCTCCACCACCTTGGTGTCACCGGTGACGACCTGCACGCCGGCCTGCCGGGCGGCCGCCTGCATCGAGGCCGCGATCCGGATCAGGTCGGCGACCGGGAATCCTTCCTCGAGGATGAAGCCAGCCGACAGGTACAGCGGCACGGCCCCGGCCATGGACAAGTCGTTGACGGTGCCGTTGACCGCCAGGTCGCCGATGTCACCGCCGGGGAAGAACAACGGCGAGACCACATAGGAGTCGGTCGTCATCGCCACTTTGGCGCCGTTGATGTGCAGCCGCGCCGCGTCTTCCAGCGGCTCCAGTAGCGGATTGCGGAACGTCTCGAGAAAGACGGCCTCAATCAGCGTCTGGGTGGCCTTGCCGCCCGCGCCGTGCGACATCGTGATGCGGTCTTCCTTCACTCGCGGGCGGGCCCGCCGGGCCCGGTCGATCCGCTCGAGCACAAGTTCCTCGCGCACCGTGCCCGGCAACGGCTGCGGCGAGCCCTGCCGGGTGAACCTGGTGGCCTCGGTCCTGGTCTGCTCCTCGTGCTCGCGTAGTGCGTCGGCGACCCAGCCCGCGCTGGGTACCCCCTCCTCCGGGGTACCTGCGCCCGGCCGGCCCGGCGCCGCCGGGCCGGACTGGTCCACCTGTCCTGTGGTCATGACCGGGTCGCCTCCTTGACCCGCTGCCGGGTGAGACGGCCGTAGTTGTAGTACGCCGCGCACGCGCCCTCGGGTGACACCATGCAGGTGCCGATCGGTGTCTCGGGCGTGCACGCGGTGCCGAATACCTTGCACTCCCACGGCTTCAGAACGCCCTTCAGCACCTCGCCGCACTGGCAGGCCTTGGGATCAGCCACCCGGACGCCGGGGACCGAGAACAGCCGCTCGGCATCGAAGCGGGCGTACTCCTCGCGGACTTGCAGTGCCGAGTGGGAGATGAAGCCGAGGCCGCGCCACTCGAAGTAGGGCCGCAGTTCCATGGTCTGGCCGATCGCCTTGAGTGCGACCACGTTCCCGTCCCAGGGCACGACACGGGAGTACTGGTTCTCGATTTCTGACCTGCCCTCGGCCAGTTGCTGCATCAGCATGTAGATCGACTGCAGGATGTCCAGCGGCTCGAAGCCGGCCACCACGACCGGTTTGCCGTAGTCGCGGGCGATGAACTCATACGGCCGGCAGCCGATCACCGTGGAGACATGCCCGGGGCCGATAAATCCGTCGAGCCGCAGGTCGGGTGAGTCGAGGATGGCCTTGATGGCCGGGATGATGGTGACGTGGTTGCAGAAGATCGAGAAGTTGTCCAGTCCCTCGGCCGCGGCGCGCAATACCGTCATCGCGGTGGAGGGGGCTGTCGTCTCGAAGCCTATGGCCATGAAGACGACCCGCCTGTCCGGGTTCTGCCGCGCGATCTTGAGCGAGTCCAGCGGTGAGTACACCATCCTGATGTCAGTGCCGCGGGCCTTGGCGTCGAAGAAGGAGCCGTTGCTGCCCGGTACCCGCATCATGTCGCCGAACGAGGTCATGATGACGTCGGGATTGCTGGCCAGGGCCATCGCGTCGTCAACCCGTCCCATCGGGATCACGCAGACCGGGCAGCCGGGCCCGTGCACGAGGGTGACCTGCTCGGGCAGGTAGTCCTCCAGGCCGTGCTTGTAGATCGTGTGGGTGTGGCCGCCGCAGACTTCCATCAGCTTGTACTGGCGGCCGGGCTCGCACAGCGCGGCGATCTTGGCTGCGAGTGCGTGCGCGGTATCAGCGTCGCGGAATTCGTCGACGAACTTCATCGCGGGCCGCCTCCTATTCGATCCGGGACTCTGCGAGAGCGGCGAGTTCATCTTCGTACGCCTGCCCGATGCCCTCCAGGAATTGGAGCGCCGCGGCTGCCTCGGCCTCGTCGATCTTGGACAGCGCGAACCCGACGTGGATGAGCACCCAGTCGCCCGGCTCGACCTTCTCATCGGCCAGCAGCCCGATGTTGATCACCCGGCGCACTCCGCTGACGTCGACCCGAGCCAGGTCGGCGGAGTCGGGCAGGAACTCGATCACCTCACCGGGAATCCCGAGGCACATATGCCCACTCCTTCGTACGTAGGTGGTGCTCGTCACCGGACTTCGCGGCGCCGGCCACCAGATCCAGGACGACCCGGACTGCCTCGTCGACAGCCCCGGCAACCGGCTCGCTGAGCCCGATGCCGTAGTCCACGGTGGCCGGCTCGCAGCCGACGACCAGCACTTCGCGAGTCTCGGCGCCCAGCATGCTCAGCATCCCGAAGACCACGTCTGGTTGCATGCCGTGCGCGTTGAAGAGCGGATTCGCGGCCAGCATCGCATCCTGGGCGGCGGACGCGTCGGCAGGCTCGCCGCCGTCGTCCGGGCCGGCCGCCGTCAGATCGGGCTCGATCACGTAGATCGTGCCAGGAGCGCCGCCGCGGGCCGTGGCATCGACCAGGATCGCGCTGTTGTAGCCGTTGGCGAGGTCGTAGGCCAGGTGCATGCCGCGGATGCCGTAGTCGACCACGTGGGCCCAGTCGGGCAGGTCAGTGTCGGCCAGCCGCCTGGCGACCTCGACCCCGAAGCCGTCGTCGGACAGGAAGATGTTCCCGACTCCGGCGATCAGCAGCTTGCCGGTCATGACGCGGCCCCTGACTGCGGCCCGTCGGCCGCCTGACGGCTGAGGGCCGCCTGGCACAGTTCCCAGAGCACGTTGTACATCGTGGTCTGGGCCTCCTGAATGCGGTGCACGGAGGCGGACGGCGCGACGAACAGGTAGTCAATACTGTCCAGCTCGGCCATCTTCCCGCCGGAGTAGCCGGCGATCCCGATGGTCAGCAGGCCGCGCCGGCTCGCCTCGTCGAACGCGCGCAGCAAGTTGTCGGAGTTGCCGCTGGTCGACATGCCGACAGCGATGTCGGCCTTGCCGCCGAACGCTGCGATCTGCCGTGCGAAGACCACATCCACGCCGATGTCGTTGCTGAGGGCGGTCAGTACCGAGGCGTCGCTGGCCAGGCTCAGGGCCGGCAGCGGACGGGCGATGCCGCCGGGATACAGGAACAGAGTGGCCAGTTGCTGCGCATCGGTCGCACTGCCGCCGTTGCCGAAGGCCAGCAGCCTTCCGCCTGCCGCGAACCGTGCGGCCATCTGCTCGGCGCAGCCGACCAGCCGTTCAGCGTCGGCTTCGCGCACCTGCTGGCGCAGCCGCAGGATCTCCTCGGTTTTGGCCACGGTGGACTGACGGACCTGCTCGATCACAGCGGACACATCTGTCGTGCCCGAGTACAGGAACGGGTAGAGCGACTCGATCGAGCAGGCCGGCGCGCCCGTGCTGCCCGGCGCGCCCGTGCTGCCCGGTGCGCCCGTGCTGCCCGGTCCGGCCGGGTGTCCCGGATCCGCGGCCGGAGCGCTGCCATTCCTC
Organism: uncultured Actinomycetota bacterium; assembly: GCA_963713585.1. Taxonomy (GTDB): domain Bacteria; phylum Actinomycetota; class Actinomycetes; order Streptosporangiales; family Streptosporangiaceae; genus JAJYUU01. The sequence continues at coordinate 517,307 of CAVQMG010000007.1, read as the reverse complement.
GACATCGGCTGCGTCATCGCGGCACCACCGCGATGGCTTCCTTGGCGTGCACCAGGATGGTGTCGCCGACAGCCGCGGTGACCAGCGCCACGCTAACTTCCTCGTGGCCCTGCCCGGTTTCCACCACGGCCAGGCTGTCGTCGAGCAGCTGCACGATGGTGACCGGGACAGCTGTGTCCGAGCACGTGATGCAGACGTCGCCGCGGCACTCAGGGACGCTCACGCGACCACCCCCGGTGCCAGCACGCCGGGCTGCTCGAAGAACACGTGCACGAGCTCCCAGAGCACGTGATATGCGGTGACCTGCAGTTCCTTAACAATCCGCGGGTCAGCCGACCGGGTTAGCAGCAGATGGTCGACGGCCGGACAAGCGGCGATAGCGCCGCCGTCGCCGCCAACCAGTGCGATCGTCAGCATGCCGAGTTCGCGCGCGGTCAGCAGCCCGGACAGCACGCTCGCGCAGTTGCCGTCGGTGGAGATGCCCAGGGCGATGTCAGGAGGGTAGGCCAGGTACCGCAGCTGGTGGGAAAAGATCGCGGCCATGCCGCTGCGCGCCGCGATACCAGTGACCGTCGCGACATCGGAGGTCAGGGAGATGGCAGGGAGCGCGCGCTTGCCGACGATGACCGGGTGCACAAACTCGACCGCGACATGCTGGGCATCGGTGCTCGGGCCGCCCGTGCCGAAGACCACTAGCTTGCCGCCCTGGTGGAACCTGACCGCCATCTGATGGCAGGCCTGCGCGACCGCCGCTGCCTGCCCGGCGAACTCACGTACCGGCTGGTCCCTGCGCTCGAACAGCGCGTCGACCTGGGCGCGGGCGTCGGCAGGCGGCTGGGCGATCATGCGCCCGGCTCCTGGTCTGAGTTGACTGACAGGTCGAGTTCGATCTCCACCTCGACGGCGTCGGCCACTTTGAGCGAGCCGAGGAAAGCTGAGTACGGCTTGAGGCCGAAGTCGGTCTGCCGCACGGTGGTCGTGGCCGTGTAGTGACCCGGACTCGGCTGGAGCACGGTCAGCCGCTCCGGCCTGGACTTGCCTGCGAGCGTTAACATACCGTCTATGATGCCGCCGGTACCGTCCGCTGCGGGATCAAAGTTGGTGGTACTGAAGGTCGCCTCGGGATAGCGGTCTGCGGCCAGCGTTTTGCGGGCGGTCACTGAGATCTCGCGTTTGTCCCGGTCACTCAGCGGTTTAATCCCGCCGGTCCCGGTTCGTACCACGAGGGCACCCAGGTCGATCTTGACGGACAGGCTGACGGGTGCAAGGTCATCGGCCACATCAAGCTCGCCTGACCATCGGACAGCGTCAATGGTGAGATCATGACCGGCCTGGGCTGCCAGCCCGTCGCGGAAAGTCCGTAATGTAATCCGGCCCTGGTCCGTACCGAACTGGTGGCGTCCTGCGTGAATCGCCATAGCCGAACAGTAGGACACTTGTGGGGGGACGTCCAGTGATCCGGCAAGACAGGTATGGCCATTTACTGCAATTGCGTGAGGCACATGCGCGGCAATGGCGGGGACCCCCGCTGCTAAGGCAGCGGGACCTCACCGAACACTTCCTGGATACGGCGCAAATCACGCATCCGCGGTTCGGTCGCGCCACCAACCCAGCGGCTCACGGTCTTCACCGAAACGCCCAGCTGACGTGCCGCCGCTTCCTGGGTAAGCCCTTCGCGCCGCAATGCGCTGGACATCCATTCGGCGAATGTCTCGGGCTGGCCGTCCTGGCCGGCGAAGCTGCCCGGCTGGAGCTGCCCTTCGGCGGAATGCGGCTGGGCTGGCTGCGGTCCTGCTGCCTGCGGCACTGAGTAGAGCCCGGCCGGCTTCTGGCCCGCGGGCAGCGGCGCCATCCCCTGGCCGGGTGAGTTGTGGCTGTAGGAAACAGGCGGGCCTGGCATGACTGGTGACTGAATCGCCGTGTCGGAGTGCAGTACGTCCACTTCGACATGTTCAGGGAAGATCCGGAACGCGACCTGGATAGAGCCGGTGGGACCGGCCGCATCCAGTAGTGCCCGGAACACAGTGTCCCCGACCTCGCGCGTGCCTTCCTCGGTCAGCGGTGACTCAGCCAGGCAACGACGAACGAAATCCCTGATATCGGGGATCGACGAAGGCCGCGCCGGGAAGACCTGAGAGAGCACCACGACCGGGACAACCTCAATCGGGGTTCCCGCGGGTCCATAACTGGGCTCCGCCACCGGTCTGTCTCCCTCTGGCTCCGTCTGGCGTAGCCCCGGGCGTGGCTAGCGGGGGGCTGGAAGCCAATGTACGTCGTGCGAGCAGGAACCGGAACCCTGTCCGGGTTAACTAATCGCGCAGCGTGCTGCCGATCTTGATGTTTCCGCCAATCTGGTCGCGTCACTAGTGTCTGCACGTCATGTGCTGCCGATTAATCCGTTTTGGTGGCACAGTCAACCGATCGACGGACATATCTGTCCGGTGAAGTGACTGTTCCGTCTTGTCGGCGCCAACCCGCGGGTCTAGCATGACGACGTCTGCGCATCACCGAAGGCGAGGTGCGTTGTGAGAGAATACGTCGGCGCGGTGCCGTCGGTTAAGGCGCCATTATCAAAGGTGCCGGTCACAGCGCACGCAATGGTGCAACGCGGGGGCGGTTCTGACACCAGGTGGCAGGCGGGGGCGTTAGGTCTTCGTTCTGACCGCGCGCGTGGTCAGTGCTGTCGTCGCACCGATCGGGTTGAGCCCGCCCAGCATCCAGCCGTCCCAGAAGCGAGGAGGTGGCCTCGCTGTGGCCACTGATACACAGACTGACGCGACGCAGGTACAGACGGAAGAGCCGGTTGTCCACATTCTGTGGATGAACGGCGGACTCGGCTGCGACGGGGACTCCGTCGCGCTCACCGCCGCGACCCAGCCGAGCATTGAGGAGATCGCGCTCGGCGCGCTGCCCGGCCTGCCCAAGGTCGCGGTGCACTGGCCGCTGATCGACTTCGAGTGCGGCCCGGAAACCGGCGCCGACAACTTCATCGAGTGGTGGCACAAGGCCGACCGCGGCGAGCTCGACCCCTTCGTGCTCGTGGTCGAGGGCTCCATCCCGAACGAGGCGATCAAGGCCGAGGGTTACTGGTGCGGCTTCGGCAACAACCCCGCGACCGGGCAGCCGATGACCACCAACGAGTGGCTGGACCGGCTGGCGCCCAAGGCCACCGCGATCCTGGCCGCAGGCACCTGCGCTACCTACGGCGGCATCCACGCGATGGCCGGCAACCCGACCGGCGCGATGGGTGTACCGGACTACCTCGGCTGGGACTGGCGGTCGAAAGCCGGACTGCCGATCGTGTGCGTGCCCGGCTGCCCGACTCACCCGGACAACCTGTCCGAGACGATCCTCTACCTGCTCTACCAGGTGGCAGGCGCGGCTCCGATGATCCCGCTGGATGAGGCCCTGCGGCCGACGTGGCTGTTCGGCGCGACCGTGCACGAGGGCTGTGACCGCGCGGGCTACTACGAGCAGGGCGATTTCGCCAACGAATACGGGTCGCCCAAGTGCCTGGTGAAGCTGGGTTGCTGGGGACCGGTCGTCAAGTGCAACGTGCCGAAGCGCGGCTGGATCAATGGCGTGGGTGGCTGCCCGAACGTGGGTGGCATCTGCATCGCCTGCACCATGCCGGGCTTCCCTGACAAGTTCATGCCCTTCATGGACGAGCCCCCTGGCGCCCGGGTCTCGACGGCCGCCAGCAGCTTGTACGGCACCGTCATTCGCGCGCTGCGAGGCTTCACCGCCAAGACCGCCGACGAAGAGCCGAAGTGGCGGAAGAAGGGCGACGAGCTACTGACCGGTTACAAGCAGACCTGGTGACCCAGAGGCACCGGTCCGGCCAGGCCGTGCAGAGCGCGGCCGCCGGAGCGAGCCGTAGCGGAAGAAGGAACTCGATATGACTGCGGTTGAGGACAGTACCGGCCTGGTCGAGATGGCCTGGGACCCGATCACCAGAATCGTGGGTAGCCTGGGCATCTACACCAAGATCGACTTCAAGCAGAAGAAGGTAGTGGAGTGCCACAGCACTTCCTCCATCTTCCGCGGCTACAGCATCTTCATGAAGGGCAAGGACCCCAGGGACGCGCACTTCATCACCAGCCGGATCTGCGGCATTTGCGGTGACAACCACGCAACCTGCTCGGTCTACAACCAGAACATGGCCTACGGCGTCCGGCCGCCGCACCTGGCTGAGTGGATCATCAACCTCGGCGAGGCCGCCGAGTACATGTTCGACCACAACATCTTCCAGGAGAACCTGGTCGGCGTTGACTTCTGCGAGCGGATGGTCGGCGAGACCAACCCCGGCGTGCTGGAGCTGGCCAACCGCACTGAATGCCCGCACTACACCGAGCACGGCTACAAGTACATCGGCGACATCATGCGTTCGCTGAACCCGCTGGAAGGCGAGTTCTACCGTGAGGCGCTGCAGGTATCGCGGTCTACCAGGGAGATGTTCTGCCTGATGGAAGGCCGGCACGTGCACCCGTCCACGCTGTACCCGGGCGGCGTCGGCACCACGCCGACCGTGCAGTTGTTCACCGACTACCTGACCCGGCTGATGCGCTACGTGGAATTCATGAAGCGCGTCGTGCCGATGCACGACGACCTGTTCGACTTCTTCTACGAGGCACTGCCCGGTTACGAGGAAGTCGGCCGCCGTCGCGCTGACATGGTCTGCTGGGGCAGCCTGAACGACCCCGAGCACTGTGACTTCCGGTACGACCACATGACCAACTGGGGCCGCAAGATGTTCGTCAGCCCCGGCGTCATCCGCGACGGGCAGCTGCTCACCAATGACCTGGTCGAGATCAACCTTGGCATCCGGATTCTGCTCGGTAGCTCGTACTACGAGGACTGGGAAGACCAGGAGATGTTCGTGACCCGCGACCCGCTGGGCAACCCGGTGGACCGCAGGCACCCGTGGAACCAGCACACCATCCCGCGGCCGGCCAAGCGCGACTTCGATGACAAGTACAGCTGGGTGATGTCACCGCGCTGGTTCGACGGCGAGAATCACCTCGCCGCCGACACCGGTGGCGGCCCCATCGCCAGGCTCTGGGCCACCGCGCAGGGTGGCCTGGTCGACTTCGGCTACGTCAAGTCGACCGGCCACAGCGTGCTGATCAACCTGCCGCGCACCATTACCAAGCCCGAGGTCACCTTCGAGTGGAAGGTGCCGACCGACTCCAGCGGTGCGCCGCTATCGAACGCGATCGAGCGGGACCGGGCCCGCACCTACTTCCAGGCGTATGCGGCCGCCTGCGCGCTGCACTTCATGGAGAAGGCGCTGGCCGAACTGCGGGCGGGGAACACCAAGACGTGGGAACCCTTCAACGTGCCGGACGAGGCGAACAGCTGCGGCTTCACCGAGGCAGTGCGTGGTGTGCTGTCGCACCACATGGTGATCCGCGGCGGCAAGATCGCCAACTACCACCCGTACCCGCCGACGCCCTGGAACGCCAGCGTGCGGGACAGCTTCGGCACCCCCGGACCCTACGAGGACGCGGTGCAGAACACGCCGATCTTCGAGGAGAATCCGCCAGACCGGTTCAAGGGCATCGACATTATGCGCGCGGTGCGCAGCTTCGACCCGTGTCTGCCGTGTGGCGTGCACATGTACATGGGGAACGGCAAGTCGCTGCAGAAGGTGCACTCGCCGATGGCCGCGATCTTGTCCACCTGATCAGATTCTGGACTGGCCCCGGACTACGGCGCTCGGGGCCGGTCCAGATCCAGCCCGTGACCTGGGCGACGCACGCGGGCAGGCGACAGCCGCCCGGCTAGACGGAGGCGAGACGCATGACCGGCGTGCAAACAGTCAGCGCACGGGTTGAGGAACTGCTCGAAGCGCTACGGTCGGGTGGCTTCGGGGGCGCGGCTCCGGCCGCGGAGGAACTAGTAGGCCTGCTGGTCGGCCTGTACGGCGACGGCCTGGCCCAGATCATGACCGTGCTCGCCGATCAGGGGCCGCCCGGCCACGAGATGATCGGCAAGCTAGCCGAGGACCCGTTGGTGGAGAGCCTGCTGCTGTTGCACGGGCTGCATCCGCTGGACGTGGACGCCCGGATCCAGCGCGCGCTGGACCAGGTCCGGCCTTACCTCGGCTCACATGCCGGCGGCGTCGAGTACATCGGCGTCTTCGACGGTGTCGCCAGGCTCAAGCTGGAAGGCAGCTGCCACGGCTGTCCGTCTTCGACCGTCACCGTCCAGCTGGCGATCACCGGCGCCGTGCAAGACGCGGCGCCCGAGGTGACCGAGGTCGTCGTGGAAGGCATGACCGCGGTGCCGGACCCGGCCGAGCCGAAGCTCCTGCAGATCGGCAAGCGCCCGGACGATATCTCGGCGGATCGGGTTTCCGGGGTCGTCGGGGGGTGTCCCCCCGACTGTGTGGGTAACGCTGCCTAACATCGGGCCGCCGAGCTCACGGCCGGTCACCGCGAACGCCGACGGGGTCCCCGTACTGCTGTGCTCGGTGCGCGGCACGCTCTATGCCTACCGCGACGCTTGCGCGGCTTGCGGCTCGTCCATGGCGGACGGCAACCTGGACCGGGAAATCCTCAGCTGCCCGGCCTGCGGTACTCAGTACAACGTACGGCTGGCGGGTAAGGGCGTCGACGACGTCGGGCTGCATCTCGATCCGCTGCCGTTGCTCACCGACAGCCAGGGCGTCCGGGTCGCGGTACCCGAGGCGGTGCCGTCGTGACGGAGTCGCGCAGGCTAGCAGGGTCGGCGCCGCGCGCAGCGAAGCGAGCGAGGTGGCGACCGTGACGGAGTCGCGCAGGCTAGCAGGGTCGGCGCCGCGCGCAGCGAAGCGAGCGAGGTGGCGACCGTGACGGAGTCGCGCAGGCTAGCAGGGTCGGCGCCGCGCGCGGCGAAGCGAGCGAGGTGGCGACCGTGACCGGCCCGACCGGGCTGCGCCGGTTCGTCCGGCCGCCGTCCGGCTCGCCGGTGGTGCCAGCTCCGCCAGTGCCAGCTCGGGCGGCACCGCCGTCAGTGGCACCGCTTTCCGCCGCACCGGATCCTGCGGGGCCAGAGGCCGTGGCCGGGCTGGGGATGCTGCCCAGTCAGCGCGCGAACGCTGACCAGCAGGGCAGTGGCCAGCAGGCCGAGGCGCCGGAGCGATGCGAGATGTGCGCGGCGGAGGTTCCGCCGGAGCACAGCCACATCGCCGACCTGGAGGCGTCCTCCCTGCTCTGTGCCTGCCGCGCCTGCTATCTGCTGTTCACCCAGGAGTCGGCAGGCCGGGGCCGGTACCGCTCGGTCCCTGACCGGTACCTGGTCGACTTCGGCCGGGTGATGACGCCCGCCGAGTGGGACCAGCTGGAGATCCCGGTCGGGCTGGCGTTCTTCCTGCATACCTCGCGCGCGGGTGGCGGGCTGGCGGGCTTTTACCCGAGCCCGGCCGGAGTCACCGAGTGCATCCTTGACTTGCAGTTGTGGGCCCGGCTGACCAGCGACTATCCGCTGCTCGGCGAGCCGGCTGTCGACGTCGAGGCGGTGCTGATCAGCCGCGCGGACGGCGGAGTTGAGTATTTCCTCGTTCCCATCGATGCTTGTTATGAACTTGCCGGGCGGATGCGCCTGCACTGGCGTGGCTTCGACGGCGGGACCGAGGCGCGGGAGAGCATCGCCGCCTTCCTGGCGGACGTGCGCAAGCGGGCCAGGCCCTATCGCCCGGCACCCGCCAGCCGGGAGGCTCAACATGGCTGAGCTGGTGTTTGACTGCACCGGGGCACGGGCGGACAAGTACGCGGTCATGCCGTCGATGTTCTTCTCGCTGCGGATCAGCGAGACGTCCGGCCAGCGGGTCGAGGCCATCGCGCTGCGCTGCCAGATCCGGATCGAGCCGGCCAGGCGGCGGTACTCCGACGACGAGGCCGAGCGGCTCAATGACCTGTTCGGCGAGACCCAGCGCTGGGCGGACACGCTCAAGCCGATGCAGTTCATCAACGTTTCGATCATGGTGCCCGGCTTTACCGGCAGCACGGAGATCGACCTGCCAGTCCCGCTCACCTACGACATGGAGATCGGGGCCACCCGGTACTTCGCCGGGCTGGATGACGGCGAGGTGCCACTGCTGCTGCTCTTCAGCGGAACCATCTTCAGCCTCGCCGACGGCAAGATGTCGGTCACCCAGGTGCCATGGAGCAAGGAAGCCAGTTACCGGCTGCCGATCAGTACCTGGCGCGAGGCGATCGACGCTCATTTCCCGAACACCGCCTGGATCAAGGTCGGCTCGCTGACCTTCGACGACCTGCTCAGGTACAAGTCGGCTAAGGGCCTGGCTACCTGGGAGGCGGTCATCCTCGACCTGCTGTCGCGGGCGGCTGATCGCGCGGAGGGACCGGCATGAGACTCAACGCCGATCATCTCGGCCACGCCCGTCGGGTAGCAGATGCCATCTTGTACGAGGGCTACTTGCTGTATCCCTACTACAAGGCGTCGCAGAAGAATCAGGTCCGGTTCCAGTTCGGCGTGCTGATGCCGCCGGGCTATGCCGAGGTCGACCCGCACGAGGCGAGCTCGTCGCTGACCGAGTGCCTGCTGGAGTGCCGGGACGATGCTGAGGTGCGCGTCCTGGTCCGGTTCCTGCACCTGCAGAGCCGGACGGTGCAGGGCGTCTCGCCCGAGAACGGCGAACTGCATGACGTCGGCACGCTGTACGTCGACGGGGCCGAGTTCACCTCGTTCGACGAGGCAGCCGAGCGCGAGCAGCGGATCACCGTGCTGATGTCGTCGCTGCTCGCTGAGGACAAGACCGTTGAGTTCCACGTTGGCTCGGGCGAGGCCAGCGAGGACCTGACCGACGACCGCGGGCGGCTGGCAGGACGGCTCGTGCGGCAGTGGCACGGGCTGGACGGGGCGATCAGGCTGCACGCCGAGCGGGTCGGCGGGCCCTATCAGGCGGCGCGACTGCGGGTAGAGGTAGCCAACACCACTACTCCGCTGGCGGGGCTGCGGATCCGGGAGGACGGGCTCCGGCACGCGCTGATCGCCGCGCACTCGCTGATCGGCGTGCCGGGCGGCAAGTTCCTGTCCATGACCGATCCGCCGGAGTGGGCCGCGGCCGAGGTCGCCGCGTGCCAGAACACAGGCACCTGGCCGGTGCTGGCCGGCCCGCCGGACTGCGCTGACCTGGTGCTGTCCTCGCCCGTCATCCTCTACGACCACCCGGAAGTCGCCGCTGAGAGCGCCGGTGACCTGTTCGACGCCACCGAGATCGATGAGATCCTGACGCTGCGCACGCTGGCGCTCACTGACGCCGAGAAGCGGCAGGCGCGGGCGACCGACAGCAAGGCGGCGACGCTGCTGGACCGGGTCGACGACATGCCGGCCGAGATGCTCGAGCGGATGCACGGTGCGATCAGGTACCTGCGGTCCGCCCCCGCGGGCGCGGCACTGGGCAGCACGCCCGAGCCGGGTGACGGCATCGACTGGCCCGCGCCTGAGGTAACGGACCGTCCGGCCGTGCCGTGGTGGGACCCGGGCGCGGACACGTCTGTCTCGCCGGAGAGCGACCATGTCGTGATCGACGGCGTCGAGGTCGCCAGGGACTCGCGGGTGATCATGCAGCCGGGCTCGCGCCGGGCCGATGCGCAGGACCTCTTCCTGGCCGGCCGGGAGGCCGTCGTCGAGGCGGTCCTGTTCGATGTCGACGGACACGTGCACCTCGCCGTGACGCCGGTCGACGACCCGGCCGCCGATCTGAACCGCAACCATGGCAGATTCCTCTACTTCGCGCCCGATGAAGTAGTGCCGCTAGCTCAGGGGTAAGGCCAACCGGTTCACCGCAGCACAGCGCTCACCGAGGGGAGGGAAGACGATGATCACCAGACTCGTGAAGGCGGCTCTGCTGGCCGCGGTGCTGGCCGCGATTGTGGCGTCGGTGCCGGACATCAAGCGGTACCTGGAACTGCGCGAGATGTAACCCGCGGGCAAGCCCTCAGCCCGTCGGCCTGCTCTTTTCATCCCCCGAAAGGCAAGGCAGCACCATGGAGACAATCCTCGGCTTCATAGCCGGCTACATCGCCGGCGCTCAGGACGGGAAAGACGGGTTGCAGCGGCTACGCGCTTCCGTATCGGCGATCCTCGCCTCGGATGAGGTCAAACGGTTGTCGGCGGAGGCTCTCAGCATGGCCGAGGTGACGGTCCGGCGCGTGGCCGCTGGCAAGAGCCTGAGCGGCTTGTCCGGCACGGTCGGTACGGTCACCGACATGCTGGCGCAGCGGGCCGGGGCCTTCGGGAAGGGCTCGCGCGCGGCCTGACGGCGGCCGGCCGGGCGCTTTACCGCAGCCCGCCGTCAGGCCACCGTGGCGGGCTGTGGACAATACGGGCGTGGACGGAAAACTGATCCTGGCCGACGGTTCCTCGGCTCCGGTGACCGAGGAGTCGATCAAGCGCGCGCTCGAAGCCGGCGAGTTGTTGTGGCTCGACTTCCGGCCAGCCGATCCTGACGGCATCGCGCTGCTGCGCAACGACTTCAAGCTGCACCCCCTAGCGATCGAAGCGGTCAGCGACTTCGGCCAGCGACCCAAGGTCGAGGACTTCGGCGGAGTCGTCTACCTGGTGTGTTACGGCGTTACCGGACAAGACAAGAACGACCTCGTCGAGGTCCATATCTTCATCGCCAGGGACTACCTGATCACCATCCGGCAGGATCACTGCCACGCCCTCGACCAGCTCTGGGAGCGGCTGGGCCGACCCGGCGGCCTGCCGACTGGCAGCAACCGGCCGACCCGGCTGATCCTCCTGCACCACATCATGGACAGCCTGATCGACAGCTTCTTCCCGCCGCTGTCGGACTTCGATGATCACATCGATGACCTGCAGGAAAGGATCTTCGCCAAGCCGAGCAACGATCAACTGGCCGAGCTGTTTGCCATGCAGCGCTGGCTGGTCAGCGCGCGCAAACTGGTCTCGCCGCAGCGCGACGTGATGGCGGCGCTGGTGGCGGGCATGGTCGAGCTGCCGGGCACCACGCCGGAAAGCGACCCGTATCTGCGTGACCTGTACGACCACACGATCCGGATCAGCGACATGATCGACAGCTACCGGGACCTGCTCAGCAACGGCATGGACGTGTACCTGTCCATGGTGTCGAACAACTTGAACGTGGTCATGAAGCAGCTGGCGGTCATCGCCACCGTCTTCCTGCCGTTGTCGTTCCTGACCGGGTTCTTCGGCCAGAACTTCGCCTGGCTGGTCGGCCACCTGAACGGCTGGCCGGTATTCGTCATCCTCGGCCTCGGCACCGAGGTGCTGGCGGTCGGCGGGCTGTACTGGCTATTCCGGCGGCGTGGCTGGCTCGGGTCCAGCAGCTAGCGGGGCCGGCTCCTGCCCGTGGGCGTCCGGTTCGCGGCGGACCGCGCGCCAGGGCAGGCAGGCCGCAGCGAGCGCAGCTGCGGCGGGCAGGGTGACCAGAGCCGGCTGCTGGTACCGCCAGGAGTAGACGAACAGATCAGAGACGAGCAACAGCGGCACCGCGGTGAGGATGAAAACCAGGCTTGCCCGCGCCAGCTCCCGGCGCCGGGTATCGAGTCGCCTGGACAGCGCAGTGATCGCGCCCGCCAGCCCGGCGAGCAGGCAGAAAAGCAGCAGCGGGCCGGGCGTGTAGCCACCGTTGAGCTGGTAAGCGCGCAGGAACTTCGCCACCGGCAGCCAGATCTTCGGCATCCCGCCACCAAACTCGCTCGTGGCGACCTTGAGCACCTTGGGCGAGGCGTGCGGGTACATGTACGGATAGCTGAGCTGGAACTGCCAGCGTGAGATCGGGTCGTCGCCCGGCGCGGTGACCCGGTTCACCGCGAACAACTTGCCGAAGTCGCGGCCGACCGCGGTGAGCACCCGGCCGGGCTGCTGCCGGAGGACCCTGGAGTTGAAGGACTCCACTAGCTGTGACGCCTGAGCGTGTGGCAGCCGTCGGTAGACCGGCTTGAGCGGCGACGACGGATTGTGCAGCAACCCGTCCGGCCCGAGTGTGTGCTGCTTGGCATCCGGGCACAGCGGGCGCTGCGCCGGGGTGAGCGACAGCGTGCCGCAGTCGGCTGCGTAGGCCATCCGGCCGTAGGTGGTCGTGACCCCGGTGTGCGACAGCGCGAAGCTGCCCTTCACCACGTAGGACGTTGTGCAGTAAGCAAGGAACGGCACCGCGAAAGCCGCGCACAGCACGGCGCCCCGGGCCAGCTTGGTGCGCCAGCCGGGCACGCTGACGAGCACGTAGCAGATCGCCGGCAGGATAAGGATCTCGCCGACCTGACGGACCGGCACGGCCGCTCCGAGCACCAGCCCGGCGGCCAGCGCCCGGCGCCAGGTCAGGTAGCCAGACACCGGGCCAGGCCATAGCAGCACAGCCAGCCCGGCCACGATCAGTGCCTCGAACCAGACATCAGGCATGATCATCTGCTCGAGCTGCAGTTGGTAGGCGTCAAGCAGGACCGGCGCGATCGCCAGCGCGGCCAGCCAGCGGGCCACCCCGCGGCGCTGCAGCAGGCAGTAGAGCGCGACCGCCATGCCCAGCCCGAGCAGGTGCTGGACGGCGGCCACAGTATCGAAGTTCCCGATGAGCAGGATGCCGCGCAGCGGCACCCGGTAGCCGACCGGGTCGTTGCCCTGTGCCTGATACAGGTACCTGGTGGTGTCCTGGTAGAAGATGGCCGGCCGGTAGGCCAGCACGACCAGAACGCGCAGCACGAGGCCGGCTGTGAGCAGGACCGAGGCGAGCCAGTGCCGCCGCAGCACGTGACCAAGACGGGCGGCCAGGCCTGTCGCGCCGCCGGCCGGCCGTCGTCTGCTGTCGTGCTGCACGGTATTAATCACGAATGTCCTGTTAGCGGGGTTACCTGCACTGAAGCTGGAGATCGCGAGCCGGTCCGGCCTGCGCACGCCAGCCGGCCCCGTCAGCGGCAGTCTTCGTCAGCGGCAGGTCTGGCCGTCGTCTTATCTAACCGCCGCGGCGCCAGCCGCCATCCCACGGTACCGGGAAGGGTGCTGCACTGTGGCCAGGGTCATGCCCGGCGCTGGTCCGGCTCTGCCAGCACCCGCCGAGGCCCTAGTCTGGCGGCATGGTGACGAAAACGGCCGCGCCGCCGCCCGCCAAGCGACGGAAGCCAGAGACCAGGCTCGGCCTGGTCAGGCGGGCGCGGCAGATGAACCGGATACTGGCCGAGACTTATCCCGACGCGCACTGCGAGCTGAACTTCGCCAACCCGTTCCAGCTCTTGGTAGCGACCGTGCTGTCGGCGCAGACCACCGACGTCCGGGTTAACCTGACCAGCCCGGCGCTGTTCGCCAAATATCCCACTCCCGAAGATCTGGCGGCGGCCAACCCCGAGGACGTCGAGACGATCCTGAAGCCGACCGGCTTCTTCCGGGCCAAGACTAAGTCGGTCATGGGCCTGTCGGCCGCTCTCCGCGACCGCTTCGGCGGTGAGGTGCCGCCGCGGCTGGACGACCTGGTGACGCTGCCGGGCGTGGGCAGAAAGACGGCCAACGTGGTGCTCGGCAACGCCTTCGGCGTTCCGGGCATCACCGTGGACACCCACTTCGGGCGGCTGGCGCACCGCTTCGGCTGGACCGCCCAGGAGGACCCGGTCAAGATCGAGCAGGAGGTCGGCGAGCTCATCCCGAAGACGGAGTGGACGATTCTGTCGCACCGGCTGATCTGGCATGGCCGCCGCGTCTGCCACGCGCGCAAGCCGGCCTGCGGAGCCTGCAGCGTCGCGGCGCTGTGCCCGTCGTTCGGCCTCGGGCCGACGGACGAGGTTGCGGCCCGGAAGCTGGTCAAGGCCGGGCCGTTCTCTTGAGCCAGGAGGACGGCGCGGCCGGTGCCGGCGAGGCGGCAGGCCCGGGCGGTGCTGGCGACGGGCCGCCCTGGCTGGCTTCGCTGGTCGCGGCGGCTGGCCAGATGACGGTGCCACCGCCGTTGCGCCCGCCGGCGAGCGGCGGCCGCCCGGCCGCTGTCCTGATCTTGTTCGGGACCGGTGACGCCGGGCCTGATCTGCTGCTCGTGCAGAGGTCCGCGCAGCTGCGCAACCACCCCGGCCAGCCAGCCTTCCCTGGCGGGTCCATCGACGACGCCGACGGCGGGCCGGTGCCGGCCGCCCTCCGGGAGGCCGCCGAGGAGACCGGCGTGGATCCGGCCGGAGTACAGGTGCTGGCGGTGCTGCCCGAGCTCTATATCCCGCGCAGCGGTTTCCGGGTCACTCCGGTCATTGGCTGGTGGCGGACCCCGGTCCCGGTCTCGGCGGTCGACACGGCCGAGATAGCGGCCGTGCACCGGGTTCCGGTGGCCGAACTCGCCCGGCCCGCCAACCGGATCCGGATTCAGTATCCGGGCGGGCAGGGCGGCCTGGCGTTCCGGGTCTGCGGGCTGATGGTCTGGGGATTCACCGCGATGCTCATCGACCAGATCCTGGCGCTCGGCGGCTGGGAGCGGCCGTGGGACCACGACGTCGTGACCGAGCTGACCGAGGATGAGCAGCCGTTCGGCTGGCCGCGGCCGGGAAGCTGACACATCTCGGGCGGATCACACCGGCGCCGACAGGGCCGGCCTGGCGATAAGTTGATGCCGTGCCCGGTGACTTGCTCGACTTGATCCTGATCGCGCTGATCGCAGCGTTCGCCGTGGCCGGCTACCGCCAGGGCTTCATCATCGGCGTCCTGAGTCTGGCGGGGTTCGTGGCCGGCGTGTGCGCCGGCGCGGCTATCGCGCCCGGCGTATCCAGGTCGTTCGCCAAGAGCTCGTCGTGGCAAGCGTTCATCGCGATTCTGGTGGTGTTCGGGATTGCCATCATCGGCATGCTGCTGGCGTCCGGGATCGGCGTGGCGGTGCGGTCCCGGCTGACCGGCCGGCCAGCCACCGTGGTTGACGCGCTGGGTGGCGCCGCCGTCAACGTCATGGCGGTGCTGGTCGTGGCGTGGCTGATGGCGTCCTTCGTGGTGAGCGCCCCGTTCCCGGCTATCGGCCGCCAGGTCGACAACTCGGCTGTACTCCGCACCGTCGACCGCGTGATGCCGAGCGGCGCACTCTACCTGCCGGTCTTTCCCCGGCTGCGCAGCCTTCTCTCCAACGGCCTGTACTCGCAGGTCTTCGGCGCGTTCGGCGGCGAGAGCGCGCTGACCCTCGCCGCACCTGACCCGGCCGTGCTGCGATCATCCGCGCTGACCAAGGTGGAACGCAGCATCGTCAAGATCGAGGGCGTCGCGCAATCGTGCTCGATCCGGATCGAGGGCTCGGGCTTTGTCATCTCGCCGCAGCACGTGCTGACCAACGCGCATGTGGTGGCTGGCGTGACCCAGGGACCGTTCGTCTATGCCATCGACGGCAAGACCTACGACGCCAAGGTGGTGCTGTATGACCCGCAGCGAGACCTGGCCGTGCTGGATGTTCCCGGCCTTACCGCGCCGGCCCTGCACTTTGCGGCCCCGGCCAGCGATGGCACCGCCGCGATTGTGGTCGGCTACCCGCTCGATCATCCGCTGACCGTGGTGGCGGCCAGGATCGGCAACAGCGTGACGGCATCCGGGCCGAACATTTACCAGACCGCGGTGGTGACCCGGCAGATCTACGAGATCCGGGCGCAAATCCAGCCCGGCAACTCAGGCGGCCCGCTGCTGTCAGTGTCCGGCCATGTTTACGGGGTGGTGTTCGCCGCTTCCACGACCTACTCCGAGACGGGCTACGCGCTCACGGCCGCCGAGGTGGCCAGCGACGTGGCGGCCGGCAGCCACGCGGACACTGCCGTCTCCACCAAGGGTTGTCAGGGCGGTTAGCCTGGCGGCGACCGTAGCACGAGGGTGATCTTCAGGTCCGGCTCCGCCGGAACCTCTCCGCCGGCGCCCATCCGGTCCGTCAGCGTGGCTACGGCCTGGCGCAGACCGTCGACATCGACATCATGCGGGGCCGGCGCCGGGTAGCCGGCGAGTCGGTTCGCGCCACGGCGCAGCAAGGCCACGGCGCCACGCGCGTTGCCGCGCCGCGCGTGCGTCAGGCCCACGGCCAGCTGGGCCAGGCCCTGCCAGAGGTCTCGCTCGGCCGCCGGAGCTGCCTTCCACGCGGCCTCCAGCACCTCGTGTGCGTGGAAGGGCCGGCCGTCGTCAAGCAGATCCTGAGCGACCGCCAGCGCTTGTCGCGGGGGCAGCGCGGGCGCGTCAGGCAGCGGCTGCTGCCCGGCCGCATCGCGCGGCAGCGGGCGCCCCAGCGCATCCCGTGGCCTGGCATTCCTGGCCCGCCCGGTCGCGTCCCGGTCGCGGCCGGACGCGCCCCGGCCAGCGCTAGCGTCGTCGCCGGGCACCCGGCTAGCGTTCAGGCTCGGGATCGCTGAGCCAGGAGCGGAGCTCCAGGTCGAAGCGTTCGGGTACTTCCTCGTGCGGGAAGTGACCCGCGCCGTCCAGCAGCCGCCATCGGTAGGGCGCTTCCACGTGCACCCCTGAGCCGCGCGCAGTACTGGGCAGCACGCACGGGTCAAGCGCGCCGTGCAGATGCAGGGTCGGTGCCTGGATTGGTGACCGCATCATCCGGCTGTAGGCGATGCCGTCGGGCCGGAACCTGGACCGCAGGTACCACCGGTGATATTCCAGCGCCGAGTGCGCCACGGACGGCACGCACATGGCGTCCTCGTACCGGCGCTCGGTCTCCGGGTCCGGCCAGCCAGGTCCCGACCATGCGTCCAGCAGCTTGCCGACCCGCTGCGCACCGTCTTTGAGTAGCCGTCGTTCGGGCAGCATGGGCAGCTG
Organism: uncultured Actinomycetota bacterium; assembly: GCA_963713585.1. Taxonomy (GTDB): domain Bacteria; phylum Actinomycetota; class Actinomycetes; order Streptosporangiales; family Streptosporangiaceae; genus JAJYUU01. The sequence goes on along the minus strand of CAVQMG010000007.1, from coordinate 500,570 downwards.
AAACCCGAGCGCGTAACCCATGCTCTTGGCCTGGGCAAACGGAGCCGACAAGACAGCGTGCCGCAGCCGCAGCGGGTGCGGCATCGAGACTACCGCAAGTCGCCGGACAACTTTGGGATAATAAGTCGCCATTGTCCAGGCGATCAGGCCGCCCCAGTCATGCCCGACCACCACGGCGTTGGCCTCGCCCAGCGAGCGAACCAGGCCAGCCGCGTCCGAGGCGGCGGTAATCAGGTCATATCCTCGCGGTGGCTTGTCGCTGGCGCCGTAGCCGCGCAGGTCAGGCGCGGCAACCCGGAATCCGGCCTCGGCCAGCGAACTGAGCTGCCGCCGCCAGGTCCACCAGAACTCAGGGAAACCATGCAGCAGCAGCACCAGCGGCCCGTCGCCGCTCTCGGCGACGTGGAACCTGGTGCCGTTCGCACTGACAGAGCGATGCGACCACGGCCCGCTGAGGTAGATGGATGCGTTGCCACGAGAGGTCACGGCTAACCGGCTCTCACCGTGGCCTTGGCCTTGGGCGCGGCAGGCTTGGACTTGCCGCGGCGCAGCAAGGACGCGCCGTCGGCCAGGCTCCGCCGGGTCTTGCTCATGCCGTCCACCCTCTTCACCAGCCGCCAGGCGATGAAAGCCGCGATGGCGATCACCAGCACGCAGGCAAAGGCGGTGACGAGGAAGGAAGCCCAGAGTCCGCCGGGCATGCCGAGGGCGTTGAGGCCGTAGGCAAGGGCAAAGCAGAGCAGCATGAGCACCAGGCAGCCCGCGAACGCTGCGATGCCGACCAGTGCCGCGCCGAAGCCCAGGCGCTTAGCGTCCGCTTTAAGCTCGAGCTTGGCCAGGTCGAGTTCGTACCTGACCAGCTGCGAGATGTCCCTGGCCGCCACGGATACCAGGTCGCCGATCGACTGATCGGCGGCACCGGAGGACGTGCGCCTGACCGCGGGTTCGGCCATGGGGTACCTCCTTCTCTGAACGCTGTCAACTCAAAGTCTTGCTTATACCCAATGGCATCAGGAGCCGGCATCCGTTAAATGCACATCACATTCAACCGTGTTGCCGGCCGGTGCGCCAATCCCCGCAAATCAGACAGAAAGTGCGGAATCGCCATTCAGCCAGGCGCGGCCAGTCTGATCCTGGCATGCAAACGGCGCCCCGGAGAGGGGCGCCGTCGCGGTAAACACGTCAGGCCCGGTTAACAAGCGTGCACCTTCACTGCCATGGTAGGCGGATAACACCCTGCGCCTCATTGGTCAGCAGCGCACGTAGTGGTCGCTATTCGCCTGCCATGGCACGCCTCCCGCGGCTGGTCGCGCGTGGGTACCTGGCTGCCGTGTACGGACTAGGTCCGTGCTTCCTTTCTACTGGCCCGGCGGAGCTTTGGAAAGACCGCAGCGTGATCGATTCGTTATCTCGATCGATCGGCCCCCTCCTATGCCCGGCCGTCGTCACGCCTGGCAGCCGCGCCTCCAGCGGAGCCTGGCTCAGGCCGTCGGCGGGGCCCCGGCCAGGGCCAGCCGGGTCGCTTCTGTCTGCCGGAAGGTCAGTTCTGGCCACCGCCGGGCCCGGGCGACCTTACGCAGCGCGCGGTCGGGGTTCACCACATGCGGCAGGCCGACCAGTTCCAGCAACGGCAGGTCGGTGACGGAGTCGCTGTAGGCAAAGCAGTCCTGCAGCTGGTACCCGCGTTCGGCGGCCAGGATCGCGACGTGATCGGCCTTGGCCTGACCGTAGGCGTAAAAATCCAGGTGGCCGGTATAGCGGCCGTGGGCGACCTGCAGCCGGGTCGCGATCACCGTGGTCGCGCCCAGCATGGTCCCGATCGGCGTGACTATTTCCTGGCCCGAGGTGCTCACAATGACGACGTCGTGGCCGTCGCGCTGGTGGCCGGCGAGCAGGTCGCGGGCACCGGTGTAAACGCAGGGTCCGATGATGTCGGCCAGCCCGTCCGTCACGATGCGCCGCACTTCATCCGCGGACCAGCCCGCGCACAACGCGCTGACCTGCTCCTTAATCCTGTCCATCTGGGCCGGGCCGGCGCCGGCCAGCCGGAAGGTCAGCTGTGCGACGGCGCCACGGCACGCCTGGGTCCGGCTGATCAGGCCGTTGCGGTAGAAGGACGCGGCGAACGCGAGCGTGCTCGACCTGGAAATGATCGTCTTATCCAGATCAAAGAAAGCGGCGGTAGTTCGCTCGCTGCTCTCGACGGATGTGCCCACGGTCCGGCAGCATAGGGGAAAGCACCAGAACCCTTTGTGGTTCGGCATGACCGGCTGGTAACTTGCCCCGAATGCAACTAGGCTTTCTTGAGTAACGGACCCGGCTCTGCCCCCCCGGAGCCGGACCGTATGGCGACCCCCGTTCTCCCCCCCGACGGGGGTCGCCCCATGTCCGGACACTGTCCAGACACCGCGACGTGACGTATGACCACGTTCCCGCTTAAATCTGGCTAGCCACGGGCGCCACGGGAGCGCCTGCGAGCAGGGCACGCAAGAGCGTGACAGCGTCCTGCTTGGCCAGCGGATGATTGCCGTTGCCGCATTTGGGTGACTGGATGCAGGACGGGCAGCCGGCCGAGCACTCGCAATCGGCGATCGCGTCGGCCGTCGCAGCCAGCCAGGCGGCCGCGGTCGCAAAGCCGCGCTCCGCGAACCCGGCTCCGCCCGCGTGGCCGTCGTAGACGAACACGGTGAGCTTGCCGGTGGCCGGGTGCAGGTCGGCGGAGACGCCGCCGACGTCCCACCGGTCGCATGCGGCAACCAGGGGCAGCAGGCCGATGGCGGCGTGCTCGGCGGCGTGCGCCGCGCCGGGCAGGTCCAGGCCGGCTGCGGCCAGCGCGGCGCGCTGGGCCGCCGAGATGGTCCACCAGACCGCCTTGGTGGACAGCCTGCGCTCCGGCAGGTCGAGCAGCTCCTCGCCGGCCAGCAGCCCGGTCTCGGTGCTGCGCCGGGCATAGGAGACCACCTGACGGGTGACCAGGACGTCGCCGAAGCTGATCGTGGCCTCGCCCCAGCCGGTCCGGGTGAGCTCGGAGTCCACCTCGACGCTGGTGATCTCGCGGGCCACCGTCACGTAGCCGGGATCCGACAGCTCGACCAGGGCCGTGCGGTCGCCCAGGTCCAGGCTGCGGACTACGTACATCTCACCCTGGTGGCTGTAGACCGCGCCCTCGTGCGCGAGGAAATGGGCGGACGGCTCGTCGACCGTGCCGACTAGCCGGCCGGTCGCCTGCTCAACGATGCGCACCGGCCAGCCGCCGGTCCCGCGCAGGCCGGTCCGCATGGTCAGGCCCTGCCGGGTGCAGCACCAGCGGCTGCCGCGTGAGCGCAGCATGCCATCGGCGGCCAGCCCGGTTGCGACAGCAGCCGCCGACGGGCCGAACCTGGCCAGGTCGTGCGCGGTGAGCGGCAGTTCGGCGGCGGCAGCGCACAGGTGCGGCGCCAGCACATAAGAATTGCCGGGATCGAGCACGGTGGCCTCGACCGGTGCCTGCAGCAGCGCCTGCGGGTGATGGACCAGGTAGGTGTCCAGCGGATCATCGCGCGCGATCAGCACCGCGACTGCCTCGCGGCCAGTGCGCCCGGCTCGCCCGGCCTGCTGCCATAGTGCCGCCCTGGTGCCCGGCCAGCCTGCCATCAGCACCGCGTCTAGTCCGGTCACGTTGACGCCCAGTTCCAGCGCGGTCGTGGCCGCCAGCCCGGTGATGGCACCGGTGCGCAGCCCTTCCTCCAGCGCCCGCCGCTCCTCAGGCAGGTATCCGGACCGGTAGGCGGCCACGCGCACGGCCAGGTCTGGCGCGCCGGACTCAGTCAGCTGCCGCCGGGCCGAGTCGGCTACGGCCTCCGCGCCCCGGCGAGAGCGGACGAACGCCAGCGCAGGCACGCCGTCGCGGACCAGGTCGGTCAGCAGCTGGGCAGCCTCGGTGGTGGCCGCGCGCCGCAGTGGCGCGCCTGCCTCGCCGCGGGCACCAGTCAGCGGCGGTTCCCACAGCGCGAAAGTGAGCGGGGCCCGGGGAGCGCCATCCGCGCTGACTGCGTGCACGGTCCGGCCAGTGAGCAGTTCGGCGCACCGGGCTGGCTCGCTGATGGTCGCCGAGGCGAGCACGAAGACCGGTTCGGCGGCACTGTGGTGATAGGCGATCCGGCTGCAGCCGGCGCAGCACGTGCGCGACGTGCGAGCCGAACACGCCCCGGTAGGTGTGGCACTCGTCCACGATCACGAAGCGCAGCCGCCGGAAGAAGCCGTTCCACCGGGCGTGCGCCGGCAGCAGCGACTGATGCAGCATGTCCGGGGTGGTGAGCAGGTAGCTAGCCTGCGACCTGGCCCTGGTCCGCTCCGTCCACGGCGTGTCCCCGTCGACGACGGCCGCGCGGACCCGGTCTAGCTGAAGCGACCGGACCAGCTTGAGCTGGTCGGCCGCCAGCGCCTTGGTCGGCGCGATGTACAGCGCTGTACCGCCGCCGCGGATCGCGGTCAGGGCGGGCAGCAGGTAGCCCAGCGACTTGCCGGAGGCCGTGCCGGTCGAGATGATCACGTGCTGACCGGCGGCAGCCAGCTCAGCGGTCTGCGCCTGATGCCGCCACGGCGCCGTGATGCCGGCGTTGGCCAGGGCGCTGATCAGCTCAGGCGGCACGAAGGCCGGCCAGTCGGCCGGCTCACCGGGCATGCCGGGCAGATGCGTCAGGTAGGTCAGCCGCCCGGACTCCGCCCCCGCCTGCAGGATGCGCGCCGCGCCGCGGGGACCGGGACCGTGGCGGACCGGGGCGGGCGCGGCAGGCGCGCTCTCGCCCGTTAGCGGCGGTTCAGCAGGGGCGACCGGGGGGACCGAAGGCATCAGATCCCAGTGTGTCTCACGACGCAAGATGCCTGCGACCGCGATCTGGTATAGGAATGACGTCAGGGCGTGGTTGAATGCGCGAGGCAGACCGCACCGCGATTGTCGGGCCGCACGACGGGCAGGTACGGCCACCGTTAGACATATACCGCCGTAAAGGCGCTGGAGGATTTGTGGACCTGAAGCTAGATCACCACAGCAAGGATGGGATCGAGATCGTCGACGTCGAGGGCGAGATTGACGTCTACACGGCTCCGCGCTTGCGTGAACTGCTGATCGAGCTGGTCAACAGCCGGTTCTACCAGCTCGTCGTGAACATGGAGAAGGTCGAGTTCCTCGACTCCACCGGCCTCGGGGTTTTGGTCGGCGGACTGAAGCGCGTCCGGGCGCACGACGGGTCGCTGGACCTGGTGTGCACGCAGGAGCGCATTCTGAAGATCTTCCGGATCACGGGCCTGACCAAGGTCTTCGGCATCCATGACACGGTCGACGAGGCCATCGCGGCCCGCCGGGCAGAGAAGTAAGTAAGCAGCCGCCAGGCTGGCGCACTGGCGCACTGGAGAAACTGGCGCACTGAGATGGCAACTGTCGAGCTGAGTTTCACCGCGCTGCCCGCCCATGTCCGGACGGCCAGGCTGGTGGCGACCGCTGTGGCCCGCCGTAGCGGAGTCGATGAGTCGCTGCTGGACGAGGTCAGACTGGCGGTGGGCGAGGCGTGCTCGCGTGCCGTCGAGGGGCACCAGCTGTACTGTCCCGCCGAGCCGGTCCGGCTGGCACTCACCGACCTGGCCGGGCGCTTCGAGGTTGAGGTCACCGACACCTGTGCCCCGGAGGCTCGCTGGTCCGGCGCAGGCCGGACAGCGGGGCCTGGCCGAGACCGGCAACGGTCACGGGCTGGGAATCGCACCGTGGCTCGGCATCGCGGTGATCGAGGGCCTCGCCGACGACGTGCAGATCAGCGAGACCGCCGCCGGAACCAGCATCAGGATGAGCTGGCCTTCGGCGGGGGTCACTCGCTAGCTGCCGTGAGCGGCCGGTTAGGCTCCGGTCTCTGTCACTGGCTGAGCACTGTTGCGTTACGAAAGTGTCGCGACTGCGCAAGTAACCGCACCCGATTTACTATCCGCTTGCCGGGATGCGTAGACTCCCCGCACGTCGCAGGTCAGATTTGGCGTGCCTTCTGGATGGCAGCCACGACGGGCCCGCTGCGTATCAGAGCCACTGGGATAGCTGCCACCACGGCATCGGCCCGGTACTAGCTTGTAACCCCCTGTCAAGGAGGACGGATGTCGTCGCACAACCTCGCCCTCGGGGGAGGCTTGCCCACTGTAACTGGCGCAAACCTCACCTGGGTCGTCGTGGTGGCCATCATCGCCCTGATGGCGCTGGCCGTCGCGGGCTGGTTGGTCAGGGATGTACTGGCGGCCAGCCAGGGCACCCCGAAGATGCAGGAGATCGCCACCGCCGTGCAGGAGGGCGCCGCTGCCTACCTGCGCCGGCAATTCAAGACGCTCAGCATCTTTGTCGTGCTGATCTTCTTTGTCCTGCTGGTCCTGCCCGCAACGGATGAGTCCGTCCGCTTCGGCCGGTCGATCTTCTTCCTCGTGGGGGCGTTGTTCTCGGCGACTACCGGGTTCACCGGCATGTGGCTGGCGGTGCGCGGCAACGTGCGGGTTGCTGCCGCGGCCAAGGAGTCTGGCGAGCGCTCAGCTATGCGGATCGCGTTCCGCACCGGTGGCGTGGCCGGCATGTTCACCGTGGGCCTTGGGCTGTTCGGCGCGGCCATCGTCGTGATCATCTATAAGCAGAATGCATCCGGCGTGCTGGAGGGCTTCGGCTTCGGTGCCGCCCTGCTGGCCATGTTCATGCGCGTCGGCGGCGGCATCTTCACCAAGGCAGCGGACGTCGGCGCCGACCTGGTCGGCAAAGTGGAGAAGGGCATTCCGGAAGACGACCCGCGGAACGCTGCGACCATCGCTGACAACGTCGGTGACAACGTGGGCGACTGCGCCGGCATGGCAGCCGACCTGTTCGAGTCCTACGCGGTCACCCTCGTCGCGGCCCTGATCCTGGGCAAGGCGGCCTTCGGCTCTGACGGCCTGGTCTTCCCGCTGATCGTGCCGATGATCGGCGTGATCACCGCGATGTTCGGCATCTTCCTGGTCGCCCCGCGCAAGAACGACCGCAGCGGCATGACCGCTATCAACCGCGGCTTTTTCGCCTCGGCGGTCATTTCCCTGGTGCTGGTCATTATCGCGTCGTTCCTCTACCTGCCGTCCAAGTTCAGCGACCTCAAGGGCGTGCTCGACCCGACGATCCTGCATCACAGCGGCAACCCGCGATTGCTCGCGATCGGCGCCGTCCTGGTCGGCCTGGTCCTGGCTAGTGCGATCCAGCTGCTGACCGGCTATTTCACCGAGACCAACCGGCGCCCGGTCAAGGAGATCGGGGAGAGCTCAGAGACCGGTGCCGCGACTGTGATCCTGTCCGGCATCTCGGTCGGGCTTGAGTCCGCGGTCTACTCGGCGCTGCTGATCGGCGGCGCGGTCTACTGTGCCTTCCTGCTGGGCACCGGCAACGCGACCATCGCGTTGTTTGCTGTCGCGCTGGCCGGCACGGGCCTGCTGACCACGGTCGGGGTCATCGTCTCGATGGACACCTTCGGGCCCGTGTCCGACAACGCGCAGGGCATCGCGGAGATGTCCGGCGAGGTAGAGGGCGAGGCCGCTCAGGTGCTGACCAGCCTGGACGCGGTCGGCAACACCACCAAGGCGATCACCAAGGGCATCGCGATCGCGACCGCGGTGCTGGCCGCGACCGCGCTGTTCGGCGCGTTCCGCACTCAGGTCACGGCCGAACTGCTGGTCAAGCACCTGGCGGGCTTCAATCTCGGCATTGATGCCCCGAACGACCTGTTCGGCCTCATCATCGGCGCGTCGGTGGTGTTCTTCTTCTCCGGACTGCTGATCATGGCAGTCGGCCGGGCAGCCGGCCGGGTCGTGCTGGAAGTCCGGAACCAGTTCCGCGACCACCCCGGCATCATGGACTACACCGAGAAGCCGGAGTACGGCCGCGTGGTGGACATCTGCACCAGGGACTCGCTGCGTGAGCTAGCCACGCCCGGCCTGCTCGCCGTCCTGATGCCGATCACGGTTGGCTTCGCCTTCGGCTACGCCCCGCTGGGCTCGTTCCTGGCCGGCGCCATCGCGGCGGGCGCGCTGATGGCCGTGTTCCTGGCCAACTCCGGCGGCGCCTGGGACAACGCCAAGAAGCTCGTCGAGGACGGCCACCACGGCGGCAAGGGCTCCGAGGCGCACGCGGCCACCGTCATCGGCGACACCGTCGGTGACCCGTTCAAGGACACTGCCGGACCGGCTATTAACCCGCTGATCAAGGTGATGAACCTGGTCTCGCTGCTGATCGCGACCAGCGTGGTCGAGTACAGCGGCAACCTCGGACTGCGGGCTGCGGTCGCAATCGTCGCGGTGGCGATCGTGGCGACCGCGATCATCATCTCCAAGCGGCGGTCCGCCAGCATCAGCGGTGGCGACACCGAGGCCAAGACGCCGGCCAAGGTCACCGCCTGACCGGGCGGTAACCCGGCCCGAGGCACCGCGGCGGGCGGCAGGTCAGCTGACGCCCTCGCGCGCCGCCGGCACTGACCTGCGCGTCCGCGTGAATGGTCCAGGTGATCTCCGCGAGTCGGCCGGACGACCGCAACGATCAGGCGCACCATGGTGGCATGCAGGATGGGCGCACGCTGATCGTGATGCGGCACGCCAAGGCGGGGGAGCTTCCTGGCGGACCGGACTTTGAGCGAAGCCTGCGGCCGCGCGGCCTGCGCGACAGCCAGGCAGCCGGCAGCTGGCTGGCCGAGAACGGTTTCCGGCCGGACGCAGTGATCTGCTCAGCGGCCAGGCGCACCCGGCAGACCTGGCAGCAGATGTCAGCGACGCTGGGCGGCGAGCCCGCGTTCTCGGCCGAGCAACGGCTCTATCAGGCTGGCCCCGAGGATGTCGCCGAGTTCATCCGGCAGACGGCAGCCGGAGTACGGACGTTGCTCTACATCGGCCACAATCCGGCCTCCGCCGAGCTGGTCGCCCTGCTGACCGGGGCTGAGCCCGAGTTCCCCACGGCCGCGATCGCGGTGCTGGGCCTTCCCGGTGACTGGGAAGGCCTGGTGCCAGGCGACGCTCAGCTGATCGCGTCCTGGCGGCCGTCGTCCGGATAGCCGGCCCGCCCGGCCGCAGTCCGCCCGGCCGCAGCCCGGCACTGAGCCGCAGCAGCCCGGCACTGAGCCTGCCGGGATCAGTCGCTGTAGACCGAGTCCTCAGCGTCAGCCGCTTCCACGTCCTCACGCGAGATACCCAGCAGGTACAAGATCGCGTCCAGGTGCGGCACGCTCAGTGACGTGTCCGCCGCGTCTCGGACGGCCGGCTTGGCGTTGAAAGCGATGCCCAGACCCGCAGCCGAAATCATGTCGAGGTCGTTGGCGCCGTCGCCGACAGCGACGGTCTGGCTCAGCGGCACGCCGGCGGCCGCGGCGAACCTCCGCAGTGCCCGCTCCTTGCCCGGCCGGTCGACAACCGGGCCGGTGACCCGGCCGGTCAGCTTGCCCGCCTCGATCTCCAGCGTGTTGGCCTCGGCGAAGTCGAGCCCGAGCTCGGCCGTCAGCCGGTCGGTGAACTGGGTGAACCCGCCGCTGACGATGCCGCACCGGTAGCCAAGCCGCTTCAGGGTCCTGATCAGGGTCCGGGCCCCCGGCGCCAGCCGCAGCCGGGTGACGATCTCGTCGATGACCGACGCGTCCAGCCCGGCCAGCAGCGCGACCCGGCGCTCCAGCGCCTCGGTGAAGTCGAGCTCGCCGCGCATGGCTGCCGACGTGATGTCCGCTACCTTGGCCCCGCAGCCTGCCTTGGCTGCGAGCAACTCGATCACCTCGTCCTGCAGCAGGGTCGAATCCACGTCCATCACCACCAGACGCATGGCCCGCCGGTTCAGCCCGGCTCGCTGGACCGCGACGTCGACGCCAAGTTCGGCTGACTCGATGGCCAGGGCGGCCCGCAGGCTGGCCGGCTCCGCGCCCGACACCTCGAACTCGAGGCAGGTGACCGGCCGGCTGGCCAGCCGCGCGATCCGGTCGATATTCGCGCCGTGAGCCGCGATCCGGCCCGCGATCGCGGCGATCGCGGACGGCAGCAACGGCCGGCCCAGCAGGGTGACGTGCAGCTTGCCGCGCATTCGCTGGAACGACTCACCCGAGCCCATGGTGATCTCTGCGTCCATGCCCATGTCGGCGGCTAGCGTGCTGACCTGCTGATGGATCGAGGTCAGGTCGGGTGAGCCCGGGCACGACAGCAGCACGCCCAGCACCAGGCGGCCGCGGATGACCACCTGCTCCACGTCCGCCACGGTGAGCTCGTGCCCGGCCAGCAAGGTGAACAGCCGAGAGGTCACCCCCGGCCGGTCACGGCCTGTGAGGGTCACCAGCAGCGTGATCTGCGGACCGGACATAGCGCTGTTAACGCTATCCACAGGGAGCCGGGGGCCGTGAGCCGGGTACGGGTGTCGGGACCGCCGATCCGTCAGGCGCCTGGCGCCACCCGGCTCACGGCAGCAGCAAGTGCACGTCGCCGAACTCATGCCACCGGTAGCCGTGGTCGATCGCGGCCCGGTAGCAGCGTCCGAGCAGGTCGTCCCCGGCGAACGCGGCCAGCATCCACAGATGGGTGGACTCTGGTTCGTGCAAGCCCGTCAGCAGCCCGTCGGCTACCACCACGCCGGTCTGCCGGGTCACTATGTGTGAGGTCCAGCCGGCCGCCGCCCGGACCGGTCCGTCAGCGCCGGCGCGGGGGCAGGGCGGCTGCCAGGCCGCGCTCTCCAGGGCGCGCACGACCGTCGTGCCGGCGGCGATGACGCGGCCGCCGGTCCGCCTGGTCAGGTTGATCATCCTGGCGGTGGCTGCGGGCACGTCGTAAGACTCCGGGTAGGGATCCTCACCGCCTTCCAGTGACGAGACTCCGGTGTGCAGCGTGACCGGCGCGATCGCGATGCCGCGGCTCACCAGCCTGGTCACGATCTCGGTCGTGAACGGCCTGGCCGCGCTCGGCATCTCGGCGCTACCGGGCCAGGTGGCAAAGACTGTCTGGTACGCCCGGATTGGCCATGGCCGCGGCACGTAGGAGTACCTGATCGGCTGACCGTGCCGCAGCAGGTAGGGGATGACGGCGGTGGACAGCCGGGCCCGCCACAGCCGCTGGCTGAACCGGCAGGTCAGAGTCAGTACGGCGGCGCCGGGCAGGTCGATCCGCTGGCCAGCTTCGCCGCTGGCGGATGGCACGCTGTGGTGCCCATGGCCGGAGCGGAGCTCGACCAGCCAGTCACCCTCGGGCATCGCCGTGGAGAAATGCACGCTGCCCGCTGGCCCGTCCCGAGCGGTCAGCAGAACGGCGGCCGGCAGCGTCGCGGAGTTGTTCACCACGATCAGGTCGCCGGGCAGCAGCAGTTCTGGCAACTGGCCGAACGCGTGGTGGCTGATCTCGGCAGCGGCCGTCCGGCTCACCATGAGCCGGACGTCGTCCCTGGTCGTGCCGGTGCTCTCCGGTGGCTGATGGGCCTGCAGCCGAGGCGGCAGGGTGAACGAGAGCTTGTCTGCTGTCGTGATCGCGGCCGGCACCGTCGCAGCGGGCATGGTCATGACCGGGCTGCCGGCGTCGCGGGCATCAGCTCCGCCGCCCGGTACCGGCCGCTGGGCAGCCGCCCCGTGATAAGCCGCAGGAATGCCGCGACCACGCTGTCCGGAAGTGGCCGGTCGGAGATGTCCTCGCCGGGGAAGGCATCCTGGTGCATCTGAGTGCGCAGGTCGCCGGGGTCCACCCACCAGACCCGGACGGCAGGTTCCTCCGCGGCCAGCACATTGCTGGCCTGCTCGAGCGCGGCCTTGGCAGCGCCGTAGCCGCCCCAGCCCGCGTAGGCAGCTACCGCCGCGTCGGAGGTCACGTTGAGCACTGCCCCGCCCAGCCTGCGCAAATCCGGGAGCAGCAGCTGGGTCAGCGCCAGCGGGGCGACCACGTTGGTCTCCAGCGCGGCCCGCAAGCCGTCCGCCGGGTAATCCGCCAGCGCCGGCAGCGGGCTGACACCCAGCGACCCGGCGTTGTTGACCAGCAGGCTGGCACCACCGGCTTGGGCCGCGGCGGCGGCAAGCTCGGCCCGGTGGCCGGGATCAGCGATGTCGCCGGGCAGCGCGAGCACTGCGGACTGCGGTAGCTGGCAGCGGCGGCGAAGCTCGCCGACCGCCCCGGCCAGTGCGCCGCCGTCCCTCGCGTCCACGATGAGCTGGTATCCGGCCGCCGCCAGACCGCCGGCCAGGGCCTGGCCCAGGCCGCGGGAGGCGCCGGTGACGACCGCCAGAGGTGAAGTAGTCATGGCACCGACGCTAAGCACCCGGCCCGCCCGGCACATCGGCCGTCGGCCGGGCAGGGCCTGCGACTATGGTCCTAGGACCTGCGCCCGATCCGCTGTCCTGGCTGCGCCGGTACCGTCGAAGGTATGGCCCAGATTCCCCGGCCGCCCGCTGATGCGGGTCAGGACGAGATCTTCCAGCACGTCAGTCAGGTTGTGCTGGCGGTCTCCAGCCAGCTGTCGGTGCGGGACGTGCTGCAGATGATCGTGCGCTCGGCCCGGTCGCTGGCCGGGGCAAAGTACGCGGCGCTCGGTGTGCCGGGCGCGGCGGGCACCTTCGACGAGTTTGTCGTCGACGGGCTGTCGGCGGCCGAGCAGGCGGCGATCGGCCCGCTGCCGCGCCAGCATGGCATGCTCGCAGTCATCTTGCGCGAGGGCAGGCCGCTGCGGCTGGCCGACATCCGCGCCGATCCGCGGTTCTGGGGCTGGCCGGACGCGCATCCGGAGCTGACCGACGTGCTCGGAGTCCCGATCAAGGAAGGCAAAGAAATCCTGGGCTTCATCTTCGCCGCCTGCAAGACAGTGCCCGGCGGGTTCACCGAGCGAGACGAGCGGCTGGTCAGCTTGTTTGCTGCACATGCCGCGATCGCGCTGACCAACGCCCGGTTGTACGAGCGCGGCCGCGAGCTGTCAGTCCTGCAAGAGCGTGCCCGGCTCGCCAGGGACCTGCACGACGCCGTTTCCCAGAAGCTCTTCAGCGTCCGTGCGAAAGCCAGGGCTGCGGCCGTGCTGGTCGAGCGGGATCCGGCCAGGGCGATCGAGGAGATCGGCAGCGTCGCCGACCTGGCCGGCCAGGCGCACGCAGAACTGCGCGCGGTCATCGATGGCCTCACACCACCGGAACTCGCGGCCGGCGGCCTGGCCGGCTCGATACGCGGCTACGCGCTGCTGGCCGGGCGGACCTACGGGGCCGAGGTCAGGGTGCACGCCGGCGATTTGCCGGCGCTCGACCCGCAACGGGAGACAGAGGTGTACCGGATCGCCCAGGAAGCCATCGGCAACGCGCTTCGGCACTCGGGCAGCCGGGCCGTCACCGTGACGATCGGCTGCCGTCAGCGCAACCTCGTGCTTGAGGTCAGCGACGACGGCGGCGGCTTCGACCCGCGAGCGCCGCAGCACGGCGTCGGCCTGGCGTCGATGCGCGAGCGAGCGGCGTCGGCCGGAGGCCGGCTCGCGATCAGCTCGCTGCCTGGCCGCGGCACCAAAGTGCGGCTGAGCATCCCCGCGGCCGCCCGGCGGTCGGCTGGCGAACTGGCCGGGCCCGGATGAGCACCGACCAGGGCGGCGCCGCGCCCGGCCGCGGCCAGCCGGCCGGTGTCGGTGCTGATCGCTGACGACCACCCGGTGGTCCGGCAGGGCCTGGCGGTGCTGTTCGAGGTGCAGGACGACCTGATCCTGGTGGGCCAGGCCGGTGACGGTGCGGAAGCAGTCGCGATGGCTGCCGAGCTCGCTCCGGACGTGCTGGTGCTGGACCTCAAACTGCCCGGCATGGACGGCCTGGGCGTACTCGCCGAACTGCGGGCCATCCGGGCGCCGACCAGAGTACTGGTACTGACGAGCGCCGCCGGGCCGAGCGGGCCCGCGCTGGCGCTGCAAGCGGGAGCGGCCGGTTTCCTGTACAAAGACGTCGACCCCGATGCGCTGGTGCGGGCCATCCGGTCGGTGCACGACGGGCACACGGTGCTGGCGCAGGAAGCGGCCGGGCTGATGGCCGCCGGGCCTCGCACCGGGCCGCGCGGCCTGGCGTCGCTCACCGGCCGGGAACGCGAGGTCCTGGCGCTGCTTGCCGACGGCCGGTCGAACCGCGAGATCGCCAGGGCGCTCTCGGTCTCCGAGAAGACGGTCAAGACACATGTGAGCGCCGTGCTGGCCAAGCTGGGCGTAGCCGACAGGACCCAGGCCGCGCTGCTGGCCGCGCGCCAGTCCGGCAGCTAGCCGGGCTTGGCTGCAGGAGATCTTTCGTACGCTTAGCACTGGTACGACACGGCCAGCACCAAGGAGACGATCTGATGCGGTTCGGTTACTGGATGCCGATCTTCGGCGGCTGGCTGCGCAATGTGCCGGACGAGGGCATGCCGGTTTCCTGGCCGTACCTGCGTGATCTCGCGGCTGAGAGCGAGCAGCTCGGCTTCGGACTGACTCTCATCGCCGAGCTCAACCTCAACGACATCAAGGGCCATCATGCGCCGTCGCTGGACTGCTGGACGCTGGCTCCGGCCGTGGCGGCGGCGACCAGCACGCTGGAGCTGATGCTCGCGGTCCGGCCGAACTATCACTCGCCGGCCCTGACGGCCAAGGCGCTGTCCACCCTTGACGTCATCGCTCCCGGCAGGATCTCGCTGAACGTCGTGTCGTCCTGGTGGAAGGACGAAGCCGCACAGTACGGCGCGCCGTTCGACGTGCACGACGCCAGGTACGCGCGCACGCAGGAGTGGCTGGAGATCGTCGGCCGGCTGCTGCGGGAGGACAACGTGAGCCACGACGGCGATCTGTACCAGCTGTCGGGCGCGGTGCTGGAACCGAAGCCGTCCCGGCTGCCCCCCGTCTACATGGGCGGCGAGTCGCCGAAGGCCAAGGACGTCATCGCCGCGCAGTCCGACGCCTACGTGATGCACGGCGACGCTCCGGAGGTGATCGCGGCCAAGGTCGCTGACCTGGCCGGCCGCCGCGCCGCAGCCGGCGGCCCGCCGCTGACGTTCGGTGTCTCGGGCTACGTGATCTGCCGTGATACCGAGGCTGAGGCACAAGCCGAGCTCAACCGCGTGCTGGACGTCCGCTCCTCGCCGGAGGCATACGCCTCCTACCAGGACTTCATCGCGGGATCACAGCTGGAGTCCCAGGTGTCGCTGGAGGAGTACAGCGTCTCGAACCGCGGCTTGCGCAGTGGCCTGATCGGCACGCCTGATCAGATCATGCAGCGGCTGCACGCCTACGAACAGGCCGGCGTTGACCTGATGCTGCTGCAGTTCTCCCCGCAGCGCGAGGAGATGGCCAGGTTCAGCCGGGACGTCATCGCGCACGTCGGCAGCTAGCCAGCTTCTACGACTTGGCCCAGCGCATCTCGCTGGCCGAGGGCCCGCTGCGGATCGCCCGGACGGACTTCGAGCGAGGTGCGGCCGGTGACGTGCTCGCCTAGCTGATGACCTCAGAGGTGACATCCGCGCCCAGCGTCACCAGCCGGGACGCGACCGAGGCGTGCCCGCGGTCAATCAGGTACCCGGGCGCGATGACCGTCTCGCCGTCGGCGGCCAGGCCGGCCAGGATCAGCGCGACGCCGGATCGCAGGTCGTGCGCGATCACCTCGGTGCCGTGCAGCGGCGTCGGGCCGTGCACGAGCACCGCGTTGCCAGCCACCTCGACCTTGGCGCCCATCTTGTTGAGTTCCTCGGCCAGCATGTACCGGCCGTCGAAGATGGTCTCCCGGATGTAGCTGGTGCCGTCAGCCATGGCGGACAGTGCCATCATCGGCGACTGCAGGTCGGTGGCGAAGCCGGGGTAGGTATCGGTGATCACGTTGATCGGGCGCAGCTGCCGCTCCCGGCGCACCTGGACGATCGCGCCATGGGTGGCGAATTCCACGCCCATCTGCTCCAGCTTCCAGCGGGCCACGCCGAAGTGCTCGAGCGAGGCGCCGACCAGGCTGATCTCGCCGCCGGTAATCGCGGCCGCCATCGCGAACACGCCGGCGTCGATCCGGTCAGCCATCACCGTGTGCTCGACCGCGGTCAGCTCGTCGACGCCCTCGACGGTGACGAAGCCGGTGCCGCCGCCGGTGATCTTGGCACCCATCTTGGTCAGGAACGCGATGACATCGAGCACCTCAGGCTCGAGCGCGGTGTTGTCGATGATCGTCGTTCCCGGCGCCATCGACGCCGCCATGATGAGGTTCTCGGTGCCGGTATGAGACGGCGTGTCGAGGTACAGGTGCGCGCCGCGCAGCCGGTCGGCCTTGATGTGGATGACGGTCTCGTGCTCTTCGACGACCGCGCCCAGACGCGCGAAACCGCGGTAATGAAAGTCCAGGTTGCGGCTGCCGAGGTTGCAGCCGCCCACGCCCTCGATGGTGGCCTCGCCGAGCCGGTGCAGCAACGCCGGGACAAACAGCACCGAGGCCCGGAACCGGCGGGCGATGTCCTCGGGCAGCACCGAGCTGGTCAGGTCCGAGGCATCGACGACCAGGGTTCGCTCCGCCTCGTGGAACTTCACCTGCGCGCCGACCGCCTGGGCGAGCTCAACGGCACGCCGGACGTCTTCGATGACCGGCACGTTCCGCAGGACGGTGCGGCCCTTCTCCGCCAGGAGCGAGGCGGCGATCATCTTCAGTGCCGCGTTCTTAGCGCCCTGCACGAAGACGGTGCCTTGTAGCGGGTTACCGCCTCGGACGATGTAGCGGGTTTCTGGGCCGCTCGTCATCTGGATGGAACTCCTGTCGGTTGGCTGCATCACGTCGATCGACCCGCGCGTGACCGGGTCATCCGACCAAGCAGTATGCAGGCTCTCAAAGTCGCTAGTGCCCGCTTGTCGTGACGTCAAGTATTCCACCGGTTCCGCGCCCCCCAGACCAAGTCGACAGTGTTACGTAACGTATCTGAGTGCCTGCATAACGTGATGGCAGGGGGTTCCTGCTACTAGTTCCAGCGCAGGCCGGTGATACGCTCATACGCCGCCACGTAGGTCTGCCTGGTCTGGTCCACAACGTCCTGCGGCAGGGGCGGCGGGGGCTCGTGACCGGTCCGGTCCCAGCCAGACGCGGGCGAGGTCAGCCAGTCCCGGACGTACTGCTTGTCGAACGACGGCTGGCTGCGACCAGGCTGCCAGGACTCGGCCGGCCAGAACCTGGACGAGTCGGGCGTCAGTACTTCGTCGGCCAGCCGCAAAGCCCCGGCCGCGTCGAAGCCGAGCTCGATCTTGGTGTCCGCCACGATGATGCCCCGGTCCGCCGCCAGTTCCGCGCCGCGCCGGTACACCGCCAGCGTGATCCGCTCCAGTTCGGCCGCCGCCTCCGGGCCAACCAGGGCTGCTACCTCGGCGTGGCTGATGTTCTCGTCGTGCTGGCCCGGCGGCGCCTTGCTGTCGGGGTCGAAGACCGGCTCCGGCAGTTTCGAGCCGTCCGTCAGCCCGTCCGGCAGCGGGACGCCCGCGACAGTTCCGTCTCGCCGGTAGTCAGCCAGGCCCGAGCCGGTGAGGTAGCCGCGGGCCACGCACTCGACCGGGACCATCCGAAGCGGCATGCACGCCATGGTCCGGCCGGCCAGTTCGGCCGGCACCGGCGCGTCGACAAGGTGATTTGGCACGACATCGGCCAGTCGCTCGAACCACCACAGCGAAAGCTGGGTCAGAATTTTGCCCTTGTCAGGGATGGGCGATGCCAGCACGTAGTCAAAGGCTGACATCCGGTCGCTGGCGACCAGCAGCAGCACGCCATCTGCTGTCTGGTAGATATCCCGTACTTTGCCTGAGTACAGATGTGTCAGGCCGGGAGGCACGGCCGGGCCGGCCGTATCGGCCGCTGCGCCGTCCTGGCTCACGCCAGCCGCTCCAGCCGGTCGAACACCCCGCCGAGCCGGCGGACGTAGCGCTCGGGGCTGCACACCTCGTCCAGCCGGGCTTCGTCGAGTTCCTGGTCTCGGCCCGCCGCGTGCTTGCGCAGCGTCTCGCGGAACGGCAGGCCGGACTGCCAGGTGTCCATGGCGGCGGCCTGCACCAGCGCGTAGGCGTCCTCCCGCGACAGGCCAGCGGCGACCAGCTCGAGCAGGACGGCCGAGGTGTAGATCAGTCCGTGGCTCGACTCCAGGTTGGCCAGCATCCGGGCGGCGTCGACGACCAGGCCCTCCATCACGCCGGTGGTCTGCTCGAGCAGGTAATCGGTCGCGATGGCGGCATCGGGCAGCGCCACCCGCTCGGTTGACGAGTGTGAGATGTCCCGCTCGTGCCACAGCGGGATGCCTTCCATGACCGGCACCACCTGGGCCCGCACGACCCTGGCCAGGCCGGCGATGCGCTCCGCCCGGACCGGGTTCTTCTTGTGCGGCATCGCCGACGAGCCCTTCTGGCCGGAGGAGAACGGCTCGGCCAGCTCGGCAACCTCGGTCCGCTGGCCGTGCCGGATCTCCAGCGCGATGGCCTCGCACACGGTCGCGATCAGGGCCAGCACGCCGACCCACTCGGCGATGCCGTCCCGCATGACCACCTGAGTGGCCACATCGGCCGGGCGGAGCCCGAGCTCGCCGAGCACCTCGGTCTCAATCGACGGGTCGATGTTGGAGTAGGTGCCGACCGGGCCGGACAGCTTCCCGACCGCGACCGACTGCCGGGCCCGCAGCAGCCGGTCCCGGCAGCGCTGGATGGCGAAGGCGAAGTCGGCAACCCGGTGCCCCCATACGTCCGGCTCGGCGTGGATGCCGTGCGTGCGACCGGGCCGCAGCGTGGTCCGGTGAGCCAGCGCGTGCTCCCGCAGCACATGCAGCAGCCGCTCGCAGCGCGCTGTCAGCAGATCGGTCGACTCGGCCAGCTGGAGCGCCAGCGCCGTGTCCAGCAGGTCCGAGGAGGTCATGCCGTAGTGCACATAGGCGGCTGCCTCGCGCGGGCTGGTGTTATTGGCCCAGGCAGACAGGAACGCGATGACGTCGTGCCCGGTCACCGCCTCCAGGGCGGCCACCGCTTCCGGGGTCGGCGGGGCTGCGGCCGCAACCGGCGCGACCGCCTCTTCCGGCACCGTGCCCGCCTTCGCGTGCGCGGCCAGCACGAGCGTCTCCACCTGGCACCACAGCTCGTACTTGTGCGCTTCGCTCCAGACGTGGCCCATCTCGGGCAGTGTGTAGCGCTCTATCACGGCCTCTATCCTGCCGTACCGGCTCCGGCGGCCTTGTCCCCGGCTGGCTCACGCTCGGTGACCAGCGGTGCCACCAGCACGATCGCGACCACCAGGAGCTGGGCTTCGAGCCCGGCCGTCAGGCCCACGACCACGGTCGCCAGTGCCGCCAGGGCCGCCAGGGCGCGGTGACGGACCGGGCCGGTGCCCAGCTGCCGCCTGATGAGCACGTCGCCGGCCAGGAACAGGGCCGCGCCGGCCGCCAGCACCCCCGCCTGCCAGGCCCGGACGCCGCCGCTCAGATCCTGGCCGGCCTGGTGGGCAGCCGTGAGCGTGACCGCCCGCAAGATCCCCGCCGCGAGCGCGATCAGCCCGAGCAGCAACGGGATGAATCCCCAGAAAAATGCGCTTAGTGCCAGGCTGGTGCGGCGTTTGCTGCTGGCCGCGGCCAGCACCCGCTCGGCCCGCTCCTCGTCCCCGCTGCCGAACACCAGCCACCACAGCGCCGCCCCGACCGCCAGCCCCAGCACGGCGCAGGCCAGCAGCCGCCAGTCCGGCCCGCTGCGGTCGCTGGCCGCCGGCCCGGCCGCGCCGATCCCGACGGCGGCCACCGACTCGCCGATGGCGACGATCAGCAGCGCGTTGTGCCGCTCGGTGAAGTGAGCAGGCCGCAGCTCGAACAGGTTGCGCACCGGGACCACCAGCGGTGAGCCGAGCTGCACGGCGAGCGCGGCGAGCCACAGCAGGTAGCCGGGCCAGCTGTCGGTGCCGTCCGTGCCGTGCACCAGCCCGGCCGCGGTGATCAGCAGGGCCGAGACGATGTTGAACGGCGCCACCCGCAGGATGTTGGCGTTGACCCGGTAGTACAGCACCGCGTGCACGAGCACGACTAGCAGGTAGCCCAGCCCGAGCACCAGCCCGTAGCTGCCGAAACCGCGCGGGATGGCCAGCCCGACGACCAGGAACCCGGCCATGCCCAGCAACAGCAGCAGCCGCTCGGCGGTGTGCCGGGGCGGTCGCGAGTTCGTCAGCCAGGCATAGGCCCCGTACATCCACCACAGCAGGCCGAAGATCAGCAGTACCTGGGCGACCGCGAGCCAGGACAGTTTGGTGGCCAGCACCGAGGTGAGCTGGGTCAGGGTGAAGGCGAAGACCAGGTCAAAGAACAGCTCCAGAGTGCTGACCCGCAGCGGCAGCTCGTCGTCGCCCGGTTGCCCGGCCGCGGACGCGGCAGCGCCGCCGGTCATCGCCCGGCGGCTGTCCCGGCCGGCTCGGCGGCGATGTCCTTGCGGTACCAGCCGCCGCGCATGCTGATCCGGCCGGCCGCCTCGTAGGCGGCGGCCCTGGCCAGCGGGATGTCATCGCCGCTGGCGATGACGTTGAGCACCCGCCCCCCGCTGGCGGTAAGCCGCCCCGAGCTGTCCCTGGCCGTCCCGGCGTGCACAACATAGGCGCCGGGAACGTGGCCGGCCTGCTCGATGCCGTCGATCACATCGCCGCTGACCGGGGCCGCAGGATATCCCTCAGCGGCGATGACGACGTTCACGACTGCGCCTGGCCGCCAGCTCAGAGCGGGTGCCGAGGCCAGGTCGCCGTCAGCGCAGGCCGCCAGCAGCCCGGCCAGCGGCGTGTCCAGCCGGTCCAGCACCACCTGCGTCTCCGGGTCGCCGAACCTCGCGTTGAACTCCACCACCCGCAGCCCCCGCGAGGTCAGAGCGAGCCCGGCGTACAGCACGCCGCTGAACGGCGTGCCGAGCCGGGCTAGCTCGGCCAGCGTCGGCTCGATCACCGTGGCCAGCGTCTGATCGGCCAGGTCCGCGGGTGCCCACGGCAACGGGGCGTAGGCTCCGATGCCGCCGGTATTCGGTCCGGTGTCGCCCTCGTGCGCCCGCTTGTAGTCCTGGGCGGGCAGCATCGTCACCGCGCAGGTGCCGTCGGTGAGGCCGAATACGGATACCTCGGGACCGTCGAGGAATTCCTCGATCACCACCGTGCCGCACTCACGCGCGTGCCTGGCTGCCTCGCCGCGATCGCTGGTGACAACGACGCCTTTTCCGGCCGCCAGCCCGTCAGCTTTCACGACGTAGGGCGGCCCGAACCGGTCGAGTGCCTGGCTGACGTCCGCCTCGGTCCGGCAGGTCAGGGCCGCTGCGGTGGGCACGCCAGCGGTCGTCATGACCCGCTTGGCGAAGCTCTTGGATCCCTCGATCATCGCCGCGCCCTGGCCGGGCCCGAAGCACCGCAGGCCAGCCGCCCTGACCGCGTCGGCCACGCCGGCTACCAGCGGTGCCTCCGGCCCGACGACCACCAGGTCGGTGCCCAGCTTGCTGGCCAGCGCCGTAACCTCGGCCGGGTCAGTGGCGGTCACCGGGTGCAGGTGCGCCAGCTCGCCGATGCCGGGGTTGCCGGGCGCCGCATGCAGTTGCGTGACGGCGGGATCGCGGGACAGCGAACGGGTCAGGGCGTGCTCGCGGCCGCCCGAGCCGAGGACCAGTACTCGCACGGCGCTGAGCCTACCGGCTGCCCTGCCCGACCAGCTCGCGGCAGGCCAGCTCCCGGTCGGCCAGCTCCCGGTCGGCCAGCCCGCGGGCGGGGCGCCCGGCGGCCAACGCGGACAGTCGGCGCAGGCCGCGGACAGCCAGCACGATGCAGATCACGGCGGCAGGCACTTCGCAACACGCGGCCATCACCAGCGAGGTCAGCTGGCCTGATCCCGGTGGCGCGGTGGTGACGTCGAACCAGGCGTCGGTGAGCAGCAGCGCGGCGGTCGCCACGGCGCTCAGGCAGTACCGGGCGTCCCCGCGCAGCAGCCAGCATCCGGTGGCGATCAGCCCGGCCGCCTCCATCGCGTCCAGGCCTACCCAGGCAGCCGGCCAGTGCCATGCCGTCGTGCTGGCGGGCAGGGTGACAGCCAGGTAGACCATCCACGGCAGCAAGCCGATGCCCGCGATGGCCAGGCCCGCGGCGAGTACGCGCAGGCCCCGGCGCTCGGGGCGCCAGCTCGCGCGGCTGTTGCGCCGCGCCAGGCTCAGGTTCTGCGGGCCGGTCAGCATTGTCCTGCGCTCCTTCCGTACCCGGCGGTTGCGGGCACGACTTCAGCCTTCCGGCCGGAGCGGCCACGATCTGTAGCGCGCAGATCCGGGTTTCTGGTGGTGCTAGCTGCACCCCCAGCCGGGTCTGCGCTCCATGGCGGAGCGCTCGTTCGTGCGCATACGGTGTCTGGATGGCAACCATGACCGCGGGGCGGCGCAGCCGCCGTGCGGCCACGGCACCGCTGCGGCTGGCCGGCCGGGCGGTCAGGGATACCGCGTTCGTAGTCGCGGGGGTGCCAGTCCAGCTGGCGGCGCTGGTGTTTGCTGCCCTGCCGTGGGCAGTGTTCTGGTTCGCGATGACCGGGCCGCCCGGCGCACGCGAGGTCAGGCCCGCCGGACCAGCGCTGGCGCTGGCTGCCTCGGTGCTGCTGGTGCTGGCCGTCCGGATCCCGCTCACAGCACTTCAGCGGCACCGGCTCTGGTCGCTGCTCGGCGTCGACATCCGGCCGATGCCGCCGACGCCGGATCAGCGCCCGCTGTCTCGCCTGCTGGCGTCCCTGCGTTCTGAGGCGTACTGGCGTCAGCTCGGCTATCACCTGGTCGCAGGCCCGCTTATCGCGATGGGCGGGCTGCTCACCCTGGCTACCTGGGCGACCGGTGCCGCGCTTGGTGCGGCCTACCTGTATCCCTTCCTCTTCCCGCCGCTGTCCCAGGTCAGGCAGGAGGCCGGGCCGAAGGCAACGGTCCTGCTGACAGTGGCCGGGGGTGTGCTGCTGCTCGCGGCCCCCGCTGTGGCCGCGGCTGTCCGGTGGCTTGATGTCAGGGCGACCCGGGCAATGCTCGGGCCGAACCGCGCCGTCGAGCTCGAGCGCAAGGTGGCTAGTCTGGCCGTCAGCCGGGCCGGGGTCGTGGACGCTGCCGACGCCGAGCGGCGCCGGATCGAGCGCGACCTGCACGACGGCGCTCAGCAACGGCTGGTGTCGCTGGCCATGAACCTGGGCCTGGCCCGGGAGAACATGACGGATCTGCCCGAGCCTGCCCGGCAGGTCATCGCGGCGGCGCACGAGGAGGCCAAGGAGGCGCTGACCGAGCTGCGCCAGCTGGTCCGCGGCCTGCACCCGGCAGTGCTCGACGACCGTGGCCTCGATGCCGCGTTGTCCGGGATCGCCGCCCGGGCACCGCTGCCGGTCCGCCTGATCGTCGAGGTGCCGGAGCGAGTATCGCCGACGCTCGAGGCAGTGGCCTACTTCGTGGTGTCCGAATGCCTGACCAATATCGCCAAGCACGCCAGCGCCGGCCATGCCGAGGTCACGGTGCAGCGCGCCGGCGACCTGCTGCGGATCCGGGTCACCGACGACGGGATCGGCGGCGCACGGACGGCTGGTGGCACCGGGCTCGCCAGCCTGGCCCAGCGAGCGGAGTCGGTGGACGGCTCGCTTCAGATCGACAGCCCGGACGGCGGCCCGACCGTCATTACCGCGGAGCTGCCGTGCGCGTCGTAATCGCGGAGGACTCGGTGCTACTGCGGGCCGGCCTGACCAAGCTGCTCGCGTCCGCGGGCATTGAGGTGCTTGCCGCCGTGGGGGACGCCGAGGAACTGCTCGCGGCCGTGCCGGTGCACCGGCCTGACCTGGTCATTGTGGATGTCCGGATGCCGCCCGGCTACACCGACGAGGGAGTCAAAGCCGCCCTGGTCATCCGGCAGCAGTGGCCCGAGGTCTCGGTCCTGGTCCTCTCGCAGTATGTCGAGGAGCGGTACGCCGCCGACTTGCTGGCCGCCAATACCGCCAGCATCGGCTACCTGCTCAAGGACCGGGTGGCCGACGTGGGCGAGTTCGTCACGGCGCTGCGGCGGGTGGCAGACGGCGGGACCGCCCTGGATCCGGAAGTGGTCTCGCAGCTGCTGCTGCGGCGGCGCAGCGACCCGCTGGACCGGCTCACGCCGCGTGAGCACGACGTGCTCGCGCTGATGGCGGAAGGCAGGTCCAACACCGCGATCGCGCAGGCACTGGTCGTCACCGACAGTGCGGTCGCCAAGCACATCAACAGCATCTTCGCCAAGCTGGACCTGCACCCTGGCGACGGTGATCACCGGCGGGTGCTGGCCGTGCTGCGCTACCTGGAGACCGGATGAGCGCTACCGCGCTGGCGCCCGCCGCCCCGCGCCGCGCCTACCTCTGGTACGCGCTCGCCATCGTGACAGCGGCCGCGGTGTTGTTCCCGGCCGGCCTGCGGATGTGGCTCAAGGCCGAGCTCCAGCATCGCGGCATGCCCGTGACGGTCTACCGGAAGCCCATCTCCCGGCTGCAGGTCGACGCACCGGGCGGGGAAGTCAACGTCAGCCAGGGGCCGGCCGCCGCGTCACCGTCTCCGGCACGCTGAGCTGGGTTTTCACCAAGCCCGAGGTCGCAGCATCCTGGCGCGGCCGGACCTTGCAGGTGAGCGCCCGGTGCACCCGGCCCGGGCCGTTCGAAGACTGCCAGGCCAGCCTGACCATCCAGGTACCGCCGGGGACCGCGGTGCAGTCCTCGGTCGGCGGCGGGGCCATTAACGTCACCGGCCTGGACGGGCCGCTGCACCTGGCCGCGACCACCGGCGTCATCCAGATGACCAACATCACCGGGGCAGTCTGGGCGCGGGTAACCTCCGGCACCATCGCAGCGCCGGGCGGTCTGGGCACGGCCCGGCTCGATGCGCAGGTGACCACCGGCAGCCTGGCCGTCAGCTTCAACGTCCCGCCGCGGCAGCTGACGATCAGCGTGGGCACGGGCAGCGGCGTCGTCACGGTGCCGCAGGGCAGCCGGTACCGCACCAGCGCTCACCGGCAGCGACCCGGCGTGCTGATGCTGCCCGGCGCGAATGACCCAGGCTCGCCTGACTCAATCGTGGCCAGGGTGGGTACGGGCGCGCTCACCATCGGCTACCCGCTCAGCCCTGGCTAGTGCCGCCGACGACCGCCGAGGAGTTCGCCTTGAACCGATGGGCGGGGCACGGCCATCAGGGCGACCTGCACGTCCTGGTGGCGGCGCCGGACGGCGCCATGGCAGCGTCGACGATCGTGTGGCTGGACGGGGCGAACAAGACCGTCGAGTTCGAGCCGGTCGGGACGCATCCGGACTACCGCCGGGCATCCCGGACCGCGCACGCTGTACTACGGTCTCGGCTTCACCGAACTCTCGCGGGACGCGCCGCTCATCAAAGCGCGAGCGCAGGCTGAGGACTGTTTGTCCGGGACGTCGCCTTAGCTACAGCACCTCGCGCAGCTGCACGGTCTGATCCCGGCGCGGCCCGACGCCGATCGCGCAGACCGGCGCGCCGATCAGGTCCTCGACTGCGCGGACATACGACTGCGCGTTCTTCGGCAGGTCGGCGAAGTCCTTGGCGCCGGAGATGTCCTCCCACCAGCCGTCCAGATACTCATAAACCGGGGTCGCGTGATGGAAGTCCGTCTGCGTCATCGGAATCTCGGCATGCCGTTTGCCGTGCACGTCGTAGGCGACGCACACCGGTACTTTGTCCAGGCCCGACAGGATGTCCAGTTTGGTGATGAAGTAGTCGGTCAGGCCGTTGACCCTGGTGGCGTAGCGGGCGATGACGGTATCGAGCCAGCCGGTCCGGCGCGGCCTGCCCGTCGTCGTGCCGTACTCCGCACCGGTCTTGCGCAGCCACTCGCCCTGAGCGTCGTTGAGCTCGGTCGGGAACGGTCCCGCGCCGACCCTGGTCGTATAGGCCTTCAGGATGCCCATCACCCTGCCGATCCTGGTCGGCCCGATGCCCGAGCCCGCGCACGCACCGCCCGCGGTCGGCGACGACGAGGTCACGAACGGGTAGGTGCCGTGGTCGACGTCCAGCAGGGTCGCCTGGGCTCCCTCCAGGAGCACGACCTGGCCGGCGTCCAGGGCCGTGTTCAGCACCAGGCCGGTGTCGGCGACATAGCGCCCCAGTCGCTCGGCGTAGCCCAGGTACTCCTCGGTGACCGCGTCAGCGTCGATGCCGCGCCGGTTATAGAGCTTGGTGAGCACCTGGTTCTTCTCGCGCAGCGCCAGCTCAAGCTTCTGGTGCAGGATGCCGGGATCGAACAGGTCCTGTACCCGGATGCCGACCCGGGATGCCTTGTCGGCGTAGGCAGGCCCGATGCCGCGGCCGGTGGTGCCGATCCGGGCGCTGCCGAGGTAACGCTCGGTGACCTTATCGAGGGCAACGTGGTGCGGCATGATCAAGTGCGCGTCAGCTGAGATGAGCAGCCGGTCCCGCCAGACCCCGCGCTGGGTCAGCCCGTCGATCTCCGCCAGCAGTACCTCGGGGTTGATGACCACCCCGTTGCCGATGACGGAGGTCGCATGATCGGACAATGCACCCGACGGGAGCAGGTGCAGGGCATAGCTCTCGTCGCCGATGACGACGGTGTGCCCGGCGTTATTGCCGCCCTGGTAGCGCACGACGTAATCGACCCTGTCGCCGAGCAGGTCGGTCGCCTTGCCCTTGCCTTCATCGCCCCACTGTGCACCGACGATCACGATGGCGGGCATGATCGGTCCTCCCATAACAGAACGAAAGCCCCAGGGCCGACGTCGTTGCGAGAATGCGAGCAAGGCGCGGCAGGGGCTCTTGCATTCAGATGTTACCGGACTGTCCTGCTGGCCACGCTGGGCTGGCAGATCAGCAGGACCCTGCTGCCCGGCCGGATTGCCGGAGCCTGCGAGTCAGGCCTTCAGGGCGGCAACGGCGGCCGGGCTGCTGTCGGCGAGGAAATCGCGGCAGCGGGCCGCCTCGTCATCCTCGCCGATCGCGGCCGCAGCCGTCCCGAGCATGTTCAGCGCGCGCAGGAAACCCTGGTTCGGCTCGTGCTCCCAGGGGATCGGACCGTGACCGTGCCAGCCGGCCCGGCGGAGCTGATCCAGTCCCCGGTGGTAGCCGGTCCGGGCGAATGCGTACGCGGTGACCGGCTGCCCGGCTGCCATGGCTGCCTCGGCCAGCGCCGCCCAGGCGGCGCAATACGACGGGAACCGGGCGGCGACATCGGCCGGATCGCTGGCGGCGGCCAGGGCAGCGGCAGCCTCCGGGTTCTCGGGCAGGAACGTCTCCGGTGGCCCGCCGAACAGGTTCTCATGCGTCATGGTGGCCATCCTGCCGCAGTCCGGCCGGGGCGGCGGCACCGGGAGGCCACTGCGGCCGCGATGGGCGGCCGGACCGCTGCCGCGCAGGCCACGTTCCCGGCCTGACGGGTTGGCTTGGTCAGGTCATCCGGTGGCCGGCCGACAGCAGGTCCTCGCACGCGTGCACGACCCGGGCGGTCATTCCCGCCTCGGCCGCCTTGCCCCAGGTGCGCGGATCGTAGGCCTTCTTATTGCCGACCTCTCCATCCACTTTGAGCACACCGTCGTAGTTGCTGAACATGTGCCCGGCCACCGGCCTGGTGAACGCGTACTGGGTGTCGGTGTCGACGTTCATCTTGACCACGCCGAAGCCGATAGCTTCCCGGATGTCGGCCAGGTCCGAGCCGGATCCGCCGTGGAAGACCAGGTCGAAGGGCTTGTCCTGGCCGTACTTGGAACCGACGGCGTCCTGGATCTCCTTCAGCACTGACGGCCGCAGCTTGACGTGGCCGGGCTTGTAGACACCGTGCACGTTGCCGAAGGTGGCGGCCAGGATGTAGCGGCCTCGTTCGCCGAGGCCCAGGGCCTCGGCCGTCGCCAGCGCGTCATCGGGCGTGCTGTACAGCTTCTCGTTGATCTCGCCGACGACGCCGTCTTCCTCGCCGCCGACAACGCCGATCTCCATCTCCATGATCACGTGCGCGGCCGCGCATTTTTCCAGCAGCTCGGCGGCGATCTGCAGATTCTCGGCCAGCGGCACCGCCGAGCCGTCCCACATGTGCGACTGGAACAGCGGCTCCTCGCCGCGGGCGACCCGCTCGGCCGAGATCTGCACCAGCGGGCGCATAAAGCCGTCCAGCTTGTCCATCGGGCAGTGGTCGGTGTGCAGCGCGATGTTGACCGGGTACTTGGCCGCCACCGTGCGGGCGAAATGCGCCAGCGCCACGGCCCCGGTGACCATGTCTTTCACCGACTGGCCGGACAGGTACTCGGCCCCGCCCGTCGACACCTGGATGATGCCGTCGCTGTCAGCCTCGGCGAATCCGCGCAGAGCTGCATTGAGCGTCTGGGTCGAGCTCACGTTGATCGCCGGATAGGCGAAGCCGTGCTCTTTCGCCCGGTCGAGCATGTGCCCGTAGACCTCTGGCGTCGCGATCGGCATGGCGCGGAATCCTCTCGTGTTGAGTCAGTGCCCAGTATTGCTGAGGCGGCAGGCCGGCCCAAGTCCGCGTGCCGAGTTGACCGCATTCACGGGTTCAGAGGGCCAGCGGGGCTAGTCTGCGTCCATGGGACTTCATGCATCGGACCCCGCTGATCGCCGGCGCTATACCGGCGCTGCACTGCTTTCTGTCACGGTTCTGGCCCTATTAGTAGTGGGAGCGCTGGCCCTGCACGCACTGTCGCACGGCTAGCAAGTAAGGCCCCGGTCATCGTCTCCACCTGCACCGGGGCAGCACCAGGGGGGTGCAGTCAGCCCAGGCCGAGGTCGGACAATTCGTACGCGGCCAGGTAGGGCAGACCACGTTCGGTGATCTTCTGCCGGGCTCCGCGTTCAACGACGACCGCGACCCCCACAACCTCTGCCCCGGCCTCGGCCAGGGCGTCGACCGCGGTGAGTACTGAGCCGCCGGTCGTCGAGGTGTCCTCGACCGCCAGCACCCGCCGGCCCGCTACGTCCGGGCCTTCGATCCTGCGCTGCAGGCCGTGCGCCTTCTCTGATTTGCGCACCACGAAGGCGTCGAGCTTGCGGCCGCGGGCGGCGGCGGCGTGCAGCATGGCCGCCGCGACGGGGTCAGCGCCGAGGGTCAGGCCGCCAACTGCGTCAAAGGACAGGCCGGCTGTCGTGTCGAGCATGACCTGGCCTGCCAGCGGCGCGGCCCGGCCGTCGAGCAACACCCGGCGCAGGTCGACGTAGTAGTCGGCCCGCTGGCCCGACGACAAGATCACCTCGCCATGAACAACGGCCAGGTCCCTGATCATCGCCAGCAGGTCGTCACGGTCTGTCACGACAGCCGAGCCTATCGGTCTGACCGGCACGGGCATCGGCCGGCGCCTGGTAACTTCGCCGGTGCGCGCGGCCGTTCCGGCGGGGGGAAACCCAGGCTGTCCTGGGATCTCACGTCTGTAAAATTCCTCGTTCTGGCAGCTGGAACCCGGCCTGGCGGATACGTCCGTGATCCGCGCTATGTGTCACGGCTGTGGCCGCTCGCTGGTAACGTCACGCGCAAGGGAAGGACGGTGTCGCGTTGGATCGCTGCGCGCTGTTCGTGGACGCGAGTTATGCGCTGGCTGAAGGCGCCGTCGCTGTTCATGGCACTCGCAATCGTGACTCGGTGTCCTGGGATTACGCGGGCCTGTTGCAGTTGCTCGGCGGCTTGTCCAGGGACCGTACTGGGCTGCCGTTGCTGCGGTGCTACTGGTACGACACGGCGGCCGATGGCAACCGTGCCGCAGAGCATGAGACGCTGGCTGACATTCCCGGCGTGAAGCTCCGGCTCAGCAAGCTGAGGCCGAACCGCAAAGAAGGTGTCGAGGCCGAGATCCGCAAGGATCTCAACGCGCTCGCTCGCAATCACGCGGTCAGTGACGTTGTCATCGTCAGCGCCGAAGAGGACCTGGCCCCGATCATCGCCGAGGTCCAGGATCTCGGCGTCCGCACGATCTTGCTCCACATCGGCGCGGCCGATAGCGACTGGGCGGTTTCGCGCAGCCTGCGGCAAGAGTGCGATGACGTCATCGACATCTCGGCGGGCCACCTGCGCCCCTACGTCGACCTCATTTCCGGCGCGGAGCCGCAGCTCGCGGCCTCGGGATACCGGGAGCTGACCGCGAGCGCCACGGCCGTCAGCGGCCCGCACCCGGCCATCGAGGCGGCCGGAGTACGAATGTTCGCCTCTCCGGTGCCCGAGTACGACCGCGGCGAACCGCAGCTCGCCGGCCTGACCGGTCAGACGGGTTCTGGCGCCGACCGTCAGCCCGTCCAGGAGCAGGCCAGGTTCGCCGATGCCCAGAGTGCCGGGCCGGACGTCATGGCGGGCGGTCAGGTTCAGCGCCCGGAGCAGCAGTATCAGCAGGACTCCGGCCGCGGCGCCGGGCAGCCGGCCGCCAGCCAGGCGCAGCCGGGATTCGCGCCGGGCGGCTTCGTCCCGCTGGAAGCACGAGGCCAGAACGGCCAGCAGGCCAATGGCTTCGGCCAGCGATCACCCGAGGACAACAGGACCCCGCTCGCGAGCGGGGGAGCATCCGGCCAGAACGGCATGGCCCCCGGCACCAACGGCCTGCACGGCAGCGGCAACCTGCACGGGTCGGCCGTGCCTGGGTCGGGACTGCCGGGCACTGCCCCGGTCGGCACCTGGGTCGGGCGGGCAGTCGGCCGCCTCGAACGGCCTGCAGCACACCGGTCCGCAACACAGCGGCCAGCCGCAGAACGGATTGCCGCAGAACGGCCTGCCGCAGCATGGCCTCCAGCCGAACGGGCTGCCGCAGAATGGCCTGCCGTCGAACGGCTCGCACCAGGGCGGTCTGCCGTCAAACGGCTTGCAGCAGGGCGGTCTGCCGTCGAACACGCAGCAGCAGCAGGGCACCCCTCAGCACAACGGGCTGCAGCACAACGGGCTGGAGCAGAACGGGCCGCAGCAGAACGGCCTGCCGTCGAACGGCTTGCCGCTGGGCGGGATGCCGTCGAACAGCCCGCAGCACGGCGGTCCGCAGCAGGGCATCCCTCAGCACGGCGTCCCTCAGCAAGGCGCCCCTCAGCACAACGGACTGCCGCAGAACGGCCTGCAGTCGAACGGCCTGCAGCAGAACGGCCTGCAGCAAAGTGGCCTGCCGCAGAACGGCTTGCCGCAGAACGGCTTGCCACAGAACGGGATGTCGTCGAACGGGCTGACCGCCGGCGGGCTGCCCGGTCACACGGCTTGCAGGGCGGCGGCTTGCAGGGCGGCGGCTTGCAGGGCGGCGGCTTGGGGCAGCAGGGTCAGCCCGGCGGGGCCGGTCAGCCGCAACCGGGTATGTCACAGAGCGGTCTTGGGTCCGGTGGAATGCCGAACGGCGGCCAGCAGAGTCCTGGGATGCCGCCGCAGAGCCAGGCCGTACCGCTGCAGGGCGGCATGCCGCCTTACGGAGCTGGTCTGCCAGGAACTGGGCAGCGGCCGCCCGCGCCGAGTAGCGGACCGCACAACGGCCTGGCGCCGCTCGACCGGCAGCAGCAGGCACCGCAGCGGCCGGGCAACGGCGGTCAGTACCAGCAGGACAGAGGTCTGCCCTACGCTGGCGGCCCGGGGCAGCAGACCCCGTTCGGCGGTCCGGCGGGCAGCAACTCTTACTCGCCCAACCCTTACGCCACGCCGCCGCCGGCTGCGCTGCCGCCCGCTGCCATGTCGGTCGGAGACGCCGTGCAGTCCGCGCACGCCGAGGGGTTCGGATTCGGCGAAGCCGTGGCCCGTGACGCTCCGGCGCTCTGGCTGGAGGCAGTGCTGGCTCGCAAGCCACGAATGCCCTCGGACCTGGAGGCCCGGCTGCTGCAAGGATCAGCGCTGCCGATCGACTCGCTGTTGCACGATGAGGTCAGGCATGCGCTGCGACGCGGCTTCTGGGATGCGCTCGAGCGTTCGCGCCACTAACGGCCGGACAGAGCGTAGCGGTCCGGGATTATTGGTCACAAAGCCATTACCACCGCTGGTTCCCTTGGTCGAGCACCGGGTGAGCCGGTTACGGTAGAACCGTGGCTGTACTGACCAGGGACCAATTCGATTCCATTGAATTCGACGCAGCCGCGAGCGGTGACCATGCTGCTGCAGCCCGGGCGATGACGGAGCTCGCGGCCACGGGTACCGAGACAGCAGGCATGGCTCGGGCCGAGGCGTTCGTGCGGGCTGGCGAGCAGTGGCTGCTCGCCGACGACCCGGTCGAGGCGATCACCGACTTCCGGCGGGCTCTGGCGGACGGCGGCCCGGTCGACGTTGATCCCCGCGTGCATCTGTCCCGCGCCTTGTTCCAGCTCGGCAAGATGGGCGAGGCCCAGGAGATCCTCAGCCGGCTGAGGGACGAGGGCCCGACCGACCCGCGCATCTGCGACCTCGTCGCGGAGCTGCTCGTCGAGCGCTCGGACCTGCCGGGTGCGCTGGAGTGGGCGACCGCTGGCGTGGACCTATGCCTTGCCGCCGGGCCGGATCACCAGCCCGGCGGCGAAGACAGCGAGCTCCGGCTGTTGCTGCGGCTGCGGTACCGCATCCGCAACGACCTTGGCCTCGCCGAGGACGACTATGACCGCCTGCTTGACGAGGCTTAGCTAGCCGAACCAACGGTGGCGGCAGCGCGCTCGGGCGTAATCTGCAGCGCGTCGGCCGCCTCGTCGAGGTCGACCCGCACCTTGTCCCCGTCGGCGATCTCGCCTGCGATCAGGCTTCGGGCGAGCTTGTCGCCAATCGCGGACTGGATGAGCCGCCGCAACGGCCGCGCGCCGTAGACCGGGTCGAAGCCAGTCACGGCGAGCCATTCCTTAGCCGCGTCGGTTACCTCCAGTGTCAGCCGCCGCCCGGCCAGCCGCCCGGCCAGCCGCTGGATTTGCAGGTCGACGATCTCAGTCAGCTCGCTGGTGGTCAGTGCGTCGAACACGATCACGTCATCGAGCCGGTTCAGGAACTCCGGCTTGAACGTCGTGCGGACGACCGCCATCACCTTCTCCCTGGTTGTCGTCTCGTCCAGGTTGGTGTCAGCGATGAACTGCGAACCCAGGTTCGAGGTCAGGATCAGGATGGTGTTGCGGAAATCGACAGTCCTGCCCTGGCCGTCTGTCAGTCGTCCGTCGTCGAGGACTTGCAGCAGGATGTCGAAGACCTCGGGATGCGCCTTCTCTACTTCGTCCAGCAGCACCACGCAATACGGCCGCCGCCGGACCGCCTCAGTGAGCTGGCCGCCCTCCTCGTAGCCAACGTAGCCGGGCGGCGCGCCCACCAGCCGGGCCACCGAGTGCCGCTCGGAGTACTCACTCATGTCGATCCGGATGATCGCCCGCTCGTCGTCGAACAGGAACTCCGCCAGTGCCTTGGCCAGCTCGGTCTTCCCGACGCCGGTCGGGCCCAGGAACAGGAACGAGCCAGTCGGCCGGTCCGGGTCGGAAATCCCGGCCCGGGACCTGCGCACCGCGTCGGAGACGGCTTGGACCGCGGCCTGCTGGCCGATCAGCCGGTGGCCGAGCTCGGATTCCATCCGCAGTAGCTTGCCGGTCTCGCCTTCCAGCAGCCGGCCTGCCGGGATCCCGGTCCAGGCGGACACCACGTCAGCAACGTCGTCCGGGCCGACCTCCTCCTTGACCATCGGCGGCCCTTCGTCTCCCAGTCCGGCCGCGCCGTCGGCCTGGCCGTCCTCACTCGCGGCTGCGGAAGCCTCGGCGATCTGGCGTTCCAGCTGCGGGATCTCGCCGTACATCAGCCGCGAGGCGGCCTCAAAGTCCGCATCGCGCTGCGCCCGCTCGGCCTGGCCGCGCAGCTCGTCCAGCTGCTTCTTCAGCTCGCCGACCTTGTTCAGGCTGGATTTCTCCCGCTCCCACCGGGCCACCAGCGCGGTCAGCTGTTCCTGGCGGTCGGCCAGGTCGGCCCGCAGCCGCTCCAGCCGCTCCCGGCTGGCCGGGTCGTTTTCCTTGGCCAGCGCCATCTCTTCCATCTTCATCCGGTCGACGCTGCGCTGCAGTTCGTCGATCTCGACCGGACGGGAGTCGATCTCCATCCGCAGCCGGGATGCTGCCTCGTCGATCAGGTCGATGGCCTTGTCGGGCAGGAACCGGGCGGTGATGTACCGGTCCGACAGCGTCGCCGCCGCGACCAGCGCGGCGTCGGCGATCTGCACCTGGTGATGCGCCTCGTACCGCCCCTTCAGCCCGCGCAGGATACCGATGGTGTCCTCGACCGACGGCTCGCCCACGAAGACCTGCTGGAACCTGCGCTCGAGCGCGGGATCCTTCTCAATCCGCTGCCGGAACTCATCCAGCGTCGTCGCGCCGACCATGCGCAGTTCGCCGCGAGCCAGCATGGGCTTGAGCATGTTGCCCGCGTCCATGGCGCCCTCGGCAGCGCCGGCCCGACCACCGTGTGCAGCTCGTCGATGAAGGTGATGATCTGGCCTTCGCTTTGCTTGATCTCGTTCAGTACGGCCTTGAGCCGCTCCTCGAACTCGCCGCGGTACTTCGCGCCGGCGACCATCGCGCCGAGATCAAGAGCGACCACGCGCTTGCCGCGCAGCGACTCCGGCACGTCGCCGGCCACGATCCGCTGGGCCAGGCCCTCCACCACGGCGGTCTTGCCAACGCCGGGCTCGCCGATCAACACCGGATTGTTCTTGGTCCGCCGGGACAGCACCTGGACGACCCGGCGGATCTCAGCATCGCGGCCGATTACCGGGTCGAGCTTGCCTTCCCGCGCGCTCTGGGTCAGGTCGATGCCGTACTTCTCCAGCGCCTGGTAGGAGCTCTCAGGGTCCGGCGAGGTGACCCGGCCATGCCCGCGTACCTGCTCGAACGCATCGGTGAGCGCCTTGGGCGAGGCCCCGGCCGCGCGCAGCACGGTGGCCGCCTGGCCGCCGTCGGTAGCCAGGCCCACCAGCAAGTGCTCGGTTGAGACGTACTCGTCGGTCATGTCCTTGGCCAGCTTGCCGGCGGTGTTGAGCGTCGCCAGCAACTGCCGCGAGGTCTCGGGCGCGTTCACGGTGGCGCCGGCCGCACTGGGCAGCCTGGCCAGCTGCTCGCGCACGGTGGCCAGCACCTGCGCCGGATCGGCTCCGATCGCCCGCAGCAACGGCGCGGCCGTGCCGCCGTCCTGCTGGACCAGGGCAGCCAGCAGGTGCAGGCCGTCCACGTTGGGATTGCCCGCCGCGGCGGCCATCTGGATGGCCTCGGACAGCGCCTGCTGACTCTTGGTAGTCAGCTTCTCGTTCACAGTCGTTGCTCCCCACGTACTTCGGTGTACTCAGATGCCATTCGCCCCGGCGGCACCGGCCGGACGTGGCCGGTCAGCCCGGATCGGCCACGTTCCGTGTGGTCACGGGTTTGGTCTCGGCAGCAGCGGCGACGGCCTGGCCCGGTTCGGCGGCCTGGCCTGGCCGGTCGGCGGGCCGCCGGGCGGCCGGACCGGGACCAGCGCCGCACCGTCGGTCTTGCCCCGCACCAGCGCGGCCAGCCGGGCCGCGACGGCGCGGGTGGATTCCAGCTCGGCCCGCAGCTGGCTGACCTCGGCATGCATCTCGGCGAGCAGCATCCTGGTCTGCCGTTCGGCCAGCTCGAGCTCGAGGATCCGCTTGATGCCGTTGAGGTTGATGCCTTCTTCCTGAGACAGCCGCTGCACCTCGCGCAGGATCAGGATGTCCCGCAGCGAGTAACGCCGCCCGCGGCCGGCGGCGCGGCCGGGCGACACCAGGCCGAGCCGGTCATAGGCACGGAGCGTCTGCGGGTGCAGGCCGGACAGCTGAGCCGCCACCGAGATGACATAGACAGGCGTGTCGTCGGTGAGTTCAAACTGGCTGGTCATATGTCATCTCCTTCCGGACTCGGCGGTTAGCCGTTCGCGTTCTTCAGCAGGTCGGCCCGCAGGTCGGGGCCGACCGTGGCGTCACGGAATGTCTCCAGCGCGTCCCGTGCCTTGTCGTCTAGCTCCTGCGGCACCTGGACGTTGACGGTGACGAGCATGTCGCCGGCGGTCCCGTCCTTGCGCCGCACGCCCTTGCCGCGGACCCGGAACGTCCGCCCGTTCGGCGTGCCGGCCGGGATGCGCAGGCTGACCGGCATCCCGCCGTGCGAGGGCACCTTGATCTCGGCGCCAAGCGCGGCCTCGGTGAAGCTCACCGGCACGGAGATGATCAGGTTGGGGCCGGACCGGGAGAATGTGCCGTGCGGGTGCGGCTGCACATGCACGCGCACATACAGGTCGCCGGCCGGACCGCCGCGTTCGCCGGGGGCGCCCTTGCCCGCCAGCTTGATCCGCTGCCCGTCGGCAACTCCGGCCGGGATCCTGGCCTGGATCGTCCGGGTGCTCATCGCACGCCCGCTGCCCGAGCAGGTCTCGCACGGGTCGTCGACGACCAGTCCGCGGCCGCGGCAGGTCTTGCACGGTTCGGAGAACGCGAAGCTGCCGAGATTCCGGCTGCCCTGACCGGTCCCTTCGCAGGTCGGGCAGACGCGCGGTACGGTGCCGGCTTTTGCGCCGGTGCCCTTGCAGACCTTGCACGGGCCCTCTCCGGTGAGCCGCAGCGAGACCGTGGCACCGTTGATCGCGTCGCTGAACGACAGCGCCGTCTCGGTTTCCACGTCCGCGCCGCGCCTTGGCCGGGCCTGGCTGGTGCCGGTCGCACCGCCGGGGCGGTTACCGAACACGCCGCCAAGCAGGTCGCCGAGCCGGCCGCTGGCGCTGCCCGGCGTTGCTGAAGATGTCGCCGAAGTCGAAGCTGCCGCCGCCGTAATTCCCGCTGGCCGGTCCGGATCCTGGCATCCGGACTCCGCCGCCGCCGAATAGCGAGCGTGCCTCGTCGTACTCTTTGCGCCGCTTGTCGTCGGACAGCACGGTGTACGCCTCGGAGATCTCCTTGAAGCGTGCCTCGGACTTGGCATCGCCCTCATTAGCGTCCGGGTGGTACTTGCGGGCCAGCTTCCGGTACGACTTCTTGATCTCGTCGGCGGACGCGCCCTTGGTCACCCCGAGGGTCTTGTAGTAGTCCTTCTCCAGGTAGTCCTTGGTGCTCAACGCGCCTCTCTCGTGAGCTTGTCTAGAAGCCGGTCCCGGCTGGCCCGAGCAGGCAGGCCAGCCGGGACGGCTCAGTCCTGGCCGGGAGCGGTGTCACCGGGCGCGCTGTCACCTAGCACGCCGTCGGCGCCGTCGGGCTCGTCGGCGATGTCCGGCTCGTCGGCGGTATCCGCCGCCGCATCATCGCCCGGCTCGGCAACCGCCACCCTGGCCGGCCGGATAATCCGCTCGCCCACCTTGTAGCCGGGCTGCAGGATCTGCACGCAGGTCGGCTCGGTGACCTCCGATGAATAGGAGTGCATCAGGGCCTCGTGCAGCGTCGGGTCGAACGGGTCGCCGACCTCGCCGTAGGTGGTCAGGCCCAGCTTCGCCACGATGCCCTCAAGCGAGTCGCCGACCGACTTGAAGCCGCCGGTCAGCTCGCCGTGCTCGCGGGCCCGGCCGATGTCGTCCAGCACCGGCAGCAGCCCGCTCAGCACGTTGGCCAGCGCCTGCTCCCGGACCGCCTGGCGGTCTCGTTCCACCCGCTTGCGGTAGTTGGCGTACTCGGCCTGCAACCGCTGCAAGTCGAGCGTCCGCTCCGCCAGCATGGCCGTGACCTTGGCCGTGTCGCCGCTGGCAGCCGGCTCGCCGTTTCCGGACGTGCCGCCGTTTCCGGGCGGCCCGCCGTTGCCGGAGGTGCCGCCGTTGCCGCCGCCGCTGGCCGGCCCGGCACCGTCGGGTACCTGGCCGGCGGCCGTCGCCGCCGTCGCCGGGCGGCTGCCGGACTGCGCGGCCTGCGGGCCTGGCCCGGAGTCCGCTGGTGTCCCGCCGGGCCTGGACACTGAGTGCTTGCCAGGCCTGGGCTGCCCGGCCCCCGGACCCGGCCCGCGCTGCGGGCCGGGCTCCGGCGACCTGACCTGCCCGGTAACCGGGTCAATCCGCCTGCGATCGCGGATGACCGGGCCCTGGCTCTCGTCGTCGGGCATCATCAGGCGGCGCCGCCCTCCTGGTCGGCCGGCTTGTCGTCGTCGACAATCTCGGCCTCGACGACGTCGTCGTCGGAGCTCTCAGGCTCGCCTGACTCACCAGCCTGCGACTCAGCCTGCGACTGGGCGTAGATCGCGGTGCCCATCTTCTGGCTGACCTGCGCAGCGTGCTCGCTCGCCGTCTTGATGGCCTCGGTATCGGTGCCCTCGAGCGCCTTCTTCAGGTCGGCGATCGCGGTCTCGACTTCGGACTTGATGTCGTCCGGGACCTTGTCGGTGTTTTCGGAGAGGAACTTCTCCGTGGTGTAGGCCAGGGACTCCGCGCGGTTGCGGACCTCGGCCTCATCGCGCCGCTGGCGGTCCTCCTCGGCGTACTTCTCCGCGTCCTGCATCATCCGGTCGATGTCGTCCTTGCCCAGCGCGGAGCCGCCCGAGATCGTCACGGACTGCTGCTTGCCGGTGCCGAGGTCCTTAGCCGACACGTTCACGATGCCGTTGGCGTCGATGTCGAAGGTGACCTCGATCTGCGGGATGCCGCGCGGCGCCGGAGCCAGCCCGGCCAGCTCGAACATGCCGAGCTTCTTGTTGTAGGCCGCGATCTCGCGCTCACCCTGGAAGACCTGGATCTGCACCGAGGGCTGGTTGTCGTCCGCGGTGGTGAAGATCTCCGACCGCTTGGTCGGGATGGTGGTGTTCCGCTCGATCAGCTTGGTAAAGATGCCGCCCTTGGTCTCGATGCCCAGCGACAGCGGCGTCACGTCCAGCAGCAGGACGTCCTTGACCTCGCCCTTGAGCACGCCGGCCTGCAGGCAGGCGCCCACGGCCACGACCTCGTCCGGGTTGACGCCCTTGTTCGGCTCCCTGCCGCCGGTCAGGTCCTTGACCAGGTCGACGACGGCCGGCATCCGGGTCGAGCCGCCCACCAGCACGACGTGGTTGATCTCGCTCAGCTTGACGCCGGCGTCCTTGATCACCTGCTGGAACGGGGTCTTGCACCGGTCGAGCAAGTCCGCGGTCATCTTCTGGAACTCGGCCCTGGTGAGCTTGGTGTCCAGGTGCAGCGGGCCCTGCTCGGAGTGGGTGATGTAAGGCAGGTTGATCTGCGACTCGGTGGAGCTGGACAGCTCGATCTTGGCCTTCTCCGCGGTCTCCCGCAGTCGCTGCAGCGCCATCTTGTCCTTGGACAGGTCGGTGCCGTAGCTGTTCTTGAAGTCCTTGACCAGCCAGTCCACGATCCGCTGGTCCCAGTCGTCGCCGCCGAGATGGTTGTCACCGCTGGTCGCCTTGACCTCCACGACGCCTTCGCCGACCTCCAGCAGGGAGACGTCGAAGGTACCGCCACCGAGGTCGAAGACCAGGATGGTTGCCTCGCCGTCCTTGTCCAGGTGGTAGGCCAGTGCCGCCGAGGTGGGCTCGTTGATGATCCGCAGGACGTTCAGTCCTGAGATCTGCCCGGCCTCCTTGGTGGCCTGCCGCTGCGCGTCGCTGAAGTACGCGGGCACGGTAATGACCGCGTCGGTGATGGTCTCGCCGAGATAGGCCTCGGCATCCCTCTTCAGCTTCTGCAGAATGAAGGCGCTGATCTGCTGCGCCGTGAACTTCTTGCCGTCGATGGAGACAGTCCAGTCCGTGCCCATCTGGCGCTTGACCGAGCGGATCGTCCGATCCACGTTGGTCACTGCCTGCCGCTTCGCGACCTCGCCGACCAGCACCTCGCCGTTCTTCGCGAAGGCCACCACGGACGGCGTGGTCCGCGAGCCTTCAGCGTTGGCGATGACCGAGGGCTCTCCGCCCTCGAGGACGGCGACGACGGAGTTGGTCGTCCCCAGGTCGATGCCTACCGCACGTGCCATGTGTTCAGTCCTTGGTGTGAACTAGTGCTGAAAGATTGAGTCCTGACCGCTCAAGTTTGCCATGCTGCCAAGACTTTGGCAAATGAGTTGAGTCATAGCGGCTCAACTCTGCCTGTTACAACGCTCTGACCTGCGCCGGAGATTCCCGCAGAGCTGCACGGAGGGCAGCGAAATGGCGCCAGACTTACGATGATAAAACAGTTAATATCAGGAACAAGGCGGCCCCCCTTCGCCGGTCCCCTCCGTCTCATTCTTCCCACGGGAGGAGCCGGCGGCCGAACCGGGGTCCGCTGTCGCGCACTGTGAGAACGAGCGCGAGCGGCGCTCTGGTTCCCGCCTGAGCGCCGTGGTCTGGTCAGGCGGGCTGCGGCTGGGCCGCGACGAGGCGCAGCCCGCCGCGCAGCACCCGAAGGTCCGGCGCGCCCGCCAGCACGCCGCCGCCCGGATCGTCCGCGCCATCTGCCCTGACCAGGTCCCGCTCGGGCTGCAGGCAATCCCGCCCGACCAGGACGCACAGCAACAGCAGAGTGCCGAATCTGGCGAGCACAGCAGCGAAGTACCACCCGCTGGTAATCGCACCCGAGGTCGCGGGCCCGGCCACGACGGTGATCAAGTACGCCCAGATCGCATAGAAGTAGCCCACCTCGGCGACTTGCCAGAGCAGGTATCCGGCCAGCCGCGGCCTGGCGAGGACAACCAGCGGTACCAGCCAGACCACGTACTGGGGTGACCAGACCTTGCTGCTCAGCACAAAGGCGGCGGTGGCCAGGAAGATCAGCTGGGCGAGCCGCGGCCGCCGCGGTGCGGCCAGAGCCAGCAGCCCGATGGCGAGGCACGCGGCGGCGAACAACCCCCCCGACATCAGGTTCAGCGTCTGGGTGGAGGAACTGCCCAGGACCGGCCACTGCAGGTGCTGGAAGAAGTACCAGATGCCGCCCCAGTCCGCGCCGCGGGTGTCGCTGAAGGTGTAGAACGTCGCCCAGCCGTGCGGGGCAGCTATCGCGACCGGCAGGTTCACCACCAGCCAGCTGGCCGCCGCGCCCGCCAGGGTCGCCCCGAAGGCCCGCATCCGGCCGGCCCGCAGGCACAGCAAGAGCAGCGGCCACAGCAGCACGACGGGATAGAACTTGGTCGCGATGGCCAGCCCGAGCAGCACTCCGGCCAGGGCCGGCCGCCGCGCGGCCCAGGCTGCCAGCGCCATCATCATCAGGCCCATCGCGATGAGGTCCCAGTTGATAAAGGCAGACAGGATCAGCGCCGGGGAGAAAGCGACCAGCAGCGCCGTCCAGCGCCGGGCCGGGCCCGCGCAGTACGCCGTCGCGAGCACGCCGGCGACCAGGAAGATGGCCAGCAGGGCGACGGTGACGTCGAAATACCGCAGGCCGCGGGTGTAAGGGTTGGCGACTGAGCTGACGACCCAGGCTGCGCCCTGCATCACGGCACCGATAATGACCGGGTACTCGACGTGGTGGTCCAGGTAGGGCACTTGTCCCTTGGACAGGCCCTCGGTGAAGTACAGCGGGTAGATGTCGCTGTAACAGTGCGCCTGATACTGCTCGACGCCGACGTTCCACGCGCCGGCCAGGCAGGCAGTCTTGGCCGCGAGAGCGATCCCGTCCGCCACGACGGCGCCGACCGCGAGAAACGCAGCCGAGCCGGCCATCGCGGCCCAGCGGCCCGCGCCATGGGCCTGGCCTGCCGACGCGGACCCTGCCTGCCCGGACCCTGCCGGGCCGGGCGGCTGCGACGGTGAGCCTGGCGCGGTCGGCGCTGGCCCGGAGGACATCCCTGACGGCGCGTCGTCGTCCATTTGTCTTCGCTCTCTTCGCCCGGCCGGGACAGCAGCCGGTAATCTGAGCTCGGCCGGTACCGGCCGCGGCCCGCGCCCGCGCGGTGCCCGGTCCAGGTTAGCGGCTGTCGCGGCTGGTCAGCGCAGGAGAAACAGCAATCGCATGATCGGCGCCGGTTCGCCGCGAAAATGCCGAGTAACCTTCGTGTGCAGTCACGAGCAGACCGGCCGTGCCTGACCTCATGACAGTCACCAGCGGGGGTGGAGTCGCTGACCTCGTTCGCCCCCAAGGTGCCCGCGGGCACCGGCGGCCTGGACGTCGCGGCTGTCCCGTCGGCCGCTCGCGCGGGCGCGGGCTGGCGCGGCCTGAACGTGGCCATACCGCTGGGGTACCTGGCTGCCGCCGTGCTGCTCACTTGGCGGCTGTGGGCCGATCCGGCCTCCCGCATGGTGGCCGGCAACCCGCACGACGCGGACCTGTTCGCCTGGTTCATGCGGTACGCCGCGACCGCGATCCGACATGGGCACCTGCCGGCGCTGGTCACCACGGGGATGAACGCCCCGGCCGGCGTCAACCTGATGTGGAACACGCCGATCCTGGTGCCCGGCCTTCTGCTAGCACCGGTGACTGGACTGTTCGGTCCGC
This sequence comes from uncultured Actinomycetota bacterium, assembly GCA_963713585.1. Classification (GTDB taxonomy): domain Bacteria; phylum Actinomycetota; class Actinomycetes; order Streptosporangiales; family Streptosporangiaceae; genus JAJYUU01. The sequence continues at coordinate 458,355 of CAVQMG010000007.1, read as the reverse complement.
AGGTGAGCCTCACCATCCTGACGACGGCCGGGTTCGCCGGATCGGCGCTGGCGCTGCAGGTGGTCCTGCGGCGGTGGGGCATCAGCACTGGCGCCGCCGTGCTGGCCGGAGCGGTCTACGGCTTTTCTCCGGCGCTGCTGCAGGAGGCGCTCAGTCATTACAACCTCCAGCTGCTCATCCTGCCGCCGCTGATCATTGATGCGGGGTTGCGGCTGGCGATCGGGTACCGGCCCGGCGAGCATGACCAGGACGCGCCACGCGGCCTGGCCCGGCTGCCGGGATTCGGCTGGCTCGGCCGGGTACCTGACCAGGCCCGGACCGGCGCCTGGCTGGGCCTGCTCGTTGCTGCCCAGGTCTTCATCTCCGAGGAAATCGCCCTCTCCACGGCGGTCGGCCGGCCTGGTGCTGGTGCTCGTACTGGCGCTGAGCCGGCCGGCAGCCGCCGTGCGTCGCGCCTGGCCGACCCTGGCCGGCTTGCTGTGGGCCGCCCTGGTGAGCCTGGCGCTGGCCGGCCACGCGCTCGCGGTTCAGTTCCACGGCCCGCTCACTCAGCATGGCGCGGTCTACCCGCTCGACTACTACGTGAACGACCTCACCACCTTCGTCACGCCGCAGAGCGCGCTGCTCCTTCATACGGCGGCGTCTGCCGCCACCGCCGCTCGTTACCAGGGCGGTGCGACGGAATACCTCGGCTACCTCGGCTGGCCGCTGCTCGTGCTGCTCGTACAGGCGGCCGTGGCCTGCTGGCGCCGCCCGGCTGGCCGCGCGGTTGCCATCACGTTCCTCGTGCTGTCGGTGTGCTCACTGGGCGGCCACCTGCTGATGAGCGGCACCGTGCACCAGGGCGTCGACCTGCCCTGGCACTGGATCGAGGAACTGCCCGTCGTTTCCAGCGCACTGCCGGACCGGCTATCGATTCTGGCCGACGGTGTAGCGGCGGTCGTGCTCGCGATGGGGATAGACGAGGCGCGTGCCTGGCTCGCCGGCCGCCACGCCGCTGCGGCAGACTCGACGGCTTCCGGCGGCGGGCAGGCCGGCGTCAGGTGGCGCGGCCTGGTGCTGGTGGTGGCCGTGCTCGGCTGCCTGCCGCTGCTGCCCCGGCCGTTGCCGGCGACCAGCACCTACCCGCTCCCGGCCGGCTGGGACGGTGTGTTCGCGGCTCTGCACGTGCAGCCCGGCACCCGGGTCCTGGTGGTACCGGTCCCCATCAACTTCCTCACTCCGGCGATCCGCTGGTCGGCGGAGTCGGGCCAGCCCGCCGCGATGATCGGCGGCTACTACATCGGCCCGGGTGCCTGGAATGGCCAGCCCTACGTGGATGGCTACGGCACCAAGCCGACCGCGTGGTACCTGGATCAGCTCTGGGCGGCGGGCCTGCCTGCCAGCAGCCCGTACGCCAGCGCCGCCGGCCTGGCGGACCTGGCCATCGAGGGGCCGTCCGGCCCGGCGACGCTGCCTGCCAGTCCGTCAGCCACCCAGCTCCAGGCTGACCTGCGGAGCTGGCGGCCTGGCGCCGTGGTGGCCGATGCCGCGCCCGGCTCCCCGCTGGGCAACTTCCTGGAGCGGCTGTTCGGGCCGCCGTCGGTGACATTCGACGGCATGACCGGCTGGCGGCTTGCGGCCCGAACCTAGGCCGCCGGGCACCGCGCCGCAGCGACCCCGGGCCGGTCCGGCACCCGGTGATCGCAAGCCGCCAATGGTGCGAGCGTTACGCTGTCACCCATTGCCGTACCAGGAGGTTGCGTTGGCGCTGCGAATCATCATCGGTCTGGCCGTGACGGTCATCGCGGCGGCCGTGGCCGGGCGCCGTTTGTGGTGGCTCTACCGGCTCGGCCGTACCGGCCAGCCTGCGCCCGAGCGGATCGAGGCGCTGCGCGAGCACCCCGGTCAGGGCGCAGAGACCCAGGTCACCGAGGTTATCGGCCAGCGCAAGCTGCTGAAGTGGTCCGTGCCGGGTGCCGCCCACGCGCTGACGTTCTGGGGCTTCATCGTCTTGATCCTGACGATCATCGAGGCGTACGGGGCGCTGTTCAGCAAGCATTTCGCCATCCCGCTGATCGGCACCTGGGCCTGGGTCGGCTTCCTGGAGGACCTGTTCGCCGTAGCAGTGCTGGTCGGCATCATCACCTTCGCGATCATCCGGTTCCGGTCCGATCCCAAGCGGGAGGGTCGCAAGTCCCGGTTTTCCGGCTCCCACACCGGCGCCGCCTGGCTTGTGCTGCTCGGCATCTTCGGCGTCGTCGCTACCCTGCTGGTCTACCGGGGCGCGCAGATCAACACCGGCGACTTCCCCTATCCGAAGGGCGCGTTCGCGTCCGAGCTGGTCGGCCACTGGCTGCACCCGGCCGGGCCGGCGAATATGGGGATCGAGACCACCTTTATCCTGCTGCAGCTCGCCGTTATCCTCGGCTTCGGCATTTTCGTGACGTACTCCAAGCACCTGCATATCGTCGTTGCCCCGGTCAATGTCCTGCTGTCACGGCGGCCCAACGGCCTGGGGCCGCTGCAGCCGATGCGGTCCAACGGCAAGGTGCTCGACTTCGAGGAAGCGGACCCCGACGAGGACGTCTTCGGCCTCGGCAAGGTGGAGGATCTCAGCTGGAAGGGCATGCTGGACCTGGCTACCTGCACCGAATGCGGGCGGTGCCAGTCGCAGTGCCCGGCCTACGCCACCGGCAAGCCGCTGTCGCCAAAGATGATCATCCTGGAGCTGCGCGACCACGCGTTCGCTAAGGCGCCGTACCTGCTGGCTGACTCGGACGAGGCCCGCGCGGCCCTGCCGGACAGCGTGCGAGCCGAAGCCGAACGGCCGCTCATCGGGGACGAGCAGGCCCACGGTGTCATCCACCCGGACGAGCTGTGGTCCTGCACCAACTGCGGCGCCTGCGTCGAGGAATGCCCGGTCGACATCGAGCACCTCGACCACATCACCGGGTTGCGCAGGCACCAGGTTCTGGTCGAGTCGGCGTTCCCGACCGAGGCCGGCACCATGCTGAAGAACCTGGAGAACAAGGGCGACCCGTGGGGGATGGGCGGCAACAAGCGCACCGACTGGATCACCGAGCTCGATTTCGAGGTACCGGTGGTAGACGGCCCGATCGGTGACGAGGTCGAGTACTTGTTCTGGGTCGGATGTGCCGGCGCGCTGGAGGACCGGGCAAAGAAGACCACCAAGGCGGTCGCCCAGCTGCTGCACACGGCCGGCGTGAACTTCGCGGTCCTCGGCCCGGCCGAATCCTGCACCGGCGATCCCGCCCGGCGGATGGGCAATGAGTTCGTCTTCAGCATGCTGGCCCAGCAGAACATCGAGACGCTGAACGAGGCAGGCGTCCGCAAGATCGTCGCGAGCTGCCCGCACTGCTTCAACACCATCTCCCGCGAGTACCCGCAGCTTGGCGGGAACTACGAGGTCATCCATCACACCCAGCTGCTGGCGCAGCTGGTGGCGGACGGCAAGATCACGCCGGTGACCCCGATCGAGGAGAAGATTACGTACCACGACCCCTGCTTCCTCGGCCGGCACAACCGCGTGTTCAGCGCGCCGCGCGAGATCATGGAGCAGGTGCCTGGCGTGCAGTCGCAGGAAATGCACCGCTGCAAGGAGCGGGGATTCTGCTGCGGCGCGGGCGGCGCCCGGATGTGGATGGAAGAGCGCATCGGCAAGCGCATCAACACCGAGCGGATCGACGAAGCGCTCGGCACTGACCCGGACACCATCTCTACCGGCTGCCCGTTCTGCCTGGTGATGCTGGGGGACGCGGTTGCCGCCAAGAAGAGCTCAGGCGAGGCCAAGGAATCGCTTGAGGTGGTCGATGTGGCGCAGTTGCTGGTCCGGTCGGTGCAGGCGCCGGCGATGGTCGGCGCAGCCGCCGATGACCCGGCCGCTGCCGAACCAGACGCGGCTGACGGCGGCCCGGCCGGACCGGCGGCGGGCCAGCAAGACCAGGCGTGAGTGGATTCGCGACGGACTGAGTCGTTCAGCGACGGTGTCTTCGCAGTCGCGATCACCGTCCTGGTCTTTAACCTGCTGCCGATCGCCGACCGGACGGCGAGCGGGCTGACGCTGAAGTCGCTGTGGATCGAGCACTGGCCCGCGTACCTGGCCTACCTAGTCAGCTTCCTGACCATCGGGATCATGTGGCTGAACCATCACACGATGATGGCCCAGGTCACCAAGGTGAACAGGACCGTTCTGGTGCTGAACCTGTTCCTGCTGATGGGCGTGGTGGCGATTCCGTTCCCCACCGCGCTGGTGGCCGATCACCTGACTGGTACCGACGGCAGCCACGGTCAGGCCACCCTGGCGGCGGTCACCTACGGCCTGGTCATGATCGCGATCTCGGTAGGGTTCGATTTGATGTGGGTCTACATCGCGGCACACCAGCAGGCGCTCGGGGCCAGGCGCCGGGTACGAGTGCCGCGGCTGTCGACAATCAGGTTCACCGCGGGCAACGCCGGCTACATCACCGGGACTGTCGTCGCGTTCTTCTCTCCGGTAGCCGCGCTGATCATCTTCGGCCTGCTCGCCTTCTACTACCTCGTCGAGCACCTGCCAGGACCTGAGGCGAGCGGCAGCGAAGTCTAGGACGGCGAACTAACTGGCCGGCGCCGGCCGCCAGGCGGGCTCCGCGCGAACGCCAGGCCCGGCCGGCACAGCGGCCAGGCCGGGCACGGCTAGGGGACGATTCTGACCGGCAGCCAGACCCGGACCTTGGTGCCCTTGCCCGGCAGTGACTCCAGCGTGGCCCGGCCGCCGTGCGCATTAGCGATGGCCTGGACGATAGAGAGCCCCAGACCGCTGCCGCTGGTCCGCTCCGGCCTGGCGTGCGATCCGGAGATCCGGTCGTGGCCGCGTCCGGTCCCTGGCCGCGCGCCGTTGGCCCCGGCCGGGCCAGGGCCTGCCGGGCCGGCATTCGCCGCGCCGGCATTCGCCGCGCCAGCAGCCACCCCGGCCGCGCCCGACCCGGCGGCGCCGCCCGGCCGGGCAGCCAATTGCTCGTAGGGCGTAGTTCTGGCCGCGGCCATGCCCCGGCCGGGGTCGCGGCCGCCAGCGGCGGGGTCGGCGTGCTCGCCGGACGCCCGGTCAGCTGCGCGGTGGAACCGGTCGAAGGCCCTGGCGGCGTCGGGCGCCGGCATGCCCGGTCCCGCGTCCGCGACCTCGAGGAGAATACCGCCGGTGATCTGGCCCAGCCGAACCGCGACTGGCGTGGTGACGGGCGTGTGCGCGCGTACGTTCCCCAGCAGATTGGCCAGAACCTGCCGGATACGGGCCTCGTCGACGACGGCGACCAGCCGGGGCGGCGCCTCGGCGCGCACCGGACGCTGCGGCTCCACCGCGATGGTATCGGCCACCGCGTCCCTGACGATCCCCGCCAGGTCAGACTCGGTCAGGTCGAGCGAGGACGTGCGGTCCAGCCGGGCGAGCTCCAGCAACTCGGCAACCAGCGCGCTCATCCGCTCGGCCTCTTGCTCAATCCGCCGCATCGCGTTGGGCAGCTGGTCGGGTCCGAGAGCTCCCTGCCGGTAGAGCTCGGCGTAGCCACGGATAGTCGTGAGCGGGGTGCGCAGCTCGTGCGAGGCGTCAGCGGCGAACTCGCGCACCTTCTGCTCGGAGCGCAGCCGCGAGCTGAAGGCGTGCTGGATCCGGTCCAGCATCGTGTTGATCGACGAGCCGAGGCGGCCGATCTCGGTCTGGTCGTCGGCGTCCGGCATCCGCGCGGTGAGGTCACCACGGGAGGTGATCTCATTCGCGGTCCTGGTCATCTCGTCCAGCGGGATCAGGCCGCGGCCGATCAGCCACTCCCCGCCGAGGGCCAGCAGCGCGACCAGCGCCGTCCCGGTGATGAGCTCGGCAATGATGAACCCGGGCAGCTGATCGGGCGTCGCGGTGAGCGGCTGCCCGACGAACAGCAGCGCCCGCCCGCCCGGCACGGCCCGTCCACCCTGGCTGGCCGGCACCCAGTGGCTGGCGACCTGGAGGTCGCGGTCGAGGTCGAAGGGCTTGCAGCCGAGTTCAGGGAACTGAGTACAGCCGCGGCTGATCAGCAGCGCCCTGACCTCATTGAGGCGGCCCTGTGCGAGGAGCGTTGAGACCGCGGTCAGGCTGCTGCTGTGCAGTTGCTGGCTGATCGCTGTTGCCAGCTGGCCGGTCAGCTTGCCCTGGGTCAGCTGCACGACCCCAAGCTGACTGGTCAGCGGTACCTCGACGGCCACGTATCCGGTCAGGTGGCCCTGCGCCAGCGTCGGCTGGGTCGCCAGCGCCGTGGCCAGTGTTTCGAGGTGTTTGTCGATGCTGGCCGTCTGCACGTCCACCCGGCGGGACAGCAGGTAGGTACTGATCGTGCCCATGATCAGCAGCAGAACGATGGTCACGCCGACCAGCATGACGAGCATGCGGGCGCGCAGTGACAATCTTCTGACCCGGCTCATTTACGGCGGTCCTTGCGGGTAATCCTGCCGCTCCGGCCGCAGGCTGTATCCGACCCCCCGTTGCGTGTGAATCAGCGGTGGCCCGAGCGGGTCGAGCTTGCGCCGCAAGTAGCTGACATAGGTCTCGACGATCTGAGACTCGCCCGCGTAGTCCCAGCCCCACACGTTTTCCAGCAGCTGTGCCCTGGTCAGCACCCGGCCCTGGTTGCGCATCAGGAAGGCCAGCAGGCGGAACTCGGTGGGCGAGAGCTCGACCGGCAGGTCAGCCCGGTGCACGGTCCAGCGCTCCTCGTCCAGCACCAGGTCCGCGACCTGCAGTGACCGGCCGGCCACACCCGGCTGAGCGTCAGGTGCGCCACGGGACGCCCGGCGCAGCACAGCCCGTACCCTGGCGACGAGCGCCTCCACCGAGAAGGGCTTAGTGACGTAGTCGTCGCCGCCGATCGCCAGGCCGGTCACGGTGTCGGAGGAGGTGTCGCGTGCGGTCAAGAAGATGACCGGTACCTCGTTGCCGGCTGCCCGCAGCCGCCGGCAGACCTCGAACCCGTCCATGCCCGGCATCATCACGTCGAGCACGATCAGGTCCGGCGGGCTGGCTTCGGCCTGCCGCAGCGCTTCCCTGCCGCTGTCCGCGGTCGTCACCGAGCAGCCGTGGAATTTCAGCGCCACCTGCACGAGCTCACGGATATTCGGCTCGTCGTCCACCACGAGGACCTGGGGGATGCGGTCGTTCTCAGTCATGCTGTCCTGGCTCATGCCTGGGCTTTCGGTGCCGAGCCGCGACGGCGCCGGGGCCCGGGGCGGGTCCGGCGTCACCAGGCTACCGGGTTCCGGGCCGGACGGCCGTCGCCCGCGGCCCCAGCCAGACCGCCGCCCCGAGGCACCATGCCGCGTCAGGCTAGCTTGCGTTCTCGGTGACCCGGATCAGCCGGGCATCCTTGCTGCTTCCGCTGATTGTCCCGACGACGAGAACGTGCTCGCCCGCCGACAGGCTGCTCACGGCCAGCTTGTGGCCGGCCGACCCGACCGTCGAGACCGAAGCCAGGTCCCAGGTCCAGGTTGACCCGTCTCTGGCCGTGACGGTCAGCTGAGATCCGGCTACCGACGCGATCGTGCCGCGCTCGAACGCGACCGTTCTGGCGCCGTCCTTGCCCACAAACGTGACCTCGCCATGCGTGCCGCCGGTCGCGACCAGCCGCAGTAGCGGGTGCTTGCACAGGGCCGCCAGCCTGCTGGCGGCCACCTGGTGACCAGTGCTCTTCAGGCCGGCGGCCAGTTTGGCGCACTGGCGCTGCGCCGGGGCAGCGGTCGGGCTGGCCTTCGGCGAGGTGGAGGCGCTCGCCCCGCCAGTTGCCGCGATCCCGATGGCGGCACCGCCGCCGAGCAGCAGCGCGCTGGCCGCGACGGACGTCACGACGCGCCTGGTCCGGCCGCGTCGGAGCGATGGCTCTAGCGGTACGGGCTGGCCGGGAAAGTCATTCTGCGGTGTCTCCATGCCATCCAGCCTGAGCATCGTTGATGTGTAAACCCCACTTCTTTCCCTGGGATCTCCCTGGGAAAGAGGGAGCGGGCCGCGGCGGGCGAGGCCTCAGGGCCGGGAACGTGGCCGCTACATGCGATCGGGCACGCCGATGCCCAGCAGCGACAGGCCGGTCACCAGGACGTTCAGTGTGAGCGCGGACAGCGCCAGCCGGCTGTGCCGCAGCTCGCCTTCGGCGCTGAGCACCGGGCACTGCTCGTAGAAGGTGGTGAATGCACTCGCCACCTCAAACAGGAAGCCTGCCAGCTTGTGCGGCTCGGCCGCGGCGGCAGCGTCCTCGACGGCGCGGCCGTAACTGAGCAGCCGTAGCGCCAGCGCGCGCTCAGCGCCGGTGCCGAGCAGGATCGGCCCGGTCGCCCGGGCCGGGTCAAGCCCGGCCCGGCCGAAGATCGACCGAATCCGCGCGGCCGCGTACTGCAGGTACGGGCCCGTGTTGCCGGTCAGCGCGAGCAGCCGGTCGAAGTCCAGCACGTAGCCGGAGTCCCTGGCCACCGACAGGTCCCCGTACTTCAGCGCGCCGATGCCGACGGCCTCGGCGATCTGGCTCCGTTGCTGCGGATCGTCGTACCGGTCCGCGATGACCGCCGCGGCCCGGTCGACCGCCTCATCCATCAGGCTGGCCAGCATGACCTGCTCGCCGGATCTGGTCTTGAGCCGCTGCCCGCCGGGGCCGGTCATCAGCCCGATGACCGCGTGCTCGGCGGTGGCGGGTGGCACCAGCCAGCCTGCCTGGCGCGCCAGCTCGAAGATCATCTTCAGGTGCTGGTTCTGCTCGGACCCGACGACGTAGATGATCCGGGTGACGCCGAGCTGGGTCAGCCGGTACCGGATCGCGGCCGCGTCGGTGCTGTCATAGCCGTAACCGCCGTCGCTCTTGCGCAGCATCAGCGGCACCGGGTTGCCGTCCCGGCCGGTGAATCCCGGCGGGAAGGCACACAGGGCCCCGTCGCTCATCACGGCCAGGCCCTTGCGCTCAAGCTCGTCGCAGACATCGGCGAGCATCGGGTTGTAGAAGCTTTCGGGGGCCATGTCCTCGTCGGTCAGCGTGATGCCGAGCCGGGAGTAGATCTTCCGCAGGTACGCCATCGAGTCGTCGACCAGCACCTGCCACAGCCGCATGGCGTCGGGCTCGCCTGCCTGCAGCTGGACGACCCGCTTGCGGGCCCGGTCGGCGAAGGTCTCGCTGGCATCGAACTTGGCCCGCGCCGCCTGGTAGAACGCAGTGAACTGGCCGGAGGCCAGCTGGTCGTAGGTGGCCTGCTCGCCGATGTCGAGCGTGTGCTCGATCAGCATGCCGAACGGGGTGCCCCAGTCACCCAGGTGGGCGGCCCTGATCACGTCGTGGCCGAGGTATTCCAGCACCCGCACGATCGCGTCGCCGACCACGGTCGGACGCAAATGGCCGGCGTGCAGCTCCTTGGCGACGTTCGGGCCCGAGTAGTCGACCACGACCCGCTGGGTCGGCTCGGCCAGGGCCGCGCCCAGCCGCGGGTCGGCGAGCTGTGCCGCGGACTGCCGGGCGAGCCACTCGTCGGAGAGCCTGATGTTGATGAAACCGGGACCGCTGACCTCGGCCTTGGCGACCGCGTCAGCCGCGTTCAGCCGGTCAGCGACCGGGCCGGCGACGTCCCTGGGCGCGCGCCCGAGCCGCTTGCCCAGCGAGAGCGGCGCGTTGGACTGGTAGTCGGCGAACGATGACGGCCGGATCAGCGGATCGGCGGTCCCGTACTCGGCGCCGAGCTCGGCTGCCAGCGCATCGAGCACCAGCCGGCCGAGTGCTGCCTCCGGATCTGTCATCCATCCAGCCTACCGGCCTGTCCACCGCTTATCCGGCCGCCGGCGGGGCGCATCGCCGGGCGGCGAAGCAGGCCGCCAAGCTCAGGTCCGGCGCAGGAAGTGCCCACCCCGGCTCGGGCCGAGCCGTTCCCTGATCCGCTCGGTGATGTGCTTGCCGGTGAGCTCGGCGGCCAGCCTGCAGGCCGCGGCGGCGCCACGCTCGGTGACAGCGCCGTGCGCGATCACCACGGTGGCCTCCAGGCCCAGCAGGGCCGCGCCGCCGTAGGTTTCCGAATCAAGGCGCTCAGCCAGCTCGCGCAATGCCCGCCGCTGGAACAGGGTGCCGATCCTGGCGGCCCGCGAGCCGCCGAGCGCTGCCCGCAGCTGCGCCCCGGCGAAACTGGCCGTGCCCTCCAGCGTCTTCAGGGCGACATTTCCGGTGAAGCCGTCCGTCACGATCACATCGACCCGGCCGGCCAGCAGGTCGCTGCCCTCGACGTTGCCGGCGAAGCTGATCGGCAAGCCGCCGTGCGGCGGGTCATCGTCGAGCAGTTCGTAACCGCGCCGGGCGAGCTTGTTGCCCTTGCCTGGCTCGGCCCCGATGGTGAGCAGCCCGACCCGCGGCTCGGCGATGCCGAAGGCCGTTTGGGCATAAGCCACGCCTAGCTGGGCGAACTGGACGAGCATTTCCGGCTTGGGGTCGGCGATCGCCCCGGCATCGACCAGAACAGTCGGACTAGGCCTGGTGGGCAGAACCACGGCCAGCGCCGGCCGGGACACGCCGGGCAGCGGGCGAAGCCGCATCTGAGCGGTCGCGACGATGGCGCCGGTCGAGCCGGCCGACACCACTGCCCCGGCCTGGCCGCGGCGGACCAGCTGGCAGGCCACGGCGATGCTGGAGCGGGGCCGGCGCCAGCTGGCCAGGGCGCCCTCGTCCATGGCGATGGATTCCTCGGCGGACTCAATGTAGACGTCGGCGGACGGCCCGGCCTTGGCCAGCAGCGGTCTCAGCAGGCCAGGCCGGCCGGTCAGCGCGATCCTGACGCGCAGCTCGCGTGCCGCTGCAATCGCACCGGCCACGATCGCTTCCGGGGCGTGGTCGCCGCCCATGGCGTCGACGGCGATCAGCTTGTGCTGGTCCGGGCCCGCCGCGGGGGCGTGGAACTGGGCCAGCTCGGTGCCTGACTCGGCATCGGCCAGCTGAGGTGCGGCGATGGAGGCTGGCTCCGCAGGCTTGCTCAGCGCGTCACCCGCGCGGTGTCCCGCATGCCGCCTAGCTTCTCATTGCCCCGGCTTGCGCGGTAAAGCCGGCGTCCAGGCGATGCTAAGTTTGCGTCCCAGGCCTCGGGGTACTCGGCTATCCCGGCGATGGAAAAGGCTGCCAATCCAGGCAACCCTGAGCACGCCCTGAGCGTTTCCTAATCGTTATCTCTTTGACTGGTATGAACGTAACGGCTCGCGACCCGGGTGCGTCTGAGGATTCGGGACCGGGCATGAGTAGGTACATGACGAGGTAGAGGCACGCCAGCTGGGCGGCATGACACGGGGAGATCATGCGCACAACCAGGGCGCCGCAGGTAGTGGTGTCTGGAAGGAGTTGCATGAGCGTTCAGCAAATTTCGCCAGCCGTACCCGCTCAAGGTCGCGGGTTTCGTGCGTATACGGCCAAGCACCTGGATCAACTCACCGCGAGAGCAGGGCTGGACGAAAGCGAACGGCTGGCAGTCCGGGCCGTCGCCACGGTCCTGCCATTCCGCACCAACGACTACGTGCTGGAGTCGCTGATCGACTGGTCAGCGGCCCCAGAAGATCCGATCTACCGGCTCGTCTTCCCGCAGGGGGACATGCTGCCAGCCGAGGACATCGAGCCGATCGCGGCGATGCTCGCGGCCGGCGCGCCCGACCGGGAGATTCAGGCCGCCGCGCACCGGGTCAGGATGCGGCTGAACCCGCATCCGGCTGGCCAGCTGGCGCTGAACGTGCCTGACCTGGCCGAAGAGCCGCTGCCCGGGGTGCAGCACAAATACCCGGAAACGGTACTGGTGTTCCCGAAGCAGGGCCAGACCTGTCACGCCTATTGCACCTACTGCTTCCGGTGGGCGCAGTTCATCGGTGAGCCGGACCTGAAGATGGCCACTGACGATATGTCGCGCGTGACCGCTTACCTGGACTTCCACCGCGAGGTGACCAGCGTCCTGATCACCGGCGGCGATCCGATGATCATGGGAGCGGCGGTACTGCGCCGTTACATCGAGCCGCTGCTCGGGCCGGACATGGAGCACATCGAGTCGATCAGGATCGGCACCAAGTCGCTGGCCTACTGGCCGCAGCGGTTTGTCTCCGACCCGGACGCCGACGACACGCTCCGCCTGTTCGAGCAGGTCGCCGAGGCGGGGAAGACGCTGGCACTGATGGCGCACTTCTCGCACCCGCGCGAACTCGAGCCAGCACCCGTCGCCAAGGCGCTGCGCCGGATCCGCGATACCGGCGCGGTGATCCGCACCCAGGCTCCGCTTATCCGCAGTATCAACGACGACGCGGCGACCTGGTCGGACATGTGGCGGACCCAGCTGCGGCTCGGGATGGTGCCGTACTACATGTTCGTCGAGCGCGACACCGGCCCGCAGGGCTACTTCGCGGTGCCGCTGAGCCGCGCCGCCGAGATCTTCCGCGATGCTTACAGCAGCGTGTCCGGCTTGTGCCGGACAGTTCGCGGCCCGTCGATGTCCGCCACGCCGGGGAAGGTGTGCATCGACGGAGTTACCGAGATCGCCGGCCAGAAGGTCTTCGTGCTGCACATGATTCAGGCCCGCGATCCGGCCCTGGTCGGCCGGCCCTTCTTCGCTCAGTACGATCCGTCAGCGGTCTGGCTCTCCGACCTGAAGCCGGCGTTCGCCGATCGGTTCCCGTTCCAGTCTCAGCCGGCTGGCAACCTCAGCGACGGGGACGACTGGGACGCCGAGCTCCTCGCCCCGGCAGGCTGACGCCGAGGCTGCTCGCAGCATGAGCACCACGGAAGGGGCCGGTGCCCGGGTGTGCATCCCGGGCACCGGCCCTCGCCGCGTGGTCAGCTGGACGCCGTGCCGGTCAGCTGGCGGCGGTCGCCGTGGGCTCGGCTACATCGCGGCTGGTGTCGCCCGCGGTGGCAGTGCGCGGCCGTCGCTTGATGAACAGGCAGCTGAACGCCGCGGCGAACAAGAACAGCACCGGCACCAGGATCGTCGGGCGCATGGCCTGCACATAGCCGTAACTGAAGATCTGGCCGGCCAGGCCGCTGGCCGAATGGCCACCGGAACCGACCTCAAGCCCGCCCTTGGCCGCCGACTGGAAGCCCGCGATCAGCTTGTCCCGGGCCGCGGCCGGCAGTGCCGCCGCCCGCTGCTGGGTCTGCGACGTAAAAGCGGCGATGAGCCTGTTCTGCAGCAGCGCGCCCACACCGGCGGTGCCGATCACCGAACCCACTTGCCGGGTGGTGTTGAAGACCCCGGAAGCCGCGCCCGCCATCATCGGGTTCACGTTGCGCAAAGCGACCGTGGTCATCGGGGCGAACGTGCAGCCGATGCCAATGCCCGCGAAGATCTGCGGCACGAGGAAGTCATACCAGGCCGAAGTCGGCTGGGCGATGAGCCCGATGGACCCCATCCCGGCGGCGAACAGGAACAAGCCCGTCATCAGGATGAACTTGCCGCCGATCCGGTCCGACAGCCGCCCGGCGATGGGTGCGACCGGCATCGCGATCAGTGACGCGGGCGCGAGCGTCAGGCCGGCCTTCAGGGCCGAGAAGCCGAGCACTGACTGCAGGTAGATGTTGAACGGCAGGAAAATGCCCAGCATGCCGATGGAGATGAACGCGGCGACCAGGTTCATCAGCGAGTAGTTGCGATCCTTGAACAGCACGAAGGGCAGCAGCGGCTCGCCCTGCTGGCGTCTGGCCTGCAGCCACAGGAACACTGCCAGCAGGGCCACCCCGACCACCAGCAGCAACGGGATGGAGATCACCGAGGTGATCGTGCCCCAGTTGTACTTCTGGCCCTCGACCAGCGCGTAGCAGATGGCCAGCAGCGACAGGCTGGCCAGCAGTACGCCGCCGATGTCGAAGCTGTGCTTGCGCCCGGTCCGCAGGTCAGGGATCAGAACGAACGTCAGGGCCAGCACGACCAGGCCGATCGGCACGTTGATGAAGAAGATGTAGCGCCAGTCAAATGCGGTGACCAGCAGCCCGCCCAGGGTCGGGCCCGCCACCGTCGCGACGCCGGCCACCGCGCCCCACACGCCGAATGCAGCCCCGCGCCGGTCAGCCGGGAACACCATGGTCAGGATGGCCAGCGTCTGCGGCATCAGCAGCGCGGCGCCGAGACCCTGAATTGCCCGGAAGGTGATCAGCCAGCTGGCCGTCGGCGCCAGCCCGCAGGCGCCGGAGGCAATTGTGAACAGGGCGATCCCGGCGAAGAACATCGTGCGCTGGCCGACCAGATCGCCCAGGCGCCCTGCGGTGATCAGCAGGACCGCCAGCACCAGCGCGTAGGCGTTGATCACCCAGAGGATGTCATCGAGCGAAGCGTGCAGCTTCTCGATCATGTTCGGGATTGCGATATTGACAATCGTGAGGTCGAGCAGGGTCATGAAGAACCCGAGCGAGACGACAATCAGGATCACCCACGGGTTGCCCCGCGGCCTCGCCGGTGCTGCAACTGCGGTCACTGCTTCCTCCCGATCCGTGCCGGCGGGCACGACCAGGAAAAACTCTGACTCGGTGCCGCGCCACCTGCTGCACACGCTACGGCACCACACTGACATTGCGAGCCGGCCCGGGCGACGGGACCGGCCGCTGCGGGGAGGCTCACCGGCCGGCTCAGGAGATGGTGAGCCCGCTGGCGGTCATCCGGTCGGCTGAGCTGAACGGCTGATCGGTGACCACGTTCGTCATCCGTACCGGGACAGTTTTGGTCAGCGGCGCGATCGCCGCCAGGATCGCGCCGACCGTACTGTCCGGCGTGATCGAGATCGGGACGCCCAGCAGATCGCCAGACAGCTTGCTGGCATACAGCACCACATCGCCGGACAGGTCAAGGCTGGGCGCCCTGGTGCTGATGACCGCGCCGTCCTGGCTGGTTCGGAGATCGATCGACGTCAGCGATAGCGACGTCATGCTGAACTGCATCATCCGGACGGTGCCGCTGGTCGTGCGCACGTTCACGGTTCCGTCGTAGGCGAACCCGGTGATGACGGCCGACGAGGCCGCCAGGCTAGACGGTTCCGTCGCCACGGCGAACGCCGGCGCGGTGCCTGCCCGCGGTGACGGACTCGGGCTGGGACTTGTGCCCTGGCTGGCGCCGGCTGAGCTGCTGACGGTCGGGCTCGGTGACGCGCTGGCGCTCGGCGACGGACTGGGCTTCCCGCCCGGACCGCTGGCGCTCGGGCTCCCGGCCGGGCCAGTGGGCGACGGACTCGGGCTCGGGCAGGAATTCAGCACCGGGAGCGGCGGCAGGCCAGGCAGGCACAGGTCGGGCCTGGCGGCAGCGCCAGGGCTCAGGTGGGTAAGCCCGGCGACCGTGACCAGCAGCACCGGGAACAGGGCGAAGCCACGGATGATGCCGCCGTCGTTTTCGCTGGCCGCCCTTCTGCGCCGGGCACCGAGGACGGCGCTGAGGCCCGCGGCCGCCCCAGCCTCCCGGCCTGGCTTGCGGCGCCTGCCCCGGCCCGGCGGCGGCGGGCCCTGCTGCACCGGTGCCCAGGCGAAGCCGAGCGAGCCGCCGATGATGCCGAGCAGCGTGCCGATGAGGAAGCCGCCCAGATTCGAGGCCACCAGCGCCGCCACCGCGAGCAGGACGGCCACGATCGCGTAGAAGACGCGCTGGGCCGGGTTGAACCACAGCAGCAGGCCGCAGACGATCAGGATCGCGCCGATCAGGACGCCGAGCACGCCGCCGGTGCCGATATGCAGGATCAGGCCCATGGCGTGCACCGGCAGCGGGATCATCAGCAGCTCGGTCCCGGCGATCAGGAGCAGGAGGCCGCCCCAGAACGGACGGCGGCGGCGCCAGCCAGTGACGGCGTGCCACCCGGCGGCGATGCCGGACAGCGGCCCGTCCGGCCGGAAATCGCTCGCTTGCACGCCAGCGCGGTACGCGGCTTGCTCGCCGTCGGCCTGCCAGGCAGGTCCGTCGTGAGAGGTGCTGTCCGTCATGCCGGTCAGAAGCAGGAGCTGTCGCCGGCCGACAGCCGCAGGCTGAATCCCGGCAGGGTAAAGGTCCCGGCCGAGGTTGAGTAGGCGGTCTGCCGCAGGTCGCTGATGTCGATCGTGGCGGCCTGCTGGCCGAAGGTGCCCGCAGCGCCGTCGGGTACGCCGCCGACCGCGTTCAGGGTTGAGGCGTCCTGGCCGATATTGATGTGGCCGAACGTCGCCGTCGAGCCGGAGAGCTGGTTGGCGTCGATGATCAGTGAGTCGGCATGCACGGGCGTGCTGCCACCGCCCGCGGAGATCTTCAGCGTGTAGGTGCCGAGACCGAGCGGGAACGTGGTAACGACGCTCTGGCACAGGTTGGTGATCGATGCCGAGCCGATCTCGGACTCCGCGACGGCGATGGGCTTCTGGCCGGCCGTCTCGTCGATCGTGCCGAACTGCTGAAAGCCGGTGCCGTTCAGCGAGTCGGCCGAGACCTGGAACTGCTGGCCGGAGATGGAAAACGACGATGCGAGAGCGCCGTTGGCGGTGAGTCCGAGCAGGACCGCGGTGAGGCCGAGAGCAGGCGCGAAGATCATGGCGAAGCGCCGCCAGCGGACCTTGCCGCGGGCGGCCGCGTGCCGGGCACCGGGGGGCGGGGCTGAGGTAGTGGTGTCGGAACTCATCGGCGACTCCCTGCTGCCGGAACGGTTTTCCCGGGTCACGCCGCCCAGCGGGGGGCCGGCGTGACCGACGTCACAAGCTAGCTACCAGCGAGTAAGTTACTGGCAGGTAAATCAGCTAGTCAAGCAGTTGCCGGAAATTTCGCCATCCGACCCTCTGGGGTACGCCGGGCGGAAGGACGGTCGGGGCGGTTGCCGAACCCCGTTCGGTGCCGGCGGAAAACCGCCAAGTATGCTCCGGCCATGAAACTTAACGGAACCGCTGCAATTGTGTCCGGAGGGGCCAGCGGCCTCGGCGAGGCGGTGGTCCGCGAGCTCGCCGCCGCGGGCTGCAAGGTCGTTGTCGCCGACCTCAACGAGGAGCGGGGCAAGGCCCTGGCACAAGAGGTCGGTGGCCAGTTCGCCCAGACCGATGTGAGCGATGCCGACTCGGTGCGGGCGGCGGTCGATGCGGCCGCCTCCGCCGGAGCTCCGCTGCGGTTCGTGATCAACTGCGCGGGCATCGGCTGGGCGCAGCGAACCGTGGGCCGCGACGGTCAGCCGCACGACCGGGCTGCGTTCGGCAAGGTCATCGACGTGAACCTGATCGGCACCTTCAACCTGATGAGCATCGGTGCTGCGGCCGTCGCCAAGACCGAGCCCGCCGATGCTGACGGCGCTCGCGGCGTCGTGATCAACACCGCCTCGATCGCCGGCCTGGAGGGCCAGACCGGTCAGCTCGCGTACTCGGCGTCCAAGGGCGGCATCATCGGCATGACCGTGCCGGCTGCCAGGGACCTGGCCGCGATCGGCATCCGGGTGAATACGATCTGCCCCGGCATCATCGACACGCCGATCTACGGAAGCGGCCCGGCCAGTGACGAGTTCAAGGCCAAGCTCGCCGCTCCGGTCGTGTTCCCCAAGCGGATGGGCACCGCGGCCGAGTTCGCTCACCTGGTCCGCGCGCTGATCGAGAACGACTACATGAACGCCGAGGTCCTGCGGTTCGACGGCGGCATCAGGTTCCAGCCCAAGTAAGAACATCCAGCTGACGTAAGGGGCCAACGACCCGATGGCAGAGGCAGTACTCACCGAGATCAGCGACGGCGTCGCCGTCATCACGATCAACCGTCCCGAGGCCAGGAACGCGGTCAACGGCGCGGTCGCGGCCGGCATCGCGGCTGCTGTCGACGAAGCCGACGCCAGCAGCGAGGTCTCGGTGCTGGTGCTGACCGGGCCGGCGGCACTTTCAGCGCGGGCATGGACCTGAAGGGCTTCCTGTCCGGCGACTCACCGTCCTTCGAGGACCGCGGTTTCGGCGGCATTACCCAGCGCCCGCCGGTCAAGCCGATCATCGCCGCGATCGAGGGCTATGCGCTGGCGGGCGGTTTCGAGCTGGCGCTGTCCTGTGACCTGCTGGTGGCGAGCGAGGAAGCCAAGTTCGGCCTGCCCGAAGTGCGCCGCAGCCTGGTGGCGGGTGCGGGCGGGCTGCTGCGACTGCCCCGGCGCATTCCGTATCACCTGGCCATGGAGATCGCGCTAACGGGCGAGCATTATCCGGCGGAGCGGCTCTACCAGGCAGGCCTGGTCAACCGGCTGGTGCCGGCCGGGCAGGCGCTCGCGGCGGCCAGAGAGCTGGCGGCCAGGGTCGCCCTTGGCGGCCCGCTAGCCCTGACCGCGACCAAGCGGGTCATCGTCGAGTCCGCGGACTGGGACAGCGGCGAGGCCTTCCGGCGGCAAGGCGAGATCATCTCGCCGGTCTTCACCTCGGCCGATGCCCGCGAGGGCGCGATGGCGTTCGCGGAGAAGAGAGCCCCAGTCTGGCGTGGAGAGTAGTCGCGGCCGGGTAGATGGTTGACTAGGAGGACGTGGTCGCGCTATCCGGGCGCCGCACCCGCGCCTATCTTCTAGGATCTTCGGTCTAGGCAGGCTCGGGGCCAGTTGGCAGGCGCGCCTGCCGGAACATCACCGCCGCCGTGAGCGACTGGAGACGAAATTGCCACCCCGGATTAGCGTCGTTGTCCCGTTTCATAACAACGCGGATGTACTTGGTGACTGCCTGAAGTCAATCGCTGCCCAGTCGTACTCGGACTTCGAAGTCATCATGATCGACGACGGCTCAGTCGACGGGGGCGACGCGATCGCGGCCGCGCAAGCCGCCGCCGACCCGCGGTTCACGCTCATCCAGGTCAACGGCGGCAGCCCCGGCTTCTCCCGCAATCAGGGCATCATGCGGGCGACCGGCGAGTACCTGTCGTTTGTGGACGGCGACGATGTACTGCCCACGCACTCGTTCGAGCGGCTGCTGCAGACGCTCGAAAGCTCGGGCTCGGACCTGGTATCCGGCGGCGTCGAGCGCATCGGCCCGGCTGGGATCAGGACGTCCGGACTGCACGCCAGGGCGATCAAGACCAGGAAGATCCGCACCCACGTCAGCGTCAGTCCTGAGCTGTTCTTCGACGTGTCGGTGTGGAACAAGATGTTCAGGAAGTCCTTCTGGGACGCCAACAAGCTGATCTTCCCCGAAGGCGTGGTCTGGGAAGACCTGCAGCTGATGACCAAGGCGCACGTGCTGGCCAAGGCCGTCGACGTCATCCCGGACCCGATCTACTACTGGCGTGAGCGCGGCGCGGGCGAATTGTCGATCACCCAGTCGCGTACCAGCATCGAGAACTTCCGGGACCGGATCACCGCGCTGCTGGTGATCGACGAGTTCCTGCGCGAGCACCCGCCGCTCCGGATGGTGCGCGAGCACCAGCGCAAGGCCCTGCTGAACGACCTGTGGCTGTATATCCCTGACTTGTGGCGTACCACTGAGGCCTACCGCACCGAGTTCGCCGATCTGATGAGCACCTACCTGGCCCAGATCGACAAGAAAGTCATGCGTCAGCTGCCGTCGACGCACAAGCTGGCCTACCACCTGATCGCCCGGCGGATGATGCCGGAGCTGCTGGAGTATGCCAGCTGGCTGAAGGAGCAACCGGTCAAAACCGTGCCCGTGGTCCGGGAGCGCGGCCGGATCTGGGCTGACCTGCCGTACCGGAAGGAACGCGGCCTGCGCATTCCGGCCAGCGTCTTCCGCCCGCAGATACGCGAGCTCGATCCCTTCGTCCGGGTCGAGAGCATCGACTGGAACGACAGCAACCTGGTCATCACCGGCTGCGCCTACGTGCCCTCGGTCGACATTCGCCGCCGCCGTCACACCTCGAAGTTCGTGATCCTCAAGCCGCGCAAGCTCTCCAGGTTGCCGATCATCGTGCCGGCCAAGTCGTTCCGCCATCCAGAGGCCAAGCAGTGGTCGGGCCAGCTGCGCTACGACTATGACTGGGCCGGGTTCCGGGCCGAAATCAACCCGCGCTGGTTCAACCTGGCGGGGAAGTGGCAGACCGGCGACTGGGAGGGGTTCGTGCTGGTGCGCGGGCACGGGGTCTGGCGGGTCTCCAGGTTGCACACGCCGATCAGGGGCTCGGCCGAACGGCCGCCGGCCCGGCAGGTGGCGCCAGGCGTGCGGCTCGGCGCCCGGTGGCTGGGCAAGCGCCTGCACGTGCAGGTCGTGCATACCCCCGCTGAACTGCACAGCTGCGAGTTGACCGACGGCGACCTGGTGGTGGAGGCCGACGTCGAGCCGAGCGCAGGCCGGCCGGGACGCCCAGCTGGTGCTGGTCTGGTCCAAGGGCACCGCAAGCCGCAAGCTGGCGACGACCGCGAGCACGCTGCCGTCCGGGCAGGTGCGGCTGCGCGGCGTGCTGACCGCGGACCAGATCCGCGATGAGCTCACGCTTGAGTTCGCCAGCAGCGCTGTCATCGAGAGCGACTCGCGGGTCGAATGGGACCTGTCCATCGAACAGCCGCGCGCGGCCCGGATCCGGGTGGCCTTCCCGGTCGATGGCCAGGAGTACAGCTTTCAGGTCGCCGGCGAGGAACTGGCCGTGGAACGAACCAGATACGGGAACGTGGTGGTCATGCGCCGCAGCCTTCGCCCCGTCATCCGCGAGCACAGCTGGTCTGAGGACGGCACTCTGACCCTCCGTGGCACCTATGCCGACCTGCCAGGTCAGCGGCTCGAGGCGGTGCTGACGCGGGTGGCTTCGACCAATACGCACCGGATTGAAGTCGACCGCGACGGCGAGAACTTCGTGATCACGCTGCCGCTGACCGCGATGCCGGTCTTCGGCCGCCCCCAGCTGCTCCGTGACGGTGCCTGGGAACTGCAGCTGCGCTGCCCCGACCAGCCCGACGGTCCGGGCCTGATCGCGCTGGCCTACGACCACGCCCGGCTTACCGACGTGACCGGCGAGCGGCGCCAGTTCGGGCCGAAGCTGTACCGGTTCACCACGACGGATTATGACAGTCCGCTGCTCGCGGTGAGCGCCGCGCTCAAGCTGGCCGAGCACGGCCGGATCCAGCGCCGGGTGCTGCGGGAGATGTACTACCCGCTGCAGCAGCGCCGCGGCATGCGGGACTCGGTGGTGTTCGTTACCTTCAAGGGCAAGCAGGCGAGCGACAACCCGCTCGGCATCGCGCAGGAGCTGCGCCGCCGCGGCGATGACCGCGAGCACATCTGGGCAGTGAACGACTGGGCCGTGCCCATCCCCGAAGGTGCCCGGCCAGTGCTGATGGGGACCGAGGGCTACTGGGACGCCGTGGCCAGGTCCAAGTACATCGTGTCCAACGACGACATGCCGGCCAGCTACGTGAAGCGGCCCGGCCAGGTCTACGCGCAGACCTGGCACGGCACCCCGCTGAAGCGGATCGGGTTCGACGTCGAGCAGCTGCAGTCCATCAGCGGCGCCAAGTACCTCGATCACCTGGGCGCCGATGTGGCCAAATGGGACGTCCTGCTGTCGCCCAATCCGTTCAGCACGCCGATCCTGCGGCAGGCGTTCCGCTTCGACGGCGACATCTACGAGTCCGGGTACCCGCGCAACGATGTGCTCGCGGCTGGCGACGCCGAGGCGCTCGCGGCCACCGTCCGGCAGCGGATCGGGCTGCCTGCCGGCAAGCGCGCGGTGATGTACGCGCCGACCTGGCGGGACAACCAGTACTACGCCTCCGGCCGGTACCGCTTCGATCTGCGGTTCGACCTCGAACGGGCCTGGCAGCAACTCGGCGACGATTACGTGGTGCTGATCCGGGGCCACCACCACATGGCGGATGACGTGCCGCCGGGTCGGCCTGGCTTCGTCATCAACGTGACCGCTTACCCCGATCTGGCCGAGCTTTTCCTGGTCAGCGATGCGCTGATGACCGATTACTCGTCGATGATGTGCGACTTCGCGGCCACCGGCAAGCCGATGCTGTTCTACACCTACGACCTTGAGGACTACCGCGATAATCTGCGCGGCTTTTACCTGGACTTCGAGGCGGAGGTACCGGGTCCGCTGCTGGCGAGTTCCGAGGAGGTCATCGCCGCTATCGGCGACCTGGACGCGGTCGCGGCCCGGTACCGGCCGAAGTACGAGGCATTCGCGGCCAAGTTCTGCCCGCTCGACGACGGCAAGGCCGGCGCGCGTGCCTGCGACCGGATCTTCGGCGGCTAACCCGGCCTGCAGACGCGGGGGTGGTGGCTACGGGGACGCGGACTTCCAGCCCGGCGGCCGGCCTGCAGACGCGGGGGTGGTGGCTACCGGGACGCGGACTTCCAGCCCGGCGGCCGGCCTGCAGGTGCCGGGGGTGGTTACGGTTCCAGCCCGGCCCGCGCCCCCGCCGCCGTAGGGGGGTGGCGACGGGGACGCGGGAGCGGGGTTGCGGGGCGGGACTCCGGCAGAGCTGGTGCTCGCTACGACGCCGTGGCGAGCGAGCGCCGGGGCGCGTGCCCGGCCAGTCGAGCCCTGAGCTTGGCCCGGCCGCGGTGCAGACGCGACATCACGGTCCCGATCGGGGTGCCCATCATCTCGGCGATCTCGCGGTACGGGTAGCCCTCGACGTCGGCGAGGTAGATCGCAACCCGGAACTCCTCGGGTAGCTCGCGCAGCGCCTGCAGGACGTCCGAGTCGGCCAGCCGCTCCAGTGCCTCGGCCTCGGCCGACCTGGCCGGTGGCATCAGCGGGTCCGTGCCCACCTGCCAGTCCTCCTGGAAGTCAGCGCCCAGATCGGTCACTGGCTCCCGCCGCTTCTTGCGGTAGCCGTTGATGAACGTGTTCGCCAGGATCCGGTGCAGCCAAGCCCGCAGGTTGGTGCCGGGCTTGAACTGGTGAAACGCGGCGTAGGCCTTGGCGAATGTCTCCTGCACCAGGTCCTCGGCGTCGCTGGGGTTCCTGGTCATCCGGAGCGCAGCGGGATAGAGCTGGCCCATGTACGGCACCACGTCCTGCTCGAATCGCGGCCCGCGGTCCGGCATTTGCTCGACCTGAGTCATTTCTGCTCCGCTTCGCTCGGGGGGAGGGGGTGGGGGTGGGGGCGTGTCACAGCTAGGACGCGGCCGGTGATCCCGGCGATGCGTGATCTGCGTAACACTGCGACTACGGAGCGAAGTTTCAGCAGGTTAAAAGGGGCTTGAAGCTCAAAATCGGGCAGACCAGCGCGGCCCGGCGCCGCGTTTCAGCGTGGGCAGGGCAGTCCGGCCTGGATTCAGCCGGATCAGATCCAGCGGCGGAACCACATCCTGGACAGCCAGGACGCATACGGGATGACCTCCGCCGTGAGGACCGGATAGATATAGGCGAGGTTGATCAGGACGGCCATCAGGTAGCCGCCGACCGCCAACGCCCCGATAGCCCGGCGTCCGGGGGCCGCCCGGGCCGGGCCGATGATCAGGCCCAGGCATAGCGTGATCGCGATGATCATGAAGGGTTCGTAAGCGATCGCGTAGTAGTAGAACTCGGTCCGGTTGTCGTGCCAGGCGTACCACACCCAGGGCAGCCATCCGGCGGCGACGCCGAGCAGGACGGCGCCTGCCCGCCAGTCTCGCTGCGGCGTGCGGCTGAAGACCAGATCACCGACGAAGCCGATAAGCCACCAGCTGAGGCAGAACAGCAGCGCCAGCGTGCCGCCCCACCAGATCAGCGGCGTGCCGATGGCCAGGACCTCGGAGGCGCAGCTAGAGGCGCCGCAGCCTTTCGGGGTCGCCCAGTAGAAGGAGATCGGCCTGGCCAGGACCATCCAGCCGACCGGACTGGACTTATAGGACTGGAACGTGGTCAGGCCCAGGCCGAACTGGAGCATCCAGTGGTTGTACTGGTACCAGGAGTCGATGGTCGACCAGATGGGGGTGTGATTGCCGTGCTGCGGCGGCCCAGTGCCGGTCGTAACCGTTGCTCGTGGCGAACCAGCCGGTCCACGAGGCCACATAAATCACGGCCGGAGCCAGCCCGAACCACAGTGGCGCAGGAGTTTGGTGCGCAGCGCGCCGGCGGGCCAGCTGACTGTAGCCGGCCGCCCGGCGCGCGCCCAGATCCCAGCAGACCGCCAGCCCGGCGAAGGCAATCAGGAACCACAGACCGTTCCACTTGGTCGCGCAGGCGGCGCCCAGGCACAGCCCGGCCGCGACCCGCAGCCAGCGGATGCCGAGCCGCGGGCCCGGTCATGTGGCTCATGCGGTCCCGGCTCCTCGGCGGCTGCCTCCAGCCGGGCGATCGTGTGGTCCCGGTCGATGACCAGCAGCCCGAACGCGGCCAGCACCCAGAACATGAGGAAGATGTCCAGGATCGCGGTGCGGCTCAGCACGATCTCCAGACCGTCGAGCGCGACCAGCAGTCCGGCGATGCAGCCGAGCATCGTCGAGCCGGTCATCCGCCTGGCGATCCGGGCGAGTCATCAGGATCGCCAGGGTTCCGACGACCGCCGCCGCGAACCGCCAGCCGAACGGGGTCAGGCCGAACATCCACTGGCCAGCCGCCATCAGCAGCTTGCCAGCTGGCGGGTGCGCGACGATCTCTGGCTGGAGCGCGCCGTGGACGAGCTTGAAGATGTTCGGGTTCCCCTCACCAGCAGCTTGTTGACGTTCGGCGTGCTGGAGCTCGACTCCGTGACGCAGGATCGAGTTGGCATCGGGGACGTAGTACGTCTCGTCGAACACGACAGCTTTGGGCTGGCTGAGGTGGTAAAAGCGGAGGAAGCCGCCGAAGATCATGATCAGAACCGGCCCGGCCCAGCCCCAGAAGGCACTGCCGAGCACGAGCGCGTTCCCCGGCTGCTAGCGCTGGCTAGCTGCGAGTCGTCGTCGGTGCTCGTCGCAGGCACCGTCTGGTAAGCCTTCATCGCAGTCATGGTAGAGGCCGAACCCACTAGCCTGGGCCGAGAAATGGAACGCCGCGATCGATGTGCCGGCGCGGCCATTATCCCGTCATAGCGGAGTCTGCCAGGTCGAGCGCGCCGGGATACTACCATCACGGCCGCGCCGATCGGCCAGCCGGCCGATGCCTCGGCCCGGCTTGGCCGCTGCGCTGCAGACGGCCGGGCTGATCGCTGCCGAGGACACCCGGCGGCTGCGCAGGCTCGCGCCGCCCTCGGGGTCGGCATCACCGGCCGGGTGGTCTCCTACTACGACGATGTGGAGGCGCGGCGCGCGCCGGCCTGCTGGCCGAGCTTGCGGCCGGGCAACGACGTCCTGCTGGTCACCGACGCGGGAATGCCGGGCGTGAGCGATCCCGGCTACCGCATCGTCAGCCGCGGTGGCGGCCGGGGTCCGGGTGACGGTACTGCCGGGCCCGTCGGCGGTAACCACTGCGCTGGTCGTCTCCGGGCTACCGTCCGACCGGTTCGTCTTTGAAGGCTTCCTGCCCCGGCGGGCTGGCGAGCGGACCAGGCGTTTCGCGGAGTTAGCCGCCGAACGCCGCGACGCTCGTCTTCTTCGAATCCCCGCGCCGGCTCGCCGCGACGCTGGCCGAGCTGGCGGCGGCGTTCGGCGCAGATCGCCGTGCCGCCGTCTGCCGGGAGCTGACCAAGACACACGAAGAGGTGATCAGGGGCAGCCTGGCAGAGCTAGCCGACCAGTTGCGGGGCGGCGTGCTTGGCGAGATCACCCTGGTCGTGGCGGGCGGGATCGCGCCCGCTGCCGCGGCGGCGACTCCGGCGCAGGCGGCAGCGCTTGTGGCCGAGCGCGGCCGGTAGCGGCCAGCCCCGCAACGAAGCGATCGCGGCCAGTGGCACGGGAGCTAGGCCTGCCGCGGCGGCCAGGTCTATGACGCCGTGGTCAGCCGCGCGCCGGCAGCGCTGACGCTCTCCGACCGGCTCTGCCCGCTCAATGTCGGCGGCTGCTGGCTACCAAGATGACAGTGCGGCTCGCACGTGGCACCATGCAGATGCACATTGCACCGCGCTCGCAGCGCGACGGGCAGCTCCTGGCAGACGGCCGCGGACCGGGCCGGGTTGAACGCTGCGCGTACCGTCATGCCCGGACTGGCAGGTGCGGGACCTGCTCCGGCATATCGGCTACGTGCACCGGTGGGCGGCCAGCTACGTGGCGGGGCAGCAGCTGGAGATGCCTGAGCTCACCGAAGCCGAGCAGCTTAGCGGCGGGCCGGGCGACAGCGACCTGATCGGCCTGGTTCCTCGCCGGCTGCCGGGCACTGATCGCCGCGCTGTCGGCCGCCCCGCTGGTGCATGCTGGACCTTTCTGCCCGCACCGTCACCACTGGCGTTCTGGGCCCGTCGCCAGGCACACGAGACTGCCGTTCACCGCGTCGACGCGGAGCTGGCCACAGGTGCGCCAACCGAGGTGCCCGGCAGGCCTAGCCGCTGACGGCGTCGCCGAGTTGCTGCTGGCCTTCTTCGGCCGCGGGCAGGACCAGCCCGCTGCCCGTGCCGATGACCGGGTGCTGGCGGTCCGGGCAGCCGATGCCGGGCAGGACTGGCACGTCCGGCTGACCAGCGACGGCAAGCACATCGTCGGCACCGGGCCGGGCGGCGACGCGACGGCGCCCGACTCCGCGGCTCCCGGCTGCACGGTGTCGGGGCCCGCGTCGCAGCTGTACCTGCTGCTGTGGAACCGGGCCGAGCCGGCCGCGGCAGGCCTGTCCGTCAGCGGCGATGCTGGCCTTCTGCGCGCGTGGCACGACGGGATGCGCGTCACCTGGGGCTGACCGGGCGGCGCGGTCCGCGCCGGGTGCGGCGGCGGCCTCCCCTAGGCTGAGGCCATGTCACGGCAACGCGCTAGCTGCCGAACGCCGCTGATGATCTTGCAAGGAGCCAAACTCGGGAGCCAACGGCGTCATGACGCGCTCCCGGTCCCGAAAATCTGGTCCATCGCGGTCGCGGCCCTGGTGACCTTGTCGGTGATCTGGTGCCGGTACACCGTCGCGGGTGACAGTCGAGTTGACGTGCCCGGCCGCGTCGGCGATCGCCTCGATGTCGACGCCCGCGTCGACAGCACGGAGACGAACGTGTGCCGCTGCTCGTGCGGATGCCAGTCGGAGCCGAGCCCGGCCGCGCTTGCACACCGCTTGAACTGAGCGCTGACCGCCTGCCTGCCGCAGCGGCCGCCCGGCCTTGCTGCAGAACACCAGGTTCATGTCGCCGTAGTGCGGGCCGAGCCGCAGCTTGTCGGCGGCCTGGGCGGCCCGCAGCGCCCGCAGCGCCTCGGCGACCTTGCCGGGAAGCAGCAGCGTCCGCCGCGACCGGTCGGTCTTCAGCGTCCTCCAGCTGCAGCGTCGCTGCTGCCGTCCGGCGCCGGGACTCCTTCAGCGAGTGCCGGACCCGGATCAGCGCCGGCGGCGAAGTCGACGTCATCCCACGTGAGCCCGGTCAGCTCACCCGGCCGCAGCCCGCACAGGATGCCCGGTCATGAGGTACGCGCGCCACCAGGGCGTCAGGTCGGACGCGAACAGCGCGCCGGATCTGCTCCAGCGTCATCGACCTGCGACTCGCGTGCGGGTGCCGCGCGGCGTCTCGGCGAGCTCGGCGACGTTCCGGCCGACCAGGCCGTCACGCTGCGCCCGGCGGATCGCGCGGGCCAGCAGGCCGCTGCGCCGTGGCCGATCGTCTTGGTAGCCAGCCCCTCGCGCGACCATCCGGCCGAGGAACCGCTCGACGTCGCCCGGCGTCAGCTTGACCAGCCGCGTCTTGCCCAGCTCGCGGATGATCCGCTCGGCCAGCTCGGTGTTCACCTGGAACGTGGACGGCGCCCTCCAGGTCGGCGGGCGGGTTCGCCAGCAGGTCCCGGATGATCCGCTCCGACGGTGACGTCGCGGCGGCCGACCGTGCCGGTGCTTGCGGAAGTCCGTCTCGCAGCTCTTCAGCAGCTCGCGGCACTTCGGTCTTGGTCGCCGCGCTGACCTTCCGGCGGCGCTTGCGCCTGCCAGTCTCCGGGTCGCGGCCGATGTCGAGCTGAGCCCACCCAGCAGCCGCGGTCCGCGTCGTAGAAGACGCTGCCGTGCCCGCGCGGCCGCCTGCGCCCATGTCAGCCTTCCGGCCTGCCGCGAAGCCCGTCGACCACCCCCTGCAGGTCGATTGACAGGCCCTGCTGTACACCGGCAAAAACCGGCTTGTCCTCGTCCCAGGTGACCGCGCCGTGCACGATCTTCCCGATCGCCGACAGGCGTACCGAGTCAACGGAGATCGGATCGCCGGACGGAAACTCGACCACCTTGTCCTCCTCGGTCGGCGCTAGCAGCCTGCTGATGGATGTCTCCAGCGCGTAGGACAGGCCGAAGATCTCCTCGGCTGTCGGGCGCCTGCGGCCGCGCTCCGTGCTGCCGACTGTCTGCCGGATCCAGGCATCGAAGCCCAGTGCGCGCATACGCGCAGCCAGTGAGTCCTGGCCGATATCAGCCCTGTTCCTGGCTGCCCGGATATTGCGGGCCAGCACGTCAGCGTAGGTAGTCGGCGCCATAGGGCGAGTATGCACGCTCATGTAGCGGAACGCTAGTGAGACGCTAAACATTTCTGGAGCTGGATGCAGCGTCCCGCTTGCGCGCGGAGCCCTATGGATGCCATGCTCGCCTCAGGCAACAAATGCTCGGCTCACGTGCCTGATGCAGCGAGGAGTGCAACCATGACAGTCTCCGCCACGAAGTTGCTAAAGATCGGCGACGTCTGCGAGCGGATGCAGATGGGCAAGTCCAAGGTCTTTGAGTTCATCGCGACCGGCGAGCTGCAGTCACTGAAGATCGACGGCGCCAGGCGCGTGACCGAGGAGCAGCTCGCCGACTTCATCGAGCGGCGCGCGGCCGTGAGCAAGGCCTCGGCGTAGGTCGTGATGACCACCAATGCGCGAGGCCGGCCACCAGGACCGGCCTCACGACACCATCTACCCGCCGCCGCGTCGCCGCCGAGCTCCGCGTCGTCTGAGCACAGCGTACGGCAGGAGGTGCCGCTATCTGTCGCGCTCACGGCGTTGCTGGCGCTGTCGGACGAGAGAGACGCCTACATGGACCGGATCCTCGCCGCCGAGCTGCGCGGCTATCTGCGCGGTCGCGCTGACGCCTACGACGACGGCTACGCGCAAGCCGAGGCCGACATGGAAGCCAGGTGGGCCGAGTTCGCCAAGCCCGCCACGCGAGCACTCGTCCGCGGTCCGCGGTCTCGAGGACCGCCGCTGGCGCCTCCGCGGCGAGGCACGCACTCGGCAGACCTTTGGCCATCCGCATCCCGACGACTTCAAAGGAAACGGTGCTGCGTGAGCAGCTTCTACGGCCACGACTACGGCGAGGACGGCAGGCAGCTTGCCCGACGGCGCCGAGGTGCTGACCGAGGTTGACGACTTCATTCTCCGGTTCGTCGTGTTCCCTGACGAGCACTGCTCAGTCGCCGTGACGCTGTTCGCGGCGCACACGCACGCGGCAGAGCGCTTCTACGTCACGCCGCGGCTGATCCTCGACTCTGCCGAGCCGGAATCCGGGAAGACGCGCGTCCTCGAGCTGCTGGCGCTGCTGTGCCGCAACCCGAAGATGACCTTCAACACCACCGTCGCTGCGCTGTACCGGCGCCTGATGGAGAAGATGCTGACCGTCCTGCTGGACGAGGCCGACGCGATCTGGTCGGCCAAGGCAGGACCTCAGGCCGAGGAACTGCGCGCGTTCGTTAACTCCGGCTACAAGCGCGGCGCCACCGTCGACCGGTGCGTCGGCGACGGCAGCAAGATGAAGGTGATCGAGTTTCTGGTGTTCGCCCCGGTCGCCATCGCCGGAATCGCCGGGAACATGCCGCCAACCGTCACCACTCGCGGGATACGATCCACATGCGGCGCCGCGCTCCTGGCGAGCATGTGGATCCGTACGAGGAGCAGGACTCATCCCAGAGGCCGAGCCGCTGCGGGACAGGCTGGCGGCATGGATCGAGGACCGAGCAGATCAGCTGAGCTCGGCCAGGCCTGTGATGCCGGACGGGGTTGCCGACCGCAAAGCCGAAGTCTGGCGGTCGCTCCTGGCGATCGCCGACGAAGCTGGCGGGGACTGGCCGAAGCGGGCACGAGCGGCCTGCGAGCACTTCGCACTCGGCGCTCAGGCCGGCGGCGGCGCGTCGTTCGGTGTCCGGCTGCTGGCCGATCTGAAGGCCATCTTCGGCGACCGCGACCGGATGCCGACAGTCGAGATCCTGGAGACGCTCTGCCAGATCGAGGAAGCGCCATGGGGTGACATCCGCGGCCGGGCGCTCGATGCACGCGGCCTGGCTCGCTACCTAAAGAAGTACGACGTGATTCCGGCCACGTTCAAGCTGCAGGACGGCACGGGCGGGACGGCCAAGGGTTACACGACCTATCCGACGAAGGACAACCCGGCCTGGCCAACGTGCTGGCAGCGTTACCTGCCGTCTTCCGGCAGGAACGGTAACCACGGTAACTCCGGTAACCCAGCAGGTGGCGACTCCGAGGACTCATATCCGGTTACCGATGGATCGGTAACCGGTCAGTTGGGCAACAACGCTCTGACCTGCGAAGTCACCGAGGTTACCGAGGTTACCGAGAAACCCGGAGCGTGCTCGAGGCATGTCCGGTACGGCCCCCATCCACACTGCCCGGACTGCGGTGCGCTCCGGCACCGCCAGGCGTCCACGCTTGCCGGCCTACCCGAGGACAGACGGCGTCACCGGCCTGCGGGTCTGGTGCTGCTGGTGCGACCGCTGGGGCTTCACCACGGCGACGGCTACGGCCACCGCGAAGCCCACTGCCACAACGACGAATCGCCGTACAGCGACACCGGCTACTACCTGGCCAGCCCCGCGGCGATCGACCGGTGCAGGAAGTAACCCAAGACGTCCCCGCAAATACCGAGCAGCAATGAAGGGAACGACATGAGCAACGGAACCTCACCCATCGGTGACCTCGACGTCAAGCAGGACGAAGGCACCTACAGCTTCTACATCAACCAGTCGTGGTCGACGGCGGAAACCGGCGACGGTAACGCTCGAGCTCGACGACCACCGGATCGCGACGCTGGACATGGATTACGACACGGCGCGCCAGCTGGCCGCTCTGCTGCTGCGAGCCGCCGACAACGCCGACCTGGCCGAGGCAATCCCGGCGGACATCGCCAAGCGGGAAGCAGCGCAGCAGGCCCAGCACGACGCGGCCGACAAGATGCAAGCCGCCAGAGTCGCTGCTAACAACGCATTCAACGACGCGACGCGCGCCGCGCAGGCCGCGCACAAGGCCGCGCTTGACAACGCCGAACGCGAGTACGGCGCCGCCGCAGGTCACAGGCTGAGCCGCACGCTCATCATCGACCTCGGCGACGACCTGCCGTACTGATTCAAAAGCCGAGCGGCCGTCCGGTCACACAGGCCGGGCGGCCGCCCACTCACAACGGAGTCTCACGCGACTACTCAGACACCGCGCCAGCCGGATACTGCCCGTCGTCGTCACCCAGCCAGACGACACCAGGTGCTGCGCGATCACCAGATCAGGCACCCGGTGCAAGCTCACCCGGTTCGGTCAGGCGCCGTACTGCCTTGTCCACCTGCCAGCCACCCAGGGCGACGGGCCAGGCGGGCATGACCGCCGCCTGGCCGGAACCCGGCCTGCTGCTCGCCACCGACTGCCAGGACTGCCCGAGCCCGCGGCTGTGCGTCCTCTGCGGACGCGCCATCCTCCGCGGCGCCAGGATGGCCAGACTCACCGGCAGCGACAAAATGGGCGCACCTGCCCTGCATCGGCGCGGAGTCCGGCTGAAAAGTCCAGCAGCTTCGGGGACCTACCAGAGCCGCCGCCGCACTGATCTCTTCCCCCCCCCAAATGCAACACGCGTTGTTCGTCACGTTGCGTGAGCGGCGGGGTGGTCACCATCCGGACCAGCCCGAGCCGAGATGTGCGGTCGTTAGCTTGTGATCATGACGGCTGTGATCAGTCACAGGTCAATGGACCCTCGGCCGGTCGTGGCACGGTAGCCTTGAGGTATGGCTGTTGGTGACCAGATAGAGCAGATCGTCAAGGAGCTGTGGCGCGTGAATGCGTGCCTTGGGTGGCAGCAGCGGGTCGGCTGGCGACGGTTCGCTGATGGGCAAGCTGGCGAAGGCATCCGGCGCGACCCCGGCGCAGGTGGAGAGCTGGCTGCGGGTGACTCGGTGCCGCCGACTCAGCAGGCGCTGACGCTGATGTCGAACCTGCCGTTGCCGCTAGTCGGCGCGGCGCTGAACGGGGTGGCTCATGGCTGAGCTGACGCCGTCGCAGTTCGAGGCGCTGTTCTCCGGTGCGGTGTTTGAGCACGAGCTGGAGCGGCTGGCCGCGCGGACTCCGTACACGCGCCGGGGCTATCCCGATTACCTGCTGTTCACGCCGGAGCAGTGGGAGCAGTACGACGCCTTCCATGCCTGCAACGACGAGATGGACCGCAAGCACGGCGCGTCTGCCGCTCGCTCGCGTCGATGCGGGCGACCCGGCCCGCCGGATCTGGTGAGAGGACTACCGCGATGACTGCTGAGTTCACCGTCGACCTGGGACTGTCCGGGTATGAGCGGGAGCGTGCCGCGGAGCATTTCGCGACGACCTACCACTTGCTGTACGGCGGTCATGAGCGGCAGACCGCGAACTATTTCCGGGTGGAGCTCGCTGAGTGCGTGAGCCAGGCGCCGACCGCGATAGTGCTGCGGCGCGATGGCCGAGGCGGTGAGCTGCCGGGCGCGGTGAAAGTGCGGCTGCCGCATCTGGGCCGGGGTGACCACTACAGGTGAGCGAGGCGCTGCTTCAGACGGCGTCACGGCCGGCGACGGACCGGCCGGTCGATGACGCGCTGGGCCGGGCGCTGGATGCGCCTGGCGACGGAGTGGGACCGGCAGCACAAGCTGTCCGGCGGACGAAGCTTGACCGTGCTGAGCACGTCATGACGGGAGCGTAGTGAGTGGCCAAGGCGAATCCAGTGCGTCATCCGCAGTCCGGGCAGTTCACGGCGCCGGGAAGGCCGCGCCGAAGCAGGCCGCCGGGCCGCGGGTGCCGTCACGGCCGGGCACGCAGACGGCAGGTGACCAGGCGGGCCGCTCGCCGAACGGGCCAGCCGCCGATGAGCCCGGACTATCAGGCGCCTCCGGACGGTCCGAGGCCGGCGGTGACGGCGCCGATCCCGGACCACACCCGGCCGCGTACCTATGAGGAGCGGAACAGCTGAGCTTGCCGCCGGGGCGCGTGGTGCCCAACTCGTCCTGGCGCGGCAAAACGGGGGCCGCGGCGTGGGCTCCTGGCGCCGGAGCCGCGGCCCCTGATGATGAACCGGAGTAGGGATCATGGCGGACTGGTTGTGCGGGGTGTGCGGTTGCAGGGCCGCGGACGGGCGCCCTGCTGCCCGCAATGCCGCGCTAAGCAGCCTTTGATACCCCAGCAGGGTATTCCCGGTCAGAGCATCGTAGACGATCTTGCAAAACCGCAACATGTTTCGCATTTGCAGGACCGGATACGCGCGATCGAGCTGGAGCTGCTGGCGCGGGTGCAGGAGATGGCCCGGATGGCAAACTCGGGTAACGGCGGCCGGGGGTGTCCCGGAAATGGTCTACGCGCGCGCGCGCGAGGGAGCCCCCAGGCCGCTACAGCCGCGACTGCCGCTACACCGCAGGTCAGCGGGTCGGAGCGCCGCAACACTGCTCCGACCCGGCGCGACATGCTCCGACCCGGTGACCTGCGGCTTGGATGTTATACAAGGCTCTGACCTGCGGGGTAGCGTTGCCGCTACCTCTGTAGCGGGCCAGGTCGTGGCACTCCGACCTCAGTCGGCGTCTGGACCTGGCTCCGACCGCGGCTTATACGTCGGGTCAGGTCCCTGCCCGAGGATGGGCAGGACCTGATTGTCCTAAGACCTGGCTAGGACAAACGCACGCCAGAGCGTCGCAACTCGGAACTGACATGTCTCTGAGACAAATCTGAGACGTCAAAGGACGTGTCCCTGCCGCTACAGCGCCAGCAGGGCCAGCACCACCGCGGCGGCCGAAGCTGCCGCGGTGAGCATGACCATCAGGCAGCCGCAGCCGACGCGCGGGCCGTGGATGCCGAGACTGGCGTACGGCCGGATCCTGCTGCGGCGCCTGCGCCGGGTACGTCGCTCAGCCATCGAATCCCTCCGGGTGCGGCCAGGGTACGCAGGTGCAGCTGTACCTGGCTAGCCCGCTGCTGGCCGATGCTGAGGCCGGACCTGATGGCCCGTATCGACGGGACCTTCCCCGCGGCCAGCTGCCCGGCGAACAACTCGGCCGCGTCCGGGAAACCGTTCTCCGGACACTCGGGTACGGCGGATTCACCGGGTACGGCCGACGGGACAGAAATAGTCCCGCCACCGGCGACGACGCGCTTGAGTACGCCGAGTCCGACAGCGAGAGCGGCGGCAGCCGCCAACGGCGGAACCGCTGCCGTTGCCCTCGATGCGACGTCGTGGCCGGTGATGTGGCCGACGTTGCCGAGTACGGAGACGGCCAGGCCGAGTACGGTCACGCCCCACGCGGCGACCCTGCTCCTGACCGGCCACGAATCAGCGAGCGCGACGATCAGCGCCAGCTCGCCGACGCCGATGAACACGTCGATCTGCAGCGGCCAGAAGTACGCCCAGATACCGTGCAGGCCGTGGTGGGACGCCCAGAGGTACAGCGCCCGGTACGACTCGGCGAACGACACCAGCGACGCCGCGGCCACGAGGACCGCGATCGCCGCCAGCGCCGCCTTGCGCAGCCCGGTCACTGCGCCTCCCGCACGACCGTCAGCCCGGGCCGGCGGTGGTGGCCGCCGGAGCGCCGCGACCCTCCAGCACCCGCAAGTCCGAGCGGCTACGGCCGAATCGCCGGTCCATCGCGGCCGCGAGGTTGCTCCAGCCCGCGCTGGATATCCCGCGCGACAATGCGCTGGTTGTACAGCAGCCAGGCGATATCGCCGCTGGCCTCGTCCTGTCTCGCTGCCATCTCTACCGCCCGCACGGTCAGGCCGCTGACCTGGCCGCGCAGGAACATGAATTCCTCGGTGTCGACGTTCACCCTCGGTTGCTTCCTCCTGCATCCGGAACGCCAGGCTGTCGTAGGCGATGCTGTCGGCGAGCGCGGCGCCGCGCGCCGCGTGGAACAGCGCCAGGCGCACTGTGGCGACGTCATCCGGCCTGAGCCAGGCTGAGCCGTCGTCGGCCACGTAACGAGCCCGCGTGAGCCACTACAGGCGCGGCGGGGCCACCGCGGTCGGATGAGCAGCTGCATGTGCTGGCTGATGCGCAGCGCCCAGGTGAGCCAGTCAGCGCCGAGCGTGCCGCACGTGTACTCGTGGCAGTCCCGCTGGAAGTCCGCCAGAACCGCTCGCCCGGCGATGACCTCGGCTATCTCGGCGCCGTGTGCGGCCTCTGGCAGCCCGCACCGTACGCAGTTGTCCGGGGGCGGCTCAGGCGAGACCTGGCCCGGCCTGACGAACTGGTGGCCGGTCATGCCGCGCGCTCGTCGCGGCACAGGTGCTGGTTGAAGACGTCTTCCAGCCTGCGGCCGTAGAACGATTCGCCGACCCAGGCGAACCGCTCCGCCGATTCGCGGATCTCGCGGCGCAGACGGCGCCTGGCCTTTCGGCTGACTAGCGCTTCCTCCAGCGCGATTAAGCGCCGGTGCATCCTGTCGCCCCACGCGTCGTCTACCCACTCCAGCCAGATCAGCTCGCGGGCGAGACTGTCGGCCGTCCAGGGCTCGCCTGGCTGCCGGTCGGGCAGTGCAGGGGGCATGATTCTTTCCATGGTTCTGACCTCCCAGGGGTCGGTTACCTAGCCCTGGCCGTCGTGTTGGTAGCACGCGGCCAGGGCGCCCCGGCGGAATTGCCGGGACGTCTGTTCCGGATCTGTTCCGGCGTCGGCTGTGGGATTGTTTCGGGCATGGCGATGTCCTCCTCGTTGGACGGTTGCCAAGGCCCTGCCGGGCGCTGTGAACGCGCGGCAGGGCCGTCTTACTTACGTGGGGAGCCAAACTCGGGAGCCATCCGGCATGGCCGGGGGCGGTTGCGTCCGGAGCGGGGCGGACAGGCGCTACGGCGCGACCAGCGCGGCGCGGACCAGTCCGGAGTGGCACGGAGTGGCGAGCCGTAGGCTGAGGTCATGACCAGCCGTCACATCCTTGCCGCGGCCGCCTGGCCGTACGCCAACGGTCCCCGTCACATCGGCCACGTGTCCGGCTTCGGGCTGCCCTGTGACATGTTCGCCAGGTACCAGCGGATGGCCGGGCAACAAGGTGCTGATGGTCAGCGGCACGGACGAGCACGGCACGCCGATCCTGGTGCAGGCCGACGCCGAGGGTGTCACCGCCCGCGAGCTGGCTGACCGCTACAACCGGGTCATCGCCGAGGACCTGACCGGCCTGGACATGTCCTACGACCTGTTCACCAGGACCACCACGCGCAACCACTACGCCGTGGTGCAGGACGCTGTTCCGCGCGCTCTACGCCAACGGCTATATCTTCGCCCGCAGACGTCGCTGGGCGCGGTCTCGCCGTCCACCGGCCGCACGCTGCCCGACCGCTATATCGAGGGCACCTGCCCGATCTGCGGCTACGACGGCGCGCGCGGCGACCAGTGCGACAACTGCGGCAACCAGCTCGACCCGGTCGACCTGATCAATCCGCGATCGAAGATCAACGGCGAGACGCCGGCATTCGTGGAGACCGAGCAGTTCTTCCTCGACCTGCCGGCTTTCGCGGACGTGCTCGGCAGCTGGCTGCAGAGCAAGAGCGGCCAGTGGCGGCCGAACGTGCTCAAGTTCTCCCTGAACCTGCTCGGCGAGCTGCAGCCGCGGGCCATAACCAGGGACCTGGACTGGGGCGTGCCGATCCCGCTGGCCGGCTGGGACGACCTGGCCGACAAGCGCATCTACGTGTGGTTCGACGCGGTGATCGGCTACCTGTCCGCGTCGGTCGAGTGGGCCAGGCGCAGCGGCGACCCGGACGCGTGGCGGGCCTGGTGGCAGTCGGCCGATGCGGAGTCCTACTACTTCATGGGCAAAGACAACATCGTTTTCCACTCGCGAGATCTGGCCGGCCATGCTGCTCGGCTACAACGGCCAGGGGACCAAGCACGGCACGCCGGGGCCGCTCGGCGAGCTGAACCTGCCCTCGGAGGTCGTGTCGAGCGAGTTCCTGACCATGGAGGGCAGGAAGTTCTCCTCGTCCCGCTCGGTCGTCATCTACGTTCGCGACTTCCTGGCCCGCTACGACGTGGACGCGCTGCGCTACTACGTCGCGGTGGCCGGGCCGGAGACGCAGGACACCGACTTCACCTGGAGCGAGTTCGTCCGGCGCAACAACGACGAGCTGGTGGCCAACTGGGGCAACCTGGTGAACCGGTCGGTCTCGTTCGCGGCCCGCAACATCGGGCAGATCCCGGCGGCAGGCGACCTCACCGACGCCGACCAGGCCGCGCTTGAGCGGTCCCGCGCTGCCTTCGGGACGATCGGAGACTCGCTGGCCAGGTGCCGGTTCAAGGTCGCCAGCAGCGAGACCATGCGGACGCTGGCGGAGGCGAACAAGTACCTGTCCGACCAGGCGCCGTGGAAGCTGCGCGAATCTGACCCGGACCGGATGCGCACCATCTGCCACGTCGCGCTGCAACTGGTCAGCGACGGCAAGACGCTGCTCACCCCGTTCCTGCCGCGGTCGTCTGACAAGGTGTTCCAGATGCTCGGCGGCACCGGCGAGTGGTCCGGCATGCCGCGGATCGACGAGGTCAGCGAGGACGGCGGACCGCATTACCCGGTGATCACCGGTGACTATCAGACGGCGGCGCGATGGCAGCCGGAGCCGGTCCTGCCGGGCACGCCGCTGGCGGCGCCGGTTCCGTTGTTCGCCAAGCTGGACGTCTCCGTGGTCGATGAGGAACTGGCCAGGCTGGAAGGTAAGTGACCGAGCGCGATTTCGGCCAGCCCCGGCCGGAACCTGGCGACGGCTTCGGGCCCGGCCATGGCGTCGGCCGCCCGCAGGCACCGGCGCCGGAGCCGCTGCCCGGCCCGGCGTTCGACAGCCACTGCCACCTCGACATGATCGATTTGCCCGTTGCCGAGACGCTCGATCGGGCCGCGGCCGCGGGCATCCGGCGGGTCGTGACAGTCGGCTGCGACACCGCGTCCTCGCGCTGGTCGGCGGATTGCGCGGCCACGTTCCCCGCCGTTTATGCCGCGGTCGCTATCCACCCGAACGAGACCGCGGCAGCGGCCACCTCGGCCGCCGGGCGTCAGGATGTGCTTGCCGAGATCGCGCGGCTGGCCGCGTTGCCGAGGGTCCGGGCCGTCGGCGAGACCGGGCTGGACTACTACCGCGATAACGCGCCGCCGGACGTGCAGCGGGACTGGTTCCGCGCCCACATCGACATCGCTAAGCAGACGGGCAAGCCGCTGATGATCCACGACCGGGACGCGCACGCCGACGTGCTGTCGATCCTGGCTGCCGACGGCGCGCCCGAGCAGGTGATCTTCCATTGCTATTCAGGCGACGCCGAACTGGCTGCGCGGTGCGCTCAGGCCGGCTACGTGCTCAGCTTCGCCGGCACGCTGACCTTCGGCAACGCCGCTGGCCTGCGCGAGGCTGCGGCCGTCACGCCGGCCGAGCTCATCCTCGCCGAGACCGACGCGCCGTTCCTGACACCCGCGCCGAACCGCGGCCGGTCGAATACGCCCGCTCAGGTCGCGCACACCATCCGCGCGATCGCCGCGGTCAAGGAGATGGACGCGGCCAAGCTGTGCGCGGTGCTCGAGGCCAACGGGGAGCGCGTATTCGGGCCGTGGCCGGACTGACCGGGCCGGGCCCAGGCGGCAGCGCCGCCCAGCTCAGCCCGGCTCAGCTGCTCGGCCCGACCGAGATCAGGGCGCTGGCAGCCCGCCTGGGCGTTCAGCCGTCGAAGCGGCTCGGCCAGAACTTCGTTATCGACGGGGGCACCGTCAGCAAGATCGCAGCGATGGCGAACCTGCGGCCGGGTGATGTGGTGCTCGAGGTCGGGCCGGGATTCGGGTCACTGACGCTGCCCCTGCTGGCCAGTGCGAGCAAGGTGGTCGCCGTCGAGGTGGACCGGGCGCTGGCGGCCGAGCTGCCGGTCACCGTCGCGGCCAGGGCGCCGCAGCTGGCCGGGCGGCTCGAGGTAGTCACCGCGGACGCTGTGCGGGTCACCGGGCTGCCAGCCGAGCCGACGGTGCTGGTGGCCAACCTGCCGTACAACGTGTCGGTGCCGGTCGTGCTGCACCTGCTGGCCACGGTTCCGTCCCTGCGCAGTGCGCTGGTCATGGTCCAGGCAGAAGTCGCGGACCGGATGTGCGCGCCGCCGGGCAGCCGTACCTACGGGATTCCGTCCGCCAAGATCGCCTGGTTCGCCTCGGCCCGGCGGGCCGGATCAGTCGGCCGGGCGGTGTTCTGGCCGGTGCCGCGGGTGGACTCGGGCCTGGTCGAGATGGTCAGGTACCCGGCTGACGAGGCGGCCCGGTTGCGCGGGGAGGCGGGCCGGGCGGACACGTTCGCCGTCATCGACGCGGCGTTCTCGCAGCGGCGCAAGACCCTGCGGTCGGCGCTGGCCGCCTGGGCCGGCTCGCCCGGCGCGGCCGAGCAGGCACTGCGGGCGGCCGGAGTCGACCCGTCGCTGCGGGGCGAGGCGCTGGAGATTTCCCAGTTCGCGCGGATCGCGGCGGCACGGTAAACCGGCACCAGGTCTGCGCAGGCCGCCGTGCCGGGCCGGATACGATCGTCTGATCGTGATCTCAGCAATCAGGCCGGCCGGGTCGCCGGTCACCGTCCGGGTGCCGGCGAAGGTCAACCTTCAGCTCGCCGTGGGGCCAGCCCGGGCCGACGGCTATCACTCTCTGGTAACGGTGTTCCACGCAGTGTCACTTTTCGATGAGGTGACGGTTCGCCCGGCCGATCAGACCGCGCTCACCGTGACCGGCGAGGACGCCGCTGCGGTACCGGCTGATGCGTCCAATCTGGCCTGGCGCGCGGCGGACGCGCTGGCCCGGTTCACCGGCCGGGTCGATGCCGGAGTCGAGATTCAGATCAGGAAGCGGATCCCGGTGGCGGCCGGCCTGGCCGGCGGCAGTGCGGACGCGGCGGCCGCGCTGGTGGCCTGCAACGAACTGTGGCAGGCCGGCCTGTCGCAGCGCGAGCTCGCCGAGATCGGGGCCGAGCTCGGCAGCGATGTGCCTTTCGCGCTCATGGGCGGCACGGCCGTCGGGCGCGGGCGGGGCGAGCAACTGACACCCGCACTGGCCGCCGGTACCTATCACTGGGCGCTGGCGTTCGGCCTGGCCGGCCTGTCGACAGCGAACGTCTATGCCACCTGCGACCGGCTCCGAGCCAGCCGGGCCGCGGCCGGTGACGCGCCGCCGCCGCAAGAGCCGGAGCTGAGTCATCCGCTGATGACCGGGCTACGGTCCGGTGATCCGGCGGCGATCGGCCCGCTGCTGTCGAACGACCTGCCAGCCTGCCGCGCTGTCGTTGCAACCGGAGCTGCGCCGGACACTGGCGGCCGGACGGGAGTACGACGCCCTGGGCGCCATCGTGTCCGGCTCCGGACCGACCTGCGCCTTCCTGGCCAGGGACGCCCGGCACGCGCGCGAGCTCGCGGTGGCGATCACCGGCGCGGGCGTCTGCCGGGCGGTGGCCAGGGCGAGCGGGCCGGTGCCGGGTGCCGCCGTCGTCAGGGACGGGCAGTAATGGCGAACCTGGTCAACCTGGAACTGGCCTCGAAGGCCTACCACGAGCGGGTTCTGCTCGATCAGGTCTCGCTCGGCGTATCGGCCGGGCAACGGATCGGTGTCGTCGGCCGCAACGGGGCGGGCAAGACCACGCTGTTGTCCGCGCTGGCCGGTACGGCTGATCTGGACTCCGGCCGGGTCACCCGGGCCCGCGACGTCACCATCGGCTACCTGCCGCAGTCCGAGCAGCTGCACGGAACAGTCGGCGAGATCGTGTTCGCCGGAATCGCTGAGCACGAGTGGGCCGGCGACCCGCGCAGCCGGGCAGTAATCGCCGGGCTGCTCGGCGGCATCGACACCACGGCCGACGCGGCCTCGCTCTCGGGCGGGGAGCGGCGCCGGACCGCGCTGGCGGCGCTGCTGCGCGGCAGCTACGACCTGGTCCTGCTGGACGAGCCGACCAACCACCTGGACATCGAGGCGATCAGCTGGCTGGCCGGGTACCTGCGCCAGTACGTGCCGAGCTTCGTGGTCGTCACGCACGATCGCTGGTTCCTGGACGAGGTCACCGAGCAGACCTGGGAGGTTGCCGACGGCCGGGTGCA
This sequence comes from uncultured Actinomycetota bacterium, assembly GCA_963713585.1. Classification (GTDB taxonomy): domain Bacteria; phylum Actinomycetota; class Actinomycetes; order Streptosporangiales; family Streptosporangiaceae; genus JAJYUU01. Next base: position 417,210 of record CAVQMG010000007.1, on the reverse strand, counting down.
CAGCTACGACGGCGGCTACTCCGCCTACGTGCTGGCCAGAGCCGAGCGGGCCAGGGTCGCGGCGGTCCTGGACCAGCGGCGGCGGAACCTGCTGAGCAAGGAACTGGCCTGGCTGCGCCGGGGTCCGCCGGCCCGGACCAGCAAGCCTCGGTTCCGGATCGACGCCGCGACCGCGCTGATCGCGGACGAGCCGCCGCCCCGTGATGGCGTCGAGCTGGCCAAGCTGGCGGCTTCCCGGCTCGGCAAGCTGGTCTATGAGCTCAAGGACGTCTCGGTGGTGGTCGGCGGCCGGACGCTGCTCGACCATGTCAGCTGGCAGCTCGGCCCGGGCGACCGGATCGGCATTGTCGGCGTCAACGGAACCGGCAAGACGACGCTGCTGCGGCTGCTGTCCGGGGCGCTGCCGGTGCCTGCGGCTGGCCCGGTCACGACGCAGGGCCAGCTGGTGACCGGTAGCACCGTTCAGCTTGGCTACCTGACGCAGGAACCGGCCAGAGTCGATCCTGACCTGCGGGTGCTGGAGGCGGCCGAGCAGGTGCGCGGCTCGGCTGTGATCGGCAAGCGCGAGATGTCGGTGAGTCAGCTGCTGGAGCGGCTCGGCCTGCGCGGTGACCGGCAGTGGACCCGGGTCGGCGAGTTGTCCGGCGGCGAACGCAGGCGGCTGCAGCTGATGCTCATGCTGCTGGCTGAGCCCAACGTGCTGCTGCTCGACGAACCGACCAACGACCTGGACATCGAGACGCTGACGGAACTCGAGGACCTGCTCGACAGCTGGCCAGGGTCGGTGCTGGTGGTCAGCCACGACCGCTATTTCCTGGAACGGGTGACCGATCACATCCTGGCCCTGGTCGACGGCAAGCTCGCGTTCCTGCCGGGCGGCGTCGACGAGTACCTGAGCCTGCGCGCGGCGGGAGCTGCGATGGTCGCCCCGGCCGAGCGGGCGGCGGGAGCCGTGGCCGGGCCGGCCGGCGGCGCGGCCCCGGCGGCTGGCAGTCCGGCAGATCCGGCGGTGTCGGCGGCTCAGCAGCGGGCCGGCCAGAAGGAACTCAGCCGGCTCGAACGGCAGATTGCCCGGCTGGCCGAGAACGAAGGCACGCTCTCGGCCGAGCTGGCTGGTAGCGCCTCTGACTACGAGCGGCTCATCAAGCTGGGCGCGCAGCTGCGCACCACCCAGCAGGAGCGGGCCGAGCTAGAAGAGCGCTGGCTTGTGGTGGCCGAGGAAATCGGCGGCTAGGTCGCGTCCTGAACCGGTGGTTCGGCGCCGGCCGCGTCGAACGGGGCCACCAGGGTGCGCAGCAGCCCGGCTAGTTCACCTTGCTGGCCAGCGTCGAGCGCGGTGAGCAGCGCGCGCTCGCGCTCCAGCAGATCCGCCATCGCGGCGTCGACAGTGCGCAAGCCGGCCCGGGTCAGCTGAACCAGGACGCCCCGCTTGTCCTGCGGATCCTTATGCCGGCTGACCAGGCCCGCCTTCGACATCCGGTCGATCCGGTTCGTCATCGTGCCCGAGGTGACCAGTGTCGCCCGCAGCAGCGACCCCGGGCTGAGCTGGTAGGGCTCACCCTGCCTGCGCAGGGCTGACAGCACGTCGAACTCCCAGGTCTCCAGGCCGTGCGCGGCAAAAGCTGCCCGCCTGGCCCGGTCCAGATGCCTGGCCAGCCGGGAAACCCGGCTCAGCACCTGCAGCGGGCTGACGTCCAGATCGGGCCGCACGGTCTGCCAGCGGCTGACGATGTCATCGACCTCGTCCCTGACCGCTGCCGGGCCGGCCGCGGCCGGGCTGGCCGGTGCCGCGCTGCCGGGCTGGGTCTGCGGTGCCATGTCCCGAGCATATCTCTTGACATCGAGACTCCCTGAACTTCCGGCTCAGGCTGGGCGCGCTCAGCCTGAGCTCCGGTCGCGGTCAGCGTGGTGGCCAGGTCCGGACGGCGGCCGCCAGCTAGAACCGGTGGCTGGTGGCGCCGAAGGGGTCTCCCTTGGCGTGCGCGTAGATCTTGGCAGGCCGGACGGAGAATACCTGGCTGGACCCGACGCTGGCGTTGCGGAAACCCCGGTCGTGCACAGTGAGCTGCCAGCGCCCGTCCCATTTCGCGGACCATGCCGTCGCCAGCCGCTGAAGTGTGTCGTCATCAGTGACCGGCACGGCCTCACCCTCGATGATGACGTCCAGGCCGCGGTCCCACTGATTGCAGCCGGTGGTCAGGACGACATGCGGGTTGGACTGCATGTTGGCGAATTTCTGTTCCCCGGCGCCGGTCTGAAAGTGGATCGCGCCGTCGGCCCAGACTGCCACGAGGGGCGTGACATGCGGCCGCCCGTCGGGCCGGACCGTGGAGATCCAGAACAGCTCGGCGGATTCCAGCGCCCGGAGAGTGTCCTCCCAGCTCGCGGCCTCAGCAGCGGGGTCGCTGTAGCGCCGGTCCAGAGTCGTGACTGGCGTGGTCATGTCTGTGTCTCCCTCGCATCGAAGCCCGGCGGCGGTCTCAGCCGCGCAGTGATTGTGAAATGCAATCACTGGTGACCTTACGATACGCTGATTGTGGTCTGCAACCACTTTGTTCCGGGAGGACCAGCATCATGCGCGAGCCGGCTCGTTCGGGCTGTCCCATCAACATGGCCGTCGAGGCTTTCGGCGACCGCTGGACCCTTCTCGTGCTGCGAGACGTGATGTTCGGAAGCCGGCGCCACTTCCGCGAGCTGCTGGCCAACTCGGAAGAGGGCATCGCTTCCAACATCCTGGCCGACCGGCTCAAGCGGCTGGTGGAGTCGGGTCTGCTGACGAGAGAGGAAACCCGGCCGGGCCAGCGGGCGACCTACAGCCTGACCGAGGCGGCCATCCAGCTCGTGCCGGTGCTGGCCGAACTCGGCGCCTGGGGGACCCGGCATCGCGCGACGACGCCGGTGCTTCGGGTGCGGGCCGAGCTGCTCGCTGCCGGCGGCCCGGGCATGTGGGCCCAGTTCATGGACGAGCTGCGTGAGCTGCATCTGGGCCGGCCGCGCCCGCAGCCAGTCAGCCCGACGGTGATGGAGCAGCTGGCGCAGGCCGTAGCCGATGCCCGGTAGGCCGGCCGGGTGGGTATCTTGACATCAAGACTTTGGTCGCGATACATATGAAGCCAGGTATCTCGATGTCGAGAGAATGAGGCGGTCATGTGGGATCCAGCGCAGTACCTGCACTTTGCCGACGAGAGGTCACGCCCGTTCTACGACCTGACCGGCCGGATCGCGGCGACCGCCCCCCACTACGTGGTGGACCTCGGCTGCGGCCCCGGCCAGCTGACTGCTTCGCTGGCGGCACGCTGGCCGGCCGCCGAGATCCTGGGCATCGATTCGTCCCCGGCGATGATCGAGACCGCGCTGGCGGCCGGATACGACGGCACCGGCGCCGGGGCGCGACTGCACTTTGCCGTCTGCGACGTGACCGAATGGAAGCCGGAGCGGCCGGTCGATGTGATCGTCTCCAACGCGGTACTGCAGTGGGTGCCCGGCCACCTCGACCTGCTGCCGAGGTGGAGCGGGTTCCTGGCCGACGACGGCTGGATCGCCTTCCAGGTACCGGGCAACCTGGACCAGCCGGTGCATGCACTGCTGCGCGAGCTGGCGCGGTCCGATGAATGGCGCGGCAAGCTCGGGGGCATCGAGCTCAACCGGCAGGCCGGCGATCCGGCTGACTACCTGGAACTGCTCGCTGGCCTCGGCCTGAGGGTGGACGCCTGGGAGACGACATACCTGCATGTGCTGCCGGGTGCGGACCCGGTCACGGACTGGTATTCCGGCACCGGTATGCGGCCGGCCCTGGCGGCTCTTGACGCCGACGAGGCAGCGGAATTCACCCGGCAGTACTCGGAGCGGATCCGGAAGATCTATCCGGCGGGGCCTTTCGGGACCGTGCTTCCGTTCCGGCGGGTGTTCGTCGTCGCCCGCAAAGCCTGAACGCGACAGCGTGCGAGCCCCGGCCGCGCCGGGGCCCGCCTGCTACCTCTTCTCCTGCCGGAGCATCTCGATCGCCTCGGGTGACAGCCGGGGCTTGTTATCAAGCTCGCGCATGCCGTTCCAGGCAAGATTGACCAGGTGCGCGGCCATCTCCTCGAGTTTGGGCTTGCGCTGCGTCCAGCCACCACTGTCCGGCCGAGGCGACCATGCCGACGAGCATCTGCGCGTAGACCGGGGCGAGCTTGGGATCGTAGCCTCTGCTCTTCAGGACGTCGCCGAGGATGTACTCGACCTGACTGGCGATGTCACTGATCAGGCTGGCGAACGTGCCCGAGCCTGAGGTCGGGTTGGAGTCACGGACCAGGATGCGGAACCCGTCGGAGTTCTCCTGGATGTAGCGGAGCAGATGCACCGCGGCCACTTCGAACTTGGCCATGGTGTCCTCGCCCTCCAGCAGCCTGGTGGCCATGGTGAGGAACCGCTCCACCTCGCGGTCGACGACGACCGCGTACAAGCCCTTCCTTGCCGCCGAAGTGCTCATAGACGACCGGCTTGGAAACGCCGGCCTGGGCGGCAATCTCCTCAATGGAGGTGCCGTCCAGGCCGCGCTCGGCGAACAATCGCCTGCCGATATCCAGGAGCTGAGCCCTGCGCTCCTTGCCAGTCATGCGCTTGCGGCTTGCCGGGGACTGAGTTGTCACTGCTCCATCATGGTCGCTCAGGCGCCGACACGGCGAACTGGTTCCGGGCCGGCCCGCTTGGTCATGGAGCCGAGTTGCCTGGTGCCGGTCAGCTTGCCGCTCAGCCTGGCCTCGTCCGGCCAGCGCACGTCGGTCGCCCAGCCCAGCTTCTCGCAGAACCAGATCAGCCGGGCTGCGATGTCGATCTGACCGCGCAGCGCGCCGTGCCTGGCGCACGTCGGGTCGGAATGGTGCAGATTGTGCCAGGACTCGCCGAAGGACAGGATGGCCAGCCAGTTCACGTTCCTGGACTTGTCCCTGACCTCGAACTCTTCCTTGCCGAAGGTGTGGCAGATCGAGTTGATCGACCAGGTCACGTGATGCAGGAAGGCGACCCGGACCAGGCTGCCCCAGAAGAACGCGGTCACCGCGCCTTGCCAGGACATGGACCACAGACCGCCGATCAGGGCGGGCGCCAGCAGCGTGACGGCCACTAGTGCCGGGAACGACCTGGAGATCTTGGCGACCTTCTGGTCAGCCAGCAGGTCCGGGCAGAACTTCTCCTGCGAGGTGTGGTTGCCGTCGAACATCCAGCCGATGTGTGCCCAGACCAGGCCCTTGCTCAGCGCCTTCCAGTCGTCGCCGAACCGCCACGGCGAGTGCGGGTCACCCTCCCGGTCGCTGTACTTATGGTGCCGCCGGTGGTCGGCGACCCAGGTCAGCACGGGTCCCTCGATCGCCAGCGAGCCGGCGATGGCCAGCGCGACGCGCAGCCCCGTGTTTGCCTTGAACGAGCCGTGGGTGAAGTAGCGGTGGAAGCCCATGCTGATGCCGAGGCCAGAGATCATGTAGAAGACGATGGCGATGACGACGTCGTGCCAGCCGAGCCCCCAGCCCCAGGCCAGCGGGATCGCCGCGATGAGCGCGAGCATCGGGACGGCAACGAATACGCCGACGAGAACCTTCTCGACCCGGCCCTTGGGCTCTTCCTGCAGGTCGCTGAGCGGCGGCTTCGCGATTGGTGCCGAAGTTGTTGTGCTGGTGGTGTCCGTGACTGCGGTCATAAGGATCCTCGCCTGGCACTGGAGAACGGTGGACTTCGGGCTAAACGTTCCGCACTACCGTGGGCAGGGGCCGATGCAGAGTACGCTTACGTAACCGTAACCTACGTGACCGTAGGTTGTGCAACAGCCGGATGAATATTTCCTGGCCGCGCCACCAACTTGTAACGGCCAGCGTGGCGGACGCGTTGCCCGCGGCCCGTCCCGTTGCGATCCCGCCTCATGGCCCGGCCCTGCCCAGAGGATGGCCGGGTATGCCCAGCTGAAATGTCAGACCCTAGCGCTAATGTTCGATTCATGAGGGATGAACAGCAATTACGAGATTTTTCGGTGCAGGCTGCCGCGCTCCGCCGCGCAGGCAAGTCGCGGCGTGAGATCAGCGAAATCACTGGCATCCGGAATAACGAACTTCTGACGGAGGCCTTGCGGGGCGTCCCGCCGCCGGCCTGGACCCGCCGCCCGAACGCCAAGGACGATCTGCGTGCGAAGGCACGGATTCTGCGTGGCCAAGGGCACACCTACGTGGAGATCGCCGCAGATCTGGGCGTCTCGAAGGGCGCGGTCTCCTTGTGGGTCAAAGACATGCCTCGGGTCGGCCGACTGAGCGAGGAGGAGTCGCGCCTACGCAACAGGTCAGCAACCTCGGCTTACTGGCAGGGCGAGCAACTCAGGCGGGAGGCCGTGCGGCAAGCCATGAGCCGCGAGGCCACTGATCAGATCGGCGAGCTGAGCGACCGGGAGATCCTGATCGCCGGGGCTGTGGCGTACTGGTGCGAGGGCAGCAAGAACAAGCCGCACCGGCGGTCCAACGAGGTCGCCTTCATCAACAGCGATCCCGGGCTGATCCTGCTGTTCCTGCGTTTCCTTCAGACTGCCGGGATTGATGCGGGCAGGCTGATCTGCCGAGTCCACATTCACGAGACCGCTGACGTGGCGGCGGCCATGAATTACTGGCAACGGGTTACCGGTCTGCCCGCCGGCCAGTTCAGGAAGCCGACGCTCAAGCGGCACAATCCGAAGACGATCAGGAAGAACACCGGCGAGGACTATCACGGCTGCCTCATCATTTATGTGCGCCGCGGTAGTGAGCTGTACCGCAAGATCGAAGGCTGGGCTTTGGCTTGTGTCCAGCATGGTCAGGATTCCGAACCGGACACTAAGTAAGTGTCCCGATGGCTCCGGCGCCAGGACTCGAACCTGGAACAAATCAGCCAAAGTGACCCGTGTTGCCAATTACACCACGCCGGATTGCCGTCGGCACGTCAGCCTACGGGATGGCTGATTCTCAGGTCGATGAGCTCGCGGCTGTATGCCCGACGCTGGGCAGATTACAGCGGCCGAACCGTCGGCGCGACGTCGACCGCACCGGCCTTGGTGTCGCTACAGTGCAGACGGGGAAGCCATGTGCAGAGGTGCGATTGCGGTCTGGCGAGGCTGAGGGCCGGGCTGCGACGGGGGAGATCAGCCGCAATCGGCCACGTTCCTGGCTTGGGTCGGGTTGTGCGGGTTCTGCGCGGTCTGCGGCAGGCCCGCTGACAGGGGATGACATGAGCGGACGGCGGTTATCGCGGTGGGCACGGGTCTGTTTTCTGATCGCGCTGGGGGCAATGCTGGTCTGCGGCCCGGCCTGGCATCCGAGTTTGTGGCACGATCGTGGGCAAGCGTCTCGCCGGGCGCCAAGTGCTACCCAGGCCGGCCGAAGGTAGGTAACCAGCCGGTATCCTGCACATGTCGGGAGAGCGGCATCTTGCCCAGGCTGACCTGCGCACCTGTGCTGAGCGTTAGCGCAGCCGCGTGGCCGCCAGCGTCGTGTACTGCAGCCCAACTGAGGAGTCGAGCCGAGTGACTGCAGACGGTCCGGCCGCCGTCATCATCCTGGCGGCGGGCGAGGGCACCAGGATGCGGACCGAGACCCCGAAGATGCTCAACGAGGTGTGCGGCCGCGCGATGCTCGGTCATGTCGTCGCGGCCACCAGGGAGCTGGGACCGCAGCGGCTGATCCTGGTCGTCAGTGACGCCCGCGGCCAGGTGGCCCGGTACGCCGGCCAGCACAGTCCCGATGCCGAGCTGGTCGTGCAGGAACGCCGCGGGTCGTGGGGCACCGGGCACGCGGTACGCACCGTCATCGAGTCGCTTGGCGTCATCCACGGCACGGTGATCGTGCTGTTCTCCGATACGCCGATGCTGCGCGGGCAGACCCTGATCGACCTGGCCGCCACACACGAGGCAGCCGGCGCGGCGGTGACAGTGCTGACGGCGCAGGCCCCTGATCCGCACGGTTACGGGCGCATCCTGCGTGACGACGAGGGTCAGATCACCGGCATTGTCGAAGAGTCCGACGCCACCGACGAGCAGCGGCAGGTGACCGAGATCAGTTCGGGCATGTTCGCTTTCGACGGTGATCTGCTCGCGGACGCGGTCAAGCGGGTTCCCGCGGCCAGGGCGACCGGCGAGGAGTACCTCACCGAGGTGCCCGCCATCCTGCGAGCGGACGGCCACCTGGTCGGCAGCGCGCTGTGCCCCGACTTCGACGAGATTCAGGGCGTCAACAACCAGGCCCAGCTGGCCAGGGCCCGCCGGATCCTGAACGAGCGGCTGCTCATGCACTGGATGGCGGCGGGCGTGACGATCATGGACCCGTCCACCACCTGGATCGATGTGGACGTGCGGATCGAACCGGGCGCCCGGATCATGCCGGGCACCCAGCTGGAGGGTCGCACCAGCGTGGCGACCGAAGCTAGCGTCGGGCCCGGCTGCCTGCTGCGGGACACCGAAGTTGGCGCCGGTGCGACGGTGCTGCAGGCGGTATGCGAGGCCACGGTGATCGGGCCTGGCGAGGTGGTGGGCCCGTTCGCCCACCGCACCGGCGCGAATTCAGGCGCTGCGAAGTCAAGGTAGGGAGTTGACCCAGGTGACCGGCATTACCGCTACCCCAGAGCGGAAGATGATGCTCTTTTCCGGCCGCGGCTATCCAGAGCTCGGTCAGGAGATCGCGGGCTGCCTCGGCATCGAGCCGACGCCGACGACCGCGTATGAATTCGCCAATGGCGAGATCTTCGTGCGGTTCCTCGAGTCGGTGCGCGGCAGTGACGCGTTCGTTCTGCAGAGCCACACCGCGCCGATCAACAAGTGGATCATGGAACAGCTGATCATGGTGGACGCGCTCAAGCGCGCGTCCGCGAAGCGGATCACGGTGGTGGCCCCGTTCTTCGGCTACGCCCGCCAGGACAAGAAGAGCCGCGGCCGCGAGCCGATCTCGGCCCGCCTGATGGCCGACCTCTACAAGACCGCAGGCGCCGACCGGCTGATGGCGGTGGACCTGCACACCGCTCAGATCCAGGGCTTCTTCGACGGGCCGGTGGACCACCTGTTCGCGCTGCCGATCCTGGCCACGTACCTGGAAGGCAAGCTGGATGTCTCCCAGGTCACCGTGGTGGCCCCGGACGCCGGCCGAGTGCGGGTCTGTGAGCGGTGGACCGACCGGCTCGGTTGCCCGCTGGCTATCATTCACAAGCGCCGCGACCCCGACGTGGCTAATCAGGCCCGGGTCCTGGAAGTCGTCGGCGAGGTGGCCGGGCGGACCTGCATCGTCGTGGACGACATGATCGACACCGGCCAGACGATCGTGAAGGCCGCTGAGACCCTGTTCGAGCAGGGAGCGGCGCAGGTGATCGTGACCGCGACTCACGGCGTGCTGTCGGGTAACGCCGTCGACGCGCTGAAGAATTCGAACATCAGCGAGGTCATCGTCACCAACACGCTGCCGATCACCAACGACAAGCGGTTCGACAAGCTCACCGTCCTGTCGATCGCGCCGCTGATCGGCCGCGCCATCAGCGAAGTGTTCAGCGACGGCTCGGTGACCAGCCTGTTCGACGGGCAGAGCTAAACCAACGGGCTCCGCCCCCCGTTAGCCCCCGGAAGATCAAGACCAATAGCAAGAGCGGGAGCAAGGCAAAAGCGTTAGATCGAAGGGCTTTACCCGGCCGGCAAGCCGGACGGGTAGACTTCGCAAAGATTTTCTGTCATCTCAAGGAGCCCTACAGTGCCCGAGGTTGTTATCGACGCCGAGCCGCGCACCGAGTTCGGCAAGGGACCATCCCGCCGGACCAGGAACGCTGGCCGGGTCCCGGCCGTCCTCTACGGGCACCACGCCGAGCCGAGGCATGTCACCCTGCCCGGTCACGAGGTGCTCCTGGCGCTGCGGACCGCGAACGTGCTGATCAGGCTCGAGGGCCTGCCGGGCGGCGCTCAGCTGGCCCTGCCGAAGGCCGTGCAGCGCGACCCGATCAAGGGTTACGTCGAGCACGTGGACCTGCTGCTTGTCCGCCAGGGCGAGAAGGTCACGGTGGAAGTGCCGGTCACGATCGTCGGCGAGATCGGGCCGGACGGCCTGCTCGACCAGCAGCTCGTGCAGATCTCGATCGAGGCCGAGGCGACGCATATCCCGCCGGGCATCGAGGTCAGCGTCGAGGGCATGTCGGTCGGCGACGCGGTACACGCGGGCGACCTGAAGCTGCCGGCCGGTTCGACCCTCGCGGTTGAGCCGGAGGTACTGGTCCTGCACGTCATCGGCGCGCCGACGGCCGAGCAGATGGAGGCCGAGCTTGGCGAGACCGCGGAGGCGGCCGAGCCTGCGGCTGAGGCCGGCGAGGCTGCTGGCGCCGCGGCGGGCGAGGCTGGCGACGGTGCTGCCGCTGAGGCCGCTGCCGACGACGCGAGCTGACCTGATCCTGGCTGGCCAGATCCCGGCCGACCGCGTGTCGGCTGGCCTGGCCGGTCCGGTCCGGTCCGGGTTTTACCTGCACGGGTGCCGTCAGCATGGCCGATGACCGATGGCTGGTCGTCGGGCTGGGCAACCCAGGGCCCCAGTACGCGGCGAACCGGCACAACGTCGGCTTCCTGTGCTGCGACGAGATCGCGGCCAGGGCCGGGGCCAGCTTCAAGCGTGACCGGTCCCGGTCGATGGCGTTCACCGCGGTGCTGGCCGGGACACCGGTGGCGGTGGCCAAGCCGATGACCTTCATGAATCTGGCCGGCGGCCCGGTGGCGGCGCTGAGCCGGTTCCTCAAGATCCCGGCCGGGCGGACCGTCGTGCTCCACGACGAGCTCGACCTGCCATTTGGTTCAGTCCGGCTGAAGCTTGGCGGCGGCGACAACGGCCACAACGGGCTGCGCTCGATCAGCTCGGCTCTGCACACCAAGGACTATTACCGGGTCCGGATCGGGATCGGGCGCCCGCCAGGACGGATGGATCCGGCCGATTTCGTGCTGCGTAATTTTGCCGGGCCCGAGCAGGCACAGGTGCCGGAAATTCTCGGCCGGGTTGCCGATGCGGTGGAAACGCTGCTGGTGAGCGGACTGGAAGCGGCGCAGAACGAGTTCCATGCTGACCGCTGACCAAGTGGCGTGACTCAGGCTTTAGGCTGTCGTGTGGCCGCGTTGGCCGTTCCGGCAGGTAGAAGTGGGGCCGCGTTGGCCTTTTCCGTCTCAGAGGTGGGCAGTCTTGACCGAAGCTGACGACCAGCTGGCCGCAAGGCTCGCGGAGGAAGCGGGCGAGCGGCTGCTGAAGCTGCGAGCCGGCGGTGGCGAGTCCAAGGCCTTGCGCGACGCCGGGGACCGGCTGTCGCACGAATTCCTGCTGGCTGAACTAGCGAGCGCGCGGCCCTCGGACACGGTGCTGTCCGAAGAGGCCGCCGACGATCCGGCCCGGCTTCGGGCCGAGCGAGTCTGGATCATCGACCCGCTCGATGGCACCAGGGAATTCGGTGAGCCCGACCGGGACGACTGGGCGGTGCACGTAGCGCTGTGGGAGCAGGGCGAGCTCACCGCGGGCGCGGTGGCGTTGCCAGCCCAGGGCACAGTCCTCAGCACGGCCGAGCCCCCGGTCCGGCCGGGCAGCGCAACCCCGGCCGCGCCGCTGCGGCTGGTAGTCAGCCGGACCCGCCCGCCGGAGTTCGTGCAGCGACTGGCGGACAAGATCGGCGCCGAGCTGGTGCCGATGGGCTCGGCCGGCGCCAAGGCCGCGGCCGTCATCACCGGCCGGGCCGACGCCTACGTGCACGGCGGCGGCCAGTACGAGTGGGACTCCGCCGCGCCCGTGGCGGTGGCCTGGGCGGCCGGCCTGCACGCCTCCCGGATCGACGGCTCCGCCCTGAGGTACAACCAAGAGGACCTGTCAATACCGGATATCCTGATCAGCCCGGCTGCTCTGGCGCCTGAACTGCTTGCCGCGATCGGCGGCGTGCTGTGATGGCGGCAGGCTCCGTCCGGGCCGCCCCGGCCGCCGCCGTCCGGGCACCCCGTCCCACCGTCGATCGCTGACCTGGAGCTTTCCTGATGGCAGTGCCACGCAATGACTACCTGCTGTCGCAGCTAGCCGTGCTGGAAGCCGAGTCGATCCACATCATGCGCGAGGTGGCGGCCGAGTTCGAGCGGCCGGTGCTGCTGTTCTCCGGCGGCAAGGACTCGATCGTGATGCTGGCCCTGGCCGAGCGCGCTTTCTGGCCGGCCAAGATCCCGTTCCCGGTCATGCACGTGGACACCGGGCACAACTTCGGTGAGGTCATCGACTTCCGCGACCGGCGGGTGGCCGAGCTCGGCGTCCGCCTGGAGGTGGCGTCGGTGCAGGACTCGATCGACGCGGGCCGGGTGGTCGAGGAGACCGGGCGCTTCGCCAGCCGTAACCGGCTGCAGACGATCACACTGCTCGACGCGCTGGCCGAGCACCGCTTCGACGCCGTCTTCGGCGGGGCCAGGCGGGACGAGGAACGCGCCAGGGCCAAGGAGCGGGTCTTTTCGTTCCGGGACGAGTTCGGCCAGTGGGACCCGAAGAACCAGCGGCCCGAGCTGTGGAACGTCTACAACACCCGGATCCGGCGCGGCGAGCACATCCGGGTTTTCCCGCTGTCCAACTGGACTGAGCTGGACATCTGGCACTACATCGACAGGGAGCAGCTGGAAATCCCGTCGATTTACTTCGCCCACACCCGGACTGTCTTCGAGCGTGATGGCATCCTGTTGCCAGCCAGCGAACTCGTGCCACGGGCGGCGGACGAGACGTTGTTCGAGGCGCGCGTTCGCTACCGGACGGTGGGTGACATGACCTGCACCGGCGCGGTGGAGTCGACCGCGGCGACGGTGGCAGAGGTCATCACCGAAATCTCGGCGACCAGGATCACCGAGCGCGGCCAGACCCGCGCCGATGACCGGGCGAGCGACTCAGCGATGGAAGACCGCAAGCGGGAAGGCTACTTCTGATGACGGCTACCAAGCCCGAAGCGGCGGGCGAGCACGCCGGGCAGGCCGACCAGGCCGGGCAGGCCGAGCTCGCGGAGCAGGCCGAGCTCGCGGAGCAGGCTGAGCTCTTGGCGCAGGCTGAGCAGGCCGACTTCGCCGACCCGGACGGCGGCAGGCACATGGACATCCTGCGGCTGGCCACGGCCGGCTCGGTCGACGACGGCAAGAGCACGCTCATCGGCCGGCTGCTGTATGACTCCAAGGCGATCTTCGAGGACCAGCTGGCCTCGGTCGAGCGGACCAGCCGGGAACGCGGCGAGGACTACACCAACCTGGCCCTGCTGACCGACGGCCTGCGGGCCGAGCGCGAGCAGGGCATCACGATCGACGTGGCCTACCGGTATTTCGCCACCCCGCGGCGCAAGTTCATCATCGCCGACACCCCCGGCCACATCCAGTACACCAGGAACATGGTGACCGGCGCCTCGACCGCCGACCTGGCCGTGGTACTGGTCGACGCTCGCAACGGGCTGACCGAGCAGAGCCGCCGGCATGCCTTCCTGGCCACCCTGCTGCGGGTACCCCACCTGGTGCTGGCGATCAACAAGATGGACCTGGTGGACTACAGCTCGGAGGTCTACGAGCGGATCAGCGAGGAGTTCACCGCGTTCGCCGCCAAACTGGACATCGGCGACCTGACCTTCATCCCGATCTCAGCCCTGCACGGGGACAACGTCGTGCAGCGCTCGGGCAACATGCCGTGGTACGACGGCCCGTCGCTCATGCACCACCTCGAGCACGTGCACATCGCCTCGGACCGCAACCTGATCGACGTCCGGTTCCCGGTCCAGTACGTGATCAGGCCGCACCAGGCGACCGACGCGGAACTGCACGACTATCGCGGCTACGCGGGCCAGGTCGCTGGCGGCGTGCTCAAGCCCGGTGACGAGATCATGCACCTGCCGTCCGGGCTCACCACGACGATCAAGCGGATCGACACGGCCGGGGGCCCGGTGCCGCAGGCCTTCCCGCCCATGTCGGTCACCCTGCTGCTGGCCGATGACCTTGATGTGTCCAGGGGCGACATGTTCTGCCGGCCGCACAACCAGCCGGCCGCCAGCCAGGACATCGAGGCGATGGTCTGCTGGATGTCCGACACCAGGGCCATGACGCCGGGCAGCCGGCTGCTCATCAAGCACACCTCCAGGACGGTCAAGGCGCTCGTCCGCGACCTGCAGTACCGGCTGGACGTGAACACCCTGCACCGGGACGAGAACGCGACCCAGCTGGGTCTCAACGAGATCGGCCGGGTCACGATGCGGGTGACCCAGCCGCTGTTCAGCGACCCGTACTCCCGCAACCGGCAGACCGGCGGCTTCATCCTGGTCGACGAGGCCACCAGCGCCACCGTCGGCGCCGGCATGATTACCGACAACTGACGCCACCGCGCAGTCTCGTCCGGCTTGCTGTCCGGGCCGGACCGTCCGCGCCCTGCCGATGAGTGTGCCCCGGCGCTGGCGGGCCGGGCATTGCGGGCTGCCCGGCGCCAGCCCGTCGCTGCCCCGTCCCGGCCCGGCTGGGCTATTACGTCAGAGCGCGATACGAGATCCGCCCCGCCGGGTTAGTTTGAAGAACACGGCAAATGCGACGGGTCTGCGTCAACCGGGACCGGCCTTCATTCGTCATCCTTTTGTGCCAGAAGCGGTACGTGCGGCAGCCGGTCCGGCCGCCGCGGCGTGCGAGCTGAGGTAAAGGCCTGCTGACGGGCTCCGGCCCCGTTTCCCGGCAGCCAGGCCGAGCCGGCTGCGTCTGGCAGACGCAGGACATCGGGAGCGTGCCACGCCGGGCGCCCCACAGTGCAGGAGGGGGAGTACGTGGCGACGGTCGCGGAGATCATCCTGGCAATGCGCGAAGCCGCACCGGCAGGCAGGGAGAGCCTGGCCGATGGTCCGCTCCGCGAGCTGCAGGTCCTGACTCAGGAACTGATCGGCGCGATGCCGGAATCCATCGAGGAACGCGAGCGGTTCGATTCGGTCAAGGACCGCGGTGTCCCGCTGGACACCGACGCGCTGGAGGCCTGGCTGGGCGGCAAGACGGTCCTGGTCACCGGCGGCACCGGGTGTCTCGGCTCGAAGCTGCTAGCCGAGGTGGCCCGGTTCGGCCCTGGCCGGCTGATCTCGGTGAGCCGCGGCCTGACCGGCGGCTGGCCTCAGCACGCCAAGGTCGAGTACCTGAACGCCGACGTGACGAACCGGGCCGAGCTGGCCGCCGTGTTCGAGCAGGCCCGGCCGGACGTGGTGTTCCACCTGGCGGCCCAGCGGGACCCCGGCATGGCCGAGCGCGAGGTCCAGCTGACTGTCGCCACCAACATTTTCGGAACCAGGAACGTGGTCGAGGTAGCCGGTGAGTTCGGCACGCCCGACGTGGTCTGCGCGACCTCGGGCAAGGCACTGCGGCCGTACTCGCGCGAGGTCTACACCGCGGCCAAGCGGTGCGCGGAGTACGTGCTGGCCCGGGCCGCGAGCCGGGGCGAGCAGCGGATCGCCGCGGTCCGTTTCACCCACGTGGTGGACAACTCGATCGTCGACGACCGGCTCAGAAGCTGGGCCCGCTCCGGGACGCTGCGGATCCACGATCCCAACACCCTGTTCTACGCTCAGTCGGCCCTGGAGTCGGTGCAGCTGATGTTGTGTGCCGGCCTGGGCGCCCGCCGCGGCGCGCTGCGGATCTTCACCATCAATTACCTGGGCATGCCGATCGGCTTGCTCGAGCTGGCCGTCGGAACCCTGATCCAGGACAACTCCGCTAGCCCGATCTACCTCAGCGGGCACGATCCCGGCTATGAGTCGGTGCCCTTCCCCGGCTTGTACGACCCGCTGACCGCGGGCGACGTTAGTCCGCTGCTGAGCGCGTTCGAGGCGATCTACGCCGAGCAGGACGACGTCAGCGGCGTGGACGCCTTCACCGTCGCCTTCGACTTCAGCCGGGTGCCGGACGACCTGCTGGCGCGACTCGAGCAGGCCAGCGGTGTCGACGATGATCAGGCGCCGGTCCGCCGCGCCCTCGACGAGTTGTCCTGGCACGTGCTCGACGGCACGCTCGCCGCATTGCCGCAGCGCGCCCTTGCCCGGGCCGCCAAGCTCACCGAGCCGCACGAGGATCGGCTGAGCAGTGACCACCGCAAGATGCTCGAGGCAATCAGGCAGCACATTCAGGCCGGGGCGGCGATCGCCGCCTCGGTGCCTCCGCAGGCGTCGCCGGTGGCCGTCGTCAGCTAGCGGCGCGCCATATCGTCGGCTCGTTGCCTGCCGTTGCCGCCGGGCCAATTGAGCCGATTATGTCGGCGCGGTAACAATAATGGCGAGCGCCGAATCTCTATTAATTCGGCCGGCATCACAGGCATTATCGCGACGTAGTCCGCCTGACGGGCCGGCGGACTGCGTCGTGGCTGGTCCGGCGTGGTCTCGCCAGCCGCGCCCGGCCGCATTCCGCTGCCTATGCAGACATAGCTGAATAGTCGAGTGTGAGGGAGCATTCGGCGAAGCGTGGCGGCAATCTCTGGTCGTGCGGAGATCAACACTGTGTAACCGGCTTCGCGCTGTACGCTTACGATCCGTTGTTAGATCTACGGCCGCGCCCATGTCCGTGAGAAATTGCCCGCAGACATGGTGAATGACGGTCAACCGAGTGATTTGGTCGCGCGTCTCTTGAGTGTCTGGTTGCGCGTCTCTTGAGTGTCTGACAGATGTGCGGCGGTTGCGGATCCTGTGCGGCGCGGTGGTTGGGGAGACCCTGGGCCGGCGGAGCGAGGCTTGGAGGGGAGCTTGACTTGGCCAGTAACTCGGCAGTGTCCGAGCCGTGGGCGGCAGAGGGCAATCCAGCGCGCCAGCTGGTTGGCGCCCGCCCGTGGCAGGCGACGTACATCCGGAAGGCTGTCGTCGTCGACGGCTGCTGTGCACTGGGGACCGGCGCCCTCGCGTTCTGGGTCCGGCTTTACCACCTTGGCCATCTTGACTTCTACCTGACTTGCACCCTGCTGTTGCCACTTGCCTGGCTGGGGATCGTCGCGATGATCGACGGCTATGCGCCCCGCGTCATCGGGGTTGGATCTGACGAGTTCCGCCGGATCCTGAACGCCGGGCTGATTCTCACCGCCAGCGTCGCCATCGTGTCCTATGCCGCTAAAGCAGATGTTGCCCGCGGATACGTCGTCGTCGCCTTGCCGTCCCTGACAGTCATCAACCTGGTAGCCCGCTACGTGCTGCGCAAGCGGCTGCACAAGGTGCGCCAGCTTGGCGACTGCATGCAGCGCGTCGTCGTGGTCGGTTACCCGGACGTCGTGGCCGAGATCACCATGCAGCTGCGCCGGGAGGCCTACCACGGACTGTCGGTTGTTGCGGCCTGCGTGGCCGGAGGTGGCCAGGAGACCGAGATCAATGGCATCCCGGCCGTGCACGGACTGGACATGGTGCCCGACGTGGTGCAGCGCTTCGGCGCCGACACGGTGGCCGTGACGTCCTGTCCGGAGATGAGCGGCGTCCGGCTGCGCGAGCTCGCCTGGGCGCTGGAGAAGACGGCCACCAGCTTGTGCGTGGCCCCCGCACTGCTCGAGGTGGCGGGCCAGCGCACCACCATCAGGCCAGCGGCCGGCCTGCCGCTGATGTACATGGAGCACCCCGAGTTCACCGGGATTCCCCGGCTGCTCAAGGCGGCCTTCGACCGGACCCTGGCGTTCGGTGCCCTGCTGATCCTGAGCCCGCTGATGACGGTGATCGCGCTCGCCATCAAGCTCAACGATGGCGGTCCCGCGCTGTTCTCGCAGGTCCGGGTCGGCGCCGCCGGTCAGACCTTCAAGATCTACAAGTTCCGGACGATGGTCTGCGATGCCGAGAAGCAGAAGGCGCTGCTCGCCGCGCAGAACGAGACCGGCGGCGTGCTGTTCAAGATCCGCGCCGATCCCGCGGATCACCGAGGTCGGTTCCTGGCTGCGCCGGTGGTCACTCGACGAGCTGCCCCAGCTGTTCAACGTGCTCGACGGCGAGATGTCGCTGGTTGGCCCGCGGCCGGCCCTGCCGGAAGAGGCCGACCTGTACGGCGAGCATGTCCGCCGCAGGCTCGCGGTCCGGCCCGGCATCACCGGTCTGTGGCAGGTCAACGGCCGGTCCGACCTGCCCTGGGAAGAGGCCGTCCGGCTGGACCTGCGTTACGTGGAGAACTGGTCGTTCATGCTCGACCTGCAGATCCTGTGGAAGACCTGGTCGGCCGTCGGCAGCGGCCACGGGGCTTACTGACCGACCGGGCGAACCAGGCCCGCGGGCGGACCGGGCCGGCCGGGCATATGCCAGGCTGAGTCCATGACGCGCGCCCAGCTCGACAAGAAGCCCGCCGAGGTCTCGGCGATGTTCGACAACGTCGCGGAGCGCTATGACCTGCTGAATGACGCCCTGTCCCTGGGCATGGACCGGCGCTGGCGCAAGACAGTGGCCAGGGCGGTGGCCGCGAGCCCTGGTCAGCTGGTACTGGACCTGGCGGCCGGCACCGGGACCTCGTCGCGGGCCTTCGCCTCCGCCGGGGCCCGCTGCGTCGCGTGTGACTTCTCCTTCGGCATGCTGTCGGTCGGGGCGCGCGAGCCGGCCACGGGCCTGGCCTTCGTGGCCGGCGACGCGCTGGCGCTGCCGTTCGCGGCCGGCACTTTCGACGCGGTGACGATCTCCTTCGGACTGCGCAACGTGGCTGATACCGGCCAGGCGCTGACCGAGCTGCTGCGGGTGACCCGGCCTGGCGGCCGGCTGGTCATCTGTGAGTTCAGCCACCTGCCGGCCCGCCGCCTGAACGACGCCTACGAGCAGTACCTGACCAAAGTGCTGCCGGTCATTGCCCGGCGGCTGTCGCGAAGCGCAGAGGCCTACGACTACCTGGCCGAGTCGATCAAGGACTGGCCGCCCCAGCATGCGCTGGCCGGCCAGATCGCCGCCGCCGGCTGGACCGCGGTGAGCTGGCGAAACCTGACCCTGGGCGTGGTTGCGCTGCACGAGGCCAGACGGCCGGCCTAGCCGCCGGCGCGCCGCTAGCGCCATGTCGGCAGGTGTCAGGATAGAAGGGAACGTGGTGGCTGGGGCATGCTGCCGTTAACGGCGCGGGGCGGCCGAACAGTATTCAGCCACCAGGACTAGACTGCGTCAACGGAAGCTCTTGTGAAGAGGTTCACAAGACAGTCAGGACGGGTCCGTGACCGAGCAAGTACCCCCCGCCGGCACGCCAGACTTGGCCCCCCAGGACGGCAAAGTCGGTGCTGCGCGCGCGAGCGCGCCTGCGGTGCGCCGTGCCCGCACCCCAGCGGCCGCCGACGCGGCAGCAGAGAGCGCCGACGTCATCGTCGTGGGCGGCGGTCCGGCTGGCTCCTCCGTGGCCTATTACCTTGCCAGCGCCGGAGTGGACGTGCTGGTGCTGGAGAAGACCCGCTACCCGCGGGAGAAGGTCTGCGGTGACGGGCTGACCCCGCGCGCGGTCAAGGCCCTGACCGGGATGGGCGTGCCGATCGCGGAAAGCGATGGCTGGCTGCGTAACAAGGGCCTGCGGATCATCGGCGGCGGCGGCCGGATCGAGCTGAACTGGCCTGACCTGTCCAGCTATCCCGGCTACGGCCTGGTCCGCACGAGGACCGACTTCGACCAGATCCTGGCCCGGCACGCGGAGAAGGCCGGCGCGCGGCTGCTCGAAGGCGCGAACGTGACCGGCCCGCTGCTGGATGACCGCACCGGGCGGATGACCGGCGTGACGACCAAGGACGGCCGGCGGTTCCGCGGCCGGCTGGTCGTAGCGGCCGACGGGAACTCCTCCCGGCTGTCGATCGCGATGGGGCTGCACAAGCGGGACGACCGGCCGCTCGGAGTCGCGGTGCGCAGTTACTACACCACGCCCCGGCACACCGACGAATACCTGGAAGCCTGGCTGGACCTGTGGGACGGCAAGTCGCTGCTGCCCGGCTACGGCTGGATCTTCGGCATGGGCGACGGCACCTCCAACGTGGGCCTGGGCCTGCTCAACACCTCCAAGGGTTTCGGCGAGATCGACTACCGGGACCTGCTGCGCCGCTGGCTGGCGGCGATGCCGGCCGAGTGGGGCTTTACCGAGGAGAACAGGACCCAGCCGGTCCGCGGCGCCGCGCTGCCGATGGGCTTCAACCGGACGCCGCATTACACCAGCGGCCTGCTGCTGGCCGGTGACGCCGGCGGGATGGTGAACCCGTTCAACGGCGAGGGCATCGCCTACGCGCTGGAGTCCGGCGAGATCGCCGCCCGCGTCATCGCGCAGGCGCTGGCCAGGCCCACCGCTGACGGTGTGGAGCGGGTCCTGCAGACCTACCCGCGCCAGCTCAAGGATGCCTATGGCGGCTACTACACGCTCGGCCGGATCTTCGTCGAGCTGATCGGCAAGCCGTCGTTCATGCAGTTCGCGACCAGGCACGGCGTGAAGCGCCCGGCAGTCATGCGCTTCACCATGAAGCTGCTTGGCAACCTGACCGAGACTCGTGGCGGAGATGCCGTGGACCGGCTGCTCAACGCGGTGTCTAAGATGACGCCCGCGGCCTAGCCGCTGCGGCCGATGCAGATACCTATGCAGGTGAAGGGGGTGACAGGGCGATGAGCCTGTACTTGCCGATCTTCATTCTTGGTGCGCTGGCAGCAGTGTTCGCCGTCTTCTCACTGGTCGCTGGCTCTCTGTCGGGCCCGAAGCGGTGGAACCGGGCCAAGCTCGAAGCCTACGAATGCGGCATCGAGCCGACCAGGCAGCCGACCGGCATCCGCTTCCCGGTGAAGTACTACCTGACCGCGATGCTGTTCATCGTGTTCGACATCGAGATCGTGTTCCTGTACCCGTGGGCGGTCTACTTCGACCGGCTCGGCGTCTTCGGGCTGGTCGAGATGGTCACCTTTATCGCAACAGTGCTCGTCGCTTACGCCTACGTCTGGCGCCGCGGCGGGCTGGAGTGGGATTAGTCATGGGCCTCGAGGAAAAGCTCCCGGCCGGCGTGCTGCTGACGTCGGTCGAGAAGGTGATCGGCTACGCGCGCAAGAGCTCGGTCTGGCCGGCCACCTTCGGACTCGCCTGCTGCGCCATCGAGCTGATGGCGACCGGCGGTCCGCGGCACGACCTGGCCAGGTTCGGCATGGAGCGGGCCTCCAACACGCCCCGCCAGGCCGACCTGATGATCGTGGCCGGCCGGGTCAGCCAGAAGATGGCGCCGGTACTGCGGCAGATCTACGACCAGATGTCCGAGCCCAAGTGGGTCATCTCGATGGGCGTCTGCGCGTCCAGCGGCGGCATGTTCAACAACTACGCGATCGTGCAGGGGGTCGACCACATCGTGCCGGTCGACATCTACCTGCCGGGCTGCCCGCCAAGGCCGGAGATGCTGCTGGACTCGATCATCAAGCTGCACGACAAGATCCAGAACATGAAGCTCGGCGTGAACAGGGAGAACCAGGTGACCGAGCTGGAGGAGGCCAGGCTGCGGCGACTGCCGCTGGCTGTCGGCAGCCACCTGCAGGAGTCGGCCGTGCAGCCGGGCGGCCGCACCGAGCTGGGGCTGGCCGAGACCGGTCATGACGAGATGCCGGGCGGACTGCGGTGACCGATCAGCACGACGAGGCAGCCCAGGGAAGCACGGCTGTCCCCGATCCGGCCGCGGCGGCCGGGCAGCAGCGGCTGTCCGAGCAGGTGGCCAGGACCGGCATGTTCGGTACCGAGACCAGCGGGGACACCTCCGGTTACGGCGGCCTGCAGGTCCGGCGCCCGCCCCGGCTGGCGAGCCCGCGGCCCTACGGCGGCTATTTCGACGAGATCGCCGACAGCCTGTCGGCGTCGCTGGCGCAGTCAGGCACCAGCTTCGGCGCGGCGGTTGACCAGACGATCGTCAGCAACGGCGACCTGACCTTCTACGTCCGGCGCGAGCAACTGCCCGCCGTGGCCGCCCGGCTGCGCGACGATCCGGCGCTGGCATTCGAGATGTGCCTGGGTGTCAGCGGCGTGCACTACCCGGCCGAGGCCGGCGCGGAACTGCACGCGGTCTATCACCTGCTGTCGATCACCCACAACCGTCGGCTGCGGCTGGAAGTCACGGCCCCGGACGCGGACCCGCACGTCCCGTCGCTGGTGGGGGTCTACCCGACGTGCGACTTCCACGAGCGCGAGACCTGGGACTTCTTCGGCCTGGTCTTCGACGGCCACCCCGCGCTGACCAGGATCGAGATGCCGGACGACTGGCGCGGCCATCCGCAGCGGAAGGACTACCCGCTCGGCGGCATCCCGGTGGAGTACCGCGGCGCGACCATCCCGCCGCCGGATGAGCGGAGGGCTTACGAGTGACCGCCCCGACTGACGGTCAGGCTTACGACGCCACGGCCGCCGACGATGAAGAAGAGGCCCGCATCTACCACGTAGGCGGCGCCGACTGGGATGAAGTCATCGAGGCCGCGGCCCAGTCCGGCGACGAGCAGATGGTCGTCAACATGGGCCCGCAGCACCCGTCCACGCACGGTGTGCTCCGGCTGGTGCTGACGCTCAACGGCGAGACCGTGACCGAGCTCCGGCCGGTCATTGGCTACCTGCACACCGGCATCGAGAAGAACATGGAGTTCCGGACCTGGACGCAGGGCGTGACGTTCTGCACCCGGATGGACTACCTGTCGCCGCTGTTCAACGAGACCGCCTACTGCCTGGCCGTGGAGAAGCTGCTCGGCGTCGAGGCGGAGATCCCCGAGCGGGCCACCGTCATCCGGGTGCTGCTGATGGAGATGAACCGGATCTCCTCGCACCTGACCGCGCATCGGCACGATCGGCCTGGAACTCGGGCGCGACGACCGTGTTCATCTACGGCATGCGGGAGCGGGAGAAGACACTCGACCTGTTCGAGCTGATCACCGGACTGCGGATGAACCACGCGTTCATCCGGCCGGGCGGCGTCGCCCAGGACCTGCCGTCCGGCGCCATCGAGCGGTTGCGCGAGTACGTCCGGATCATGCCCAAGCAGCTCGGCGAGATCCGTGCGCTTGCTGGATGCCAGCCCGGTGTACCTGGCCAGGACCAGGAACATCGCGCACCTCGACGTCACCGGCTGCATGTCGCTGGGCGTCACCGGCCCGATCCTCCGCTCGGCCGGGCTGCCCTGGGATCTGCGCAAGAGCCAGCCGTACTGCGGCTACGAGACCTACGAGTTCGACGTGCCGACGCAGACCACCGCCGACGTCTACGGCCGCTACCTGGTCCGGATGGACGAGATGGACCAGTCGCTGCGGATCATCGAGCAGTGCGTCGACCGCCTCGCCGGGCACGGCCCGGACACCCGGTGATGATCGCGCGACAAGAAGATCGGCTGGCCCGCCAAGCTGGCGCTCGGCGCCGGACGGCCTGGGCAACTCGCCCGACCACATCGCGCACATCATGAGCCAGTCGATGGAAGCGCTGATCCACCACTTCAAGCTGGTGACCGAGGGCTTCCGGGTGCCGGCCGGGCAGACCTACGTCGGCGGTGGAGTCGCCCCGCGGCGAGCTCGGCTGCCACGCCGTCAGCGACGGCGGCACCCGGCCGTACCGGGTGCACTTCCGCGACCCGTCCTTCACCAACCTGCAGGCGGTCTCGGTCGATGAGCGAGGGCGGCCTGATCGCCGACGTCATCGCCGCGGTCGCCAGCATCGATCCCGTGATGGGAGGCGTGGACAGGTAATGGCGCTCAGCGATGAGGCACGGGCCCGGCTTGCGCCGCAGGCCGCCGAGATCATCGGCCGGTACCCGAAGGCGCGCTCGGCCCTGCTGCCGCTGCTGCACCTGGTGCAGTCCGAGGAGGGCTACGTCTCGCAGGACGGCATCGAGTTCTGCGCCGAGCCAGCTCGGCCTCACCGAGGCTGACGTTACCGGCGTCGTGTCGTTCTACACCATGTACAAGCGCAAGCCGGTCGGCGAGTACCACGTCGGCGTCTGCACGAACGCGCTGTGCGCGGTGATGGGCGGCGACGCGATCTTCGCCGACCTGACCGACCACCTGGGCGTCGGCGTCGACGAGGCCACGCCGGACGGCAAGGTCAGCGTCGAGCACGTCGAGTGCAACGCGGCCTGCGACTACGCACCCGTGGTGATGGTCAACTGGGAGTTCTTCGACAACATGACGCCGCAGTCGGCGCGCGAGCTGGTCGACGGGCTGCGCTCCGGCGCCGACGTCAAGCCCGACCCGCGGCGCGCCCGCGGCTGTGCACCTGGAAGCAGGCCGCGCAAGATCCTGGCCGGCTTCCCCGACGGCCAGGCCAGGCCGGCGGCCGACAGCCGGCCGTCACGCGACGCTGGCCGGGCTGCGCATCGCCAAGGCAGCAGCTGGCCCTGGACGCGCGGACGACGGGAGCGCTGCTGGAGGCAAGCAACAGTGAGCACGATGCTGACCCCGAGCTGAGCGCGCACTGGGACGAGCCCGACTCGTTCACCCTGGCCGGGCTACCAGCGAGCACGGCGGCTACCGGGCCCTGCGCAAGGCCCTGGCGCATGCAGCCGGACCAGGTGATCCAGACGCTCAAGGACTCGGCCTGCGCGGCCGCGGCGGCGCGGGCTTCCCGACCGGCGATGAAGTGGGGCTTCATCCCGCAGGGCGACGGCAAGCCGCACTACCTGGTCGTCAACGCGGACGAGTCCGAGCCCGGCGCCTGCAAGGACATGCCGACACTGCTGAACAACCCGCACGCGCTGATCGAGGGCATCATCATCACCTGCTACGCGATCAGGGCCGAGCAGGCGTTCATCTACGTGCGCGGCGAGGTCCTGCACGTGGTCCGGCGGCTGCAGCACGCGGTCGACGAGGCCCAGGCGGCCGGTTACCTCGGCGAGAACATCCTCGGCTCCGGCCTCGACCTGGATGTGGTCGTGCACGCCGGCGCCGGCGCGTACATCTGCGGCGAGGAGACGGCGCTGCTGGACTCGCTGGAGGGCTTCCGCGGCCAGCCCCGGCTCAAGCCGCCGTTCCCGGCGGTGGCTGGCCTGTACGCCTGCCCGACGGTGGTCAACAACGTCGAGTCGATCGCCACGGTGCCCTACATCCTGGAGTACGGCGCGCCGAGTTCGCCCGGTTCGGCACCGAGAAGTCCAAGGGCTTCGGGCTGTTCTCGCTGTCCGGTCACGTGACCACGCCCGGGCCAGTACGAGGCGCCGCTCGGCACGACGCTGCGCGAGCTGCTCGACCTGGCCGGCGGCATGCGGGCCGGGCACCGGCTGAAGTTCTGGACGCCGGGCGGCTCGTCCACGCCGCTGTTCACCGACCAGCACCTGGACGTGCCGCTGGACTACGAGTCGGTGGCCGCAGCCGGGTCGATGCTCGGTACGCGCTCGATCCAGCTGTTCGACGA
The DNA here is from genome assembly GCA_963713585.1 of uncultured Actinomycetota bacterium. Taxonomy (GTDB): domain Bacteria; phylum Actinomycetota; class Actinomycetes; order Streptosporangiales; family Streptosporangiaceae; genus JAJYUU01. The sequence continues at coordinate 391,913 of CAVQMG010000007.1, read as the reverse complement.
GACCACCTGCGTGGTCCGGGTGGTGCTGCGCTGGATCGAGTTCTATGAGCACGAGTCGTGCGGCAAGTGCACGCCGTGCCGGGAGGGCAGCTACTGGGTGGTCCAGATGCTGCAGCAGCTCGAGCGCGGCCAGGGCAGCGAAGCCGACCTGGACAAGCTGCTCGACATCTGCGACAACATCACCGGCCGCTCGTTCTGCGCGCTCGGCGACTCGATCCAGGCGCCGGTCGCCTCGTCGATCAAGTACTTCCGCGACGAGTACCTCGAGCACCAGCGCCACGGCGGCTGCCCGTTCGACCCGGCCGCCTCGACCCTCTTTGCCTTGGAGTCGGCCCGATGACAGTGCAGCACCGCGGACCTGGCGGCGAGCCGGCCAAGCCTGCCGACGGCGTCACGCGTCACCATCGACGGCTTCGAGATCACCGTGCCGAAGGGCACGCTGATCATCCGGGCCGCCGAGCAGCTCGGCATCCAGATCCCGCGGTTCTGCGACCACCCGCTGCTGGCACCGATCGGCGCCTGCCGGCAGTGCCTGGTGCAGGTCGAGGGCCAGCCAAGCCGCCCGCCTCCTGCACCACGACCGTCACCGACGGCATGGTGGTCAGGACCCAGCTGACCTCGCCGGTCGCGGAGAAGGCGCAGCGCGGCATCATGGAGCTGCTGCTGGTCAACCACCCGCTCGACTGCCCGATGTGCGACAAGGGCGGCGAGTGCCCGCTGCAGAACCAGGCGATGTCCACCGGCCAGGGCGAGACCAGGTTCGACGGCGCCAAGCGCACGTTTCCCAAGCCGATCGCGCTGTCCGCCCAGGTGCTGCTGGACCGCGAGCGCTGCATGCAGTGCGCCCGGTGCACCAGGTTCGCCGACGAGATCGCCGGCGACCCGCTGATCGAGCTGCTCGACCGCGGACCGCAAGAGCAGGTCGGCGTCGCCGAGGGCGTGCCGTTCGACTCCTACTTCTCCGGCAACACCGTGCAGATCTGCCCGGTCGGCGCGCTGACCGGGGCGTCCTACCGGTTCCGGGCCCGGCCGTTCGACCTGGTCTCCACCCCGAGTGTCTGCGAGCACTGCGCGGCCGGCTGCCGGCAGCGCACCGACCACCGGCGCGGCGCGGTGACCAGGCGGCTGGCCGGCAACGAGCCCGCGGTCAACGAGGAGTGGAACTGCGACAAGGGCCGCTGGGCCTTCACCTACGCAACCGCAGCCGGACCGGCTGGTCAGCCCGCTGGTCCGCGACGAGGCCGGGGTACTCGCAGCCCGCCTCCTGGCCGGAGGCGCTGGCAGCCGCCGCGCGCGGCTTGCTGGCCGCGCGCGGCCGGGCCGGCGTGCTGCCCGGCGGCCGGCTGACGCTCGAGGACGCCTACGGCTACGCCAAGTTCGCCCGGGTGGCGCTGGGCAGCAACGACATCGACATGCGGGCCAGGCCGCACTCGGCCGAGGAGCTGCACTTCCTGGCCGAGCACGTCGCCGGCCGGGATGAGCCTGACCTACGCCGAACTCGAGCAGGCGCCGGCGGTGCTGCTGGCCGGATTCGAGCCGGAGGACGAGTGCCCGATCGTGTTCCTGCGGCTGCGCAAGGCGGTCCGGCACGGCAGCATGACGGTGTACTCGGTGGCCGCGCTGGCCAGCCATGGCCTGACCAAGCTGTCCGGCACGCTGCTGCCGACGGTGCCCGGCGCCGAGGCGGCGGCACTGGCGGCGCTGGCCGACGACTCCTCGGCCGACGTGCGCGGCGGCTGCGGCGCTGCGCAAGCCCGGGGCCGTCATCCTGGTCGGCGAGCGGCTGGCCGAGGTGCCAGGCGCGCTGTCCGCCGCCGTCCGGCTGGCCGAGCAGACCGGCGCCAGGCTGGCCTGGATCCCGCGCCGGGCGGGCGAGCGCGGCGCGATCGAGGCCGGCGCGCTGCCGAACCTGCTGCCCGGCGGCCGCCGCGTCGGCGACGTCGGCGGCCACGGCGGAGGTGGCCGCGGCTGTGGGGCATCGGCTCGCTGCCGGCCGACCCTGGCTACAGCACCAGCGAGATCCTCGCCGCCGCCGGCCGCGGGCGACATCGAGGCGCTGCTGATCGGCGGCGTCGACCCGGCTGACCTGCCCGACCCAGCCGCCGCGCTGGCAGCGCATCGAGGCGGCCGGCTTCGTGGTCAGCCTCGAGCTGCGGGTCAGCGCCGTCACCGACCGCGCCGACGTGGTGTTCCCGGTCGCCGCCGTGGCGGAGAAGCAGGGCACCTTCGTGAACTGGGAAGGCCGGCCAGGCTCCTTCACCGCGGCGCTCGCGGTGCCGTCGGTACGCACCGACCTGGAGGTGCTCGCCGCGCTGGCCGACGAGATGGATGTGCATCTCGGCCTGCCCGATGTCGCGTCGGCGCGGCGCGAGCTGACCGCGCTGACTCAGGTAACTCCGGCCGCGCCATCGACGACCACCGCCGGGCCATCCGGCCCGGTCAGCCTGGACCATCCGGGTCCGGGCCGGGCGCTGCTGGCCACCTGGCATAATCTCCTCGACGCAGGCCGGATGCAGGATGGCGAGCCCAACCTGGCCGGCACGGCGCGCGCCGCTGTTGCGCGGATGTCCGCGGCGACCGCTGCCGAGGCCGGCACGGCCGACGGCGGCAAGGTAACCGTGGCTACCGGCCATGGCACCATTACTGTTCCCGTGGAGATCGCTGATATGCCTGACCGGGTCGTCTGGCTGCCGACTAACTCCGCAGGCAGCCACATCCGGACGCAGTTGCGGGCCGGTCACGGCAGCAGTGTCACGGTGAGGAGCGCGGAATGACCGGCATCGCAGCCGCGACCCCCAGCAACGTCCCGACGCTGGCCAGCTTCGGCCACGACCCGTGGTGGATCACGATCATCAAGGTGCTGGTCATCTTCCTGTTCCTGATGATCACGACCCTGATGGCGATCTGGGCCGAGCGGCGGATCCTCGGCCGGATGCAGAACCGGCCTGGCCCGAACCGGGCCGGGAAGTTCGGCCTGCTGCAGTCCCTGATGGACGGCATCAAGCTCGCGGTGATGGAGGACATCGTGCCGCGCGGCGTCGACAAGATCCTCTTCATGATCGCCCCGGCCATCTCGGTGATCCCCGCGTTCATCGGCTTCGCGGTGATCCCGTGGGGCCCGATCGTGTCGATCGCCGGGCACAAGACGCCACTGCAGCTGACCGACTTGCCGGTGGCGGTCCTGCTGCTGCTGGCGATGAGCTCGCTCGGCGTCTACGGCATTGTGCTCGGCGGCTACTCGGCGCAGTCGCCGTACTCTCTGCTCGGCGCGCTGCGCTCTTCGGCCCAGGTGATCAGCTACGAGATCGCGATGGGCCTGTCCTTCGTGCCGGTGTTCCTGTACGCGGGCTCGCTGTCGACCTCGCAGATCGTCGCGGCCCAGATCAACGGCCCGGAGTTCCGCCTGTTCGGCGCCATCTGGCACTGGCCGTCGTGGTTCGCGATCCTGCTGCTCCCGTCGTTCGTGATCTACCTGATCACGATGGTCGGCGAGACCAACCGCATCCCGTTCGACCTGCCCGAGGGCGAGGGTGAGCTAGTCGGCGGCTACCACACCGAGTACTCCTCGCTGAAGTTCGCGATGCTCCAGCTGGCGGAATACGTCAGCGTGATCACCGTGTCGGCACTGGCGACGACGCTGTTCCTCGGCGGCTGGCGGGCACCATGGCCGATCAGCGTCTGGTCCGGTGCCGACAGCGGCTGGTGGCCGGTGCTCTGGTTCCTGGGCAAGGTACTGACCTTCATCTTCGTGTTCTTCTGGCTGCGCAGCGCGCTGCCGCGGATCCGGTACGACCAGCTGATGAAGCTCGGCTGGAAGGTGCTGATCCCGTCCGCGCTGGCCTGGACGCTGATCGTCGCGACCGCGCGGGTATACCGGCGCCAGGGCGGCAGCTCGGCCGTGTACATCGTGGCCGGCCTGATCATCGTGGTGCTGCTGGCGTTGCTGTGGCGCTGGGAGTCGGCCAGCGAGCGAGCGCAGCGGCTGGCGGCCGAGGCGGAGGCCGACCGCGACGATGACGACGAAGGGCCGCCCGGTCGGGCCACGTTCCCGACTCCGCCCATGGATCTTCCGCATTACCACGGTATCGGCGTGGCCAGCGCCGGCCAGCCGGTGCTGGCCGGGGTCACCGGCGACGACGGTGCCGCTGGCGGCACAAAGGAGGTCACCGGTGGCTGATTTTCTCGGCTCGGTCAAGGGTTTCGGCGTCACCTTCAAGACGATGTTCCAGAAGGTCGACACCGTCATGTACCCCGAGGAGAAGTTGCCGACGGCGCCCCGGTTCCACGGCCGGCACCAGCTCAACCGGTGGCCGGACGGGCTGGAGAAGTGCATCGGCTGCGAGCTGTGCGCCTGGGCCTGCCCGGCGGACGCGATCTACGTCGAGGGCGCGGACAACACGCCCGACGAGCGCTACTCGCCCGGCGAGCGGTACGGCCGGGTGTACCAGATCAATTACCTGCGCTGCATCTTGTGCGGCCTGTGCATCGAGGCATGCCCGACCAGGGCGCTGACGATGACCAACGAGTACGAGCTCGCCGACGACAGCCGGGAAAGCCTGATCTGGACGAAGGAGCAGCTGGTCGCGCCGCTGCAGCCGGGGATGGAGCAGCCCCCGCACCCGATGCGCCTCGGCGAGACCGAAGAGGACTATTACGCGCTGGGCGCGATGCTGGCCCGCACTGAGCCCGGAGGCGAGCAGTGAGCCACCACATGGTGCTGGCGGGACCGGCCGCCGAGACGACCAAGCTGCTCGCCTACTGGGTGCTGGCGATCATCTCGGTCGCCGCGGCGCTCGGCATGGTGCTGGCCCGCAAGGCGGTGCACTGCGCGATGCTGCTGGCGGTCGTGATGCTGTCGCTGGCGGTCATGTACGCGATGCTCGGCGCGCCGTTCCTCGCCTTCGTCCAGGTCATCGTCTACACCGGCGCGGTGCTGATGCTGTTCCTGTTCGTGCTCATGATCGTGGGCATCAGCGCCGCCGACTCGGTCATCGAAACCATCCGCGGCCAGCGGCTGTGGGCGACGATCGGCGGCATCGCGCTGCTGGTGCTGCTGGCCCTGGTCGTCGGCAACGCGGCGATCGGCGGGGCGCCCAAGGCGACGGCCAAGTTCGGCAACTCCAACGTGACCGCGCTGGCCAACCTGATTTTCACCAAGTACGTGTACCCGTTCGAGATCACCAGCGCGCTGCTCATCACGGCCGCGCTGGGCGCGATGGTGCTAGCGCACCGTGAGCGCACCTCGCCCAAGCCCAGCCAGCGCGACCTGGCCGCGCGCCGGGTCGCCACCGGCCACCCGGCGCCGCTGCCCGGGCCTGGCACCTATGCACAGCACAATGCCGCGGACATGCCGGCCCTGCTGCCCGATGGCAGTCAGTCGGACCTGTCCGTCAGCACGGCCCTGACCGGCGGCGTGTCACCGGGCGAGGCCCGGACTGCGCTGGCCACGGCTCAGCCGCAGATCGGCGAGTCCGCGGCCGAGGCTGACCAGGAAGCAGGTGAGCAGTGGTAACACCGGCGCACTTCATCGCGCTGTCGGTGATCTTGTTCGTGATCGGCTCCGTCGGCGTGCTGGTCCGGCGCAACGCGATCGTCGTGTTCATGTGCGTCGAGCTGATGCTGAACGCCGCGAACCTGGCCTTCGTCACGTTCGCCCGGATGCACGGCCAGCTCGACGGGCAGATCATCGCCTTCTTCGTGATGGTGGTTGCCGCTGCCGAGGTGGTTGTCGGCCTGGCGATCCTGACCTCCATCTTCCGAGCCCGCAGGTCCGCGTCCGTCGATGACGCGAACCTGATGAAGTACTGACGAAAGGGAGCCATGACCGGCTCAGTACCGCTGGCGGTCCTGCACGCCACCGGCATTCAGAACGCGGCCGGGTTGCTGCTGGCGTTCCCGCTGGCAGGCGCGGCCATCCTGCTGCTCGGCGGGAAGCGGACGAACTCGTGGGGCCACCTGCTCGGCGTGGCGATGCCGGTGCTGTCCTTCGGCTACGCGGTGGCGGCGTTCGTCCAGATGCTCGGCTATTCCTCCGGGCAGCGGGCCCGTGAGCTGACGCTGTACACCTTTATCAACGTCGGCCGGTTTCAGATCCCGATGGGGCTGCGGCTGGACCAGCTGTCGATCTGCTTTGTCCTGCTGATTACCGGCGTCGGCTCGCTCATCTGCATCTTCGCCGTCGGCTACATGTCGCACGACCCCGAGCGGCGCCGCTTCTTCGGCTTCATGAACCTCTTCCTGGCGGCGATGCTGCTGCTCGTGCTCGGCAGCAACTACCTGATCCTGTACGCGGGCTGGGAGGGCGTGGGCCTGGCGTCCTACCTGCTGATTGGCTTCTGGCAGTACAAGCCGGCCGCCTCGACCGCGGCCAAGAAGGCCTTCATCGCCAACCGGGTCGGCGACGTCGGACTGTCACTGGCGATCATGCTGATGTTCTTCCAGTTCGGCACAGTCAGCTTCACCGGGGTCGATAGCGCGGTGGGCGCGGCCAGCCACGGTGTGGTGCTCGCGATGGGGCTGCTGCTACTGCTCGGCGCCTGCGGCAAGTCCGCGCAGGTGCCGCTGCAGTCCTGGCTGCTGGACGCGATGGAAGGCCCGACGCCGGTGTCCGCGCTGATCCACGCGGCCACCATGGTGACCGCCGGGGTCTACCTGATCGTCAGGTCCGCGCCGATCTTCAACCTGTCGTCCGGCGCCCGGATGGCCGTCGCCATTGTCGGCGCGGTCACGCTGCTGGTCGGCGCGATCATCGGCTGCGCCAAGGACGACATCAAGAAGGCGCTGGCCGGGTCCACCATGAGCCAGATCGGCTACATGATGCTGGCGGCCGGCCTCGGCCCGATCGGCTACGCCTTCGCGATCGCGCACCTGCTCGCGCACGGGTTCTTCAAGGCCGGCATGTTCCTCGGCGCCGGGTCGGTCAAGCACGAGATGAACGACGAGGTCGACATGCGCCGCTTCGGCGGCCTCGGCAAGGTCATGCCGATCACCTACGTCACCTTCGGGCTCGGCTACCTCGCCATCATCGGCGTGCCGCCCCTGTCCGGCTTCTTCACCAAGGACCCGATCATCGACGCCGCGTTCGACAAGGGCGGCACGTCCGGCGCACTGCTCGGCACGGCCGCGCTGATCGGCGCCGGCATCACCGCGTTCTACATGACCCGGCTGATGTTCATGACCTTCCTGGGCGAGCGCCGCTGGGATGACCAGGTGCACCCGCACGAGGCGCCGCCGGTGATGACCGCGCCGATGATCGTGCTCGCGATCGGCTCGGTAGCCGCGGGTGGCCTGCTCATCGTCAACAACCGGCTGCTCGACTTCCTCTCCCCGGTGGTCGGCACGCCGGCGCCGTCGCACGGAATCTGGACCAAGTACGGGATCATCACCCTGGCGCTGGTCGTGGTGGGCGCCGCGATCGCCTGGGCACTGTACGGACGCCGGGAGGTGCCGGTGACCGCGCCGGCCGGCAGCCTGGTCACGGTGGCCGCGCGCAAGGACCTGTACGGCGACGCGATCAACGAAGGCCTGCTGATGCGGCCGGGTCAGTGGCTGACCAGGCTCTCGGTGTTCTTCGACAACCGCGGCGTGGACGGGCTGGTGAACACGGTCGCGGCCACGTTCGGCGGTTCGTCCGGGCGGCTGCGCAAGCTGCAGACGGGCTTCGTCCGTTCGTATGCGCTGTCCATGCTGGCGGGAGCCGTGCTGCTGATCGGCGCGCTGCTGCTGGTAAGGCTCTAATACGGTGAGGCTGCAGAACTGATGAGCAATTTCCCCTGGCTGACGGTGGCGGGCGCGATCCCGCTGGCCGGCGCGATCGTGATCGCGCTCACCCCCGGCAGGTCGGCGCCTGGCAGCCTTGCCGACCGGCGCGCCCGCGACTTGCTGGTGAAGCGGATCGCGCTGGTGTTCTCGCTGGCGACCCTCGCTGTCACGATCGTCATGGCGGTCAAGTTCAAGGCTGGCGGCGCGCGCTTCCAGTTCCAGCAGGTCTATCAGTGGATCCCGCAGTTCGGCGTGCACTACGCGGTCGGCGTCGACGGCATCGCGCTGGTGCTCATCGTGATGTCGGCCATCCTCATGCCGGTGGTCGTGCTGGCGTCGTGGAACGACGTCGAGGACTCCGATGCCGTCGCGGCCAGGGCCGCGGCAACGACGGACGCCACGGCGGGCCAGGCAGGCGCCCAGGCGACGCCAGCCAAGGCCGCCAGGGTGCGCAGCGCCAAGTCGTACTTCGCGATGATGCTGGTGCTCGAGACCATGATGATCGGCGTCTTCGCGGCCACCGACGTCTTCCTGTTCTACGTTTTCTTCGAGGCCATGCTGGTCCCGATGTACTTCATGATCGGCAGCTTCGGCGTCGGCCAGCGGCAGTACGCAGCGGTCAAGTTCCTGCTTTACAGCCTGCTCGGCGGTCTGCTGATGCTGGTCGCGGTGATCGCCCTGTACGTCTACTCGATGCACGGCGGGCACCAGGGCACCTTCTTGTTCAGCCAGCTCACGCACGTGGTACTGAGCTCGACGACGCAGAAGTGGCTGTTCCTGGGCTTCTTCATCGCCTTCGCCATCAAGGCGCCGCTGTGGCCGTTCCACACCTGGCTGCCCGACGCCGCGACCGCGGCGCAGCCGGGCGCAGCCGTGCTGCTGGTGGGCGTGCTGGACAAGGTCGGCACCTTCGGCATGCTGCGGTACTGCCTGGAACTCTTTCCGTCCGCCTCGCACTTCTTCACGCCGCTGATCATCGTGCTGTCGGTCATCGGCATCCTGTACGGCGCGATCGTGGCCATCGGCCAGGCCGATATCAAGCGGCTGATCGCCTACACCTCGGTCTCGCACATGGGCCTGATCACGCTCGGCATCTTCGCCATGACCAGCCAGGGACAGACCGGCGCGACGCTGTACATGGTCAACCACGGCTTCGCCACCGGGGCGCTGTTCATCCTCGCCGGGTTCATGGTTTCCCGGCGCGGATCTGCCCTGATCTCCGACTACGGCGGGGTGCAGAAGGTTGCTCCGGTGATGGCCGGGCTCTTCCTGATCGCCGGCCTGGCCGGCCTGGCGCTGCCGGGCCTGTCCACGTTCGTCAGCGAGTTCCTGGTCCTGGTCGGCACGTTCACCAGATACCAGGCGGCTGCCGTGCTGGCCACCCTCGGCATCATCCTGGCCGCCATCTACATCCTGTGGATGTACCAGCGGACGATGACCGGGCCGGTGCGCGAGCAGGTCGCCGGCATGACCGACCTGAAGGCGCGCGAACTGTGGGCGGTGGGGCCGCTGATCGCGCTCATCATCGCGCTGGGCGTGTATCCCAAGCCAGTCCTCGACATCATCAACCCCGCCGTGCACAGCACGCTGGTCGGCACGCACAGCACCGATCCGGTGCCGCAGCACCCGGCCAAGGTGGCGGCGGGCCAGGGCGGGGCCCGGCCATGACATGCCAGCGCGGACCGATCCGCCGGCCAGCACCCGCCCGTGAGCCAGCACCCGCCCGTGAGCCAGCCCAGACCCGCCAGGCACTACTGACCCAAAGGAGCTCGGCGTGACCGGGACAGTCGCGGCCGCCGCGCCGACTATCGCCGCGCCGCACATCGAGTGGAGTCTGCTCTCCCCGATGCTGCTGGTCTTCGCGGCAGCACTGGTCGGCGTGCTGATCGAGGCGTTCGCCAGCAGGGAGCTGCGGCGTCCGATGCACATCGCGCTGACGCTGGGCAGCCTGGCCGGAGCCTTCGTGCTGACCGTCGTGCTGGCCGCGAAGAACTCGATCTTCGCCGGCGGCAAGGTCGGCGCGGTGGCCGCGGTCGGCACCGTCGGCGTGGACCGGCCGACGCTGTTCATCCAGGCGACGATCCTGATCCTGGCGTTCGTCAGCGTGCTGCTGATCGCGGAGTCATCACACGAGGTGAGCTCGTTCACCCCGCAGGCGGCCGCGGTGCCGGGCAGTGCCGAGGAGCGCGAGGGTCTGCTGGCGGGCCTGTCGCACACGGAGGTCTACCCGCTGACGCTGTTCGCCATCGGCGGCATGCTGCTCTTCCCGGCGGCTAACGACCTGCTGACAATGTTCATCGCGCTGGAGGTCCTGTCGCTGCCGCTGTACCTGCTGTGCGGCCTGGCTCGCCGCCGCCGCCTGCTGTCGCAGGAAGCGGCGATGAAGTACTTCCTGCTCGGCGCGTTTTCCTCGGCCATCTTCTTGTTCGGCGTGGCAATGCTGTATGGCTACGCCGGCTCGGTGCGGCTGTCAGCGATCGCCAGCACCGCGCAGTCGGGCACGGCTTCCGCGACGCTGCTGTATGCGGGCATCGCACTGCTCGGTGTCGGTTTGCTGTTCAAGATCGGCGCGGTTCCGTTCCAGGCGTGGAAGCCGGACGTTTACCAGGGCTCGCCAACGCCGATCACCGCGCTGATGGCGTCCTGCACGCTGGTGGCCGCCTTCGGCGCGCTGCTGCGGGTTTTCTACGTCGCCTTCGGCCAGCTGACCTGGGACTGGCGGCCGGCCATGTGGGCCGTCGCCATCGTCACGATGCTGGTCGGCTCGGTGATCGCGATCACTCAGACCGACATGAAGCGACTGCTGGCCTACTCCTCGATCGCGCAGGCCGGCTACATCCTCACCGGGGTCATCGCGGCCAACACGGCGGGCTTGTCTGGCAGTCTGTTCTACCTGGCCGCCTACGGGTTCGCCACGATCGGGGCCTTCGCCATCGTGACGCTTGTCCGGGACCGGGCCGGCGAGGCCGCGCACATGTCGAGCTGGGCGGGTCTTGGCAAGCGATCGCCGCTGATCGCAGGCGTCTTCGCCTTGTTCCTGATCGCGTTCGCCGGCATCCCGCTGACGAGCGGCTTCACCGGCAAGTTCGCGGTATTCCGGGCGGCGATCCAGGGCGGCGCACTGCCGCTGGTCATCATCGGGGTCATCTCCAGCGCGATCCTGGCGTTCCCCTATGTCCGGGTTATCGTGCTGATGTTCTTCAGTGAACCGGCCCCCGAGGGGCCGGTCGTGGTCAAGCCGAGCGGCTACACCGGGCTCGCCGTTGCCATTGGCGCGGCGGTGACCGTTGTGCTGGGCATTGTCCCGCAGCCGCTGCTGAGCCTGGCCAATCATGCCGCGAGCCAGCTCTTCGTCCGCTAAGCAGGGAGTGCACGCAGACCATTACCCTGCTATGCACATATGTTAGGGACGGCTGGAGGATAGCCTCAGCTATGACCAGCCTGCCAGTAACCCTGGCAGGCCCATGAGGGGACCGCAGTGATTTCCGCCGTTCCGATGGAACTTACCGACGCCACGCTTGCCTCAGACGTGGTGGACGGCCTGGCCCTGGTCGAGGAGGGGCTGCGGGCCGCCGCGCACGCGGAACATGACGTGCTCGCCGAGGCCTCCGCCCATCTCTCGGAGGCAGGCGGTAAGCGTTTCCGTCCGACCCTCGTCCTGCTGGCCGCGCAATTCGGCGACCCGGCCGACCCGCGCATCGTGCAGGCCGCCGTCGCTGTCGAGCTGACGCACCTTGCCACGCTTTACCACGATGACGTGATGGACGAGGCCTCGGTGCGACGCGGCGGCGAGAGTGCCAACTCGCGCTGGGGCAATACCGTCGCGATTCTGACCGGCGACTTCCTGTTCGCGAAGGCGTCGGCGATCCTCGCTGACCTCGGCCCGGAGGCGATCCGGATTCAGTCCGAGACTTTCGGGCGGCTGGTGACCGGGCAGATTGCCGAGACTGTCGGGTGCCGGCCGGGCGACGACCCGCTGGATCACTACCTGCGGGTGGTGACGGAGAAGACCGCCTCCCTGATCGCTACCTCCGGCCAGTTCGGTGCCATGTTCTCCGGCGCCCCGGCCGGCGTGATCACCCGGATCACGCCGGCCTGTGCTGCGCTCGGCGTGGCGTTCCAGCTCTCCGACGACCTCCTCGACGTGGCCAGCGAGTCGGCCCAGTCCGGCAAGACGCCGGGGACCGACTTGCGCGAGGGCGTGCGGACACTGCCGATGCTGCACGCGCTGCGCTCGGCCGGGCCGGGCGACGAGCGGCTCGTCGAACTGCTGAACATGCCAGAACTCAGCGACCCTGACCTGCACGCCGAGGCCCTGAACCTGCTGCGGTCGCACCCGGCGATGGACCTGGCCAAGGCGGACACGCGCCGCTGGGCCGAGCAAGCCAGGGCTGAGATCCTGCAGCTGCCCGACGTCCCGGCCCGGGCGGCATTCGAGGCACTCTGCGAGTTCGTCGTCGAGCGGACTGGGTAGTCAGCAGGGAGCAGACCGGGCATTCGTCGGGGGGCGTCGCCAGGTCTGCGCCTACCTGCGGCGTCATCGCATTCGCGGCGACGCGTGCCAGTTTCCGCTGAATCGGGGGACGAGCGGTCATGGGCGTTTCAGCCAGAATCATGATGATCTGCGCGGCTGGAAGCGCGGTGCTTGTGGCCGCCGGCTGCGGCAGCAGTTCGCCGGCCAACTCGGGCGGTATGCACGGAGCGACCACGGCGCCGAGCGCGGCCGAACTGCAGTCGTCGATGCGCCAGTCTGTCGGCCAGGCTGACAGCGTGCACGTCAACGGTCACATGAGCAACAACGGCCTGCCGATCACCATCGATCTGGACGTCACCCGCAACGGCGGCGTGTCCGGGACAGTGAGCCAGAATGGCGCGCCGCTGCACGTCATCGCCGTCAAGAACAAGGTGTACTTCAAGGCCACGCAGGCATTCCTCAACGAACTCAAGGCGCCGTCCGGCGTCTGCTCGCTGGTCTGCGGGAAATGGATCCAGCTTCCGTCGCAGCAGGCCAAGCAGCTCACCGGCGGCCTGAGCATGAAGAGCCTGACGACTGTGCCGAGCAGGCGCCCGGCCTGACCAGGGCCGGAACGGCTACCGTGCAAGGCCAGTCGGCCTACGTGCTGAAGGACAGCCAGGGCAATACGCTGGACGTGAGTACAAGCCCGGCGCACTTGCCGCTAGCGGCCTCGACTAACTCCAGCCCGCGGCAGGTCATCTCCTACTCGCACTGGAACTCCGCTCCGCAGCCGGTCCCGCCGCCGTCCGGCCAGGTGGTCAACCTGAACCAGCTGACCAGATAGGCAGGCGCGCCGCCCGGCCGGGCCGGGAACACCTCGCCGTAGCCTGTAGTTAATGCCTGGCGCACGGCGAGGAGGATCAGTGAGCATTTTCGGATTCCGCAAGACGCAGATGGTGACGGCAGAAGACGCGCTGCCTGGCAGGACGGCCGTCATGCCGGTGCCGGACCGGCACACAGTGCTGGACGGCGCGTTGAAGCCGCCATATCCGGCCGGAACGCAGGTGGCCGAGTTCGCCCTGGGCTGCTTCTGGGGCGCCGAGAAGACGTTCTGGCAGACGCCGGGTGTCGTCTCAACAGCAGTCGGATATGAGGGCGGATTCACTCCTAACCCGACATATGAGGAAGTTTGCAGCGGCCGCACCGGTCATGCTGAGGCGGTCAGGGTCGTCTTCGACCCGGCCAAGGTCAGCTACCCGGAGCTGCTGCGGGTCTTCTGGGAGGCGCACGACCCGACGCAGGGCATGCGGCAGGGCAACGACCTCGGCTCCCAGTACCGGTCGGCCATCTTCTACAACTCGCCGGAGCAGAAGGCCGACGCGGAGGCGTCACTGGCGAGCTACCAGGAGCGGCTCACTCAAGCCGGCTACGGCGCGATCACCACGGAAGTCGTCCCGGCTACGGAGTTCTATTTCGCTGAGGACTACCACCAGCAGTACCTGAGCGACGCCAAGAACCCGTACGGCTACTGCCCGGATCACGGCACCGGCGTGTCCTGCCCGATCGGCGTAGTCAAGGCCAGCGGTACGGCCGGGCCGGTCAGGGCCGAGAGCTGAGCTGACCGGCGGGGGTCGTGACAACCTAGCCGGATGGCGGGTCTCGGGGCAGCGTGACTGCGGCCCGGGGCCGGCCGTCGGCTGTGCTAGAGACGTACTAGTCCGGGATTTTCAGGAGCTGATCGCGGCCCGCGACGCGCGCCCGCTCCTCAGGCGTCCCTGCGTCGCAGGATGGCGAACGTAACCGCGATCAGCGCGGCGGCCAGCGCCAGGAAGATCCCCGTCTCGATGAGCTGGAACGGCCAGTAGTGCCCAGCGGGCTGGTAGGTCAGGTACTGACGCAGTCCCTGCCCGTTGAGGCAGGACGTCATGGTCTGCGGCGGCCCGTTGCCGATGAAACGCTGGCAGGCGGCCGGAACGGCCGAGGTAGACAGGGAGACGTTGCCCAGCCCTAGGAATGCCGAGCCTGCCCGCGGCAAGATGGCGCCGGCCGCGTTGACGACACCCGTGGTGAGCTGCCAGTAGGCGCCTTTGGGGACGGCGGTGGCGCGGCGGCGCCGTCAACTCCCGTCGTGGGACAGCTGTCGCCAGGCCGCCGGTCCCGACGGCTGATCTGCGGTGCCTAACCTGCCTGCTCGCTGACCTTGCGGGCCCGGTAGGCGGCCACGTGCAGCCGGTTGCCGCACGTCCGGCTGTCGCAGTACCGGCGCGAGCGGTTGCGGGAAAAGTCTACGAACGCGTCGCGGCAGTCCGGCGCCTGACAGCTGCGGATCCGGCTGGCTTCCCCGGCCACGACCAGCCAGGCCAGGCCCATGGCGAAGTGCGCGGCCATCCGGTCGGCCAGCGGAGCCGTGGGCCGGGACACGTGCAGATGCGGCCCGCGGCCGTCATGCGCGACGATCTGAGGGCTGGCGCCGGCCTGGGACAGCAGCGCATTGATCTGGCCGATCGCCGCGCTCTCGTTGGCGCCTTCGCACGAGGAAACGATGGCGTCGAGCCGGGCCCGGTAGTCCCGGATCAGCGGCAGGTCGGCGGCGCTGGCCGGAGCTCCGGCAAACGCGTACCTGGCGGCGAACTGGCGCAGGTCCGCGACTCTGGCCAGACTGTCGCCGGTCTTCGCCCGGCCGGTGTTAATGAGCTCCACGCAACCGCTCATCGCCTCGAGCTGGTCAGCATCAAAGTGACTTTGACTACTGTCACGGCCGAGCCGTAGGCTACTGCTCATGTCAGTACCGTACGGCGGAACGGTCATGTCCGGCAACAGCCTCGCGGCACTGGCCTCGCGGACCTCCCAGCGTCCTGTGCTGACGGCCACGCTCGGCGCAGCCTGCATCTCGTCCTCGGCGATCCTGGTAACGCTGTCGCACGGCGGGCCCGTGACAGTGGCCTTCTACCGGAGCGCGTTCGCCCTCGTCGCGCTGATTCCGCTGGCCATACTCGAGCAGCGGCGCCGCGGGCCGCGGCCGCTCGCCAGCCGTGGGTACGCCCTGCTCGCCGGGTTCTTCCTGGCCGTGGACCTGGTGCTCTGGAACCATGCGATCGCCGATGTCGGCGCCGGCGTCGCGACCGTGCTGGGCAATCTGCAAGTGCTGTTCGTCGCCATGTTCGCGTGGCTCGTGCTGGCCGAGCGGCCGAGCCGGCGCTACCTGATCATGCTGCCGGTGGTGCTGCTCGGCGTCGTGCTGGTCTCCGGCATGCTGGGCGGCCATGCCTCGGGCCTGCATCCGGGTGCGGGCGTGGTGTTCGGCCTGGCGACGTCGGCCGCCTACGCGTGTTTTCTCCTCATCATGCGCGGCACCGGGGGTGACTCTCAGCACGTGGCCGGCCAGCTGGCCGACGCCACGATCGGGGCCGCGATCGGCTCGCTGCTGATCGGGCTGGTCGTGGGCGGCATGCAGTTCAGCCTGCCGCTGCCCTCCTACGGCTGGCTGGTGTTGCTCGGGCTGCTGAGCGGGACCGTCGGCTGGCTGCTCATCACGTCCTCACTGCCCAGGCTGCCGGCCGCGGTCTCGTCGCTGCTGCTTCTGCTGCAGCCGGCCGCCACGATGGTGCTGGCGGCCGTGATCCTGGACGAGCGGCCGACCCTGATCCAGCTGGCGGGCGCGGTACTGACCTGCTGCGCGGTGCTCGCGGTCAGCTGGACCCGGCCGGACTCGAGGGCCGGCCTGGACCAGGCCGGCGGCCGCAAGACAGCGCGGGCACGATCAGGCTCGCACCCGGAACAGCACGTAGCCGTAGCTGAGGCCGGTGGCGGCCGGATTGCGCCGTAGCCAGGTTCGCGCGACCTCGGCCGGGAACTCGATGCCGAGTACCGCCGCCAGGTCCGCCCGGCTGCCGAATTGCAGGTCCGACCGCACTTCGTGCCTGCTCGCCTGCCGGTCGCGCCACCATTGGTCGACCGCCGCCGCTGTCTGCAGCGGTGGCCTGGTCGCCGAGGCGGCCAGCAGCCGGGCGAATTCGCCCCACCGGTAGTCGTTGTCGACCGCGACCAGCACGCCGCCGGGCCGCAGCACTCGCAGCACTTCGGTCAGGCCAGCGTCAGTACCCGGCGGGAAGAAGTAGGCGAACCTGGCGTGCACCACGTCGAGGCTGGCGTCCGCGAGCGGGATCTGCTCGGCGGATCCGGCCAGCACCTCCGTGCCGGGCAGGTCAGCCGCGGCGTGGCTGGCGGTGGCTCGCAAGCCGGATCGGGCTCGATGCCGATAACTCTGGCCGCCTCGCCGGCATAATGGCGCAGCCAGTAGCCGGTGCCGCAGCCGAGGTCGGCGATCGTCTGCCCGGCCCAGGGCGCCAGGGCACGCATCGCAGCCAGCACATGCCCGGCCCGGTCGACGGCCCGGTTCTCCAGCTCATAGCTGGCCGGATGGCCACCTATGTTGGGCGCGTACCGCCAGTCGGGGAAGGCGGCCCGCACCCGGGCTGGTTGAGTCACGCGTCATTTTCTCAGACCTGCGCGAGGTCATGATTGATGACCTTGGCCGCCGCCTGAATGGTCGCGATGCCGTAGTCAAAAGTCTGCGCGCCGCGCGGCGCTGTCAGCACCACGATCTGGTAGCTGATGTCGTGCCCGGTGAACGCGCCAATGCTGTTCACATGCCAGTCAGTCGCGGTCAGGCTCAGATTCGGGTACGGCAGCCAGCCATTCTTCACATGCACGGTCACGTCCGACGGCGCCCCCGCAGGCACGCCCCAGCGCTGCGACGGGACGACCTTGGACATCAGCCACAGCACGTAACCGCGCGATTTGGTGCTCAGCACCGCGCCGGGCTTGGTCAGCACGTGCAGCAGCGTCATCTCATCGCGCGCGGTCAGCAGGCTCAGTCCCCAGGCGGCATCGTTCAGCCTGGTATGCGTCATGCCAGCCTTGGTGAGAAACCTCTGCATGCTGGCGATGCCGACCTCGTCCCACAGGGCCGAGGCGGCGTTGTCACTGGACTGGGTGATCATCTGCCAGGCGAGGGCGTGCTGGCTCTTGGTGAGCTTGGCCGGGCCGCCCTTCTTCAGCAGCAGTGCACTGATGATCGTGGCCTTGATGACGCTGGCCGAGATGAAATGCTCACCCGCGTGGTAGGCGCAGCTGAGGTCCTCGCGCGCGTCCGACACGGCCAGACCGACGGACGAATCGGGGCGGCCCGCCAGGGCGGCCAGCACCCCTCGGGAAATCCGCGCCGCCAGTTTGGGATGCTTGACTGAGGTGCAGATGCTCGCGCTGGCCGCGGCTGACTGGGCCGGCGCTGCGGGTGCCACCGCGATGAAGACTCCAGCGAAGGTCGCCAGAGCGGTCAGTCCGGCTGCAGGAAACAGGCGCATGTTCAGGGCCCCTTGATCATCGTCCGCACCAACAGTGACGCTTGCGGGCGCCGGGCGGTTGGCAAACGGGCCATGAATCTCGCCGGCGTACCGAAGCTCGGCAGATTTTCCGGTCGCCATGTCGAAAAGACCGGCGGCCGGTTCGTGGCAATAAGTGAGAAGGTGCCAACGGCGCCTGACCTACTAGCAGGAGGCAACTCAGATGAAGTACGTGATGCTCCTCATGAACACCGAAGCCGCTGCAGCGCTGTCGCCGCAGGAGCAGCAGGCCTGGAGCTCGGACATTATGGCCTGGTATGAGAAGGTTGGCGGCTCGGGCAAGATGCCCGATTCTGGCGCGCAGCTGCAGTCGCCCGAGACCGCCAAGACGATCCGGGCCGGCGGCGTCACCGACGGGCCGTTCATCGAGTCCAAGGAGGTACTCGGCGGCTACTCAGTGCTGGAGACCGACACCTACGACGAGGCCGTCGACATCGCCAAGAGCTGGCCCGGCGTTGACCGCGGCCTGATCACCATCGAACTGCGGCCTCTCATCGTGTTCTAGCCGGACAGCCGACGGGCGATCAGCTCGCGTTCGGCCGGGTTCGCGGCCAGCGCGAGCGCTCGCTCGTTGGCGGCGCGTGCCTCGGCGTCGCGGCCGAGCGCGGTCAGCAGCTCGGCTCGGACCGCGTGAAACAGCCGGTAGTCGTCCAGGTCACTGCCGAGTGCCTCTACCTCGGCCAGGGCCGTCTCCGGGCCAGCCGCGAACCTGGTCGCCACTGCCCGGTTGAGCAGCACTACCGGTGATGGTGTCAGTTGCTGCAGCCGGTCATACAGCAGCCGGATCTGCGGCCAGTCAGTATCGGAGTACCGCGGTGCCGCCGAGTGCAGTGCCGCGATGGCGGCCTGGACCTGGTACGGTCCGGGCTGCCGCAGCGCGATCGCGCGGTCCAGCAGGCTGGTCGCCTCCGCCGCGAGCCCGGCGTCCCAGCGGCTGCGATCCTGGTCCGCCAGCCGGATCAGCCGGCCCCAGCCGTCGAACCTGGCCTGCGCCCGCGACTCGTGCAAGAGGAGCAGCGCTAGCAGACCGAGTACCTCAGGCTCGCGCGGCATCAGCCGGTGCAGCAGCCTGGCCAGCGCGATCGCCTGGGCGGCCAGGTCCCGCCGGGCGGGTGTCCGGCCGGCGCTGGCCAGGTAGCCCTCGTTGAACACCAGGTAGACCACCGCGAGCACGGCGGCCAGCCGGCCGCCGAGCTCGTCTGGGTCCGGAATACTGACCGTCACGCCCTCCTCGCGCAACGACTTGCGAGCACGCGACAGCCGTTGCCCCATGGCTTGCTCAGAGACCAGGAACGTGGCCGCAATCTCCGCGGTGGTCAGGCCGCACACAGCCCGGAGGGTCAGGGCCACCTGCGAATCGTCGGTCAGCGCCGGGTGGCAGCAGGCGAAGATGAGGCTGAGCAGGTCGTCGTCCTGCCCGGTCTCCGGTTCCCCGTCCAGCGAAGTGGCACGTTCCTCGGTGACCGCCAGCAGCGCCAGTTTTTCCCGGCCTGCCTTGACGCGGCGCTGCCGGTCCACGGCCTTGTGCCAGGCAGTGGTGGTGAGCCAGCCGCCGGGGTTGGCCGGGACGCCCTCGTCCTGCCAGTGCTCCAGCGCCTCGACGAAGGCGTCCTGGACGAGTTCCTCGGCCAGCCCGACGTCGCCGAGCCGCCGGGCGAGCGTGGCCCGCAGCGCTGTGGCCTCGGCCCGGTAGGCCCGCTCCAGCTCACCAGCGTCCATGGCCCCAGTGTGGCAGCACCGGCACGGTGGTTCGCGGCCTTAGCGGCCATCGCGAAACATGCAGTTACCTGCCATCGTTGCAACTCTTCTTGACCCAGCTGAATCCTTCATGGTGACGGTCCCGGTCGCCGCTGAGTGGATAGGTGCGTGTCGCATGGCATCCGCGGAGGATGAGTTCACCTCGTTCGCCGAGGCGGCTGCCCCCCACCTCATGGGAACTGCCTTTCTGCTGTGCGGGGACTGGCACTCCGCCGAAGACCTGACCCAGACAACGCTGACGAAGGTCTCGCTGCCTGGAATCGCATCAGGAACAAGGACTCGGTGCATGCCTACGCCAAGCGCACGCTGCTGAACACGTACTTCGTCGATTGCCGGCGGAAGCGGCGCGGCGAAGTGCTCAGCGGCCACGCTCGCGAGCTTCCCGACCGCGCGGCCGAGTCACCGACACCAGAACTAAGGCTGGCGCTGACCGAGGCGCTGGCCACGCTCCCGCCCAAAGCACGCGCCATCGTCGTGCTGCGCTACTGGGAGGACATGAGCATCGAGCAGGTGGCGGCTCACCTGGGCTGCTCGTCAGGCAACGTGAAGAGCCAGAGCGCCCGGTCGCTGGACAAACTCAGGCTGCTCCTCGACGAGACGCCGGCCGGTACTGGTTCAGCAACCGGCGTCAGCAAGGATCGCGGCAACCCGCGGGAGGTTCGGAATGGATGAGACGTCGCTCCGGGCACTGTTCGAGCGCGCCGTCGCCGACCGGCCGCCGACCCCGCTGCTCGTACCCAATTCGGTGCGGGCCGGCGCCAAGCTCCGCAAGCGGCGCCGACTCGAGGCCGTCGTCGGGTCGTTCGCCGCGATAGCGCTGATCGCGGCTGTCGTCCCGGCCGCAGCCGGCGTGTTCGGCCCGACTGCCAGGCCGACCGCAGCCGTCGGCGGCGCCTCCGGGACCGCCTATGTCTGGCTGACCGGTCGCCAATACTGTCATCCCCGTCCGCCTGAGCACCGGCTGCACGCTCGCGGCACTGAAGTTCCCCGGCCAGATCCAGGCCGTCGACGCGGCGCCGGACGGCAAAGCCGTCTATGTCTTCAGCATCCGGCGGCAACCCAGTCGACCGGGCAGTCCCAGACCGGTACCGGCTTCGTGACCGCAATCAATAATGCCACCGGCAAGGCGGGCCGACCGATCAGGCTCCCGGCAGTGGCGACACCGCTGATGACATCGACGCAGATCGCCCCGAACGGCAAACTCGCCTATGCGACGACGGCGAGCGGACCGCACAGCAATAGGCAGCACGCTAGAAGCGATCAACCTGGTAACCGGCGCCCAGCACGCCTCGCAAGCTCGCTCCAGCAACGGGACCCTACGCCGCCGGGAGTTCGCTCCCGACGGCCGGATCGCATTACGCGGCCGGAGTCCAACATCCGAAGTGGTCGCAGTCGATCTGACACCGGTACCGCACTTCCGTCCGTCAAACTACGGGCGCCCGGCGCGTCGACGGCTTTACGTTCACGCCCGACGGCCGGACCGCCTACGCGGCGAGCACGGAAACCGGACAACGACCGTACCACCTGGCTCACGCCGATCGATACCGGCACGAACATCGCTGCCAAGCCGATCGAAGTTCGGTTCGGTCCGGCGCTCCCGCCGCGATGTATTATCACGTGCGCCGGACGGCCAGACCGGATATGTGATCGGCACGGCCCGGGCGTTCAGCCCATTCGGCCTGGCGCCGGCAGGGCCCTAAGCCGATCAAGATCGCAGGCCAGTTCGATACCTTCGAGGTCTCCCCGACCAGCAAAGTTGGCTATGCGTGGCAGCTTTTGCGGTCACATGATGTTCAGCTTTTCAACCTGCTTCCGGAGGCTCGCTTCGGAAGGCCGAGTTGCCCGGTAGTCTACCGGCAGGCAGCCGCCGCCGGAATTCGGCCCCGGCGGGTCCACCTCTATGTCCCTGCCGCCATTACGTTCGGGCCGACCCGCGAGCGCTCTCTTCCCCGTCCAGATCGCTACCCAGCACGTCGGCAGGCCACTCCTGTTCGGGGGCGTTGCCATCACCCCGTGATCGTCCGCTAGCAGCTTTCGCCCACGCCAGGCGCAGGATTGCGGCCCGAGCAGGCCGAAGCCTTAGAGCGTTGCTTGCTTCACCCAATGCGAACCGGAGCCGATGTAGATGTAGACAGCACCGCGGCGATCGCCGATGCCCGGAGCGCCGATCGCGAGCGTTCCGCCAGATATCCCGACCGATGTGCCGAACCCGTTGTCATACACCGAGGAAGGGCTCGGTCCGGTCATGCTCGCGGCCGGCGCCCACCTATGCGCGATGTCCTGGAACAGATACACGTCGCCCTGACTCGTGTCGGTGCCGCCGGCAACCTGCTCGGGGCGCACCGACGATCACCGTCGACCCGGAGGCCGCGACCGACGCACCGAACTGGCTGCCGCTGCCGGGGCCCTGCGGCGCGTAGCGCTCTCCCCAGATGCCTTTGGACCGGGTGAAAATGACGGCAGCGCCACCCGTGCCGCTGCCCGGCGCGCCGACCGCGATGACCGCGCCCGCAATAGCCACCGACAGCCCGAACTCATCGCCGAGCCCCGCCACGGGCTGGTTCAGGTTGGCCTTAAGATTCCAGATCGTCGCCGTGGCCCGGCCGAAGACCCTGGCCGAGCCGACGCTGTTGATATACGGCCAGCCGACAAATTCCGCGTTCCGGACACTCGCCACCGCGGCACCGAAGTTGTCCGCGCCGAAACTACGCGATGGTCCGGGCAGCACCGCGGGCCTGGACCACGTGCTCCCGTGCCTGCTGAACACCGTTACTTGCCCGGCCACATTCTGGCCGGGCGCGCCGACAACGGCCGTCGATCCCGAGATGCCGACCGATGTCTCCGAAGCTCGCGTTCTTTTCCGGCTTCTTCGCGCTCAGCACGGCCTGCCGGTGCCAGCTGGTGCCCGTGCGAACGTAGACGTAAGCAAGGCCCCGGTTGACGTTGGCGCCGGGGGCGCCGACCACGATTGTCGAGCCGGAGATCGCGACCGATGCTCCGAACTGGTAGTTCGCGGTGCCGCGACCAAGCCGGAGCAGAGCCTGCCGCTTCCAGGCCGTGCCGTGCCGCAGGTAGACAGAGACCTCGCCGCGGTCGTTGTCCCAGTCCGGCGCCCCGGCCACCACCGTGGAGCCGGAGATGGCGACGGACGCACCAAGCCCGGTCGGGGCGCTCGCAGCCCCGGTCTGCTCAGTAGCGGCCGACGCCGACCCGGCAAGCGCGAGTGGTGACAGAACGGCAGCCGTCAAGATGGTCACGATCAGTCGCCGCACGATCGTGCTCCTGTCTCGCCCCCGGTCAACTGGCGGGCTGATGCTCGCCGAGAGCAGGATACGGCAGCAATATCCGGTATTGCGAAACTTATGCAGCAAGATTCACCAGCTGACGGATCGACCCGGCAGCGGCCAGTTCAGGCGGGTGCGCCGCCGCGGCCGGCGCCGCCGCGGAACCGGGAGACGCCCGCGATCACGGCTGGGTCGGCGAGCGTATCGCGGCCGCGGGAGAACTCGTTCGCCATGGCGTCGTCGAAACCGAGCGACACCGATTCCAGCGTCGAGGCACGGTCGCTGCGCATGCAAGCCTGCGGGTACCGCGGCGATCTGCGCGGCCAGCAGCTCGGCCTCCTCGCGGGCGTCGCCCTTGCGTACGAGCCGGGACACCAGGCCCATCGCGAAGGCCTCGTCCGCCGGCACCGCCCGGCCGGTCAGGATCAGGTCCAGTGCCCGGCCCAGACCGACGACCTGCGGCAGCCGGACCGTGCCGCCGTCGATCAGCGGCACGCCCCAGCGACGGCAGAAGACCCCGAACACCGCGTCTTCCTCGGCCACCCGCAGGTCGCACCACAGCGCCAGCTCCAGCCCGCCCGCGACTGCGTGCCCGGCTATGGCGGCGATCACCGGCTTGGACAGCCGCATCCGGGTCGGACCCATCGGCGCCGTTGCCGTCAGGCTCGCGTCCGGTTCGCCGCGCGGGCTGCCCATGGCCTTCAGGTCGGCGCCCGCGCAGAACGTCCCGCCCGCGCCGAACAGCACGGCGACCGCAGGCGTCGGTGTCCGCGTCGAAGTCAGCGAACGCCTCGGCCAGCGCAGCCGCGGTCGGGCCGTCGACGGCGTTGCGTACCTCGGGCCGGTCGAGGATGACCGTCGTGACCGGCCCGGACCGGTCCACCCGGACGGGCTGCGCTGGAGTCCGCGCTGCCAGCCGCTGGCCGCCCGCAGTCACCGGCTCGCCGGCTAGCCGACCTGCCAGGTGTCGCTGCCGGCCAGCAGGTCAGCGAGGTCGCCGTCGCCCTGCTTCTGCCGGGCCGCCTCGATCTGCGCCGACATCAGCTCGTCATAGCTAGGCCGCTCCACCGTGCCGGAACACCCCGATCGGGGTATGCGCGAAGTCGGAACTGTCCAGCCGGGATAGCGCGAAGGCGTAGGACGGGTCGGCGCATGTACGTCGTGCACGAGCAGCGAGTCCGGGTCGGCGCCTGCGACCTCGACGGCTTCCAGCGCGCCGTACTTGCCGAACCGCAGGCCGTGGCTGCCGTCGGCGCCGAACCTGATCGGCTCGCCGTGCTCCAGCCGGATCAGCCGCTGCTCTCGCTCGCCGGGCTCGGTCAGCGGCAGGAACGCGTCGTCGTTGAAGATCGGGCAGTTCTGGTAGATCTCCACGAACGCGGTGCCCTTGTGGTCTGCGGCCGCCCGCAGAACGCTGGTCAGGTGCTTGCGGTCGGAGTCGATGGTCCTGGCCACGAAGCTGGCCTCGGCGCCGAGCGCGAGCGACACCGGGTTGAACGGCGTGTCCAGCGAGCCGAACGGGGTGGACTTGGTGACCTTGCCCTGCTCGGAGGTGGGCGAGTACTGGCCCTTGGTCAGCCCGTAGATCCGGTTGTTGAACAGCAGGATCTTGATGTTCACGTTGCGGCGCAGCGCGTGGATCAGGTGGTTGCCGCCGATCGACAGCGCGTCGCCGTCGCCGGTGATCACCCAGACCGACAGGTCGGGCCGGGACGCGGCCAGCCCGGAGGCGATCGCCGGTGCCCGGCCGTGGATCGAGTGCATGCCGTAGCTGTTCACGTAGTACGGCAGCCGCGACGAGCAGCCGATGCCCGAGACGATGACCAGGTTCTCCCGCGGGATCTCCAGCTCGGGCAGGAATGCCTGGAACGCCGCCAGGATGGCGTAGTCACCGCAGCCGGGGCACCAGCGGACCTCCTGATCGGACTTGAAGTCCTTGGTCGCCAGCTTCTCGTCGGCCTTGGGCACCAGCGTCAGCGAGGCGAACCGGTGCTGCGGCTCGGGGAACTCGGCGTCGTTCGAAGCTCGACCTGAGTGTCAGACATTGGCTGATCACATCCTGGATGACGTCGGCCAGCTCGGCGGCCTTGAACGGCAGGCCGCGGACCCGGTTGTAGGAGACCACGTCGACCAGGTAGCGGCCGCGCAGCAGCAGCGCGAGCTGGCCGAGGTTGATCTCGGGGACCAGCACCTTGTCGTAGGACCGCAGCACCTCGCCCAGGTTGGCCGGGAACGGCGACAGGTGCCGCAGGTGCGCCTGAGCGATGGAGCCGCCGGCCAGTCCGGACGCGGCGCACCGCGGCGCCGATCGAGCCGTAGGTCGAGCCCCAGCCGAGCACCAGCACCCGGGCGTTGCCGTCCGGGTCGTCGACCTCGACCGGCGGGATGTCCGCCGCGATACCGTCGATCTTGGCCTGGCGCAGCCGGACCATCTTGTCGTGGTTATCCGGGTCGTAGGAGATCGTGCCGGCCCCGTCGGCCTTCTCGATACCGCCGATCCGGTGCTCGAGGCCGGGCGTGCCGGGCACCGCCCACGGCCGGGCCAGGGTCTGCGGATCGCGCTGGAACGGCAGGAACGGGCGGGCCGGCAGCCCGTCGACGACCACGTTCCCGCTCGCGAATTTGAACTCATCCCGCAGCTTGGGCAGGCGTCCACGCTCGGGATCCGCCACGGCTCCGAGCCGTTGGCCAGGTAGCCGTCGGACAAGATGATCACCGGCGTGCGGTACTTGACCGCGATCCGCACCGCCTCCAGCGCGGTGTCGAAGCAGTCGGCCGGCGTGGACGGGGCGACGATCGCGACCGGCGACTCGCCGTTGCGGCCGTACAGCGCCATCAGCAGGTCGGCCTGCTCGGTCTTGGTCGGCATGCCGGTGGACGGCCCGGCGCGCTGGATGTCGCAGATGATCAGCGGCAGCTCCACCGACGACGGCCAGGCCGATGGTCTCGGCCTTCAGGCACATGCCGGGGCCGGAGGTGGTGGTCACGCCCAGACCGCCGCCGAAGGAGGCGCCGAGGGCCGCGCCGACGCCGCTGATCTCGTCTTCGGCCTGCATGGTGCGGACGCCAAATCGCTTCAGCTTGGACAGCTCGTGCAGCATGTCGGACGCCGGGGTGATCGGGTAGGAGCCGAGGAACAGCGGCAGCCCGGACCGCGCGGGAGGCCGCGACCAGGCCGTAGGCCAGCGCCGTGTTGCCGGTGATGTTCCGGTAGGTGCCGGGACGTCAGCGCGGCAGGCTTGACCTCGTATTGGACCGAGAATGCCTCGGTGGTCTCGCCGTAGTTCCAGCCGGCCTGGAAGGCGGCCTTGTTGGCGGCCAGGATGTCGGGCTTGCTCGGCGAACCGGAATTCGAGGTACTTGAAGGTGCCCTCGACCGGCCGGTTATACAGCCAGGACAGCAGCCCGAGGGCGAACATGTTCTTGGCCCGCTCGGCATCCTTGCGGCTGATGTCGAAGTTCTCCAGCGCCTTGACCGTCACTGAGGTGATCGGGATCGCGTGCAGCCGGTAGGCGTCCAGCGAGCCGTCCTCCAGCGGGCTGGCCACATAGCCGACCTTGGCCAGGTTCCGCTTGGAGAACTCGTCGGTGTTGGCGATGATGTCGGCGCCGCGCGGTACGTCCTCGAGGTTGGCCTTGAGCGCCGCCGGGTTCATCGCGACCAGCACATCCGGGGCGTCACCCGGAGTGAGGATGTCGTGATCAGCGAAGTGCACCTGGAAGCTGGAGACGCCCGGCAGGGTGCCGGCCGGGGCGCGGATTTCAGCAGGAAAGTTCGGCAGCGTGGACAGGTCGTTGCCGAAGCTCGCAGTCTCCTGGGTGAACCTGTCACCGGCGAGCTGCATGCCGTCGCCGGAGTCGCCGGCGAACCTGATGATGACACGATCGAGTTGCTGGACCTGCTTGGTCACAGTCTCCCGGCCTCCCTCACGCGCCGAGGCCGGGTAACAGACGCGGTGACGGCGTGCATGTTTGCGCTGCTTTCTTCGCGCCGCCCCGGTGCCGGGACGCGCTTCCCATGCTACCGGCGAGACGGGGGCCCGCGCCGGCCTTGCCTGACCCATCCCCGCGCCAGGCGTCACAGGTCCGAGCTTCCTGCCTGCGACTTTACTCAATAGTAATACAGTCCAGATGATGGCCTCGTCGCTATCGGTCTATAGGACGCATTACGGCGGTGGCTGGTTCACTGGCGCGCGGCGATGGTTCCGGCGAGCGGGACGCCGCGGCAAAAAACTCCTCGCCGCAGTTACGCAGCGTGTCAACCCAACTGCGCTGCGGCGCGTCATACTCGCGTAGTCCTGCCAAGTCTGATGTGCCGAACGGCATGCCAGAACGGGGGCAGGCCCGCACACCGGCTGCACCGGAGGGGGTTCCGGCGCCGGGCGAGGAGGACACAGCGTGACAACTGATCTGAGCAACGGTCGGGCGAACAGCCAGCCGGTGATCGTTCCGAAGCCGTCCTGCATCAAGGCACGGCGCGTGACGGCGGAGCCGGTCGCGCTGGCATCGCAGCCCGCAGCGCAGATCTCGATCGCCGGCAGTGGCTCGGGCCGCGGCACCGCACGCGAGGTGTTGCTGTCGGCGCTGAGCGGCGTCCGGCTCGGCAGCAAGGACAGGCAGTTCCTGCGCCGGCTCGTGAGCTGGGACAAGCGCAACGCCACCAGCGTCGCATCGCTGCTGTGGCGGGCCAGGCAGGCAGGCCGTGAGGAGGCCGCCCTGACCCCGCGGCAACTTGAGGTCGTGCTGGCCGCGCTGAGTGACGCCGCGCTGTACCGCGGCGCCGGCGCGGCGGCGGCTGGCTGCTGGGACTGCGACAACATTCCCGGCAGCCGGTGCGCCGAGCACGCCAGGGACAACGAGCGGGCCCGCGCCTACGCCGAGGTCGCGGCGGCGCTGTCCAGCGACTCTGTGCTGGCCGGCGGCGACGTGCTGGCCGGGCCCGGCGGGCCGGATGTCCTGCCTCAGCCTCGGGAGCTGGGCGGTTACCGGCACCGCAGGCCGGTAGCCTCCTGACGGGTAGCGTCCGGCCCGCCCCGGTCGCTGCCTGGCCCGGCTGCCTGACCGGCACTCGTGCCGCGGCGCGGTTGCGCCGACGTCAGGGCAGGTCTTCGCCGCTCACCACGGCGACCAGCTCGGCGAGCCGGGCCAGGGTGTCGAGCCTGGCCGCGGCATCGCCAGCGAGTTTGGCTTGCAGCGTGCTCGACTCCGGCGTCGCGGTAGCGGCGCAGCCGCTCAGTGATCATTGCCGGAGTGCCGATCAGATTGGTGTTCATGCCGAGTTCGAGCGGGACCCGGTCGGCCGCCTCGTCCCGGCGCCCGGCGAGCCACAGGTCCTGCACGGCGGCGACGTCATCCCCGAACCCCTGCCGGGTGAACGCGGCGTTGTAGAAGTTCTGGTCCTTCGAGCCCATCGCGCCGATAGTGAAGGCGTAGCCATGGGCGTGCCGCCTGGCCGCCTCCTCCGGGTACTCGGTGAACTCGACCGCGACCGGGATGACCAGGTCAAGGTCGCTCAGCTGACGGCCGGCCGTGGCCGCGCCCGCGCGCAGCGGCCCGAGGAATGCCTCGGCATGCTCGGGCATGAACGTATTGCCGATCCAGCCGTCGGCCAGCTCCCCGGTCAGTTCCAGGTTGCGCGGGCCGAGCGCGGCGACATAGACCGGGATCCGGGCCGGCGGCAGCATCGACCGGATGGCCCGGCCCTGACCGCCGGGCAGCGGCAGCTGGTAGACCCGGCCGTCATGGCTGAGCCGCTCGCCCGCGGCTACCTGCCGGACGATGCTGATTGTCTCGCGGGTCGCGGCGATCGGCGCCTCGAACCTGACGCCATGCCAGCCCTCCATCACCTGCGGGCCGCTGGTCCCGATGCCGAGCCGGAACCGGCCGCCGGAGAGCAACTGCAGCGACATGGCCGACATCGCGAGCATCGCCGGGGTCCTGGCGCCGAGCTGCGCGATGGCGGTGCCGAGCGCCATCCGCTCGGTCATCGCGGCCAGGTAGGCCAGCGGCGTCAGCGCGTCCTGGCCCCACGCCTCGGCCACCCATGCCGACGTGACCCCGGTCCGCTCGGCGTCCCTGACGAACTCGGCGTCCTCGCGCGACCCCACGTACGCCGCGATACCCACCTGCATGACTCAATTCTCAGCCCTGGCGCGGCTCCGGTGGCCGCGTACGATGTCAACCGTGGAAGAAGTCGAGCTCAGGTACGCCGACTGCCCGACGACCGAGGCAGAGCTGCTGATCGACGTGCCGCCGTCGGTGATCTGGCCGCTGGTCTGCGACATTCAGACGCCGGCCGAGTTCAGCTCGGAATTCCAGGGCGGTCAGTGGCTGGACGGCGCGACGTGCGCGGCACTCGGCGCCCGGTTCCGCGGCCGCAACTTCCACGAGGCTCGCGGCAGCTGGGAGACCGAGTCCACGATCTGCGAGTTCGAGCCGGAGCGGGTCCTTGGCTGGGCGGTCGGGGATCCTGACAAGCCGGCCGCGCGGTGGCGGTTCACCCTCCTGCCGGAGGGTTCCGGCACCCACATCCGCCAGTGGATGCAGATGGGCCCTGGCGAAAGCGGCATCAGCGAGCTCATCCAGCAGCTACCGGACAAGGAACACCGCATCCTCCGGCGCCGCCTGGCCGAGCACCAGGCCAACATGATCGCGACCCTGGCTGGCATCAAAGCCCGTGCGGAAGCCTCCTGACCAGAGCGCTCCCGGCAATCCCGCCTGCAGTGGCGGCCAGCGTGCGGCCCGTGCGTTCACTCTCGACCTGTGTGAGTGCATTTCGTAATCAGGCAACGACTCTAAGTGATCCGATTGGTTCTGTCGCGCGTCACTTCACATGGCGCGTGATAACCGCTATGCGCTGATAGCTAAGAACTGTCCGGTCATGGGAGACGTCGGTGGCAAAAGCACTGTGCGCGGAGGTACCGCGCCGATCGTTAACGGCCCGCTCGCCGCATTCAGCGGCTAGCCAGGCGCAAGGCCTCAAGGTTCTGCTGAGCCTGGCCGAACCAGATCCCCGTGACCGGCGCGAAGCCGGGGGCCGGTCAGCCACGGTCGTGATCCTTCCGGCGCGCGATGAGGGATCGGCCATCGGCGATTCGCTACGTTCGCTGGCGCGCCAGACGCTCCGACCGGACCGCATCGTCGTAGTGGTCAACAACTCCACCGACGACACCGCCGCGGTCGCCGCTAGTTACGCGGCATCGCCCGGAGCTGTGCCGACTGTTGTGCTCCAGATGCCTGGTTTCAATCGGTATAGGAAAGCCGGTGCGCTGAATTATGGCATTCGTCGCCTGCTCGTTGCTGGCCGGTTTCCGTCGGAGATCTCGTGGGTTCTGGTCATGGACGGGGACACGGATCTGGATGCGCACTTCCTGAAGCGGGCCAGACGAATCCTGGAGCGCGATGACAATCTCGGCGGAGTGAGCGCGGCCTGCCTGGGCAAGCCACTGCACGGCGACAACTTATGGCAGCGGCTACTCCTCGCTCTGCAGAAAATCGAGTACGCACGGTTTGCTGCGACTCGGCTGCGGCGCAACGTCCACACCATGTCGGGGGCGGGTTCCTTTTACCGGGCCGCTGCTCTCAACGGTCTGCTTGCGACTCGGCCAGACGTCTTTGACCAACGTGACAGCAACCTCGTCGAGGACTACGAGACGACGCTCGCGCTGAAGCAACTCGGCTGGCGCATCACCAGTAACCAGGGGTGCATTGCCTACACGGACCTGATGCCCTCGATGCGGATGCTGCAGGCGCAGCGAGTCCGCTGGGTACGGGGCACCGTTGACGAGTGGCGTCACTACGGCTGGTGCGAGGCAACCTGGCTGTCGATATCCGGGATTTTCCTGACCCTGGCCGGAATTGCCTATGCGGCCGTGTGGACCTTCGCGTCCGCTCGAGCTGTCCTGGTCCACCACGGCCATATCGACTGCTCGTACCTGCTCTTGGCCGCATTCTGGTCGGTCTACCAAGGCATGGCATCGCGGCGGCTGGGATGGAAGGCCGTCCTGTTCGAGATGACGCTGCTGCCTGAGGCAGCCTTCAACCTGGTCCGGAACTACTGGCTCGCTCGTTCTGTCTTTGCTTCCTTCCGGGGTAGCGGCCGGGCCTGGTCCTAGAAGGGAAGT
This sequence comes from uncultured Actinomycetota bacterium, assembly GCA_963713585.1. Classification (GTDB taxonomy): domain Bacteria; phylum Actinomycetota; class Actinomycetes; order Streptosporangiales; family Streptosporangiaceae; genus JAJYUU01. The sequence continues at coordinate 361,126 of CAVQMG010000007.1, read as the reverse complement.
ACGCGTCAGCATGCAGTACACAAAGAGCGCGCCGATTGTTCTGGCAGCCGCGGGCGGAACTTACCTGGCCGGGGGAATCGCCGGTGCGGCGGCTCTGCTCGCTCTTGGTGGTGGCGTGATGTTGTTCCTGTCGGGTCAACGACGCAAACACGATCGCCAGGCGATCCGGCGCGTGCCGCGGCGCTAGTCGCGCAGGATGAACTTCTCGACCGCGGTGGCGAAGCCCTCGTCCTCGTTGGAGGTCGTGACCCGCCGGGCGGCGCGCTTGACCTCCGGGCTGGCGTTGCCCATCGCGATGCTCAGGCCTGAGTGCGCGAACATCAGCACGTCGTTGGGCTGGTCACCGATGGTGGCGATCTCCTCAGGCTTGAGGCTGTACTTCGCGGCCAGGTACTGCGCGACCGCGCCCTTGTTGGCCCGCGGGTGCGTCACGTCGAGGTAGTACGGCTGTGACGCAGCCGCGGTCACGTGATCGCCGAACTTGTCGTGCACCGCCTCGGCTGCCTGCGCGACCGCGTCGTGGTCGTCGCTCACGCCGACCAGCTTGGCCACCTCGCCGGTGAGTCCGTGCAATCCGTCCTGCATGACCTTGGGCGCGAACTTGACCGTCCAGGCCTCGCGGTCGACGTGCGGGCCGTCCTTCTTCGGCACGTACCAGTCCGGCGCCGGTGTAGAGCCAGACGTCGAGCTTGTGCTCGGTCATCAGGTCGGCGACCGGCTGCACCAGGTCCTCCGGCAGGACACGCTGCTCGATGGTTTTCATGTCCCGGTCCACGATCAGCCCGCCGTTGAACGCCGCGATCGGCGTCTGCAGATCGAGCGGCTCGGTCAGCATTGCCATGCCGCGCGGCGGCCGGCCGCTGGTGATCGCGAAGATAACCCCGGCGTCGTGCAGCTTGTGCGCGGCCTCGACGGCGCGCTTGGTCAGCACCTTGTCCTGGGTGACCAGCGTGCCGTCCACATCGGCGAGCATCAGCCTGACCGCGGGCGAGCTCATCAGACGGTACCTCCGTTGACGTTGGCGCTCTGGAAGGCGTCGATCACGTCCCGGTAGCGCCCGGCGATCCTGGTCACCGTCTCCTCCCGCGAGATACTGCGCGCGAGGTAGTCCTTGAGCGCCTCTTCCCACAGTGTCCGGCCGACCGCGAACCCGTCGAAGCCCTCGACCGAGGCGCCGATCTTGACCCACTCGATGACTTGCGGCTCGTCGGCGCCGCGGCCGAGCACGATGCAGGTGACGCCGTCGCGGCCCTCAGTCCTGGCCTGCGCGACGACCTGCTGGCACGCCTCCCGGCTGTCCAGGCCCTCGATCTTCCAGATGTCCGGCTCGACTCCGCCGGCCTGCAGGACCGCGATGGTCGCGACGACGAGGTCCGGGCGCAGCTTGCGGTCATAGTCGCGCTGGTCGCCGCCGAACCGGTCGAGCTGGGTCTTGGTGGCCGGCACCAGCAGCTCGAACAGGAACTTGCGGTCGTGGTCGCGCAGCCAGTGACTCAGCCGGGCCAGCCGCTCGGTCTGGCGGCGGTTCAGGTCCGGGTCGCCGTCCGGGTTGTAGCGCACCAGCACCTTGGAGAACGACGGGTCGAACGCCTCGATGTGCGCCGGAAAGTCGTCGCCGTACTGGAACTCGAACTCTTCCTGGCCGGATTTCTCGACCGGCATCGCCAGCGGCACGCCCGATGCCTTCGCCTGCCGCGCGACCCCGGTGCCGAACTCCTCGTCCACCAGGACCGCGCATGCGCTGGCCGGGGCGCCGCCGGCTACCGCCGCCGTGTGCGCGTCGAAAATGATCTGCTTGACCTTGCTAATGCCGTCGCGCACGTCGTCCGGTACCGGCTCGGACGCGCCGAACAGGTCATGCTCGAACGAGCCACGGTGATCGAAAGCCAGTACATACAGCGGCTTGTCGTACCCGAGTGACATTGCTACCTCCGAGCGAGGGATCAGCCAGAGTTCGGCAGGTGCCAGTGGAATGGCGCGATGAGCTTGTTGACCGACGGCGGCCCCCACGAGCCGCGCGGGTACAACTCGACCGGCGGCGGATTGTCCAGCAGTGGCTCCGAGATCTCCCAGAGCCGGTTGATGCCGTCGGAGCTGGTGAACAGTGCCTGGTCGCCGAGCATCGCGTCCAGGATCAGCCGCTCATAGCCCTCGAGCGCGTTGGCCGCGGCGAACGAGTCCGCGTACTTGAACACCATCTTCTCGCTGCCCAGGTACATTTCCGCGCCCGGCTCCTTGGCCAGGAACTTGGCCGTGATCGAGCCAGGGTCGGCGAAGTCGATGATGATCTCGTTGCGGCGGCCGTCCGGCACGTCGCGCCGGTGGGTCTTGAACATCTTCAGCGGCGGCTCGTGGAAGCCCAGCGTGATTACCTGCCGTCCCGGCCCCGAGGCTCTTGCCCGAGCGCAAGAAGAACGGCACGCCGTGCCAGCGCCAGTTGTCGATCTCGGCCCGCACCGCGACCAGCGTCTCGGTCTGGGAGTCGGGATTGACGCCCGTGCTCCTTCCGGTAGCCCTCGTACTGGCCGCGCACCACGTGCCGGACGTCGATCGGCTTGAGCGCCTCGAACACCTTGGTCTTCTCGGTACGCAGCTGCTGGGCCGTCAGCGAGGTCGGCGGCTCCATCGCCACGAAGCCGAGCACCTGGAACAGGTGCGTGACGATCATGTCGCGGTAGGCACCGGTCTTGTCGTAGAAATCGGCGCGGCCCTCGATCGACAGCGTCTCCGGCACGTCGATCTGCACGTAGGCGATGTGCGACCGGTTCCAGACCGGCTCGAAGAGTCCGTTGGCGAACCGGAACGCCAGGATGTTGTCGACCGACTCCTTGCCGAGGAAGTGGTCGATCCGGAAGATCTGCGACTCGTCGAATACCGCGTGCACCGCGTTGCCCAGCGCGATCGCGGACTCCAGGTCGGTGCCGAAGGGCTTCTCGATGATCACGCGGGCATCGCCCTGCGCCAGCCCGGCGTCGCCGAGCATCGTCACCACCGACGAGAACGCCGACGGCGGCACGGCCAGGTGGAAGAGGCGGCAGACGTCGCCGCCGATCTCCTTCTCGGCCTGCTCGACCTCGTCCTTGAGCGGGCTGTAGTCGTCCGGGTCGGCCGGCGCGAACGACAGGTGCTTGGAGAACTCGGCCCAGCAGTCGGTCTCGGTGTCCGGCTTGCTGATGCAGAAGTCCTGCGCGGCCTGCCGTGCGTGCGCCCTGAACTCGTCGTGCTGATCGCGAACTTGGCCGGCGAAGATCCGATGATCCTGTACTTGCGCCGGCAGCAGGCCGGCTGCGGCCAGGTGGAACAGGCCGGGCAGCAGCTTGCGCTTGGCCAGGTCGCCGGTCGCGCCGAACAGCACGATGACGTGGTTGTCGGGCCGGCGGATACTGGCCGTGCTCGGGCTTGTTGCGAACTGACTGCAGTCGACATGAGCTTCCTCGGGGGGGCGCGGCGTGATGGGTCAGGAGACGGGGGAGCCTGGTGGCGCCGCCGCCTCGTCGGCAAGGATCAGTGATCGCGTGGCCAGCACCCGGCCGGCCGGGATGGATTCGTCCCCGGCGAGCAACTTCGTCAGCGGCGCCCGCTTGTCCGCGCCGGTGATCAGCCACAGCAGCTGGTCGGCCCGCACCAGCGCCGGGTAGGTGAGCGTCATCCGCGGGTGGCCCTGGTAGGGCTGGGTCACCGCGACCATCGCGGTCGGTGACCTCCAGCACCGGGTCGCCGGGCACCAGCGAGGCGGTGTGCCCGTCCGGGCCGAGGCCGAGGTGGACCAGGTCGAAGCGCTGCGGCAGGACCTCCGCGTATGCGGCCGCGGCCTTGTCCAGGTCCGCGTCGTTGACCGGCATCGGGTGAATCCGGGCCGGGCGCGTCGCCGATCGCGGCGGCGAGATGGGTGAGGTTCCGGTCGGGGTCGCCGTCGGCTGCGACCCGCTCGTCGACCTGGTACAGCTCGACGTCAGCCCACGGCACGTCCTCGTTGGCCAGCTCGGCGAACATCGCCCACGGCGTGTGCCCGCCGCTGACCGCGAACGTGAACCGGCCGCGGGCGGCGACCGCGTCGCTGCGCCAGTCGCGGCCACGTAGCTGCGCGGCCCGGCGCGGCGACCGCGTCGGCGTCGGCTGAGACTCTCGAGCTCGTGGTGCACGCGGCTACGTCCTTCTTCTCCGCGTGGCCGCCGAACTCCGAGCGCATCGCCGACAGGATCTTGTCGGTGAAGTCGCCGAGGCCGCGCGACTCGAACCGCTCGTACAGCGCCGCGGTGATGACCGAGGCGGGCACGCCCTCGTCGACCGCGGCCAGCACCGTCCACCGGCCCTCGCCGGAGTCGGACACGCGCCCGGCGAAGTCGTCCAGCTTCGGCGACCGGGCGAACGCGTCGGCGATCAGGTCGACCAGCCACGAGCCGACGACCGAGCCGCGCCGCCAGACCTCGGCGACCTCGGCGACGTCGATCTCGTACTGGTAGGCCTCCGGGTCGCGCAACGGCGTGGTCTCGGCGTCGGCTTCCTGCTTGCTGCATGCCGGCGTCGGCGTGCTTGATGATGGTCAGGCCCTCGGCGATCGCGGCCATCATGCCGTACTCGATCCCGTTGTGGACCATCTTGACGAAGTGGCCGGCGCCGTTCGGGCCGCAGTGCAGGTAGCCGTGCGGCGCCGTGCCGTCGGTCGCGGTCCGGCCGGGCGTCGGCTCCGCGCTGCCCTCGCCGGGCGCGATCGTCTTGAAGATCGGGTCCAGGTGCTGCGACCGGCCGCGTCCTCGCCGCCGATCATCAGGCAGTAGCCGCGCTCCAGCCCCCACACGCCGCCGCTGGTGCCGCAGTCGACGTAGTGGATGCCCGCGCGACTTCAGCTGCTTGGCGCGGGCGATGTCGTCGCGGTAGTAGGAGTTGCCGCCGTCGATGACGATGTCGCCTTCGGCCAGCAGCGGCTTCAGCTGGTCGAGCGTCGGCTGCACGATCGCCGGCCGGCACCATGATCCAGATGGCCCGCGGCTGCTCGAGCTTGCTGACGAAGTCGGCCAGGCTGGTCGCGCCCGTCGCGCCCTCGGCCTCCAGCTGCTTGACCGCTCCGGCGTCTGACGTCGTAGACGACGCAGTGGTGGCCGTCGCGCATGAGGCGGCGGACGAGGTTCGCGCCCATCCGGCCGAGCCCGATCATGCCGAGCTGCATTGGCTTGTCTGTTGGCATCGCGGTTAGCCTTCCAGTCTTTTGTCCGGGAACGGGGCCGTCACGAGCTGGCCTTCAGCGACCGGTAGCGGCGGATCAGGGCGTTGGTCGACGAGTCGTGGCGTCAGCTCGGGCTCGTCGGCGGCTTCCAGCTCGGGGACGATCTGGTTGGCGAGCGCCTTGCCCAGCTCGACGCCCCACTGGTCGAAGGAGTCGATCTGCCAGATCGCGCCCTGGGTGAACACGCTGTGCTCGTACAGCGCGATCAGCGAGCCGAGCAGCCGCGGCGTGAGCACGTCGGCCAGCAGCACGTTGGTCGGCCGGTTGCCCTGCATGACCCGGTGCGGGACGACGTGCTCCGGCGTGCCCTCGGCCCGGACCTCGCTCTTCGGTCTTGCCGAAGGCCAGCGCCTGGGCCTGGGCGAAGACGTTGGACGACAGGATGTCGTGGTGGTCGCCGAGCGGGTTGAGCGACTTGCCGAAGCCGATGAGGTCGACCGGGATCAGCTGCGTGCCCTGGTGGATCAGTTGGTAGAAGCTGTGCTGGCCGTTCGTGCCCGGCTCGCCCCAGAACACCGCGCCGGTCGGGTAGTCGACCGTGCTGCCCGGTGAGCGTGACGCTGCTTGCCGTTGGACTCCATCGTCAGCTGCTGCAGGTAGGCGGGGAAGCGCTTGAGGTACTGGTCGTAGGGCATGACGCCGACGGTCTGGGCGTCGAAGAAGTCGCCGTACCAGACGCAGAGCAGGCCCATGAGGACCGGCAGGTTCTGCGTCAAGCGGCGCGGTGCGGAAGTGCTCGTCCATCGCGTGGAAGCCGGCCAGCATCTCCTCGAAGTTGTCCGGGCCGATCGCGATCATCGTGGACAGGCCGATGGCCGAGTCCATCGAGTAGCGGCCGCCGACCCAGTCCCAGAAGCCGAACATGTTGTCGGTGTCGATGCCGAACGCCGCCACCTTCTCCGCGTTGGTCGACACCGCGACGAAGTGCTTCGCGACGGCGGCCTCGTCGCCCAGCTCGCCGACGACCCAGTCGCGGGCCGAGGTCGCGTTCGTCAGCGTCTCCAGCGTGCCGAACGTCTTGGACGAGATGATGAACAGCGTCTCGTCGGCGTGCCAGGTCCCTGGTCGCCTCGACGAAGTCGGTGGAGTCGACGTTGGAGACGAACCGGAACGTCAGGTCGCGGTCGGAGTAGTAGCGCAGCGCCTCGTAGGCCATCACCGGGCCGAGGTCGGATCCGCCGATGCCGATGTTGACGACGTTCCGGATGCGCTTGCCGGTGTAGCCCTTCCAGTCGCCGGAGCGGACGCGGTCCGCGAACGCGCGCATCCGGCCGCAGCACCTCGTGGACCTCGGCGACGACGTCGACGCCGTCGACGACCAGCGACGCGCGTCGCCGGCATGCGCAGCGCGACGTGCAGGACCGCGCGGTCCTCCGAGACGTTGATGTGCTCGCCGCGGAACATCGCGTCGCGGCGCTGCGGGCACGGCCCGACTCCTCGGCCAGTTCGACGAGCAGCCGCATGGTCTCGTCGGTGACGCGGTTCTTGGAGTAGTCCAGGTAGATGCCCTCGGCCTCGGCGGTCAGGCGCTCGCCGCGGCCGGGGTCCGCCTGGAACAGCTCGCGCAGGTGACGGTCGCCGATCTCGGCATGGTGGCGCTCCAGCGCCTGCCAGGCCTTGCGCTCGCGAAGCGGCGGAACGTCCGTCATGTCCTTCTCCTTATTGCCTGCCCGGTCCTGCACACGTCGTCTATCCCAGCACGTCCGGCAGGCCCGGCGCTGCCCGCGGCCCGCGTCATGCCCCGCATGGACGCCTTGGCCAACCGCTGAACCATTGGCGCGGAACCGGTGAACCTCGGGCGCGGTCCCGGTCGTGGTAAATGGCATGAGCGCAGAGCGAAGGCCAGCGGTGCGGCGTCGCGGCTCCTGCTGCGGGTCGACCGGAGCAGGGCTGCTGATCGCGACCGCCGCCATCCACCTTGACCTGTACCTGACCGGATACCGGACAATCCCGACAATCGGCTGGCTGTTCCTGCTCCAGGTCATCGCAGCGTTCGCCCTCGGCGGGCTCGTGCTGCTGTCGCGGCAGCAGGCTGGTGGCCGCGCGGGCGCCGGGCTTCGCGCTCAGCACGCTCGGCGGGTACCTGCTGACCGTGCAATTCGGGCTTTTCGGCTTCCGGGAGGTCCGGACGACCGCTGGCATCGTGGCCGGGATCATCGAGGTGCTGGCTTTCGCCGTGCTCGCTTTCCTCGCGGCGACGCCCAGCGCCAGATCGGCCAGACGAGGCCGGGCGCGCTGCGGCGGCCGGCTCGCCGGGCGGACGGAAGGTACCGACGGCGGGGCACACGGCGGCGGGCGCTGGCCGGCCTGCTCCAGCGGCGGTCAGCCCGCATGCGGCGGAGCTCGGCGCCGCCGGCCTCTCGGTCGTCGCCCTGGTCCTGCTGGGCGGCGCCCTGGCCGGCGCCGGCCCGCCCGGCCAGTGGTGGCGCCAGCGCGGCCTCGACGGCTCAGGCGGCGACTGCGGACCGGCAGGTCGACGGCGCGACTGTGCTGACCAACGCGGCCGGGCTGACCCTCTACTCGTTCGCGCCGGACACCAGAATAAGTCGGTCTGCAACGGCTCCTGCGCGACCGTACTGGCCGCCTGTGCCCGGGCCGTCTGACCGCCGGAGCCGGCGTGACCGGCAAGCTCGGCACGTTCGCCAGGACTGGCGGGAGCATGCAGGAGACCTATGACGGCCACCCGCTCTACACCTACGTCGGCGACACGGCCCCGGGCCAGGCGCACGGCAACAACCTGAACCTGAACGGCGGCCTCTGGCACGTCGTCCCGGTGAGCGGATAACGCCGCGTTAGCGATCAGATTCGGACCGCGAGGATGACCTGCCAGCCAGGTTCCGCTATCCTTCACAGTGCCCGTTCTGCGGAACGGCGCACGGCAGGTTGCCCGAGTGGCCAAAGGGAGCGGTCTGTAAAACCGTCGGCTCAGCCTACGTTGGTTCGAACCCAACACCTGCCACCAGCAATAACGCCAGCTCAGGGATGCCCGGCGTCCGTAGCGCGTGTCCGGGCTATGCAGCCAGTTGCCGCCGGAAGCCGCCTGATGCCGCTGGTCGTCGTGGGATATACGTGGGATGGATTGCGGCCCCAGGGCGGGTATCTGGCCAGGTCTGGCGGGTAGATTCGTATCGCTGGCGTGGCCAAGCATCAGGCGTTCCGTAGCGCGGCCTCGATCCGGGTGTTGGCGATTTCCTCGCCGTCATCGAGGCATTTGGCGTAGACGCGGAGCAGGACTTCGACGCTGTGCCCGGCCCGGTCGGCTACGTCGGTGGGGTACCCCTGCGTTTAGCCACAGGGACACTGCCGCGTGGCGCAGATCGTAGGGACGGCCCGCCGGGGCGAGGCGACCTGGGCGGGAGTCAGGGCGAGGGTCCGGGCTTCGGCCCAGACATCGCTGATCGCGGTTGAGGCGAGGGCATGCCCTCGGTCGCTGCCGAAGATCCGGCCGTCCGGGGCGACGCCGAAGGTGTCAATGTGCGTCCGGAGGATCGCGACCAGCTCGGGCGGGATGGGGACGCGGCGGGTCTCGGCGGCAGCCCGGTGCTTGAGGCCGCGCTCGCCGTGCGCGAAGCCGGTGTCGGTCCAGCGCCGGTTGACCTCGGGCCTGGACTTCTCCAGCGTCAGGTGACCCCATCCGATCTCGGGCAGGTGGCAGTCCTGGCGGCGCAGCGCGTCCGGCCAGCCGGACCGCGAACGGGGCACCGTCCTCCCGCCTGCCGACGAGCAGTGCCCGCAGGTCGGTGACGGCCGGGATCGGGAGCGCGGGCATCGGGGCGGCGAGCGCGTCCCGGCGCACCAACTCCAGCACGACCGCGCCCGGCCTGGCTGAGCGGACCCGGCACAGGTGCACCCGGAAGCCGTGCGCGATGCCGTCGGCCCGCGCGGCGAAGTCGGCCGGGGACTGCCCGGACACCAGAGCGACGTGCACCAGGTCGGTGCAGCCGGTGACCCGGACCTTGCCGAGGACCGGGACGACGACCCGGCCTCGGTAGGACGGGGCGAGCCGGGCGATGGTCATGACGGCGTGCCAGCGTCGCCGGTAGAACCACCACCGCCACCGGCACCGGGCCGGATCAGACACCAGCCGGGCGAACCAGGCCGGGCGGGCGACCCGCAGCACCAGCACCCCGGCGACGGCGACGGCGGCCAGGGCCACCACGCCGGGCCAGTCCCAGCGCAGCCAGGCGACCACCACCAGCCCCGCGGTCACGGTAGCCACCGGATGCCGGACCTCGAACCAGACGATCCGTGCGGCCAGCCGGGCGAGCTGGACCAGCCAGATCACGAACCCTGGCGTCCGGTAGACCGGCTGGGCGAGCCCGCCCGCCTGGCCGCCGTCATCGTCACCCCGAGCGTTTTTGTCACGCTCGGCCTGGACGTGCGAGTCGATCGCGCCCTTTCAGACCTGATGGGTGGTGCTCCGTCTCGGCCGATCACGGGTTCCCGATGCGTCCCGGGCGGCCCGGGCGGCTCGCCAACCAACCGGTGAGTCAGCTGGATGACCGCATCCCAGCCGGGCTGCGCATGCACATAAGATGGCTGTCCTGCTCAGATCGGGCGCCTGGCAGCCCGCGTCCAGCGAAGAGGTATGCAGATTTGGCCTTGTCACCTGACCGGGTCCTCAGCGCGTCCGCTGACTGGATCTCCCCCTGGTTCCCGGCGCATTCGATTCACAACGATCTGGGCTGGCTGGAGTATTACCTGCTGGACGGCACTGCCACGGTCATGCGCGTCAGGCCGGGAGAGATGACGGCGGCGGAACTCGTCCCCAAGGTACTCACCGAGCTGTGGCTTCAGCACGCAGACAAGGTGCATTGGCAAACCGGCCCGCGGTACGTGCCCTCCGGGGTGGACCAGGTGGTGGCAAACCTGGGCGCTAGCGTGCACGAGACATACGACATCTGCGGATATCCGCTTGACCGGCCGCTTCCGGCTGTCTCCCGCACCCAGGGTGCGACAGCCTATCCTGTCCGGTCACGAGATGATGTTGCGCAATACGAACGCACAAGCGCGCTTGCCTGGGGGTATCCGCAACCCTCAGAGGACGACATTGACACGACGTACGCGGGCCTGGCGGAGGGTTACTTCATCGGCTGCTGGGGCAACAAGCCCGCAGGCGCCGGGGGTTATGGGCTAGTCAATGATGTGGCCCGATTCTGGGGAACCGCCGTGGTGCCCGAGTTCCGTGGCCGCGGGGTCTACCGGGCCCTAGTGCACGCCCGCATGGCAGAGGCACGAACTCGCGGCGCACGACTCGTCCTCGTGAAGGCCAGGGAATCAACCTCATCGCCCATCCTGCAGCGGCTCGGGTTCACCGTTTACGGACAGCAAAAGGTCTGGTCGATCCGGCGGCCGGATCCAACCTGATGCCTGAATGCGGCGCCGCCTGGGTCTCCGACGACATCCGCGCCATGACCCCCGCCGACCCGGCACTCCGAGCCCGTCGCTGGCCTTGTCCCGCCGGAAGACCTGGCTCATCTTCCGGAGCTGGACCAAGAGGAGGAGCGGGAAACGCCCGGCATCTCTTACCCCGCGGCAGCTCCCCGCACGACGCGGCAGCAGGCCCCGGCCGGTCCCATGCCGATCGCTGCGCAGCATCACCCCCAAGGTCACCGCAGGGCTAGCTGCGGGATATCCGCGGGATGGGGACCTGTCGGCGATCTGGAGGAAAAGGCGTCTGAGCAGGTCAACGGCCGCGAGCGGCGGGCAGGCGGCATCGTCTGTAAAACCGTCGGCTCAGCCTACGTTGGTTCGAACCCAACACCTGCCACCACCAGCGAAAACGGCCCCTGGCCTGCGATGATCGCGGCCTGCGGGCCGTTTCCTTGTCGCGCCGCCTTGTCGCGTCAGGTGCCGTCGCGGGGCGGCGTGTCGCAGTGCTATCGGACCTATGGCGGACGGATCGGGGGCTGAGGGAGCAGTTCACGGCGCCGCCGGGTCCGGGCGCCGGCGGGCCAGGAGCAGCGGTTCGGTGGCGGGTCGTGACACGCAGTGATTTCGGGTTGTTGAGCCGCGCTGTCATGGCCGTTACTCTCCGTGCATCAATGTTGCGGCGGATGCAACAGGAGATTTGCGCGAGTGTGCCCAGGCAAGCCCGCAACTCCGCGCTGAGCCGGAATGCTGCGTAATCTTTGCGGGGTGGGCGATGTCCCTGCTGATCAGCAGCCTTCCTCGGGCGCTCGGGGCGCCTTGGGGTTCCTGCCTGCCTCTCTGTCGCACCTGATGCCGCCTGGGCTGCGGGCGGCAGGCGGATGGGTGTCTGCGTGCACGTGGCGGGCGACCGCCAGCCTTGTGGTCTCTGTTGTGCTCGGCGTGCTGTTTGCCTTTGCCGTTGCGTCGGCGCTGTTGCTGGTGGCCGTCACTGTCTGGATCCTCGGCCTGGGCACTATGGTCCGGGCGGGCACCCTGTGGCTCGCCGCCCAGATGGGCCGCGTGGACCGCTGGAGGATCGGGTGGTTCGCAGGGGTCAGGATCGAGCCGCAGGCGTTGCCCCGGGTCGAGCCGGGGGCGGGGTTCCGTGTCCGCCAGCGCGCGTGGGCGCGCTCGCTGTGGCTGTGGCGCCTCCTCGTTTACCAGCTGGTGCGCGTGCCCGTCGCCGGTGCGCTGGCCTTCGGGGCGGTCATGTGGTGGTGGGCGGTAATCGTCTGCTTCGTGCTCGCTGCCCAGCCTGCCGGGCCGGTGGGGCTGCTTGCCTGGAATGTCGGCCCGGTCAGCCTGGGTCCGGCGGAGACGGCCGGGCTGGTGGTGGCCGGGGTGGCCGGGCTGCTGGCCTGGCCGGTGGCTCTCCGTGCTGTCCCCGCGGTTGATGCCTCAGTGGGCCGGTGGCTGCTCGGGTCCAGCCGTGCGAGCCAGCTGTCCGCCGAGGTTGCCCGCCTGAGCCAGGCCCGCTCGCTGGCGGTGACCTCCGCGGCGGCCGAGCGGCGGCGCATCGAGCGTGACCTGCACGACGGGCTCCAGCCCCAGCTGGTCAACCTCGCTCTCGACCTCGGCCTTGCCAGGTCCCGGCTGCGGTCCGATCCCGGTGCCGCCCAGTCCCTGGTCGACCGCGCGCATGAGGAGGCCAAGCGGGCCGCCGAGGACCTGCGGAACCTCGTCCGCGGCATCCACCCGTCCGTACTCGATGAGCGGGGACTCGACGCCGCGCTCTCAGCGCTTGTCGCCAGCTGCGCCGTCCCGGTCGCGGTGACCGTCAGCCTGCCGCGCCGCCCGGCCCCGGCCGTTGAGGCGGCGGCCTACTACGTCGTGGCCGAGGCCGTCACCAATATCTCCAAGCACGCCCAGGCCCGCAAGGCCGCCGTCAGCATCGGCTACGCTGACAGCGCGCTGCGGGTCGCCGTCGAGGATGACGGGCGAGGCGGCGCGCGCCTTGAGCCCAGCGGGGGCCTTGAGGGCCTCGCCGCCCGGGTCGCCTCGCTCGACGGCACCTTCGAGCTGAGCAGCCCACGGGGCGGCCCGACCAGGATTGAGGCGGTGATCCCGTGCGCGCCGTGATCGCGGACGACAGCGTGCTGCTGCGCGAGGGCATCACCCGGCTGCTCGCCGAGGGAGGCATCGACGTCGCCGCGGGCGTGGGCGACGCCGGGGCGTTGCTGACGGCTGTCGGGGAACAGCGGCCGGACCTGGCCATCATCGACGTCCGCATGCCGCCCGCGCACCGGGACGAGGGCCTGCGGGCCGCCATCGAGATCCGCCGCCGCTGGCCGAAGGTGGCCCTCCTGGTCCTGTCCCAGTTCGTCGAGGAGCGCTACGCCACCGAGTTGCTTGCCAGCGATACCCGGGCCGTCGGCTACCTCCTCAAGGACCGCGTCGCCGACGTTGATGAGTTCATCGAGGCAGCCCGGCGCGTCGCCGCGGGCGGCACCGCCCTGGACCCCGAGGTCGTCCGGCAGCTGCTGGCCCGCAGCCGGAAGGCGGACCCGCTCGGCCCGGCTCACCCCCAAGGAGCGCGAAGTACTCGGTCTCATGGCGGAAGGTCGCTCCAACACCGCGATCGCCGAGGCGCTCGTGGTCACGATGGGCGCGGTCCAAAAGCATGTCGCCAGTATCTTCATGAAACTCGGCCTGCCGCCGGACGACGGGCAGCGCGACCGCCGGGTCATGGCCGTCATCCGGTATCTCGGCAGCTGACCCGGAGCGTCTAACCACGGCACGGCGCGCGAACCGTCAGTCATCACCGGGCTCGGACAGGATCCGGGAGGTGGTCAGCGCCTTGCGCTCATCAAAGGCGGCCGCCAGGACTACCGCCGCCTCCAGTCCCAATTCGGCGCCTGGATAGTCTGCACTGAGCAGCCAGGTGACTTCGACGTTGCAGCCTTTGCCAACCACGGCTCTCTAGTGGCCTGCCATGAATGCCCGTTCGCCTATTACCAAACCTTCGGTTATCACGATCAAGGGGCGCTTCGAGCCGTCAAATCCCCCCCGGCGTGCCCGCAAGCCCGGTATGCGCATGACCGGTCTTAGTCAGCGGATCGTTGCCGGACGGCGGGTCGATCGCCAGGCCGCCAGGGAGACGGTGACCAGCCACACGGCGAAGGTGAGGCCGACGATCAGGGCGAACCAGCCTTGCGGAGAGAAAGCACCGGTCCCCGCCGTCACCGCGAACGGGCCCGCAAGGTTGATCAGTGCGACAGGGACACCGATCCATGCCGTCCACGGCGGCAGCGCCCGGTGCCTGAGCGCGGCTACAACGACGATCGTGATCCAGGCCACGAACGCGAACCCCGCTGAGTTATAGGAAAGCCAGCCTGCGTCCCAGAACGCACGCGCCACCGCGGGATCGGTGACGGGCCGGTACGCGACGACCATGAACAGCGCAGTGCCGGCACCGAAGATCCCGGCGCCGCCGACCACGCTCGCCAGCGAGGCTATCGCGAGCCAGCCGTCCTCGCCCTCGGCGCGCCTGATGATGCGATACAGCCCGGCGGCGAAGACCACCAGGACCGTCAGACCGAGCGCAAACAGAAGGTCGCTAGCGAGCAGCTGATCGCGGTTGACGGTTGCGTAATGGACGATCTGACCGCCGGCTGATCCGGAGCTGAGCGCATGCGCCGGGGTAAGCGCGATCGCGGCGAGATACGCCACGACGGCGATTCCGCCGATGATCCCCACTGCCCTGCCTTTGACATCGGGCGAATTCACTGCACACCATCCCGTGGTTGTCGAATGAAGGTGACACGACCGCCGCGAGCGCGCACCGGGCCTAGTGATGACCTAGCGGGACCGGACGGACTCACCGGTCAAGAACTATGCGGGCGCCAGCACAGGTCGACTCGCAGCGAAGTGACTATCCGTCGCGGTGCCCGAGGCCGGCGCTCTGGCCTGCACCCGCGCGGCACCGTGTTCGGCGGTTCCACACCAGCACCAGCTCCGCTCAGTTCTACTGTGCGATCGCATCCTCCTGCCGGGCCAGGCGCTCGACGTGCCGGCGCAGCCTGCCGGTCATCATCCGGTTCAGTGCGCGACTGAATCCGGCGGCGGTCAGCCGGCCGGTGCCGGGGATCTTCGGACGGAACCGGATCTTCCAGGTCAGCGCAGTGCCGTCACCGTGGGGCCGGAGCAGCAGCTCGCCCTGATGGCACACGAACGGTGATCCTTTGATGATCCGGTACCGGTATGAGTCGGGCGGATTGTCGGCGGTGACCTGCTCGACGATCCTGCCGCCGATGTTCAGCACTCTCAGGGCTCCGCGCCCGTTGGGGCCGGTGTCACCGTCACGGATCCGGCGAACAGGGCCGATCCCGGCCCACTCGGACATCGCCTCGTGGTCGGAGATCAGCTGCCAGGTCAGGTCGGGCGGGGCGGCGACGTGCACGGTCTGCTCGAATGAGTGGGTGTCCGGCTGGGGGCGCGTGGTGGTCGCGCTCGGCGCGAAGCCCCAGTGCTTATCGGAGGACCGGGACAGGTGGATTATCTCGACGGAGAACTGCTGCGGATCGTTGACGTACACGACCGCAGCCCCGGGAATCCGGAGCGGCCTGCAGTTGGGGCGCGCGCCGGCGGCGCACGCTCTGCGGTAGAGGCCGCCGAACTGGCTCTTGCTGCGAGCTCCGAGGGCGATGTTGAGGATGCCCTGGTCGCTGATGCGGTAGTCGTCCGGACGGGGACGGCCGACCGGGTCGAGGTATTGCACGGCCTCGACAAGCACGTCGCCGGCCTCGAAGACCTGGGTGCGGGTCGCCGCGCCCGGCAGGTCCCACAGGGCCTCGTGTTCGGGGCGCCGCAGCGCGGCACCGGATGCTGGCATACCGAGGCCACCGGACAGGAAGGCGGCGCTCTGGTCCAGGTCGGCGACTGAGAGTGTCAGCGACCGTACTGCAACCGGACGGTCGGCGCTGGCGAGCGCCTGTCCGCCGCGAGAGATGAGCGGGTCGTCTTCCATGATCTCGACGAACACTCCATCTGGACTGCGTACGCATGCTCGGCGGAATCTTGGTTCACCGATCGGATCGCTGAGGGGCTGCGAGCCGATGCGCGCGAGGCGGGCAAGGGTGGCGTCGAAGTCGGCTACCCAGAACCCGATGCGGGTGTAGCCGAGGTCGCATGGCCGGGCGTCGTGCGGCATCAGCCGGGCAACCGGCCGCTCGAACTGGAACATCTCGATCTGGAACCAGTCGTTGCGGTCTCCCAGCCACCAGCACGTCGACGCGACGCGGGGCAACCCCTGGATGCGCGATGCGAGCGGGCCGCGCATCATGCGCCGGGATCCGCCAGCGGGCACGAAGCCGAACCCCTCGCGCAGCCAACGGTCGGTGTCGCGCAGGTCGACGACCGAGAGGGCAATCTGGATCAGCCTGGGCGGCAGCTGGCCGTCACGCATGGTCGTGACCTCGCTCCCCGACCGGAGCCAAGGCTGGTCGTACGCGGCGCAGGAAGTCGAGCTGGTCGGCCAGGGCCCGCTGCTGCCAGGCGCCGGCGTAGACGTCCAGGTGATCGACGGGATACTCGCACAGCTCGGCGCGCGGACCCGCCTTCGCGACGGCGCGGCGGCCGGCCGGGGCCGGGCAGATGCTGTCGTTGGTCCCGACCTGCACGAGCAGCGGGCAGCACACACGTGACGCGAACCTGATCGGCCGGTTGAGTCCCGCCAGCAGGGCGGTGCGCGCGCACAGCTCGTTCCGCCAACTCGGGCCCGCAATAGCGGTGAAGGCCTCGTGTCCGCCGACCTTGGGGATAATCGCGTTCGAGCCTGGCTCGCCGACTACCGGGACAAGGTGCGGTGGTCGGCCGGTTAGCGCCCGGATCGCGTCGCGCAGTCCGTTTCCTGTTGCGCGTACCAGGTGACGAACGCCGCCGTTACGGCCCAGCTGGATCAGCACCGGGACGCCGTCCATCGCCGGCGTCAGCGAGATCGTCGCTGCGACGCGCTTGTCCTGCGCTGCCACGACGACCACGTGGCCGCCGGCGTAGGAAACTCCCCACAGCACGATCCGGTCGGGGTCGACGCCCGGCAGCTGCCGGGCGGCAGCGACGGCAGCGTGGTAATCGTGCCGCTGACGGGCCACGGATACAAGCTGGCGGGGCGATCCGCCAGACGCGGCGAACCCGCGGTAGTCGAAGAGCAGGACGTCCAGTCCGGCGGCCGCGAAGCCCTCGGCATACCCGAGCAGGCTGCTGTCTCGGGTGCCGCCGAAGCCCGGTGCCATCACGACGCACGCGCGTCCGCTGGGGCCGGCGAAGCCTTCGCCGGTCGCCTGCAGATGCCAGGCGGAGCAGCGGTCGCTGCCGCTGGTGAAGGTGATCTCGTCCATGCTGCCGGTTTCTGCTCGGTCTGCTGTCGGCCGTGGGGTACGCGGGCGGCTGGCCGCTGCTGTCACTGACGGGTCATGGCGATCCGCCAGCGTTCCTCGATCGGGATCAGGTGCTCCTGGCTGGCGGCGGCGTCGTCCACGTCGATCTGCACCCACCGGATCTCGCCGGTGAAGTCGGTGCCCCGGGCAGGGTAGTCCGGCGTGACCGCCGAGCCTGACTCCCGGCCCACGTGCGTGGCTTCGTCGGCGGAGAACACCACGGCCTGGGTCACCGGCAGCTGCCCCCTGCCGACTTCGGTGCCGTCGAGGTAGAGAGTGACGGTGCCGCCCTTGGCCAGGCCGGGGCCGTCGTAGTCGAATTCCATCCGTATCTGGTGCTCGCCGGCTGGGAGCTTGTCGCTTGAGTCGACGTAGAAGTACTGCAGGCCCACCAGGTTGTAGCAGTAGCGCAGCCGGCCGTCGCGGCAGTACAGGCTCCAGCCGCCGGCCATGCCGCCCTGGGACAAGATCACTCCCTCGGCGCCGGCCTCAGGGACCAGAACGCTGGCGGTGACGGCGTGGCTCCGGTTCTTGATGGTGATGACCGAGCTCTCGTTGAGGTGGCCCATGCCGGGGAACAGCACCTGGGTGTTCCCGCGGATGAGTTCTGGCCGGCCGGCCAGCTCGGGGATGAACCTCTCCAGGCCCCGGTCGTCCAGCGGCAGTACTCCGTGCTTGGTCGCCTCGATCAGCCAGAGCCGCTGCAGCCGGTGCAGCACGTCGGGCTGCTCGGCCGCCAGGTCGCGGGACTGTGTCCAGTCGTCGGGGCCGTACAGCTCCCAGATGTCGTCGTCAAAGGCTGCGAGCTGCGCGCCGAGCAGCTGCCAGGGTGTGCGGTGTTTGGTGACCGCGGTCCAGCCGCGGTGGTAGATGCCGCGGTTGCCAGCGATCTCGAAGTACTGTGTCTGGTGCCGTTCGGGTGCGGTGGCCTCGTCGAAGGAGTAGCCCATGCTCACGCCCTCGACGGGAGCCTGGGTGACCCCGTGCACGGAGGCGGGCTCGGGCAGGCCTGCGGCCTCCAGGATGGTGGGCGCGACGTCGATGACGTGGGCGAACTGGTCGCGGATCTCGCCGGCGGCAGCGATGCGGGCGGGCCAGTGCACGATGGTGCCGTTACGGGTGCCGCCCCAGTGCGAGGCCACCTGCTTGGTCCACTGGTACGGGGTGCACAGGGCGTGTGCCCAGCCCACCGCGTAGTGGTTGTAGGCGGTGCGGGAGCCGAGCTCGGCTGCCTTGGCGCGCAGGAAGTCCGGGGTCTCCAGCTCGCTTAGGCCGTTGTAGTTGATCGCCTCGTTGAAGCTGCCGTGGATGGTGCCCTCGGCCGAGGCGCCGTTGTCGCCGATGATGTAGTAGATCAGGGTGTCATCGAGCAGGTCGAGGTCGTCCAGGGCCTGCACCATCCGGCCGATCTGGGCGTCGGTGTGGGCAAGGAATCCGGCGTAGACCTCCATCTGGCGGGCTAGTACTGGCTTGAGATCGTCGTCCATCTCGTCCCAGTGCGGGATCTCCGGGTTGAACTTCGGGAGATCGGCGTCGGCCGGGATTACGCCGAGCTGCTTCTGCCGTTCGAAGATCTCCTCGCGCAGCGCGTCCCAGCCGGCATCGAAGCGGCCCGCATAGAGGTCGCACCACTCCTGCGGGGCGTGGTGCGGGGCGTGGGTCGCGCCTGGTGCGAAGTAGAGGAAGAACGGGCGGTCGGGCTGAAGAGCGTACTGGCGACGGATCCAGTCCACGCCACGGCCGGCGAGGTCCTCGGTCAAGTGATAGCCCTGCTCGGGGGTGCGGCCGGGTTCCGCCGGGGTGGTGCCCTCGTACAAGGTCGGGTAGTACTGGTTGGTTTCTCCGCCGACGAAGCCGTAGAAGTACTCGAAGCCGCTTCCGGTTGGCCACCGGTCGAACGGGCCGGCCGGGCTGGTCTCCCATACCGGCACCTCGTGGCACTTGCCGATCTGCGCGGTGGCGTAGCCGTTGAGCCGCAAGGTTTCGGCCAGCGTCGCCTTGGTGTTGGGCCGGATGGTGCTGTAGCCGGGCGCTGAGGTGGCCAGCTCGGTGATGGCGCCCATGCCGACCGAGTGATGGTTGCGGCCGGTCAGCAGCGCCTGCCGGGTCGGCGAGCACAGCGCGGTGGTGTGGAACCGGCTGTAGCGGAGCCCGCCGTCGGCGAGCAGCTGCGCCACCGGAGTGTCGACGGGGCCGCCGAACACACTGGAGGCACCGAAGCCGACGTCGTCGAGCAGGATCACCAAGACGTTCGGCGCGCCGGCCGGCGGCCGCAGCGGCGTGATCGGCGCGAATGACGTCTCGGGGTCCTTGGCGTCGTAGGTGGTCAGCCGTGGCCCGGGCCGGTCGGGTATCGGCAGCGCGGTGCGGGGAAGATCGTCATGCGAGGGCACGGTGCCCCTCCTGTCCGGGAGTGGTCTGGTGATACGAATAGCGCGATACATGCCGCGGGGGTCGGGACGACCAGCTACGGCTAAGGCGATGGCGACCGGGTTGTGCTACAGCAGCTGCGCGGCAGTCAGGTAGGCGGCGAGCGCGGCGCGACCGTGCCGGATCACATCCGGGTCGGGTTCGCGGCGCTCCCGGAAGGCCAGGTCCAGGATCCGGTCGCCGAGTTCGACCACCATCACGAACACCAGCGGGTCGGCCTGCGCGCTGGCCAGCCCGGCTGCGATGGCCAGGCCGTGCAGGCGCTCGGCCGTCCGGCGGTTGTAGCGCAGCACCTCGGCCCGCACCGTCGGCGAAATACGCCCGTCCAGCCACAGCCGGGCAGCGTTGCGGTTCGCCTGAAAGTAAGCGACGTAGAAGCCGAGCTCGCGCTCGACAAATTCCGCCAGTGACCTTGGCGTCCAGCCGGCCTCGGCCTCGGCGAGGAAGCCGCTGAGCCGTTCCAGGTGCTGCTCGATCAGCGCATCGAGGACCTGCTCCCGGTCGGCAAAGAACCGGTACAGCGACGGCGCCGTGATCCCGGCCCGCTCAGCGATGGCACGCGTGGTGACAGCGTCCACGCCGGACTCTTCCAGGAGGACGCCTGCGGCATCGAGGATCCGCTCGACTGTCTCGCGGCTACGGGCCTGGACGGGCCGACGGCGCCGGCTGCGTGCCGCCGGATCCTGCCGCACGCCCGACGGCTCGGCGAGCACTGAGCTCTTGACGGCTGCTAGCATGACTGAAACTATAACACGAATCATGTTAGTGTTTCTAGAGGAGCTTCACGCATGACACCCTCTGTGTCAACCTCAGGCGGCCATCTGGTTGGTGAGCTTGCTGGCGTTGCCGTGTTGTTCGGGGTTGTAGGGCGCGCCGTCGAGCCAGCATCGGTAGATGACGCGGATCCAGGCGCGGGCCAGGATGCGGATGGCGTGCGGGTGGTCTTTGCCGGAGGTGCGGGCGGTGTTGTAGATGTCAGCGGCCCACGGGCTGGCGTGCCGGCTGTTGTCGGCGAAGGTGGTGAACGCGGCGCGGAATCGGGTGTTGCAGGCCCAGCGGAAGCTGACGGCGCGGTGCTTGCCGGACTCTTTGGTGACCGGGGAGAGGCCGGCGAGAGCGGCGACGGCGTCCGGGCTGTCGTAGGCTTCGCGGCAGTCGCCCCACTCGGCGAGCACCTGGGCGGCGTTGATCTGACCCGACCTTGGCAGCGACGTGAAGATCTTCCCGTCCGGGTGCTCCCCGAGGCGGGCGCGGACCGACTTGTCGAGGTCCTTGATGCCGGTGTTGAGTGCCTGCAGGAGGCTGACCTGGGCCAGGACGGCGGAGCGCACGGCCTGGCTGAGGACGTCGCCGGCAGTGCCGGCCGGGGCGGCGCGCAGCCGGGCCAGCAGCTCGGCGGCGGGGCGCCGGCCGGAGTAACCGTGCCGGCTGCAGAACGCGGCGATGTGCTTCTCCCCGACTTTCGCGGCCGACGCCGCGGTCGGCCATCGGGTCAGGAACGCCAGCGCGATCGGGCTCTGGACGTCGGCGAAGATGGCCTTGGCGCCGGGCCAGTGGCTGTCCAGCAGCGCGGACAGCTGGTTGGTCGCCGCGACCCGCGCCTCGACCAGGTCACCGCGGCTGCGGGTCACGGTGCGCAGGGCCAGGGTCTGGGCAGAGTAGGGGACGGCGACGCGCAGCTTGTGCTGGCGCAGCCGCAGGTACTCGGCGATCACCAGGGCGTCGCCGGGGTCGCTCTTGGCGCCCGAGACCACCTCGCCGTCGCGCCAGGCTTTGATCGCGGTCGGCTTGACCGGCACGACCGGGTGCCCGGCCTGCAGCAGTGCATCGACCAGGCGGCCGTCGGGACGCTCGATCGCCACCGGCACGCCGGCGGGCTCGCCGAGGGCGGCCAGGCGGCGGATCAGACCAGCGAACCCGGCAGCCGAATGCTCGATGATGAACTGGCATTTCACGTGCCCGGCGTTGTCGACCACGCAGACGGCGTGCGATGCGGCCGCCCAGTCGATACCGGTGAAGAACGCCGCGGCAGGCACGGCAGCAGACAAGGAAAGGGACAAGGAGACTCCTCAAGCTGGCAGCGACAATCCGGCAAGGAGACTGGCTGCCGGGCCGTCACTGACTGGCGCTCTGCGGCGCGTCCTTCTGTTGCCGGTCTGCAGCCCCGCAAGAGCTGGGGGCGGCAGTGTCATGCTGGCCCTCAACGAGCAACGACGCAGGGCCGTCACCCCAGCTCTCACCGGATCCGAACAACGAGCATCTTGTCAGTGCCCGCCAAGAAGAGGGTGTACCAGTGACGGCAGATACCGGCCCGCAGCACCTACGTGTTCTCGTGGTAGGCGCGGGATTCGGAGGCCTGGCCGCCGCTCATGCCCTCAAAGGCCACGGTGAGGACTTCGCCGTGCTGGAGCGCGCGCGCGAGGTCGGCGGCGTCTGGCGGGACAACACCTATCCGGGCTGCGCCTGCGACATCCCGTCACACCTGTATTCGCTCTCCTTCGCGCCCAACCCCGAGTGGACGCGCGGCTTCTCCGGGCAGCCCGAGATCCGCGATTACCTGCGACGTGTCGCCCACGAGCACGGGCTGCTGCCGCATATCCGCTTCGGCTGCAGCCTATCGAGGCCGGCTGGGACGACGCCGCGCAGCTCTGGCGGATCGAGACCAGCGCCGGACCGCTTACCGCCGACGTGCTCGTCGACGCCAGCGGCCCTATCGCTGAGCCGTCGGTTCCGGAGCTGCCGGGCCTGGACGCTTTCGCCGGTGAGGTGTTCCACTCGGCCCGCTGGAACCACGACCTCGATCTGACCGGCCGCAGGGTCGTGGTGATCGGCACCGGCGCCTCGGCGATCCAGTTCGTGCCCGCGATCCAGCCGCAGGTCGGGCGGCTGACTGTGGTGCAGCGCACGGCGCCGTGGGTCACCCCGCGGATGGACCGTCCGACGACGCGGCTCGAGCGGCGGCTGTATGCGGCCGCGCCGTGGCTGCTGCGGGCTGTCCGCCAGCGGCAGTACCTGCTTCGCGAGCTGGCGATGTGGAAGATCATGGTGTCGCCGCGGGTGCGGCGGATCGCGACCAAGGCAGCCCTGCAGCACCTGCGCAGACAGGTGGCGGACCCGTTGCTGCGCGCGCGGCTGATCCCGGACTTCGAACTGGGCTGCAAGCGCATTCTGATCTCCAGCGACTGGTACCCGGCCGTGTCGGCACCCAACGTCGAGGTGGTCAGCGCCGGCGTAAGCGAGGTCCGCGCACGGTCCGTGGTCACCGCCGACGGTCGCGAGCACCCCGCCGACGTCATCATCTTCGGCACCGGGTTCCATGTCACCGACCCGCCGATTGCCGAGCAGCTGCGCGGGCGCGACGGCCGGACCCTGTCCGAGTGCTGGAACGGCCGCCCGCACACCTACCTCGGCGTTACCGTGACTAACTTCCCGAACCTTTTCCGCCTCGGCGGCGCCGGCAGCACTACCGGCCACAACTCCCACGTGTTCCAGGAGGAGTGCCAGGTCGCATACACGATGGACGCGCTGCGGCTGATGCGCTCACGCGGTATCGCCAGCATCGAGGTCCGGGCCGATGAGCAGCGCGCCTACATGGAGCAGTTCATGGCGCGGCTAGCGCGCACGGTCTGGTCTGCAGGCGGCTGCAAGAGCTGGTACCAGGACGCCGACGGGGTGGCCTCGGTCACCTGGCCCGCCTCTACCCAGGAATATCGCCGCGTGACCCGCCGCTTCGATCCCGCCCCCTACCGGTTGCGCACCGCCTCCGCCGCGACGGCGCGCGCCGCGACCTGAGGTCGTGGGCAGCACGCGGCGGGCTGACTCGGTGCATCCACCTGACGACATGGTGTGGATTCCCGCTGGCCAGTTCACCATGGGCTCGGATCGCCACTACCCGGAGGAGGCTCCGGCGCACCACGTGAGCGTCGGCGGGCTCTGGATCGATCCGCATCCGGTGACCAATGCCCAGTTCGGGGCCTTCGTCGAGGCGACGGGGTACCAAACGGTGGCCGAGCGGCCCGCGCATCTGTCGGTATATCCCGGCGTTGACCCGGCCATGTTGGCGCCGGGCTCGGCGGTTTTCACGCCGCCGCCGCGGCCGGTGGGCCTTCAGGACGCGTACCAGTGGTGGTCGTATGTGCCCGGGGCGTGCTGGCGGCACCCTGGCGGGCCGGGCACCTCGGCGCAGCACCTACCTGATCACCCGGTGACGCACGTGGCGTGGCCGGACGCGCTCGCCTACGCGACGTGGGCGGGCAAGCAGATCCCAGCCGAGGCCGAGTGGGAGTACGCGGCCCGCGGCGGCCTTCCGGGCAGCGAGTTTGCGTGGGGCGATGAGCTCACCCCCGCCGGGCGGCACATGGCCAACACGTGGCAGGGCGCGTTCCCGCACCAGAACCTGCAACTGGACGGGTACGCGGGGACCTCCCCGGTCGGGGCGTTCCCGGCCAACGGCTACGGCCTGCACGACATGATCGGCAACGTGTGGGAATGGACATCGGACTGGTTTGCCGCCCACCCGAGCCTCGCGGCCAGCGCGCCAGCCTGCTGCGGCACACCGGCGCCCCCGGTCAGCCCGGCCCGCGGCGAGGAGACGGGCAGCGCCGACCCGGTCCGCTGGACGCGCGGATCCCGCGCAAGGTCATGAAGGGCGGGTCGTACCTGTGCGCGCCGAACTACTGCCGCCGGTACCGTCCCGCGGCGCGGATGGCCCAGCCGATTGACACCTCGACCTGCCACCTGGGATTCCGCTGCATCATCCGCCCGCCGCACGAACTGAACAGGCGAGGTGACTTCCGGGCGATCGTTCGCCCGCTGGCGCGCTCGAGACCGGCCCTGAACCGGACCTGGGAGCGGCTGATGTGAGTCGAAGCCGCGCCTGCGCCGGGTCGCGACCGCCCGCAGCACGGCCCGATGGCACAGGCCGCCACCATGACTGCCCAACCCGCCGGGATCCAGGGGTCGGCTCTCGCCGGCGGGGCGGAGCGCCGCGGCTAGCATTGATCTTGTCTGGCCATGGAGGCTCACGGGGACGGACGCCACGCTGGTCAAGGCAGCGAAGCAGGGGTCGCGGCCGAGAGCGCAGCATGGGCCAGACCGAGGCGTTTCCGGCGGCGGGCACCCCGCATAGTGCGTGCCTGACTGAGTGCCGATGGGCGTGTCGAGGTCTGGGGCCCCAGCTAAGTTCGGCCCCGGAAGGTGAACAGTCGCTGGCCCAGGGCCAGCGCGACGGGCTCGGCCGCCAGCCGGTGCGCTCCGACCGACATGAAGCCGTCCTGGCTGGTATGGAACGCCTCCTCTCGGAAGCCCGCCTCCCCGAACCAGGACCGGATCGCGGGAGTCAGGTCGGGCGGACTGCGGTGCCTGGTCCAGAGGACCAGCGCGCCGGGTGCGCACAGACTGGGCAAGGCGGCCACGGTGTCCTGGATGTCGCTGTCGCTGATGTTGCCGAAGATGCCGCATGCCACCACGATCTGGGCAGGTACCGCGCCCGCGCAGGCATCGGTGACCCCGGCGTCGGCCTGCAGCAGCTCGACGCCGTGCAGCCCGGCCGCCTGCGCCGCCTGTCGTGCGAGCGCGACGTTGCGCTCGTCCAGCTCGACCAGCCGGGCGCGCACGTCGCCTCGGCGCGGATGTCCGGTCAGCACGCCGATCACGTCCCGGCCCTGCCCGGCGCACAGACTGATCAGGCGGACGTCCCCGGCGGGCGCACGTTCGAACTCGGCGCGCAGGTGCCCCTGCACGAGCTCCCCCCGCCGGGAGAGCAGGGAGCCTGGGTCGTCGTAGTCCCGGTGCCATTCCACCCAGTCACGCCGCACCATTCTGCGACCCTACGGTCCGCGGCGGGTCGGATCAAAGCCGAACAGGTCATCAAACCGGCGGCCGGGATCAGCCGCCGCCCCATGGTGAAGGCTGGCCTGTATCCGGTACTCGCGACCGCGGCCGGGCTCCCTGACGGACCGCAGGGCAGCGACCCGCCAGGCAGCGCCTGGCCTGATATTTCCGGGGAAGTATCGGTTGCTGATCCCGCTGCGGGGCTAAATGATCCAGCGCACGCAGCTTGATACTTGCATCCTTTATTCCGCGCTGATAATTTCCGGTCCGGCTCTAAGTTGCCGAGCCTTCCGTCCGGCTATTTCTATGTCGCCGCGAACTCGGAGCGTGACTTCCATGAAGTGCTGGCGGCCGGTAGCCGGATTGCTCATTTGCGGGATGATAATCGCTCCGCTGAGTCCTGCGGCGGCGCAAGCCGTCGGCCGGACCACGAATGCTTATCCGGTGAATTCCGAATACGAGCAGCAGATCGCCCGGGTCCAGGCAATGGTCGGTGGCGACACCATAGCCAAATTCTTCCTGAGCCTGGCCGCGGACCCGGCAAAGAACTTCATCATGAATCAGATCGGGCTGGAGACGACGTCGAGCAAGATCAAGGAGCTGTCGGAGAAGCTCACCGCGATTCAGCACCAGCTCACTGAATTCCAGCTGCAGGTGACCGCCCTCATCGCGCAGCTCGGCCTGACCGGCGAGGTCAACGAGGCCAATCGGGCCATCGAAGGCCTCGCCACGTTCTACCGTGATCATTTCGCCACGATCGGCACGGACCTGCTCAACCTGAAGGAAGCGCAGGCCAAGGTTCCGCCGGATAAGACGGCGGTCGACGTCGCCACCGCACAGTACGCCCACGACAAAAATACGTTCGTCGAAACCGCGACCTCGCAGGCGCTGAACGCGCGCATCGACCGGGTCAGGAAGGCCTTCGAGCCGGGCTCCGGGGCGACCGGGCTCATGCGGGCGGTAGGGGAGAGCCTGCTGGCGAAGAACCAGTACCTGACGCCGGCTGACTCGCGGAACGAGCGCGCTGTCTACGACTACTACGAGGAAAACCAGGCGCTGGCGGCGTGGCTGACCTGTGAATGGCAGATCGCCAGGGGACACGCCGAGCTAGTTCCGGCCGTCGTGAAGGAGTTCACTGACGCCGTCGAGGTGCAGAGGAACCCGGAGACTCGCGACGGCCTGCCGCCGTTGCTGCCGCTTGGCACCATGCTCGATCGCGGCACCGTGCCGGGCGAGATCCTGAACTCACGCGACAAGCTGATGTTCAGTGACAGCCGGGTTAACTATGCGACCTGGTCTCCCGGAGGGGGCGCGGCCGCAGACGTTCCCGTGATCCTCAAGGCATACAACGATGTTACCTGGCAGGGCTTTAGTAACTGGGGCGTGCCGAACCAGGCCGAAGTGTACGGGCTGTTCAACGGTCTCGGCCCGGTCCGGAATTCAGAACGCATCTCCGACTACCTTTCGAGCATCAATCTCAATATCAGCGGAGTCGGGGCGTTTATCTGGACGAGGGATTTCGCGGTCCGCACGATCAGGTTCAGGGCCGCCGGCGAAGGGTTCGGGGACTTCCGTTTCTACGAGGGAATTTCGACGCGCGATCTCAACGCGGACGAGCGGCCGCGCGTGTGCGACTCGCGAATCTGCGACCTGCCCAGTCGCGGGAACCTGCTCAGCACGTATGACGCCGCCAGGGGCCAGCTGTTCCTGGTCCGGAATGTGGGCGCTACCAGGTACTTCTAGTGGCCTTGACGGCCGCTTGTTTTAGTCTCCGCACGCTGGCTGAGATCTCGCCGGTGGCCTTAGTCCAGGTGACGGGGTGCGGGTGGTCGTTCGACGTGCCTGACGGTCCGCACGGGCCGCGGAGCGGGACTGGCGCCTCCGGCGTCGCTTCGCGATCTTCGACCCAGGACCTGTTCTGCTCCGGCCTTCGGTCTGGCTGGTTGCGAGGACTACAGGGAAAAATGGCAGCCCAGGTCAGACGACGGTGCCAGCGGGCCAGCTACCGTGAAACAAACCCGGGAGGCGGTGTCGGATCGGGGCAGAGGTGTTCGTAGCAGGGGTGACGGGCTGCCCGCGAGGGGCACCCCGAACCACGGGAGATGATCCGAAATGCAGTACCTAGTATCCGTGATCGACGATACGGCCGGCCTCGCCACTCCGGACGAGGAGGCGGCCATCAGCGCGTTCAACGAGCGGCTCCAGGCGGAGGGTCACTGGGTCTTCGCCGTCGGCCTCGCGGTGCCCAGCTCGGCGACCGTCATCGACAACCGGGGCGAGGAGGCGGTGTTCACCGACGGGCCCTTCCTGGAGTCGAAGGAGTATCTCGCCGGCTTCTGGATCATGGAGGCCCCCGATCTCGAGGTGGCCCTCAAGCTCGCCGCTGAGGGGTCGAAGCACTGCAACCGGAAGGTCGAGGTGCGTCCGATCCTGTGATTTTGGCCGATGTCCAGGAGGCGATCACCCAGGCGCACCACCGGGAGTGGGCGCGGGTGGTTGCTTCCCTCACCAGGCGTTTCGGCGACCTCGACATCGCCGAGGAGGCGGCGGCCGAGGCGTTCGCGACTGCCGTCGAGCGTTGGCCGGCCGACGGCATGCCCGCCAACCCCGGCGCCTGGCTGACTACCACCGCCAACCGCAAGGCCATCGACCGGATCCGGCGCGAGAACAAGCGCTACGACAAGCAGAAGGAGGCGCAGCTGTTGCGTGACGACGATCCGCCCGAGCCTCCCGACGCCATCGACGACGAACGGCTCCGGCTGATCTTCACCTGCTGTCACCCGGCGCTCGCCATGGAAACCCGCCTGGCACTGACGCTGCGCATGGTCGCCGGCCTGACCGTACCCGAGATCGCCCGCGCTTTCCTGGTGCAGGAGGCCGCCATGGGACAGCGGATCACCCGCGCGAAGGCCAAGATCAAAGCGGCTCGCATCCCGTACCGGGTGCCATCCCCGGAGGATCTCCCGGCACGCATCTCGGGCGTACTCACTGTCGTCTTCCTCGTCTTCAACGAGGGCTACCTGGCGACCGGTCCTGACACCGATCCGGTACGTCCCGCCCTGACCGCCGAGGCGATCCGGCTTACTCGCCTGATCCGTACTCTCTTGCCGGAGGACGGCGAGGTGGCCGGACTGCTGGCACTGATGCTCCTGATCGAGGCCCGCCGCGCGGCGCGGGTCTCGGCCAGCGGTGAACTGGTCACTCTCAAGGAGCAGGACCGTGGGGCCTGGGACACGGCGCTGGTCGCCGAGGGCCACCGGCTGGTGCGCGAGCGCCTGGCCGCCGGAGTGGCTCCGGGACGGTACCAGATCCTGGCAGCGATCAACGCCGTGCACACCTCCGCCCGCGACGTCCGCGACACCGACTGGTCGCAAGTCGTCGCGCTCTACGATCAGCTTGCCCGCCTCGACTCCTCGCCGATCATCGCCCTCAACCGGGCCATCGCGGTCGCGGAGCTTGACGGCCCGGAAGTAGCACTGGGGATTGTCGACCGGCTTGACGGCAAGCTGGCCGGATATCACGCCTACCATGCGGCCCGCGCCGACCTGCTGCGCCGGCTGGGTTTCAGTCAGAAGTCGCGCGCGGCGTACGACAAAGCCATCGAGCTGGCGGGCAATACCGCCGAGATCGCCTACCTGACCCGCCGCCGCGACCAGCTGGCAGAGCGCGGCTCCCGGTAGCCGGCGGGAAGTGCTCGCCGGGCCTTCTGCCGCCAGGCTTAGTCCGACTCAAGGGTGCGTGCTCCCCACCAGTCCCCGTAGCCGGGTTGGGCCGGGTCGGATCCGTGCGAGGCGAACCTGGTGAAGGCGCTGACCAGGGCATTGTTGCCCTGTGCTCGCCATAGAAGCGTCCTGGTCCCCTGCGGCCAGCCACTCAGCGGCACGAAGACGACGCCCGGATGGCGGTAGTAGGTGGGGAACGAGGCGCTGGTCGGGAAGACATTCTGCTGGCGGGCCACCATGGCCAGCACCTCGGCGAGGGTACGAGCTATGCCGCGATAGGTGATGGGCCGACCGCGCGGAGTCCTGGCCGGGTAGAGCGGATTGTGGAGTCTGCCGGTGAGCGCATCGGGTATGCCGAAGACGGGATAGACAGCCAGCTCCTCCACCGAGAGCTCATCGCGGGCGGCCAGCGGATGATCCCTGGCGACACCGAGCACCCAGTCTTCGCGCGACATCACCGGTCCTTGGTGCACGTCGTCGGGAGGCTCCTGGTAGAAGCGGCCGAGCTCGACATCGATCTGTCCCGAGCGCAGCGCGTCATGGAGTTCGGTGCCAGTGATATCGATCATGGCGACCTGGCAGGCCGGGAACGCGGCGCGGAACCGGGCGACGAGGCGAACGAAGGCATCGTCTTCGCAGTGGGTCAGATAGCCGACGCGCACCGTGCCCTCGAGTCCCTGCGCGGCGGCACGGGCGGCAGCGACGGCACCGGTGAGGTCGGCGTAGGCCCGGCGGAGATCGATGGCTAGCTGCGTTCCGATCGGCGTCAGCCTGACCTGCCGGGTGGTGCGCTCGAAAAGGGCAACCCCGATCCGGCCCTCGAGCTGCCGGACCAGCTGGCTGATCCGGGACGGCGAGATGAGCAGCCGTTCGGCGGCCCGGCCGAAATGCAGTTCTTCCGCAACCGTAAGAAAAGCCTCGATTTCCCGCATCTCGAGCACAGTCCTGATTGTTAAGCCAGGCTGCATAGCCGTCAAGCAATCAGGGCTTTTTCCCGCCAGCCGGAGCCCGGAGGATGTGAGTTGTGTTCAGCGTCTGGATCCTCAACCTCGTCATCCTGGCCGTGGTGCTGACCGCGGACCTGGGCCACCGCAAGGTCACCACCTTGCGGCTGCTGCGCCCGGTCATCTCCGCTGCCGTCATCATTCCTTTCTTCTTCAAAGGCGTCGCTTCCGCAGGCAACGGGCTGCTCCTGGAGATCGCCGGGCTGGTGGCAGGCCTGGCCCTGGGCGGCCTGGCTGGGCTCTTCATGCGGGTCACGTTCGACAGCAGCACAGGCCGCCCCATGTCCCGCGCTGGCCTGCCCTACCTCGCCGTCTGGATCGCGGTCACGGCGGGCCGCATCTACTTCACCTACGGGGCCAGCCACATTTTCGGCCGGCAGCTGGGCGGCTGGATGGCCGCGAACCAGGTCACCGTCGGCGCTCTGACCGACAGCCTGATTTTCGTCTCGATCTCGATGCTGCTCGGCCGAACCGGAATCCTGGCCTACCGGGCTCGCGCCGCCGCAACCCAGGCGGCGGCGACGACGGACGTGAACGCCGGCCAGCGTCACCTGCGCACGGCCGCTGCACTATCGGACAGGAGCCAGGACCGATGATCTACCTGATCACGAAATTCATCAGGAAGCTCCGGCGGCGGAAGGGAAACGCAGCAGCGGGCTAACTAGCGGCTCAGGGCCAGCAGCCCGGGGGAGAGGTCCCGGCTCCTGGCCCTGCCCGCGTGGACCGTCAGGTCTCCGCCAGCCCCCGGGCGTGATCTGCCGTCTGGACAAGGAAACGTCATCTATGCCCGGTTCGTCATCATGCCGCGGCTAAGTCCGGACAGAAACGCCGTTTGTGCAGGTCAACGCCTACTCCACGGCGATAAAATCCGGATTGCCACGTACGCTCCTGTATCGTCACGAAGATGTCGTGGTATCAGAAGGGGCCCCGGTACCAGCCATGACCCAGGCGCCGCGCGCCGGCGACGGCCCGATCGCGGACTTCTGCGCCGGCCTGCGGCGGCTGCGGGCGGAGTCCGGCGCCGACGTCACGCTGCTGGCCCGACAGCTCAAGCTCAGCCGGACCCAGCTGTACGCCTTGCTCGCCGGCCAGCTCAAGCGGCCGCCGGACTGGGATACGGTCGTCCGGCCGCTGGTGCGGGCTTGCGCCGGCAACGACGCCACCGCGGTGGCCCACTGGCAGCGTCGGCATGCTGTCATGACCGGCGTCTGGGAGGAACTGCGGCGACGGGACCGGGCCGCGGCCCGGGACGGGCACCCCCCGGCCGCGACCGGCGGCATCAGGTACGCCCTGCCGCCCGGAGCGGCGGTGTTCACCGGCCGCGAGTCCGAGCTGGACCTGATCATGGCGGCGGCCACGCTGGACTCTCCGGCCGCGCATCCAGTGCTCCTCATCGAAGGCATGCCCGGCGTCGGCAAGACGACGCTGGCAGTGCAGGCCGCCCGGCGGGCAGCCGCGCACTTTACTGACCGGCAGCTGTTCATCGACCTGCACGGTCACACGCCTGGCCGGCCGCCGGTAGCGCCCGCCGACGCTCTTGCCGGGCTGCTGGTCGCGACTGGCACCGATCCCGGCCGCTTGCCGCCCGGCCTGGACGACCGGGCAGCGATGTGGCGAGACGCGATGGCCGGCCAGCGAGCCGTGCTGGTTTTGGATAATGCCGCCGCCAGCTCGCAAATCGTGCCGCTGCTGCCAGCATCACCGACCTGCCTGGTGCTGGTGACGAGCCGCCGGCAGCTCGCCGACCTGCCTGGTGGCCGTCCGGTGCTAGTAGAGTTGCTGACCGCCGCGGAGGCGCAGGGGATGTTCACAAGCCTGGCGCCGCGCGCGGCTGGGCAGCCGTCGCAGGTCGACGAGCTGACCAGGCTCGCGGGGTACCTGCCGCTGGCCGTCAGCCTGCTGGCCCGTGTCTACGCCCGGCATCCGTGCTGGCAGCTGACCGACCTGATCGCGGAGACCAGAACTGGCCTGCTCGGCATGGCTGCTGAGCACGCGAGCGTGGCGGCCGCGTTCGGTGTGTCATTCGATCTGCTCACCCCGGCCCAGAGGTCGTTCCTAGCGTGCCTGAGCCTGAGCCCCGGGCCTTCCGCCGACGCCGCGGTGGCGGCCGCGGCCGCTGGCGTGCCGGTCGCGGAAGCAGGCGCCGTGCTCGACGCGCTGCACCGCGAAGGGCTGCTGACCGAGGCCAGCTACCGCCGGTACGGCATGCACGATCTCATCCGCCGGTACGCTGCAGGCCAGGCAGCGCAGGTGATGCCCGCGGCCGAGCAAGACGCGGTGCTGGAACGGCTGGTCAGGCATTTCCGCGACGGTGCCGCCGCCGCGCGGGCTCAGCTGGAAGGCAGGCCGCATCCGCTCTGGGGGCCCGGGTCCGGGCCTGACCAAACTCCGGGCTTCGCCGACGACGATCAGGCCGTCGAGTGGCTGCGAGCCGAACGGGCGAATCTGCTGGCCTGCCTTGATCACGACGCGGTCGCGGGACGGCTTGCTCAGGTCGAGCTCACCGCTGGCGTCGAGGCGCTGCTGAGAGAAGACGGTCCGTGGCCGGAGGCCATCGCGCGCAACTCCGCCGCCGCGGCGACCGCGGCCGCCCTCGGAAACCCGGCCGCGGCCGCGCATGCGCTGCTTGACCAGGGCCGGGCCGAGAAGCTGCACGGCGACTTCCAGGGGGCTATCAGTTCGGCGAAGCAGGCATTGGTCATCGGGGAGGAACTGTCCGACCGCATTATCGCCTCGCGGGCGCTGAGCACCCTTGGCGATGCTCAGCGGCTGACCGGCGATCTTGGCGCCGCCGCCCGGGCGCTGACCCGTTCCCTCGGCGTGCGCCGAGAGCTAGCGGATCGCCGAGGCGAAGCGAGCGTGCTGCTCGACCTGGGTGACATCCACCGGATGTCGGGAGACACTCATCGTGCCGTTGCCGCCCTCCAGCAGGCCACAGCGATCTACCGTGACCTCGATTACGTGCCAGGCCAGGCCTACGGTCTGATGCTGCTGGGTTTCTCCTGGCTGGGGACGGACTGCCGGAACGCGGCGGACGCAGCGAGCCGGGCCCTGGCTCTCTACCGGGGACGCGGCATCCGGCTCGGCGAGGCGAACTCCCTGACTGCACTGGGCTATGTCTGGGAGCAGACCGGGGCCTACCAGGATGCCGCCGAAGTCCTGGATCAGGCGCTGATCCTGTTCGGCGAGGTCGGGCAGCGCCTGGGCCAGGCCAACGCCCTGGTCGCGCTGGCCATGGTACGGCTGGCGCTCGGCGAGACCGATGCGGTCGCCGTCGCGCTCTTCGAGGTCGAGCACATCTGCGCGGAACTTGGCTTGCGGCTAACCGAGGGCGACGTCCTGCTGCGGGCCGGCCAGCTCCTTCAGCGCACGGGCGACTACCACGGGGCCGGCCAGAAGCTTGGGCAGGCACTGGCCATCTTCCGCGCGCAAAAGGCCAGGATCGAGCAGGCTCAGACGCTGAACGCGACCGGTGCCCTGCAGCGTTGCAGCGGCGACAGCGCCGGCGCGGTTCAGAGCTATCAGCAGGCACTGAAGCTGGCCCGTCAGATCGCCCACCCGCTCGAGGAAGGCCGCGCGCTGCTCGGGCTGGGCCTGAGCGCACGAGACGACGGCGATCCCGGCGCGGCGGCGCGCCTCGCGCGCCAGGCTCACGGGATCTTCGAGCGGGTCGGGTCGGCTGAGACCACGCAGGCGAGAGCGCTGCTCGAGGCGTGCACTGCGGGCAGCGGAGCTGCTCAGGCCTGAAATTGGCCGACGGTGAGACCGAACATTCCGACGATGGTCATATCAGGTCAAAATCTCGTCAAATACCTGTCACGGTACTGGTCCCGGGCGGGTATACAGGGTGAGCTGAGCACGGCTTACCATGGCATCCAACACGTGCTGTGCAAGTATCGTCAGGTAGTCCAAGGCGGCTTGACTACTGCGTGCCGGTGCGAATTGCGGCAGTTCCGCCGAATTCCCGGCTAAGGCCTGCCTGGCGTAAAATACCCAAGATTGAGGGCATACCGCCCGTCGATACGGGGGGTCGGGAGAGACCGGTGGAGACAGTCAAGTACTCAATCGTCATCCCTATTTTCAACGAAGAGGCCACGCTGCCCGCCCTGGTCAAGCGGCTCACGGGGGTCATGGCGGAATTGGACGGCCCGTCCGAGGTCGTACTTGTCGACGACGGAAGCAAGGACTCAAGCTACCGGCTGATGACGGCCATCAATGCCACTGACTCCCGCTTCAAGATCATTCAATTCTCCCGCAACTTCGGCCACCAGATCGCCATTACCGCAGGAATGGACGCCGCACTCGGGCAGGCCGTTGTCGTCATGGACGCTGACCTGCAGGACCCGCCAGAGGTGATTCTCCAGCTCGTAGCCAAATGGAAAGAAGGCTACGAGGTCGTCTATGCCGTCCGCGAGCGCCGGGAAGGGGAGACGCTGTTCAAGAAGGCCTCCGCCTCGGCCTTCTACGGGATGCAGCGCCGGCTGGCCGAGATCGACCAGCCAGCTGAGGTCGGCGACTTCCGCCTGGTGGATCGCAAAGCCCTGGACGCGTTCCTGCAGATGCGTGAGCGCAACCGGTATGTCCGCGGCATGTTCTCCTGGGTCGGTTTCCGGCAGACGGCAGTGCCTTATACCCGCGCTTCGCGGGAGGCGGGCGAGAGCAACTACACCATGCGCCGGATGACCAGGCTCGCGCTCGACGGGTTTGTTGGATTCTCGACGGCACCATTGCGCTTGTCGCTCACGATTGGCCTGCTGTTGTCGGTGGGTTCGCTCCTTTACGGAATCGTGGCGATCGTGCTCAAGCTGGCAGGCGTTATTTCTGAGCCTGGCTATGCTTCATTGCTGGTATCGATCACCTTCCTGAGCGGGGTGCAGTTGATAGTGATCGGCATGGTGGGGCAGTACGTCGCGCGCATCTACGACGAGGCGAGGGCGCGCCCGCTGTACCTGGTCCAGGATGCCCGGGGGTTCGAGGCGGTCAACCGGCCGGCAGACCCGGCCTGGGCGCCGGCTACCCAGGACTTCCTTGCGCGCGGCCAGGCGTTCCCGCCCGGCCCGGCGCCGGCTAGCCAGGACTTTCTTGCGCACGGTCAGGCGTTCCCGCCCGGCCCTCCGTCGTGATGGTTCCGCCCGACCAGTCAGACGACGGGCAGGCGGGACAGGCAGGGTCCAAGCTGGTGGAGCCCAGGCAAGAGCCGCCCCCCGGGCCGCTCCCGCAACCGGTTCCTGCCGCGCTGCCTGGCTCCGCGGCGCTGGGCCGGCTGACCGGTTCACCAGGGCTGAGGAAACTGCTCGGGTCGCCCTATCTGCAGGGGCTGCTCGCGCTGCTGATCTACACCGGCACCTGGCTGGCGGCCCAGCCCTGGCAGTTGCTCACCAAGGCCAACTGGGCCCAGCTCGACCAGCGGAGCATGGACCCGAACTTCTACATCTGGTGCCTGCGCTGGTGGCCCTGGGCCATCGGGCACGGAGTCAACCCGCTGTACACCCACGTCATCGGTGCCCCGGCCGGGTTTTCACTGGCCTGGGTGACGACCATCCCGCCGCTGGCCCTGGCGGCCGCGCCGATCACGGTGGCGGCAGGCCCGGCCGTGTCGTTCAATATCCTGATCGCCGTCTCAATCCCGTTTGCTGGCTGGGCGGCGTTCCTGGTGTGCCGGCGACTGACGGGCAAGTTCTGGCCGTCATTGATCGGCGGGCTGGTCTTCGGACTGTCCGCCTACGAAATGAACCACACGGCCGCCGGGCAGCTGAATCTGACCTTCAGCATGATGGTGCCGATCATGGCCTACGTCGTGGTGCTGTGGCGAGATAAGAGCATCGGCGGCCGCACCTTTGTGATCTTGCTCGGCGCCTCCATGGCCGTGCAGTTCTACCTCTTCCTCGAGACGTTCGCTGACCTGACAGCGTTGCTGGTCATCTCACTGGTCCTGGGATACCTGATCGGCGGACGCGCGAACCGCCCGCAGGTGAAGCAGCTCAGCCTGTATGTCGGCCTCAGTTACGTGCTGGCGCTGGTGCTGGCCTCGCCGTACCTGCTCTACGCCCTGTCCAGCAAGCCGCCCAACCTGGTGGACACCTCGGGCCTGGATCTCGTGAGCCTGGTGGTACCGCGTCCGCACCGCGCCTTCGGGTTGAGCTGGCTCGAGCGGCTGGCGCTGCACCAGATCCCGCCTTCCGACGCCGGTTATATCGGGATTCCGCTGCTGATCATGGCGATCATCCTCGCCGTGACTACCTGGTCCAGCCGGTTCACTCGCTTCCTGACGTGCATGCTTGCCTTGATCATCGTGGCCGCCCTCGGCCGGGCCCTGTACGTCGACAGTCACCGGATCGTGACGCTGCCCTGGGCCCCGCTGTGGGATCTGCCGATCCTCCGGAACGCGTTCCCGTCCAGGCTGATGCTCTTTGCCTATCTTGTCCTGGCCGTGGCCGGGGCGGTGTGGCTCGCGCGCACCTCTCCGCAGCAATGGGAGCGATGGATTCGCTGGCCGATCGCCGCGCTGATCGTGGTCGCCGCGATCACCGACATCCCGTCGTTCGGTTACACCGGGCAGTCAAGCGTGCCGCACTACATCACTTTCGCCCAGTACAAGCAGGACCTGCGGCCCGGCGAGACGGTGGCGATTGTGTCCACGATCGGCAATGCCGGCATGCTCTGGCAGGCCGAGGCCAACAACTACATGAAGCTATCCGGCGGGTTCGTCAACCAGGCGATTACCCGCCGCTCCGATCTTCCCTGGCAGATCCAGGATCTGGCGCACGCGACCCCGATCGGGGTCAGGGAGTTCGAAGCCTACGTGCGCAACTCCGGGCTTGGTGCTGTGCTGCTGGACCAGCGGCACGAGCCGCAGTGGGTGGGCATCTTCAACCGGATCGGGCTGCGCAGCCAGAGCAGGGGCGGTGTCGTCGTGATCCGCACCAACGGCTGCCGCTCCTGCAAGGTACTGGGCTGGGCTCAGCTGCGCGGCGGCCCCGCCCGTCAGTCAGCCTGATGCCGGCCCGGTGCCGCGTGACCTTCTAGCCGGGGCCGCTCGCCAGCAGCACAGCGGCCAAGCAGCTCGCCAGCAGGAACGGGCCAAAGGGCAGGCTGCCTGCCCGCAGTGTCGCCCGGCGGGCGGCGATCAGGACCAGGCCGACGGCGGCGGCCAGCACGAACGCGGCGAACACCGATTGCAGCAGGACTCCCCAGCCGAACCACCCGGCCAGTGCCCCGGTACTGAGGCCGAGCTTGGCATCGCCGAGCCCGGCCGATCCTGGCCTGGCCAGCGCGAGCACCGTGAACGCGCCAGCGACGGCTACCGCACCGATCCCGGCGCGCAGCAGGCTGGTCCAGCGATCGTCCAGCCCGGCAGCAGCGGTCAGCAGCACGGCCAGCCCGGCGCAGCAGGTCAGCGTCAAGACGTCCGGCAGCCGCCGGACCCGCGCGTCGACGACCGCCAGCGGCACGCCGCACAGTGTCAGCCAGCAGCCGGCCGCGGCCACCAGAACCGGATGCAGCCGCAGGCATACCGCGAAGGTCAGCGCGGCCAGCACCGGCGCGGTGAGCCAGCGGGCCGACGATCGCTTCGGCACAGACGCCGGCTCCGCGAGCACTGCGGCGACGTCGGTAATGCTGCTGCCGGACCGCTCACTGCCGCGGCATATCGTCCGGCGGGCCAGCCGCAGGCCGCCGCCGCGGCTGCGGCGGCGAAGGCAATCGCCAGGCTCACCGGACGACGTCCTAGGCTGGGGCGCTAGCCGGGCAGAGCTTGCGTCCGGTCGCGTCGGTCATGATGCCGTAGCCGTGCTGCGGCCCGGCCGCCAGCGCAGTCAGGATGGGGAACGTCGGCTCCTGGAGCGCCCGGTCGGCCATGACAGCGTTGTATACCGATGTCGGGTTCATGACAAGGCAGGTCGCTGACGGCCCTGGTGCGAGAGAATGCAGCGGGACCCCCGGAGGCGCGGATGACGCGGGATGAGTTGCTGGCTTACTGCCTGGCCAAGCCCGGCGCCTGGCAGGACGAGCCGTGGGAAGGCGACGTCGTGACCAAGGTCGGGAGCAAGATCTTCGCCTTCCTGGGCTCAGGTGACGGCATCGGACTCAAATGCGGCGCGTCCAGGGATCAGGCAGATGAATGGCTGGCCAGGTATCCGGGCGACGCTGCGGTGATGCCCTACATCGGCAGGTCCGGCTGGAACACGCTCGCGGCCGGCGGCGCCATCCCGCCCGACGAACTGAGGGAAGCGATCGACGCCTCCTACGACGCGGTCGTCAGCAAGCTGCCGAGAAAGGATCGTCCGGCGGCTTCGTGACGGCGGTTAACGCAGCCGGTCCAGCCTGGCTGCGGCCTCCTCGAACTCGGTCAGCAGCGCGGCAATCACGTCAGCGACCGGCCTGACCTCGTTCATCCGGCCGACGATCTGACCAACTGGCATCGGAATCACATCGGGGTTGCCGGACTGCATCAGCCGCTGATGCGCCCCGGCCACCAGCAGGTTCTGCAGCGGCATCGGCAGCGGGTCTGGTGCGCCAGGCTCCAGCCAGGCGTTGGTCCAGCTGTTCTTCAGCAGCCGGGCCGGCTTGCCGCTGTAGATCCGGGACCGGACAGTGTCCGAGGACGTTGCCGCCAGCAGCGCCTCACGCAAGCCCGGCAGCGGCGACAGGTTCGCGTACTCGGAGGTGATCAGCCAGGCCGAGCCCATCCAGACGCCGGCCGCGCCGAGCGCGAGTGCCGCGGCAACCTGCCGGCCGGAGCCGATGCCGCCTGCTGCCAGCACCGGCACGTCCGGACCGACCGCGTCGACAACCTCCGGTACCAGCACCATGCTGGCAATCTCGCCGGTATGGCCGCCTGCCTCGTAGCCCTGCGCCACGACGATGTCGACGCCGGCGCTGACGTGGGACTTCGCGTGCGCGGCCTTGCCGGCCAGCGCGGCGACCAGCATGCCCTGGTCGTGCGCGCTGGCGATGACATCGGCGGGCGGCGAGCCGAGCGCATTGGCGATCAGCCGGGCCGGATGAGCGAGCGCAACCTCAACCTGGGCTCGTGCGACGGAGTGCAGCCAGCCCAGCACTCCGGCCCTGGCCTCGGTGTCGTCCGGCAGCGGCGGCACGCCCAGCTTGACCAATGTCTGGTCGACGAACTCCTGGTGCCCGGCCGGGATGAGCCGGGTCAAGTCGATCGCGGCGCCCTCGGCCGGGATCGTGGCCGGCATCACCACGTCGATGCCGTACGGCCGGCCATTGGTGCTGGCATCCATCCAGTCCAGCACCTTGTCCAGCTCATCGGCGTCGTTGAAGCGGACGCAGCCGAGCACGCCCAGTCCGCCGGCCCGGCTGATGGCCGCGGCGACGTGTTCAGAGGGGGTGAACCCGACGATGGGATACTCGATGCCGAGCTGGTCGCATAGGGGCGTGCGCATTGTGTCGCGATCCTCCGTCAGGATGTCTGCAACCCGGTCTTCGCGGCCAGTTGCTCGTCGGCCAGTTGCTCGTCGGCGTAGCGCCGCGCCCAGCTGTAGTCCGCCTTGCCAGCGCGTGCGGCCGATCTGGTCGACCAGCCATACCGATCGTGGCACCTTGTAGCCCGCGATGAGCGTGCGCAGGTGCTCCTGCAGGGCGGTCAGGTCGATCTGCTGTCCGTCGCGTGCCTGCACGAGGGCCGCCACCCGCTGCCCGAGCCGATCGTCCGGCACACCGATGACCAGGGCATCGAAGACGTCGGCGTGCGACTTCAGCGCGCCCTCGACTTCCTCGGGGTAGACCTTCTCGCCGCCGGTGTTGACGCAGGTATTGCCGCGGCCGAGCAAGGTCAGCGAGCCGTCGGCCTCGACCCTGGCCAGGTCACCGGGCACCGCGTAGCGAGCTCCGTCGACTTCGGCGAACAGGGCCGCGGTCTTGACCGGGTCCTTGAAGTAGCCCAGCGGGATGTTGCCGCCGCGGGCCAGCCGGCCGATGCCGCCGGGCCCGACCGGGCGGTTGTGCTCATCGATCACGATCGTGCCCGGTCCCGGCGTGACTGTCGGGCCCTCGGCCCGCTTGTTGCCGGCACTGACGTAGCCGAGTCCGGTGAAGCCCGTCTCGGACGCCCCGATCGCGTCGGTCACCACGACGTTCGGCAGCAGCGTCAGGTACTGGTCCTTCACCACGGGGGAGAACAACGCGGCGCTGCTGGAGATGGCCAGGACCGACGAGGTGTCGTAGTGCTCCTGCTGGTACGCCTCGATCAGCGGCCGCGCCATCGCGTCACCGATGATGATCATGATGTTGATACGGCGCCGCTGGACCGTGCGCCAGACCTCGTGCGCGTCGAACTGCGGCACGAACACCACGGTGTCACCGGAAAACAGCGCTGCCATCGCGCCCCACTGAGCGTTGCCGTGGATCAGCGGCGCCGCGCACAGCCGGACCAGGCCAGCCGGGTTCGCCGCGGCGCGTCTGGACTGCTCCCATTCGTCGGGCATCCACTCGCCAGTGGCGAAGTCGACGCCGCCGCCGAGCGTGCGCCAGATGTCCTCGTGCCGCCAGATGACGCCCTTGGGGTAGCCGGTCGTGCCACCGGTGTAGAGCATGTAAATGTCGTCCGCGCTGCGCTCGCCGAAGTCGCGGGCGGCTGACTGGCCGGCGATCGCGGTGCCGAAGTCGGCACTAGCAGCCAGGTCGGCGCCGCTGCCGTCGTCGATCGCGAGCGCAGCGCGGATACCCGGGTAATCGGCCAGCAGCCCGGCGACGCGTGTGGCGAACTGGCGGTCGTGCACCAGCGCGACCAGTTCCGATTCGGTGAACAGATAGCGCAGTTCGGCGTCGACGTAGCGGTAGTTGACGTTGACCGCGATCGCGCGCAGCTTGTAGCAGGCCAGGAAGGCCTCGATCAGCTCGATCGAGTTGCGCCCGTAGAGGCCGACGTGGTCGCCGGGACCGACGCCGGCGGCCGCGAGATCGTGGGCAAGCTGATTGCTGCGTGCCTCAAGGTCGCGGTACGTCACCTCGGCATCCGCGCAGGCGATGGCCAGGCGCTCGGGAACCGCGTCGGCCGCATGCTCGAATAGGTCAGCGATGTTCAGCGCCATGGGAAGAAACTAGAACGTGTTATCGTTCTGGGCAACCCCAACCCACGGGGAGGGCCCCGTGCTCGAGCGCGGAGATATGCCATGACCTCGACCCCGGCCGATCCTGCTGCCGAGGAACAGCCGCACGCCCTGGTCGAAGTGCGCGATCACGTACTCATCGTGACGATGAACCGGCCACAGGCGCGGAACGCGCTGAGCGGGCCAATGATGGCGATCATGAAGGAGGCCTGGGACCGGGTCGACAGCGATCCTGAGGTCCGGGTCGCCATCCTGACCGGAGCGGGCGGCGCCTTTTGCGCGGGCGCCGACCTGAAGGCGATGACGGCCGCACACCCGGGTGACTCGTTCCGCACCGGCGCCTTCGATCCGTCGGTGATCGAGCCGCTGCTGAAGGGCCGGCGGCTGACCAAACCGCTGATCGCGGCAGTCGAGGGCCCGGCCATTGCCGGCGGGACCGAGATCCTGCAGGCTACCGACATCCGGGTGGCCGGTCGCAGCGCCAGGTTCGGCGTCTCCGAGGCCCGCTGGGGCCTGTTCCCGCTCGGCGGGTCCGCGGTCCGGCTCGTGCGCCAGATCCCCTACACCGTCGCGGCTGACCTGCTGCTCACCGGCCGCCACATCACCGCCGCCGAAGCGCTGTCGTTCGGGCTGATCGGGCACGTCGTCGAGGATGGCCAGGCGCTCGCCAGGGCACTCGAGATCGCCGCGCTGATCAGCGCGAACGGCCCGCTCGCCGTGCAGGCGATCCTGCGCACGATCCGGGAGAGCGAGGGCCTGGCCGAGAACGATGCGTTCGCGCTGGAAGCCAGGCTCGGCATGGCCGTGTTCGCCAGCGACGACGCCAAGGAGGGCCCCCGCGC
The DNA here is from genome assembly GCA_963713585.1 of uncultured Actinomycetota bacterium. Taxonomy (GTDB): domain Bacteria; phylum Actinomycetota; class Actinomycetes; order Streptosporangiales; family Streptosporangiaceae; genus JAJYUU01. The sequence goes on along the minus strand of CAVQMG010000007.1, from coordinate 319,214 downwards.
CTTCGCGGCCAAACGCAAGCCCGAGTTCAAAGGCTGCTGACCGGGTGCGTCCGGCGCGCATCCGCCCGCACCCGGCGGCGCCAGCGGTTCCAGTAGACGACAGCGGTCGACAGCACGGCGACCTCGGCGGCGAGTGCCAGCGGGTAGGCGACCACGTCCGGGCCGCCGCCGTCGGGGTATGCCAGGCCGAACGAAAAGGTCGCCGGCACCAGACCGCCGGCCGGCCCGGTCGCGCCGCCGCCGTTTTTCAGCTGCACGTCCTGCAAAATGGTGCCGCCGTCGTCGGGAACGAACCTCGACGAAAGTGCCCCGCTGCCCCAGGCCGAAATGCACCGCCCAGCCGACTCCGGCGTAGGACGCGGTGAACAGGATGACGACGAAGGCTACGATCCCGATCAGCACGCGGATGATCCAGGTCACCGCCGTGCCGGGCCAGGCCGCCGACCTTGCCTGCCCCGCGGCCCCCGGTGTGCGCCACACGCCAAGCCTCGTACCGGCCGGGAGCTCGTGCAATGCCTTATGCCCGCATGTGACCTGACCAGCACTGGTCCCCGGCCCCCGGCGATCAATAGCCGGGCTCCCTTGGCGTCCGGACCTAGAACGTGTTTCACTTTCTTCCGTGACTACGCCGACCAGCCCGCCGCTGTCTGCTCCGCTGGAGATCACTTTCGACTACACCAGGTCGCTTGGCCCGGTGCTCAGCGAGTTCATGACGGCGCTGGCCGGGCGGCGCATCCTGGGCTCGCGCAGCACCGACGGCCGCGTGCACGTCCCGCCGGCCGAGTACGACCCGGTGACGTTCGCACCGCCGGCCGAGCTGGTGCCGGTCGGGCCGGAAGGCACGGTCACGACCTGGTCCTGGCAGCCCGAACCGCGGGCCGGCCAGCCCCTGGACCGCCCGTTCGCCTGGGCGCTGATCCAGCTGGACGGGGCCGACACCGCGCTCCTGCATGCCGTCGACGCGGGCACGGCCGCGGCCATGCGCACCGGACTGCGGGTCCGGCCGCGCTGGGCTGCCAGCCGGACCGGCCACATCCGCGACCTGGAGTGCTTCGAACCCGTCGGCGGCCTGGCCGGACCGCAGGCACCGGCGCCGGACGGCCACGTTCCGGAAGAGAATCCCGGCGCGGTCACCATGATCACCACGCCGGTGCGCCTGCACTATCAGCACAGCGCGTCCGCCGAGGAAAGCCGCTACCTGCGCTCGCTGAAGGACGGCAAGGTCATCGGGCAGCGCTGCCCCGCCTGCGGCAAGGTGTACGTGCCGCCGCGCGGGGCCTGCCCGACCGACGGCGTGCCGACCACCACCGACGTGGAGCTGCCCGACGTCGGCACGGTCACCACCTTCTGCGTGGTCAACGTGCCCTTCCAGGGTCAGCGGATCCCGTCGCCGTATGTGGCCGCCTCGGTGCTGCTGGACGGCGCCGACATCGCGTTCCAGCACCTGATCCTGGGCTGCGAGCCGGACGAGGTCCGGATGGGCATGCGCGTGCGCGCAGTCTGGAAGCCGCGCGAGGAGTGGGGCACCACGTCGGAGAACATCAGCCACTTCGAGCCGACCGGGGAACCCGACGCCCCCTACGACTCCTACGCCCACCACCTGTGAGGACGGCAAAGTGAGCGACGAGGTTGTCAGCCAGCACCGGCGTCAGCTCGCGCCGCGAAGCAAGCGAGCTGAGGTCGCGGTCATCGGCTTTGCCGAGGCGCCGAACGTGCGGCACACCGACGGCACCACGAACGGCGTGGAAATGCTCGTGCCGATCTTCCGCGAGGTGTTCGGGCAGACCGGCCTGACCAAGACCGACGTCGGTTTCTGGTGCTCGGGCTCGTCGGACTACCTGGCCGGCCGGGCGTTCTCGTTCGTCTCGGCAGTCGACGCCATCGGCGCGTTCCCGCCGGTGATGGAGTCGCACGTCGAGATGGACGGCGCGTTCGCGCTGTATGAAGCGTGGGTCAAGGTGCTCACCGGCGAGGCCGACATCGCGCTCGCGTACGGGTTCGGCAAGTCGTCGGCGGGCGACCTGCGCCGCGTGCTGGCGCTGCAGCTCGACCCCTACGTGATGGCGCCGCTGTGGCCGGACTCAGTCAGCATCGCCGCGTTGCAGGCCAGGCTCGGGCTAGAGAAAGGCTTGTGGACGGAACGTGGCATGGCCCAGGTCGCGGCGCGCAGCCGGCTCGCGGCCGTCTCGAACTCCAGGGCCCAGTTGTCCGGTGAGGTCAGCGCGGACGACTTGCTGGCCGCACCGTACCTGGCCGAACCGTTGCGGGCGCACGATTGCGCGCCGGTCACCGACGGCGCGGCCGTGGTGATCCTGGCGTCCGCGGACCGGGCCCGCGAGCTGTGCGAGCGGCCGGCCTGGATCACCGGGTTCGAGCACCGGATCGATTCCGGTCAGTTCGGCGGCCGTGACCTGACGACCTCGCCGTCTGCTTCCGCTGCCGGGACGGCGGCCGGGACGCCCGGCGTCGACGTCGCCGAACTGCACGCACCGTTCACCCACCAGGAGCTGATTCTCACCGGCGCGCTCGGTCTTGGCGACTCGGTCCGGATCAGCCCGTCCGGCGGCGCGCTGGCCGGCAATCCGATGTTCGCGGCCGGCCTGGCCCGGATCGGGCACGCCGCCCGGCAGATCATCTCCGGCTCCGCTGACCGTGCGCTCGGGCACGCGACCAGCGGCCCGGCCCTGCAGCAGAACCTTGTCTGCGTGATGGAGGCCCAGTGACAGTGAAGGCTGAGGCACAGTGAAGGTTGAGGCACAGTGAAGCAGCGTGCTGCCGTCCTCGGGACCGGACAGACCCACCACCGCAGCAAGCGGCCCGACGTGTCGATGGCGGGCCTGTGCCGCGAGGCGGTGGACCGGGCGCTGGCCGATGCCGGCCTCGAGCTGGCCGACATCGACGCGGTCGTGGTCGGCAAGGCGCCCGACTTGTTCGAGGGCGTGATGATGCCGGAGCTGTACCTGGCCGACGCACTCGGCGCGGTGGGCAAGCCACTCCTGCGAGTGCACACGGCCGGGTCGGTGGGCGGCGCGACCGGCAACGTGGCCGCGAGCCTGGTCCAGGCCGGACGTCATCAGCGGGTGCTGGCGGTGGCGTTCGAGAAGCAGTCCGAGTCGAACGCGATGTGGGCCCTGTCGATCATGCCGCCGTTCTCGATGCCGCTGCTGGCCGGCGCTGGCGGCTACTTCGCGCCGCACATCCGCTCGTATATCCGGCGCAGCGGCGCGCCCCGTCACATTGGCTCGCTGGTCGCGGTGAAAGACCGGCGCAACGGGGCCAAGAACCCGTACGCGCACCTGCGCCAGCCTGACATCACGCTGGAGTCGGTGCAGGCCTCGCCGATGCTGTGGGACCCGGTCCGTTACGACGAGACCTGCCCGTCCTCCGACGGTGCGTGCGCGGTCGTGATCGGCGATCAGGCCGCGGCCGAGGCCTCCGCTCACCCGGTGGCCTGGATCCGGGCGACCTCGATGCGCACCGAGCCGACCATGTTCTCCGGCAAGGACAACGTGAGCCCGCGGGCCGGCTCGGACGCCGCGAAGGCGCTGTGGCACGCGGCCGGGATCACCGACCCGCTGGCCCAGATCGACGTGGCCGAGATCTACGTCCCGTTCTCCTGGTTCGAGCCGATGTGGCTGGAGAACCTGGGCTTCGCGCCGGAGGGCAAGGGCTGGCAGTTCACCGAGGCGGGCGAGACGGAGATCGGCGGCTCCATTCCGGTGAACCCGTCTGGTGGCGTGCTGTGCTCCAACCCGATCGGCGCGTCCGGGCTGCTGCGGTTCGCCGAGGCGGCCATGCAGGTGATGGGCAAGGCGGGCGAGCATCAGGTGGCTGGCGCGAAGACCGCACTCGGGCACGCCTACGGCGGCGGCTCGCAGTACTTTTCCATGTGGGTGGTCGCGGACACCCCGGACTAGCGCCGACTAGCTGGCTGGAGCACCGAGACGACCGCCCTGGTGCTTCCACCGCTAGCTCGGCCGTCATCCCAGGCGGCGACGCCGCAGGCGATTCCTGATCCAGTCCGTGCCGTGCCCGGAGATGTCTTCGAGCAGCTCGAGCGAGGCAGTGATGCCGGACATGTCCAGGGCGATATCCAGCAGGGCAACGGGATCTTCCCCGGCCGTGCTGCCGGTCAGCTCGCTGTAGTTCTCGGCCCGGAAGTAAGCGGCGTCGCGTTCCCCGATCGACAGCACGATGTCAAGGCGCAGGAGCCCGGACCGCTGCGGGACCGGCCCGAGCGGGCCAAGCAGGGTCTTGCCGTCGCTCAGCCTCGTGACCGTGGCCAGGTGCTGGGATCTAGCCGGTCCCTGAACCCCGGCTCGGTACTGAACGCCGACCTCGTGCACGGTCGCGGAGGTGATGACCTCATAGCGGTAGCTTCGCCTGCTCTGGTCGTGGATGACGCCATTGCGGAAATTCAGGAACGTGCTGACCTGCCGCACGCCCGCGCTCGTGAGCAGGAAGATCGTCACCCGGTAGGCCGAATACCTTGGCGGGCCGTTCGGCATCCGGGCCGGCCAGCCGGCGGCGGGCTCGGTGATGGTTGCATGCGCCTCGACGTCCAGGTTGGTCAGGCCGAGCTGGTGGAGCACTAGGTTACGCAGATGGATCTTGTCGAGGTCGAGCCAGCTGGCCATCTGGTTTTCGTCCGGCCGGCGACGGAGTATCGCCTGCCAGCGCCGGTAGGCAGCGAGTTCGTCCTGGTACCTGGTCTCGCAGTCCTGCACGTCGTCGGCCATCCTGTGCTGATGCACCAGGTAGACGTCGACCTGACTTAGCATCACGACGATGGCGGCCAGCACCAGCACCAGGATGACCGCGACCGCGTCGATCGGGTCCCGCTTCCCGACCAGGAAGGTGCCGTAGACCGAGGCGGCAACGGCGACGATCAGCCCGACCACGCTGCCGGCGGCGTCCAGCGGACGCGGCATCATCGTCGTCCGGAAGTCGTACAGGGTGCCCGCGTCCCACTGCTCGTAGATCCGCTGGATCCGCCACGAGATCAGCCAGTTGACCGACCCGGGCGCGAGCTCAGGCTCGCTGAATTCGGTCAGCACACGTTGCAGGATCGAGGCCTTCAGGGCTGAGATATCGCGCAGCCACCGCGAGCGTTTGGCGGTCTGGCTGACGAGTCTTAGGCTGATTTGCTCGTCCAGATGCGAGGTAGCAATCCGGACGAACCGTCGACGCTGGTTTCTGGCCAGCCTGGCGTTCTCCGCCTCGACCTCATCCTCAATGTCGTCAGGCGCGGTCGTGGCCGGCGCGTGGGGCGCCGGGCTTGTGTACCGCGTGGCGTGGTGGTGGCCAAACTCGCGTTCCCGGTCCGCCAGTCGCTCTACCTTCGCCAGGTAGGCGATCCGGCATCGCACGGCGAAACCGGCCCCGAGGACCGCGACGAGGACGACGCCGATGGCCAGGGATGCTCCGTGTGGCCAGAGCATGAAGAGCTCCAGGATCACCGCGGCCACAGCCAGCAGCCCGCCGATGCCCGCGGCTATCTGACTCGCGGGTGCTATTCTCTCGCGCACGACCTCTTGCCGGCGCGGCGCGGCCGGGTCTTGCTCGAAGTACATCCAAGCCCGGTCGAGCCTTTGAGCGCTCATCCGCTGCTCGTCCGCCCGGCGCGCGATTGCCGCCTCGGCCAGTTCCTCGATCCCCTCGATCAGCATGAGCTCGAGGTGGCGCTCGAAGTCCATCTGAAAGCTTGGGTCCAGGGTACGGTACGCGATGCGCAGCGGCAGGAAGTCCACGTCCAGACCGGCCTCCAGCTTGGCCAGGCCATCGACGAGGTCGCGCATGAAGTCGACCGCCATCAGCCAGTCAGGCTGGGGACGGCGGTCTAGTTGGCTGTAGACCGGGTCGCCGCTGGCCAGCTGGTGCGCGCGGCGCAGGTTCGCCAGGTCGGCGGGGCCCAGCTGCAGGTACGGCCTGCCGGTGAGAGTAGCCAAGGCCCAGCAGTAGGCGACCTCGCTCACCGTCGGATTCGCGCCGCCCCTGAAGCCCGCTTCGACCGCCTCCGTCAGCAACGCGGCGGCGCGGCGTCCGGCCCCGGCCCCCAGATACCGCAGGCCTAACCAGTACTTCTCGGCCGCGGAGTCGTCGGCGACGCTGAACGTCCCGTCGTCGCGGTGGACGAACCCGTCATGCGCGCCAACAGCCCCGTAGTCGGCGGCCGTGCCGCCGAATGCCAGCCTGCCGCCAGCCGACTGTCCGGCCGGCTCAGCCATTGAACTTCGCAGTCATGTGCCGCCGCCTTCACGTGACCCGCCCGCCAGCAAAGACTTCACGCCCCGACGATCATCAGCCGGTGCTGACAATCAGCCCTAATCACTACTAGACGTGCGACCGCGAACGATGTCAATGACCGGCCGGTCGGCTGGGACATTTTGCTGCGGTGCCGCCGGGCAGACTGCCGCCAGCGCCGACGCCACCCACCGGAACCACAAAACAGCGATGGTTCTGTTGAAAGATCCACAACAACGGCCTATCGCCGTGCTTCACGGTGGTGGGCAGCGGAGCGCGAGTAGAGTCGGGCGGCGATAGCCGCGCTGTTATGCCGCTTTCGCCCGGTTGCAACCCAGAGGCACACGTGGCGCCGGAGACGATCACGTAGCTGGGCCCTTCCCGGCATGATCCTCTACGCGGAGTTCCTGGCTCCGCTCGCCCTGAGCCAGTATCAGTCGGCCAAGTCAATATGTGCCCGGCACGCCGGATGGACGAGATCCTGCATGGCCAGCCCAGGATCACTGCCTATGACATTAAGCCGATTAGTGCCGCCGTCTTTATCGCCGCTGGCTGATCCGTTGAAGCCGATCGGGGCGTACTGTTCCAACCAGCCCGGCGACCTACTGCACGTCCGCCCGTGAGCACGCGGACGGTTCTCCGTCCGACCGTCTGGCTAGGCGCGCCAGATCTGGCTGTCTGCCACTGATTCCCAGAGCTGCATCGAGCCTGGCGGCCTGGCCCGGTCCACGTGCGGGAGATACGGGTCGAAGTAACCGTTGCCGACCTGGATGAACACCTGAACGCCGTCGGTCCGCTGATAGTAGATGTCGTAGCCGTAGAAGCCGAACTCGTCGGCGTACATCACGGCGTCGCGCTCCGTGCCGCCACCGGCCGGAGTACGGAGCTGACAACTGATCGGCAGCGCGCCGGCTGGCCTGGCCCCCTCGTCCGACCAAAGCGGATGCGGGCAAGACAAAGCGAGGACCGAGCTACCGTGCTTCACGCCGCCTGACGGCGCGACTGTGGTGAAGCGCGAGATCTGGACCATGACATCGACAGCCCCGCGGCCATCGTTGTAATCCACCTCCAGTGACCCGGCGCTGGTATCGGTGGCCACATGCGAGAACCGCGCCGCCGCGGGCAGCATGCCGCGCAGGGCCCTGAGCATCTGCAGGCGGGTCATCGGCCGGCTGGGCTGGGCCTGCGGTTGGCTCGCTCGCGGTGATGCCGTACTGCTGGCCTTCGCGCTGGCCGTGGCGTCGCCCGAGACGTTCGCCGAGGGCGCGCCCGCGCTGGCCGGGCCGTGGCTGGGCCACGTTGAGACGGCGTAACCAGCGCCCGCAGCCAGCAGGACCGCGAGAGCGCTTCCGGCCGCAGTCCACACTGCCCTGCTGCGGCGCCGGAGCTTGCGGCCGAGTTGCTCAGACCGGACGACCACGCTGGTCAGGTCCGGGCGCAGATCTGCGGCCGCGCGCTCGAGCAAGGAGATGAGTTCATCGTCTGTCGGCATGGCAGTTCCTCAGGTAAGTCAGGAAAGCAGGATGTCCGCGTCCGCGCCCAGGGCTTCCCGCAGCTGGGCTAGGCCCCGGGTAGTCAGGCTCTTCACCGCGGCCTGGGTAACCCCGAGCATCTGGGCCACCGCCTCGATGCTGTGGTCGTCGACGTAGCGCAGCACCAGCACGGCCCGGCTTCGCGGCGGCAGCTGGCCTAGCGCGCTGATGAGCGTGAGCCGGAGGTCGGCGTCGACTCCGGGCAGGCAGCGCTCGGCCGGGCTCTGCGATGGGCAGCTCACTGGAGCGCTTCAGCCTGCGGTTCGAGAAATAGGTGTTGATGAGGACCTTGCGGGCATAGCTATCCGCATTCTGGCTGCGCTGCACGCGGGGCCAGACAGCAAAGAGCTTCGCCAGCGTCGTCTGCACCAGGTCCTCGGCATCGTGCCAGTCACCGCAGGTCAGGAAGGCAATCCGGAAGAGCTGGCCTGCTCGTGCGGCAGCATATTCGCGGAACTCCTCGTCAGCTCTCGCCGCCCGATCGGCCACAGCTGCGCCCCTCGTATCAATGGCAACCAGGAGTGGATGTCATCTGTAAGACGCGGTGAGGCGGCCCGGAGGTATCAGCCGGATTTCGGGTGGCTGCAGTAGCCGCGGTCGTTACCGGTAAGCAACGGGAAGGCGCTTGATGCCGTTCAGCCAGCCGGAGCGCAGCCGCTGCGGGTCGCCGGCCTTGGTGATGTCCGGCATGGCGTCCGCGATCGCGCTGAATATGAGGTCAATCTCCAGCCGGGCCAGGTTGGCACCCAGGCAGTAGTGCGCGCCGGTGCCGCCAAAGCCGACGTGCGGGTTCGGGCTGCGCAGGACGTTGAACTGCTCGGGGTTCTCGAAGACCTCTTCGTCGAAGTTGGCCGACCGGTAGAACATCCCTACCCGCTGGCCTTTCGTGATCAGCTGGCCGCCGAGCTCGACATCCTTGGTCGCGGTCCGCTGGAAGACGGTGACCGGGGTGGCCCAGCGGACCATCTCGTCGACCGCCGTTTCCGGCCGTTGCGCCTTGAAGATCTCCCACTGCTCGGGGTTGTCGAGGAACGCCAGCATGCCATGCGAAATCGCGTTCCTGGTGGTCTCGTTCCCGGCCACGGCCAGCAGGATGACGAAGAAGCCGAACTCGTCCGTGGTCAGCTCGTCCCCGTCGACCTGGGCGTGCACGAGCTTGGTGACGATGTCCTCGCGCGGGCAGGCCCGCCGGTCCTCGGCCATCAGCATGCTGTAGCCGAGAATCTCCGCGGCGGCGGTCTCGCCGTCGCCCACGTAGTCGGGGTCGTCGTAGCCGACCATGTCGTTGGACCAGGTGAACAGCTTGTGCCGGTCCTCCTGGGGAACGCCGATCAGCTCGGCGATCGCCTGCAACGGCAGTTCGCAGGCGACGTCGGTGACGAAGTCGCCGGTGCCCTTCGCGATCGCGTCGGCGACGATCTTCTTCGCCCGCTCGGTCAGCACCTCGCGCAGGTTGTTGATCGACCGCGGAGTGAACCCGCGGGAGACGATCCCGCGCACCTTGGTGTGGTGCGGCGGGTCGATATTGAGCATGATCACCCGCTGCAGCTCGACCTGGTCGCGAGTGTTGCCGCTGGGGAACCGGACGATGGCGCCGTTCTCGTAGCTGGAGAACGTCTCGCTGTCGCGGGAGATCGCGACGACGTCCTTATGCCTGGTCACGGCCCAGAACCCGGCGTCGTGGAAGCCCATGTCGGTCGGCTGCGGATTCCACCGAACCGGCGCGGCCCGGCGCAGCTCGGCCAGCTCCTCCTGCGGCACGCGGTGCGCGTACAGGTCAGGATCGGTCAGGTCAAAACCAGGCGCTACCAGCGGCTGAGCCATGTCGGGCCTCCGGATCTATAACGTGTTCTAGTGGGATTGAAGCATGCCGGCGGCCTGTGGTGAACTGCCTTGGACTCGAATCTTCAAGAACACGTTCTACTATCGAGATAGCGGCGACATCTGGGAGTAGCAGTGAGCAACGCGGTCATCGTGTCGGCTGTCCGGACCCCGATCGGCAGGCGGCGCGGCGCGCTGGCCGGCCTGCATCCGGCCGAGATCCTCGGCAGCGCCCAGACCGCCCTGGTCGAGCGGGCCGGGATCGAGGCCGGGCTGGTCGAGCAGATCGCCGGCGGCTGTGTCACCCAGGCCGGGGAGCAGGCGGGCAACGTGACGCGGACCGCGTGGCTGCACGCCGGGATGCCGCAGCAGACCGGCTGCCTGACCCTGGACGCCCAGTGCGGCTCGGCCCAGCAGGCGGTGCACCTGATCGCCGGGCTGATTGCCGCGGATGCCATCGACGTGGGCATCGGCTGCGGCGTCGAGGCGATGTCCCGGATTCCGCTCGGTGCCAACATCGGCACCGGCATCGGCTCGCCCCGGCCGCAGTCGTGGAGCATCGACATGCCGAACCAGTTCGAGGCGGCCGAGCGGATCGCCCGTCGCCGCGGCTTCACCCGCGATCAGATTGACGCCTTCGGGCTACGTTCCCAGCAGCAATGCGCAGCAGGCCTGGGCGGAGGGCCGGTTCGACCGCGAGGTGGCGCCGGTCAAGGCGCCGGTGCTGGACGGCGAGGGCAAGCCGACCGGCGAGACCAGGGTCGTCGACAAGGACCAGGGCCTGCGTGACACCACGCTGGAGGGCCTGGCCGGGCTGAAGCCGGTGCTGCCAGACGGCCTGCACACGGCTGGCACGTCCTCGCAGATCAGCGACGGCGCCGCGGCCGTGCTGCTGGTGTCGCAGGAGCGGGCGCGCGAGCTGGGACTGCGGCCGCGGGCCAGGATCGTGTCGCAGTGCCTGATCGGCGACGACCCGTACTACCACCTGGACGGGCCGGTCGCGGCGACCGAGCGCGTGCTGGCGCGCAGCGGCATGACGATCGGCGACATCGACGTGTTCGAGGTCAACGAGGCGTTCGCGTCGGTCGTCATGTCCTGGATGAGCGTGCATAAGCCGGACCCGGACAAGGTGAACGTGAACGGCGGCGCCATCGCTCTCGGCCACCCGGTCGGCAGCACCGGCTCCCGGCTCATCACGACCGCGCTGCACGAGCTGGAGCGCCGGGATGCCAGCACCGCGCTGATCTCAATGTGCGCGGGCGGTGCCATGGCGACCGCGACGATCATCGAGCGGATCTAACTCCGGACGGCTGGTCTGGCCGGCGGTCACTGCGACGGGTAGATCGCCTCGCCCTGCCAGAAGTACCAGCGGTAGCCCCACGGGTCGGTGACGTGACAGGTGCGCGGCCCGTAGTGCTCGTCCTTCGGCGGGTCGATCTCGACGCCGGCCGCCGAGATCCGCCGGTACTGAGCGTCGACGTCGGTGACGTGCACGATCAGCAGCGAGCCGTGGCCGGTATCCGGACCTGGTGCCTGACCGCCGCTGATGTCGATCTGGGTGGGGCCGACGTCGATCTTGCCCTCGAGCCAGTGACCGGCTGCGTCCCTGACGCCGGCCGCGGGCCCGAAGCCGAGCACCCTGGTTAGCCAGCCGACGGCCTCGTCGCCGTCGGGGTAGTACAGGTAAGCCGTGATCCCGGTGAAGTCCGCCTGGTTCCTCATGCACCCATCGTGGCGCTCGGCCAGTCAGCTCCGCTTGGAAAAAACGGCTCAGCCGTTAGCCGGGAGACTTTGCATCCGCAGCGGATGCAAAGTCTCCCGCGTGATGCGCGGACGCTGCGGCGGCGTCCAGCTGGGCGCTGGTCAGCACCGGCAGCACGCTGATGCCGTGATCCGGCAGCTGATTCTGGCCGGGCGCGGAGCGGTCGATCGCGCAGATGACCGTGCCGACGTTCGCGCCGAGCTCGCGCAGCGCGGTCGCTGCCGCCAGCACGGCTCCGCCGGTGGTGATCACGTCCTCGACAAGGGTGATGGTGCGGCCGGCCGGGTCGCCGCCCTCGGCGAGCTTGCCGGTGCCGTAGGTCTTGGCCTGCTTGCGGACGAACAATGCGGGCACGCCGGTGAGCTGGCTGAGCACGGTCGCGATCGGCACACCGCCCAGTTCCAGTCCGCCGAGCAGGTCGGTGCCGGCCGGCACCAGCGTCACCATCTGCTCCGCGACGCGCTGGAGCAGCAGCGGGTCGCCCTCGAACAGGTACTTGTCGAAGTACTCGGCCGTGACCTGACCCGATCGCAGCACGAAGCGGCCGCGTAGCCGGCAGCGGGCATCGATGTCGCGGGCCAGCTGACTCAGATCCCTGTCGGTCATGCTCTGATCATGCCAACCGGCTGCGGTGCAGGCCCGGCTCGGCCGGCAGCGAAATCCGGCCGGAGCCGGGCCGGGCCGGGCGAGGATGGAGTCATGGTCGCCTCGGTCGCGGTTCTGTCCGACATCCACGGTGTGCTTCCCGCGCTGGAGGCCGTGCTGGCCGAGCCGGATGTCGCGGCGGCCGACCGGATCGTGCTGACCGGGGATATCGCGTCCGGCCCGCAGCCGGTCCAGGTACTCGACCGGCTGCTCAGCCTCGGCAAGCGCGTCGTCTGGGTGCGGGGCAACGCAGATCGTGAGCTAGCTGCCCTGGCGCAGGGCCGCGACATCGAGATCCCGGACGAGATCACGCCCTGGGCAGCGGCACAACTCAGTCCGGAGCACGCTGCCCTGCTGGCCGGCCTGCCGCATCCGGTCACGATCGAGGCCGACGGATTCGGGCCGGTGCTGTTCTGCCACGGGACGCCGCGCGACGACGAAGAAGTCGTCCTGGCTGACACCCGGCTCGAGCGCTGGGCCGAGGTCCTGGCAGACGTGCCGGACGAGGTGGCGACCATCGTCTGCGGGCACACGCACATGCCGTTTACCCGGCTCGCGCACGGCCGGCAGATCGTCAACCCCGGCAGCGTCGGGATGCCTTACGGCCGGGCCGGAGCGCACTGGGCGCTGCTGTCCGGCGGCGCGGTGCAGATGCGGCGCACCGAGTTTGACGTGCGGCGCGCGTGCGCTGACATCGTCGCCCAGTCCGCCTACTCCGGCGCAGCCGAGTGGGCCGACTACTTCCTGCCCGCCCGCGCCAGCGACGCCGAGGCGCTGGCCGTCTTCGGGCCGCGGGACGGGCGCTCGCTCACGGGTGCTGGCTGCTGACCGAGATGACCTCGCCGGTCAGGTACGAGGCGTAGTCGCTGGCCAGGAACACCATCACGGTCGCCACCTCCCACGGCTCCGCGACCGGCCGAACGCCTCCCGGCGTGCCAGCTCGTCCAGCAGTGTCCTGCGCCATCACCTTGGCCAGGAACGGGTGCATGACCAGGCTCGGCGACACCGCGTTGACCCGGATCCCGTGCTCGGCCACGTCCATCGCCGCGCACCTGGTCAGCGCCATCACGCCCGGCCTTCGCGGCCGCGTAGTGGGCCTGGCCGGGCTGAGCCCGCCAGCCGAGCACCGAGGCGTTGTTGACGACCGCGCCGCCGCCGCCCTGGGCGACCAGCTGCCGCAGCGCGGCCCTGGTGCACCGGAACGTGCCGTTCAGCGTGATGTCGAGCACCCGAAGCCACTGCTCGTCGGTCATCTCGAGGATCGAGCTGGTGCCGCCGAGCCCGGCGTTGTTGATCATCACGTCGATCCGGCCGAACCTGGCCGACCGCGCCGTCGATCAGCGCCGGACACGGCGTCTCGCTGGTCACGTCGCACGGCACCGACCACACCCGGTCGCCGTACTCACCGGCCAGCTCGTCGTGGCGGCCGCGAGCCGGGCGGCGTGCGCGTCGCTGATCGCCAGCTGGCGCCCTCCTCCAGGCAGCGCCGCGCGGCCGCGCCGCCGATCCCGGTCCCGGCCGCCGCGGTGATGCACCACGACCTTGCCGGCCAGCAGGTCGCGGCCCGGCGCGGCGGCACCGGGCGGCCCGGCGGTCATGACCGCGCCGGCCGGGGCAGGCCGAGCGCCGGGCAGCGATGATCCCGAGCTGGATCTCGTCCGACCCGCCGTAGATCGTGTCGGCCCGGCTGAACAGGTACAGCCGCTGCCAGCCGTCGAGTTCGTAGGCGGTCCCGGGCCACCATGGAGCCGGGCCCCGCACGTCCATGGCCAGCTCCCCGAGCGCCTTGTGCCAACGCGACCACAGCAGTTTCATCACCGAGGCGTCGCGGTCCGTCAGTTCTCCGGGCGCCGGCCGGACCGGTCCGTCCAGCATGCGTCAGCACCTGCGCGCTATCACCTCCAGCCCGAGCCAAGCCCGGGCAATCCGGTCCCGGAGCAACGGTTCCGTCGGCCGCGCCGGTCCGCTTGGGCCGCGCGCGACCAGTTCGTCCAGCTCCCGCCGGTACCGAATCTGCTGGCCGAATGCCGCCGCGCCGCGCTCGACCGCCGAGCAGGAACCTGGCCACCCGCCAGCCGTCGCCCGGCTCGCCGAGCACCATGTCGGCCTCGGTGCGGGCGCCGTCGAAGAAGACCTCGTTGAACTCGCTGGTGCCGGTGAGCTGCCGGATCGGCCGGACCGTGACCCCAGGCTGGCGCATCGGCACGAGCAGCATCGACAGCCCGTCGCTGCGCCTCGAACCTGGCTCGGTCCTGGCCAGCACGAAGCACCAGTCGGCCACGTGGCCAGCGAGGTCCACACCTTCTGGCCGTTGAGCACCCAGTGGTCGCCGTCCAGCCCGGCCGATGTGCTGACCGAGGCCAGGTCAGATCCGGCGCCCGGCTCGGAGAAACCCTGGCACCACAGTTCTCTGACGGCGGCGATCGGCGGCAGGAACCGCCGCTGCTGCTCGGGCGTGCCGAACGCGATCAGCGTCGGGCCGAGCAGCTGCTCGCCCATGTGGCCGACCCGGGCCGGCGCGCCGGCCCGGGCGTACTCCTCGTGGAAGATCAGCTGCTGGTCGAGGCTCGCGCCCCGGCCGCCGTGCTCGCGCGGCCAGCCGAGCGGCGTCCAGCCCGCTGCGTGCACTGCCGGTCCCAGGCGAGCCGCTGCTCGAAGGCTCGTGCTCGCGGCCGGGCCCGCCGACTCCGCGCAGCCCGGCGAACTCGCCGGCCAGGTTCTGCCCAGCCAGTCGCGCACGCGAGTGTCGGAAGTCCTCGTCCTCGGCGGTGAGCTGCAACTGCGGTCCTCTCGCGCCGCCGGTGCGGCATCCACGGCTCCGGTGCGTCGGGCCGGATACCGGACGAGCATACCGGCAGCCTACCAAGCACTTGCTTGCCTGATCACGGCAGTGACCGGCTGCGCGCCTGGCCAGATCGGCAGGCAGCGGCCAGTAGGCTCCCTACCAAGCACTTGCTTGTTTCGAGGAGCCCGGTGGAGCTGACGATCCCGCGCGGCCGTCGCCAGGGCGGCGCGGCCGTGTTCGGCGAGCGGACGGCGATAGCCGAGCCCGGCGGGCCGCTGGCTGACCTACGGGGAACTGCACGAGCGGGTGACCGCGAGTCGCGGGGGCGCTGGCGGCTGCGGGCATCGAGCCCGGCGACCGGGTCGCGATCTGGGCGCCGAACACGCACCACTGGGTGCTCGCCGCGCTCGGGCGCTGCAACGCGGGTGGCGACCCTGGTTCCGGTCAACACCCGCTACACCGGGCCGGAGGCGCTCGACGTGATCGGCCGCAGCCGGCGCGAGCGCGTTGTTCGTGGCCGGACCGTTCCTGGGCGCCGACCGGCTCGCGGCGCTGCAGCAGGCCGACCGGCTGAGCCCGGCCAGCTCGAGCAGCCCGGCTGATCGTGCCGTGCCGGTCGAGCCGGGCCGAGCGGACCGGCGGACCGGTCTGGGCTGCCGGTGTGGCCCGGCAAGGACGTGCTGGCCTGGGACGAGCTGGGACGCCGCGCGGAGGCCGCCCCGGCCGATGTCGCTGCGAGCGAGCCGCGGCAGTCAGCCCGGACGATGTCAGCGACATCCTGTTCACCTCGGGCACGACCGGCCGGAGCAAGGGCGCGATGTAGCTCGCACCGGCAGGCGCTCGACGTTGCGCGCGGCCTGGGCCGAGTGCGGCCAGCTGACCAGCCGAGGACCGGTACCTCGTGCGTGAACCCGTTCTTCCACAGCTTCGGCTACAAGGCCGGCATCCTGGCCTGCCTGCTGACCGGCGCGGCGATCGTGCCGCAGCTGGTGTTTGACCCGGAACAGGCGATGCGTCTGATCGAGGCTGAGCAGATCACGGTGCTGCCGGGCGCGCCCACGATCTACCAGTCGATTCTCGACCACCCGGCTCGCGGCCAGCTTGACCTGTCCAGCCTGCGGCTGGCAGTGACCGGCGCCGCCGTAGTCCCGGTCGCGCTGGTCGAGCGGATGCAGTCCGAGCTGAGCTTCGATCTGGTGCTGACCGCCTACGGGCTGACCGAGGCCGTAGTCGTGACCATGTGCCGGCCACGGCGACGCTCCTCGCATCGTCGCCACGACGTCCGGCCGTGCCACCGCTGGTTTCGAGATCTGCCTGGCCGGCCAGGACGCCGGCGGCGCGGGGCGAGATCATGCTGCGCGGCCCGAACGTGATGCTCGGCTACCTCGACGATCCGGCCGCGACCAGGGAGGCCGTCGACGCCGACGGCTGGCTGCACACCGGCGACGTCGGGACGCTGGACGGCGACGGCTATCTGACCATCACTGACCGGCTCAAGGACATGTACATCTGCGGCGGCTTCAACGTCTATCCGGCCGAGGTGGAGCAGGTGCTGGCCCGGCTCGACGGCGTCGCTGAGTCCGCGGTCATCGGCGTCCCGGACGCCCGGCTGGGCGAGGTCGGGAAAGCCTTCGTCGTGACCACGAGCCGGGCGCCGAACTCAGCCGGGAGGACATCGTGGCGTACTGCCGGGAGCGGCTGGCGAACTTCAAGGTGCCCAGGCAGGTCGAGTTCCGCTCGCAACTGCCGCGCAATCCGTCGGGCAAGCCGCTGAAGCGGCTGCTGAAGGAGGAATCAGATGACCGAGCAGGCAGCAGTAACGGCGACGGCGCGGCGCGGCCAGAGGCGCCGGACGAGGTCGTCCGGTACGAGGTCCGCGGGCGCACCGCGGTGATCACGCTGAACCGGCCGCAGTACCGCAACGCCCAGAACTCGGCCATGACCTACGCCCTGGACGCGGCGTTCACCCGCGCGGTGAGCGACGACTCGGTGGCCGTCATCGTGCTGGCCGGCGAAGGCGATCACTTCAGCGCCGGGCACGACATCGGCACGCCCGGCCGCGACCTGGATGTCTCCTACGAGCGCAAAGCCGTCATCTGGTGGGACCACGTCGGCAAGGACGGCGCTGATAACCGGTACTCCCGGGAGATGGAGGTCTACCTGGGCATGTGCCGGCGCTGGCGGGAGATCCCCAAGCCGACCATCGCGATGGTTCAGGGCGCGTGCATCGCCGGCGGCGCTGATGCTGGCCTGGATCTGCGACCTGATCGTCGCATCCGAGGACGCCTTCTTCGCCGACCCGGTCGTGCGGATGGGGATCCCCGGCGTGGAGTATTTCGCTCATCCGTGGGTGGTCGGGCCCAGGTTCGCCAAGGAGATGCTGTTCACCGGGGACAGGTTCAGCGCGCAGCGGGCCTACGAACTCGGCATGGTCAGCCGGGTGGTGCCGCGGGCCGATCTGGCCGCCACCACGTTCGCGCTGGCGGACAAGATCGCGACGATGCCGCCCTTCGGCCTGGCGCTGGCCAAGCGCGCGGTCAACCAGTGCGAGGACCAGATGGGCATGCGCAACGGCATGGACTCGATCGTTCGGGCTGCATCACGTCGCGCACGCGCACAATGCCGAAATCGGGGCGGACTCGCTCGCCGGGATGAACGCCCGGTCGATGAAGCAGGCCGCCCGGGTGAACCTGGACTTCGATCCAGCCCAGCCGGGCGTTCCGGGCCGAGGTCGCCGGGTGGCTGGCCGAGCACCTGCCGGCCCGGCCGCTGCCGTCGGTCGACACCGCCGAGGGCTTCGCCGCGCACCGCCAGTGGGAGGCACAGCTCGCGGCGGCGCGGCTGGCCGTCGTGTCCTGGCCGGCGCGGTACGGCGGCCGGGACGCCCCGCTGCTGGACTGGCTGGTGTTCGAGGAGGAGTACCACGCGGCGGACGGCCCGGTGCGGGTCGGGCAGAATGGCCTGTTCGTACTCGCACCGACGCTGCTCGTGCACGGGACCGATGAGCAGCGCGACCGGGTGCTGCCCGCGATGGCGCGGGCGGACGAAGTCTGGGCGCAGGCCTGGTCCGAACCGGGCGCCGGCAGCGACCTGGCCGCGATCCGGTCAGCGGCGGTGCGTACCGACGGCGGCTGGCTGCTGTCCGGCCAGAAGACCTGGAGCTCGCGCGCCGTCTTCGCCGACCGGGCGTTCGGGCTGTTCCGCTCCGATCCGCAGGCCGGGCGGCACCGCGGCCTCACCTACCTCATGTTCGACCTGCGTGCCGCTGGGTGTGACGGTCCGGCCGATCGCGCAACTGGACGGCGAAGCAGGTTTTGCGGAGATCTTCCTGGACGAGGTATTCGTGCCGGACGACGACGTCATCGGCGAACCGGGTGATGGCTGGCGGATCGCGATGAGCTCGGCCGGGCACGAGCGCGGCCTCACGCTGCGCTCGCCGGGCAGGTTCACCGCGGCGGCCGCACGGCTGGCCGGGCTGTGGCAGCGTGCGGGCGACCCGGCCGATACCGCGCTGGCAGACCGGGTGGCCGATGCCTGGATCAGCGCTCGCGCCTACCAGCTACACGGTTACCGGCTCGCTAGCCAGCCGGACGGCAGCGGCTCGTCCGGGGCCGAATCCAGCCTGGGCAAGGTCTGGTGGTCGGAACTGGATCTGGCCCTGCATCAGACTGCCCTGGACCTGCTCGGCCCGCGGGCAGAGCTGCGTGATCCTGGCCACGGCGACGGGCGCTGGCTGGACGGCTACCTGTTCGCGCTGGCCGGGCCCATCTACGCGGGCACGAACGAGATCCAGCGCTCAGTGATCGCCGAGCGCGTCCTCGGCTTGCCGCGATGAGCGGGCGGGCCGGACGGGCGGCGAGCCGCTGATGGACTTCTCGCTGTCCGCCGAGCAGCGGCAGTTCGCTGCCGCGCTGCACGAGCTGCTGGCGGCTGCCGACTGCCCGGCGGCCGCCAGGAGCTGGGCAGCAGGTGACCACGGTCCTGGTCTGAAGATCTGGCGCGCCCTCGCCGGCGCGGGCGTGACGGCGCTGGCCGTGCCGGCCGAGTACGGCGGGCTCGGTGCCGAGCCGGCCGACCTGGTCATCGCGTGCGAGGAGATCGGCCATCACGCCCTGCCTGGCCCGGCGGCCGAGACCCTGGCGGCCGCGCCGTCGCTGATCGCGGCCGTCGCCGCATCGGACGCCGAACTGGCCACGGCGCTGGCTGCGCTGGCAGCAGGCGACCTCATCGCGACGCTGGCCATCCCTCCGCATCTGCCGTACGCGGCCGATGCCGACGTGGCCGGGCTGGTCCTGCTCGCCGGGCCGCAGACGCTGCACACAGGCAGTAGCCGCGGCCCGGCCCGGCGGTCGGTCGACGCCGCCAGGAGCCTGACCGAGGTAACCGGCGGCCGGGTGCTGGCCGAAGGCAGCGCGTATCAGGCAGCGGCCAGCCGCGCCGCCGACCTCGGCACCCTGGCGAGCGCGGCTCAGCTGCTCGGCGCCGGCCGGGCGCTGCTCGAGGCCTCGGCGCGGCACGCGCGGGAACGAATTCAGTTCGGCCAGCCGGTCGGCTCGTTCCAGGCGGTCAAGCATCATCTGGCCGACGTGCTGATCGGGCTGGAGTTCGCCCGGCCGCTGCTGCATGCGGCGGCGGTGGCGCTCGGCGCGGGCGCCGATTCGGCGCCGAGCGATGTCTCGGCCGCCAAGGTCGCCTGCGCCGATGCGGCCCGCCGGGCGGCCAGGATCGGGCTGCAGGTACACGGCGCGATCGGCTACACGGCCGAGCACGACGCGGGCCTGTGGATCACCAGGATCCAGGCCCTGGCCCCGGCCTGGGGCAGTCAGGCTTATCACCGGGCCAGGGTCCTGGCCGCGGTGACAGCGGGCGGGAGCAGCTGACATGCAGCTGACCAGCGAGCAGGACGACCTGCGCGACGCGGTCCGCAGCCTGATCGACCGGACTTCAGCGGCCGCGACGCCGGCGGCCAGCCCGGCGGCCCGGCAGCTGTGGCAGCGCCTGTGCGGCGAGATCGGCGCCGCGGGCCTGCTCATTCCCGAGCGCTACGGCGGCGCCGGTGCCGGCCTGGTTGAAGCCGCTGTCGTGCTGGCGGAACTTGGCCGCGCGGTGGCGCCGTCGCCGATGCTGGGCTCGGCAGTACTGGCCACCGCCGCGCTGCTGGCAGCGGGGGACCAGACCGCGTGCGAGCGGCTGCTGCCCGGCCTGGCTGACGGCAGCGAGCTGGCCGCCCTGGCCTGGACCACCGCGGCCGGGCGCTGGGATCCGGCCGAGGTTGCCTGCACAGCGGTCCAGGCCCCCGGCCATGCCGACTGGCGGATCAGCGGCGATGCACATTATGTGCTGGACGGTGACCAGGCCACCGTGCTGCTCGTGCCGGCCCGCACGGAAGGCGGCGAGACCGGCTTGTTCGAGGTCGCGCCCGGCCAGCCCGGGATCACCCGGAGCCCGCACGTCAGCGTGGACGAGAGCCGGCGGCTGGCGACGGTGCGCCTCGACGGCGCAGCGGGCCGGCGGATCGGCGGCGCCATCACCCTGGCCGGCGTGCGGGACACAGCCTGCATCGCGCTCGCGGCCGAGCAGGCCGGCGCCGCCGCAGGTGCGCTGGCGCTAACCGTCGCCTACACCAAGGTGCGGGTGCAGTTCGGCGTGCCGATCGGCAGCTTCCAGGCGCTGCAGCACCGGATGGCGGAGATGCACGTGCTGGCCGAGTCGGCCAGGTCGCTCGCGTTCGCAGCCGCGGCGGCAGCCCCGGTGACAGAGCCAGGCGGGACGGAGCTGGCCTTGCGCGCGGCTGCTGCGAAGGCGTACTGCTCGGACGCGCTGCAGCAGGTCAGCGCCGAGATGATTCAGTTGCACGGCGCCATCGGGATTACCTGGGAACATCAGGCACATCGCTACTTCAAGCGGGCCGGCGGGGCCGCGATGCTGTTCGGCTCGCCAGCCGCGCACATCGGCCGGATCGCCGCTCTCGTCGTTGACGGCTGACCGTCAGTCCGTCCAGTCCAGCTGCGGTTCAGGCACGCCGCATTCGCGACCATGCTGCTGCGCGGCCGCTCGCGCTGCCTGGTCACCTCGCCGGTACCGGAAGATCTTGCCGGGAAAGATGACGGTGGCCTCGGCCAGCCCGGTCCAGTTGGCATACCAGCCGGGGCTGAGCAGGCTGGCCGCTAGTTCCTCGGCCAGGGCGGGCGCTTCTTCGGCCGGCAGCTCGAACTCGATGGCAGTCCACAGCGATGGCTGGTACTTGGCGGCGCCGGTCACTTCGTACCGGCTCCAGCGCAGCACGCGCATGCCGTGGCCGCCGAAACTGGTCCCTGGTCGCAGGCTCTCCGCCAGGATCACGCCGCGGACCAGTCCGGTCCCCGGCTCTGCTGGTCTGGATTGTTCAGCCATGACCTCAGTGTGACGCAGGTCACGCCGAGCCCAGTAACGCCTGCTGCGCTCCTGTCGCTTGAGGGGGTGTTGTCGACGGCCTCATCGTGATCGGGGCCTTACTACAAGGAGAACTCCATGCGTCTTCCGAAGTCCCTGGCCGTCCGCATTGGCGCGGTCGGCGCAGTCGCCGCGATCGCCATGACCGGGGCCACCGCGGCCGCCGACGCCAGCATCGTTCACCCGTCCGCCCCGGCCGCCGCCTCGCACCGGATCCCGACCCACCTCGGCATTGCTAACTCGGCACCGGTCGGGCACCCGAACCAGACCACCGCGGTCATCGCCGGGCACCTGACCGCCGTGCATCACAACCTGCGGCACCTGCGCGTCTGGCTGGAGCGCCTCGGCGCTAAGGGCCACTGGAACGTCGTGAAGGTCCACCTCACCCGCGCGCACGGCCACGTGTTCTTCCGGGTGCACGTCGGCAAGAAGCCCGCCACCTTCCGGCTGGTCTTCCGTGGCACCAGGAACTTCGCCCGGTCCGTCAGCCATACCGACACCATCAGCCCGGTCGCGGCTTCCTGAGCACGACGCAACCTGCGCCGGCGGGTATCCCGGATCTAGCGACCAGGTCCGGGCATACCCGCCGGTGTGCCACCCTTACAGGCGCGATGGTGACACAGAGCGGCGTGCCTGCCGACGCCCTGGCCAGGGCGAGCGCGGGTGACGAGGCCGGCTTTCTGCAGTTGTGGCGGGCGCTGCAGCCGCGCCTGCTGCGGTTCCTGCGCGTCATCGGCTGCGATGACCCGGACGATGTCGCCAGCGAGACCTGGCTGCAGGTGGTCAGGGACCTGCCGAAATTCGCCGGCGACGAGGACGACTTCCGGCGCTGGCTGTTCACGATCGGGCGGCATCGCGCGATCGACGCGGCCCGGGCCAGGTCCCGGCGGCCCGTGAGCGCGGTTATGAACGCGGGCCTGGATATCCTCGCTGACAGCCAGCTGGTCGAGGACCAGGTGCTGGACGGACTGTCGGTGCAGGGCGCGGTGGCGCTACTCGGCCGGCTCTCCCGTGACCAGGCCGAGACTGTGGCGCTGCGGGTGATCGCCGGGCTGGAGACGCCCGACGTGGCGAGGATTCTCGGCAAGTCGGCCGGCGCGGTCCGGGTCGCCCTGCATCGCGGCCTCAAGGCACTCGCTGACGATCCCGCGGTCCGGGCGCTGGCTGGCCGCCATCCGGCCGCAAGCACCGGCACCGTCGCGCTGACCGTTCCGCTTGCCGGCCTGACCCCGGACACAACGCCGCTGACCGGCCTCACCAGGTCCGGCGGCCCTGATTCGCAGCCGCACTGGACGCTCGAGGAGGTGGACAAGTGAATCCGGATCTGACGGCTGACGCTGGTCCGCTCGGCCCCGGTGTCGCGGAACTACTGCAGGCGCTGACCGCCGAGCCCGCGGGCAGTGAACTGGCCGGCGAGCAGGCGGCGCTGACCATGTTCCGCGCGAACGTGCCGCCCGCCTCGGCGCCGCCCGCCGCCCAGGAACCGGCCGCCCCGGTCCCGGTTGCGCCCAGGTTCGGCCGGCCCGGTCAGCGCCGGGACCGGCGCTTGCTGCCCGGTCGTCTCAGCATCCGGCTCGCGGCCGCCGCCACGGTCGTCGTGACCGGCGGGTTGGCCGCCGCGGCGTATGCCTCGGCGCTACCTGAGCCGGTCCAGCATCTGGCCTACCGGATCCTCGGCCCGATCGGCGTGCCGGACAGCAGCCATCACGCCAGCTCTGCCCCGCCGACGCGGCACACTGGTCCGGCCGCTGGCCACCGCCGCCACCACCAGGCCAGCGGCGCGTCGCCATCGCCGTCCACGGCCGCGAGCTCGCCAGGGTCTGCCCAGCCGTCCGGATCGGCGCTGGCCGGGCCGGACCAGCTGACAGCGATAGCATCCAGCAACGAGATCATGGCTGGCACGGCCGTGACCGTGAGCGGCCGGGCTCACCAGTTCCGCTGGGGCCGGCACGGCCGGCACCGTCTTGCTCTACGAGCGTCCCGCCGCCACGCTGACCTGGCACCTGGTCGGCTCCGGCCACGCCTCTTCGACCGGGAACGTGGCCGTGACGGTCGCAGTCGTCCGCGTCAACGCGGCCTTCCGGCTGATCGGTCCCGGCGACGTCGTCAGCCCGCCGGCCTACGTGACGGTGCGTCCGCCGATTGCGCTCCGGCTCCGTGTCGGCGCGAAGGGCGTGCTCGACGAGCTGGTTGTCAGCACCCGCTACGCTCGCCGCGGCGAAACCGTTGTGCTGCAGACGCTGGCGCCCGGCGGCAGCTGGACGAACGCGCAGGAGCAGACGCTGACTGCGGCCGGGAAGGCCCGCTTCCTGATCAACGCGAAGAAGCTGCAGAACGACCAGATCCGGGTCGTCCTGCTCGCCACGGCGCGGCACGGCGAGACGATCAGCAGCCCGGTCACTGTCCCGCCGCCGTCCGGATAGGAGCGCGTCAGGGAGCAGCCAGGTCGGCCGGGTTGAGCTGGCGGAACTGGCCGGTCGCGGTCGCCACGTCGCCGGTCAGTGACCTGATCACCATCTCGTGGCAGACCGCGACGACCGCTCCGTCCGGGGTGCGGTCGACGACGGCCCGCAGAGCGGCCCCGGCCCGGCGGCGCACAGCTGACAGTGGCTCCCATGGCCGGCGCTCGCCGGGCGGCCATTCGCCGCCATGGAGGTTGAAATCGCGGACCTGAACGAGCACCTCCTCGTGGGTCTGCCAGCCGAAGGTGTCATCCGGGAGCCACTCATGCAGACCGAACTCGACCTCGACGGGCAGGCCGAGGCGGCTGGCGACAAAACTCGCCGTGTGCATCGTCCTGGTGAATGGCGACGAAACCAGCCTGGTCGCGCCGACGCCGGCCAGCGCTGCCGCGGCGGCGACGGCCTGCTGCGCGCCGCGCGCGGTCAGCGGTGCGAGGTCGGCCATCGAGCCGGGCCCCTGGCGGGCGCGCACCGGGCTGTAGTCGGCCTGGCCGTGCCGGAGCAGATAGATCGCCGTCATGCCTGACGTTTCTACCGGATCGCGGCAGCGCCGGCTGCACTGGTCACCGGGTCACGCTCCGCGCAGAGCCCTGGTCCGGGCCGTGGCGACGGCGATGCAGGCAGTCGAGCACGGGCAGGACGCCAGCGCGGCGGTCAGCGACGTCGCGGACGCTAGCTCGCCGATGATCGGCGGCCCGAACACGAACCCGGCCCAACCGCAGGCGGAGACCATCGCGATGGCGGTGCCCGGGCTCATGCCCAGGCAGCCGGCCCGGCCGCGCTGTTCACCGTCGGGATGATCGAGCGCCGAGGCCGACCCCCAGGCAAGCCGAATCCGGCGATGACGTCACGCTGCTGCCGCCGAGCAGCCCGCCGGTAAACCCGGCCGCCGCGACAGCGGCGAGCACCGGCAGCAGCCGCCCGGCCGGAACCGGGCCGGAGCCGGTTACCCGCACAGCCGGACGGCCACCATGGCCAGCGCGAAGGCGGTGTACCCGAGACCGGCCACGGCCGCGCTGACACCGATCGGCCCGCGCAGGAACACCGACGCCCAGTCGGCGCTTGCACCCTCGCACAGCATGGACGCGAATGCGATCGAGCCAAGGACCAGCACCGGACCGGGCAACCGCACGGGGCGTCGGTCGAGCGGCCACCTTCCGGGTCGGCCGCGCGCGGGTCGGCCAGCATCCGCAACGAGCAGCGGGCCGGCAACGGCCAGCACCGGAACTCGCCAGCAGCAGCAGTTGCGGGGTCAGCGAGACGCCAGCGGCCACGCCCAGCGCGCCGATGCCCGCGCCTGCGAACGCGCCGATGCTCCAGCTGGCCTGAAAGCCGGACATCAGCGGCCGCCCGGCCGCGAGCTCCACCGTGACGGCCTGGGTGTTCATCGAGACATCCATCGCGCCCTGGAACGCGCCCCAGGCGAACAGAGCGGCGAACAGGGCGCCAATGATCCGGCCAAGCCGACGAGCGGGCCGGCCGGCAATAGCCCAGCAGGCTGATCTGCACCATGCCCTTGCTGCCGAGCCGGGGCAGCGCGCGCCCCACCACCAGCATCGCTGCCACCGAGCCGAGCGGCGCGCCGAGCAGGGCGAAGCCGAGCGCGGCGTCGGTCAGGCCGAGGTGATCCTTGATTTGCGGGATGTGCGCGGTCCACGAGGCGAAGAGCAGGCCGTGGCTGACGAAGGCCGCGACAGGGCGGCCCGCACGCTGGCCCGCGGAGCTACTGCCGGGTCCGGCCTTCGCCGAACGCACCCGACCGACGCGGGCTAGACACAGCGCACCTCCAGCCCCGCCGCCCGCGCAGTGACTCCACAATCTCGGCGGGCGCATCCGTGTCCGTGACGATCATCTCGGCCGCGGTCGCTGACGCAACGACTGCCATCGCGGTCTGCCGGAACTTGGTGCTGTCCGCCGCGAGGATCATGCGGGCCGCGGACGGGATCATTGCCTGCTTGACCTCGGCGTCGCGGAGGTTGTGGGTCGTCACCCGGCCATCGGCCAGTCCGCAGCAGGTCAGGACGGTGGTGTCGAACCGCAGCGAGCCGATGCTCGCGAGTGCCAGCGCGCCCACCATCGCAAGCTCACCGGGCCGGATCTCGCCGCCCGGCATGCAGCAGCCGGACGGTCTCGTGCGCCGCCAGCTGGCCGAGCCGCGTGCAAGGACATCGGCATCACAGTCAGCCGCCGGGCGGCAAGCTCGCGGCCAACAAGGCGGCCGTAGTGCCGCTGTCCAGCAGCACGGCCTCGCCGTCACGGAGCACCTCGGCCACCGCGCGGCGATCCGGCCCTTGGCCTCGGCCCGGTCCAGGACGCGCATGCTGAACGGCAGTTCCTCGCCGCGCATCAGCAGGCTGATGGCGCCGCCCCGGACGCGCTGCGCCATGCCCATCGCGACGATGCGGTCCAGATCGCGGCGGATCGTCATCTCGGCGGTACCAAGGCTGGCTGCCATCTCCGCGACGTCGAGCCGCCGTCGCGCTGCAGCACTCGACCAGCGCGGTAAGCCGTGCGTTGGCTTCCATGCCATCAACGTACAGATGGTTGTGCGTACGAACATACATGTGCGTTTCTGCGCATGGCGGCCAGCGCGGTCATCCGTCACAGCCGGGCGGGGTTGCAGGTGATAGCTCACTCCAGAGGTGTTATCAGCTGCGACATCAACGTCGGGGTAACGGCCGCCGCTTCGCCGGTCCGGCCAGATGACGCTAACGTCAAGGTTAGAGTTGGAAGCGGTCACGGTCGGCGCGGCAGCAGGAGGAGCACGCATGGCGATCGAGGAACGCAGCCTCGAGGCAAGCGTCCAGGCGGCACGGATGACAGGGGCAAGAACTACAAGTGGATAGCGCTGTCGAACACGACGCTCGGCATCCTGATGGTCACCATCAACCAGTCCATCCTGCTGATCTCGCTGCCCGCGCTGTTCCGCGGCATCAACCTGAATCCGCTCGTGCCCGTCGAACACCTCGTACTTCCTCTGGGTGTTCATGGGGTTCATGCTCGTCACTGCTGTGCTAGTCGTCAGTCTTGGCCGGGTCGGCGATATCTACGGCCGGGTCCGGATGTACAACCTGGGCTTCGCCGTCTTCACGGTGTTCTCGATCTTGCTGTCGGTGACGTTCCTGACCGGGGTCGGCGGCGCGCTGTGGATCATCTCATGCGCGTCTTCCAGGGCGTCGGCGGCGCGCTGCTGTTCGCTAACTCCACCGCGATCCTCACCGACGCGTTCCCGGCCGAGGAGCGCGGCAAGGCGATGGGAATCAACGGCATCGCCGCGGTGGGCGGCTCCTTCCTCGGCCTGATGCTCGGCGGCGTGCTCGCGCCGATCGAGTGGCGGCTGGTCTTCCTGGTCTCGGTCCCGTTCGGCCTGTTCGGCACCGTCTGGGCGTACGTCAAGCTCAAGGACAACGGGATCCGCATTCCGGCCAAGATCGACTGGCTGGGCAACACGCTGTTCGCCGTCGGCCTCATCGCCGTGCTCACCGGCATCGTCTACTCGCTGCTGCCCTACGGCGGGCACCCGACCGGGTGGACCAACCCGTACGTACTGGCCGCGGTGTTCGGCGGCATCGCTGTGCTCGTCCTGTTCGGCTGGGTGGAGACCAAGGTCGACGCAGCCGATGTTCCGGCTCAGCCTGTTCAAGATCCGCGCGTTCACCTTCGGCAACATTGCCGGCCTGCTCGGTGCCCTCGGCCGCGGCGGCATCCAGTTCATGCTGATCATCTGGCTGCAGGGCATCTGGCTGCCGCAGCACGGCTTCAGCTTCAGCCAGACTCCGCTGTGGGCTGGCATCGCGATGATCCCGCTGACGATCGGCTTCCTCATCGTCGGCCCGATCGCAGGCTGGATGTCGGACCGGCACGGCGCCAGGCTGTTCGCCACCACCGGCCTGGTCGTCTCGGCGCGCCAGCTTCCTGCTGCTGGAGACGCTGCCGATCAACTTCAGCTACGCCTGGTTCGCGGTGCTGATCTTCCTGTTCGCGGTCGGCATGGGGCTGTTCTTCTCGCCCAACCAGGCCAGCGTCATGAACAGCCTGCCGCCCGAGCAGCGCGGCGCAGGCGCGGGCATGCTCAACACGTTCCAGAACTCGGCGACCGTGCTGTCGATGGGCCTGTTCTTCACGATCGTCACGCTCGGGCTCGCGTCCCGGCTGCCCTCAGCGCCTGTACAAGGGCCTGGTCGCGGCGGGCGTCAGCCCGGCGCCGGCCGCGCACCGTCGCCAACGAGCCGCCGATCGGCAGCCTGTTCTCCGCGTTCCTCGGCTACAACCCGATCCAGGAACTGCTCGGGCCGACCGGCGCCCTCCA
Source organism: uncultured Actinomycetota bacterium (assembly GCA_963713585.1). Taxonomy (GTDB): domain Bacteria; phylum Actinomycetota; class Actinomycetes; order Streptosporangiales; family Streptosporangiaceae; genus JAJYUU01. The sequence continues at coordinate 291,223 of CAVQMG010000007.1, read as the reverse complement.
GCACCTGCCCGCGAAGCAGGTCGCGTACATCACCGGACGCTCGTTCTTCCCCAAGCTCATCGAGCAGCCGTTCGCCGGCGGCCTGCACCTGGCCTTCACCTTCGCGGCGATCGCGACGATCATCGCCATCGTCGCCTCGGCGCTGCGCGGTAAGCGCTACGTCCACGCGGTGTCGGCACCGGTCGAGGCGGAGGCTCCGGTCGACGCGGTCATGGGCGAGATGGTGCAGCCTGCCCGTCGACGCAGAGCTGGCCGGCGGCCCGGAAGCCACTCGGTGAGAGCGTCTAGCCGATGAGCGCGAAGCGCACGTCGGCGAGCGCGGTGCTCCGGCTGAGCGTCCGCACGGGCGACAGCGAGGAGCAGCTCGTCGGCATCGGCGCGGCGGCCGAGCAGGCGGGGGTGTCGCAGCGGGCGCTGCGCTATTACCAGCAGCTCGGCCTGCTGACACCGCGCGGGCTGCACGCCGGGCGGACTTGCGCCGGTACTCGGAGGAGGACCTGGCGCGCGTCGCCCGGATCCGTCAGCTGCAGACCCTGCTCGGCCTGAACCTGGACGAGATCGCCCTAGTGCTGCGCGGCGAGGACCGGATGGCGGAGATCAGGCTCGCCTATCACGACGAGGGAACGAGCTGCGCCGAGCGCCGGGAGCTCGTCCGTGAGAGCCTGGACCTACAGCAAGATCTGCGTGCGACCGTCGAAGCCAAGCGGCAGGGGATCGAGGGCTTCCTCGCCGACCTGGATGCCCGCATCGACAAGACGCGGGCGCTCCTCGATCAGATGGACCGCCTCGTCCGCAGCGCCAGCAAGCGCGCGTGCACAGCGGAATTGCTGACAGGGGATTCGGTTACCGTCCGGCCAGGCTGGCCTGACCTCAGTCATACGAGGAGCAACAGTGTCCTTGCACCTGCGCAATATCCCGACCAGGGCCGCGACCGGTGCCTTCATCCTGCACTCGGGCCTGTCCAAGTGGAAGGGCCGGAGGAGCAGGCCAAAGGTCTGCACGGGATGGCCGTCCGGCGCGTTCCCGTTCCTGGCCAGCATGCCGCCGGCGAAATTCCTCAAGGCGCTGGCGGGCGCGGAGATCGGCATCGGCGCGGCACTGCTGGTGCCGGTCGTGGGCAACAAGCTTGCCGGGGCCGCGCTGACCGCGTTCTCCGGCGGCCTGCTGGCCATGTACCTGCGCACGCCCGCGCTGCATGAGCCGGGCAGTGTCTGGCCGACGCCGGGCCGGCATCGCGGTCAGCAAGGACGTCTGGATGCTCGGGATCGGGCTGGGGCTACTGGCTGACTGACGTCAGCGACTGCCCGGCTATGCCGGAGCGCGGGGCGGGGTGCGCGCGATGACGTCTGCCAGGACCGCGACCGCCTCGTCCACGACCGAGTCGTTCAGGTTGCCAAAGCCCAGCAGCAGGCCGGGCGGACCGGGCTCGTGGTTGAAGCGCAACTCGTCCGGGTCGCACATCTGGAGGTCCCGGCGTTCCGCCGCGGCGATGATGGCCTTGGTGTCCGAGCCCGCCGGCAGCTCAACGAGCATGTCCAGGCCGGCCTTGGCGCCGCGAACATGCAGCTCAGGGAGCCTGCGACTGAGCGCTCCGGTCAGGGCCGCGCGTCGCGCCCGCAACCGCTGACGGGACGCGCGCAGGTACCGGTCGTAGCCGCCGGACTGCATGAAGTGCGCCAGTGCCAGCTGATTCAGCGTGGCCGGCGTCGCGGACAGTTCGTATTCCGTCCGGATCGCCGGGACCCAGCGCCGTGGTGCAACGACCCAGCCGATGCTCACGGTCGGGGTCAGCGTCTTGCTCATCGAGCCCAGCAGCGCGACGCGTTCGGGTGCCCGGCCCTGTAGCACCGGCAAAGCCGGGCCGTCGAAGCTGAACTCGGCGTCATAGTCGTCCTCGACGATGAGCGCGTCCGCGCGCCCGGCCCAGTCCAGCAAGGCAGTTCGCCGGTGCGGCGCGAGCGTGCAGCCGAGCGCGACCTGACGCGCGGTGCCGACGCAGACGGCCCGCAGCTGCGGATGGCTGGCCAGCGCGTCCACCACCAGCCCGTCGTCGTCGACGGGCAGCGGGACGAGCGTCAGGCCGGCCGAGCTGGCCGCCTGCCACAGCCGGGGGGAGCCCGGGTTCTCCATCCCGATAGCGGTCTGGCCGCTGGCCAGCAGCGCATGCGATACCTGGGACATCGCCTGGCCGGCTCCGGAGAAAACCGAGATAGTGGCGGCCGTTGCGGTCGCGCCCCGGCTGCGGTTCAGGTGGCTGGCCAGCACTGCGCGCAACTGCGGGTGACCGCCCGGCTCGGCCCGGTCCAGCTGGTCAAAGGAAGCCGTCTCGGCCGCCACCCTGATCGCCTCGACCCACTTCCGCCGGGGGAATGCGCGCAGGTCGGGCCGGCAGGAATACAGGTCGTAGCGCACCGGCCGCGATGGTGCCTGGCTCGCGGCCCGGAGGGGCCGGCCGACGTAGTCGTCGTCGGCGCGCGGCGTCCAGCTCACCCTTGTCGCCGATCCCGTCCGCGCGGTCAGGTAGCCCTCGGTCACGAGCTGGCTATAGGCCTGCGTCACGGTCCAGCGAGAGACGCCCAGGTCACCGGCGAGTGCCCGGCTCGGCGGCAAAGCGGCACCAAGGGGCAGCCGCTCGTCCCTGATCGCTGCCCGGATAGCCGAGGTGAGCCGCTGGTGCAGCGGGCCCGGCCGGGCGGCGGACAGGTCGAACAGGGTGTCCCAGGCCAGATTGGTCTGTGTTTGCACCACGTCATTGGATCGTATCGGCAGCCGGATTGCTCCTAGGTTTTCAGGTGTACGCAGGAAGCACCAACCGCCCAGGAGTGAGCACAATGTCGTCGGCGATCCGCCGTCTGTTCCGCCAGCTGCCGCAAACCTCGCGCAAGCCGGGTCGCGGCGGCGCCCGGCCCGATCCGTACTTCGCCAACCCCGATGTCGTCGAGGACGACTACCAGCGGCTGCGGCAGGCGCGCTGAGCGCCCAGCCCCCGGCAGCTGGCCGGGTCCGCCGCTACCGGAAGTGGATCACTTCGGAGCCCGCCGCCTTCGTCCGCGTGGGCACGGCGACGAAACCGGAGCCGGGATTCTCGGTGACCGTGATGATGTACCGGTGACTGGTACCGGTCTTAACCCCGGACGGGATGGACAGCACGCAGCTGAATTTCCGCACCGACGACAGCCAGCTGCAGGTCGCCCTGGTCACGGCGATGCCCGGGCCGGTCAGGGTGACGTGCACGTGCCGCGCCGCCGCCAGCGCCCTGGACACGCTGACCGGCAGTCCCTTGCCCGAGGTGCCCGCCAGCCTGAACCGGACCGTGAGCGTGGCCGGTGACCTGGCCACCGTGCTGCCGGCCGCTGGCGTGCTGAATTTGTCGAAGCCGTAGGCGACCGTGTACACCGCCCGCACCGGCGCGTGCTGGCGGGCGCCCGACACGCTGGTTGCCCCGGCACAGGTGGCGGTGAACTTGCCGACACCCTGTGAGCCTGCCGCGGCGACCGAGACCTTGGCGGCCGTGACCACGCCGGAAACGTCAGTCGTCGTGCACCCCGCGGCCGGGACCTTGCCGAGCGCGTAGACCCCGCCCTGACGGACTCCGGTCACGGTCGCCGCCGGCCCGGTCGCGTCGACGTCTACCTGGTAGGAATCATGACCCACGTTGCCCGCCAGATCAGTGCAGGTCGCGGTCAGGGTGACCGGGTCGCCGTTGGCCTTGGTCGCGCTCGAGGTGGTGCAGCTGGCCGGGCTGATCGTCCCGTTGTCAGTCCAGTTCCACGTCACGGTGACCGGCGAGGTGTACCAGCTGCCGGTGCCGGCGGTACCCGCCGTCACGGCAGGGGCTGCGGACGGCGGCGCGGTGTCCAGAGCGGAGAAGCACCCGTCGACATAGGCGTTCGAGTTTGAGCCGTCCGGGCAGGTGGTGTCCAGCCAGGTCACCGTGGTCCAGATGGCCCCGGTAACGGTCGCGCCGGCCAGGCTCGCGTCGGTGAGGTTGGCGCCAGTGAAGGTGGCGCCGGTGAGGTCAGCGCCGGTCAGCGCGGCGAAGGCAAGGTTGGCGCCATCGAGGTCGACGCCGCTCAGCCCGGCGCCGGCCAGTGAGGCCGACTGCAGGTAGGCGTTCGGCCCGGTCAGGTAGCCGCTGACCAGAGCCCAGTCGGCTGGCAGCGCGGCCGGCGTGCCGGTGATGCCGCCGGACCTGACCTGCGCCAGATCTTTGGCGGCGCCGCTCAGGTTCGTCCCGGTGAGGTTCGCCCCGGTCAGGATCGTCGCAACGAGCGTGGCATTGCTGAGGCTGGCGTTGCTGAGGTCGGCGCCGGTCAGGTTCGCACCGTCGATCGCGTCCCCGGTCAGGTCGCCGCCGGACAGATCGGCGCCGGCCAGATTTGCTTGCGGAGCGACGAGGTAACCGTTGAACAGCGAGTTGGTGGCCGGGAACGAAGCCGGAGTCCCGGTGATGCCGCCCGAGGTCACGCCGGCGAACAGCGCGGTCGCGGCGATCGCGGCGGTCAGGTTGGCTCCGGTCAGGATGGCGCCGGTCAGGTTCGCACCGGTGAGCGTGCTGCCGGACAGGTTCGCGGTGGCCAGGCTGGCGTCCTCCAGATCGGCGCCGGTCAGGTCGGCCCCGGCGAGATAGGCGTTGGCGAGGCCGGCCCGGCCAGGTTGGCGTCCGGTCCGGTCAGGTAGCCGGCCACCAGCGACCACTTCGCCGGGAGCGATGCGGGTGTCCCGGTGACAGCACCGGAGGAGACCTGGTCGAGGTTCGCGCCCGCCAGTTTCGTCTTGCTCAGGCTGGCCTTGAAGAGATAGGCCGCCTGCAGGTCGGCGCCGGTCAGGTTGAGGCCGGACAGCTTCGCCGACCCGAGGCCAGCCTGCGGCCCGATCAGGTAGCCGCCGGTCAGCGACCAGTCGGCCGGCAAGGACGCTGGGGTACCGGTGATGCCGCCCGAGGTAACCCCGGCGAGCTTGGCGCTGCCGAGCTTGGCGCCGGCCAGGTTGGCACCGGCCAGGCCAGCGTGCTGCAACGAGGCGCTGAGCGTTGCGCCGGCGAAGTCGGCGTCGCTGGAGACGGCGAAGTCCAGGATGGCGGACGCCAGGTTCGCGCTCTTCAGATCGGTCTTCGTCAGCTGAGCCGAGCTCAGGTTCGCGCTCTTCAGCACGGCCTTAGTCAGGTTGGTGCTGTCGAGGTTGGCCTGCGTCAGGTTGGCGTTCGTTAGCTTCGCGCTGGTGAGGTTGGCGCCCTGCAGCATCGAGTTTTCCAGCAGTACGTTGGTCAGGTTCGCCTTGGACAGATTGGCGTTCGTCAGCGTCGCGCGGTTGAGCCGCGCGTTGCTGAGGTTGCAACCGCTCCAGTCGACGCCGGCCTTCGGCGCCGGGCTGACCGCCCGGCTGGTCGCGTTGACCTTCGGGCAACTCACCTTGGCCGCCGCGAAGGCTGGCGCAGCTGCGAGCGTCGCGGTGCCGAGACCGAGTATGACGACTAAGGCCGCCGGCCGGACGGAAGTCAACCTGGGCACCATAGCCCCCGAACTACGAGTTAACAGCCGCCAACCGGCATGACAGGAATCATATGGACTTTCGCGGTGCGGTTCGGCAGTTCGGCGGTTCGGCGGCTACATCCAGTCGTCGGCGAAACGCGGCCAGGACAGGAGCGTGTCGACGACTTCGGGCGGGCCCTCGCCTGCATCGGCAGCCAGCGTGAACCGGCCGCGGTAGAACAGCAGCGGATCGGCGGCGACACTGTTCCCGAGCCCGGTCACCCGGCCAATGACGACGACATGGTCACCAGCTTCGTGCACCGTCTCCACCGTGCATGCTGCCCAGGTCAGGATTCCGTCCAGGATGGGCGCGCCGTTCGGCGCGGGCGTCGTGGCCAGGCCCGCGAACTTGTCCGGCGCGCTGACCCCGAATTTGCGGGCCAGCGCAGTCTGGTTAGCTGCCAGCACGTTGACGCAGACATCGCCGGCCCTGGCCAGGCGTGGCCAGCTCGTGGACGACCTGGCCGGGCAGAACAGCACCAGCGGCGGATCCAGCGACAGAGCGGCGAACGCCTGGCACGCGAAGCCGACCGGCTCGCCCTCGTCCATTCCGGTGATCACCGTCACCCCGGTGGCGAAGTGACCGAGCACCTGGCGGAAACGCTGCGGATCCGGCTCGAAGGACGGTGGCGGCTGGCTGACCTGCATGCCTCGCACAGTAGCGCCGGACAGGCTGGCCGATCGCGGCGGACCGCCGGGCAGCGGCTTCATCGTCAGTGCGCGCCGGCCGCGCCGAACACGTGTCCCCACAGGCTGACGGCCGTGCTCTCCCGGCTGACCCAGGTGCTGTCATCGACGACGTGGCCGTCGGTCCCGTACTCGATGTCGAATCCACCGGGCGTCTGCACGTAGAAGGAGACCATCAAGTCGTTGGCGTGGCGGCCGAGCGTGGAGCTGACTGGTGCCCGGCGGCGGATGCAGCGATCCAGCGCGCGCCCGACATCGTCCAGGGTGGCTACCTCGATCATCACGTGCACGACATCAGCGGCTGGATCCATCGGCGCCAGCGCGAGCGAGTGGTGGCGCGGGCAGCAGCCCAGGAAGCGCATCCAGACCTGAGTGCCCGCCTGCTTGCCGAAGAACTCGCCCGGCAGCCGCATCGAGTCGCGCAGCCGGAAGCCGAGCAGGTCGGTATAAAAGGCGAGCGTGTCCTCATCGTCGGCCGCGGGCAGCACCACGTGGCCCAGGCCCTGCTCGCCGGTGACAAAGTCAATGCCATAGGGACTGACGTGCGGCCTGTTGTCCAGGCCAGCGCCGCAGAAGATCTCCAGCGAGTTGCCGGACGGGTCGTCGACGTGCAGCAGCTGACCTACCCGGCGGTCGGCTAGCTCGGCGGCGTCCGCGAGCTTGACCGGCACGTCGGCGGCCGCCAGGATGTGCCCGACCTCGACCAGGGCCTGCTCGTCGGCGACTTCGAACCCGCTCGCCAGCAGCCGGTCGCGCTCACCGGGCACGATGATCAGCCTGGCCGGGAAGTCGTCCATGCGCAGGTAGACGGCAGCCGGATCCGGGCCTCGGCCCTCGGACATGCCGAGGATCTTGGTGCCGAACTCGCGCCAGGCGGCCGGGTCGGTCGAGGCGATCCGCAGATAGCCCAGGGACCTGATCAGGCTCGTCATGACGCACCTCCGGACAGGAACCTCAGGGTCAGTTCGTTGAATTCGTCGAACTTCTCCAGCTGAGCCCAGTGCCCGCAGCCGCCGAAGACGTGCAACTGCGCCCGGCGCAGTTGCTTGAGCGCGATAAGCGCCCCGTCCAGCGGGTTGACCCGGTCCTCGCGGCCCCAGATCAGCAGTACCTCGTGCTTGACCCGGTGCGCCTCGCGCCAAAGCATGCCATCCTCGGCGTGCTCGCCGAAGAAGGATCCGCCCATCGCGATCATGGCGGCGAGCGCCTCGGGGCGGCTGGCGATCGCGAACCGCTCGTCGATGAGCTCGTCGGTGATCAGCCGCTGGTCATGGACCATGATCCGGAGGAAGGCTGCCATCTTCTCCCGGCTCGGACCGGGCGGCGCGCCGAACTCAATCAGCCGCCGGACGCCCTCGGTGGGATCGGGCGCGAGCACGTTGAGGGTCAGGCCGCCCGGGCCCATCAGCACCAGGCGGCCGACCCGGTCCGGGTAGTTCAGCGCGAACCGCAGTGACGCCCCGCCGCCCAGGGAATTGCCGACGAGATGCACTTTGGCCAGGCCGAGCTCGTCCAGCAGCGCGGCCAGGGTCCGCGCCGCGATGGTGAAGAAGTGACCAGTGGCGGGCCGGGCGGCGGACTGCCCGTAGCCGGGCAGGTCCATCATCACCGTCCGGTATCGCTTGGCGAGGACCGGCATGTTCTGGCCGAAGTTACTCCACGACGACGCGCCAGGCCCGCCGCCGTGCAGCAGCACCACCGTGTCCGCGTCACCTCGCCCGGCCGGCGGCTGGCTGGCCAGCCCGGCCGGCCCGGAGTCGTGGTAGCGCAGGGCAAGGCCGTCGATCTCGATGAGGTGGCTGCTCGACTCCGCGTCCAGCACGCTGTCGGTCATCGCGGTCCTTGTCGGTCGGGCTCGGGGAGCGGCGGGTCAGAACATCGCGTCGGCGGGGACCGGCAGCCCGAACTCGCCGCCGCCGTACATCGACAGCGCCCGCTCCGGGTCGTTGATCGCGTGCACGCGGCCCGCGTGCGCATCGCGCCAGAATCGCTGGATCGGCGTGCCGGCCTTCAGCGCCCGCCCGCCGGAGTTCTCGAAGAGCCTGTCGATCGCCCGGATGGACTGGGCGGTGCCGCGGACCTGGTCCCGCCGGACCCGCAGCCGCACGTCGACCGGGATCTGCTCGCCAGCCCGGGCGTAGCCCATCAGCTCGGTCATGTCCCGCTCCAGCGCCAGCCAGGCACCGTCGATCTCGGCAGCGGCTTCGGCCACCCGGACCTGCGCGAACGGGTCCTGCGCCGCCTTCTGCCCGGCATAGGCGACCCGGACCCGTTCGCGAAGGTAGGTGACGTGGGCCTCGTAGGCGCCCGTGGCCATGCCGATGATCGGAGTGGTGATGCCGTAGGAGAACACCGACCCGTACGGCAGCTTGTACAGCGGGCCGGTGTTCAGCTCCTGGCCGGGCACCACAAGCTTGGACACGTCCATGAAGCTCAGGGAGCGGTGCTCGGGCACGAAGACGTTGTCCACGATGATGTCGTTGCTGCCCGTACCGCGCAGGCCCACGGTGTCCCACACGTCGTCGATGGCGTAGTCGCTGCGCGGCAGCAGGAAGGTGCGGAAGTCGGTCGGCCGGTTGTCCGCGTCGGTCACGATCTGGCCGAGGAACACCCAGCTAGCGTGGTCGCAGCCGGAAGAAAAGCTCCACCGCCCGCTGACCTGGTGGCCGCCGTCGGTCGCAACTGCCTTGCCGGTCGGCGCGTAGGAGGAGGAGATCCGGGTCGACTGGTCGGCGCCCCAGACCTCTTGCTGTGCCTGCGGGGTGAACAGGCCGAGGTGCCATGGATGCACCCCGAGGACCGAGGACACCCAGCCAGTCGATCCGCAGGCACTGGCGACCAGCCGGACCGCCGAGTAGAAGGTCATCGGATCGGCCTCGAGGCCGCCGAAGCCGGCAGGCTGCAGGAGCCGGAAGAACCCCGTCCCCTCCAGCGCCTTGATGGACTCGCCGGGCACCGCCCGTCCGTCCTCGGCCTCCTGGGCGCGGTCGCGCAGCACCGGCAGGAGCTCGCGAACGCCCTCGATGACCTCGTGCCCGACGTTCTCCGCCACCGCGGGTCCTCCGATCTGGGCGACTGCAGCCCGCTGCACCATATCCCTAAGACTAGTCCTTAGACTAGAACACGTTCTAGTCTGTAACTAGCTGCCGGGCAGATGAGCCGCCGGTCAGCCAGGTGATCGGCCAGCCCGTGGTTGGCTAGCAGAGCGGGAGGGCGCATGAACGAAGCGACCGGAGTGCGGACCATTGACGCCGGCGCGCCGCCGGCCAGGTTCGCCCGCGGCTGGCACTGCCTGGGCCTGGCGGCTCCCTTTCGGGACGGCAGCCCGCACGCGATCGAGGCGTTCGGCACCAAGCTGGTGGTCTTCACCGGCGAGTCGGGCGGCCTGCATGTGCTGGATGCTTACTGCCGCCATATGGGCGGCGACCTGAGCCGGGGCACGATCAAGGGCAGCTCCATCGCCTGCCCGTTCCACGACTGGCGCTGGGGCCCGGACGGCAAGTGCACCAAGATCCCTTACTCGCGCCGGGTGCCGCCGACGGCCCGGACGCGGTCCTGGCTGACGCTGGAGCAGAACCAGCAGCTGTTCGTCTGGCATGACCCGCAGGGCAACCCGCCGCCGGCCGAGATCACTATCCCGCGGATCGACGGTGCCTACTCGGGCGACTGGTCCAACTGGACCTGGGACAGCCTGAGCGTCGACGCGAACTGCCGCGAGGTGATCGACAACGTCGTGGACATGGCGCACTTCTTCTATATCCACTACGCCTTCCCCACGTACTTCCGGAACGTCTTCGAGGGGCACATCGCGACTCAGTACCTCAACACCAGGTCGCGGCCGGACTTCGAGCCAGACTCCAGCCAGGTGAACGGGCAGGCGACCGAGATCGGCCTGGTCTCTGAGGCCTCGTACTACGGCCCGTCCTACATGATCGACTACCTCAACTACGACTACCACGGCGTGCCCATGGACGCGGTGCTGATCAACTGCCACTACCCGGTGGCGCCGGACAAGTTCATCCTGCAGTGGGGCGTGATCGTCAAGAAACTGCCGGGCCTGACTCCAGAGCAGGCGGACAAGGTGGCCGGCCGGTTCGCCAAGTTCGTCGGGCTGGGCTTCCAGCAGGACGTGGACATCTGGGTGCACAAGAGCCGCATCGACAACCCGCTGCTGTGCGCGGATGACGGCCCGGTTTATCAGCTGCGCCGCTGGTACGAGCAGTTCTACCTGGATGTCGACGCGATCCCGGCCGACATGGTGGCCAGGCACGAGTTCGAGATCGACACCACCCGCGCGGTGGAGGCCTGGGAGGCCGAGGTCGCCGCGAACCTGGCGGCCCGCCAGCCGGCACAGTTCCGGCCGCAACTCCGGCCGGCGCCGAATCCGGGGCCAGCCCGGCATGACCGATGCCGCCAGTGTCGCGGCCGACTGGCAGGCACTGCCCGGCGGGGCAGCCCGGCCGGACGAGCGGCAGTCCCGGTACTGCCCGGTGGAATGCGGCGAATGCGGCGCGGTAGTGCTTGCCGCCAAGTTCAGCGTCCAGCACACCAGCGTGCAATGGGACGCGGCGGCTGTCCGGCAGTGCGCGGAGTTCGCCCGCCGGGCCGCGCTCGGCGAGCAGACGGCGCTGATCGAGCGCTGTGACTCCATCCGGGCCAGCATCGAGGCAGCCGTACAGGCAGGCCGCCTGCCGGTGGCACCGCCGTGACCGGAGCGGACCGCACGTTCCACCAGCTCCGGGTGAGTTCGGTCATCAGCGAGACCGACGAAGCCTGCTCGCTAGTCTTCGACGTGCCGCCGGAGCTGGCCCAGGTGTTCGCCTATCAGCCAGGTCAGTTCCTCACGCTGCGGATCCCGAGCGACCGCGACGGCTCGGTGGCCCGCTGCTACTCCCTGTGCAGCTCGCCGCTGACCGGCGAAGCACCTGCCGTGACCGTCAAGCAGACAGCAGGCGGCTACGCCTCCCACTGGATCGCCGACAACGTCAGGCCCGGCACGGTGCTGGACGTGCTGCCGCCGGCCGGGATGTTCGTCCCGGCTTCGCTCGATGACGACTTCCTGCTGCTCGCTGCGGGCAGCGGCATCACCCCGGTGATGTCGATCCTGCGGTCGGTGCTGGCGGCTGGCCGCGGCCGGATCGTGCTCGTCTACGCCAACCGGGATGAACGGGCGGTGATCTTCGGCCAGGCGCTGAAGGACCTGGCCGCCACTGCCGGATCACGCCTGCTGATCGTGCACCTGCTGGACGTGCTGCAGGGCCTGCCAACCACCCAGCAGCTGGTGCCGCTGATCCGCCCGTTCGCCGCCTACCAGATCTTCGCCAGCGGGCCAGATCCGTTCCTGGCGGTGGTCAGGGAAGCGGCCGCGGCGGCCGGGGTGCCGCCTCGCGGTGTCCGGGTCGAGCGGTTCCTGTCGCTGCAGCACAACCCGTTCGAGGGTCCGGCCGAACCGGTCGCCGGCGGCATCGCCGCCAGCCTCGAGGTGACTCTCGACGATCGGACCACCACGCTGGACTGGCCGGCCGGCAAACGCATGCTGGATGTCCTGATCGACGCCGACCTGGACCCGCCGTTCTCCTGCCGGGACGGAATCTGCGGCGCGTGCGCGTGCACGCTGACGGCAGGCAAGGTCGAGATGGCCAGTAACGAGGTACTGGAGGACGCTGATCTGGCCGACGGGCTGATCCTGGCCTGCCAGTCGGTTGCGCTGACGCCGCGGGTGAGCGTCAGCTACCAGTAGCGCCCGGAGCACTGCCTCTTCCGGCGATCTCGGTCCGGCGGCCATACTGAGGCAAGTTGCCCAGCACGCCGGCCGAAGGGCGGACGCCAGATGCCGTTCAGTTTTGACCCGGAGCTCGAGGACCTGCTCAAGGGAGTAATCGCGCTGATGCAGGCCGAGCCGGCCGCGGCCGGCGACTGGCAGACACTGCGTGAGACAGGCAACGCAGGCCTGGCCCTGATGTTCTCGGCCCTGCCTGAGGTCGTCGGCGTACAGACCACCGACGTGCAGGTCAACGGCTATCAGGATGCGCCCGTTGCCGCCCGGCTCTACCAGCGAGAAGGCAGCAGTCCGGGTTCGGCGATCCTTTACATCCACGGCGGCGGCATGGTGCTGGGCAGCATGGATCTCTACGACAAGGTGCCCGCCACCTACGTGGCCGAGTCCGGAGTTCCGATGCTGTCCGTCGACTACCGGCTCGCGCCCGAGCATCCGCATCCGGTCCCGGTCGAAGACTGCTTCGGCGCGCTGACCTGGCTGCACGAGCACGCCGCGGAGTACGGCATCGACCCGGCCAGGATCGCCGTGATGGGCGACAGCGCCGGCGGCGGCCTGGCCGCGGCTACCGCGATTGTGGCCCGTGACCGGGGCCTGCCGCTGGCGAAGCAGATCCTGATCTACCCCATGCTGGATGACCGCAACGTGGTGCCCGACCCGGAACTCGTCCCGTTCGCGATGTGGAGCTACGACGGCAACATCACCGGCTGGGGCGCGCTGCTCGGTGACCAGCGCGGCGCCGCCGATGTGCCGCCCAGCGCGGCGCCCGCGCGGGAGACCAACTTCGCCGGGCTCGCGCCTGCCTACATCGAGGTCGGCGAGCTGGACATCTTCCGGGACGAGGACATTGAGTATGCCCAGCGGCTCGGCCGGGTCGGCGTCTCGGCTGAGCTGCATGTGCACACCGGCGTGCCGCATGGCTTCGATGCGATCGCGGCCGGCAGCAGCCTTGGCCAGCGCTCCCGCGCCGACCGGATCCGTATCATCCAGTCCTTCTGAGGCGGCGGCAGCGGGCCCGGCCACGATTCAGCCGGTTGCCGCTCCGGCCAGGACACTGCGCGCCCAGCGGTAATCGGCCTTGCCGCTGGGCGACCGGACGACCTCCGGCACGAACTCGATCCTGGCCGGCACCTTGTACCCGGCCAGCGTTGTCCGGCAGTGCGCGCGCAGGTCGTCGGCGGCAATGTGGCCGGTTCCGGGCCGCAGCCCGACCACCGCGGCCACCCGCTCGCCGAACCGCTCGTCCGGCACCCCGGCCACGACCGCGTCCAGCACGGCCGGGTGCGCTTTGAGCGCTTGCTCGACCTCCTCAGCGAAGACCTTCTCTCCGCCGGTATTGATGCAGGTAGAACCGCGGCCGAGGATGACGATCGAACCGTCGGCCTCGAGCCTGGCCAGATCGCCGAGCAGGGCAAACCTAACCCCTTCAATAACCGGGAACGTGGCCGCAGTAGCAGCCTCATCACCGTAGTAACTCAGCGGCACGTGGCCGGCCTTGGCCAGCCGCCCGATCTCGCCCGGCCGGACCGGCTGCAGCGCCGAATCCAGGACGGTGACGTTGCCGGAGTGCGTGAGCCGCTGCTGGCCGTCCTCGCCGCGGCCGAGCTCGCCGTCGGTGCCGGTCTCCGACGCGCCGAACCGGTCGGTGATGTAGAGGTTCGGCAGCATCGCCTGGAGCTGATCCCGGACCGCCTTTGACAGCAGCGCGCCGCCGGAGCCGAGAATGAAGAGCGAGGACAGGTCGTACTCACCTGGCCGGGCGGCCAGCTCGTCGGCGATCGGCCGCGCCATCGCGTCGCCCACCACGGCCAGCACCATCGCCTGTTCGGCTGCGACCAGCCGGAGCGTCCGGGCGGCATCGAAGGTCCGGCTGATCACGACTGTGGACCCCAGCAGGAACGCGCTCAAGAGCGTGTAGGTGCCGGCGCCGTGCATCAACGGCGCGGTGATCAGGTATCCGGCCGACGGCACCTCGCGCGCCGCCGCCACGACGTCGCTGACCGACAGCCGCGGCGGCCCGTAGTGGTTCCCGCCGGCCAGCGCGGAGAAGTAGAAGTCCTCGTGCCGCCAGAGCACGCCCTTCGGCAGCCCGGTCGTGCCGCCGGTGTAGATGATCAGCTTGTCGTCGCCGCTGCGGCCGTTGTCCGGACGGACCGCAGGCGCGGCCGCCACGGCGGCGGCGTAGTTGCATACGGTGATGCCGGACGGGAAGGACGCCGCCGCGGGCTCGCCGCCGACGATCAGCACGTGCCGCAGCGTCGGGCAGGATGCGGCGACGGCCGCCGCCAGCCCGGCGTGCTCGGCATCGACCACCAGTGCTGCGAGCCGGGCGCCGCCGAACAGGTGCGTGAGCTCGGCCCCGGTATAGCGGTAGTTGATGTTGACCGGGATGGCCCGGGCCACCATGCAGCCCAGCAGCGACTCGACGTAGGCGACCGAGTTGAGCAGGTACAGCCCGACTGTCTCGTCGGGCTGCAGTCCGGCGCCGATCAGGTGCTGGGCTACCTGATTGCTGCGGCTGACTAGCTCCGGATAGCTCAGCCGCTCGCCGTCGCAGACCAGCGCGCACCGGTCCGCCAGTTCGGCCGCGAGCGCCGCGCACAGGTCGGCCAGGTTGCAGTCCATGTCAGGCGCCTGCACCGGAGCCGAGTCCGAGCTTGGCCGCCAGCCGGCCGAGGTAGCCGACGACCTCGTCCGGCGACCGGTCCGGCATGCCGAACGCCACGTCGGTCACGCCGATCCCGGCCCAGTGCGCGAGCTGATCAGGATCGGGCTTGCCGGCCAGCACCCGCACCTGCGGCTGTCCGTTCCGGCCGGCCTCGGCCCAGGTCTTGCGCAGCAGCGCGACCTTGGCATCCAGGTCGGTCTCGCCGGGCGTGCTCAGCCAGCCGTCGGCCGACCGGGCGATCCAGCTGAAGTTGCGCTGTGTGCCGGCTGCGCCGAGCACGATCGGCAGGCGGGGCTGCTGGACCGGCTTCGGCCAGGCCCAGGAGCCGCCGAAGCTGATGAAATCGCCGGAGTAGCTCGCCTCCTCCTGCGACCACAGGGCCTGCATGGCCTCGAGGTACTCGCGCAGCACAGTGCGCTTCTTCGCGGCCGGGACGCCGTGGTCGGTGAGCTCGTCGGTGTTCCAGCCGAAGCCGACGCCGAGCGTGACCCGGCCGCCGGACAGGTGGTCGAGCGAGGCGATCGTCTTGGCCAGGGCGATGGGATCATGCTCGGCCGGCAACGCGACGGCGGTACCGAGCCGGATGACCGACGTGACCGCGGCCGCCATGGCGAGCGACACCCACGGATCGAGCGTGCGCACGTACCGGTCGTCGGGGAGCTGCCCGGTGCCAGTCCGCGGATGCAGCGCGTCTCTCCGCACCGGGATGTGGGTGTGCTCGGGTACGTAAAAGGTGTCAAACCCGGCGGCCTCGGCCGCCCGCGCCGCACCTGCCGGGGTGATGCCGCGATCGCTGGTGAACAGGACGACGCCGTAGCGCATCTGCGCTCCAATCTGTCAGTGGATAACTGTGCGCTCACCGCGGCCGCAGGGCGCGGTGTGCTCGGGCGGGGAGTCGTCGTCCGGTAGGTGTGAAGTTGCACTGGTACTGGGCATTGCAACTTCACACTCATCGGGGTGGCACTCGTGGGGACTGCTGCTCGCGGGCGGCAGCCTCCGCGTGATCGCGAAGAAATCGCCGGGACCGTCCTGGACGCCCGGGCCGTAGACCTCGCTCATCTTGTCCGGCCCTCGCTGGCGGCGTTCGTCAGCGTTCGGCTCGTCAGTCATGGCTGGCCCTCTCCTGGCGGCAGGCCGAGCCCGGCCGCGACCTGCGCCAGCGCGAACTCCACCATGGGCAGCGCGACGCCGAGTTGGCTGCCGAGCTCGAGCGCCAGCGACAGGTCCTTTTCATCCAGCGTGCACACGATCCAGAATCTCCCGCAACGGATCGCCGCTGTCCAGCGATGCCATGGCCGGGCGGACCCCGTCCCGCGCGCTCACGGCGGCCACGTTCCGGTTCCTGCCGATGCGCGAGGGACACCGTAAATCCCCGCCGGTCGCATGAGGATGATCAGAGCTAGGCCGGCCGGCCGGCCTGATCAGGGCGGGCAGCTCGGCCAGCGAGTTGATCACCCAGTCGGCGGCAGCGAGCACGGCCGGATCACCAGCCTGCAGATAGCCCAGCGGTCCGCGCCGGACGAGGGCAGCGTGCAGGCCAGCCCGGCGGGCGGGCAGCACGTCGATGTCACGCTGGTCGCCCACGTAGAGGATCTCGCCCCGCGGTGCGGGGGTAAAGCCGGCCACCCGGTCGAAGAACGCAGGATCCGGCTTGCCGGCGCCCCACTCGCCCGAGGTCGCGATCGCGTCGGCCGGCAACGCCAGGTTGCGGAGCATCTCGGCTGCCCGTGCCGTCTGGTTGCCGGCGATGCCGACCCAGATGCCGAGCTCGCGCAGCGCCGTCAGGGCGGGCCGGACGTCGGGATACAGGTCGGCGTCGGTGATGTGCTCGCCTACCCCGGCCGCTTCGCGGTGCGCCAGTTCCGCGGTGAAATCGAAGCCAGGCCGCAGCAGCCGGAATGCCTCGATGTTGCTGCGCCCGAGCGCGGTCACGGCGCCGAGCAACGCCGAGAAGGTGTGCCGCGGAGCGCCGATCCAGTCAGCCCACCGGCCGTATTCGGCGGTGTCGTCGAGCAGCGTCTCGCCGACGTCGAACACCACCGCCGAGATCATGATGGTTCTTCCCCCCGTGCCGCGGACCTGATCTGGAGATTAATCGTTGCAGGTACGGCGATGGCCCGCCCCGGCATCCGGGACGGGCCGCCGACTTCGGCTGGCTAGCCGAGGAACCAGGTCCACCACACCTTGCTGGCACCGCAGTGGTGCTTGCCGGGCAGGTTGACCCCGTCAGAGGACTCCGATCCCTTCGAGCAGAAGTTGAAGTTGAATTCGTAGCCCTTGTTGTTGACGCGGAAGGAGATCGCGACGGTCTGCTCGTACTCGGTCGCGGAGATCCGCTTCGGCTTGCTGATCGTCACCGAGTGGTTCAGGTACAGCCACTTCAGGGCGGCGGTCGGCTCGCTGCTGTTCTTGGACAGCTTCAGCGCCCAGTAAAAGTAGAGCTTCTTCTTGCTCTCGGCCTTATAAGCCGACGCGGGAACCCTGGTGTAGATGTGGAAGCTCTCGTGGCAGACCGGCCGGTTGCCCGCCCGGTTGCACGACTTGATGTTCGTGACCGGCTGAGTGGTGACGACGTAGACGGTCGCGACGGCGGACGTTGCCTGGACCGGGCTGCTGACTGTATCACTCGGCAGGATCTCGACCGAGTATTTGGTCGCAATGCCAGGTGTGTTGGTGAAGGAGTAAGCCTCCGGACTCGACCCGTCGAGCACCAGCGCCTGGCCCGCCACCGGGGCCGGAGCAACCTTGTACGGGAACGGCTGCGCAAACAGCTGCGCCTCCATGCCGCTCGTGGCGTCGGTGACCTGGCCCGATACAGTCACGACCTGGTATTTGCCGGTCTTGTACCCGACCGCGGTATCGCCGGCCAGCTTCGGCACCCCGGCCGGCGCTTTGACGCTGATCGTCACGGTCGGCGTCTGCGCCGGCTGCGCGAACGCAGGACCGACGCCTGCCGCGACCACCGCGCAGGCAGCCGCCGAGACAGCAACTGTTCGCCAGAGTTTGGACACGTTGCACCCACCTCTCGAAGAGAAACCCCCGTAAGGGCACATCACCTGAAGTCCACGGTGATGGACATATCTCATCTCAAATGATGGCAGTACACCAGAGGTATTTCTCGCCCGGATTTGCGCCGTGCCTGGGCATGGCCGATTCACCCGGTGCGGATGATGTCACCGCCCGGAGCAGGGGGCACGGTCAGTAGCAAGGCAAGAGAGGAGCCGGATCCTGAGCGTGGCAAAGACCCAGGTAGCGCCGCAGCGATTGCATCGCTATGAGCTTGAATCAGGTCTCGGGCACATGACCCCGGACGAGCGCGTGACGCGGGGAAAGACGGCGCGAGCGAAAGTGCCGCGGGAGAGCCACGCTGCCCTCGACTTGCCCTCTGACCGGCCAGATCCGATCAGCCTGCTGGAAGAGCAGTCGGCGGGCCGGGTGCCTGAGCTTGTCCCGGTCCGGTACGGCCGGATGATGGTGTCGCCGTTCACCTATTACCGCGGCGCCGCTTTGCCGATGGCGAGCGACCTGGCCAGCACGCCGGTTTCCGGCCTCGCGGTCCAGGCCTGCGGTGACGCGCACCTGTCGAACTTCGGCGTCTTCGGCTCGGCCGAGCGCAAGCTGGTCTTCGACGTCAACGACTTCGACGAGACGTTGCCGGGGCCGTGGGAGTGGGACGTCAAGCGGCTGGCGGCCAGCCTGGAAGTAGCCGGGCGCGAGAGCGGATTCCCGGCAAGAAGCGGCGCGAGATCGTCGCCGCGGCGGTGTCGAGTTACCGGACCGCGATGCGCGGCTTCGCGGACTTGGGCGACCTCGACGTCTGGTACGCGGCCGCCGATCTCGACCAGCTCCGCGCGCAGTACGCGGGCCAGCTCAGAGCGCCGGCAGCGAAGAGCCCTGGCCAAGGGCCGCGCTAAGGCGCTGACCAGCGACAGCATGCAGGCGCTGGGGAAACTGACCCGTGTCATCAACGGCCGGCCACGGATCATTTCCGACCCGCCACTGCTGGTCCCGGTCACCGAACTACTCGCCGGCCAGGTGGACCGCAAGGCCATCGAGGCCCAGATGATCGAGCTGATCGGCGGGTACCAGCGGACGCTGGAGCCCAGCCGCCGGTACCTGCTCGAGCAATTCTCCTACGCCGACATGGCGCGCAAGGTGGTCGGCGTCGGCAGTGTCGGCACCAGGTGCTGGATCGTGCTGGTGCTCGGCAGCCACTCCGAGCCGCTGTTCCTGCAGGTAAAAGAGGCCGAGCCATCGGTGCTCAGCCGGTTCGCCGGTACCAGCCAGTTCGACAACGAGGGCGAGCGGGTGGTCGCGGGCCAGCGGCTGATGCAGGCGTCCAGTGACATTTTCCTGGGCTGGCAGCGGGTCGGAACCGGGGCGGATGGCCAGCACCGCGACTTCTACATCCGGCAGCTGCGCGACTGGAAGTTCTCCCTGGACGTCGGCCGCATGGTGCCTCGCGGGATGCGGCTGTACGCGGAGCTGTGCGGCTGGACGCTGGCCCGGGCGCATGCCCGCTCCGGCGACCGGATCGCGATCGCCGCCTACCTCGGTAGCGCCGACGTCTTCGACCGGGCGATCACCGAGTTCGCCGGCGTCTATGCGGACCAGAATGAGCGCGACCACCAGGCGCTGGTCGACGCGGCTGCCTCGGGACGGATCACCGCGGCCAAGCCCGACGCGTGACCGCGTCGGCGTGCCGGTGGAGCGAGTAGTCGCAGCCAAGGCCGGCCTTCACCCTTGGCGGCCTCACTGATGCTCAGCCTCCGGTAACCGGACTCCCGGGCCGCGCAACTGACGGCCGGCGCCGAATGCTGACGAATGCGGGCATGCCGACCGGGTACGGTCGAGGAATGGACGAGCTGAACCCCCGGATCCGCGCCGTCTGCGACCTGTCAGTTGCCGAGGTTCGCGAGTACGCCGGCCGGCATGAGTACGACGGCACGGTGCAGGACCTGTCACCGGCCGGAGTGGGCGCCGCGCTGGGCCGGCTGACCGCGGCCGCCGCCTCGGCGCCGCCGCTGGCCGACGCGCACGACGAGGCGCACCTGACGGCGTTCACCACCGCCGCACAGGTCGTCTACGGCGAGCTCGAGCTGCACCGCAGCAACCCGGCCTTCCACCTGGGCAACCTGGACCTGGCGGGCTACGACCGCGATTACGGGCCGGCCGCGAACCGGGCCAGGGCCAGGGCGGCGCATCTTGCAGCGTGGCCAGCCGCGATCGACGCGGCCGTGGCGTCGCTGGACCAGCTCAGTGCCCCGGTGGCGCAGGCGCTCTCAGCCGCGGTGGCCGGGCTCGCTCTGGGCCTGCCGGAGGACGCCAGCGAGCGCGTGCGCGACCAGGCGCTGGCCGCGCACGCCCGGCTGATGGCGGTGATGGAGCAGGCGGCGGCCGCCGGCAGCCCGGATGCCGCGCTCGGCGGTGCGGCGCTGGAGTCGCTGATGAGCAGCGCCGAAGCGCTGCCGGTCCACCTCGGGCGGCTGGCCGAGCGGGCCGACGCCGAGCGCGACCGGCTGATGGCCAGGCTCGCCGAGTCCTGCGCGCAGATCTCGCCGGGCAGGCCGCCGCTCGAGGTGGCCCGTGAGCTGGTCCGCGATCATCCAGGGCCGGAGGGTGTGCTGGACGCGGCGCGCCGCTGGACCGAGCTGGCCATCGAGTTCACCCGCGAGCACGACCTGGTCCCGTATCACGACGGCGAGTGCCTGGTCGGGCTCGCCCCGCCCAGCCGCCGGTACGCCATGGCCATGATGTCGACGGCGGCGCCGGGCGAGCCGGAAGGCCCGTCGTGGTACTACATCACGCCACCCGAGCCGGACTGGCCGCGCGACGAGCAGCAGGAGTGGCTCGAGGTTTTCAGCGACACGACGCTGCCGGGCATCACCGTGCACGAGGTGGCGCCCGGCCATTTCTCGCACGGCCGGGCGATCCGGCGGGTCAGCACCGACGTGCGGCGCACCCTGCATTCGGCCGCGTTCATCGAAGGCTGGGCGCACTATGCCGAGGAACTCTGCGTGGAGGAAGGCTTCTGCGCGGATGACCCGCGCTTCGCCGTCGGCGTCTGGCTCGAGGCACTGGTCCGGGTGACCAGGCTGGCCTGCGCCATCGGCGTGCACGCGGCCGGGATGACCGTGGCGGAGGCGACCAGGCGGTTCGAGACCGACACGCACCTGGCTGGCCCGGCTGCCGCTTCCGAGGCCCGCCGGGCCACCTTCGACCCCACCTACGGCCGCTACACCTGGGGCAAGCTGGAAATCATGGACCTGCGGGACCAGGCCAGGCGCGAGTGGGGCGCCGGTTTTTCGCTGCCACGGTTCCACAAGGCGATGCTCGACCTGGGCTCGCCGCCGCTCGGCCTGCTCGGCACGGCGGTTCTGCGTGGCTAGCGGAGAAATCTGCTATCTGACTGTTTCGATGCCGTAACTCCCCGTACCGGCCGTCTGAAAATGGTGCATGCTGTCCAGGCACGCTGCCAGATTGCGGACACCCGGGTGGTGGGGACGCAGTTGACGGGAAGTGCCGGATCTGGCCGCTGCGTGAGCCTGGAGGGGTGTTGTGGCATTGAGGTTTCTGGCCGAGGACCGCCGGTCGTCGGTGGCAGTGGTCGGGTTCGGTTACGTCGGGTCCTGTATCGGCGCCACGCTCGCCGAGCGCGGTCTGCAGGTCGTGGGCGTCGACAGTGACCCGGCGCTGGTGACCGAGATGGCAGCCGGGCACTGCCGCTTCAACGAGCCGGGCCTGGCTCCCCTGATCTCAGCGGCCGTGACCTCCGGCATGCTGACGCTCACCGGCGACTACAGCCAGGTGAGCGCGGCGGACGTGATCATCATCGCGGTGGCGACCCCGGTGGATGAGCAGCGGCAGATCCAGACCGCTCACCTGGAGTCAGCCTGCTCCTCGCTGGCTCCGCACCTGCGGCCCGGCCAGCTGGTGATCGTCAAGAGCACGGTCTCGCCCGGCACCACCAGGCTGCTTGTCCGTCCGGCCCTGGAGAAAGGCGGCCTCGAGCAGGGCCGGGACTTCGGCCTGGCGTTCTGCCCGGAACGGCTGGCGGAGGGAAACGCGCTGGCGCAGTTCCGCTCGGTACCGATTGTGGTCGGCGGCTGCGACGACGACAGCGCCGCCGCGGCGCGCTCGTTCTGGTCCGGCGTGCTGGACGTCGAGGTGGTGTCCTTTGCCGGGCCGGATGCCGCCGAGATGGTGAAGCTCGCCGACAACTGGTGGATTGACGCGAACATCGCCCTGGCCAACGAGCTGGCCAAGCTCTGCGGGGCACTCGATATCGACGTGCTGGACGTCATCGCCGGGGCTAACTCGCTGCCGAAAGGCAGCTCCTTCGTCAACGTGCTGCTGCCGAGCGTCGGGGTGGGCGGCTCGTGCCTGACCAAGGACCCGTGGATCCTGTGGAGCACCGGCCAGCGGCACGGCCTGGACCTGCAGCTGGCCAGGACCGGGCGCGAGGTTAACGACTCCATGCCGGACTACGCCAGCCGGCTCCTGCTGAGCGAGCTCTCCGCGCTCGGCAAGGACCCGGCCCGGGCCAAGGTCGCGGTACTCGGCCTGGCCTTCAAGAACAACACCAACGACCTGCGCCGCACGCCGGTACTGCCGGTCGTGCAAGCGCTGCGCGAGTCCTGCCGCACCGTCACCATCTACGATCCGCTGGTCACGGCCGAGCAGGCGCAGGCGGAGTTCGGCCTGGAGCAGTCCGCGTCGCTGGCCGACGCCGTGCAGGACGCCGACTGCGTGGCAGTTCTGGCCGGGCACGACAGCCTGCGCGATCTCGACCTGCCGGACCTCGGCCAGACGGGTCTCGATGCCGTGCCTGATCTTCGATGGCCGGGCCTACTACTCCCGTGCAACTATCGACCAGTTGCGCGGTCTGGGCTTCGCCTACCGCGGGATCGGACGCTGACGATGGCAAAGATCCTGGTCACCGGCGGCTGCGGCTTTATCGGCAGCCACCTCGCCGAGGAGCTGGCCGCCTCGGGCGAGGACGTCACCGTGCTGGACGCGGCGCGGCCCGCTCGCGGTCAGCTTGAAGGCGTCCGCTGCCTGCAGGGCGACGTACGAGACGAGGCTGCCGTCGCCGCGGCTGCCGCCGACGCCGATATCGTCTTCCACATGTCCGCGGTCGTCGGGGTGGACCGTTACCTGACCGCGCCGGCCGACGTCGTCGAGATCAACCTGCTGGGCACGCTCAACGTGCTGCGCAGCGCGCGCGCATCCGGCTCACGGTCATCATCGCCAGCACCAGCGAGGTGTACGGCAAGAACCCGGCCACGCCCTGGCACGAGGAGTCTGATCGCGTGCTCGGCAGCACCCGCTGCCGATCGGTGGTCGTACTCCACCAGCAAGGCCCTGGCCGAGCACCTTACCTTTGGCTACATCCGCCAGTACAAGTGCGGGCGACGATCTTGCGGTATTTCAACGTTTACGGGCCGCGCCAGCGTCCGGCTTATGTCGTCAGCCGCAGCGTGCACCGGGCGCTGCACGGGCTGGCGCCTGAAGTCTACGACGCTGGCGGGCAAACGCGGTGCTTCACCTACATCGATGACGCGATCACCGGCACCGTGCTCGTCGGAAACTCGCCGAAGTCCGATGGCGAATGCTTCAACATCGGCAGCGATCGGGAGACCACCGTAGCTGAAGTAATAAGGCTCATCTGCGAACTTACCGGTACGGCGGCGGCTGCCGCCGCTGGATACTGCGCTGCATTGGGCACCCGTACGAGGACATCGTCCGGCGCGTGCCGGAGACAAGTAAGGCCTGATCTGCTGGAGTTCACCGCCGCGATCTCGCTGCGCGACGGCCTGGCCGCGACCGTCGACTGGGCCAGGGCGAACCCGTGGTGGCTCGCGCTGGCCGATCGAGATCGCCCCGGCCAGCACGGGCCAGGGAGCGGCATGAAGGCGCTGGTGCTGGCAGGCGGGTCGGGCACCCGGCTGCGGCCCATCACGCACACGTCGGCCAAGCAATTGTCCCGGTAGCCAATAAGCCCGTTCTCTTCTACGGCCTTGAGGCCATCAGGGACGCCGGGATCGCGGATGTCGGGATCATTGTCGGGGACACCGCGGCGGCGATCCAGGCGGCGGTCGGCGACGGCCGGGCTTCGGGCTGAATGTCACCTACATCCGGCAGGATGCGCCGCTCGGGCTGGCGCACGCGGTGCTGATCGCGCGCGACTACCTCGGCGACGACGACTTCGTGATGTACCTCGGGCGACAACTTCATCGTCGGCGGCATCACGGCGCTGGTCGATGAGTTCCGGGTCGACCCGGCCGGATGCGCAGATCATGCTGACCACCGTGCCCGATCCGCGCCAGTTCGGTGTCGCCGAGCTCGACGACGCGGGCCAGGTGATCGGGCTGGAGGAGAAGCCGCCGCACCCGAAGAGCGACCTCGCGCTGGTCGGCGTCTACATCTTCACCCCGGCCGTGCACGAGGCCGTGCGGCAGCTCGCGCCGTCCGGCCGCGGCGAGCTCGAGATCACCGAGGCCCTGCAGTGGCTGATCGACAACGGCCACAAGGTTCGGTCCACGATCATCTCGGGGTACTGGAAGGACACCGGCAACGTCGCCGACATGCTCGAGGTCAACCGCATGGTGCTGGAGGGGGTGGAAGCGCGCAGCAGGGCGCGGTCGACGATGCGAGCGAGCTCATCGGCCGGGTGGTGGTCGAGACCGGCGCCCAGGTCAGCCGGCTCCCGCATCGTCGGCCCCGCCATCATCGGCGCGGGAACGAGGGTCACCGACTCCTACATCGGCCCGTTCACCTCGGTCGCGCAGACTGCGCCATCGTCGACAGCGAGATCGAGTACTCCATCGTGCTTCGACGGCGCGTCCGATCCGCGGGGTCGGCGGATCGAGGCCTCGCTGATCGGCCACGACGTGGAGGTCACCCCGGCGCCGAGTGCCCAAGGCGCACCGGCTGGTTCTCGGCGATCACAGCAAGGTGCAGATCAGCTCGTCCTGAGCCAACTGACAGGCTCGCGCATCTGGCCAAAACTGGAACGTGTTCTACTATGGACGGCATAGCCAGCGGCGGTGCCGGGCTGTCTGGCCCGCGCGCCGACGTGCGCTGACCGCAAGCGCCGGCCAAGCGATGACGGAGAGCAGATGCCAGCCGAGCAGCCGGAGTTCGACCTGGTCGTCGTGGGCAGTGGCGGGGCTGGCATGACGGCCGCGCTGACCGCGGCTTTGCAGGGCCTGAGCACGGTGGTGCTGGAAAAGACCGAGTACTACGGCGGTTCCACGGCCCGCTCCGGCGGCGGTGTCTGGATCCCGCGCAATGCCGTGCTGCGCCGGGCGGGCCGCGCCGACACCCCGGAGCAGGCTGCGGCCTACCTGGCGCACGTGGCCGGCGAGGCGGTCCCGCAGAGCCTGCGCTCGGCCCTACCTGGACCACGGCCCGGCCATGCTCGACCTGGTGCTGGCGAACACGCCGGTGCGGTTCGAGTGGGTGCCGAACTACTCCGACTACTATCCCGAGGCGCCCGGCGGCCAGGCGGCCGGCCGCTGGTCGAGCCGGCTCTGTTCGACGCGAAGCTGGCCGGCCCGCAGCTTGCGCAGTTGCGGCCGCCGTACCTGCCGGCCCCGGCCGGGATCACCGTGACGCAGGCGAACTACCGCTGGATGAGCCTGGGTACCAGCCATCCGCGCGCTCTCACCACCACCGCGCGGGTAACCGGCCGGATGGTCATCAGCAAGCTGCGCAAGCGCCGGCTGCTCAGCATGGGCCAGGCGCTGGCGGCCGGCTTGCGCGCTGGCCTGGCGCAGGCGGACGTGCCGGTGTGGCTGAACACACCCATGACCGGCCTGCAGATCGAGGACGGCCGGGTCACTGGCGTCCAGGTGTTCAGGGACGGCGTCGCGTCGCTGATCCGGGCCCGGCGCGGCGTGCTCCTGGCGACCGGCGGTTTCGAGCGCAACGCGGAGATGCGGGCGCGGTACCAGCGCGCACCGATCGGCGCCGAGTGGACGGTAGGCTCACCCGGCAACACGGGCGAGGGCATTGCCGCCGGCGAGGCGGCCGGCGGCGTGCTGGACCTGATGGACGACGCCTGGTGGGGGCCGTCGATCCCGCTCACCGGCGGCCCGGTGTTCTGCCTGGCCGAGCGCAGCCTGCCCGGCTGCATCTTCGTCAACGCAGCCGGCGAGCGGTTCATGAACGAGGCGGCGCCCTACGTCGACGCCGTGCACGCAATGTACGACAAGCACACCGAGGACAACCCGCATATCCCGTGCTGGATGATCACTGACCAGCGGTACCGCAACCGGTACGTGTTCACCGGCATGCCACCGCGCAAGCCACTGCCCAGGCGGTGGTACAAGTCGGGCGCGGTGGTGAAGGCCGACACACTCGCCGGGCTCGCCGAGCAGACCGGCGTCTCGCCCGACGGCCTGGCTAAGACCGTCGAGAAGTTCAACGAGTTCGCCCGGGCGGGCCGGGACACGGAATTCGGCCGCGGCGACTCCGCCTATGACCGCTATTACGGTGACCCGAACTGCAAGCCGAACCCGAACCTGGCCCCGCTCGCGCAACCGCCGTTCTACGCCATCAAGATCGTGCCGGGTGATCTCGGCACCAAGGGCGGACTGCGCACCGATGAACGGGCCCGGGTGCTGCGCGCCGATGGCAGCATCATCGAGGGCCTGTACGCGGCGGGCAATACCAGCGCCATGGTGATGGGGCGCAGCTATGCCGGGCCCGGCGCCACCATCGGCCCGGCAATGACGTTCGGCTACCTGGCCGCGCTCGACGCCGCCGGCCAGTATCCCGCCAGCTGATCTTCGACCCCGGCGAGTTCTCACCTCTGCCCGGCCGGGGGGCCTGCGCCGCCGTTGTGAGGACAGCACCTGCGTGCGCGGCGGGCGCTACCTGAACAAAACCGTCTTTGACAGGCATCTATCGAGAGAATACTATCGAGAGATGTCTCTCGATAAGGATCTGGCGACGCCGTCCCCGCAGCCCCGGCGCTGACGTGAAGAAGATCACTGACTTGCGGACGCTGCGGGCGCTGGCTCACCCGGTCCGGATAGCGCTCATCGAAGAGCTGGTCTTCGGCGGTCCTGCCACCGCGACGCAGCTCGGCGAGCGGATCGGGGAGACGCCGACCACCTGCTCGTTCCACCTCCGCCAGCTGGCGAAGTACGGTTTCGTCGAGGAGGCGGGCGGCGGCAAGGGCAGGTCCCGGCCGTGGCGGCTGACCTCGATCGGGTTCAGCATCGGATCGCACGATGACCCGGAATCCGAGATAGCCGCGGATGCTCTGCTGCGCGTATTCCGCGAACGGCAGCTCGGCCGCCTGGAGCAGTGGCTGCAGAGCAAGGGCAGCTACCCCAAGCGCTGGCGCGATGAGGCGAACAACAGCGAGTACATCTTCTACCTCACCATCTCCGAACTCGAGCAGCTCAACGCGCAGCTGGCCGATCTGCTGGTGCCCCTCTACCGGGAGCGGCTGGCCCACCCGGAGCTGCGCCCGGCCGGGGCAGTCCCGGTGGAGTTGCTGCTGTTCAACTATCCGATCAGGCACCCGGAAGCCACGGCCGACGAGGCGAAGGACGACCAGTGAGCCAGGCAGCCGAGGCGCTGAATCATGACCCGAACGAGCCGCCGGGCGACGACCCGGTTGCTGCCGGGCAGCATGCCGGCGCGGAGCCGGCCGGCCCCGCTCCGGTGCCGCTGCGGCGCAACGCCGGTTTCCGCATGCTGTGGATCGGCCAGCTGCTGTCCGACACCGGATCAACGGCCGGCGCGATCGCCTATCCGCTGCTGATCCTGGCGCTGACTCATTCGCCGGCCATCGCAGGCGTGGCGGGCTCGGTGACCGCCGTCGTTCAGATCCTGCTCGGCCTGCCGGGCGGGGCATTGGCCGACCGGCTTGACCGGCGCCGGACGATGATCGGGTGTGACCTGATCCGGGCCGGCGTGCTGGCGGTGCTCGGCGTGCTGGTGCTGCTGCACGAGGTGGACTGGCTGCTCGTCCTGGCTGTTGCCGTCGTCGACCGGGCCGGCAGCGTGATCTTCGATCCGGCCGCGAATGCCGCCCTGCCGGGCATCGTCGCCGACCAGCAGCTCGAGGAGGCGTGGGCGGCCACCGAGGCCAGGAGTTACGCCGCATCGCTGGCGGGCCCGGCCATCGGCGGCGCCCTCTACGGACTCGGCCGGGCCATTCCCTTCCTCGGCGACGCGCTGTCGTACCTGGTGTCGGCCGCCACCGTCAGCCGGATTCGCGGCCGGTTCCGGGCCGAGCCCACGACCGAGCGGACCGGTTTGTGGCGCGAGGCGGCCGAGGGTATCCAGCTAGTGCGGCGCAACCCGCTGCTGCGAGCCGTGGTAATCCAGGCCCCGCTGATCAACTTCGCCTTCACCGGCGTGATCTTCACGATCACGCTCGCGCTGCGGCGGAATGGCACGCCGGCCGGGGCCATCGGCCTGGCCCAGGCCGGGATCATGGCCGGCGGCCTGATCGGTGCCATCGTCGCGCCGAAGCTGCAAGGCCGGCTGCGGCTCTCGCAGCTGATCGTGGCGCTCGCGGCGAGCAGTACCGTGCTGTTCGCCGTATCAGCGCTGCTGCTGCCCTCGCTGCTTGTCGCAGTCCCGGTCGCCATCGCCCTGCTGCTGTCGCCGACGGGCAACGCCGCGCTATTCGCGGCCCTGCTGCGGGCGGCTCCGGAAGAGATGCGCGGGCGGGTCAACAGCACGGTCCTGCTGGCGGCGACCGCGCTCGCCGCCCTGGCGCCGCTGGTATCCGGTCTGCTGATCCAGCATGTGTCCGGCCGGTTCGCGCTGCTGTTCTTCACGGTCACGATCGGATTGGCGGCCTTGCTGTGCATCTTCTCGCGCGGACTGCGGGCAGCAGAGTCACAGGATGCCGAGATGACGGCGTAGCCCGCAGCACCCGCGCCCGCGGAGCGGTCAGACGCCGGATCCGAATCGCGTGATTAGAGTGGCCAGTGCCGGAAAGGACTCACCACGTGCCGCCAGGATCCCGCGATCATGCAGCTGTCTTTTACCGCGGCAGCGAGCTGGTCGAGCAGGCCGGCGCGTTCCTGCTCGGGGCTATTGACGATGGCGGTGTCGGGGTCATCGTCGCCGCGCCAGACCACCGCACGTGGGTGAACGCCTGGCTGGCGCGGGCCGGAGCGGATCTGGCGACGGCGCGCGCGAACAAGTCCTCCGTGGTGCTTGACGCCGAGGCCACGCTGCAGACTTTCATGATCAACGGCCGTCCGGACCCGGCCGGATTCTGGCGGACTATCAGTCCGGTGCTGATCGGAGCGGGCGGGCGCAAGGGCCCGGTCCGCGTCTACGGCGACATGGTCGCGCTGCTGTGGGAGGCCGGCCTGGTGAACGCGGCGGTTGACGTTGAGGCACTGTGGAATGAGATCGCCGCGCGGTACTCGTTCTCGCTGCTGTGCGGGTATCCCGCGGCCTCGGTTGCGGACCCCGACCATGCTGACGCGCTGGCACTTGTCTGCGGCGCCCACTCAGAAGTCTTTCCTCCGGATCGCCCTTCCGGCTGACCTGCCGGGCGGCCTGCCGGCGGCGCTTGCGTGATCGGTCATGATTAGCCCGTTCTGGCCAGGGCAGGGACGATGCTGCGACGAAACGGCAGCACGAGGAAGGATCCCGGCGGTGCTCAGCCAGCAGAGCCATGACCACGGAGTTATGTTCTATTCCAGCGGCGAGGAACTGGCAGCGACCGTAAGCGAGTACCTGCTCGACTCAATGAAGGGCGGCGGTGTCGGCATCTCGCTGGCGACCGCGGCGCACAGCCAGCGTATTGAGGCACTGCTCGCCCGCGGCGGCATTGACCCGGCAGCAGCCCGGGCCAGCGGTCACTACGTTGCCCTGGACGCGAAGCAGACGATGGACAGGTTCGTGGTCAACGGCTGGCCCGACCCGGCGGCCTTCTACACGACCCTGAGCCCGGTGCTGAAGCGCGCCACCAGGCGCCGGCGCCAGGTGCGTGTCTTCGGTGAGATGGTGTCGCTGCTGTGGGAGTCCGGCCAGTTCAGTGCCGCGATCGACCTCGAAGCGCTCTGGGCCGAGCTGGGCCGGCAGCACCGGTTCTCGCTGCTGTGTGCCTATCGGCAGGCCCAGGCCGCAGCGCCGAGAACGACGAACTAGCCCTGGTCCTCGATGAGCACGGCACGGTGATAGGCCGGGCCGTTGGCGAGCACCGGGGCGCGATGTCCGCCTGACCTCATGGTCAGTCCGGGCCGAGGATCAGCCCGCTCGTCGGCACTCCCGTCCCGGCTGTCACCAGCACCGGCCCGTCACCAGGGACCTGGTTGACCGAGGTGCCCCGGACCTGGCGGACCGCCTCGGCAATCCCGTTCATGCCATGCAGGTAGCCCTCACCGAGTTGGCCGCCGTGCGGATTCAGCGGCAGCGCGCCACCGAGCTCGATGGCACCGCCGGCGATGAACCCGCGCGCCTCGCCGCGCCCGCAGAAGCCGAGCTCCTCCAGCTGCATCAGCACGTACGGGGTGAAGTGGTCGTACAGCACAGCCGTGCGGATCTCGTCCGGCCGCAGTCCCGATTGCGCCCACAGTTGCCGGGCCACCACGCCCATTTCTGGCAGCCCGGTCAGGTCGTCGCGGTAGTAGCTCGTCATCGTGTACTGGTTCGGGCCGCTGCCCTGGGCCGCGGCCCTGATCATCACCGGCGCATTCTTACCGGAACGTGCCCGCTCGGGGCTGGTCACCAGCACCGCGACCGCGCCGTCAGTCTCCTGGCAGCAGTCCAGCAGCCGAAGCGGCTCGCAGATCCACCGGGATGCCTGATGCTCAGCCAGCGTGATCGGGCGCTGGTAGAACCAGGCGGCCGGGTTGACCGCCGCGTGCTTGCGGTCGGCGACCGCGACGGCGCCGAAGTCGGCACTGGTCGCCCCGTAGGTGTGCATGTAGCGGCGGGCCGCCATTGCTACCGTCGCGGCGGGCGTGGCGATGCCCATGGGGTAGTGCCAGCCGCTGTCGATCGCCGATGAGGTAGCACCCTGCACGGCCCCCACCGACACCTGGCCGAATCTCCGCCCGGACCGCTCGTTCAGGGCCCGGTAGCAGACCACCACGTCGGCGGCGCCGGTGGCGACAGCCATCACGGCCTGGTGCACGGTGCCGCAGGCCGCGCCGCCGCCGTACCCGATCAGGCTGAAGAAGCTCAGCTCGCCGGCCCGAGTTCGCGCGCGACCGCGATCTCAGCGTTGGCATCCATGCTGAAAGTGACCAGGCCGTCGACGTCGGCCGGCGTCAGCCCGGCGTCGTCGAGTGCATTCCTCACGGCCTCGACGGCGAGCTTCAGCTCGCTGCGGCCCGAGTCCTTGGAGAATTCGGTGGCCCCGATTCCGGCGATCGCCGCCGCGCCGGACAGCGCTGTCGCTCGCGGGCCGGCGTTCATGCCAGGCTCCGGGCGGCGAGGCGGACGGTCGCGACGACGTGACTGCCGAGGCTGCAGGTGCCGGTCACCGCGATGAGCTGCTCGCCGTCGGCAGGTTCGGCCGCCTGGCCGGTGAAGGTCAGTGTGTCGCCCGCGTAGCACGGCGCGCCGAGCCTGATCGAGATCGAGCGCACGATCGCCTCCGGGCCTGCCCAGTCGGTGACGTACCGCTGCACCAGGCCCGTCGTGGTGAGGATGTTCAGGAAGATGTCCTTGCTGCCGCCTCGGACGGCAAAATCCCGGTCGTGATGCGCCGGGTAGAAGTCGCGGGTGGCGATCGCGGTGGACACGATCACCGTCGGGGTGACGGGCAGGGCCCACTCGGGCAGCGCTCCCGGCTCGCCGCGTTCGTCGGGTCGCCAGCCGGGCAGCACCAGGTCGTCGTCGATCCTGATGAAGCTCGTCCGGACCGGCAGGCCGATGTGCACGCGCTCGGGGTCGATGCCGGTCAGCTCCGCCATGACCCGAGGGCCTTCGGTGAGCTCGACCAGCGCGACGATGATCGGCAGCTGCTTGCCCGGCACCGGCGGGTGGCGATGCACGACGTAGCTGTAGACGGTGCCAGTGCCCGCCGCCACCTGGTAACCCTGGCCCTGCAGCGCCCCGCAGCTCAGGCAGGCCGGTCCCGGCGGGTGGCGGAGCGCGCCGCACTCGCCGCAGTGCTGGACGCGCAGTTCGCCGAGCCCGGTCCCGGCCCAGAAGAACGCGGTATCCGGCGACACCGGCGGCCGCATGGGCTGATCATTCACGCTCGGCTGACCAGCCGGCGCGAGCGCAGCTTGCTCCGGTGCTGGCAGGCCGTCTTCCACCGGGGGGCGGAACTTGAGCACGCGCCAGTCCATCTCGGCGACCGGCTCCGAGCCGGAGTACCAGACATTCCGCGTCGTCACGAACCAGCCCTCGCCGAGCCCGGTCCGCTTCGGACCGCTGACATCGCCGAGCTCAGACTCCAGCCGCAGCAGCTCACCGTGGCGCAGGTAGCGGTGATAGGTCTGAGCGCAGTTGGTCGCCACCACGGAGGTGTAGCCGGCCTCGTCGAGCACTGCCATCATCTGGCCGAGGGGGTCGGTCTGCGAGCCGGCGGCGCAGCCGAGGTCAGGCCCGGCATCGTCCAGACCTGGATCATGGCCGGCGGTGCGACGAGCTGGCCGTGCGCGGACCGGGCGGCGTAGCCGGCGTCGGTGTAGAGCGGGCAGGCGTCGCCGATCGCGTCGGTCCAGCTGCGGACCGATGGCAGGTTCACCGGGTCGCGAGCGTACCGCGGCGCGCCAGGCCCGGCCGCGCGCACTTTCTCCGCCGCCGCCAGGATCGCGGCTGTTGCCTCGCCTGCTGTCATCGCGGCACTCTGGGCAGCTTGAGTCCTGCCATCGCGATCAGCTCACGCTGCACCTCGTTGACTCCTCCGCCGAAGGTCATGACTGTGTTCCGCTTGTTCTGCACATCGAGCCAGTGCGCCAGCTCGGCCGTCTGCGGGTCGGACAGGTCACCGTGCCGGCTGACCAGCTCAGTGAGCTCAGTGCCGAGCCGCTGGACCTGCTCGGAGCCGAAAACCTTGGTGACCGACGCGTCGGCGACGTCGACCGTCTCCGCGACCGCGACCTGCCAGTTCAGCAGCTCATTGACCCGCTCAGCTGCGCTTGCCATGGCCAGGGCCCGGCGGATATCGGGCAGGTCGAGCAGCGGCGTCCCGGCCGGGCTCAGCTGCCGGGCGGCCCACTCCCGGACCCGGTGATGCAGTACGCCGATCCGGCCGGACGGGCCTAGCATCACCCGCTCGTGGTTCAGCTGCGCGGTGATCAGCCGCCAGCCCTGGTTCAGCTCGCCGACCAGCCTGGTCACCGGGACGCGGACGCCGGAGTAGTACGTCGCGTTAACGTGATGGGCGCCGTCGTGAGTGATGATCGGCGTCCACGAGTAGCCAGGATCAGTGGTGTCGACGATCAGGATGGACAGGCCCTTGTGCTTGGGAGCTTCGGGATCGGTGCGGCACGCCAGCCAGATGTAGTCGGCGTCGTGACCGCCGGTGGTGAAGATTTTCTGGCCGTCGACCGTGAAGTGGTCGCCATCCAGCACCGCCCTGGTCCGCAGCGACGCCAGGTCAGTCCCGGCCTCCGGCTCGGTATACCCGATGGCGAAGTGCAGCTCGCCAGTGAGGATCTTGGGCAGGAAGAAGTCCCTCTGCTCTTGGCTGCCGTGCGCCATCAGCGTAGGCCCGACCGTCTGCAGCGTCACCGAGGGCAACGGTACGTCGGCCAGGGACGCCTCGTTGACGAAGATCTGCTGCTCGATCTGGCCGAAGCCCCGGCCGCCGTACTCGGCCGGCCAGCCGACGCCGAGCCAGCCGTCGCGGCCCATCCGGCGGACGACCTCGCGGTAGATTCCGCCATGCCGCTGGACCAGCATCGCCTCCCGCTCCGGCGGCGAGATCAGCGTCGCGAAGTACGAGCGCAGCTCGTCCCGGAGCTTGAGCTGCGCGTCGGTGAGGTCAAGAAACATCAGGTATCAGCCGCTTCCCGCTTCGCCGGTTCTGGCCGGTCCTGCTCCGGCGGGCCCGGTTCCCGCGAGCCCCGTCCCGGCCAGTCCCGTTCCCGCCAGCTCAGTCGCTCGAGCCGGTCATCGGCCCCGCCGACCTGGGCAACGAGGTCCGTCATCAGCGCCGAGTACTGCGGCAGCGGGTAACTCACATCCATGCCAAGCCCGCCGTGCAGGTGATGGCAGGTCCGCAGCGCGGCCGGCCCGTGCTGCGCCAGCCAGTAAGCCGCGACGTCGGTATCCCGGCCCGCGTCCCGGCCGGTGTCCAGTCGCCAGCAGGCCGAGATCGCGGCCAGGTGAAGAGTCCGCGCTGTCGCATAAACATCGGCGATCTGGCCCGCGACGGCCTGGAACGTGGCCAGCGGCCGCCCGAACTGCTCTCTGGTGCGGACGTGCGCAGTGGTTAGTTCCAGCGCCGCCGCGACAACTCCGTCCGCGACCGCGCAGGTGGCCGCGATGGCGAGCTGATACAGCTGCGTCACCGTGCAGCCGTCCAGCACGTGCAGGACCGGGGTCTCATCGAGCCGGAGCGTGTACTCGGGTAGTCCAGACGAGCTGCGGGTTCGCTGGCAGGACAGCCCGTCTGCATCCGGCTCGACGACGGTCACCACCGGTCCGGCCGCAGCGGTGGCCGGCACCAGGATCCAGCGGGCCGCGGCGGCGTAGGGCACCCCGGTCTTGACGCCGGTGAGCGTGCCGGCCGGGCTCACCGTGGTGCCCGGTCTGGCCGGCGTTGGGTCGGACGGCTCGCGGATCGCCGCGGTCAGGACGGTGTCGCCGCTGGCCACTCCGGCGAGCAGCCGCTGCTGCAGACTGGTATCGGCGGACCGGACCACCGGCAGCACGCCGAGCGCGAGCGTCGCCAGCGCCGGCAGCCGGGCGGCGTGCTTGCCCACCTGGGTCAGCACGGCGGCGGTTGCCTGCACGCCGAGGCCGTCCCCGCCAAGTTCGGCTGGCAAGGCAAGTGACAGCAGCCCGGACTGACCAAGTTCCTTCCACAGAGCGTGGTCGTAGTCGGCGGGCACGGCCGTGCCCGCGCGCGCTGTCGCCTCGTCCCCGGATCCGCTCGCGAGCACCTGCGCGGCCAGACGGGAGACCTCAGCCTCTGCCTCGCCGGGCGTGAAGTCCATCTAGCGGCTCTCCTCCCTCGGCAGGCCGAGTAGTCGCTCGGCCACCAGCGACAGCAGGATCTGGGTAGTGCCGCCGGCGATGCTCAGGCAGCGGGTCAGCAGGAAGTCGTGCAGCGGCCCGGCGGCCACGGCGCCGCCGGGTCCGGCCAAGTCCAGCGCGGCCTCGGCAGCTGCCTGGCGGTGACCGACGCCGACGAGCTTGCGCACTGCCGCGAGCGGTGCCGGGTCGGCGCCCCGCAGCTGCACGAGCACCGCCTGCAGATCGAGCAGCGACACGGCCATGCCCTCGGCGACCAGTGCGCCTAGCTGCTGACGCACGACCGGGTCGGCGGCGGCACCGCCTTGCTCAGCCAGCGCCAGCAGCTTCTCGGCGGCGTCGCCGACGGACGAGCCGGATCCCATCGCCACCCGTTCAGAGGCGAGGGTGGTGCGGGCCACGCGCCAGCCATCGCCCGCCGTGCCGACCACGCAGTCGTCGGGCACGAAGACTTGGTCGAGGAAGACCTGGTTGAACATCTGCCGGCCGGTGATCTCGCGCAGCGGCCTGATGTCGATGCCGGGAGACTCCATCGAGACCAGGAAGTACGTCAGGCCCTTGTGCTTGGGCGCGCCCGCGTCGCTGCGGGCCAGGCAGATGCCCCAGTCGGCTTCGCGGGCCAGCGAGGTCCAGACCTTCTGGCCGGTGATCAGCCAGCCCCCGTCGGTTCGTTCGGCTCGGGTACGCAGCGACGCCAGGTCGGAGCCGGCCTCGGGCTCGCTGAACAGCTGGCACCAGGTGAGCTCGCCGCGCAGCGTCGGGCCGGCGAACCGGTCTGCCTGCGCCGCCGTTCCGTGCTGCAGGATCGCCGGGATAGCCCAGCCGCCGATCACGATATCGGGCCTGGTCAGCCCTGCTTTGCCGAGCTCATCGTCGATGACCAGCAACGAGGGAGGCGAGGCGGCGAGGCCGTAGGGAGCGGGCCAGGCCGGCGCCGCGTAGCCCGAGTCAGCCAGCGCCCGGCGCTGGTCCCCGGCGGGCATCGCGGCTACCAGCTCCGCCTCCCTGGCTGCCGCCGCCCTGGCCCGGGTGAGCTCGTCAGCGAGTTGTCCCGGCGTTCCGGCCTGCTCGGCGCTGCCGAGGGCCAGCCGCCTCCGCTGGCCGGCCAGCGCCAGCGTTGCGGTCCGGTCCCGCCAGGTGGCCGCGCCGCCGAGCAGCCCCCGCAGCGCCAGAGCCCGGCGCAGGTACAAGTGCGCGTCGTGATCCCAGGTAAAACCGATGCCGCCGAGGACCTGAATGCAGTCCTTGGCCACGCTGACGGCGGCGTCGGTGGTGTAGGCCGCGGCCGCGGCCGCGATCGGTGCTAGCTCAGCGGGACCGTCGTCCACCGCCCGGGCGGCGTCCCAGGCCAGCACGGCCCCGGTCTCGGCCCGGCACAGCATGCTGGCGCACAGGTGCTTGATGGCCTGGAACGAGCCGATCGGGCGGCCGAACTGATGCCGGATGGCCGCGTAGTCAGCCGCGGTGCGCGAGCACCAGCCCGCCACCGCGGCTGCCTCTACCGCGCACAGCGCTGCCGCCAGATCCCGGACCCGCTCGGTCGTCACGCCGTCCAGCACCTGATCCGGCCCGGCCACGACGTCGGTGAGCGTCACCTCAGCCAGGGCACGCGAAAAGTCGGCGGGGGCCTGATCGCTGAGCTCGATGCCGCGCTGACCGGCGGGCAGCAGGCACCAGGCAGTGCCGCCGGCCACCCGGAAGTCGCCGGCCGTGCCGTCGCCAGCCTGGCCACCGATCAGCAGGTGCGTGGTGCTGCCGGCGCCCAGAACAGGCCCGGCCCGCCCGCGCAGCAGCACCGAGCCGTCATCGCGCCGCTGGCCGGTCACGCCGGCCGGGCCGAAGGCGGCTGCTACCGAGATCTCGCCGCTGCCGATGGCAGCCGCCAGCTTCGCCGCTGCCGCCGATTCGCTGCTCGCCAGTACGAGCCTGGCCAGCAGGGTGGGTAGGAGCGGTCCGGGCACCAGGGACTCAGCCAGCCCGGCGAGCGCGGCGGCGAGATCGGCGGTTGTCCCCTCGGCGCCGCCAGGGTCCGCCCCGATGGCGAAGACGCCGAGCTCGGCCAGGCTCGACCAGCGCTCGGCCGCCGGGCCGTCAGCGCTGGCGCTGGCCAGCCCGTGGCCGCCCGGCCCGGCGGTCTCCAGACCGCGCACCAGCTCGAGGGACCGGGCCCGCTTGGCCCAGTCGCGGACCGACGCCTGGAGGGCAAGCTGCTCCTCGGTAATGGCGATCGGCAACTCATCCTCCTCGTCGGCTGGCTCTGAAAATTAGAACACGTTATACCTGTAGTGGGCCAGGGTGCCGCAGACCAGCATCCGGGCCTGGGCAGATGCCGTCACGTTGCTAGGCTGGCGGCGGCAGCCCTGCTCCACGCGGTGCGGGCTAGCGGGGGATGAGCGTGCTGCGGTCACACCAAGGTCCGCGATGACGAGAGGCCGGGATGGCAACGCCGAGAACACGTAACACAGGCGCCGCCGAGCCGGCCACGTCCGGTCCGGCGGAGGCTGACCTTGGCTCGGCCGCGCAGCGCGAGCGCAGGAAGCGGATCCTGGACGCCACCCTGGCGCTGGCATCCAAGGGCGGCTATGAGGCCGTTCAGATGCGGACCGTGGCCGAGCGGGCCGACGTCGCGCTGGGCACGCTGTACCGCTACTTTCCGTCCAAGATCCACTTGCTGGTGTCCGGCCTGGCCAGGGAGTTCGAGCGCGCGCAGGAGCGGCTGGACCGGTCGCCGCTGCCGGGCGACACTTCCTATGACCGGATGCTCTACGTACTCGGCCGGGTCACCAGGTCGATGCAGCGCGAGCCGCTGCTGACCGAGGCGATGACCCGTGCCTTCATGTTCGCCGACCCGAGCGCTGCCGCCGAGGTCAACACCGTCGCCCAGATGATGGAAGACATGCTCACCAAGGCCATGCACGACGGTGAGCCGAGCGCGGACGAGCGGGCGATCGCCCGGGTCATTGGCGACGTGTGGCTGTCCAACCTGGTGGCCTGGGTCACCAGGCGTGCCTCGGCCAATGACGTGGCCTCCCACCTGGAACTGGCCGCCAGGCTGCTGCTGCGCTGAGGGACGCGCCGGCCTGGCCTTGATTTCCCGGAACATCGGCGCCACTGGTAGCGTTGGTGATCAATGATGCTGATTGCATCATCTCCGGCGGGCAGATTGCCTGCCTGGTCGCTATGCGAGCTGTGGCTTCTCGGTGAATATCCTCTTCGCCGCTGTCGTCGACTCTTGACATGACGCGGCCCAGGACTACCGATGGAGCCTGGCACTTATGCCTAACACTTCGGGGCGCCGCCGCGCGCCCTCGCACTATCGCGGCAAACCCCGGCGGCACCAGCCGTCCGGCCAGCGTTCGGAAGGCGGGCCGCGACCGCGGCCCGACGACGCGCGCTCCGAACTCGACCGTGCCCTGGCTGCGGCAGCCGAGCTGCCCCAGCCAGAACCCCGTACCTTTGCCGAGCTGGGCCTGGAGCAGCGCCTGGTTGCGGCGCTGGCCGCCCGGGACATCCGCGAGCCGTTCGCGATCCAGGCGCGGGCGCTGCCCGACGCTATCGCGGGGCTTGACGTACTCGGCCGGGCCGAGACGGGCTCCGGCAAGACGCTGGCCTTCGGGCTGCCGATGCTCAGCCGGATCGCCCGGATGGCGGGACGCCCCCGTGACAAGGCGCCGCGCGGTCTGATCCTGGTCCCCACCCGTGAGCTTGCCCAGCAGGTCGCAGCCGTGCTGATCCCGCTCGGCCGCAGTATCGGCGTGAGTGTGACGACCGTCTACGGCGGCGTTCCGATCGGGCGGCAGATCGCCAGGATCGCCGGCGGCGTCGACATTGTGGTCGCGACTCCGGGACGGCTCATCGACCTGCTCGAGCGCCGGGCCTGCACGCTGGCTGACATCGAGGTGACGGTGCTGGACGAGGCCGACCACATGGCCGACCTCGGTTTCATGCCGTCAGTGACCAGGATCCTGGATGAGACGCCGGCTGGCGGCCAGCGGATGCTGTTCTCCGCGACGCTCGACCGGGGCGTGGACAAGCTGGTGCGCAGCTACCTGGTGGACCCGGCCCTGCACGCGGTCGCGCCGGTGATCCTGACCGGCGGCGCGGCCGAGCACAGCCTGCTGGTGCTGGACGCCGACGACAAGGTGGCCGTGGCTGCCGAGCTGGCCAGCCGCCCGGCCCGCACCCTGTTCTTCGTCCGGACCAAGCACGGTGCAGACCGGCTCGCCCGGCAGCTCGAGCGGGCCGACGTCAGTGCCGTGGCCATTCACGGCGACCGCAACCAGAACCAGCGTCAGCGTGCCCTGGACGCTTTCACGGCCGGTCACCCGCGGGTGCTGGTCGCGACGGACGTCGCCGCCCGTGGCATCCACGTGGACGGCATCGAGCTGGTCGTGCACTTCGACCCGCCCAACGATCACAAGGACTACCTGCACCGCTCCGGCCGCACGGCCAGGGCCGGCGCCACCGGCCTGGTGGTCACACTGGCGCTGCGCGAGCAGGTCAGGGAAATGCAGCGGATGCACGAGGCGGCCGGCGTCGTGCCGGACCGGCACAACGTGACTCCCGGCCACCCCTTCGTGCGCGAGATCGCGACGACCGGCACCCCGGTCCCGCCGCCACCGCCCGTGGCCGAGCGTCGACCCCGGCCGGCTGGAACGCCGCCGAGGTCGCGCCGCGGACCCGGCCGGCCACCGCGTGACGGCGCGCCGCACCGGCCGCAGGGCAGCCGGCCGCGCAGGCCCGCCCCGCAGCCGTAGCCGCGGCAGTACGCAACTGCAGTCCGGCAACTGCTAAGACGCGGCCCGTAACCGGGCCGCGCCTTGGTCGTGTTACCTCACGGCTTCCGGTCACTGGCCGAAATCTGGCAAACACCTCGCCGTGCGCGGCCCAGGGCGGCACAGTGCTTGTAGCACTTACCGGGAGGATTGACGTGAAGTCTGCAGGCTCGCTGCGGCATGCCAGGATCGGGGCCGGAGTGCTGGCGGCAGGCGCCGCCAGCTCGCTGCTGGTACTGGCGGCCGGCGCGCCCGCGAGCGGCGCGACCGGGCCGGGCCCGGCCAAGGTCGCGGTCCCGCAGGGGCTCAGCGTGGCGGGGCTGAACGTCCAGCCGGTCTTCCCGACCCCGTACAAGACCCGCGAGACCGTCTCGTTCGTGCTCAAGATCCGCGATCTCAGCCGCCTCGAGGGCATTGTCAACGGCGGCATGCACGGCGGTTTCCTGACCGTCCGCCAGTTCGACGAGCACTACGGCCAGCCAAAGGCCAACGTCGCAGCGCTGGAACGCTTTCTGTCCGACTACGGCATCAAGTCGAAGGCGTACGCGGACGGGCTGGATGTCTCGGCTACTGGCACCGCCGGCGAGTTCGACAACGCGCTGACCGTCCACCAGCAGCAGTACCGCGTACAAGCGGTCCCCGCTCGCGACGGCCAGCCCGGCCGCAGGCGCTGACGATTCATGGCACCACGGACAGACCGCTGTTGCCGGTGAAGCTGGCTGCCTTCGTCGACTCGATCGTCGGGCTGACCAACTATCCGACGAACACCAGCAACGCCGTGCGCACGGCTACCACGCTGGGCCGCAAAACCGCTCCGCGGGACGTACACCTGGGCAACCGGACGCCTTTCGACTTCGCCAAGCAGTACAATCTGAAGCCGCTGTACGGCAAGGGCGCCAAAGGCCATGGCCAGACCATCGGCATCATCACCTACGCCAGCATCCGGCAGGCTGACGCCACCCATTTCTGGTCGAAGGACCTGCACATCACGACCAAGCCGGACCGGATCACGCTGGACAACATCGACGGCGGGTCGGGGCCGGTCAGCAACGACCTGGGCTCAGGCGAGACGACCCTGGACGTCGAGCAGTCCGGAGCTCTGGCGCCGCAGTCCAGCCTCATCGTGTATCAGGCTCCCAACACCGATGCGGGCAGCGCGGACGCGCTGTTCACTGTCGCCAGTCAGAACAAGGCCAGTGTCGTGTCGACGAGCTGGGGCGAGTCCGAGATCTACAACCAGGCGACCGGTGTCGCGGGGCAGCAGGCGGCCAACTACGGCCAGATCTTCGACGAGGCCTACCTGGAGATGGCGGCCCAAGGCCAGTCGTCGTTCGACGCGGCCGGCGACAACGGTCCCTACGATGACTCGCAGGACTACCCGCAGGCCTACACCGAGCTGACGGTGGACAACCCGGCCAACAGCCCGTGGGCCACCGCCAGCGGCGGCACCACCGAGCCCGGCAAGATCCCGCTGTTCAATTCCGACGGCAACGTCGCGGCCATCATCTACCTCAAGTCCCAGCGGATCTGGGGCTGGGACTGGCAGTACCGCTACTACAGCCTGTTCGAGAACGCGAACGACGAGCCCTACACCTCCGAGGCGCAGTTCGCGGCCGATCCGTACAACGCCTGGGCCGGCGGCGGCGGCTACAGCATCTCCGAGCTGCGCCCGTCGTATCAGCGGCTGATTCCCGGCATCGGCAGCTACACCGCCGTTCCCTACCTGAGCCCGGCGACGGCAGAGCTGTACCCGGGCACCGCGGACTACTACCTGCCCACCACCTTCACCCCCTGGGACGCCGGCAAGGCAGACCTGGCGGCACCGCCCGCGCCGGTCACCGGCCACGCCAACGGCAGGGTCGTGCCCGACCTGTCCGCCGACGCCGATCCCTACACCGGATACGAGGAGTACTACATCGACTTCCCGCGGTCGGAGGGGCACCTGGAGTACGGCTGGGGCGGCACTAGCTTCGTCGCGCCGCAGCTGGCCGGCTCGGCCGCGGTCATCGACTCCTACATCGGCGGCAGGGCCGGATTCTGGAACCCGGCCCTGTACCGGTTCGCTCTCGGCAAGAACTCGCCCGTCACCCCGCTGGACGCAGCCAGCGCCGGCAACGACAACCTGTACTACACCGGCACGCGCGGCAGCCTGTTCAACCCCGGTGCCGGTCTCGGGGTGCCGAACCTGACCAGGCTTGCGGCCGACTTCCGGGCGCACCGTCAGGGCTGAGCCGGGGCGATGGCACTAGCCGGCTCCGGCCACGTTCCCTGGAACCACAACATCCACCACCATCCGCTGGTGCTGGGGGCCGTGCCGCCGGCGCCCGGCGCGGCCTGGACGTGGGCTGCGGCGAAGGACTGCTGGCGGCCAAGTTGCGGGCGGTCATGCCCGAGGTGACCGGCATCGACCACGATGCCGGCTGCATCGCGGTCGCGCGAGCTGACCAGGGACGTGCGGGGCTGGACTTCCTGCCGGGTGACATTCTGACCGCCGACCTCGAGCCGGCTTCGTTCGACTTCGTCAGTTGCGTGGCGGCGCTGCATCACCTGGACGCGAGCGCCGGACTGCGGCGGATGCGCGATTTGCTCCGGCCAGGCGGCCGGCTGGTCGTCATCGGCTGCGCCCGGACTGCCAGCGCGGCCGATGCCGGGGCCGTCCTGGCCAGCGTGGCCGCGCATCAGATCTTGTCCCGGCGACGGAGCTGGGCCGAGTCGGCTGCTCCGGTGGTGTGGCCGCCGCCGGTCAGCTACGGCGAGATGCGCCGGCTGGCCGGGCCGAGCTGCCCGGCTCGTCCTTCCGGCGCAGGCTGCTGTGGCGGTATTCGCTGATCTGGACCAAGCCGGCCTGATCGGGTTGTGTTAGCCCGCTGACCAGCCTGTTTGCGCCCGCAGAGATGTCACTTACAGTTCGCTGTCCGGTCACGGTGTAGCGGCTGTTTACTGCATGCGGATGACCGACGGTGTGAGCGTGCGAATCGCCTATGTCACAGAGTCGTTCCCGCCAGACGTCAACGGAGTCGCGCACACGGCGGTGCGCGTATGCGAGCACCTGCTGTCGCGGGGCCATCAGCCGCTTGTGATCGCTCCCGAACCCGCCAGCGGGGTACCGCTGCCGGACCGCGGATTTGGCTTCCCGGTCGTCAGGGTGCCTTCGGTGGGCCTGCCTATGTATCCAGGTTTCCGGGTCGGACTGCCGGGCTCGCG
This sequence comes from uncultured Actinomycetota bacterium, assembly GCA_963713585.1. Taxonomy (GTDB): domain Bacteria; phylum Actinomycetota; class Actinomycetes; order Streptosporangiales; family Streptosporangiaceae; genus JAJYUU01. Next base: position 248,434 of record CAVQMG010000007.1, on the reverse strand, counting down.
CGTGCGGGCGGCGATCGCGGCCCACGGTGCCGACGTCGTGCACCTGCACGGGCCGTTCGTCCTGGGTGCCGGCGGCTGCACGGCCGCCCAGGAACTCGGCGTGCCGGTCGTGGCGGTCTACGCCACCGACCTGCCGGCCTATGCCCGCGCTTATCACGCGGGGCGGCTCGGCGAGGCGGTCGCCTGGCACCGCTTGCGCAGGATTCACAATGCGGCCGAGCGGACCCTGTCGCCGTGCACCGCGACCGCAGCTGACCTGCGGGCGCACGGCGTCGAGCGGGTCCAGGTCTGGGCCAGGGGCGTGGACTGCCGCCGGTTTGACCCGGCGAAGCGGACTGGGGAGTTGCGGAAGCAGTTTGCTCCGCGCGGCGAGCTGATTGTCGGCTACGTTGGCAGGCTCGCGGCCGAGAAGCGCGTCGACCTGCTGGCTCAGATCGCCGCGACGCCGGGTATCCGGCTGGTGATCACCGGCAATGGCCCGGCGGAGGCGGCCGTCCGCAAGGCAGTGCCGTCAGCCCTCTACCTCGGCCAGCGGTGCGGTGACGACCTGGCCAGGATCTACGCCAGCCTGGATGTGTTCGTGCACGCCGGCCCGCATGACACGTTCGGGCAGACGCTGCAGGAAGCTGCCGCCAGCGGCCTGCCGGTGATCGCGCCCGCCGCAGGCGGTCCGCTTGACCTGGTCAGGGAGGGCGTGACCGGGTTCCTGGTCCGGCCGAACGACGCGGCCGCGCTGGCGGCCGCCGTCGCCCGGCTGGCTGCCGACCGGGCGCTGCTGTCCGCGCAGGGCCGGGCCGGCCGGGCGATGGTGCTCGGCCGCACCTGGCCGGCCATGTGCGATGAGCTGATCGGCCACTACGCCGACGTTCAGCGGGCGGCGGGCACGCCCGAGCACGCGCGGGTGGCGGCATGACACCCTCTGTGTCAACCTCAGGCGGCCATCTGGTTGGTGAGCTTGCTGGCGTTGCCGTGTTGTTCGGGGTTGTAGGGCGCGCCGTCGAGCCAGCATCGGTAGATGACGCGGATCCAGGCGCGGGCCAGGATGCGGATGGCGTGCGGGTGGTCTTTGCCGGAGGTGCGGGCGGTGTTGTAGATGTCAGCGGCCCACGGGCTGGCGTGCCGGCTGTTGTCGGCGAAGGTGGTGAGCGCGGCGCGGAATCGGGTGTTGCAGGCCCAGCGGAAGCTGACGGCGCGGTGCTTGCCGGACTCTTTGGTGACCGGGGAGAGGCCGGCGAGAGCGGCGACGGCGTCCGGGCTGTCGTAGGCTTCGCGGCAGTCGCCCCACTCGGCGAGCACCTGGGCGGCGTTGATCTGACCCGACCTTGGCAGCGACGTGAAGATCTTCCCGTCCGGGTGCTCCCCGAGGCGGGCGCGGACCGACTTGTCGAGGTCCTTGATGCCGGTGTTGAGTGCCTGCAGGAGGCTGACCTGGGCCAGGACGGCGGAGCGCACGGCCTGGCTGAGGACGTCGCCGGCAGTGCCGGCCGGGGCGGCGCGCAGCCGGGCCAGCAGCTCGGCGGCGGGGCGCCGGCCGGAGTAACCGTGCCGGCTGCAGAACGCGGCGATGTGCTTCTCCCCGACTTTCGCGGCCGACGCCGCGGTCGGCCATCGGGTCAGGAACGCCAGCGCGATCGGGCTCTGGACGTCGGCGAAGATGGCCTTGGCGCCGGGCCAGTGGCTGTCCAGCAGCGCGGACAGCTGGTTGGTCGCCGCGACCCGCGCCTCGACCAGGTCACCGCGGCTGCGGGTCACGGTGCGCAGGGCCAGGGTCTGGGCAGAGTAGGGGACGGCGACGCGCAGCTTGTGCTGGCGCAGCCGCAGGTACTCGGCGATCACCAGGGCGTCGCCGGGGTCGCTCTTGGCGCCCGAGACCACCTCGCCGTCGCGCCAGGCTGTGATCGCGGTCGGCTTGACCGGCACGACCGGGTGCCCGGCCTGCAGCAGTGCATCGACCAGGCGGCCGTCGGGACGCTCGATCGCCACCGGCACGCCGGCGGGCTCGCCGAGGGCGGCCAGGCGGCGGATCAGACCAGCGAACCCGGCAGCCGAATGCTCGATGATGAACTGGCATTTCACGTGCCCGGCGTTGTCGACCACGCAGACGGCGTGCGATGCGGCCGCCCAGTCGATACCGGTGAAGAACGCCGCGGCAGGCACGGCAGCAGACAAGGAAAGGGACAAGGAGACTCCTCAAGCTGGCAGCGACAATCCGGCAAGGAGACTGGCTGCCGGGCCGTCACTGACTGGCGCTCTGCGGCGCGTCCTTCTGTTGCCGGTCTGCAGCCCCGCAAGAGCTGGGGGCGGCAGTGTCATGCTGGCCCTCAACGAGCAACGACGCAGGGCCGTCACCCCAGCTCTCACCGGATCCGAACAACGAGCATCTTGTCAGTGCCCGCCAAGAAGAGGGTGTACCAGTGACGACCTTTGCCGCCCTGGGCGATTCGATCACGCTGGGCATCGGCGATCCGGTGCGGCTGCCGCCGGCGGAGGGTGGGCGGCGCGGACCGCGCGGCTGGCGCGGCTGGGCGGTACTGCTGTCGGACTGCCTGCCGGAGCCGGACCTGCACATCGTCGCGAGCAACGGCGCGTGCATGGCCGACCTGGAACGAGATCAGCTGCCGGCCGCGCTGCAGCTGCGGCCGGATGTGGCCAGTGTGGTGATCGGCGTCAACGACACGCTGCGGCCGAACTTCGACGCCGACCGTATCGGCGAGGCCGCCGCGCACACCGTCGGCGCCTTGCGCGCGGCCGGGGCGCAGGTGCTGACCATGCGGTTGCCCGACCCGGGCCGGATGCTCGGCATGCCGGACCTGCTGGCCCGGCCGCTGGCCCGGCGAGCCCGCCAGCTCAACGACGTCATTGACGACGTGGCGGCCAGATTCGGCACGCTGCATTTCGACGCGGCCAGCGACGACGAGGCCTACGAACCGCGGATGTGGGCAGTGGACCGGCTGCACCCGAGCGAGCGCGGGCACCGTCTGATCGCGCGCAGGTTCCACGCCCTGCTAGACGGCGCCGAGGTCCCGGTGGGACCCGCGCCGGGCGCCGAGCCGCTCAACTCGCCGCCGACGAAGGCGGAGCAGTTCGCCTGGATGGCGACCAAGGGCACGGCCTGGGTGGTCAGGCGCTCGACCGACCTGGTGCCGAACTTGCTTGCCCTGGCGTTCGCCGAGTGGCGAGCCGGCCGGGACGCTGAGCTGGAAGCAATGCTGGCGCCGGCACCCGACCCTGCGCCGGAACCGGTGCTGCCGGTGCTTCCGGAGCCGCCGGCAGGCGCTGGCCCGCTGCTGCGGTCATGAGTTACCTTTTGTCGGCATGACATGGCAACCGGAACTGGATGAGCTGCGCCGCCGGCAGGCACTCGCCGAGCAGATGGGCGGCCCGGGCAAGATCGCCCGGCAGCACGACAACGGCAGGCTCACCGTCCGGGAGCGGCTCGCCGCGCTGCTTGACGATGGCTCGTTCGCCGAGATCGGCGGGCTGGCCGGCAAGGCCCAGTACGGCCCGGACGGCGAGCTGGACAGCTTCATGGCAGCCAACTTCGTCGCCGGGACCGGACGCGTCAACGGCCGGAAGGTCGTCGTCGGCGGCGATGACTTCACCATCCGCGGCGGGGCAGCCGACGCGGCGATCGCGGGCAAGCAGATCTACGCTGAGCAGCTGGCGAACCAGCTGCGGCTGCCGATTATCCGGCTGGTCGAGGGAACCGGCGGTGGCGGCAGCGTGAAGTCGCTGGAGCAGACCGGTCACACCTACGTACCGGTCAATCCCGGCTGGGACTACGTGGTGGACAACCTGTCCTGCGTGCCGGTCGTCGCCGCCGGGCTCGGGCCGGTAGCTGGCCTCGGCGCTGCCCGGCTCTGCGCGGCCCACCTGTCGATTCTGGTCGAGGGAACCTCGCAGCTGTTCGTGGCCGGCCCGCCGGTGGTCAAGAGCGGCGTGGGCGAGGACGTCGACAAGCAGACGCTTGGCGGCTCCAGGGTCCACGCCAGGAACGGGGCCGTCGACCTCATCGCCCGTTCGGAGGCGGAGGCCTTCGAGCTGATCCGCCGCTTCCTGTCCTACCTGCCGCAGAGTGCCTACGCGCTGCCGCCGGTGCTGGCCAGCGACAATGCGGCCGATCCGGCCGACCGCCGGGAGGAGTCGCTGTTGTCCGCGGTACCGCGGGACCGGCGCACACCATACCGGATCAGGGAGATCCTGGCCGCCGTGCTGGACGCAGGCTCCGTGCTTGAAATCCAGCGCTACGGCGGCTCGATGGTGACCGCGCTGGCGCGGCTGGACGGGCACCCGGTCGGTGTGGTGGCCTGCGACCCTTACATCTCGGGTGGCTGCATGACCGCCGAAGGCGCCGACGCGGTGATCCGGCTGGCCGACCTGTGCACCACGTTCCACCTGCCGATGGTCACGTTTACTGATCAGCCCGGCTTGCTGATCGGCACCCGCGCGGAGCAACGGGCGACCATCCGGCACGGTGTCCGAGCCATCAGCGCGGTGTACCAGGCCGACGTGCCAGGAGCCGAGATCATCGTGCAGGCGGGTGTTCGGCGTGGGCGGGGCCGGCCTGACGAACCGCCACCGGCTGGTCCGCCGCTGGGCCTGGCCGTCAGCGGACTGGGGATCGCTGCCCGTCGAGGGCGGGATCGAGGCTGCCTACCGGGCGGATCTGGAGGCTGCCGATGACCCGGCGGCTCTGCTGGCTGAGATCCGCGCCAGGCTGGACGCGGTGCGCAGTCCGTTCCGCACCGCTGAGCGGTTCGGAGTCGAGGACATCATCGACCCGCGCGAGACCAGGCCGCTGCTGTGCGACTGGGTTCGTGACGCCTACGCGGTGCTGCCATCACAGCCAGGCCGTCCGTCCTTCGGCACCCGGCCATGAGGCTGGCTACCGGCCAACCCTGCCGTCGACTCGTGCCGGCTGGCCGGCCATCGTCATGCGGCACCAGAAACTGCTTCAGCCCGGCCAGTTGACGCACCAGGCCGAGCAGCGACATGTTGGACGGCGGCGCCGAACGACTGGCTAGTCCGGCCGCGTCGAGCCCTGAGCACTTCATCTGCAGGGTGAGGCCGTAGTCGCGCAAACACCTGACCGGTGTCTCCCGCTCACCGTGGTACTCGGCGCCTTGCTCGCCCGGATCGGAGTCCGGATCGGAGTCGGGGTCGGCGAACATGTCCGGCCGGGCGCGGGACGGTATCGTCGCGGCCATGCCGACGCCTGACTTTGTTGTCGAGTTGCGCCAGTTCATCGGGCATCAGCCGCTCTGGCTGGCCACGGCCGCGGGCATCGTGCTGGACGACGAGGGGAAGGTACTGCTCGGCCGCCGGGCCGATACCGGGAGGTGGGCGATTCCCGGCGGCATCGTCGATCCGGGCGAGCAGCCTGCGGACTGCGCGGTGCGGGAGATTTTCGAGGAGACCGGCGTCGCGGTCGTGCCCGACTTGCTCACCGAGGTGCGCGTCTCGCCGCCGATCACCTACCCCAACGGCGACCAGGTCCAGTACCTTCAACTGACTTTCCGCTGCCGGGTGGTCGGCGGCCGGGCCCGCGTGAATGACTCGGAGTCGCTGGAGGTCGGCTGGTTCTCGCTTGACGCGCTCCCGGACGTGCACGAGTTCACTGGCCGGCTGCTATCCAAGCTGGCGCAAGGAAGTCTCGGCCCGGCCGCCGCCTTCAGCTTTTCCGGGCTCCCGGCGGTATTGGGCCAGGACGCACCGCCCGGCTGACTGGCCTGGGTCCGGCTGGTCGCCGCAGCACAGCGCGCGAGAAACGCCAGCCGGCCCAGCCAGTTCCGGGCCGGCGCCATGTTGCTGAGGAGGTGGTCGCGGCCCCCCTGAGCACCGTGGTTGTAGAGGCCCCGGTCGGATTCGAACCGACGTGACGCAGTTTTGCGGACTGGTACCTAGCCGCTCGGTCACGGGACCCCGGTGTCCTCGGCTGGACTCGAACCAGCGGCCTTCATCTTCGGACGATGATGCGCTATCCAACTGCGCCACGAGGACTTGCCTGGTGGGCCGCCGGATTCGAACCCGTGCAACCCGGTTGCTCTGGCACTGAGCTAATCGCACTTGCGTACCCCCGGCAGGACTCGAACCCGCAGCCTCCTGGTTCGTAACCAGGTGCGCTCTCCGTTGCGCCACGAGGGCAAGATGGTGACCGCGGCGTTCATTTCCGCCGCATAGAACCCGCTGTGCTCCCCTGCAGGGACTCGAACCCCGATCCGCCGGTTAACAGCCGGACGCTCTGCCGTTGAGCTACAAGGGATTGATCATCACCGTCGGGGCCGACCTAGACGTTCGCCGGGCGCTGGCGGGGTCAGTTTTCAGCTGCCGATCGCAGCCGGCCTTGAAGGCGGACCTGGTGACGTGCCGGCCGGGGGACTCGAACCCAGCCTCAGTCCGGGTTAAAAGCCCGGTGCCCGTCCAGTCGGGCGCGACCGGCGCCGGATTGCCAGCCAGCAAACTCCTGGCGACGGTACTTCGTAGCGACGGCAGGACTCGAACCTGCGATCCTCCGGTTATGAGCCGGGCGCTCTGGCCGCTGAGCTACGTCGCTGTGCTCCATCCGATGAGTTCCACTCCGCGGCAACTGAAAAGTGACCAGTCGTGCGGAGAGCGGAGCAGTTGAAGCCCACGCCCGTGACGAGCGCGCTCTCGTTAGCGGCGAGGCCCGGCACGCCTGTCCGGTTCGCTCTCCTTGTCCTACCTGCGAGCCTCAGCGCGGATTCGAACCGCGGACCCCGCCTTTACGAGAGGCGTGCTCTGGCCAGCTGAGCTACAGAGGCATGGCTGATGACCAGCCTGCAAGTGCGCCGCCAGGGACTCGAACCCGATGTTCCCCGGGTTAAGAGCCCGGTGCATAGCCATACATGCTCGCGGCGCGAGAGCCGAGCCGCACGCCGGAATCGAACCGGCATTCCCTGCTTGGAAGGCAGGCACCCTAGCCGTTGTGTTAGTGCGGCAGCAGGCGACCGCCTGGTCCGGCCGGTGGCCAGGTCGGCTGCCGGTCCTGACCCCGCATAAGGCGACGCTCAGAACTGCTGTACGTGCGGCCCGCAGGCCACACTGACGTTTCTCGCTCTTGAATTGTCAATGTGCAGGCACGTTCACCAGAAATGGTGGTGCTTGGCAGAGACTAAGGGACTCGAACCCCCATCTGCCGGTTTTGGAGACCGGCGCTCTAGCCAATTGAGCTAGATCTCTTGGCAATGAAAAACCGCCCGCCAGGGCCTGTATCCTGGGGGCGGTGTCGGCAATGTTGCCTGCTCAGAGGCTACATCTCCGGCCACCTGCCCCTTGTCCCGGCCAGTGTCATCGGGCACGGAAGATTCGACTTCCCGTGCTCGACGCTTCGCGACCAGGCGTGCACAGATCTCCCTCTCAGATTTAACGACTAACTCCAGAGTAAGAGAATCGGGTCGGTCAGGCAACATATTTTTGACACTATTTAGTGCTGCACACTGCTTGTCGGAATGCGTCTGCCGGTAGTCGCCCGGATTCTCGCCAGATGCCCGGGACCTTTCAGCGCGAGGGCAGAGGCGCGGCAGATCAGTGGCGCAGGAGCCGGTGACATCGTCGCTGGCATGAACGACACCGTCGGCGCCGATAGCGCCTCTCCGCAGATTCCGGTGGCCGGAAAGCCCGTAGTGGAGATCGTGCTGCCGGTCTACAACGAGCAGGCAACGCTGGAGGCAAGCGTCCGCCAGGTCCACGCGGCTGCTAGTGCCACCATCTGGGTGCCGTGGCGGATCACCATTGCCGACAACGCCAGCACAGACGGATCGCTGGCGATCGCCCGGCGACTGGCCAGCGAGCTGGCGGGCGTGCGGTTCATCAGGCTGGATTGCAAGGGTCGCGGTCTGGCCCTGCGCGCTGCCTGGTTGGGGTCACCGGCGCGGGTCTTGGTCTACATGGACATTGACCTGTCTACCGATCTCGCCGCGTTGCCGCCGCTGATCGCGCCGCTGCTGTCCGGCCATTCGGCGATCTCCATCGGCAGCCGGCTGGCTCAGGGCGCCCGGATCAGCCGCGGCCCTAAGCGCGAGGTGATCTCGCGGTGCTACAACCAGATACTGAGGATCGTCCTCAGGACCAGATTCACTGACGCCCAGTGCGGATTCAAGGCCATCCGCGCCGATGTCGCCCGTCACTTGCTGCCGCATGTGCGGGATAATTCGTGGTTCTTCGATACCGAACTACTCGTGCTTGCCGAGCGCGCCGGGTTGCGAATCCATGAGATCCCGGTGGACTGGGTCGACGACCCGGACAGCCGGGTCGCCATCGTCGCGACGGCAGCCGCGGATCTGTGCGGCGTCGCTCGCGTCGCCGCAAGCCTGTCGAGGCGGGAGTTTCGCCGCCAACTGCGTACCATCGGCGCCGAGCCGCTGCCAGCGATAGCGCTCGCGGCCGCGTTGCTCGCGGAAAGCTCGATTTCACGGCCTGCAACGTCCACCAGCGAGCACTTGACGTCGGTGCTGTCAGCGACCGAGTTGCGCCTCGGCACCGAAACTTCGAGGACGTTGCCGACTTCCTGGGTATGAATGCGACCTGGGCGCTTGCCCCAGCGCGGATTGCCGTGCAGGAGCCGCTAAGGCTGAGCACCCGGCCTCGGGGCTCGGCCAGCTCAACTCGCCTCGGAAAGGATGCCTCATGCCCTTCGTCAACATCTCGCTGGCCCGCGGCAAGACGGGCGAGTACCTCGGAGCCGTCTCGCAGGCCGTACACGACGCGCTGGTCGCGGAGCTCCACATGAAGCCGGAGGACGAGTTCCAGCTCATCCACCAGCATGAACCGGACGAATTGGTGTTCAACCGTAACTTCCGGGGCGGCCCGCGGTCCGACGACTGGATCGTGTTCTCGATCACCGACGGCCTGGAGCGCGGCGAGCGGGCGAAGCGCCGCTTCTACAAAACCCTGGTCCGGCTGCTCGAGGAAGCGCCGGGTGTGCGGCCGGCTGACGTCTTCATCATGATGACCGTGACGCCGCCGGAGAACTTCTCCTTCGCGGACGGGGTTACCGGCACCGACGTTGCGGCCGCCGAGGCGCTCGACGCAGCCGCGAAGGCCCCCGGCAGCCGGGAGGCTTACACGAAGGCCGAGATGGCCTACGCCATCACCGAGCTGCTCGGTCACCGTGACAGCAGCCGCATCCTGCCGATGCTGCGGGAGGACTTCGTCCTCAAGATCCCCGCCACGCTGCCTTACGGCGGGGAGTTCGCCGGGCCCGAGGCCTTCGCTAACTTCTTCGCCGGGACCCCGGGCGGCGCCGCGGTGTGGGAGTCCTTCGACGTCCACGTCGATCAGGTCATCGAGTCTGCCGACTACCTCGTCGCACAGCTCACCAATACGGCCGTCCTCAAGGCGACCGGCAAGACGGTGGTATTCCAGAACGTCTGGCTCTTCGAGGTCGCCAGCTGCCGCCTGGTAAGCGCCCAGCTCTACGCAGACACGGCCGCTGTCAGCGCCAACGCGGGCTGACCGGCTTGCAGCTCTCCGCAGGCCCTTCGGACCGCCCGCACCGACGGGAGCCGGGTCTGCGTGACGGTCGCCGCACGCCTGCGATCGTGCTGGTGGGGCGCCCGGGGCTCGAACCCGGAACCTACGGATTAAAAGTCCGCTGCTCTACCATTGAGCTAACGCCCCGCGTTACTGCATCTCTGACCTGGGGTTTCCTGCCTTCTCGGCGCGCTTCATGGTACCTTCCGAGGTCAGCTGCGCCGGTATCAGGGCGGCGGGCACGTTGGAACCCACGTGGCTGACTGCAGACAACAAGAGACCCAACACGATCACTCATATTGCCTCAGCCAAGTCGCGCGCATCGTTCTTGGCAGCCAACGATATGCCAGTTGACGTCGATGATGTGACGACTGTGAGCATCCGCGCGTTCCACGTCGCCGAGCGCGCGCAAGCGGCCGCCTGAGTGCGGCCACCTTCTGGTGCACCCGCTGTGCCGTTCCGCCTGACCGGGGCGAGTCACTCGCCCCGGTGAGACGCTGGACTTAGCGGTAGTGCGGGGCCAAGGGGGTCGCGGCCTGACACCCCCCCGGCCGGCGCATCCCCCTGGCCCGCACGATCTGGTGCTCGCGCCTTGATTTCACTCCGCCGCCGTCAGCTGGTCGGCGGAATGTCCGGAAGATAAAAATTCATGACGCGAGCAATGCCGGTTAGAGCAGCTGTTAGGACGGGGTGTCTGCGCGTCCGGATTCCGATCCTGGATACCGTGCCGGAGTCCAGCAAGGCACTGGCTGCTTTCCGGCGAGGAGCGTCGCCGTCAGTGTGCCGCTGGTGCACGGGCGATCAGGTCCGGATCGCCTGGCCTCCGGCTTGCTGTTGCCAGCGCTGCCACATCACGTATCCACGTCCGCCAGGCAACCCACGTATGGTCCTGGCTGGCACTCATCGGAAAATTGTCGCTCAACGGAACCCCCAGGGCCGATAGTTTCCGCTGCCGGGGTCTGGAGCAGCAATGTGCAGTTGGCTCCTCCGACTATCACATAGTTGCTCCCCAGCAGGCAAATGAAAGAGGTCAGGCGAGTGCCCGGCATACCGGTATAAAGAAGCATTCACAAGGCATGCATTTCTGCCCTCTTCGTTTGTTAGCCGCAGGTCGCCGGGATAGCTGCCGTAAGGCAAGAAAAATTCAACAGGTAGCCGTTCGGCCAGCCTCGGCCCGCTTTGAGTTCGGCGTGCGGTGCCGCCGTGTTCGTGAAGCAGCGCGCCCCCGTCTCCACCGGCAGCTCCACTTGTCTGGGCGCGGCCGCGAGCATAATACCTGATGTGGCAAGGCTGGAGGCAATCGCTGGTCAGGGGCATGGCAGTGCCTCCGGGCACGGGCTCAGGACTAAGCGGCCTACGACAGTGCGCAGTTCAACCGCAGTGCAGCGTGGCGTAAATCGGGCCATGGCGGCCGCACCGCGGGGGGACGGTCTGCGGCGGCCATGGCCCTGAACCTCACGTCCAGCACCTGCGACACGCCGAACCTTCAATATTTGCGGGGCTCTAGCTGGAACCTCTGGCCGAGATTAGCCAAGCGGTAATTCCAGCTGATTACCTATGACTATTGCACGGCCGCTGCCCCTTAGCAAATTGCCCCAATAGCCCGTTGTACCCAGGTGTCCGGGTATAAGATCTATTCGTAATCTGGCGGATTTACGGAGTCCCCGCACCTCGACGGCTGCTTTATGCGCTATCCAAATGTGGCCGAGATTGTTTGCTGGTGAGCGGGCGTGTCGTAGTTGTCATCACTGCCCACCACGCATGCCTCCTCGTCGGGGCAGGACACGGCCTCATTGCAACTTCGCCTGGGCCCGGCGGCGGCGTGGGATACGATGCATTTGGTCACATCCGGTCTTGCTAGCGAATCCCGGCGCCTGTGTGCCTTACGTGCGCGTTACTGCCCCGGACCCCGGCAGCATCAGTCGACTCATAACTCGCGAGTGGTGCTGTGTGATGGTTCTAGTCCTCGGCGGCTAAGAGCCGGATTGAGGTTGCCCCGCTTTGACGGACAGGTTTGATGGCTTGGTCAGGCTACATTCTTGATCTCGTTGTGGTGGCTGGCTTCGAACTCGGCAGGGCTGAGGTAGCCGAGGCTGGAGTGCAGTCGGGTGCCGTTGTACCAGCCGATGTACTGGGTGACGGCCCGGCGGGCGCCGGCCTGGGTGGGCCAGGCCTGCAGGTCGATCAGCTCGCCTTTGATGGTGCCGAAGAACGATTCTGCGAGGGCATTGTCCCAGCACTGGCCGGTGCGGCCGTGCGAGAGCTCGACCTGGCAGTCCGCGGCGAGGGCGGCGAGCTCGGCGGATGTGTACTGGCAGCCCCTGTCGGCGTGGAAGATCACTCCGGGCGCGGGGTCGCGTGCGGCGACCGCGTTGACCAGCGCGCTGGTGACCAGGCTGGTGCGCAGGTGATCGGCCATCGCGTAGCCGACGACGCGGCGGGATGCGATGTCGATGACGGTCGCCAGGTACAGCCATCCCTCCCACGTCGCGATATAGGTGATGTCGCCGCACCACCGGGCGTTGACCGCTGCCGCGTTCGCGGTGAAGTCACGGCGGACCCGGTCCGCGCGGGCCGCGGCCGCCGGGTCAGCGATCGTGGTTCGCTTCCACCGTTTCGCGGCCCGGCCGCGCAGGCCAGCGGACCGCATGATCCGGGCGACCCGCTTGCGGCCGTGACGGCGGCCATCGCGGGCCAGCTGCGCGTGCACCCGCGGGGAACCGTAACGGCCCTTCGACGCCGAGTGGACCGCCGTGATCTCGGCGGCGAGCCCGGCGTCGGCGCGCTCACGCGAGCAGGGACCGGACAGGTGCTGGTAGAAGGCGGCACGGGAGACCTTCAGCAGCTCGCACGCCCGCTTGACGTTGCGCTGCTGCGCTTTCTCCGCCTCGATGAACGGGTAAATGTTCACCGGGTCTCCCTGGCGAAGAAAATTGTCGCCCGCTTGAGGATGTCCACGTCCTCGCGCAACCGCCGGTTCTCCCGCCGCAGCTGCGCCAGTTCCTGCCGTTCCTCAGTGGTCAGGCCGCCGTCGCTGAGTGTCCCGGCGTCGCGGCCCGGCTTGCTTCACCCATTCCCGGACCGAGGTCTCGGTCAGGTCGAAGTCACTGGCGACCTGGCCGACCGACCGCTCGCCGCGCTGGCACAGGTCAACGATCTCGGCCTTGAACTCCGGGGTGAAGGAACGGCGCTGCCGGGGTTTCTTGCTCCCCATGCTTTCCATGATCGGACATCCTTCCGGGGGCGAACCCCTGATGGTGGATGTCCGTCAAAGCGGGTCAGGCTCAGGATGTCCCTCGCGTGTGCTGCTGCAAGGGGATCGGTTCAAGTGGGCAGCGCATGGCACGTGGACAGCACATCCGAGGACTTCAGCAGTGGAGCCCCTCAGCGTCGTCGCTACCGGCCGAGGCACGCTGCTTTGCGCATCCGCCTCAAGCCATCACCCGCTTCCGTATGGAGGTTCAGCCTGGGGAGTCGCGGTGAGCACTCGGCCGCGGCCCGTACCCTCGGTCTCGAGGCTCGGCCGGACGCAGCGAAATCTGACCACAAAGGTCGCAGGAAAGCTGGCCGGGCTGTCCGTTTTGGTCGTCGGCGGAACCTGTGATGAAGTCCGTAAGTCGTCGGTGAACCTAGACGCAGCCTGAGCTGACGGTCGCGTTGCAACGGGCTCCGTTGAGCACCGATGCCGTGTAGTCATCACCGTTCGTCACGTAGAGGGTGTCGGTGACTTGGTCCACAGTGACCCAGCGCGGTGAGCGGCCAGTGCGCAATGATCTGGAAGATCTGCCGCAGCCCGAACTGACTGTCGCGTTGCAAAGTGCGGCATCAAGCACGGAGACAGTGTTGTCGGTGACGTTGGCGACATAGAGAGTGTGGGTCGCGACGTTAAGCGCGACTCCATCCGGGCCGCGGCCAACCTGGGCAGTGGGCGGGACCTGGGCGCAGCCCGAGGCGATGTCGCCGTTGCACGTCGCCGTGTTGATCATGGAGAGGGTGTTGTCCGCCCAGTTTGCGACGTACAGGGTGTGGGCGGCCTGATCGACAGCGAAGGCCACGTTATAGCTGAGCGATCCGGTGCCGGCGGACACCGATGGCGGCCGGTGGCGGCAGCCCGATGTGGTGACTCCGTTGCACCTAGCCCCGTCGATCACCGAGATGGACTCGTGTCCGCCCGCTGCGACCGTGCCTGCGTAGATGGTGTCGGTGGACTGGTCAACGGCCACCCCGGCCGGGCCCGTGCCGATGGTCACAGTTGCAGGTAGACGGCCGCAGCCCGTGGTGACCTGCCCGTTGCAAGTCCTGCCGTCGATGACGGACACCGTTGTTCCGGCGCCGTTGCCCCAGTTCGCCACGTACGCGGTGTCGGTCTCCTGGTCCACTGCGACGTCGACGGGGTTGTTCCCGACGGTCACGGCGGGCGGTAGGTGACTGCAGGCCGAGGCGTTGCGGGCGTTGCACGTAGCGCCGTTAATGACCGAGACGGTATTGCTGTTCGAATTGACGACGTAGATGGTGTCGGTGACCTGGTCAACGGCGATCGAGCCGGGACCATCGCCCACCGGCACAGAGGGCGTGGTGCTCACGCATCCGGTTGCGCGAAGCCGGCCGCAGGTCGAGGCATTGAGCACTGTCACTGTGCCGTGAGTGTTGTCCTCTGGGTCACTCACCACGTACAAGGTCTGGGTGGCCTGGTCCAGGGCCGAGTTCTGAGGATTGACACCGACGGTCACCGTCCTGCTCTGCGGTCCGATCGGCGCAAGGGTAGCGGCGCTGCCGGCCTGGGCACCGCTGCCGCTGCTGCACCCGCAGAGTAACGCCAGCAGCGCGCCAAGCAACACGCCGAGCACGGTGCGCCGGACTGCGCGGGGAATAAGACTCATCTCCACTACCTGCCTCTCGACGATCCCGCAGACGGCCGGGCCTCCTCGCAGACGCCAAAAGCAAGCAGGCCGCGTTGAAATCTGCGAGAGCACAGCTTCACCGCCGGCGGACGTCAGGTCCGCCGGCTGCGGATGACGTCCGTCCTCGTCTCCGTCAGTGTGCGCCAGACGCAGCTCGCCGGCAGGAGTGGTCGCACCACTGCTGATCGGGCAGTCAGCACGAGTGTGCGGCGCGCGTCCGGGATCAGATCGGCGACGCGCCCGGCCATGGTCGCGGGCCCGGCTCCCCGGTAGCATCCGGCTTCGTGGACACCAGCTTTTTTGAGCCGGCCGGAGCGGGCAGTTACCTGGCCACCGCGGCGAGCGCGGGCCCGTGGGATCCGCAGGCTCAGCATGGTGGTCCACCATCGGCACTGGCCGCCCGAGAATTGGACCGGCACGAGCCAGACGACAACATGCGGCTGGCCAGGGTCGCCATCGACATCCTCCGCCCGGTCCCCGTGGGCCTGATCACGGCACGGACCAGGACGCTGCGGCCAGGCAAGCGGGTGGCGCTGCTGGAGACCGTGCTCGAGTCCGGCGGTCAGGAGGTCCTCTGCGCGAGGGGCTGGCGGCTGGCCGTCTCTGACGTGCCGAGGGTCAGCAAGGCCGAGATCGTGCCCGCTGTCCCGCGGCCGGCGAACCTGCCAGGTTCCCGGGCGGCCATATCAGCGGATACCTGTCGCAGATCGAATGGCGCTTCGTCTTCGGCAATTTTGCTGATCCGGGCCCGTGCCGGGTGTGGGCTCGCCCGCGTCTTCCGCTGCTGCCGGGCGAAGAACTGTCGCCGATGTCCCGAGCGTTGCTGCTGTCCGATTCCGGCAGCGGGATCAGCATGGTGCTGGATCCGCGCGAGTTCCTGTTCATCAACGTGGACCTCACCGTCGTGCTGCAGCGTGACCTGGTCGGCGAGTGGCTGATGCTGGACGCCGTCTCGATGATGGGCGGCACCGGCACTGGGCTCGGCGAGACGGCTCTGTGGGACATCAGCGGAATCGCCGGCCTGGCCATGCAGACACTGCTGGTCGGGCCCAGGTAGCGCGCGAGCAATTGCGTGCAGCCTGGCGCCGATTTCCCGGCCGACGCGCAACTGCGTGACAGGGTGCATGCCGCCGATGGCCTGGTCGTGCTGACGGGAGGCCAGACCGGCGTCGATAGCTATGCAGCGCGGGCCGCTCTTGACGCCGGGCTGAGCGTGCACCTGGTCTTCCCGAAGGGCCTGCGGCAGGAAGACGGCAGCCTGACGCCCGCGCGCCGCCGCCGGCTGTCGGGCGCGGCCATCCACGAACTGCCCGCCGACAGCTTCCAGGTCCGCACCTGGGCCTGCGTTTGGCTCGCTGACGCAGTACTGCTGCTGTGCCCGGCCGGCGGCACGGGCTGCCACGAGACTGTGCGCGCCGCCGGACAACTCGGCCGGCCCCTGCTGACTGCAGGACCAGGCCAGCGCGCCGGACCAGGCCACACCACCGCCGGGCCGGGCCGGCGCACCGCCGACCAGACAGCCAGCTGGCTGTCGCACTCGGGCGGCCGCGTGCTCCTGGTGGCCGGGTGCCGCGCCAGCGTGCTGGCGCGTCGCCATGCAAGCCGCGGCGCGCGCACGGAACTGATCACGATCATGGCGGGCGTCGCCGCCAGGAATCAGGACGTGCTCGCCGCCGGCGGAGACCGCCCGGCGTCCAGTTAGCCGCCGGTGGACCGAGGGCCGATCACGACCACGTTCCCGGCCTAAGAAGCGTTCCAGTCGACGGTCACGGTGCCAGCCTCGTCCGGGTGGCGCTCCAGCCAGCTACGGGCGAACGGGCAGAGCGGGACGAGGGTCAGGCTCTCAGCGCCGGCTTTGCGCAGCGCCGCCCGGACCAGCTGGCCGCCGAGACCGTGACCGTCGAGTTCGGGCGGCACTCCGGTGTGCACGAGTACCAGCCGTTTGCCCACGCGGCGGTAGGTCAGCACGGCCAGGTGGCCATCCATCTCAGCCTGCAGACGCGAGTCCGGTGCGTTGTCGGTGATCTCGGCGTCGGTCATCGTCGTCTCATTTCGTGTCGAGGAAGGCAGCGCTACGGCTGGTCACAGCGGCAACAGCGGTGACGGCAGCGGCCCCGGCGGAGATCGCCAGCGGCAACCCGGCGCCGTGATGAAGGAACAGCCACGCTCGCCGGGCGCGCCGGCCAGCATGGCCAGCACCGCGGCTGTCCGCGGCCGGTCCGTTCGTTGCGGCCGCCGGCCAGGAAGGAGTCGGCCGCCAGCCCGGTGAGCGTCATGGTCAGCACCGTCGTCGTCATGTCCGGGACAGCAAGCCGCCGGATGACCGAATTCCTGATGCCCATCGCGAAGGCGAGGATCACGATGGTGGTGTACCGGGCCCAGCCGGCCGAGACCGTGCTGGCCGCGAAGGCGACGACAGCCGCGGCCGCGACAAAGATCGCCTCGAAGCTGACGGCCATGGTCAGGATCCGGCTGCGGCGAGACATGTGCGCGCTGATCCGTCCGCCAGTAACTGCGCCGGCCAAGAACACGCCGAGCGAGGTCAGGCTCGCCGTGACCGAGAAGCCGGGCGCGCCGGCCGCAGCGAAGCCGAGCACGACCACGTTCCCGGTCATGTTGGCGGTGAAGACCCGGCCGAGGCCGAGATAACAGACGGCGTCGACCAGACCGCTGAGCAGTGTCAGGGCGAGCAGGACCGACAGCAGCGACCGCTCGCCCGGCCGGGCAGCTGCCGGGCGCGGCAGGTCTGCGGCGTCATGCCGGGGAACCGCGGCCATCGGCCGATTCTGTCACGCGGGCTGCGCCCGGCGCGGCCCGCCGGGCGCCTAGGCCAGGCAGTGCGTCGTCAGTCGGGGCCCCCGGTGCTGAGCAGGGCCTCCGCGCCGACCGGGCGGAATCCGGCCGCGAGGAACGCGCGCACGCTGGCGGCATTGCCGGGCGCGATCTGGGCCCACAGCGGCGCGCCGTCAGGCACCAGGTGCCGGGCTGTGGTGGCCAGCCTGGCGCCGAGGCCGCCGCCGCGGCGATCGGGATCGACCTCGAGGGCGACTTCCCACCGGCCGGCCACGCCGCGGCCGAGCATAACCACGCCGCCGTCGGCCTGCCAGGCCCTGACCCCGTCGCGGTAGCGCAGCGCCCGCTGGATCCGCGGATGCGCCGGGTCGGTCTCGTCGCCGAGCTCGAGGTCTGGCCGGCCGGTCAGCGGTGACGCGCAGGCGAGCATGTCGATGCTGTGGACGGACCGGCCGAGCCGCTGCGACAGAGCATGCAGGAAACCGATGCTCAGCGGAGCGGAGAAATCGCCGGGCGGCAGCCCGGCGGCTAGCCAGTTCTGGTCAGTGTCGGCGAACACCACCGCGTGCCCGGTAAAGGCGATCACGCCGGCGTCGCGGCCGGACGGCTGCGGCAGGATCGTCGCCCGGCCATCAGCAGCCGGAAACTGGCCGTTCGCGGCGGCAGCCAGGATCGCGGCGAGTTCCTTAGCGGCGGTGGGCTGGCCTGGCTGCATTCGGGTTCCTCCGTCACTGACTGGTCGCGCAGAATGCGATCATAACGGGCTGAACCGGCCGCACCAGGCCGTGGTGGTCACGATTCCGCCGGTCACGACGATCCCTAGGAGTAACCGCTAACCACCTGTGGGGGAGCTGCATGACAAAGGCATCATTCCGGCGCGCGGGCATATCGTCCGTCGCGGCTGCACTGGCCGGTCTGGCCATCGTCGCCCTGCCGACGATGGCGGCCTCGGCCGCGCCGCACCGTTTCAACCGGACCATCTGCTCGTCCGGCATCATCTTTCCGGGCATCTACACCTCGTTGCTGGTGGTAGGAAGCTGCCGGCTGACCGAGACCGGGGTCGTGACCGTCCTGGGCCAGTTCAGAGTGGGCCAGAACGCTACCTTCGACGGCATTACCGACGGGACGCTTCGCGTGCGAGGGAACGTGGAAGTGGACGAGGGCGGCACGATGAACCTGGGCTGTAACACCTCGTCGGTCGGGCCGCCGTGCCTGACCAACACCGCCGACGTCGTGGACGGCAGCGTCACGGCCACCGATCCGCTCGAGATGGTCTGGCACAGCGACACCGTTCGCGGCAATTACGAAGTGTCCGGCAGCATTGACAACACCAGCTGCGCAATGACCGACGCGATGGAATCGCCTGACTACTTCACCTACGAAGACGGCGCGGTCCGCGGCGGCATTACCTTCGAGGGCCTGGACACGTGCTGGCTCGGGATGTTCCGGACGCGTGTCGGCCGCAACGCGGTGATCGACGACAACCGGACGAACACCACGGTGCCCGGGATCGCCTTCGATTCGCCAGAGATCGCCACCAATTTCATTCGCGGCGGCCTGTTCTGTGCCGGCAATGTGCCTAAGCCGACGTTCGGCGACTCGCACGGCCTGCCGAACAGGGCTCTGCGGGGCAAGCACGGTCAGTGCAAGCACCTGTAGCGGGGGCTTACGGCCTCAGTAATGCGGCCGGCTCGGCACCGCGGCCGGGGTGGCGTTGCGCACTCGCTACCCCGGCCGAAGGTCAGCGGTAGGCGGAGATGCCGGTGATGGCCTGACCGAGGGCGAGGGTGTGGATCTCCTCGGTGCCTTCATAGGTCAGCACCGACTCCAGGTTGTTGGCGTGCCGGATGACCGGATATTCCAGGGTTATGCCGTTGGCGCCGAGGACGGTGCGTGCCTCGCGGGCGATGTCGATAGCGGTCCGGACGTTGCTCATCTTGCCCAGGCTGATCTGCTCCGGCGTGATCAGGCCGGCTTCCTTCAGCTTGCCGATGTGCAGCGCGAGCAGCTGGGCCCGCTGCAGGTCGGCCAGCATCCAGGCGAGCTTGCGCTGGGTGAGCTGGAATCCGCCGATCTTCTGGCCGAACTGCTCGCGGGTCCTGGCGTAATCAGCTGCCGCCTCGAAACAGGAGCGGGCCGCGCCGGTGACACCCCACAGGATGCCGAACCGGGCCTCCGACAGGCAGGACAGCGGGCCCTTCAGGCCGTGCACGCCGGGCAGCACCGCGCTGCCGGGTAGCTTGACCTCGTCGAAGTGCAGTTCTGAGGTCACCGAGGCGCGCAGCGACATCTTCTTGTGGATGTTGCGAGTCGTGAAACCGCGGGCTGCCTTCGGCACGATAAATCCGCGGATGCCGTCGTCGGTGCCGGCCCAGACGACGGCAAGGTCTGCCACTCCGCCGTTGGTGATCCACATCTTTGACCCGCTGAGGACCCAGTCGGCCCCGTTCCTTTTCGCATGGGTTTTCATACCAGACGGGTCGCTACCGTGATCAGGCTCGGTCAGCCCGAAGCACCCGATGGCCTGGCCCGAGGCCATCCGGGGAAGCCATTCGTCCTTCTGTTCGTCTGAGCCGTACTTCCAGATAGGAAACATGGCCAGCGAGCCCTGGACCGATACCATGCTGCGCAGGCCGGAGTCGGCGGCCTCCAGCTCACGGCAGGCGACGCCGTAAGCGGTCGCGCTCATTCCGGCGCAGCCGTACCCCTTCAGGTGCATGCCGAGCAGGCCCAGCTGGCCGAGCTCCGGGAAGATCTCCTTCGGGACCGTGCCCGCCTCGAACCAGTCGGCGATGTTGGGCATGATCTTGTCCGCGGTGAATTTCCGGACCGTGTCCCTGACCATCCGCTCCTCGTCGGCGAGTTCGTCGTCGATGCGGAGCAGGTCGGTCGGCGCGGGATCACTCGTGCGCGGCATGGCGGGTCCTCTCTCGGGCCGGTCGGCTCCGGCGGCTCGCGATGGCGTGGTGCGGCCGGTGCCTCGCCGCTAGCGTATTCGCGGCTGTTGACCGCGGTCACGCGGCGGTCACCGCAATCGGGCATCATGGTTGATATGAGCGATGGCAATGGCGGCACGGGCGACGTCGGCTCAGGCGCCCGGTCTGATACCTATTCCAATGGCTTCGGCGGCTACCCGGCTGGCGGGCCTCCGGCGGCCAAACGGCTCCAGCGAAAGCGGGACGGCCGCTGGATCGCCGGCGTCTGTGC
The DNA here is from genome assembly GCA_963713585.1 of uncultured Actinomycetota bacterium. Lineage (GTDB taxonomy): Bacteria > Actinomycetota > Actinomycetes > Streptosporangiales > Streptosporangiaceae > JAJYUU01. The sequence goes on along the minus strand of CAVQMG010000007.1, from coordinate 228,041 downwards.
GGGGCTGGCCGACTACCTCGGCATCGATGCGACCGTAGTCCGGGTGGTCCTGGCCGTTTTGGTCCTGTTCGGCGGCCTCGGGCCCCTGGTGTACGTCATCGCCTGGGTGCTGATGCCGGAGGAAGGCGATCCGGAATCGATCGCCGAACGGCTGATCAACTCCTCGGGCAAGCGGTAGGTCTTGATCCGGCCCGGTCTGGGTAAGCCTTGACCGTGCCCGAGCCGGCAACGTGCCTGCTGGAAGCCGGGTGCCCGGTACGGCCGGTGGCGTGCCGGCCGTCACTTTGCCGGCAGTGCCGTTCGTCCCCTATGCTTAGGCGGTCCCCGACGGCGGGCGCCACGGGCAAGGCGGCGATATCCGTCGAGCCCCCATCGTCTAGCGGCCTAGGACACCGCCCTTTCAAGGCGGCGGCACGGGTTCGAATCCCGTTGGGGGCACGCTGGGTCTAACCTGGCATAACTGCATGGTCCTGTAGAGCAGCTCGGAGTGCTCGCCACCCTGTCAAGGTGGAGGTCGCGGGTTCAAATCCCGTCAGGACCGCTTCAGTTTCGGTGTCGGCTCCGTAGTCTGGAGTTGTACCGGCCCGGTCAGGTAGCTCAGTTGGTACGAGCGTCCGCCTGAAAAGCGGAAGGTCGGCGGTTCGACCCCGCCCCTGACCACCACGAGGTGTTCACACTTCACCGATTGTCAGTGTCACATTTGCCTGTGACATTGTGCTGATGGCTGCCGGCTGGCGTGTCGTGGAGCTGGTTTGGGGCCGCGTGTGCCGGTCGTGGCGGTGCTGCCGGGCGTGGCGGGGCGGGGTTGTCGGGCGCTGCTGGTGATGAGTGAACGGCTGGTGCCGTGACCTTGAGGCTGAGGCCGGGCTATGGCGGCGCGGGCGCGGTGCCGGCGAGCGCTCGGCGGCGCTTGCGGGTGGCCGGGCCGACGGCTGCGCGCCGTGTGCTCTGGTCCTGGCGGGCGGTGTAGGCGGTGAGGATGCGCTGGTTGCGGACGGCAGTCAGGCAGGCCAGCGACAGCATGAGCGGGGTCAGTCCCATGAGCCGGATCCAGCCGCGGCGATACTGGTGGTGGCGGTGTCCTTGATGGTCGCGTTGAGCCTTTCGGCGGCTGTGCGCCGCTTGTAGGAGCGCCGCCATTCGGCGGAGGGGTAGTGGTGTTTCTGCCGGGTCTTGTCGGCTACTTGCGGCCCGGCGGTGATGGTGTGCTGGGTGCAGCAGGCCGGCGGATGCTGCGGCGGGGTGAGGATCTCGGGCCGGTCCCGGCTGAGCGTCATCGACTGCGGGCGGAGCGGGCAGCGGATCTTCCCGGCGGCGGCGGGGCAGGCGTGGCGGCGGTAGCCGTCGGCGTCATCGGCGGCGTGCAGGCCGAGTTTGTACCGGGCCAGCTCGGCGGTTTGCTGGTCGTGGGCAGCCATGTCGGCAGGCGCTGGCGCCGGGCGGCAGGGGGACCAGCTGCAACAGCGCCGCCGGAGTCTGCGGGCAGTACAGGCTGCCGTTGGCAGATGATCGTGCCCTGGTGAGTGCCGCTGGGGCCCCCGGTCTGAGGGGTGCAGGTCCTGGACGAGCTGGCGCCGGCGGCGCGGAGCGGGCTTGCCCAGGTGTCCGGGACGCGGTGGGAGTAGCCGGAGTCGGCCAGGACGTCGCCGAGCGGGATGCCGCTGGCTGGCATCGAGGTGAGCACGCCGGCCAGGGCGGCGGCCGGGTCGTGAGCAGTGCTGGCGAGCGTGATGCGGCGGGTCAGCTCGGGCACGGCGGGACCGTTCTCGTCGGCGACCATGGTCGCGGCCGAGAAATAGTAGCCGATAGAACATCTCGCCTCTGGCGATCTTGAGGTTGACGTTGCGGTGACCCCATCCGGCCTCGGGGTCAGTGCCGGTGCCTGCCTGTCGTGGCGGACTGGCCGGGCCCGGGCCTCGACGTCGGTCCAGTCGGCTGCCAGCGAGGTGCTGGCGGTCTTGAATTCCGCGGGTATGGACGCTTCCAGTAGCTGGTCGCAGGCCCGCTGTAGCTGCCCGGAGGGGGCGCCGTCGGGCTGGTTTTTGCTCAGCGCCCTGGTGATGAGCCGGAAGGTGTGCTCGACCTGCCGGTAGGTGAGCTGGTGCGGCCCGGTTTTCCATTCTGCGATGACGCCGAGGCGTTCCTGGTCGGCCTGCGACAGGCCGGTGAGCGCCTGGCGGACGCGGGTGAGGTGCGCGGGCCGGCCGTCGGCCAGCGCAAGCATCATGCCGGTTAATAAGGTGCGGGTGCCCAGCTGCCGGGCGCGGGCGCCGACGGGGAGCAGGTCCTCGATTAACAGTGCGGTGCCGGAGGCGTCGATGATGTCCTCGATGACCGCCAGCGGCACGCTCACCGGGTTACCGGGCCCAGCCGCCGAGCAGGGCGATGGCGCCGGCCTCGCTGCCGGGTTCCAGGCCGGCGGTGATGTCGCCGAGGTGCTGGCAGCAGGTGATCCCGGCGGCGCGCAGGAACGTCGCCAGGCCGAGGGTCTGGGCGCAGTCGGCCAGCCAGGTGGCGCGCAGCCGGGAGGTGTCCAGGGCGGCAGGCCGCCCCCGCCGGCCAGCGAGCGGGTCAGCGGGTTGGTGATGTTGCCCCGCTCGGGCTCGGTGCCGCCGGTCAGGAAGTTCTCGCCGGCGAACGCTGCCGCTGCCAGCAGCCGGGCATGGTAGCGGGCCAGCACCGGCACCGCCCGCGGCGCCCGCCCGCCTGTCACGGCCACGATCACCCCGCCCGGCCGGGCGGTCACGTCGGTGCCGCGCACGTTGCGCAGGTCGCCGCGGATCAGCCCGGCGCCCGCGCCCAGGCAGACCAGACCGACCGCGCGGGCCTGCCGGCCCGGCGTGGGCTGGGCGTCTGCTAATGCCAGGTAGCCGGCGATCTCGCCGGGCGTGTAGGGGGCCTTGGCCCGCCCGCGGGGCAGCGGCGTGTCGGCAGGGTCCAGATGCGGCACCACCTGCCGGGCGATGAACCGCAGGTTCGTGCGCAGCGTCCGCCGCGCCGAGCCGGACAGGCCGGGCGCGCTGGCGGTGAACCGCTCGATCACAGAGGGTGGAGCAATACCTGCGGGACCGGTTCCATCCCCAGCGGGACCGCCCAGCTGGCGAGCCTGCTCGCGGCCCACAGCAGGCACCTGGCCCGCTCCCGCCGCGGCGGCGCCGACGCGCCGACCACGGCCCGGGCGAACTCGGCGGCGACCGCCGGGGTGCCCCGGGCGGGCTTCCACCCGGCGACGTACGCCGGCCACCTCCGCTTGCATACAGTCATTCATACTGAAGATGTCCTGGGGGGTCACGCACCCCGCATGCGACCATGAGAACGTGTCGCCCCAGCCCGGCAGGCCAGACCGTGCCGCCCGCGTCGCCGCCGAGATCGCCGGCCTGGGCCTGGCCCTGCCCGGCACCCTCCTCCAGCGGCACATGCGCTGCGGCCGGGCCGGCTGCGCCTGCCACGACGACCCGCCCGTCCTGCACGGCCCTTACTGGCAGTGGACCCGCAAGCAGGCCGGCAAGACCATCAGCCGGTACGTGCCCGACGACCAGGTCGAGGACTACCGCCAGTGGCTCGACAACCACCGCCGCCTGCGCGAGCTGGTCACCGAGCTCGAAGACATCACCCTCGCCGTCGCCGACCAGCGCGCCGGGCACAAGCCACGCCCCCGCCCAACCCGGCAAAACCCCGCATAACACTGTGGACTGAGCCCTGTTAACCCGTGGACGCCACTCTCAGGAACGCGCATCAGCGCAGGTCGCTGCCAAATGTGAAGGCCTCACCACACTTTCGACCAGGCAACTGGCCTGTCACCTGCGAAATCTCCTCGATCAGAGATCGCGTTGCCGCTGCAGCGGATGCCCCTCCGAAACCGCTCATGACCGTTCCACGCCGCTGGGTGTTGCACGTAGGCTGCACGCCTGCTGGTCGTCGAAACAGCATCAAGCTATCGAGGGCGCGCACGGCGGGTCCCCGCTTCGCGGGGTTCGAAGAGGGGTCCACAACCGGCAGATAATTGAGGGCATGGGCCCTGGCAGCGAGTGGGAACGACCCAAACGACCGACCCGGCAATTCCCGGCCGACACCGATCCGGTCGGTGTCATCCCCGATCACGCACGCGTCGACCTCATGTTCGAGCGCTCCCGTCTCCTCACCGGGTCAGTTGGCGGGCAGCCCATCCGCCTGGACCTGAACGTGCCCACCCACAACGGTGCGACAGCTGGCACCATCGCCGGAATACCGGCATCAGCCACCTGGCAGAACGGAAACAACTACTACACCTACCCGGACGTACCGTCCGACCTCACGGGATCGTTCGCGCTGCAGCCGGTTGAAATCCACGCGACGTTCCATCTCGAGCCCGGCTATTTCTTCGACCATGGCATGATCACCGGTCACATCGGGGCCGAAGATCTCCACGCCACTGTCCAGACCGCTTCGGGCGGGCTGGGCAGCACCAGCACTGTGGCTGTCGACGGGACGCTGGGCAGCACCGAGTTCACGATCTACGCCGCCATCGACGGATCTCTTGCCCGCGGGCAGATTCGCGGCACTGTCGCGGGACGCCCGATCCGTATCAACGCGGCACGCACCCGCCAGCCAGAAGGCGAGCAGACCCGGCTCACGGGCAGCTACCAAGGGCCCACGGCGTTGCTCGCGCTTGCCGCGGGAGCGCTCCTGCACTTCATCTGACGCTCGGCACAGCCGCCAGCACGACCAGGGCATCATTTACAGACAGGCCAACGGGCTCGACGCAATTCCAGCCAGGGCGTGTGAAGGATCAAGTGAGGCCGACCCGTCAAGGGTTAGGTGAGGCTAGGCATCAAAGGAGGGCGGTTGTCGTACCTGCCCGGTCCTCTAGCGGTAGGGCGTCAGATCGGCCCGGGGGTAGCGCGTTTGGGTGTCGGCCAGGGTTTGCTCGTCCCAATACGGATCGCCCGGAGCTGGGAAGCCGAACACCGACCGCTCCCGGGGAGAGGCCCGCTCGACGATCTCGAACCAGTGTGACCGCGTCGCGCGGTCGGCCCAGGCGACCCGGCCGGTCCAGCGCGGTGCCCACACATCGTAGTCGGCGAGGAGCGCAAAGCGGGCTGATCGTTCGCCGGTCATGCGCGACCCACGGTGAAGTACGTCGGACCGAAAAGCGAACAGGGTTCCTGCCGGACCGGTCATCGAGACCTCCTCCTCGGCGAACATCCCCTCGGGGAGGTAGTTCGTGATGTCGTGAGGCCCAGGGACCGGCCAGTACGGGACGCTCTGCCCGACCGACAGCGGAACGATCTTGGTAGGGCCGTCCTCATCGCCTACGTCGGACAGGAGGATCCAGCTCAACATCTGCGTGGCCGGCTTGGAGCGCTTGGGCACGACGAGGCTGTGGTTGACGAAGTCGCGGTGGTGGCGCTGGTCGTAGTCGACGGCCCCGGCGTACTTGGCCCACAGGGACGCCTCGTAGAGCCGCAGGTCGGCTGAGCCCAGGAAGCGCTCCGCCAGGTCGAGCAGGTCCGAGTGGAAGGCCAGTCGGTTCAGGTTCCAGGATCCCCACGGTCCGCTGACTTCGCCGGCCCACTGGTCCGTCGCCAACCACGCATGAGCAGCTGGGTCGGCGAAATACACCTCGGGCTGCGGGTAGTGCAGCCACAGAGCTTCCTGGGCCGCGGCCAGCTCGTCAGCCTTGAGGAAGCCCTCGAAGAGCAGGTAACCCCGCTCCCGCAGGTCCGCCAAGCAACGGTCGGGCACCCTCATCCCCGCACCCTAGCCGCCCTCGCAGTTCGACCGCACCGGCATTTCGACAGTGCAGCGGTTCAGGGTCACCGCCGAACCCGCCGATTGGGCACACACCCTCCCCGCGGGCTGCCGACGCTCCTGACCCCGCTAATTGGTGCGGGCTGCGCCCGTGGTGAAGTCCTAGGGCTCCGGACCTCAGGCGTTGATCTCGACGCAGGCACTGTGACTGTGCGTCACAACCGAGTAGAACTGCTGGAGTCGCCGGTTGCGTTCGACGCCGACCCCAAGACCGACGCCGGAAAGCGGACCGTCTCCATCCCTCCCCACGTCCTGCCGGTCCTCGAGGAAGACATGGCCACCTGGGCAGGTCCGGATCGCGCCTTCGTCGGCCGCGACGGCCGCCTGTCGCGAGGCGATGCCGTGCGGCAGGCGTTCACTCGCGCGCGGGTCAAGGTCGGCATGCCCGGATTCCGATTCCACGATCTCCGGCACACCGGCCAGACCCTAGCCGCCTCTGCCGGAGCCACGATCAAGGACCTGATGCGCCGTCTCGGCCACGCCTCGCCCGGCGCCGCCCGCGGCTACCTGCACGCTGTGGACGGCCGAGACGCCGAGATCCTCATCCGCCCTGTCTGACCTGGCCGCGCATCCCGACGCTGCGCGCCTGCCCAAGTCCATCGTGATCAAGCACTGAAGCTGCACGCAGGCTGCGCGCGCGGCCATCGCGTGGGGTCTGACGTGGGAAGGTAACGATGCCGGAAAAGCGGAAGGGGGTGCCGGCCGTCATAGCGTCGCGGCAAGATTGCGCCATGCTCGCCGGCGGACCCTTCCTCGGATGCGCTGGTGGGCCATTGCCATGACCGGAATCGAAGCTTCGACCTCTCCCCCTCCCTTGCCGCGCTGGTTCGGACCTAGAGCCAGCCCAGATGACCCGGCCGTCTCGGCCCTGATCGCCCGCGTCGCGCGGGGGGCCGGATGGGCAGACATTGGTGGTGGGTTCAACCTCAACGTGCGGATAGACGCTGAGCCGCCGGTTGTCCTCCGGGTTCATAGGCCCTGGGTCCGCCGCGGCCGGGTAGCGGGACTGCGGCGCCTGCGGGAGCGGCTCCAGCGGACGCAAGTCCGCGTCGCTCGGCCGATTCCGATTTCCGGCTGCGACCTCCTGCGGGTCGGTGATCGTTGGGCTGAGATTGAGGAGTTCATCGGTCACGTGCAGCCACCGCCAGGCGAGGACTCCTACGTCCGCCTATTCGAGGAGCTCGGACGCGTTCACACTGCGCTCAAAGCAGTCTGGGAGCCCAGTCCGCCCGAACCCCTCGACGACCACAGAACCCTCGGCCAACTGCGTTACTCGGTCGGCTTCACACGCCGCAGGCTCGGACCCCGCAGCGAGCCGGTCGTGCATCGGATGCGCCAACTGACTGGCGAGCTCTCCCAGCTCCGGAAGGAGGTCGAACTGCCATCCACTCCGATTCACGGGGACTACAAATTGGGCAACGCGGTGGAACTGCCAGACGGCTCATGGGCCACCTTCGACCTGGATTTTGCGAGGGTCAGGGAGCGGCTGTACGACATCGCGGGCAGCCTGAACCACGTCGCACAGAGCGGCGCATTCCAAGGCGGCCTGGTGGGGCTCCCCGCCGTCGACTTGCTCGAGCCGCGACGACTGCTCGACGCCTACGAAGGCACGGCTCCGGAACCGCTGACTCGCGACGAGTACCGTTGGCTCCCCGGGGCTCTGGCCCTTGTACCCCTGCACTGGGCTGCCACCGCGGGGCTCGTGGGCGGCGGCATCCGCGAGGCCGAGAGCGCAATGACCGCCGCCGAGGCCTGGTGGTCGCGCCGGGCTGAACTCTCGTCGTAGTCCGGCGGGCCGCATTCCACCGGGGTGGAGTCCACGACCCGTACGTCGTTGCTCCATACTGAGGTAGTGGTGGCCAGGATCCGGTTGACACTTCGCATCAGACCGGCGACCTTGCGCGGCCGCTTGTCGTAGCCGGGCTTCTGGGGCAGGTAGGGGAAGAGGTGGCACAGGTCGGCACGGGCATGGCGGAGCCATTTGGCCCCTGAGGTCTAGCGGAGTATGGACTGCATCGTGGCGAGGGTGACCAGTTCGGCATCGCTCAGGCGGGGCGTAATGCCGACCGGCGGGCGCCACCGCGCCAGGTCGGGATGCCCCTTCAGCATGTCGTAGGTCGTCGCATACAGTCCTGTCGCGAGGGTGTCCGCGTCGTTCGTCACAAAACGATCTTGGACACCCTCGTTCTCGTCCCCGCAGGCACCCCTTGGACCACACCGCCAGGAGGAACCAGTGTCATACCCGCAACTGCTCACCCCCGAGGAGAAGCTCGCCGACGCGAAGAAGCTGTTGAGGCTCCCGCGTATCGTCGTGATCTGCGGCTCCACCCGCTTCATGGCCGAGATGAACGAGGCCGATCTGCGGGAGACCAAAGCCGGAAAGATTGTCGTCAAACCGGGCTGTGACATGAAGTCGCCGCACGAACTTTGGTCCGATCCTGTCGAGGCCGAGGCACTGAAGGTTCGACTCGACGATCTGCACCGGGCGAAGATCCGGCTCGCTGATGAGGTGCTCGTAGTCGGCGACTACATCGGAGACAGCACCCGAGCCGAAATCGCCTACGCCCGGTCGCTGGGCAAGCCCGTGCGGTTCACGCACCCCGAAGTCGACTCTGACGACTGACCGCCCGGTGCCACCTCGACAACCACCAGGGCCGGCAGCCCGCCGCCTGACCGTCTCGCGGTGGCTTCGGCCGTCGCCCCACACCCTCCGCAGGTATCCCTTGGAATTGATCATCTAGTGGTCCAGCGCCTAGGTGTACTGACCCCGGACGTTAGTGACGCGACACGATACGGATGATCTTGAAGTAGGGAGGGCCTTCCGGGTTCGGTGTGGATTGCGACATTCACGCCGAGCAGCCGGGAGGCCCCGGTGGGAGGCCCGGTACCGGCAGTCCGGGCCGGCCGGAATGCCGGACCGCTCCAGCCGGCCGCCCGCTCAAGCGATCGGCTTGGTTGTCCAGTTCGCCGGGTTCGAGCCGAGCAGCCGCAGGTGGTGGGCGAAGATGCTGGCCGGGCTCAGGGCCGGGTGCGCTCCGATGGCGATCCACACGAAGGTGCCCGCTGCATTGTCGGCGCACAGTTCGTGGTTGGGCCAGAACTTCTTGTCGGTAATGAGGACAACCTGGTAGCCGTTGATCACCTCGGGCTTGGATTGGGCTCTTTCAGCGTGGCTGAAATCGCCACACTGGTTCTTCGCTCCTTGGCCGGCATCGAAGTGCGGGGCGTTCAGCGGTGCATCGTCGCCGCAGCTGGACCCGGTCACGCGCCCGGCGGTTACCACGTCTGATTCCGCGTACATGACGTTACCGACCAGGCTTGTCGCGACACAGTTGACCTGCCAGTTCGCAGGCACGTCCGTGAGCTGGACCGGGAACCTGATGGCGGGTTCGCCTCGGTAGCCGAACCGGACGTGATCGGCGATCTTGACCGCGTCATGTATCGCGGACGCATGGCCAGAAGCTGCGTAGTCGAGAACTGCCCAGCCGCCGACGGCGTACTGCCAGACAAGTTGACCGGGGGAGGTGCCAGGAAGTGCGCCCCGCGCCTTCTGAGGAGCCGTCCAGTAGGCGGGGTGCCCGTCGCCCTGGGCAATGTTGCGGCCGAGCGGGTACCGGTTCCCCGACGGCGAGCAGTTCAGCGTGTGGCCGGTGAGGTGGCAGGCGCCTGCCGCGTAGAGCGCGAGGCCGGCGCCGGAGGCGCTGCCGAGCGACATCACTCTCTGGCTGATTACCTCGCCGTCGGTCGGAAAGCTGGGGCTTTTGGGTGGCAGCCAGCCGAACCGCGCGTACGGGCGGAGCGGGTTGAAGTACTGCGGCGCGCGGGTGGTGCCCGGGTAGCCCAGATGCACTGCAGGGGCCGCCGCGGGCCGCAGCGCGCCCGGCACGATGAGCCCGGTGACCAGCGCGATAACGGCCACGGCCGCCGCAGCGGCCACCGGCACGAGCCGGCGGCTGGAACGGGCGCGACCGGGGCGGCCGAACCTCCGTCCCGGCCGCCCCGGCTGGTAACCAGGCGTCAGCTCAGGTGAGCTGCCGTCTCGCCGGACCGATTCCAGCACGTCCCCGTACGCGCGCCGCAGCGTGTCCTCGATCCTGCTGAGTTCCCCTGGTGTCATGACTGCTCCTTCAGGGTCCTGGCGAGCGCTGCCAGCGCCCGCGATGCTGTCGACGAGACGGTGCCCTTGCTGACCCTGAGCGCTGCGGCGATCTCGCCGTCGGACATGTCGAGCAGGTAGCGCATCGCGAGCACCTCCCGCGCGCGGCCGCGCAGCCGCGCGACGGCCTGCAGCGCGAGTCGGCTCTCCTCGCGGGCGAGCACGGCCGATTCCGCGGACCAGTCCACTGGCTGGTCGGGGCGGAACTGGCTGTGCAGCCGCAGCGACCGGGTCCTGGCCCGGTGCACCAGCCGGCAGCCGTTGATGACCGATGCGCGCACGTAGCCGAGCGCCTTGTCCGGATCGGCCAGCCGCGGCATCGCCCGGTACAGGCCTGCGAACGCCTCCTGCACGACGTCCTCGGCCGTCGGCCGGTCGCCGGTCAACACCAGCGCCGTGCCGATGAGCCTCAGCCGGTGCAGCTGGTAGAGCTCGGTCACGACCTGCTCGGCTGACTCATGCGCAACGGCCGGGATGGCTTCGGTCATGGTCTGCGGTCCTTCCCGGTCGCGTGCTGAGGAGCAGAGACACTACTAAAGAGATTCCGCGGACGGCTAACTCCTGAGAGCGCACCCCGACTTTCTTGTGCGCGGTCAGGCACGCAGCCGGGCCGCGGCGTCGCGCAGCGCCACCTCGAGCGTGATGGGCTTCAGGCCCAGGACGTCGGGCCCCGACCATAATCCGGAACATACGCGGACCCGTCGGCGCTGGGCACCGCTCGGCAGGACACCGCCCCACCTCGCCGGGCCCGTGTTGCCGGCTCGGGGAAGCGGCCTTCGGAGCCGTTCCTGTTTGTCGCGCCTGCCACGTGCCCGATCGTGCCCGCCTTTGCGGCCACGGCGGTTACTCACGGGCAGGCCGTACGGCTGACCGCAGGCAGGAGTTCACGTAGGTCACTGTCCAACCGTGGCTGAGACCGCCCTGGCTGACAGCAGCGGTGACAGCAACGGCGGTAGACAGCGCCTGCCATATAAGGGCTTCCAATGGCCCGCCACACTGCGTTGGTGCGCTCCGGCTCGGCATCCGGCCGGTCTGAAAGCGGAAGGTCGGCGGTTCGACCCGCCCCTGACCACCAAACTCTATGGCGCTGAACAGTGCAAACAGCCGCCAAAGGCTCCCGTGGTTGTTGATGCGAGTGCCGCTAAAGTCCGTTCTTGCCCGCTGGGCGCCGCGCGTGGCCTGATGGCTGTAGTGGTTGAGGCGCTCGACGCTTTCGTGATCTTGATTTCGCGGGGGGCCGTGACAGTGGCCCCGCTGCCGGGCTGGGTCCCGGTTCCACGGGTCCTTGGCGGGTGGTCGTCAGGACAGGGCACGTGCCCTGCTCTGTGGCAAGATCGCCTGATGCTACAACTCTTGGGTTTCATCATCGACTGCCCGGACCCGATGAAGCTGGCGGCCTTCTACTCCGAGGTGACAGGCCGCGCCATCATGGAGGGCAGTTCCGACAACTTTGCCGGCATCACCTTCGGCGAGGTCGATCTGGCCTTCCAGCGGGTGGAGGACTACCGCCCTCCGCGCTGGCCCGACGACGAACACCCCAAGCAGTACCACCTCGACTTCGAAGTGGACGAAATCGAGCCCGAACAGCGCCGCGTCGTCAAGCTCGGCGCGACACTGCAGAAGGACTTCATCGGACCCGAGGGCTACGGCTGGCAGGTCTACACCGACCCGGTCGGGCATCCCTTCTGCCTGTGCCGCCACGAAGGGGTCACGTGGACCGACAAAGGGGTGGTATGGCCCTAGCCCACAGCACGATCCGGGCTCTTCGCCATCGCACCACCGACCCGGACCCTCGTCGCACGATCCCGAGCAGGCGGACGCGCCCCATCAACGTTGCCGGTCACGGCAGTGGCACTCCACTCCTATTCGGGTTGGTTAGGCTCCCTGGGGGAGGACGCCTTGGGCGCGGCAACGACGATCGTGAACGCGAAGGTATTCGACGGGACGAAGTCGCAGGACTGGACTTCGGTTCGGTTCGCTGACGGCCTGATCACCGAGTGCTCGGTCGCCTCGGCCGCCCAAGAAGGCGACGAAGTGATCGACGCCGGCGGCGGGACGATGCTTCCCGGTCTTATCGACGCGCACGTGCACCTCGTTCCCGGCGCTCTCGCACAATCGTTGACCTTCGGCGTTACCACCGTTCTCGACATGTTCAGCAAACCCGACGTGTTGGCCAGCGCTCAGGAGCAGGCCGGCTCCCGTCCGGACGTGGCCGACGTGCGTTCCTCGGGCGTCGGTGCCACCGCGCCCGGCGGGCACCCGTCGATGATGTACGCACCGTTCCCGACGTTGACCGCCGCTGACCAGGCCGAGCGATTCGTGACGGAACGGATCGCGGCAGGCTCGGACTATCTAAAGATCTTCTCCGGGACCGGGGGGCCTATGGCCCTCGCTGGACCCCGAAACCATCCAGGCACTGGTCATTGCCGCGCACACCCGCGGCTTGATCGTCGTCGCTCACGTGAGCTCGACGGCCGGTGTCGAGGAGGTCGTGTCCGCCGGTGTCGATGTGGTGGCCCACGTCCCTGCGAACGCCGAGCTGGACAAGGCCCTGGTCGAACGAATGGCCGAAGCCGGAATCGTGGTCGGTCCGACGCTGGCCACCATCGAGAACACTCTCGGCGAACCGGGTGGCGCGGCAGTTGCAGGGGACCCACGGCTCGCTGAAGCACTCGGCGACGCCTGGGCACGCCGGTTGACTTCGGATGTTTCGGGATCGCATGGCCGGCAAATGCCGCCCTTCTCTCGGGCCGAGGACAACGTGTGACGACTGGCCGATGCGGGGGTTGCTCTGCTGGCGGGCACGGATGCTCCGAACCCGGGGACCGTGTTCGGAGCAAGCCTGCACCGGGAGCTCGAACTCCTCGTACGGTGCGGGATCAGCCCGGCACAGGCCTTGGCCGCTGCCACGGCTGAACCGGCACGAGTATTCGGCCTCGCCGACCGAGGACGTGTCGCCGCCGGGCAACGCGCGGACTTGGTCCTCGTGTCCGGTGACCCGTTGACGGACATCACCGCGACGCGCGCCATGGAGCGTATCTGGCGCGGGGGCACAGCCTGCGATCGGCACGCCTTCGCCGCGAGCGCTGCCGAAGCTGAGCAGCTTGACGCTTTCGACGCCCAGCTTGCCAAGGTCGTGGCAGCCGTGCGCGAACGCAGGTCCAGCTGATCCGAGGCAGGCCATCTTGAACGGGGATCCTGTAGTTGTGCGCCGCGATCGTCAATCGGCTCACCGTCTCCGGCGACATCATCCACACGTGTGCGCCGCCCGACTCGGCGGCCGGCCCGCTACGTGATCGGGAGTTCTAGGCCCGAAGAGGCTCGGCGTGCCTACCCGAGGCGGATGCCAGGGACTAATCCGGCCAATGCCATCATGGGGATAAGCCGAAATCGGTGCGCTGGTATCTTCACCGGTTCGGCGGACCACGGCAACGCAATGAAATTGAGTACCCCACGATCGTGGGGTACTCGCAGTGATCCCGGTTCAGCGCCGCCAGATCGCCTCGACTCTCATCCGCAAACGGCATGCATAGCCGAGGCCCCGCCCAACTGACGCGCCGAGAAATACGGGCACGCCTGGTACGGCGGTGAGGTGGGTCTCAGTTTTGGGTCTCATCCAGCTCGGTACTCCCCGGCCGATCGCAGGTTGCCGACAGACGCGGAACACGTAGAACGACTTGCGTGGTCGCTCCTGGACGGTCATGCTTAGCCCTGAAAAGCCCGAGGTTGGCGATTCGACCCCGTCGCTGACCACGGGTATTGCCTTGAACGCATGCCCGCTACTGCAGAAATACCGGTCGCGGGATGGGACCGTCATGGAGCCTGTCGCTGGCGTGGGTCCGTGTCTGACCGTGATGTGCCGGGTGATACCGCGCGGATCGCATGCCAGCCTGTCGACCTGTAGAGGTATCGTCCGTCCAGACGGAGCGACGTCATGAGTAACCTGTGGATGGGATGGATATTCGCAGTGGTGCTCTCGGCCATCGGATTTGCCCTGTGCTGGGCTTGCTTGGAGTTCGGCGCTCATGTAGCTGTACCAGTGGCTCTCGGGCAGGCGATTCCGCCCTTCAGCGTTGTCTTGGCATTGAGGGCGATCCCCGGCAGGATCCTGACAAGAGCCGCGGCCCTGCCGACCCCGAGGACACCTCGAATTAACCCAAGGCACAGGGCCGGCGAGAAGTCTCAGCAAATCCAGAGTGGGGGGACCTGAGAATTTATGGGAAGAGCGAGTAAAAGTCGGCGCCAGGGAAGTGGCGCCGGGTCGGAGCAAATCCAGGTTGCCGGCGACCTAGTTCAAGTCTTGAGTGTCACTGAACAACGAGCAATGGAGATTGCTAGAGAGCAGTCACGAATTGCTATTCAGGACTTCACTGCTGAAGCGACTGCCCAGGCTGCTGTCAGGATGGAGAAAGTCGTCAATAAAGTGGTTGACGAACTGTCAGCCCGAGGACTCCTAGCAGCGTTCGCCGATCCTGCGTTTCAGATCCTGTTGCGTAAGACGCAATTGCATGCGGCCACAACTTCTGAGGATGCGGACTACGAGCTTCTGTCGAAACTATTATTGCAGCGGGCCGAGAAGCCTTCGAAGCCAATTCATATGGTGGTGACTCGAGCCATCGAGGCAGTTGAATACATTGATCCTGAAGCGCTTATGGGCTTGATGTTTCTGTGGGTTGCTGTCGGGGTTGGGCCAGCCGGTTCTGACCCGAAGGCGGGTCTTGCCGCAATCGATAATCTGGTTTCGAGGCTCCTGGGCGATGGTGAGTTGCCTTCACGCTCAGGCTGGCTGCAACGCTTGGATTCGATGGGCTGTATTCATTATCGGCCGAAGGGCCAGAGTGTCCAGATTGGTATGGCCGATTGGCTGGATGTCCTTTTGAATAAAAGGTCAGGGTATGTATGCGAAGGCATATTTCCGGCAGACGTCGATGCGATGCGAGCCAGACTGAATCATATTATTCCGAACCTCGGTTCGGTTGTAGTCGAGCATTCATTCCTTTCTGACCGCTTCCGCATTAACGCTATTAGCTCTGCTCAGTTGCTCAAGAACCTTAATGGCCATCTCGAGGTAATGCGAAGCCTCAAGGCGCAACTCCATGCGGAGGCACTAAGGCTGCTTCCGGTACTGCCGGCGCTGGAAGGTCTCAGCGCAAAGCAGGAGCTTGCGAAACTTCTGCTTGAGGCAAGGCTAGATACAGTTAACACTGAAGCTAAGGCTAACCTGCTGAAGTATGTGGAAGCGGAGCTACCAAATCTACAGAAGCTGCGTTATTGGTGGGACAGCCTGAGTGGACTAAGCCAGATTACGCCCGTCGGAATCGCCATCGCGTTCTCTAACGCAAAGCGCTTTGATCCTCTGGAAGGATTTCCCTCGCTCTCTGACGTAATCAGCGTTTCGTAGTACTGGTTGCGTCCTGTCTTTCGCAGCTGCTCATGGACGGGTTCGGGTCAACGCCGCGGCTCCCGAGGCTGAACCTCCGCGGGGCGACAGTGGCCGTGGCGCCTCAGCCGGGCTTGGACGCGACGAGAAGGAACCGGTGCCCGCTGGTCACGACCGGCCAGGCGCTGGCGTCCTCGTACAGAGCGCGGAGGCGGTCCCGGTATTTCTCGAGGCTGTACCCCGGGATTGACCAGCTGACGGCCTTCAGGTAAAAGACGACCGCCGCGATGTCGTCGAAGCGGATGCGCTGGTCGGCCCTCGCGGCTTCCTCGATCACTAGTCCCGCTTCGGTGACCTGTTGCTCGGCCAGCCCGATCCAGCTGTCCGGCTCCTCCGGCATCTCGATTCCAAGTGCCTGGGCTAGGTCCTCGTTGTCATGGCAATCGACCTGCTGGGTCACGAAGGTGCCGCCCGGCGCGAGAACGCGGCTGACCTCGAGAGCAAGGAATGACTCGTGCCGGTTGCATATCAGATCCAACGACCCGTCGCGGAACGGCAGGCGGCCACCGTCGTCAGTCTCGTTCTGATCCATGTTGTCGCGAGCTGCCTCGTCCTGGATCACGGGGATGCCGAGCGGTAGCAGGCGCCGTCCGGCCACCGGAACATTAGGCGGCCATGCCTCGGTCGCAACGGTGCGCGGCGCGCGTTCCGGCAGTCCGGACAGGGCCTCGCCGCCGCCCGTGCCCATGTCCAGCATCGTCCGGGCACTGCGGGCCAGGCCCGCCACGCGCGAGCTGTAGTCCCACGGCAGCGGCTCGGTCCAGGAGCGGCGGTCCAGCCAGGAGAAATCCCAGCCGGAGAACGGTGCGGTCAGCGCCTCGGTCACGAGCTCGTCAAAGCCTGCCACCGTGCCAGCCTGCCAGAACGTCATCGACATCCCGGCCGCGGGCGGCCCGGTGCCTGCGTAGTGTCGGCAAGTCGCGAGGTCGCAGAGTGCAGCTTGGCAATCTGCCGCTGTCTTTGACTACGTCTGAATGCAGGTCCCATGCACCCGGACCGCCCCAGGCCCACACTTAGCAACTGGGCCGCGGTTCAGATCGGCGAGCACCACCCAAGCGACGAGGAGAGCCAGCACGGCGACCACAGCGATGATCCACCTCACCCGAACCACGCTACGCTTGCAACGTCGCCAGCACATGGGCACGTCGAGTTCCGACGAGTGGGCGCAGCAAACCGGACGGGAGCCAGGCCTAAGCGACGCATGACTATAGACCGGGAACCAATGCGAGACGGCAAACTGGCTGCCAGCCAGTATGACGCCATGGGCACGACATACCGGGCCGCGAACGACGAGGGGCCCTTCAATGCCTACTATGAGCGGCCCGGCACAATCGCGCTGATCGGTGATGTCAACGGGCAGCGTGTGCTGGAAGCCGGGTGCGGACCGGGTGCTCTCACTGCCTGGCTTGCCGACAACGGCGCGAGCGTGACAGCAATGGACGTAAGCCCGGAGATGGTCCGCCTGGCCACCGAGCGCCTCGGCCACCGAGCCCGCATCCTTAACGCGGATCTGGCGGAACCTCTGGGTTTCGCCCCCGACGCCAGCGCTGACCTGGTGGTGGCATCCCTCGTGATGCATTATCTGGCCGACTGGACAGGGCCGCTTGCTGAGTTCTACCGGGTTCTTGAGCCCGACGGCGCGGTGGTGTTCTCTACCCATCACCCGGCGATGGACTGGCAGCAGCACAGCCGCGACGACTATTTCAAAGTCCTGCAGGTCACCGAGACCTGGGATAAGGACGGCCAGCCGTACGAAGTCACCTTCTGGCGCAGACCGCTGACCGCGATCACCGCGGCCATCAGCAACGCCGGCTTCCTCATCGACAGGCTGGTAGAGCCAGCTCCGCTGCCTTCCCTCCAACAGCATGACCCGCGGGCCTACGACAAGATCCGGACCAGGCCAAATTTCCTGTTCTTCCGCCTGGTCAAACGAAGCGCAGGACGTGCCTAGGCGCAGCCAGCTTGCATGTGCCGCGAACGGATGGCACGGCTCAGCCGGGGAGGTCCTCCGGACGCTTCGCGGCAAGCTTGCCCTGCAGCAGGCCGGTGGCCTGGCCGACTTCGATGAGATAGCCGTCCGGGTCCCGCATGTAGCAGCGGATCTCGGCCCCGCGGTCGATGGGCGGCGTGACGAACTCGGCCCCCTTCTCCTTCCAGTCCGCGTAACAGGCCTGGATATCAGCGACCCGCAGGTTAAGAAAAAGCGAAGTGGTGTCACCAGGCTGGTAGTCGACCACCGAGATGCCTGGCTTGTCAGGAGTGGGCGGACCGCCTGGGTTCATGAGTATCCACGAGTTGGACAGCTTGACGATGCACGGGTTCTCGTCTAGGACGACCATTCCGCCCAGAACACGCGAGTAGAAATCCCGCGACCGCGCGACACTCCGGACGGTGATGAAGAGTGTCGCCAGGAAGCCGTCCTCGGGCGGCGCCGGAAGATTGGCGAAGTCGATGCGAGGCGCAGGTTCTGTCATGGTTGCTCCATTCCGGTCCGATGAGAGGCAGCCGGCTTCCTCGAGCGAGCCTCCCGGTAGCTAAGCCTTCCGTGGCTCCCTTACAGGCGGGAGGTGAGCTCGGTCACGATGTCCGCCGCAGACTGTGGCCGTCTCGCGAGTGCGACGCTCTGTCCGGCCCACATCGAGAGCGCTTCGATCTCGCCGGTGGTCCCGGCCATCGGTGGCGCTGGCTCGTAGCGAACGATTGACTCGCCCGAGGCGAAGTGCCCGATCACGTCGCCTTGTCCCGGCCGCTGGTCGTCTGGCGGGCAGCCCGCGGCTTCCCACGCGTTGGCCGTGGAGTTGCGGAGCGCGCGGTGCGGAGAGTCGGGCCACCCGACGTCGTACAGGTTGGGGTACCACTGGGGATCGGTCTCGGTCGCCGCCACGAGCCGCCGTCGGTAGTCCTCGTGGATCGGCATCTCCTCGGCCAGCAGGAACCGTGTGCCCAGCCACGCGGCCTGGGCTCCGAGGGCGAGCACTGCGGCAACTCCGCGGGCGTCACCGATCCCGCCAGCCGCGATCACCGGCACGGGCGTCACCGCGTCAACCACAGCGGGCACCAGCGGCAGTGTCGCGACTTTACCCCAGACGTGCCCGCCGGCCTCCCAGCCCTGCGCCACGATGACGTCCGCGCCGGATGCGGCTGCCCGCCTCGCTTCCTCGGCATTGCCGACTGTGTGCATAACGAGTCCCCCGGCGGCATGCACTGCCTCGACGTAGCCGCTGGGATCCCCCCCACATGAACGAGACGATCCGCAAGCCGGCCTCGAGCGCCTGGTCAAGGTGGCGGTGATGATCTTCGGTGAGGACGAAGTTCCCGCCGAAAGGCCGCGCCGTCAGCCCCGCAGTTTCACGAACGACGGCTCCGGTGTCGGCGGACCAGCTGAGTGTCACCATGCCGAGCGCGCCGGCATTCGAGACCGCGGCGGCCAGCCGGGGAATGGCGGCCATGGGTGCCTGGACGATCGGTCGTTCAATCCCGAGAAGCTGGCATACCGGCGTGCTCACTGGCCGCGCCCCCCTCAGTAGTCCTTGCTGGCCACCAGGTGACCGGCCCGTGCCTAGCCTCCCGGCTCAGCCAAGCGCTGTACAGCAAGCTCAGTGAGCGTGCGTCACCGTGCCCTGCCGGTTTGCGGGCCCGCCAAGTGCGGCGGCAACAGCTGCTGTCTCACTCATACGATGATGGCGTCGACTGGGGGGATCGCCGGTCCCAGCCGTGGAATTTCGAGTAGTCACCTGCATCCCAGGCTTCGCGGAGCCCGGGCGTGCTCAGATCCCAGTCCGGGCGGATCTCGCTGGTGGCGGTTCGCAGGTCATGCCAGAGGTCGTCGAACGACGGGCGGCCCCAGAACCAGTAGCCGTTATAGACGCTGTGAATGACCAGCCCCGGCTTGAGCACCAGGGTGTGGGGGACCATGGGATTGTGCTCGGGGTCGGTGTACTCCTGGATGTCGAGGTCCTGCTGGACAGTCCGGCCGGGATCGGACAGGAAGGTCCACTGAGCGCCTACCGACGCCCGGAATTCCTGCAGAGTGTGATGGTCGTCGGTGGCGATCGTGGCGACCTGGGTGTAGGCCACCGCGATCTTCGAGTAGTTAGCCGCCAGCTCAAGATGCTGCTGGTGCTCCTTCGGGCAGTAGTTGCCCCGCGCCAGAGTAAGGATCAGCGGATCGCGGCCCTGAAGCTCGTTGAGCGTACGCACCGTGCCGGTGTGATCCGGGAGAGCGTAATCAGGGAAGATGCCGCCAGGTCTGATGTCAGGACGCATCGTATGACCGCCTCTCACAGCCTCAAGTCGCCGAGCCTCGCAGGTGCCACCATCAACTGCGTCACAACATCCCGGATGTCTACCCAGAAGCACCAGGCCGACACACAGCGTAACGAGGCCAATCTGGTCTGAGAGTCACGGGAAAGTGGCAGCCTTGACGCCGGAACTGGCTTACTTGTTCCGCGGATCGTCGTGCCGGTCCACGTACTCAAGGCTGATCGGGCCGAGTGCCGTTACCTGCGTCACGTAATCACCAGACTTTGCCCAGTGGAAGTGACGGGTGCCGCCCGGCAGGACCACGACCGCGCCCGGCGGGTACGCCTGCAGCTTCTCTTCATCGAACTGCTCGCCTAGCCCGATATAGAAAACACCGGATATGACGGTATACACCCGGTCCTCGTGATGCCAGTGCGGCATCAGCTTCTCGCCGGACGGCAGTCTCACCCGGACCACGTACGGACCGGGCTCTGAAGGATGACCTACGACGACGGCCAGTCGAGCCGATGGCGGGAAAGCCGCGAACGGCTCCCAGTCGATGTCCTCGGCCAGTACCGACCTGAAAACGTCCTCATCTGGCTCGTGGATGGGCACCGTTGCTGACCCCCAGCTAGGTGGACGACTGACCTGATCTTCCTACCCGGCGACCGTAGCGGCCGGCATCGTCCGGAGCGCCATGATCCGCGCAGGTGCTCATCGGTCGTGGCCGGGGATCTCCTCAGCCAGGGACGCGCGCGAGGCCGGCGCCGGGAAGGGGTCGGCGAAGTACTGGATCTCGTGGGTGACCAGATCGCCGCTGAATTCCATGAGGCTCACCGAATAGGTCGGCTCGCCGTCATAGGTGATCACGCACTCGCTCACCCACAGGTTGTCGCCGCCACGGATTCGCAGGACAGTGAAGTGCCGTTCGGCTGGGTGCCCGCCGCGCTGCGCCTGGATCTTTGACCGGCCCCGGAAGCGCTCCCCGGACTGCGGGTAATCCAGGATCGCCTCTTCGGCGTAGATCGCGTGCTCGGTGTCGGTGTCGCCGCGCTCGGAAGCCTCCCAGTGCTGCTCCAGTCGGGCCCGCGTCCTGGTGTCACGATCCATCGGGGTTCACCTAAGCCGTTCAAGCAGCTGGGATCTCACGTTTGATCCGTCCATTGTCCTTGGCTTCCTCCCCGCGCCCGACCGGCTGAACTCCGCCTGACGTTCTGGGGCGGGTCGGCAAGAGCCGCGGCGGTAGTCCGGCAGGTGTACCCAGCCGCGCGGAGGGCACACCCTGCCGATGGGCCGGCGGCGCGCTTGGCCGGACTAGTATCGGTCGGACGTCTGCCGGACGAGAGGACCTGATGCACGTTCCCAGTCGCCGCTGCTGTCACCTATGGCGTCGACTTGCTGGCCGCTGAGCATGTGCGCAACGGCACGGCCCTCGGATACGCCCTCGTAGGCGTGCTCACCGCCGGGTTCGCGCTCCTCGCGGTGCGGGCGGTCACCGGCCTGATCCGTGGCACCTTCTTGCCGCGGGTTCCGGCGGCCGATCAAACCCCGGCTAACCCCTCTCCGCGAGCCGAGGCCATGACCACCGATACGGCGGGAGGAGCCGAGAAACCGGTTCTCCGCTCGAGCAGGAGGCGCCTACGATCTGACCGTGGTGGCCGAGATGCTCACCTGGCGTGAGATTCACGCGCACATCGTCCGCGAGCTGGGTGAGCCGGTGCACGGTGCCCGGCCGCTCACGCGTCCGCGGACGTCGCGGATGACGTGGGCTGCCCTCGCCGGGGGAACGGGCCCGATCGTCGTCAAGGTCAGGGAGAGGGAGGAAGGCCGCGCGGCTGAGAAGGCGAACTGGTGCGCGGCTCATCTTCCCGCGCTCGGGGAGCGCGGCTATCCTGTTCCGACGATTCTGTGGCATGGCATGATCAGCGCGGATTGGCACCTGACCATCCAGAACCGGCTCCCCGGCCGTCCGCTTACTGCCTTGGACGGGCCGATGCTTGATGCGGCGCTGCGGCTGGTCGAGATGCAGGCTGGCGCCGCGATGCCGGCCGGGGACCGCGATTTCGCCGGCTACGTGGCGAACGTGCTGTTCGACGACTGGGACGAGGTGTGGGCTGACGCGCCTCGGGCTTGCGCGGCGGCTGGTCCCCTGGCCGCACGGCTACGGCGCTGGCTCCAGCCGGTCTGGGGGCTGCGGCTGCCGCCAGCCGACTACACCCATAACGACCTGAATCTGTCCAACATCCTGAGCGACGGGGTGCGCATCACTGGTGTGGTGGACTGGGATGAATTCGCCCTGGGCAGCCGCGCGCTGGACCTGGTCGTCCTCGCAGTCGATTGCGAGCGCGGCAGGGACCATACCGCGGCAGACCGCCTGCTGGCCCGGGCGTCCGAGGTGGCTGGTGAAGACGGACTGCGTTGTCTGATCAGCTACCGGGCGATCGCCGGGCTTGCGCATTTCACCCTCGAGCGGCAGGCGTACGAGCAATCGCTAGGGGATGCCTACTGCGCGGCAATCTCCGGCATCCTCGACAGGCTTCAGCCGATCGGCAGGGCCTGACAACACCGGCAGCCGTCCGGCAGGGAACGGCCGGAATCAGATGGAGGGATCAGTTGGTTCATGGCACCAGGCCCGCGGCTGAGGTGCCGATCGACGCAGCACTGGTCCGCCGCCTCCTGGGGGGTCAGTTTCCGCAGTGGTCGGGTCTGGAGGTGCGTCCGGTTGAGTCGGCTGGCTGGGACAACGTGATCTATCGGCTCGGGGCTGATCTAGCCGTTCGGCTTCCTCGGCGCCGCATAGGAGCCGACCAGACCGAGAAGGAGCATCAGTGGCTGCCCGTGCTAGGACCCCGGTTGCCGATGGCCGTCCCGGTTCCGGTCGGGAAAGGCGCACCTGGCGACGGATACCCCTGGCACTGGACGGTGTGCGCCTGGCTGCCGGGCGAGATAGCGGCTCTTGAGCCTGTCGCCGTCCTGAGCCAGGCGGCAACGAGCCTGGCTCAGTTCGTTCGCGCCCTGCAGGCGATTGACCCGGCCGGCGGCCCGGTCAGTCAGTTCCGGGGCGGGACTCTTGCTACTCGCGATCCGGTGAGCCGGGCTTCGGCTGCGGCGCTGGGAGATACCCCTGACGTCCGGCGCGCCCTGAAGGTATGGGAGGCCGCCGTTGCAGAACCCCCGTGGACGGGGCCGCCGGTGTGGATGCACGGTGATCTTCACCCAGCGAACCTGCTGGTCAGCAATGGCGAGCTGGCCGGGATTATCGACTTCGGCCTGTTGGGTGTGGGGGATCCGGCGTGCGATCTGATGCTGGCCTGGACGTACCTCTCCGGCGATGCCCGCCAGATGTTCCGCGAAGCGCTGACCGTTGATCACCCGACCTGGGAACGTGGCCGGGGCTGGGCGCTGCATCTTGGATTGATGGCCGCCGCCTATTCAGCTGACAACCCGGTGCTGGGTAACATCGGCCGCCACACGATCGCAGAAGTTCTCGCCGACTCCGCGCCCTAGCCACTAGTCACGAGACACTGGCCAGTTCCTGCCTTGACTGGGTTTCCCGCTCGTAGCGTCACCCGCGGCTGGTCCGCAGGCCAGGGTCATCCGGATACCCTGGTATCAGCTTGATCGAGGAGGCAGACGTTGCCTCAGCAGCGTTCTAAGCCGGGGCGGCCCGGCCAGGCCCGACGGGGGCACCATCCCGCGTCAGCGCACCCTGGTCCGGCGGCGGACGGGCTCACGAACGCAAGGCGACGGGCCGAGCGGCGATTGAGCCGGGACCGTGAGGCGGCCCGGCAACGGTGGCACCTGCGGCTCAGTCACGACGGGATAGTCCTGGCCGGCGCGCTGGCTGCCATGGCCATCGTCGGGGTGGCCTTCGCGATAGGCCCAGCGATCTCTGCCGCACGCGGCGACGGCACTCCTGGCTGGTTCACCAACGCCTACCAACAGTGCATGCGGCGCCTGGGCTGCAACTGGGTGGGCACGTTCGTGTCGAAGAGCGGGCATCAGGTCGTGCCGGGTGTCGCATACGACGGGAGTCTGCCGGCTGGCACGCAGCCGGGCGAGCGGATCCCGGCCATCTATCCGGGACTGCACGCGGTGTTCCCGCCGCACGGCTCGTACTACTGGATTCCCGCCATCTTGCTCATGTTGCTGGTGGGTGGAGCGGTAGCGCTGCTCTTGTGGATCAGCCCGCTCGGCTCGGGCCCGGCTCGGGCCCGTTAGCGGGCGGGGGAACTGGTCTGGCGATGCCAGCGGAGACGGATCAGCAACGGGCCGAGCGTCGTCGGCAGCGAACCTTGTTTGACGGCGTTGCCCAGCTCTACGACGACACCAGGCCCGGTTACCCGGCTGAGCTCGTCGAGTTTCTCGCAGCAACCGCCGGCCTGGGTCCGGGAAGCTCTGCGCTCGAGGTGGGCTGTGGCACCGGGCAGCTGACCAAAGAACTGGCTCTATATCGGTTCGACTTGACCGCTATCGATATCGGCCCGGCAATGATCGCCACGGCCCGGCGTGACCTTGCGGACGCGGCGGTCTCGTTCCAGGTCTGTTCGTTCGAGGACTTCGCAGCGGCCGACTCGTCCTTCGACCTGATCGTCTCTGCCACAGCATTCCACTGGATCGATCCCGAGGTCAGGTTCCGTAAGTCCGCGCGGCTGCTGCGGCCCGGCGGCTGGCTCGCCTTGATTAACGCTGGTGAGCGTTACGACGATCCCCTCGACACAGCGCTGCGCTCAATGTGGATCGCGCGCAGCGAAGACACAGCGTGGTCGGTGCGCAAGCCGCCAGACGATGCCGATGCCATCCTCGGCTGCGGGTTGTTCGGCCCGCCAGTGCGGCGGGCGATCCAACGCCGCACGAGCATGTCCGCTGAGACTGTCGTTGGGGTGGAGAACACCAGAGCGGTCACGCTGAGCTGGCCTGCCGATGTCCGCGACGCCTTTACTTCGGAACTTCGCGGTCATCTTGGTTCGCTCGCTCAGGTCCAGCTGACCTTGGACGTGGCGCTCACCATGGCTCGCGTCCGATCGGGCCCTCCTGTGTGAGCCCGTCAGCTCGAGCACGAAGGTAGCGCTGCTCGGGCAGGCTGGTGGTGCGGCGCGACGCGAGCAGATAGTCCTCCCGCGCGGCCGCCGTGTCTCCGGCGAGCTCCAGCAGATGCGCGCGTGTGGCCGCGAGCCGGTGGTGACCAGCCATCCGATCGTCGGCCGCCAGAGCCGACAACATCGCCAAGCCGGCATCCGGACCGTCGGTCATGGCCACCGCGATCGCGTGATTGAGCGTGGCCATGGGATTCGGCGCGATCCGGCACAGCACCTGGTAGAGAAACCTGATCTGCTGCCAGTCGGTACCAGCAGCGCTGGGCGCCTGCACGTGCAGGGACGCGATCGCTGCTTGCAGTTGGTACGGGCCGAGCGGCGAGCGCAGCATCGCATCGGTGACCAGCCGGGTGCCTTCCTCGATCATGTCGCTGTCCCACCGGGTCCTGTCCTGCTCGGCCAGCGGGATCAGATTGCCTTCGGCATCGGTGCGGGCTGCGCGCCGGGCGTCGGTCAGCAGCATCAGCGCGAGCAGGCCGGCAACCTCACCGTCGTCGGGCAGGGAACGGTGGATGGCTCTGGTGAGCCGCACGGCCTCGGTGGCCAGGTCGGCTCGGTGCAGGTCCGGGCCGGAGCTCGCGGTGTAGCCCTCGTTGAAGATCAGGTAGAGCACGTGCAGGACGGCGCCCAGCCGCTCGAGGTGCGCCCGCCCCTCCGGCATGCTCAACGTCGTGCCGGCCGCCCTGATCCGTTGTTTGGCTCGGCTGATACGCGGACCCATGGTGGCCTCGGGTACCAGGAAGGCGCTGGCGACCTCGGCCGTGGTCAGACCGCCGACGGCGCGCAGCGTGAGGGCGACCTGCGAGGCAGGGGTGAGCGCGGGATGGCAGCACATAAACAGCAGCGTCAGGGTGTCGTCGTGGTCGCGCGGGACCCGCTCGCCGGGGCCAGCGGCGACCATCGTGTCCGGGGGGTCCTGGCTCGCGCTCGACGTCTCCCGGTCACGGCGGGCCCGCTCGCTTCGGATCTGGTCGATGACCCTGCGGGACGCGACCGTGATCAGCCAGCCGCGTGGCTGGTCCGGCACTCCGTCGACTGGCCACTGAACCGTCGCCGCCAGCATGGCTTCCTGCAGCGCGTCCTCGCAGGTGTCGAAGTCGTGATGCTTGCGAAGGAGTGCGCCGAGGACCTGCGGCGCCAGCTCCCGCAGCAGGGGACTGAGATCCTCGGCGCTCACGTCACATCTCCATCCCGGCCGCCAGCATCACCGGCCGCACTTCGACTGCGTCGTGGCGCGCGGCCGGGATCGTCGCCGCCAGGGCCACCGCCCGATCGAGATCCTCGCAATCGACCAGGTAACTGGCGGCAAGCTGAACTTGCGAGTCGAAATACGGCCCGCCCGCCACGGTGATCCCGCCCTCGCGGACACGTACGAGCACTCCGGCCGACGGGTCTGCTAGTACCTGGCCGTCGATCAGTTCACCCGACTGACGGGTCGCCGACACGAAGTCCGCGTGATCCAGCACGGCGTCCCGCTCCGTCCCCTGGCAGCGCCACCGTGGCCGAGGCGTCGGCATACACATTCAACAGGAACTTCATTTCCGTGGCACCGCTCACACGTCCGGCGTCGCTTCGGCCCCGGCGGCGAAAACCACCGGGCGGACTTCGACACCGAGCTCCGTCGACCTTGGCGTCCGGGATCATCGCGGCCAGTTCGAGGGCACGGTCCCGGCTCGCGCATTCGACGAGATAGTAACCACCGAGGTACTCCTTGGCCTCAAGGTACGGTCCGTCGCTCACCGTGGGCACCCCATCCCGGACCCGAACGACGGCGCTGGCAGCGGGGTCGGCCAGCGCCGTGGTCCCGAGCATCTCTCCGGATTCGCGGATGGCCGCCATGAACTCACCGTGGCCCGTCATCACCGCGTTGCGCTCGCCTTCGGTGAGGTCCTGCCAGATCTGCGGGTTCATATGCATGATCAACAGGAACTTCATGTCTTCTCCTCCTCGACAGCCGGCGCCGTGGTGACGCCGCTCGCTTAGTGGTCGTCGCCGCGCAACCGATCTTGACATCGCCCGGATCAGCGCAGTGCAAGTCAGTCTAGCCGAAGCGAGCCGCTCCCGCTCGCTGTCCCCGCCGCGTGGAGCACCTGGAGCGGACGGCCCGCCGGCCGGCGTGGCGCCGGTCGGGGGAACTCGGCGCAGCAGGCCGAACAATCAGCACGGCGACGATGGCGAGGATAGCCGCGCTGATCGCGCTGACCAGATGAAGACCGCTGACGTACGCCTCCCTGGCCGGCGCGAGCAGCGCCCTGGCCAGGTCCGGGGCCAAAGTGCGGGCAGCGACCACCGCGTCAGTGAGGCTTCCGCCGCGCGGCATCGGCGGCGCGGGCCGGAACCGCGCGCGGTGGGGTGAACCGGCTGTCGTAGACGGCAACGCCGATGCTGCCGAGCGCGGCTAGCCCGAACGCGAACCCGAACTGGCCGCTGGTCTCGTTCAGCGCGGCAGCGGCACCGGCCTTCTCCGGGGGCGCGGAGGACAAAATCAGCTGAATGCTCAGCGTCACGAGCGGGCCGGCGCCGAGGAAGATCAGTGCGAACCCGGTCGCGAGGGTGGTCGGCCCGGATGTCGTGTCGGTCTGCGTGAGCACGATCAAGCCGGACACCGAGATCGCCAATCCGGAGCCGATCAGGTAGGCCGGCCGGAACCGGCGGGCCAGGATCGGCGACACGATGAAGGACAGCGCGTTCGCCGCGACGGCCGGCAGCATCCACAGGCCGGCCCGCAACGGCGACAGTCCCTCGACCAGCTGCAGGTCCTGGGTGATGAACAGCATGATCGCGCCCATCAGCATCGTGCCGACGAACATGTGCCGAGCAGACGCCGAGCTGAACGTCCGGTTGGCGAACAGCCGCAGGTCCAGCAGCGGGTCCTCCAGGTGGCGCTGCCGGCGGACGAAGTAAGGCCGGCGAAGGCGATCCCGATCACGATCGCCGGCGACCGGCACCGGCTGCCAGCCGTTTCGGGCCAGCTCCGTCAGCCCGTAGATGGCGGGCAGTATCGCGGCGAGGGAGCAGCGCCACGCTGACCGGGTCCAGCTTCCCGGCGTTCGGGGCTCGGTACTCGGGCAGCAGGGTCGGGCCGACCGCGAGCAGCAGCACCATCGCCGGCACGCCGAGCAGGAGGACCGAGCCCCACCAGAACTCGCGACAGCAGCGCGCCGCCGACTACCGGGCCGATCACGGCACCGGCCGAGAAGCACAGCCCCAGATCCCGATGGCGCCAGCCCCATCTGCCGGGCGTCCCGGAACAGCGTGCGGATCAGCGACATGTCGACGGCGCGAGCGTCGCACCGGCCACACCGAGCGCGGCGCGGGCGACGATCAGCATCGGCGCCTGATGTCGAGTACGCAGCGACGACCGATGCGACTGCCGAACGCCGGCCGCCCCGATCAGCAGCAGCTTCCGGCGGCCGATCCGGTCGCCGAGCGTACCCATCGTGATCAGGAACCCGGCCAGCATGAACCCGTACATGTCGGTGATCCACAGCTGCTGGACGCTGCCCGCGCCCAGGCCTCGCCGATGTCGGGCAGCGCGAGGAACAGGGTGTAGACGTCGATAGAGACCAGCAGTGTCGGCAGCGCCAGCACGGCGAGCGCGATCCACTCCCGCCGCCCGGCCCTCGCCGGGATCGTGTCGTTCATGGGAGCTCCTCATCAGGTTCACCGGGAGGTCCGCGCACTTCGCGGAGTCACTGAAAACGTCGAAGCGGGTGACCGGTTCTTGACAGCCGGGACTGGCCGCGCTGCATTCATGTGCTCAAGGCGCTAAAATCCGCATATGGGCGATCTGCAGGACCCGAACGCGCAGGCTGAGCTCCGCGCCTCCGACGCCGATCGGGAGCGCGTTGCTGACCGGCTCCGTGAGGCTGCCGTGGACGGCCGGATCACCATGGACGAGCTCGAACAGCGGCTGGAGACGGCATATACCTCAGCGACGCACGCCGAGCTGCGGCCGCTGACCCGCGACCTCGCCGTATCGGAAGCACCGGTGAGCGCGCCCCCGGCGCGTGCAGTGGCCGACGCCACGCCTAGCCGCTGGCGGCGGTCCATCGTTGTGATGTCGGGCCTCGACCGCCGCGGCCGTTGGGTCGTCCCGGCCAGGTTCAGCGTCTTCGCGTTCTGGGGCGGGGTGACGCTGGATCTGCGCCAGGCAGTTCTCAGCGCGCCTGAGACGGTGATTCGTGCCGACGCGGTGATGGCCGGCATCGAGATCGTCGTGCCCGACGACGTCGCGGTGCACGTCGAGGGCGTCGGATTCATGGGAGCCTTCGACGAAACTCCGGGCTCGGCCCCGCCGCCGCCGGCGCGCCCGTCATCCGGATCACCGGCATCGCCTTCTGGGCGGGCATCGCTGTCAAGCGCACGCCGACGTACACCCCGACGAAGCGGCGGGGCGAGCTGACGGCCTGACCGGTCGGCGCGGGCCGTCTGGAACATCGCCTGGCGCGGACTAGCGGCCGACTGCCCGGATCGGCCAGGTCACCGCTGGCATTCTGCTGCGGGGCAGCTCAGCGCAGTTCCTGGATGCGGATCAGGTTGCCCGCGGGATCGCGGAACGCGCAGTCCCGAACGCCATACGGCTGCTCGGTCGGCTCCTGGACGACCTCCGTTTTGCTGGCCTGGACCCGTTCGAAGGTGCCGTCGAGGTCCTTGGTGGCCAGAAGGATCCAGCCGTAGGTGCCCTTGGCCATCATCTCGGCGATGGTGCGGCGCTCATCGTCGGTGGTGCTGGGGTCGGTGGCCGGCGGCGCCAGCAGGATGGAGGTGCCGGGCTGGCCGGCCGGGCCGACCGTGATCCAGCGCATCTTTCCCCGTCCGACGTCGTTGCGGACCTCGAAGCCGAGGGTGTCGCGATAGAAGGCCAGGGAGGCTTCCGGGTCGTCGTGCGGCAGGAAGCTCGCGTGAATGGTGATGTCCATGGCGGTCAGGCTAGCTGCGGTTCTGTGACCGGCGCTTCTCGATTCCTGACCGCACCCGCGCGGCCTGAGCAAGGGTTGCATTGTGCCGCTGCCCGGGTAGTGAGGCTGAATGCCCAAGATCACCGCGGTCGCTGACTCGTTTCTCCGTGCATACCGGGAGGAACTGAGCCAGGGGCAGCAGGCTGCGCTGGTCAGCTGGCTGGCCTTCGCCGCGACCTTCGGCGGACTGCGGACGCTCACCTACAGCATCCGGGCCGGCGAGGGCCCGTTCGGCAATCTCAGCGTCGGCGGCGAGCACCTGCATCACTACATGTGGGGTATCGGCATGCTGGCCGGGGTGGGTGCCGTCGCCGTCCACGGCGAGGAGCGATACCGTCGCCATCCCGCGGTTGCAGGCAGTTACGGCAGCGGCCTGGCGCTCATCATCGACGAGTTCGCCCTCCTCCTGGATCTGAAGGATGTCTACTGGGCCAAGCAGGGCCGGATCTCAATTGACATCGGGGTTGGCGGTATCGCCGTGGCCGGGTCGTATTTCGCCGCGCAGCCGGTCTTGCACAGACTGCGGCGAGATCGCCGTCAGGCCCCGGCGACGTCTGTATCGGCCGGGGACGACGCCAGCTGAACGATGCCGGGGACCGGGCTCCTGTCAGCGCGGCGGAGCAGCCGTCAGGTCGTCGGACCGGCCTGCGGCCAGCCGCGGCCACTGCGCGCTGGGGCGCCCTTCGGTGCGGAACTGGTCACCGTTGTTCGCCCAGTGCTGCGGCCAGCCCGCGGGCGAGTCCTCGAAAGTTTCCTGGCGGCCGTAGATCGTCATGTCGAGCAGGCCGTAGGCCGGTGCCGTGACTTCGCTGGCCCGGCCGCTGGTCCAGTAGGTCTCGAACACCTGGTCACCGTCTCGCAGGTAGCACACGAGCATGCCGAACCAGCGTCCGGCCAGCAACGCGTCGGCGGATTCCTGCGCCGAGTACCACGGCATGTCCCAGCCCATGAAGCGGCGGTAGGCGGCGGCCTCGGAGTAGGGCCCCTGCGCGAAGGTGGCATAGGTGACGTCGCGCGCGTGGAGGTAGGACAGTTCGCTGACCTGACCGTTGAAGAACGTGCAGCCCTCGCACTGGTCCTTGGCGGGCTGACCGTTGTGCCACATGTGGAAGTAAACGATCAGCTGGCGCCGGCCTTCGAAAACGTCTGCCAGCGGGGTCCGGCCGTGCTCGCCGATCACCGGAATCGACGGATCCACCTCCACCATCGGCAGCCTGCGCCGGGCCGCCGCGATCGCGTCACCCTCGCGAGTGTGGGCCTTCTCCCTGATCAGAAGGCGGTCGAGCTGGGCCTGCCAGGTCACCCGGTCCGTCACCGCTGGCAGCGGCGCAGTCGCCGTTGCCTCCGGCGACGTCGTCAGCTTCTCATCCCGGTCGTTCACTGTGCCTCCTTGAGGACGCCGTCTGTGCAGGCTCCCGCGAGATCGGGGGGGAGCTCCGCTAGAACGACGAAGTACCGGGCAAGTTTTGGACAGCAATGCCTGACGGACTCGTCACTGCACCGCCTGCCAGCGGTTCAGCGGAGCCCCGCGCAGTATCTAGCGCCACGTCGTTGACAGCCATACCTCAGCTCCGGCGAGCGCGAGCAAGACGATGTTCAGCCAGATCACCTTGGCCTCGCCCCGGCTGAGGTGCAGCGAAATCCCGCCGACCTGAATCAGCACAAGCCCGATAGCCGCCGCGAGGGCGAGGCCTGACGCGATGCCGGTCAGCGGTGGCAGGACCAGTCCCAGCGCGCCGAGTATCTCCAGCACGCCGATGGTTCGCACCAGCCTGAGCGGCACGCTGTCGATCCAGCCCATCATCGGCCGCAGCTGATCTTTGGACCGCACGACCTTGATCCCGCCCGAGTACAGGTAGAGCAACGCGAGCGATGCGGCGACAATCCAGTAGGCCACCCTCATGTACCACGCACCAGGCCGGGCGCGCTTGTCACCGGGGTCTCGCGGTCGAGGAGGATCGCGACGACTTTCACAGCGAGGCCGGCAGCCCGAATGCCGTGATCAGGTGGGCCGCTTCGAAGGCAGTGATGCGGGCCAGGTAGTTGCCGTCGGCCTCCAGCACAGTGATCGCGAACGGCCGGTAGAGGGTCTCGCCCGGGCGGCGCAGATAGCCAGCGGCCGCTGGCTGGCCGTTGACCGTGGTCGGCAGGACTCGCCAGGCGCCGAGTGAGGTCATGCCGCCGCGGAGCGCGTCGGCTACCTCGGGCTGGCCGTTCCACTCGCCGCCCAGCGGGAGGATCTCGAGCCGTGCATCCTGGCAGAGCAGCGCGATCAGCGCCTCGGGGTCGGCCCGCTCGTGCGCGGCAATGAATCCCTGCAGCAGCCGGCGCTCAGCGGAGCCAGCCGCTGGCCTCGGTCGCGTGTGCTGAGCCCGGTGCTCGGCGAGGGTCATCCGGGCGCGCTGCAGCGCGCTCTTCACCGCGGGCACGGTGCTGTCGAGCTGGACGGCGACCTCACGGGCCGGCCAGTCGAGTACGTCGCGCAAGATCAGCACCGCGCGCTGCCGTGGTGGCAGGAGCTGAAGAGCGGTGAGGTAGGCCAGTGAGATCGACTCGCGGGTAATCGCGTGTGCTTCGGGGCCGGGCTGATCGCTGGCCAGCTCGTCGAGCAATGCGTCCGGGTAGGGCTGCAACCACGGCACCGAGGTGACCGACGGCATGCCGGGCTCGCTCGAGCGAGGAGACGCTGGCCTGCGCCGATGCTGCCGGAGCGTGTCCAGGCACAGGTTCGTCGCGATCCCGTACAACCAGGCCCGGATGCTAGCTCGCCCCTGGAAACTGCTGCGTGATCGCCACGCCCGGAGCAGAACTTCCTGGACGTGGTCCTCGGCCTCGTCGAACGAGCCCAGCATCCGGTAGCAGTGCACGTGCAGCTCGCGCCGGTACCTGCGTGCGACGTCGTCGAAATCCGACTCGGTCAAACCGGCCCGGCCGACGTCAGGGCCGGCATTGGCGATGCTCACCGACCTATCTTCCCTCGATCGCCGATTCTTTTCCGCCGGCCACGTCGTCTTGATGTCCGTCTACCGGCAGTGGTGGCGAGCGAACAGGCGAGCCGCCGCTGGTGTCAAGCGAAGGAGATCAAGAATGCGCGCTGTGATCCTGCAAATGACTGTCTCCCTGGACGGATACGTGGCCGGACCGAACCCGGACAACCTGGACTGGGGTCTGCCCGGCCGAGGACGAGGCCGTGACTGCGTGGAAACTTGACTCGGTCCGCGGCGTCGGCACTCACATCATGGGCCGCGTCACGTACAACGCGATGGCGGCGCACTGGCCCTCGTCGACAGAGGTGTTCGCCGCGGAGATGAACAGCACCCCGAAGGTCGTCTTTTCCCGAACCCTGCCCGGCGCTGACTGGCCAGGCACGCGCGTCGCGCGCGCCGACCTGGCCGAGGAGGTAGAGACGCTGCGGCACGAACCGGGCGGTGACATCATGGCCCACGGCGGTGCCGCGTTCGTCCAGGCCCTGTCCCGGCAGCACCTGATCGACGAGTACCGCCTCATCATCCGTGCCGTCGCGCTGGGCAGCGGGATGGCCCTGTTCAAGGACCTCACCGAGCCGCTGCCGCTGACCCTGGTGTCGGCCACGGCCTACCCGGACGGCACCGCGATCCATGTCTACCGCCCGCGCATGCCCCGGTAGCGGCCGGAGCGCGGCTGCCATCCAGCCGGCCCCGATCCAACGACGCGGGTCGTATCAGGCAGTAGCCGGTGCCTGCCGTTGCTGGCGCTCGCCGGTGAGAATGGAGGAGACGAATTCCGCGTTGGGATGGCGCCGGCGACGCAGGTCACCGACGACTTTGTCAACGTCAAATGGCACGCTGCGGTGCTCGACCGCTAGCGCATCGCGGTCGTCATCAAGCAGCAGCCAGCTGGCGGTGCCGCAGGTACTGGGCATCCCGGCGCTGCCCGGGTTGAGGGCACGGACACCGCCGACGAGGCGATCAGCGGCGAGATGGGTATGGCCGCCGACGACGACGTCGGCACCGCAGCCAGCAAGCAGAGTCCGGAGTTGCTCGTCAGCGAGGCCAGGTTCGATTCCCGGGCCGTCATCGGCTCCGGGTGACGCATGCACGCCGAGGATGGTCAGTCCGCCCGAGAGCCGAAGACGCAGCTGCCGGGGAAGGGCGACCAGGCTCTCGAGCAGCCCGGCTTGGTCCAGGACACCGCGGGTCCAGGCGATCCCCGCTGCCATGGCCGCGTAACGCTCGACCAGGTCGATGCTGGCAGCAGCATCGGCCGCGGTTGCATGCGGGGCGGGCTGCTCGCCAGTCAGGACGTAGCGGTCGGTGTTCCCCCGCAGCATGCCGATGCCAGGCAGGGCTTGCAGAATCTCAAGCACCTCGGCTGGCCGCGGGCCGAACAGGACCAGATCGCCGAGCGCCCACCAGCGATCAACCGACCGATACTCCGCGTCCTTGAGCACCGCGCGCAGCGCCACGTCGTTGCCGTGAATGTCAGCGATGATCCCGAGTCTCACGTCCGCAAGCCTATGCATGCCCTCGCGCAGTACCCCGGTTGTGACCGCCGTCCGTGCGCGCGGGCGGCAGGCCGGCGAGCTTGCTCGCCAGCACTGCCCGCTCGCGTGCGTTGCCGCACAGCCGCGCGGCGAGCTCAAGGTCGGCCCGGGCCTCGTCGGTGCGTCCCAGCCGGGTGAGCAATTCTCCGCGCACGCTCGGCAGCAAGTGCGAGTTCGACAGCGCCCCGGCCGCTGCCAGTTCCTCGACGATCAGCAGTCCGGCTGCCGGTCCTTGCGCCATGGAGACCGCTACCGCCCGGTTGAGGTCGATTACCGGTGAGGGAGCGAGCCGGCCGAGTGCCTCGTAGATGAGCACGACGCGGTCCCAGTTCGTTGCGCCCACCGACGGGGCCACCGCGTGGCATTCGGCAATCGCGGCCTGCAAGCCGTAGGCGCCCAGCCCGCGGCCGATCTCCTCGGCGCGGGCCAGCGCGGCTCGTCCCCGTATGATCGCGGCGTGGTCCCAGCGCCCGCGGTCCTGGTCCTCCAGCAGCACCGGCCGGCCATCCGGACCAGTGCGGGCAGGGAACCGCGCCGCAGTCAGCTCGAGCAGTGCCAGCAGGCCGTGGACCTCGGGCTCGTCCGGCACTAGCCGGCTCAGCACCCGCGCCAGGCGCTGGGCCTCGCTGGCAAGGTCGAGTCTGATCAGATCGTCACCGGAACTGGCTGTGGACCCCTCGGTGAAGATCACGTAGACCACGCTGAGCACAGAGCCGAGGCGCTCGATCCGGTCCTCGGCTGGCGGCACCCCAAACGGCACCCGGGCAGCGGCGAGCGTCTGCTTTGCCCGAGTGATTCGGGCCTGGATGGTGGCGGTCGGCACCAGAAACGCCCTGGCGACTTCGTCGCTGGTCAGACCGCCGACCACCCGCAGCGTGAGCGTGACCCTCGCTTCCCGCGACAGCAGGGGGTGGCAGGAGATGAACATCAGCGCGAGCACGTCGTCGTCGATCTGATCCGGGTCCCACAGCACGTCCGCTGCCTCCTGGGCGGGATCGGCGGGCGTGCTCCCGGCGGCGGCGCCGCCCTCGCCCAGACCGCGGGCGAGGGCGGCGTACCTTTCGTCAAGCGCAGCGCGACGTCGGAACGCGTCGATCGCCCGGCGCCGGCCGACGGTGAGCAACCAGCCCGCGGGGTTGCGGGGAACACCGTCGCGCGGCCAGGTCACCAGTGCCTCGGCCAGCGCTTCCTGGGCGAGGTCCTCGGCCAGGGCGAAGTCGCCGGTATACCGCGCGAGCGCACCGACGATCCGCGGGGACTCGATCCGCCACACGGCGGCGACAGCCTCACGGCCGGTGGGATCGGCCATATCCGGTCGCGCCGCTCAGAGCTGGCCGGTGGCTTCGCGCCACGCCCGTTCCTTCCGGATCCACTCATTGTCCTGCGGGAACTCGTCGATCGAGGTGACCCGGCGGATCTCGGCCTTGAAGCCGGAGCCGGTGAGCGGTGACCGCTTAGCCCACTCGATGGCCTCCTCCTTCGACGCCACGTTGAGGATGTAGAACCCGCCGAAGAGCTCCTTGGTCTCCCCGTACGGGCCGTCAGTGACCACGGGCGGCTCGGAGGAGAAGTCGACGACCACACCCTCGGCGGCGGAGTCGAGTCCCTCGGCAGCGACCAGCACGCCGGCCCGGATCATCTCCTCGTTGAACCGGCCGACGGTCTCGAGCATCTTGTCCAGGTCGGCCTCGGCCATCCCCTGGTAGGCCTCGTCAGTGGCACGCATGACCAGCATGTACTTCATGGTTGTGTCTCCCTGAGTTGTCGCGGGCCCGCTTTCGGACCCTCTCACCCCTAGGTCGAACGGGGGATCTTGCGGATCGACACGACCGCCGAATCTTTTCCGGCATTCCGGCGGCGGCCCCAAGCCAGGCGCCGCCCGCCGGTCTTCCGGATGGCAGGTACTTGTGCCTGCTTCGGCCCCGTAGTCCCATTATGGTGGCGCGAACTGGACGGTGCGGGCCCGGCTATGCCTGCGGTCGCGGACCACAAGGCTGGAGGATCGGTGCGCGAGTACCAGCAGTACATCGGCGGTGCCTGGCGTGGTTCGGACAACCTGTTCGACGACCTCGACCCGTACCGGGGTACGGCCATGGCTCGCATCCCCGCTGGAACCAGGGCGGATGCGGCCCGCGCCGTCGACGCGGCGGCCGCAGCGTTCCCGGCCTGGGCCGAGTTGCCGCCCGCGCAGAAGCAAGCGCTGTTCCTGCGGGCCGCTGACATCGTCGAACGGCGGCAGGCGGAGATTACCGCGCTGCTGGCCGCCGAGACGGGCTGTGCGGGCGCCTTTGCCGGTTTTCAGGTCCTGACCGCGACCCGGCTGCTGCGGCAGGCCTCCAACTGGGGATACCTGCCGGTCGGAGAAGTCATTCGCTCCGACACCCCTGGCACGTTCGCGCTGGCGATGCGCAAGCCGCTCGGCGTGGTCGCCGGAATCTCGCCGTGGAACGGCGCGCACGTGCTGGCCTGGCGCACGGTGGTCAATCCGCTCGCGTTCGGCAACACCGTGGTGCTCAAGCCGTCGGAGGAATCGCCGGTAACAGCCGGGCTGCTGGTGGCAGAGATCATGGCCGAGGCCGGCTTCCCGGCCGGTGTCGTCAACGTGGTGACGCACGCGCCCGGCGCGGCGGCGCCGGTGGCTGATGAGTTCTTCGACCGCCCCGAGGTGCGCTGCATCAACTTCACCGGGTCCTCGGCCACCGGACGACTGCTCGCAGAACGGGCCGGCCGCCACCTCAAGCGCTGCGTACTGGAGCTCGGTGGCTACAACCCGCTGATCGTGCTCGCCGATGCCGACCTGGACTACGCAGTCGAGGCCGCTGCCTTCGCTGCCTTCTTCCACTCCGGGCAGATCTGCATGAACGCCCGCAAGGTGCTAGTCGAAAGGCCCGTCTACGACTCCTTCATTGACCGGCTCGTGGCCAGGGCTGGCTCGCTGCCCGTCGGTGACCCCGCGGCGGCTGGCACGGTCATCGGGCCGCTGATCACCGCGGCGGCGCGGGACCGGGTAGCCCGGGAGGTGCAGGAGGCCGTGGCCGCCGGTGCCAAGGTACTCACCGGCGGGGACAGTGACGGGCCGTGCTACCGGCCCACGGTTCTGGCCGACGTCCCGGCCGGTGCCCGCATCCATTCGGAGGAGACGTTCGGCCCGGTGCTGGTAGCCCAGCCGGTAGCCGACGCCGATGAGGCGGTGAAGATCGCGAACTCCACCCGCTACGGGCTCAGCGCCGGGCTCATCACCGCCGACAATCAGCGCGGCTTCGCGCTGGCCCGGCGGATCGATGCCGGGGTCGTGCACGTCAACGACCAGACCATCGCCGACGAACCGCAACTGCCGCTCGGCGGGGTCAAGGACAGCGGATGGGGCCGGTCCGGCCCGGCCTCGATGGCCGACTTCACCGAGATCCAGTGGATCACCACCAGGGACGGTACCGGTACCTATCCGATCTAACCGTTATATGACAAATATGCAGAACGTGTGTCCGGCCGGGTCGGCTAGCGCGTAGAGCGGCTCATCGGGGTCTTCCGAACGATCCAGCCGCAGCTCGGCGCCGAGCGCAATGGCACGGTCGCGCTGCCGGTCCAGTGTCTGGCGATCCGGGACGCTCATGTCCAGGTGGAGTTGCTGCGGCACGTCCTGTCTCGGCCAGGTCGACCTGGGCAACTCGTCGACCTGCTGGAATGCCAGCTGGCGGCTGCCGGCGGAATCGGTCAGCACGAGCCAGTCGGCATCGTCGGGGGTGCCGCCTCCCGGCGGCTCGCTGTCGGGACGATAGACCAGCCCGAGGAATTGCCGGTAGAACTCGGCCACGGCCCGGACGTCGGTAGCGTCCAGCACCGTCTGCAGCAACTGCGGGTGCTCGCCAGCGCCGTCGTTGTCCATGCCGCGCTCCTCGGGTTCCTCGAGTTTCAGCACTTTACCTTCCTTTCCGGCGACGTCGCAGTCTCCCGGGATGATGGTTGTCCTGCCGGTCAGGCCCGACCAGGCAGGCCCGCGCGCACGCCTTGATGCCAGCGGCCTTCTAAGCTGGATCGCCGCCGCAATCCGGGCCCGGAGGAGAACCATGAGCAGCATCGAGACCACAGCCTTTCGCGCCGCACTGCAATCGGTGGGCGCCGTCGAGCCGCGGGTCGCCGCTGCGATCGAGGCGGAACTGGCCGACCAGCGTGAGTCACTCAAGCTGATCGCCAGCGAGAATTACGCCTCGCCCGCGACGCTGCTGGCGATGGGCAACTGGCTGAGCGACAAGTACGCCGAGGGCACGATCGGCCGCCGCATGTACGCGGGCTGCCGGAACGTCGACACCGTCGAGGCGATCGCTGCCGAGCATGCCCGCGAACTGTTCGGCGCGGAGCACGCCTACGTCCAGCCGCACTCCGGCATCGACGCGAACCTGGTGGCCTACTGGGCCATCCTCGCCGCCAGGGTCGAGGCGCCCGGCCTGCGGAAGCTGGAGGCGAAAAGCGTCCAGGACCTGTCCGAGCCAGACTGGGAGTCGCTGCGGCACGACCTGGGCAATCAGCGGCTGCTCGGCATGTCACTGGACGCCGGCGGCCACCTGACGCACGGCTTCCGGCACAACATCTCCGGCAAGATGTTCCACCAGCGCAGCTACGGGGTCGACCCGCAGACCGGTCTGCTCGACTACGACGCGCTGCGCGAGCAGGCGCGCGAGTTCAGGCCGCTCATCCTGGTGGCCGGCTATTCGGCCTACCCGCGGCTGATCAACTTCCGGCTGATGCGCGAGATTGCCGACGAGGCCGGCGCCGTGCTGATGGTCGACATGGCCCACTTCGCCGGCCTGGTGGCCGGCAAGGTCGCACAGGGCGACTTTGATCCCGTGCCGTTCGCTCAGGTTGTCACGACGACCACGCACAAGTCGCTGCGCGGCCCGCGCGGCGGCATCGTCATGTCGACGGCCGAGTTCGCGGATTTCGTTGACCGCGGCTGCCCGCTGGTCCTCGGCGGCCCGCTCGGCCATGTGATGGCGGCCAAGGCGGTGGCACTAGCCGAAGCTCGCCGGCCGGACTTCCGTGACTACGCCGCCAGGATCGTCGAGAACGCGCGGGCACTCGCCGAAGGCCTGGTCAAGCGCGGCGCGACGGTGGTCACCGGCGGTACCGACAACCACCTCGTGCTGCTCGACGTCACCAGTTACGGGCTCACTGGCCGGCAGGCCGAGCAGGCCCTGCTGGATTCCGGGATCGTGACCAACCGCAACTCGGTGCCCCGTGACCCGAACGGTGCCTGGTACACCTCGGGCATCCGGCTCGGCACTCCGGCGCTGACGACGCGCGGGCTCGGCACGGCCGAGATGGACGCGATCGGCGCCCTGATCGACCGGGTTCTGACCGCGACCGGGCCGGGCGCGAACAAAGCCAAATACGACCTGGACCCGGCCCTCGCGGCGTCGGTG
The DNA here is from genome assembly GCA_963713585.1 of uncultured Actinomycetota bacterium. GTDB lineage: Bacteria > Actinomycetota > Actinomycetes > Streptosporangiales > Streptosporangiaceae > JAJYUU01. The sequence goes on along the minus strand of CAVQMG010000007.1, from coordinate 188,417 downwards.
TCACACCAGGCAGCCGAGTTGCTGGCGAATTACCCGCTTTACCCGGAGGTGGACCTCACCGCAGTCACGGCCTGACCGTGGACGGCCACGTTCCCGGAAAGAAAGGGAACGTGGCCGACGGTGGCCACGGCCGCCGGCCTGCCGTCAGCGCTCGACGATGAAGTACAGCCAGGGGCCATCGCTACTCAGGTTGGTGGTGTCCTTGCTGCTGCGGATGTAATCCGCGCGGATCCGGTAGTGGAAGCCGATATCGGCGTGCGTCAGGTTGAAGGTCGCGTAGGCCTTGCTCGACTTGGTGAGCTTGGCGCAGCCGGTGGCCGTGTTGCCGTACCAGGTGCCCTGGTAGTACTCCTCGGCCTCGAACTCGACGCACTCGCCGTGCTTGTTCGGGCTGACAACGGCACGGGAATGCAGCAGGGCGCTGCGGTGGTAGAGGCGATAGGTGATCCGGCCCAGGCGCTCGCTGCTGTAGTAGCTGCTGAGCGACTCTGCGACCCTGGCCCGAATCTCGACAGTCCGGGTGACGGTCTTGGCCGCGTACCGCGCGTCGCCGGAGAACACCGCACTGAACTTCGTGTTGTGCGGAGCCTTGTAGCTCACCGTCACCTCACCGCGGGCGTTCACCTTCGCGGTCTTGAGCAGTTTCCTGGCCTTGGCGCCAGCTGGCTGGGCGTAGATCGACACGGTCCGGTTCTTGTACGTCGTGCCGAGATGCGCCGTGAGGTGGACGGTGGGCTCGTAGGTGTACTTGCTCGCCCCGGTCGAGAGCGACAACGAGACCGGCAGCAGGGAAACCGTCACGACCTGCGACGCTGTGGCCGCCGCGATGGTCGCGCTCCCGCTGTAGCTGGCGGTGTAGGTGTACTTTCCCGGCCCTGGCGGGGTGTCGGTCACAGTGAACCCGCCGCTCGCCGCCGTGGTCACGTTAAAGGTCGCGGTTGACGTGCTGCCGGCCAGCGACCGGGTGATGGCGACCGGAGTTCCGGTGGCCGGAGCCGAACCAGTGCTCAGGGCCAGGCTGCCGGTCAGGGTCACCTTCTTAGTGACGTCAGCGCTGGACGGTCCGCTCAGGCTGAGGGTGGACTGGGTCAGCGTCGGGCTGCTGACCACGTCCAGGGTGAAGGCGGCAGGGCTGGTCTCCAGCACGGCGAACAGCTGCGAGCCGTCGGGCGCCCAGGCGAGGCCGCGTGCTACCAGGCCGCCGTCGGGTCCGTTGAGGTTGAGGATGTTCAGCGGCGTGGTGGCGTCCGGCTGGTAGACGTAGAGATCCGGGTCGGACGCGTCGTTGCCGGTCCCAGCGGCAACGACACCGCTGGCGTCGAACGCCACGGCGACCGGATACGTCTCGCTGGGATAGGACCCCTGCTGGCTGAGGTCAGCGGTGCTGTAGCGGTCGTGCGCGTACGGGAACCCGCAGGCCAGGACGAACTCCGCGCCGCCAGGGGCGACGGCCAGATCGCCCAGGTTCTCGCAGTTCGCGAAGCTGCCCGACTGGGCGCGCACGGTGACCGGATCGACAGCGACGTCGTAGCTGGCGACGGCGGGGGACTCCACGGCAGGTTCGGCGGCCACCAGCACCCCGGTGTCCTGCGGGTCGGCGGCGAGTTCGGGGGCGACCGACCAGGGGCCCATGGCGGCCTGTGTCTCGAAGGCGGGCTGCGCCGCCGTCAGGTCGATGTCGCCGATGGAAGCGCCCGAAGTGCCGGTGTTGTAGCTCACCCAGACCTTGCCGCTCTGCACGGCCACGTCGACCGGCGTGTTGGTATCGCCGAGCGGGTACGACGCCGTCTGCTCCAGCGTCGTGGTGTCGATCGCAGTGACGGCGTGGTCAGTCGCCAGAGCCGCGTACAGGGTGCTGCCGTCTGGTGACAGCGCGATACCCGTCACGCCGTCCTGGCCGGCGATCTCGGCGACCTCCTGACCGGCCAGGTTCGTGACGAGGATCTCGTCGGCGCTGCTGCTGCTGCCCTGGCTGATGAACAGGTGGCCGTGGGCCGTGTCCGCCACGATCTGGTGGAAGTTCGTGATCGGCAGAGACGTGAGGGTGCCGGCGGCGGCAGTCCCAGCCGGAAGAACGCCGAGGACGCAGGCGGTTCCGGCAAGAGAAACAATGAGAGTTTTGGCCCCGTAACGCACTTCTTCACCCGATTAAAGAGAGAATAAATCGAAGATAACCCTAATGCGTTCGGGTGAGTTTGAGCAATGACCAGGGCCTCATGGTTCGAGCAGTACCTTGACGGCGCCGGTCTTCCGGGAGTTCTTCACCGTCAGCACGGCTTCATCCCAGCGCTCCAGCGGGAAACGGTGGGTGATCACCGGCGTCAGGTCAAGGCCGCCGGCGATGAAGTCGAAGTAATGCTCCATCGAGTGCTTGGTCACGCCGCCGACTTCCTCAAGGCCGAAGCCATTCGAGCCGATGACCTTCAGCTCCTTGAAGTACAGCGGCGTCCACTCGAATCGCCTCGGCGGCTCGACCCCGGAGACCACCAGCGTGCCGCCGGTGGCCAGCAGCCGGAGCGACGTCTCGACGGTCTCGGTCGACCCGATGGTGTCGTAGACGACGGCGGGACCTTCCTGCAGCCAGTCACGTTTGCTCCACGGCTGCAGCGGCTGCGTCCCGGTCCGCTTCGCAACCTGCGCGACCAGTTCATCAGGCGAGGATGACAGCGCCGCGTGCGCGCCGAGCCTGGTCGCTAGTTCAGCGCGGGCACCCGGCCTGGTCGCGGCCCACACCTGCGTGTCCGGATAGAGGTAGCGGAGCAGCGCGATGGCCGCGAACGCAAGAGTGCCGGAGCCGTAGACCAGGACTGCCTGCCCGGCTGCGGGCGGCGCGAGCAAGATCGAGCGCAGCGAGACGCTGACCGGATCGGCCAGGACCGCAGCCTCGTCCGAGACGTCGTCGGGGATGGCGAACAGCTGTGACTCGTGCGCGGCGAATCGCTCGGCGTGCGCACCCGCGGCGCCGGCGCAGTTGCCGAGGTGGATCGACACTGGCAGGTTGCCGGACCGGAAGTTGCGGCACCATGGATACCGGCCGGCCTTGCAGGCCTCGCACGGCGGGTCGATGCCCCGCGGGGCGCACGACAGCCACGGATTCAGCACGACCCGCTGGCCGGTGTCAGCCCGGCGTCCGACCACCTCGTGCCCGAGCACATGCGGGAACGAAACCAGAGCGGTCAGCGGGTTGTCCCGGGCGCCGTTGAGCAGGATCTGCTTGACATCCGAGCCGCACAAGCCGGAGAACGTCGTCTGGACCCGCACCCAGTCCTGGGCCGGCAGTGGCAGTTCATCGACCTCCTCGATCCGCACCGGCGCCAGCCGGGACACGAACGCACGCTGGTCGAGGCGGCCGCCCACGGCCGAGGCGGCCTCGCGCGCGTAGTTGTGCCGGAACACCAGCGCCTTCATATCGGCTCCCTTATGCCATGCCGTTATCCAGCCGCGCCCGTGCCGGGCGGGGTCAGTCTGACAGGCCAGGACCGAGCCGGGCTAGATGGCGGCGCGGCCGCCGTCGGCGGCCAGTACCGCGCCGGTGATGTAGCCAGACTGCGGCGATGCCAGGAAGCTGACCACCGCCGCGATCTCCGCTGGCTGCGCCGCGCGGCCCAGCGGCGTCGTGGCGCCCAGCGCGGTGGTGCGATCACCGGCGGCGCCGTCGGTGTAGACCGGACCCGCCGCGACCGCATTGACCCGGACACCGGCCGGGCTGAACTCGGCGGCCCAGGCCCTGGTCATCGATTCCAGCGCGCCCTTGGTCGCGCCGTAGGCCGCGGCCGGCGCCAGCCCGATCCGGCCGGCCATGCTGCTGATGTTGATGATGCTGCCGCGGCCCCGCGCGGCCATTCCTGGCGCGATGGCCGCCACCAGGAAGTACGGTGCGCGCACGTTGCTGGCCAGCAGGGCATCGAACCGCTCCGCGCTGAGCTCGGCCGTCGGCCCGAACCAGGAGAACCCGGCGTTGTTGACCAGCACGTCGACCTCGCCCGCCGCGGCAGCCAGCTGTGCGATGGCCGCTGTATCCGTCAGGTCTGCGGCAGCGAACCGGGCCGTACCGCCGGCCGTCTCGATCTGCCCGACCGCCTGCTGCCCGCGCTCGTCATCGCGTCCGTGCACGATCACCTCGAAGCCGTCGCTGGCGAGCTGGAAGGCGATAGCACGCCCCATCCCGGAGGTGGCTCCGGTGACCAGTGCCTGCCGCCGGCGGCCGTTGCCGTCGTGCTGGGTGTTGCTCATGTGCGCCCCCGATATCTGCGCGGCCCGTTGCCGCTGCCGCCCCGCACTGCAAACCTAAGCCGTGGTAGCAGGCCTGGCCGACCGGGGGTCGGTGGCTGCTGATAGGACATAAGGGTGGAGGACTGCACAGATCTGCCCGGCGGACTGCGGTTGCGCCTGCGGCCCTGGACGCCCGGCGATCTGGACTTGATGACCGCGCTCAACACGCCCGAGATGACCAACCATCTGGGCGGGCCGGAGAGCGAGACCAAGACCCGCGCGCGGCTGCGAAGCTACGTCACCGATCCGGCTGACCCGCGCCCGCACGAGGGCGCCATGTTCGTGATCGAGGTCGGCGGCGCGGTGGTCGTCGGCGACGCGGTGGCCGTCGGCAGCATCGGCTTCTGGCCGCTGCGCTGGGCCGGCCAGGACATCTGCGAGACGGGCTGGGCCGTGCTGCCGGCCCACCAGGGGCTCGGCATCGCGACCGCGGCTGCGGGCCTGGTCATCGCGCGGGCCCGGCAGGCGAAGCTGACACCGACGATGCATGCCTTCCCGTCGGTCGATCATCCGGCGTCCAACGCGGTCTGCCGCAAGTCCGGGTTTACCCTGATCGGCCCGGCCGAGTTCGAGTACCCGAAGGGCCACCTGATGAAGGTCAACGACTGGAGCATCTCGACCTGACCAGGCCCCCGCCTGACCAAGGAGTGAACCAGTAGTGGAACGAAATCGGCAATCCTGGCCGGTTCCGGCGGTGGCGTGAGCGTCCGGGTCGAGTACCGCTGGCGCGGCGAAGCCACCGACGCTGAGCTGGTCGCGCTGGTGCAGGCGCACGGCGGCCGCACTGCGCCGGGCTGGTGGGATCAGATCAGGCCGCACAGCCTGGGCTGGGTGACCGCCAGGGAGCCTGGCGGAGTGCTGATCGGATTCGTCAACGTGGCCTGGGACGGCGGCGACCACGCGTTCCTGATCGACACGAAGGTGGCAACCGCCTTCCAGCGGCGGGGCATCGCAACCCAGGTCGTCGCCGAGGCCGTCCGGCAGGCCAGGGCAGCAGGCTGCGAGTGGATTCATGTCGACTTCGAGGAGTACCTAGCGCCGTTTTACTTCACGGCCTGCGGCTTCCGCCCGACACCAGCCGGTCTCATCCACCTGCCGTCGGCCGGAGTTACGCCTTCGCGCTGATCCGGGTTCCCAGTTCGGCGCCCTCGCAGATCTGCCGCATGACGCCGACGGCCGCGACGTCGAACACGTGCATGGTCAGCGCCTGCTCGTTGGCCAGTACGAACGCGCTGGTGTCCATGACCCGCACGCCGGCCGCGATTGCCTCGTCATAGGTAAGGCGCTCGTACCGGCGGGCATCCGGGTTGACCTTCGGGTCGCTGTCGTAGACGCCGTCGACGCCGCGCTTGGCCACCAGCAGAGCGTCGGTCTCGAGCTCGAGCGCACGTTGCACGGCCGGGTAGTCCGTGGTCACGTAGGGCTGGCCGATGCCGCCCGCGAGAATGACGATCGACCCGTGTTCCAGATGCCGGATGGCGCGCAGCCGGATGAACGGCTCGGCCACGCTTTGCATCGGCACGGCCGTCATCACTCGCACGTCGACGTCGTTGCTGGCGGTCAGCACGCCGCGCAGCATCAGCGCGTTCATCACCGTGCCCAGCATGCCGATGTTGTCGGCCTCGGCCCGGCTGATGCCCCAGCCCTCGGACATCCGGCCGCGGAAGTAGTTGCCGCCGCCGACCACAACGGCAACCTCGACTCCGAGCTCGTGCAGCGTCAGGACCTCGTCGGCGACCCGGGACAAGCTGGCCGGATCAACGCCCCAGCCGGCCTCGCCGGCCAGCGCCTCACCGCTGAGTTTCACGACGACCCTGTTGTATCGCGGCAACGACCTGGCCTTTCTTCCCGGCCGCCGGCCGGCGGCGCCTTGCCAGGGTATCGGCGATGAAACCGGGAGAAGACCGGGAACGTGGCCCGGCTCACGTCAGTGTGAGCCCAGCAGCAGCGGCCGGACGGCCTGCCAGGACCGGTCGTCGGCCGCACTCAGCAGGCCTTCGCGGTCGTCGTCGGGGCGGTAAGGCGAGCCGTCCGGCCGCAGGGCGGCGCCGCCCGCCTCGCGCACGAGCAGCGTGCCCGGCGCGTGGTCCCAGGGGAGGGTGCGCCAGAACAGCACGAAGTCGATCTCGCCCTCAATGAGCTGCGGATAGTCGACGCCGGCGACGAGATGCCGGGCCCGAGCTCCGCGAACAGCGGCCGGGCGGCCCGCACCCGGTCCTTATCCGGCGGCGTCAGGTACCGGGTATGGGCAACGCCGCGCATCGCGGCCGGATCGTCCGGGGCCGGCGGCCGGACCACGCGGATCCCGTTCCGCCACGCGCCGGAGCCCTGCTCGGCGACGTAGGCCAGGTCGTCGACCGGCCGCACGATCCAGGCGGCCACTGTCTGGCCGCCGCGCACCAGCGCCGCCATCACTGCCCAGAACGGCCGCCCGGCGACGAAGTTCGCGGTGCCGTCCAGCGGATCGACCACCCAGGCGGCTGGTGCCTCCCGCACGGCCCGGACCAGTCCCGCGTTGGCGGCCGTCGCCTCCTCGCCTACCACCGGCGCATCGAGCACGTCCCGGAGCCGGCGGCTGATCAGTTCCTCGGCCTCGCGATCGGCGACGGTGACGACGTCACCGGACGACTTGTGCGACACCTCTCCCTCGGCCAGCGCCCGGAACCGCGGCACGATCGCGACCTCGGCCGCCTCCTGCAGGATCTGGGTTACCGCGTCCAACTGCATGCGCGTCACGCTAGCGGCCGGGGAAGGCGAACTGCCGGCAGGCCTACCGATCACGGCGGAAGTCAGTGCCGCGGCGCGAAGTAGATGATCGCGACTCCGGCCAGTACGACCGCGGCGCCGACGGCGTCGTAGCGATCGGGCCGGCTGCCATCGACGCCCCAGCCCCACAGCAGCGAGGCGACCACGAAGACGCCGCCGTAGGCGGCATAGATGCGGCCGAAATCGTGGCTGCGCTGCAACGTCGGGATGACGCCGTAGATCACCAGGACGATGCCGCCGAGCACGCCGAGGATCAGCGGCGCGCCCTCGCGCAACCATCGCCAGATCAGGTAGCCGCCGCCGATCTCGGCCAGTCCGGCGGCGATGAACAGTCCGATGGAGCGGGCAACCGTCATGGGCTGATTCTTGCGTGCCTGCCGGTCAGGGTGGCGGAGAGTCGGCCAGCAACAGCCGGCGCCAGGTGTCGGCGAGGAACTGCTGGTAACGCTGCGAGGTCCAGCCGCGCTGGTCGACGAGCAAGTGGTAGAGCTCGACAGCGTTGGTCGCCCAGACGATCTCGGCCGCTTCGGCGGCGTCGAGCCGCAGCGGGGCGACGGCGGCCAGGTCCGCCACGAAGAGCTGCATATTTGCTGCCCGCCGGTCAGCGATCTCATCCCAGAGCGCGGCCAGTTCCGGCGCGCTGTGCGCGGCCTGCTGGACGATCGCGAGAACGGGCGCCAGCCGGGGCGCGATCGCGGTGACGGCGGCCGCATAGAGGGTGATCTTGGTCGCGGCATCGGGCGCGGCCCGGACCGCGCGGACGTAGTCACGCTGCTCGGCCGGGACGGCCTGGCCGGTGCCGGAGATCGCGGTCTCGATCAGCAGCCTGGCCAGCTCGGGTTTGCGGCCGACCGACGCATAGACCGTGTCGAGCGCCACGCCGGCTCGCTCGGCGATGGCGGCGACCGGGGTTGCCGCGTATCCGCGCTCGGTGAACAGGTCGCGGGCAGCGTCCAGGATGGCGTCGCGGGTCCGCGCGGCCGCCTCCCGGCGCCGGGTCGCGTCATAGTGCCGCTTGACCCGAGCTGGCATGCGGTACATGATACAAGTATTAATCCGAAGCTGCTTCGGTTTAATTTAGGGGAGGCCACGATGACCTACGCGTTCACCTACGACGTGCCGATCGATGCCGAGATGTACGGCCGGATCAAGGCAGGGCTCGGCCCTGAGCAGCCGGACGGGCTGATAGCCCACCTGGCCTGGCAGGTCGACGGCGGCCTGCGGTATGTCGACGTCTGGCAGACCAAGGACCAGTACGAAGCCTTCGCGGAGGGGCGCCTGCACCCGGTCGTCCACCCGCTGCTGCAGGAAATGCTCGGATTCGTGCCGCCGGAGCCAGACCAGACTGTCATCGACGTCATCGACGCCTGGACTGCCCGGCATCCGGGCTGACGCCCAGCCTGCGCCGCGTTAGCCTGCTCAGATGGTCTCGCCGGCACCGGCCCGACGGGGCTCCGGCGGCGCGGCGTCACCGGCCGTGGCCCCCGGCCGTTCGCTGTCACCGGCGGCCTGGATGCCCCGGCGCAGTCCGGCCGCCGCCACGATGGCAGCGACGGCCATCACGCCGCCCATGGCATACAGCACGGCTTGCATGCCGTTGGCCACGCTCAGCTGGGCAGCGTGGTAGGCGTGGGCGGCGGCCGACGCCGGCACGCCGGCCGGCGGGCCGGACTGGCGCGTCGTGGACAGCTTCTGCGCGGCGCTGCGGGCCGCGGCCGGCCGCAGGCCGAGATTCCGCAGCCGGTTGGTCAGGTGGTTGCGCTCAACCGTTACCAGCAAGGTGCCCAGGGCGGCCAGCCCGAAGCTCGCGCCGAAGTTCCTGGTGGTCTGGGTGACGCCGGTTGCCTCGCCATAGGAGAGCCGTCCGACCTGGTTGATCGCGTCGGTGTTAGACGGGCCGACCATCATGCCCATGCCACAGCCGGCGATCAGGATGTAGAACCACTGACTGCCGAGACTGAGGTGGGTGACGCTGCCTGCCCACAGCGTGAGCCCGATGGCGGCCATGACGCAGCCCGCTACGACCACCTCCTTTGCGCCCCTCTTGTCGAGCACGCGGCCGCCGAACTGGACACCGGGCGCGAAGCCCAGGAAAAACACCAGCAGGTACAGGCCGGCTTCCTGCGGCCCGTCACCGAGCGAGACCTGCGCGTAGATGCTGGCGAAGAAGAAGATCGGGATGAACACGATCATCGCGATGAACAAGACGATGTTCTGCACCAGGAAGGCCCTGATCCTGAATGCCCCGACGTCGATGAGCGGCTGCCTGATTCGTGGCTCGACGTAAACGAAGGTCACCAGGAGCAGCACTCCGACGACCATGCACGAGATGACAGTCGCGTTGCCCCAGCCCCAGACCTGGGTCTGCTGCAGGCCGAAGATGCTGAGGCCGACGCCGCCGGAGATCAGCACGAGACCGGTCCAGTCCAGCTTGCCGGGCCTGGTCTGCGTCTGCGGCCTGGCGAGCGCAGTGAGGACCAGCGCGATGATCGCGACGGGAATGTTCACCCAGAAGATCGCTCGCCAGGTCCACTCGCTAAGGAAACCGCCCAGGATCGGGCCGATCGATGTCAGCCCGCCTGCTACCCCGAAGAAGACGGCCATGGCGCGGCCGCGCTCGCGGAGCGGGAAGGCGGAGACGACGATCGCGAGCGCCGCCGGGTACATGAGGGCGCCGCCGATGCCCTGGACCACCCGCCACGTAATGATCCACGGCGCGGCCGCCGAGCCGATCGGTGTCAGGCCGCAGGCGGTGGAGGACAGCGCGAACACCACGATGCCGATGACGACCATCCTGCGGTGACCCACCATGTCGGACAGGCGACCGCCGAAAGCAAAGGTGGCGGCCAGCGCGAGCAGGTAACCGTTCACCACCCACTGCACGTCGTTGATGGACAAATGCAGTGCGGACTGGATCTTGGGCACGGCGATGCTGACAATGGTCTGATCGATAAAGGTCATCGCGACTGCGAAGATCATCGCGGCCAGGACCAGCGACTTCCTGGAGCTGCCCGATCTGACGATCGTTGTCACGGTTGTCCCTTCCCCCCGGCCGGACATTATTCGGTTGTGCGTCAGCGGCACGACGCCAAGCGGCCATGGTAATGACCCGGCCTGGCCAGCTTCAGGCCGCCGCCACCGAACCCGGTTCGGTCTGTCTCGGCCGGATGGCCCAGGCGCTGATGCCGAGGGCGCTGATCACGATCGCCATCGGGAAGATCGTGTCCGAACCGGCCACGCCGACCAGCGGGGCCGCGACAGCGCCAATGGCGAACTGGGCGCTGCCGATCAGCGCGGAGGCACTGCCAGCCCGGTCAGCCTGGTCGGCCAGTGCGAGCGCGGTCCCGTTCGGCAGCACGAAACCGATGCTGGCGACGACAACAAACAAAGCCGGCAGCAGCAGCGGCAGCCCGGCCCCGGCCACGGCGGCAGCCAGCACGCCGGCGCCGCCAATCGCCGACCCAGACAGACCCGCCACGTAGAGCGTGTGGAGCGAGAACCGGTCGAGCAGTCGCCGGGACAACTGGCCGGCCGCGATGATGCCGGCGCCGTTGATCGCGAAGATGACGCTGAAGACCTGCGGTGAGATGCCGAACTTGGCTTGCAGCACGAACGACGATCCCGAGATGTAAGCGAACATCGCCCCGAACGCCAGTCCGGTCGTCAGGGCGAACCGGCCGAAGCTGGCGTCCGCGGCCAGCGCGCGGCCATCGTGCAGGACTGCCGTCAGCCCGCCCGGCCGGCGCCGTGCGGGCGGCCAGGTCTCCGGCAGCCAGCGGGCCACGACCAGCAGGAGGCCAAGGCCGATGAGCGCCAGCACGGCGAACACCCCGCGCCAGTCCGTCACCCGCAGCAGCTGGGCGCCGACGACCGGCGCGGCAATCGGGGCAGCGCCATTCACCAGCAGCATGTAGGAGTAGAAACGGGCCATCTCATCGTCGTCGTACAGGTCACGGACCACTGCCCGCGCGATCACGATGCCCGCGGCGCCCGCCAGGCCCTGCAGGAAGCGCAGGGCTAGCAGCAGCCAGACGTCCGGCGCCACGATGCAGGCCGCCGACGCCACCGCGTAGGCCGCCACTCCGGCGAGCAGCGGGATCCGCCGGCCGCGCGCGTCGCTGACCGGCCCGGCCACCAGCTGCCCGGCTGCCAGGCCGATCAGGCAGCCGGTGAGCGTGAGCTGCGCGGCCGAGGTGGAAGCATGCAGGTTGCGAGCCATTGCCGGGAGGGCAGGCAGGTACATGTCGATGGACAGCGGCCCGAAGGCCGACAGCGCGCCCAGGATCAGGATGAGCCGACGGCGGTTTGGCTGCGGCGCTGTCACGGCATCCGGCCGGGTGCGGCCAGATGCCGGGCCAGGAACGCGCCGGCCCGCGGGATCGCGTCGGCGCGATTGGCTCGCTTGGCCAGCCCGTGTCCCTCGTCGTCGTACACGACCAGCTCGCACTCGCGGCCCCGGCTGGTCAGCGCGGCGTAGATCTGCTCGGCCTCGCTGAGCGGCACCCGCGGGTCGTTCGCGCCGTGAATGATGAACAGCGGAGCGACGACGTCGTCGATCCTGGTCAACGGAGACGCCGCGAGCAGGAACTCGCGGTCGCGGGTCAGCGTGCCATACTCCCGCTCCCGGTAGGCGCGGCGGTAGGCGGAGGTGTTCTCCAGGAAGGTGACCAGCGAGGCGATGCCGACGATGTCGACCCCGGCCGCCCAGAGCTCCGGCTGAAACGCCAGTCCTGCCAGCACCATGTAGCCGCCGTAGGAACCGCCGAACAGCGCAGCCCGGCCGGCGTCGAGGCCAAGCTCGGGCAGATAGGCGTGCAGGGCAGCCAGGTCGGCCACTGAATCGAGCCGGGCCCGGCCATCGTCGGCGGAGTACCAGCGCTTGCCATAGCCGGTCGAGCCGCGGACGTTGGGCACCAGCACGGTGTGGCCCGCCGCCGCCAGCACCTGGACCTCGAGATCAAAGTTCTGCCTGGCCTGGCCTTCCGGGCCGCCGTGCACGACCAGTACCGCCGACCCGGCGACCGGGCTCTCCGCCGCGGCGCCGTCCGGCGGCCGGTACACCAGGCACGGAATGCGGTCGCCGTCCGGGCGCGGGGACCCGGTGCCGCTCGGGCCGGGCCGGCTGTCCCGCGCCGAGGCCGGCCGCGGAGTTGGTCAGCAGCCTGGCCTGCCCGGTGTTCGCCGGCCGGGCACGTCAGCACGTCGGCCGGCAGCTCGGCGCCGCTGAAGGCCAGCACGACGGCGGAGGAATCGGGCGCCCAGGCGGGGCGCGCCAGAACACGCCGCAGGCCGGCGCCGGCAGCTCCAGCTCGCGGACCAGAGTGCCCGCGGCCGGGTCGTGCAGCGCCAGCTCCGAGGCTCCGTCGTTGTTCCGCTCCACCAGCAGCGTCGTGCCATCGGGCGACAGCCAGCCGGTCAGGTCGACGCCGTCCTCGCAGACCAGCCAGTCCTGCTGCCCGCTGGCCAGGTCATGCCGGACGATGCCGGTGAACTCCCGGCCGTTGTTCGAGCTGAAGAACAGCGCCGAGGAATCCGGGGCGAAGCTGAGCGAGTGATTCATGGCCGGGGCGTCAGCCGGGGTGATATCGGCGAGGTGCTCCTGGCCGTCCGGCACCGTCAGGTCCACCAGCGCCACGTGCTCGGCGTTGGCCGTCACCGGCGACGACACGATCAGCGCCAGCCAGCTGCCGTCGGGGGACAGGACCGCTTCGGCGAAGCGATGGTCGCCAAGCCGCAGGGTCCGCTCCGACCCGCTGGCCAGATCTCGGATTACCGGGTCGAAGTCGACGCCGTTGCGCCTGTTGGTGAGGTAGACGATCCGGCCGGGACGCACGTCGGCCAGCGTGTGCAGGTAGCGAGGGTCGCGGACGAGCGGCTCCAGATCCGCCAGGCCGGCAGGCTTGCCGCCCGGCACCGGCAGGCGCAGGACCGAGAGCTGGTGCAGTTCGTTCCCGCCCTCGTCGTGACAGACCAGGACGGCGCGCTGGCCGGGCAGGTAGCGGCCGGTGCACGGGCCCGGCAGCGCGGTCAGCGGCGACTGACTGCCGTCAGGCTCGATCTCGATCAGCTGAGTACTGCCGCTATCGTCACCGCCGGTTAGGACCCGGCCCTGGTCGTCAACATCAAATGCCTGGTAGAGGCGCAGTTCCAGGAGCGCGGCGAGGTCAAGTCCCATACCGGCACAATCTCACGAAACCTGGCCGGTGCGAGCCGGGAGCCGGGGCGTCCGCAGTCAGGCAGCGCCCTGGCGCGGACCGTGACCGGAGAGCCTGGTGCGAATCCAGAGCACGGCGTTCGGCACGAACGACCCGAGCACCGCGCACGTCAGGCTGATCAGCACGACGTTGCCTGCGCGGCCGTCGTCGAGGTGATGCCCGAACCAGGCGCCGAAGACGGCACCGGCCAGCGCGGTGCCGATGATCCAGGGGGTCAGGCGGTGAAACCACACGGTGACATCCTGGCATCCCCGGCAGGTCGCCGTCACCCCGGCCTGCCTACCCTGGGGCCATGACCTCAGACAGCCCCGCCGCGACGACCGGCGCTGCCCGCGCGTTGCTGAACCGGTTCCCGGTGATCGACGGCCACAACGACCTGCCCTGGGCGCTGCGCCAGGCGGGATCACTCGACCCGGCCAAGACCGACCTCGAGGCACCGGTCGAGTTCACTCACACTGACCTGCCGCGGCTGGCCAGAGGCGGGGTTGGCGCGCAGTTCTGGTCGGTCTACGTACCGGCGCAACTGCACGGCGACAGCGCGGTTGCCACCACACTGGAGCAGATTGACCTGGTCCGTCAGCTGACGGCTCGCTACCCGGAAGCGCTTGAGCTGGCCTTCACCGCTGCCGACGTACGCCGGATCATGGACAGCGGGCGGATCGCCTCACTGCTGGGCGCCGAGGGCGGTCATTCCATCGCCAGCTCGATGGGCACCCTGCGGGCGCTCTACCAGCTGGGCGTCCGGTACCTGACGCTGACCCACAACCTCAACCTGCCGTGGGCGGACTCGGCAACAGACCAGCCTGCCGCGGGCGGGCTGACGCCCTTCGGCCGCGAGGTCGTCCGGGAGATGCAGCGTCTGGGCATGCTGGTTGACCTGTCGCACGTGGCCGCCACCACGATGAACGACGCGCTCGACGTCGCCGAGGCACCGGTTATCTTCTCGCACTCGTCGGCCCGCGCGATCTGCGACCACCCGCGCAACGTGCCCGACACCGTGCTGGCCAGGCTGGCCGGCAACGGCGGCCTGTGCATGATCACGTTCGTTCCGGCTTTCGTCTCGCAGCGGTGCCGGGACTGGGAACTGGAACTGGCCGCGGAGATGGAGCGGCAGCACCTCGACTACCGCGACCTGTCCGCGCGCGGCCGGGTAAAGGGCGAGTGGGCGCGCGAGCACCCCAAGCCCGGCGCCACGCTGGCTGACGTCGTCGCGCACGCCGAGCACGTCCGCGAGGTGGCGGGCATCGACCACATCGGGCTCGGCGGGGACTACGACGGCGTCGACGCGCTGCCGCCGGCCTGGAGGACGTTTCGTGTTACCCGGCGCTGATCGCCGCCCTGCTCGACCGCGGCTGGTCGGAGTCGGACTGCGGCAAGCTCACCTCCGGCAACCTGCTGCGCGTCATGAATGACGCCGAGATCGCGGCCGGGCTGATCAGGGCCAGCCTGCCGCCGTCAGCGGCCAGGATCCAGGACACCGATGGCGCGCCGGAAGCCAGCTGACCGCTGTTAGCTGAAGGCCGTATGTGGCTGCCGCTGGTGCACGCCGTCGATGAAGACGTCGACCCGCTCGTCATAGAAGCAGGCCAGCCCGGCGATCTTCTGGCTCTCCGGCAACGGCGTGCGGTAGATCCACACGACGTCCTTGTGGACCTCGGTGCCGGTGTCCACTGACCAGTAGCTGGCCGTGCCCTTGTACGGGCAGTGCGTCTGGGTCGGTGACGGCCGCATCAGGTCTGTCCTGGTGTCCGCGAGCGGCAGGTAATACCGCGGCGGCAGGCCGGTCTCGAACAGGATCCGCGGGCTGCGGGACTCGGCGACTGTCACCCCGTCGATCTCGATCCGGATGTGGCGCGAGCTGGCCAGAATGTCGACCCTGGTGTGCGGGTCACGAGCGTGGGTGTAGACCGGCTCGTCTTCCTCCAGCCACTCGCTCATCGCCTCCCAATCGAAGCGCACTGCGTCATGCAGCTGCCGGGCCGCGCTGGCCGGGTACTTCCGGGCCGCGAATTCAGCCTCGGCCCCGCCGGGCACCTGCACGGTATACAGCTCAGCAGTGCCCAGATGCTGCCCGTCGGCCGTCCCGGCCGGGACCAGCTTGGCGACGACATCGCCGGCCGGCACGTAGTACGTCGGGTAATAAGGCACTTCCCAGACCAGCAGCGGAGCCGTCGTGTCGGCCACCAGCTCGCCGGCCAGCAGAATGCGCACCCGCTTGCGGCCGTGCTCCACCCTGATCTCGCCTGTCCCGGTCATAACCGCCTCCTGATCGCCGTGTTATCTCAACAGCATCTACCGGGTAGCTGATGTTCCCGCAGGTGGGCTCCGGGTAGCGTCTTGGTATGCGACTTGGCGTGCTCGACGTCGGCTCGAACACCGTTCATCTCCTGGTAGTCGACGCTCACCAGGGCGGCCGGCCGCTCCCGGCCTTCTCGCATAAAGCCGAGATCCGGCTCGGCGAGCACCTCGATGACACCAACCGGCTGACCGAGGACTGCGCGAACCAGCTACGCGACTTCGTCCGGGACGCGCTGCGCATCGCCGAGGACAAAGGCGTGCATAAGATGCTCGCGTTCGCGACCTCAGCAGTCCGGGACGCGACGAACGGCGACGAATTGCTCGCCCGGATCGAGGCCGAGACTCAGGTTGCCGTCAAGGTACTGCCGGGCGCTGACGAGGCGAGGCTGACGTTCCTGGCCGCCCGGCGCTGGTTCGGCTGGTCCTCGGGCCGGCTGCTGCTGCTCGACATCGGTGGCGGCTCGCTTGAGATCGCGGCCGGCCATGACGAAGATCCCGACATCGCCGTCTCGCTGCCACTCGGCGCTGGCCGGCTGACCCGCGACTGGCTGCCCGGCGACCCGCCGTCGGCCGACGATGTCAGGAAACTGCGCCGGTACGTGCGGGCCGAGATCGCCACGACCGCCGGGGGGCTGCTCCGGGATGGCGCGCCGAATCATGCAGTCGCGACGTCCAAGACGTTCCGTCAGCTGGCCAGGATCGCCGGCGCCGCGCCGTCCAGCGAGGGCCAGTACGTCAAGCGGGTGCTCAAGCACACCGACGTCACTGGGCTGGCCGAGCGGCTGGCTCAGCTCAGCGTGGCCGAGCGAGAGGACCTGCCGGGGGTCTCGCAGGGCCGGGCGCACCAGCTGGCTGCCGGAGCCATCGTGGCGGACGCGGCGATGGATCTGTTCAGCCTGCCGGTGCTGGAGATCTGCCCGTGGGCCCTGCGGGAAGGCGTCATCCTGCGGCAGCTCGACATGCTGCCCAGCTGACAACGCCGCGCACCCGCCCAGAAGCGCGCGGCCGGCGTTCAGCCGGTACGGATCAGTCCCGGATGACCTTGATGCCGTCGGCGGTGTCGTCGTTGTCAGCCGGCGGCTGGCCGGCTGGCGATGGGGCGGCCGGCGACTGTGCTGCAGCGGACTGGGCGGCTGGCGACTGTGCAGCTGACGACTGTGCAGCTGACGACGGTGCAGCAGGGGCGTGCTGGCCGCCGTTCTGTGCCCCTCCGCCCAGCGGGCCACCGCTCGGTGCCTGCTGGCGCGGGTTGCCGTTACCCGGCTGCACCGGGCGGCTGGCGGTCGACAGTGCGGGCTGGCCGTCTGCCTGCGGGCCCGGACCGCCCGCGTGCCTGCCTTCGACAGCGACTGCCGTAGCTGAACGCCCGGCTGCGGCGCCGCGAACCACCGGCTGCGGCTCACCGTTGCCGTTTCCGCTGGCGTTTCCCGCCGCGGCGGCGACCGCCCTGGCGACTTCGTCCTCGAGCGAACCGCGGTCGGCTTCGCCGGCCACCAGAGTGGTGACCACATCGCGGATCTCAGTCAGCCGCCTGACTGCCTCGGTGTGCCGGGACATCAGCAGGTTCAGCCGCCGCTCGGCGCCATCATGAATCGCGGTCGCCCGCGCCGTGGCCTCGTCAAGCTGCTGCTTGGCCTGGCTCTTGGCCGTCGCGACGGCCGTCTCGGCCTGCTTGGAGGCATCGGCTACCAGTTGCTGGGCCTCGGTGTTCGCGCTCTTGCGGGCATTGTCGGCTTCGGCCTTGGCCTGGTTGACGGAGTTATCGGCCTGCTCCTGGGCGGCGCTCAGCAGCCGCTCGGCCTGCTCATGCGCCTCGGCCCTGGTCCGGTCGGTGTCGGCCTTGGCGTCCGTGCGAATCTTGGTGGTCTCGGCCTGCGCATCCGCGCGCAGCTTGGCGATATCTTCCTCGGCCTTAGTGCGCTGTGAACTGGCCTCATCGTCGGCCAGCTTCAGGATTTCCCGGATGCGCTCGCTGATCTCCTCGTGCGGCGGCTTGCCGTTGGACCGGGCGGCCGACAGCTCGAGCCGGATCCGCTCCAGCTCGTCCAGCGACTGGGAAAGCCGGTCCTCCATGTCACGCTTGCCATCTTCGAGCAAGCGGATGTGCAGCCGCAGCGCTGCGACGGTTTCATCGACCTCGCGCCGGTTGTAACCGCGCATTTCCTGCTTGAACTGGTCTTCATGGCCCAAATCAGCGGAGAGGTGGGTTTGCTCGCTCATATAACACCCATCTGGTTCTTCGGGCAGCGGCGGCCTTGCCCGGACTGCAGGCCGGGCGGTCACGGGGACTGCGCAGTTACGGCTGGCCCGCACCCGCCGGAGAGCAGCGGGAACTGAACGGCCACCGGACGCGCGCGAGGATCTGTGATGTCGGGCACGACTCTGTCCCTAACGTCCCGGCGCCGCAACCGAAACGGTGGTTTGTACCTATTTATCGCGCTTGTCGACCGAATCGCGATCAGGTGCCTCTTCTGGGCCCGGATCGCGACGGAACCTGGCAGCGGGGCATGAGCCGGGCTGGCCGGGCTGCTGGCACAATCTGCTGCGAACCAGCTAGCAGGGAAGGGCCGGACGTGACACATACTCCCCGACTCATCGGGTCGCTGGGCGATGACGTACCCGACATCCATCCGGACGCCTGGGTAGCTCCCGGCGCCGTCGTCGTTGGACGGGTCACCCTCGGCCGTGCGGCTTCGGTCTGGTACGGCTCGGTGCTGCGTGCCGATGACGACGAGATCGTGGTGGGCGCGCACTCCAACATCCAGGACCTGTGCTGCCTGCATTGCGACGCCGGCCAGCCGGCGGTGCTCGAGGACCGGGTGAGCCTCGGCCATCACGCCATGGTCCACGGTGCCTACGTCGAGACTGGCGCGCTCATCGGGATCGGCGCGGTCGTGCTCGGCGGTGCGCGTGTCGGCGCGGGCACGCTGGTGGCAGCCGGGACCGTCGTGCTGCCTGGCACCACAGTGCCGGCCGGCGTGCTCGCGGCCGGCGTGCCCTGCCGGATCGTGCGCGAGCTCACCGATGCCGACCGGCAGGTGTTCGCCGACACTCCCGAGCACTATGTGCAGCGCGCGCTGCGGCACCGGCAGGCATCCTTCGACTCGGCCGGGTGAGTCACGCGGGTGGTACGGGAAATGACTCTCATGAGTCATGCGGCGGCGCGCTTACACCGTTAGCCTGGTTCCAGGAAACCTGTTCGTAACGTGGAGGTGGGCGTGCTGCGCGACGGCGTCGACCTCCGTTTCCATGACCGGGTAGCCCTCGATGAGATCGAGCTCTACTCCGAGGTACTGAGCGCAGTCGCCGCCGCGGACCGGCGGCTGACGTCCGAGGAGATCGACGAGGTCCTCGGGCTGCGGGCCGGATCGGCTGAGATGGCGCCCGCCGACATCGCGGCCAACTAACCGCACGCGCCGGTCACTAGTCGCAGCCCTGGCGGTCAGAAGTCAGCGCTCAGCACGTACAGGCCGTCGTGACCGCCGATGGTGAAAGATCCGAGATCCTGGTCGGGCAGTTCGGCGCGGATGTCGTTCCAGGCGCCCCCGATGCCGCACGACGGGAGAGCCAGGCCGAGTGACGCCATCAGAGCGCTCACGGCGGCGAGGTCATCGTCGGTCGCGTCCTCACCGATGTAGACATGAACTCGGCGACCGTTCATGTCGAGATCGCAGGCCAGGTCGCCAGCCTCAGCGATGTACCAGTCACCTGGGCACTGATCGTCACGCTCCCATCGGAGCGCGGCGCCGTTGGTCATTCCCATGTACATCAAAGCCCCGCTTTCCCTAGTAAGCCGCTGAGAATGCCGCGTCACATCACAGACGCATCGTCAGGGATCAGGGTTTACCGGGCGCGCCGCGCACAGTCCGCGAGCCGGCTAGCAGTGCGGCCGGGTCGCGGTCAGGAGTCCTGGGCGGTGACAGCGTTGTTAGAAAACATCACGTCGGTGTCCCAGTGCGTGAAGCCCAGCGACTCATACAGCCGGATCGCGGCTGCGTTCGTCTCGTCCACGTAGAGCATGACCTGCGCGAGCCCGCGGCTGCGCAGGTAGCGCAGGCCGATGACGGTCAGCGCCCGGCCGAGACCGGTGCCGCGCTCGTCCGGATCGACGCCGACGACGTAGACCTCGCCGATCGGCTCATGCGCGTGACCGTGCGAGTTCTCGTGCCCGCCGCCGTGAATCTTCGTCCAGTGGAAGCCGACCAGCTTGCCGTCCCGCTCGGCCAGGAAGAACCCGTCCGGGTCGAACCACGGCTCTCGCTCGCGCATCTCGAGGTCTGACCTGGTCCAGGCGCCCTGCTCGGGATGGCGGGCGAAGGCACGGTGATTGACCCTGATCCAGGCGTCCTCATCCTGGCCGACGACGAACGTGCGGACCGTCAGGCCGGGTGCGAGCTGCGGCCGGTCGATGCGGGTCTGCAGCGAGCGCCGCATCTGCCACAGGGCCCGGCTGCGGGCGAGCCCGGCGGACGCGGCCAGCCTGGCCGCCTGGGGCTGTTCGCCGTGTGCCCACAACCGCAGTCGCGGGCCGGCCTCGGCTGCCAGCGCTTCGCCGAGCCGCCGGCCGAGGCCGTGGCGCCGGGCATCAGGATGGATGACCATCTCCCCGGCTGGCCCCTCGACCGGGTCGGTCGGGTCCAGGTGACCGTAGCCGGCCAGCTTGCCGTCGTCGAAGAGCAGGACATTGCGGGCCCGGGGATCGCCGCCATAGCGCAGGTGCAGCATGACGTGCTCAGACAGCGGGCTGACGCCGTCTTCTTCGGCGGCGCGCTGGACCAGGTCCAGCACCGCGGCTGCATCGGCGGCGACAGCGGTCCGCTGACCCGGACCTGCGGCGGGCTACCGGTCGGCATGTGCCGTCGATGGCTGCTGATCGCTGAGCGCGGCCCCGGCCGGACCGGACCGGGCCGGCGGCCCGTCAGCCGAGAAGCGTGCGTCCGCGTCCGGCCAGCTGCCGTTGGCCGGGTCGGCCACGTTCCCGTCCTGAGGATCTTCCTCCTCCGCGACGGTCGCGCCCGCCGCTGCGGCGGGCCCGCCCTTGACCGGGACAAAGCGATAGCCGACGTTACGGACGGTGCCGATCAGGGCCTCGTGCTCCGGCCCAGCTTGGCGCGCAGCCGGCGCACGTGGACGTCAACGGTTCGGGTACCGCCGAAGTAGTCATAGCCCCAGACTTCCTGCAGCAGCTGCGCCCGGGTGAAGACCCGGCCGGGATGCTGGGCGAGGAACTTGAGCAACTCGAATTCCTTGAAGGTCAGGTCGAGCGAGCGGCCGTTCGATCCGGGCCGAGTAGGTCGCCTCGTTGATGGCGAGGTCGCTGGACCGGATCTCCTCCGGGAGCTGGGTCGAGACCTGCGAAGCCCGCCCGATCGCCAGTCGCAGCCGCGCTTCGACTTCGCCCGGGCCCGCGGTGTGCAGCACCAGGTCGTCAGCGCCCCAGTCGGCGGAGACCGCCGCCCAGCCGCCATCGGTGACGACCGCAATCACCGGGATTGCGGTACCCGCCGCGCGCAGTGATTGCAGCACGCGCCTGGCCAGTACCAGATCACGCCGCGCGTCAACCAGCACGGCGTCCGGCACCGGGCCGCTGGAAACCTGATCGGCCGCTGCCGGGGCCATCCGGATTGCGTGCGGCAGCAGGCTCAGGGAGGGCAGGATGTCGGCAGGCGATTCACGCGCGCTCGTGAGCAGCAAGACGTTGCTCAATACCGCCGCACCTCCGGCCCGCGGTGTTAACCGCCGATACGAGATTCCAAGTGTCTCCCGCGTGACCACCCGGGGCTTCTTTGTCCGGGGCCGCTATGAGCGAGGATATCTGACATGGCCACAGTGACCATGAGGTACTGGGCTGCAGCACGCGATGCAGCCGGCGTTGCCGAGCAGCGGGTGACCGCTGACACGCTGGCGGAAGCGCTGGCAGCGGCCGGGGGACCGGCGGGCCGGGAGCGGCTTGCGGCCGTGTTCACCCGGTCGTCGTTCCTCGTCGACGGCAACCCGGTCGGGCTCCGGGCAGCCGACGCGATCCAGCTCGACGACGGGAGCATCATCGAGGTGCTGCCGCCCTTCGCAGGCGGCTGACGGTCCGTCGCAGGCTCGTGACCAGCGGATCTGCAGATGACAGGGGACCGAAGCGATCTGAACCGGTCAGCTCGCAGGTACGTAGTAGGTGGTATGGCAGGCCTCGGCAACGCTGGCGCCCGGAACTCCCGGCGGATTTCCTCCGACGAGGAGCTCGTTCGCGCGCTCTACGATGAGCATGCCGCGCCGCTGCTCCGGTACGCGATCCACCTGATGAGCGGTGACCGGCAGCGGGCGGAGGACATCGTGCAGGAAACCCTGCTGCGGGCGTGGCAGCATCCGGAAGCCATCGCAGGCCGGCCTGCCCGACCGTGGTTGTTCGCCGTCGCGCGCAATCTGGCAATCGACTCATACCGGGCACGTAAAGCCCGCCCGCATGAGGTGGGCGAGGGAGCACTGGAAGTGCTCGCGGTGCCTGATGACGCGGAGCGGGCCCTGGAGTCGTGGGCTGTCGCAGACGCGCTGGCGACGTTGCGGCCGGAGCACAAACGGGTGCTGCTGGAGACGTATTACCGGGGCAAGTCAGTGGCCGATGCGGCCAGCACGCTCGGCGTGCCGGCTGGCACGGTCAAGTCGCGAACCTTTTATGCGCTCCGGGCGCTCAGGCTCGCGCTAGAGGAACGGGGGCTGGCGCCATGACAGTCAGCGGATTCAGCGGCCCCGCCTGCCGGGAAACGCGGCAGTTGCTTGGTGTCTACGTGGTGGGAGCGATCGAACCGGCCGAACGCACGATCGTCGAGGAGCACCTCGGCGACTGCGCGGCTTGCCGGGACGAACTGGCTGGCCTGGCGGGCCTGCCGGCCATGCTGGGCCGGATCCCCGAGGCTGACGTCGAGCGGATGGCAGCTGGGATTACCGATCTGCCGGAGCGGGCCGACCCGTCGCCCGAGTTGCTGAATGCCCTGCTGCGGCAGGTGTCGGCCAAGCGCCGGACCCGGCTGTGGCGGGGTGCGGTCGCGGTCGCGGCCGCGGCTGCGGTGGCCGCAGGCGGTGCTACCGCGGTGAGCCAGCTGACCCAGCCGGGCCCGACGCACGGTCAGTCGGTGGCCAGCGGCATGAACCCGGGCACGCAGGTGGCCGCCGTGGTGGACTACACCCAGACCCCGTGGCACAGCACCGACATGCGCGTGCAGGTCAGCGGGGTTGCGCCGGGCACTGAGTGCGAGTTCTGGGTCGTCAGCGCGCATGGCGGCCGGATGGAGGCGGGGAACTGGACGGTTGCCAGCGACTACGGCTCCGAGCGGACCTGGTACTCGGCGAGCGCACCGGTCACGGCGAGCTCAGTGCACAGCTTCGAGATCACGACGGCCAGCGGCAAGGTGCTGCTGAAGATCCCGGCGACGCACGCCAGCTAAGCGAGCGGGAACGCCCCGCAAGCGGGGCGGCTGCAGGCCGTGAGCAGCCGGACTGAGGTGCCGGGTCGGCGGGAATTATGCGGCGCGACCAGATGCTGAACCACGCGTGACTACCGGACTCGCCGTGCTGCTGGGCGCCGTCGTCCTGGCTCTGATCGCCGGGACGGGCTGGAAGCTCACCTACGGCCGGATGCGCAAGGTGCGCATTCCCGATATAGCGAACGAACCGGGCGCTGCCGGCGCAAGCGCGGACGCCGCTGCCGGGGCGGGCTCGGCCGGCTCGGCTGGCTCGGGCGGTCAGCAAGCCGGCGACGGGGTGCTGTCCGCCGACCAACTCGGTCAGCCGCTGGGCGAGCGGGCGACCCTGCTGCAGTTCTCTTCGGCATTCTGCGCCCCTTGCCGGGCGACGCGCCGCATCCTGGCCGACGTTGCCGGGATGACCGAGGGCGTCGCCCACATCGAAGTCGACGCCGAGTCGCGGCTGGACCTGGTCCGCCAGCTCAATGTGCTGCGTACGCCCACCGTGCTCGTGCTGGCCGCCGACGGCAGTATTATCCGTCGCGCCAGTGGCCAGCCCAGGAAGCCTGATGTCATCGCGGCCATCGGCGAGGCGGCCGGACGCGTGGCCGGGGCCCCCTTGCCTACATATGTGATCGGGATTGAAGATAGTGACAGCAGCAGCCAGCGCGCATAGCATCGGCTACGTGCCTGAACTGACGCAGAGCGGGAGCTGGGCCGGATGGCGCCAGATCGCGCTCACCAAGCGCCGTGCTGTCGACTTCTGCCGGGTCGCGACGGCCATCTGTCCGGCCAGTTCGCTGTCTCGGGCTCACTGACTCTCGCGTCGCAGCCGCCGACTGGGTGACCGGCCTCCGGGCCGGGGTCCGGCCGTCGGCCGCCCGGTGTGCCGGGGCCTTCACCAGCAAGAACGCAGACACGCTGAGCAGACAGCCTAAAACTATAAAAACGATCAGAATACTCTGATCAGGCGCACCTGGCGCGGGCAGCAGCAGCTGCGCGGGCACGTGCTTCGGACCGGACTGGCCGGGCAGGCAGCAAGGTGGCGGGCAGCAGCCGGCCGCGCGCAGGGACGTGGCAAGGGCATCAGGACCAGGGTCATAAGGGACCGGCAGGCACCAGAGCGGAAGGTACGGCAGATGGAGATTGACCCGCGGGGACCGCGCTTCGGCGCGCTGGTCACGATGGTGGTGTTCGCTGTCGTCCTGATCACCAGCAATGTCTGGTTGCTGGCTGCCCAGGCGGTCGTCTTTGCCTGCGGCGCACTGCTGGGCCTGGGCAACTCGCCTTACGGGTTGCTCTACCGGTGGCTGATCAGGCCCCGGCTGGACCCGCCAGCCGAGCTGGAGGCCGCCGCGCCACCGCGGTTTGCCCAGGCTGTCGGCCTGTTCATCAGCATCGTGGGCATCATCGGGTACGCGGTGGGCCTGCGTCCGCTCGGCATGACGGCGGCCGCGCTCGGGCTGGTGGCGGCCGTCCTCAACGGCGTGTTCGGGCTGTGCCTTGGGTGTGAGATGTACCTGATCATCCGGCGCACCTGGCCGCGGCCGGCCGGGGCGGGGGCAGGCAACCGCAACTAACTGAAGTTACCGGCTGACAAGCAAGGCCCGGCTCACGGCGAGCCCGGGCTGTGACAGAGGAGGATCTGAGTATGAGCCGTTCCGACGTGCTGGTGGACGCCGCGTGGGTGGAGGCCCACAACGGTGACCCCGGCCTCGTTCTGGTCGAGGTTGACGAGGACGTCAGCGCTTACGACAAGGGCCACATCCGCAACGCGGTCAAGGTCGACTGGAAGAAGGACCTGCAGGACCCGGTCCGCCGGGACTTCGTCGACCGGGCAGGCTTTGAGGCGCTGCTGTCCGGGCGCGGCATCTCCAACGACGACACCGTGGTGCTCTACGGCGGCAACAACAACTGGTTCGCGGCCTACGCGTACTGGTACTTCAAGCTCTACGGGCACCAGAACGTCAAGCTGCTGGACGGCGGCCGCAAGAAGTGGGAGCTGGACTCCCGCGAGCTGGTCACCGAGGTGCCGCAACGGGCCGCGACCAGCTACAAGGCCTCCGAGCAGGACAGCTCGATCCGTGCCTTCCGTGACGAGGTGGTGAACGCGATCGGCAACAAGAACCTGATCGATGTCCGCTCGCCCGACGAGTTCGCCGGCCGCCTGCTGGCTCCGGCTCACCTCCCGCAGGAGCAGGCACAGCGCGGCGGCCACGTGCCGAGCGCGAAGAACGTGCCCTGGTCGAAGGCGGCCGAGGACGACGGCACCTTCAAGTCCGACGACGAGCTGCGCACGATTTACGGCGACGCCGGCGTGGACTTCGGCACCGACACCATCGCCTACTGCCGCATCGGCGAGCGCTCGGCCCACACCTGGTTCGTCTTCCACGAGCTGCTCGGTCAGCAGAACGTGAAGAACTATGACGGATCGTGGACCGAGTACGGCTCACTGGTCGGCGTCCCGATCGAGCTGGGAGACGGTTCCTGATGACAGACGCACAGGCAACAGCGGACGGCTGCGGCGCGCCGGCCGGCGGCGCCCCCGTGAAGGATGCCGGCAACCAGGCGATCGTGCAGGGCAAGGTGACCAAGGACGGCGTGCCGGTCGCGGTCGGCTACGCGCGCCTGCTGAACTCCGGCGGCGATTTCGTCGCCGAGGTGCCGCTCGGCGAGGACGGCGGCTTCCGCTTTTTCGCGGCGCCCGGCGACTGGACCCTGCGGGTCCTCGCGCCCGGCGGCATCAGCGCTGACCAGGGCGTGAGCGCGGCGATCGGCGAGATCAGGGAGCTGGCGGTCGCCGTCTAGGGGCCGAGGCATCTCAGCAGCACATCAGGCGGGGCGGTGCGACCCGGAGCGATCCGGCGGCACCGCCCCGTCTTGTTCTCTGACTTGCCACCCGCTCGTCGCCTGCCAGGACATCCGTAGTTCAACTGTCGTTCACTTTGTCCGCCTAGAAAAGGACCGTCAGTCCTTAGTCACCGGGCTTTGCGGCATCTGACCGGGCGGCGGGCTGACGGGTACCCCACTGTCACGGGCGAGGAAGCAGAATGGCAACGAACGCTGAGCCGGTACCGCCTGGCGAGTTCCCGATAGCTCCTCTGAGCGGCGGACTCACCGCTGAGCAAGTAGCCGCCCTGGTGCCAGCGGTGGCGGATATGACCGGTCTCACGGGCGACGGTATCGCCCTGCGCACCGAGGACCTGACGCTCAGCTTCGGGCCGCGGGCCATCCTCTCGGGCATCAGCACAGGGGTCCACCGGGGCAAGGTGACGGCGCTGATCGGGCCAACCGGATCGGGCAAGACCACGATGCTGAGGACGTTCAACCGGATGAACGACAAGGTGACCGGCTACCGGCACACCGGCGACGTGCTGCTCGACGGCCGAAGCATCTGGCACCCTGGCGTCGAGCTTATGTCGCTGCGCCGCAAAGTCGGGATGCTGTTCCAGCGCCCCAACCCGTTCCCTATGTCGATCGTGGACAACGTCACTGCAGGCACCAGGGCACACCGGATGGTCAGCCGCAGTGCTCTGCGCGACGTAGCTGAGGAGAACCTTACCGCCGTCGGCCTCTGGACAGCGGTCAAGGACAGACTGAAGGACTCGCCGTTCCGGCTGTCCGGTGGGCAACAGCAACTGCTGTGTCTGGCCAGGGCGTTGGCCATCAAGCCCGAGGTGCTGCTGCTGGACGAGCCGACCTCGGCCCTGGACCCTAACGCGACCGAGTCGATCGAGGCGCTGATCAGGACCCTCGTGCCCAACCTGACCGTCGTGATCGTGACGCACAACATGCAGCAGGCCGCCCGCGTGTCGGACTTCACCATCTTCCTGAACCAGGGACGGATGGTGGAGCACGGCCAGACCAGACAGGTCTTTGAGCACCCAGCACAGGAGGAGACCGCCAACTACGTGCGTGGCCGGTTCGGCTGACCAAAAGACCACCCGAGCGGGGGGACAGCACTCCCCCCGTCCGGGCGCAGGGCCGCGCTCGCGCGGACCGCAGTCGCACGCACCCGCGTGCGAGTCGTGTAGCGCACGCTTAAGCGTGCAGAACTAAAGGAGTATTCCCAGGTGGCGAAGAGAATCCGCTTGGTATCCACAGCGGCCGCCTTGATTCCGCTCTCCGTCTTGGCGGCCGCCTGCGGCAGCTCAGGCTCAAACAACGGCTCGTCGGCATCAACTTCCCCTGCGGCAGCAGCCATGGTCGGTTCCGCGTTGCCGTCGTCGCCGTCTTCCACCGCCGAGACCATCACCGAGACCGGCAGCACGCTGCTGTACCCGCTGATGGGCTCCTGGACGGAGGCGTATCAGAAACAGTTCGTGAACAGTTCGAACGCGCCTTTGGTGACGATCGAGACGGGCGGCACCGGCTCCGGCACGGGCATCACCGACGCCTCGACCGGGACCGTCGACATCGGTGCCTCAGACGCGTACCTGTCCAGTTCCACGCTGCAGACCTCGCCGACGCTACTGAACATCGCGCTGGCGATCTCGGCCCAGCAGATCAACTACAACGTGCCAGGTGTCGCCAAGCCGCTGAAGCTGGACGGCACGGTCCTGGCCGGCATCTACGACGGCAAGATCACCAAGTGGAATGACTCGGCCATCAAGGCGCTCAACCCGGGCGTCAACCTGCCAGGCCTGAGCATCGTCCCGCTGCACCGCGAAGACAGCTCCGGCGACACCTTCCTGTTCACCAGCTACCTCAACTCTCAGGACCCGGCCGATTGGTCGAGCTCGAACGTCGGCACCACGATCAGCTGGCCGTCGGCCAGCGGCGCTCTCGCCGAGAACGGTAACGGCGGCATGGTCACCGGCTGCGGCGCGACCAAGGGCTGCATCGCCTACATCGGCATCAGCTACCTCGCGAAGACCCAGGCGGCCGCCCTCGGCCAGGCCGAGATGAAGAACGGTGCCGGGCAGTTCGAGGCGCCAGTCCCGGCGACCATCGCCGCCGAGGCCAACGCTCTCACCGGCAAAACCCCAGCGAACGAGACCCTGTCGATGATCAACGCCAACGTGCCGGGCGGCTACCCGATCGTCAACTATGAGTACGCCATCGTGAACAGCAAGCAGTCCAACGGCACCGTCGCCGAGGACATCCGGGCCTTCCTGCACTGGACGGTGCACACGGGCCAGGACGCGACGACGTACCTGGACCCGGTGGACTTCCAGCCGCTGCCCCCCGCAGTGGCCACGCTGTCCGACAACCAGATTGCCAAGATCGGCGCCTGAGTTCATGGCAGCAACAGCTCCCGTAACCGGGCCGGACGGGGGAGCGGGCATCTCGCTCCCCCGCCGGGCCGGCTCGGCATTCCAGACCGCAGTCCGGCGCGGCGATGTGCTGCGCTGGCTAGGCCGGATCGGCGCGATCATCCCGCTCCTCGCACTGCTCTTGATCCTGGCTGTGCTACTGGTCGAGGCGATCCCGGCGGTCCGCTACAACGGACTGCACTTCTTCTACAAGAGCGTCTGGGATGAAGGCACCGGATACAACGCCACGATCGTGACGACCAATGGTGTCAAGCACCTGTCGGGCGCTAACTACGGCGCGCTGCCTGAAATCGCTGGCACCCTCGCGACGTCGGCGACCGCGCTGATCTTCGGCGTCCCGGTCTCGATCGGTGCCGCCCTGTTCATCGTGGAACGGCTGCCGAGGCGGCTGGCCAACGCCGTGGGTGTCTTCCTAGAGCTGCTGGCGGGTATCCCGAGCGTCATCATTGGGCTGTGGGGGGCGCTGACCTTTGGTCCGTTCATCGCGCATCACATCACCCCGGTCATTGCCAGGAATATGCCCGACGTGCCGGTGCTCAGCTTTTTCCGCGGCCCGACCGGCAACGGTGAGGGCCTGCTGACCTCCGGCCTGGTCCTGGCCATCATGATCATCCCGATAGTGGCTGCGACGACGCGCGACCTAATCCGGCAAGTGCCGATACTGCCTCGCGAGGGCGCGATCGCGCTGGGCATGTCGGACGCCCAGACGGCACGCAAGGTCACGCTGCCCTGGGTCGGCTCCGGCATCGTCGGAGCCGTCGTGCTTGGGCTCGGCCGGGCCCTGGGCGAAACAATGGCCGTGGCGATGACATGTGGCGTGGCTCTGAGTGCCGTGCCCGGCAACCTCTACACGACGATGACGACCATCGCGGCGACCATCGTGACCGACCTTGATACCGCGTTCCTTGACGGCACCGGTTTTGCCGTCCGTACTATCGCCGAGCTCGCGCTCGTCCTGATGCTGATCACGCTGGGTGTCAACGTGGCGGCCCGCTGGCTGGTCAGGAAGGTCTCCGGCACGGCGCTGCCGGTCGGACGGGGAGTCTGAGCGAGTGTTTACCGGCAGCGCAACGCGACGAGGAGGAGGACGATGAGCGGCGTACCAGCGGCACAGCGGGACCTGTCCGGGCGGGGGCCCGGCGAGTCCGGCTACTGGCCGCCCGTCTCGCGCCGCCGGAAGGCCAGCAATATGGTCTTCTGGGGCATCTGCTTGATCGCCACGGCGCTGGTCATCGTGCCGACCGTATGGCTGACCGGCGGGATCGTCGCACGCGCGGTGCCGCATTTTCACTTCAGCGTGCTGTTTACCAAGACCAACCAGCTCACCGGCGGCTTGCTGCAGCCCATCCTCGGCACCTTCGCGATCACGATTGGCGCCATGGTGATCGGGGGGGTCATTAGCGTGCTGACCGGACTGTACCTTAGCGAGTTTGCTACCGGGCGGCATCGCGGCGTGCTGCGCGGAGCCTATGAGGTGCTCTCCGGCATCCCCTCGATCGTGCTCGGCTTCGTCGGTTACGTGGCGCTGGTAGTAGACCTGCACATGGGGTTCGGGATGCTGCCCGCCATCTTGGTCATCTCGATCCTGACAGTCCCCTACATCACTAAGTCGACCGAGACGGCCCTGGCCCAGGTGCCTACCGGGTACCGGGAGGGTGCGGAGGCCCTGGGGATTCCCACCACGTGGGCAATGCGCAAGATCGTGCTGAAGTCGGCCGTGCCCGGCATGATCACCGGCTTCTTGGTGGCAGCTGCCATCGCCATAGGCGAGACCGCGCCGCTGCTGTACACGGCGAACTTCTCCGACCAATCGCCGTCGCTGCATCTCACCCATCAGGGCGTCCCTTACCTGACATACGTGGTGTACGAGTTCTCGCCGCTGGTCCAGCCGGTGAACTCGGCCAACGTGCTGTCATACGACTCGGCCCTCATTCTGCTGGTGTTCGTGCTCGTGCTGATTCTGGTTGGCCGGATGGTTGCCGCCTTCGCGCGGCGCAACTCCGAGTGACCGGACATGAACGCCACGCCTGCAGGCTGGCCGGTACCCGCCAGCGATGACCCGGCTGCATCCGAGTCGGGTACGGCCGCAGCGGGCCGTTCAGAACCCGGTGCAGTTAACCCCGTCCTGCGGGAACGTGGCCCGTCCGGGTCTGTCCACGCTGGCCGGGCCGCGGCCGGAGGGCCCGCCGTGAGCGTGCTGGCGGACCGGCTGGCAGCAGCCCTGGTGCACCACGAGCCGGGCTGGCGGCTGCCCCGCCACTCCGCTCTGGCCCGCCGTTACAACGTCAGCTCGGCCGAGATCGACACTGCGGTCGAGGAACTCGTCGGACGGCACCTGGTGCGCCGCCTCGCCGACGGTCAGTTGTACCGGGCCAGCCCGGCTGAGTACGTCCTCGGGCTGGAAGGCGTGCCCGGCCTGGTGTCCCACGTGGACGCGATGGGCGGCGAGTTCTCCTGCCGGAGCCGTCAGGTCAGCTGGCGGCTGCCACCCGAGGACATCAGCTGGGCGCTGAAGCTCGGCGCCGCCGACCAGGTCTGCGTGGTCAGGTTCCTGTGGACCGCGGGTGGCGAGCCGACCGCGCTGTGCACGACCTACGTGCCCGCCGACCTGGCCGGGCCGGCCGACGCGGGCAGCGTGACCGGGCTGCCCGCCATGCTGAACCTGCTGCAGCTGACGGCCGCGGGCGGCCAGCCCGACAGCGGTGCGGCCGGTTCCGGCGGGGCCAGCGCGCCGGCCGCTAGTCCGCCGGTGACCGGCCTGCCGGGAGCCCTGCACATCGAGATGCAAGCGCCGCCCCCGTCGGTGGCCCGCAGTTTGCGGCTCACCGCCGGCCAGCCTGCGCTGATGGTGACGGTCAGGTTCGACGACCCCGCCACCGATCGGCCGGTCGCGCTGACAATCGCGGTGCTGCGGCCGGACATGTTTCGGGTGGTCGTGCAGACGCCCCGGCCGCCACTGCCAGACAGAACTGCGGGCAATCTGTCAGGATCCTGGACACATGCCGTGGAGGGCTGGGAACCTTGATGCGCTATGCGCGCATCTGTGACTGGAGTGACGGAGCGGGAGTTCGGCCTCCCGCCCGCTAGCACCGCGTCCCGCACCGCCGGACTCGGTGAGTTAGCCGCCGGGCTGGCGACCGCGATTCTCATCGCCCAGCTCTTATTCGCCCCGCTGGTGCTGGTGGGCTGCGGGCTGCTCACGGCGTCCGGCTGGCTGTCGCGCTGGCGTCCGCACTGGCTCGCGCTGCCGGCTGCTGCGGGCCTGGCGTGGCTGCTGGAGGCCGGATTGGCGGCACCAGCGGCGGGTTTCGGCGCCGGGTGGCGGCTCACGGCGCGGCTGCTGGCTGCCCTCGTACGGCACCCGGCCCGGCTTGGCCCGCTGACCGTCTCCGGCGGCTGGCTCGCTGCCCAGCTTCCGCTCGCGCTGCTCGCCGCCAGCGCCGAGGCTGCCGCGGTGCTGTTCCTGGCCTGGCGGCGGTCACCGCCGGACTGGCGGCCTGGACTGGTCGCGGCGGTCCGCCGCCGGTCCGCGCGAGCGGCTTTCGCGGCCGGTGAGGTGGTCACCAGGGACGGATTCGCGGTCGGGCTGGACAGTGCGGCCGGCCGGCTTGCCGGCTTCAGCTGGCCGCAGGCCGCGGGCGGCATCCTGGTCACCGGCGCCGATTCTGCTGGCCTGGCCGGGCCGTGCCTGGCGGCCGCCTGCGCGGCGATCAGGCGGCGCAAGACGGTGCTCGTCCTGGACCTCGCGCCGGCGGCCGGCCCCGGCCTGGCGGCTGGGGTAGCTGAGCTGGCCGGGCGCCTGGGCGTCGCAGTCATCAGGGCCGGAGCCGAGCCGCCAGCGACCGTCATCGGCCGGGCAATCCGCTGCCGCGGCGTCGTGCTGATGCTGGCCGGAGCGCAGCATGGTGCCGGCCGGCTGGCCGGCGACCTGACTGGCGTGCTGGCCGGCCTGCGCGAGCTCCGGCTGCGCGCCGACTGCCTGACGTTGATCAGCGGCTGTGAGGCTGTGCAGCCAGGCCCGCTGACCGCTCTGCTGCGGCTCGGCGCCGACACCGGGACCGGCCTGGTGCTGGCAACCGCGGACCCGGCGTCGGCCGCCAGCCTGTGGCCGTTCACGGTGGCCGGGATTGCCGCTGGCCCGGTTGACGAGAGCCTGGCCATCCAGCTGGCTGGCCGCGCGGCTGGCCGGCTGACCGCGCAGCCGCGCGGCCGGGCTCACGCTGCTGGCACACGACGAGCCACGGGGCCGTCAGCGCGCGGCCCGGCCGGCGGCCGGACTCACCCAGCCGCCGATCGAGATTGCGCGCAGCCGGTGACCTCGCCGCACGGCCAGGTGCGGCCGGACCTGGTCTACATCGGCTGGCAGCCGGCTGGCGTGCCGGATCCGGGGCCGCCGCCGCGGCCGCCCGCAGCGATCCGGCCCGATGTAATCAGCCAGGACTGGGTCGCTGCACAGCGCCGGGAGCACCGCAGGCTGGCCGGGCCTGCGCGGCGGACGGCAGCGGCCGGACTAGCCCTGGCCGCGCTGGCCGCAGCAGCGAACGGGGCGGGCCTGATCGCGGCACCGCTCGCGGTCACGGTCGGGGCCGCGGCCGTCCTGGCTACGGCCGCCTGCGCCAGCCGGCTCTGGCGCGATAGCCGCGGCCTGGCCACGCAGCTCGCGGCCGAGCGGGAACGCATCGCCAGGTTCGGCGTCGTGCAGGCGGATCAGCTACGGGCGCGCCAGCAGCAGCACGGCCGGCAGCTTCGTGACTGGCAGCGGCGCCGGGCCGAGCGCAGCCGCCAGCCGCACTGGCATCCGGTCACGATCCCGGCCGCGGTGCACCGCCTCGACGTGGCCGGCGGCACGCTGGCCGGCTGGTCTGCGCTGCTTACCATGATCGCGGCGCCGCGGCTGGCGGCTGGCGGCGAGGTGCACGTGCTGGACCTGACCGAAGGCGGCATCGCCACCGACCTGCTGGCCGTGGCCCGCCGTTGCGGTATCGGCCCCCGGGTCTGGGTGCTGCCCGCCGACCTGCCGCGGCTCGGGCCCGGCGCCGGCCTTGGCCTCAGTCCCGGCTCCTGGCCCGGTGCTGGCGCCGGGCTGGCTGGCCTCGGTCCCGGCCTGCACGCCGATCTGATCGCGCAGACCGTCGCAGCGGCGGACGGCCCAGCCCGGCCCGCCGGCGCGGATCCGGCTAGTGACGCGGCGCTGCTCGGCCGGGTCCTGGACGTACTGGGCGAGCCGGCCACGATGGCGCAGCTGCTGGCCGCGCTGCGAGTGCTCGGTCAGATCGGCCCGCCCGAACAGCACCTCGGTCCGGACGGGCTAACGCCGGTCCAGCTGGCCAGCCTGACCGCCATGGCCGGACGCGGGGCCGAGCGCCTTGTCATCGACCGCTGCTGGGCGATGGAGGCGAGGCTCCGGGCCCTGGCCGCCCTCGGCACGGCACCGGTCAGCCTGCCGCGCAGCGCGCTGCAGGTGAGCTGGCTGGACCGGCGCGCGGCCGCCGTCGGCAATGCCGCGATCGCCGCGTACCTGGCGGCTGCGCTAACCGCCGCGCTGCGGCAGGCGCGGCCGGCCCGGCCGTGGCAGCTGACCGTCTGCCTGCTGGGTGCCGAGCGGTTGCCGGGCGACATCCTGGACCGGCTTAGCGACGCCGCAGAGACAGCTGGCGCCGGTCTGGTGCTGGCCTACCGCTCGATCCCGGCCCATGTCCGCGAGCGGCTCGGCCGTGGTCACGCGGCGCTTGCCGTCATGCGACTCGGCAACGCCGACGATGCCAAGGTGGCGGCGGAGCAGATCGGCACCGAGCACCGGTTCGTGCTCAGTCAGCTCACTGAGAGCGTCGGCAGGTCGGTCACCGATACCGCCGGGGATTCCTACACCAGCACGGCCGGCACGGCCGACTCGGTGGCCGGGTCAGCTTCGGTGACGCTCACCAGCGGCCGCAGCCGCGGCCAGGGCAGCAGCAGGCAGGGCCCGGCGGCCCCGTTCGCTGACGTCACCGGCTCAGCCAGCCGGGACGCGAGCTGGTCGGCCGCGTTCTCCGACTCGGTGTCGATGACCGAAGGGATCAACACCGGTACCTCGTGGGGCTGGACCACCTCCGCCGCTATCGGCACCAGCGACTCGCTGGCCGCCACCGCGCAGCGCTCACGGGAGTTCCTGGCCGAGCAGCACGAACTACAGCAGCTCCCGCACACCGCTGTCCTGCTCTGCTCCCCGGCTCCCGGCGGCCGCCAGGTGGTGCTCGCTGACGCGAACCCCGCCATCATGGCGTTGCCGACCGCGACCCTGGCGGAGGCCCGGCCTTAAAGTAGGGCACATGTCGCGACCCTTCCGTCAGGTAGACGTCTTCACCGCCGAGCCTTACCGGGGCAACCCGCTGGCCGTCGTGCACGATGCGGCTGGCCTCAGCACGGAACAGATGCAACGGTTTGCCAACTGGATGAACCTGTCGGAGACCACGTTCCTGCTGCCGCCGGCTGATGCCAGCGCCGACTACCTGGTGCGCATCTTCACACCGTCGGCGGAACTGCCGTTCGCCGGGCACCCGACCCTCGGCAGCGCGCATTCCTGGCTTGAAGCGGGCGGCCAGAGCAAGAGCCCGGGTGTCGTCGTGCAGGAGTGCGGCGCCGGACTGGTGCAGATCCGCCAGGACGACGCAGGCCGGCTGCGCTTCGCCGCACCGCCGCTGGTGCGTTCTGGCCCGGTCGACGACGATCTCGCCCGGCAGATCGCGGGCGTACTCGGCGTGCGCCGGGACGAGATCGTCGACCTGGCCTGGGCCGATAACGGGCCCGGCTGGATCGCCGTGCTGATGGCCAGCGCGGAGGCGGTGCTCGCGCTCAAGCCGGGCCTGACCGACCTGGACCTCGGGGTTGCCGGGCCGCACCCGCCGGGCGGTCCGGCCGGGTGGGAGGTCAGGGCCTTCTTTACCGCCAACGGGCTCACCACCGAGGACCCGGTGACCGGCAGCTTCAATGCCTCGCTCGCGCAGTGGCTGCTGGCCACCGGCCGGGCGCAGGCACCATACGTCGCGCGGCAGGGTACTGTCCTGGGGCGCAACGGCCAGGTGCACATCTCCGCCGAGCCTGACGGCACCGTCTGGGTCGGCGGCGGCACCGTGACCTGCGTCACCGGCACCGTCGAGCTGTAACACTGGGATGTCCGGTAAACCTGCGGCCGCCGCGCCACGGGCCCGGTTGCTGCGCCGTGGCCGCCTGCTCGAAGCGGTCACGCTGGGCTGGAACGTGGCCGGGATCGCGGTGCTCTCGGTCGCCGCGATCGCTGCCCGGTCGGTCGCGCTCGCCGGATTCGGGCTTGACTCGCTCATCGAGATTGGCGCCAGCACCGTCGTGCTGTGGGAATTGTCCGGCACCGGCCCGGACCGGCAGCGCCGCGCTCTCCGCCTGATCGGCGCGGCGTTCCTGACGCTGGCTGCTTACCTCACCATCCAGTCGATCTTCGTCCTGGTCAGCGGCTACCACGCCCGGCACAGCCCGGCGGGTATCTGGTGGACGGCGCTCACCGCGGCGGCCATGTTCGCGCTGGCCGCGGGCAAAGCCCGGACGGGCAAGGCGCTCGGCAACCCGGTGCTGATTACCGAGGGCCGGGTCACGCTGGTGGACGGGATCCTGGCCGTGGCAGTACTGGCCGGGCTGATCCTCAACGCGGCGGCCGGAGCTTGGTGGGCCGATCCGCTGGCCGCCCTGGTGATCGTGTTCTACGCGCTCCGCGAGGCACGCGAGATCTTCATTCCCCGGCACTGACATCAGCCGGACCGACGGGCCGGCCGATCCGGCCACGTTCCGGCTCTTATTTTTCCAGAGCGTTACAATTCGGGCCAATCAGCTAGCACTGCCCCGGCCGGCCTGGTAAGCACGCACCATGGGTGTGAGCTCTGGCATCGGGAGCGGCGCGGCCGGGCTGTGGTATCAGGTCCGGGCTGTGAGCGCAGGCAGCCTGGGCGGCACTGCCGACAGCGACTACGCGTCGGTGCTGCCTGCCGTACTGAACGCGGCGCGGCACCGGCGGCCGTTCATCGCGGGCTGGCTGTCCCGCGGCGGCGGAGCGCCACTGGAGCTGATCACCAACGCAGGCCCGCTGCCGGCCGTCCGGCTGGCCCGGCGAGCAGCCGGCGGATCGAGGCCGGGCCCGAGCCCGCCAGGACCGGTCCGGGCGCGGAGATGCTGTTCCCGTGGGGCGGTCGCGGCGTACCGGTCGGCGGCAACATGCTCGCCGACCTTGACCAGCTGGTCTGGGCGCCGTGTCCGGGCCGCCAGGTCCCGCTGGCCGGGCAGCCCGCGAGCGCAGCGGGCACGGCGGCCGGCCAGCCGACGCTGTTCGAGACAGCTCTGCAAACGCTGATGGGGCGGCCGTTCGGCTGGCTGATCGTCGCGGATCCGACCGACCAGCTCGACGCGGAGACGGCCGAACTGCAGAACCAGCTCACCGTGCTGCGCCGGTATGACGAGGAGCAGGCCCGGTTCCAGGCGAGCCGCGCCGAGCACCGGCTGGCCGAGCTGGATGCCTACCGCGAGGCCGGCCTGTGGAATGTCCGCGTGCTGGCCGGCGCGGCCTCCGAGCAAGACCTGCGGCTGATCGCCCCGGTGCTGGTCGGGGCGGCCGACCTGAGCGCACACCCGTACCGGCTGCGCTGCCCGGAAGGTTCGCAGGAGTTCGCCGACGTGCTGGCCGCGCGGTTTACTGACCCAGCCGACGGATCGGTGGTGCCGTTCGCCGCGACGGCGGGCGCGCTCGCCGCCCTGACCGGCCTGCCCCGCCGCGAGGTGCCGGGCGTGCGGGTGCTGCAGCGCCGGCTTTTTCGATCTGACCAGCGAGGCGGTGACCGGGGAATCCATCGAGCTCGGCCAGATCCTGGACGGTCAGGACCGGCCGGTCGGCTCCTTCCGGGTGCCCCTGTCCACGCTGAACCGGCACGCGCTGGTGACCGGCGCGACCGGAGCTGGCAAGTCTCAGACAGTTCGTCACCTGCTGGAGCAGCTCACCGCGGCCGGGATCGGCTGGCTGGCTATCGAGCCGGTCAAGTCCGAGTACGGGGCCATGGCGGCCCGGCTTGCTGGCTCGGGCGCGGGCCCGGATGGAGCCGGCAGTGTGATCACGCTGATCAACCCGGCCGACCCGCAGGCGGTCCCGCTGTCGGTCAACCCGCTCGCGCCCGAGCCCGGCTACCCCGTCCAGGCGCATATCGACATGGTCCGGGCGCTGTTCCTGGCCGCGTTCGACGCGCATGAGCCATTCCCGCAGATCATGTCGCAGGCACTGCAACGCGTCTATACCGAGTGCGGCTGGGACCCGATGACCGGCGCGGGCCGGGCCGACCTCGACGTCGCGCCGGCGGTGCCGACACTCGCCAGGTTGCAGGCCGCTGCGCTGGCGGTGATCGAGGACGTCGGATACGGCCGGGAACTGCAGGCAGACATGCGCGGATTCGTCGACGTGCGGCTGCGGTCACTGCGGACCGGGTCGGCCGGCCGGTTCTTCGAAGGCGGCCATCCCGGCGACATCGCTGCGCTGCTGGACCGCAATGTGGTGCTGGCGCTCGAAGACGTGGCCAATGACGAGGACAAGGCATTCCTCATCGGCACCCTGATCATCAGGATCGTCGAGCATCTGCGGCTGCGCGCCAAGACCACGCCCGCGCGCGGCCTGCGCCACGTCATCGTGCTGGAAGAGGCACACCGGCTGCTGCGGGCCGGGCGGGAAGGCGCCAGCGCGCATGCCGTCGAGCTGTTTGCCGGCCTGCTGGCCGAGATCCGCGCCTACGGCGAGGGCATCGTGATCGCCGAGCAGATCCCGGCCAAGCTGGTGCCGGATGCCATCAAGAACACCGCGCTGAAGGTCCTGCACCGGCTGCCCGCCGCCGATGACCGCGAGCTCGTCGGCGCCGCGATGAACCTGGACCCCGACCAGTCGCGGCAGGTGGTGTCGCTGCCGCCGGGCGAGGCCGCGGTCTTCACCGACGGCATGGACCGGCCGATGCGGGTGCGGGTCCCGTTCGGCGGTGACCGGGAGCGGTCCGGCACCGGTCTGGCGGCAGTGATGCCGGGCGCAGACGCGGACTTGCTGGCCGGCCTGGCCGAACGGCCGGTGCCGGTGCCCCCGCTGACCGGCCGCCGGTCGGCTGCCTGCGGCCAGCTGTGCACCACGGGACGGCCCTGCTCGCTGGTACAGATCCGGGCCGCCGACTTGGTGGCCCGTTCGCCCCAGGATGCCTGGCTGCGGGTCTGGACCGAGGTCTACGTGCTGGCGCACCTGGTGAACCGGCCGCGACCGCGGGTCCCGGTACCGCTGCGGCAGCGCTGGGCGGCCCTGGACGAGCGGTTGCGCGCATGCGCGCTGGCGTCGGCGCTGGACCGGGCAGTACTCGGCCGCGATCAGGCACTGCGCGAGTACCTCGACCCGGCCGAGCTTGCCGCGGCTTGCGCCACCTCCGCCGCCGCCATGCTCGACGGAGGCAAGGGCGCCGGGATGATGCCGGGGACGACCTGGGTCATCCCGCAGCTGCAATGGCTGCACGAGCTGGAACGGGTGTGCCCGCTGGATGCTGCCGCACCTGACCCGTTCGGCCAGGCGCCGCCACTGGACTACACCCTGACTGACCTCGCCGACCGCGACGACGTGAAGATCGGCCAGCGGGTCAGCGGACTGCGCCGTCACGCGCTGTCGATGGAAGTCACCCGCAACCGGCTGATCGCGTGGACGGCACTGCTGGGCGACGACGATCAGGCCGCCTTTATCGAGGATCTGGCCGCCGTCACCATTGGCGTTAGCCACCGCGGGCAGCTGGGCAAGGCGGCCGGCGAGATGGGCGTGACCGGCTGGCTGGAGGCCGTGCTGTCGTGGCCGCGGCGCTTCATCGTCGGTGCGGACGACCAGGCGAGCAGCTTGCCGGTCCGCGAGTCAGATCCGGTCCCCGGATAGCATCGGCCGACATGAGCAAGCTTCCGCTGCGTGCGCGGCTGGCCACCTCCATCGGCGGCGCCGCAGGCCGGGTGTCCCGGCTGACCGGCCGCGGTGACGGCTCGGTCATCGGCGGCGTGCTCGGGCTCCGGGTTGAGCCCGAGTTGCTCCGGCTGCTCGCGGCCGACCGTCAGGTCGTGCTGGTGACGGGCACTAACGGCAAGACGACCACGACGCGGCTGATCAGTGCCGCGCTGGAGGCGCTGGGCCAGGAGGTCGCCAGCAACGCGTTCGGGGCCAATATGGAGGCCGGGCTGGCCTCGGCCCTCGGGCGGGCGCCCGACGCCCCCTACGCGGTCCTGGAGACCGACGAGCGCTATCTGCCCGCGGTGATCGAGGCAACCAGCCCGCGCGTCGTGGTCCTGCTCAACCTCAGCCGAGATCAGATGGACCGGGCCGCGGAAATCTGGCTGACCGCCCGCCGCTGGCGGCAGGCCCTGGCCGCCGCCGACGGCTGCCTGGTCATCGCGAACGCCGACGACCCGCTGATCGCGTGGGCGGCGTCGACTGGCGCCGCGCGTTACCTGGATCGCGGCTGGCCAGCGCTGGCATGAGGACTCCTGGTGCTGCCCGGAGTGCGGCTCGCATCTGCGCCGCGACGAGCTTGG
Source organism: uncultured Actinomycetota bacterium (assembly GCA_963713585.1). GTDB lineage: Bacteria > Actinomycetota > Actinomycetes > Streptosporangiales > Streptosporangiaceae > JAJYUU01. The sequence continues at coordinate 148,562 of CAVQMG010000007.1, read as the reverse complement.
CTGGCGCTGCGGCGAGTGCGGGTTCGCCCGGCCGTCGACGCGCTGGGTGCTGAGTGAAGACTCGGTGATCGACGACGCCGGGCAGGTTCAGCGAGCTGCAGCTAAGTTTGCCGGGCCGGGCGAACCGGTCGAACGCGGTGGTGGCGCTGGCCGTCGCCGCGTACTTCGGCGCCTCGGTCGAGCAGGCGCTGCCGAGAATGCGCCGGGTCAAATCGGTAGCAGGCCGCTATACCCAGGTGCAGCGGCACGGCAAGAACGTGCGGCTGCTCCTGGCCAAGAACCCCGCTGGCTGGCTGGAAGCTTTCGATGTGCTGGCGCCGGGACCAGGACCGGTGCTGCTGGCCGTGAACGCGCAGACGCCCGACGGCAAGGACACCTCCTGGCTCTGGGACGTCGATTACCGCGTGCTGCTGGGCAGGCCGGTGCTGGTCGCCGGGGAGCGACGGCTGGATCTGGCGGTGCGGCTCGAAGCCGACCAGGTCCCGTTCGAGCTCGTTGACGGCGTCGACGACGCCGTCAGCCGGGTGTCGGGCAGCCACCTTGACGTGATCGCGAACTACACGGCGTTCCAGCAGATCCGGGCCACCGTGGGCCGGGCGGAGTGAATGCGGGAGATGCGGCGATGAGCGAGCGACCGGCAGGAACCGGCGGACCTGGTTCAGCCAGTCCGGGGTCCGATGCGGACGGGCAGCCTGGCGGCGGCCGCCGGGGACGGCACGCTGCGTCGGCCGACGACGTAACCGAGACCCTGATCCTGCCCGCCCAGCGCTGGCCGGCCGACAACGACCAGATGCCCGCCGAGCCTGCCGGACCCGCCGAGCTGACCCGGAGGCCGTCGGGCCGGCATGCGTCCCGGCCGTCTGCGGAGTCCGGCCTGGCCGGGGCGGCGGCCCCGGCTGAGATCGCCGCCGCAGGTTCACCCGCTGACGTCCCCTCGGTCGGCATCCCCTCGGTCGGCGTCCCCCCGGTCGGCGTCCCCCCGGTCGGCGTCCCCCCGGCTGAGATGCCGCCGTCTCGGCCGCTGCCGGCGGTAGCCCTGGTGCCGGCCGTGATCCTGAGCGACTCTGCGGTCAGCAACGGCAACGGCCGCCGCGGCAGTGCCCCCCGGAACGGCGGTGCCCCTCGCAACGGCAGTGCCCCTCGCAACGGCAGTGCCCCTCGCAACGGCAATGGCAGCGCCGCGGGCAGTCGCGCCGAGGCGGCCAGCCCGGCTGGTCACATTCCGCCGGCGGAGCGGCTGGCCAGGCCGGCCGCCGCGCGCAGCGACAACTGCCTGCGCGTGGTCTGGGTCTACCCGGACCTGCTGAGCACCTATGGCGACCGGGGCAATCTGCTGGTGCTGTCCCGCCGGGCCAGGCTGCGGGGCATTGACGTCGAGCCGGTCGAGGTCAACTCGGATCAGAACGTCCCCGCCGACGGGGACATCTACCTGCTCGGCGGTGGCGAGGACCTGCCGCAGATCCTGGCCGCCAACCGGTTGCGTACCGATGGCGGCCTCGCCGCCGGGGTCAGCCGCGGTGCGGTCGTGTTCGCGGTGTGCGCCGGCTACCAGCTACTGGGCCATGAGTTCGGCGGTGTGGAGGGCGAGCGGGTCGACGGACTGGGCCTGCTGGACATCAGCAGCGGCCGCGGCGACCGGCGCGGGGTTGGCGAGCTCGTCGCCGACGTTGACCCTGCTCTCGGCGTGCCCAGGCTCTCCGGCTTCGAGAACCATCAGGGCGTCACGCGGCTCGGGCCGGGCGCCCGGCCGCTGGCCCGGGTCTCGCTCGGCACCGGTAACGGCGACGGTACCGAGGGCGCCTATGCGGGCAAGGTGCTCGGTACCTATATGCACGGGCCCGCGCTGGCCCGCAATCCCGGGCTGGCCGATCTGCTGCTCAGCTGGGCAGCAGGCGGGCTGCGGCCGCTGGCTCCCGAGGACGAGGAATGGGCCAGCCAGTTGCGCGCCGAACGGCTGGCCGCGGTCGCTCAGTAAATAAGGGCCTGCGCGCCGTCGGCGAGGATCTCGGCGACGAACGTGGTCGCCCCCGCGATACGCACTCCGTCCAGCACGTCATCCTCGGCGATCTCCCGCCGCGCGGCGCACTGTGTGCACAACGTCACCGTGCCGGCCGCCAGTACCTGGGCGAACAGCTCAGGCAGCGGCGTGGCATGCGCCAGCGACAGGTCGGGACAGCCATCAGGCAGCGCGAACCAGGACGCCTCACCGGTTAGCCAGAGCGAGACCTGGACGCCGCTGGCGGCAGCGGCGGCAGCCACGGTGAACGCCTGATTGCACCGCTCCGGGTCTTCCTTCCCGGCTGTCACTTTGAGCACCAAAGAGCGTTGCGCCATGGCTTGACAGTAGCGCTCGAAGCTACCGGCGGCCGAGTGGACCGGCGGGGTGCCAGGTCAGGCCGCCGCCCACGGCGTGGCGCGCCGCGAGCCGGCTGCGAGGCTGCCTAAACTCCGCAAGCATGACCGCAACGATGAGCGGGATCGTCCTAGTCGCTGCTTTCGGGCTCGTCGCGTTGCTCTGCCTGGCCCTGTCGGTAGCGTTGTTCCGGGTGAGCGCCCGCCCGCCCGTGCCAATCGCCAGCCCGCCGGCCGGCCAGAAGGGCGATCAGTGAGCGAGACGGATGAGCCTGCAGCGGACCGGCCAGGCGCGCTGCCCGCTGACTTCCCGCTGCACCCTAGCTTGCGACCGCTGTTCTTCCTGCTCGGCAGGTGGGAAGGCGCGGGCGTCGTCGGATACCCGACAATCGAGAGCGTCAATTTCGGTCAGGAGGTCAGCTTCAGCCACAACGGCAAGCCCTTCCTGATGTACGCCAGCCGTACCTGGCTGATCGAGCCGGATGGCTCGATCGGCCGCCCGCTCTCCATGGAAACGGGCTACTGGCGGCCACAAGACGACGGTGGTCTCGAGGTCGTGCTGGCGCACCCCACGGGCATCGTCGAGATCTACTACGGTCAGATCACCGGCACGAAGATCGAGATGGCCACTGACGCCGTTGTGCGCACGGCCACGGCCAAGGAAGTCAACGCGGGCACCCGCCTGTACGGGCTGATCGGTACCGATCTGGGCTGGGCCTACGACATGGCGGCCGTCGGGCAGCCCCTGCAGTCCCACGTCTCGGCGCAGCTCAAGCGGGTCGAGTAGGCACTAGGCCTCGCGTTGCCAGTAGCTGTCGAACAAATCCACGTGTACTGATGTCGGCTCGGCCAGCGTGGGTCCGCCTGATTGGCGCAGCTCGATGATCCTGGTCGCGTTCCAGTGCGGGGACACGATGCCGCCGTGCTTCCCGGCGCTGTCGGTGATCGTGACGCCGGAGAAGCTCACCGCGCCGTAATCGGACAGCTTGTCGAGGACCAGGTGCGAGCTCGTGCCGCTCGCGGGCGCCTCGGCAATGATCTCCGCGGAGGTACGCGGGCACCTGACCGCCTTGCCGTTGACCTGGACTGCCGGGCACTTGCGCAGCCTGCTGAACGACCCGCCCCTGGTGTTGTCGTGCAGTTGCAGCCGGAAGTCCTTCTTCGCCGCGACCCAGGTGACAGCGGCCGTCACCGAGTCGCCGCCGTGCACCTTCAGCGCAATGGTCGTTTGCGCGTAGGGGAACATCTCGAACCAGGCGAAGTAGCTGGCCTTGCTGGCCGACGAGCAATCCGCGCCGATGCCGATCTGCTCCACCGAGTCGGGGTGCCCGACGTAACCGTCGAGGCCGACCCAGAATGACGATCTGGTCGTGCCCGGTGACTGGCGGCAGTTCAGATACGGCACGAAGTAGGTGGCCCGGACCGAGGTAAAGATGGTCTTGCTCCGGTTCACCGCATAGCCAGACCAGTTCAGCGAGCCGACCGAGGTGATGTTGGCCACAGCAGGCACCGCCTGAGCCCGCGCCGCGGCGGCGGACCCGGGCAGCGCCGCCGGGATGTCGGGGTAGCCGGGCCGGATAGCAGCGCCACCCGCAGTATCGGCACCGGCAGCATCGGCGCCGGCCGGAGCAGTGCGGCTCGACGTGGCGCGACCAGCGGCATGACCGGCCGGCAGGTGACGGGCGATCGTGTGCCGGGCGAGCGCCGGGGTCAGCACGGCGGTCACGACGACGAGGATCGCGGCGCAGGCGCCGAGGGCTCGACTCATCGCTGAGCCTCTCTTCCAGGCGTAACCAGGGGCCCGGCCGCCGCGGGTGGCATACCGGGAGACAGCAAAGCCGCCTGCCACACGGCAGGCGGCCCACTGAGAGTACTCCGGCGGCGGCGTGCCTGCCCGGTACGCAGAAAGCCCGGTGCGCCAGAAAGCCAGGTGCGCAGAAAGTAAGAACCCCCGGGCTCGCTTCCCGCCATGAGCCGCCCTATGGTGCGCTGGCACCACAAAACAGGCCCATCACGGGGACCGGCTGGACAGGCCGGTCAGCCCGGGGGTCCGGTGTCTGCCGTGAATTCGCCGACGCCGCCCTCGACAGCATCATCTGCCGGGCAACGGGCTAGGCCCGTGCCGCAACCAGCTGGGAGCGGCCGGTGATGCGTCGCCCGGCGGATTGCCGCAGAGTGGCGCTTCACGCAGGCGGCGGCTAGCGGACAGCCACCTCGCAAGTCCGACATCTATGCATACTGTGGGACCACCTCCTTTCCTGCGTTAGCCGAAACGCTACGTCAGGACCGGCACGGCAGGCAAGCGTGTTATTCGCCAGCCGTCACTAGACTCTGGTTATGGCGCAGACGTGGGACGACACGCTGCGGGCCAGCGGCTACCGGGTCACCCCGCAGCGTCAGCTTGTCCTGGAGGCGGTTGCCAGGCTTGAGCACGCGACGCCGGAGGAGATCTATGCCGAGGTCCGGCAGACCGCTCGCGGCGTGAACGTGTCGACCGTCTACCGCACCCTGGAGTTGCTCGAGGAACTTGACCTGGTCAAGCACTCGCACATCCATCACGGGGCGCCGACCTACCACCTGGCCGAGGCCGCACAGCACGTGCACCTGATCTGCCGCCGCTGCGAGCAGGTGACGGAGGTCGACCAGTCGGCGGTTACGCCGCTGGTGACCGCGCTCGAGGAGCATCAGGGATTTCTTACCGACGTGGGCCATCTGACCGTGTTCGGCCTGTGTGCCGGCTCCGGTCGTGATGGCATGAGAGGTAGTATTAAATAGTAAAAATTGTATAGGAGCAGGAACGTGGCCATTCTCCGAGACTGCCGGGCGGCGGGCCGATGACCAGCCCGTTGCTTACCGAGCCCGGCGCGGTTGCCGCCGACGGCCGGGATGCAGGTGTCGCCTGGCACTACGGCGACCCCTATGCCGAGCAGCGCGCGCTCGCACTGCGGTCCGGTGTTGTCGACCGGTCCCACCGCGGTGTACTGCGCATCACCGGGCCCGACCGGCTGAGCTGGCTGCACAGCCTGACCACCCAGCACCTGGAGAAGCTGCCCGCCGGCGGCAGCGCGCAAGCGCTCGTACTGAGCCCGCAGGGACATGTCGAGCATCACCTCACCCTGGCGGATGACGGCGAGGCGATCTGGGCGCACGTGGAGCCCGGTACCACCGAGGCGCTGCTGCAGTTCCTGACCTCGATGAAGTTCATGCTGCGGGTCGAGGCCGAGGACGTCACCGGCGACTTCGCGGTGCTCAGCGTGCTCGGGCCCGATCCGGCCGCCAGCCTGCCGGTCGACGGGGCGATCCGGCTGGACACCGGCTTCGGCGCCGACCTGATCCTGCCGAGGCCGGAACTGGCCGCCGCCGCCCATCAGCTCCGCGCGGCCGGCGCCGAGCTGGCGGGCATGTGGGCCTATGAGGCGCTGCGAATAGCAGCAGGACGGCCCCGGTTCGGCGCGGATACCGATCACCGGACCATCCCGCATGAGGTCGGCTGGATCGAGACCGCCGTGCACCTGACCAAGGGCTGCTACCGCGGCCAGGAGACGGTGGCACGGGTACACAACCTGGGCCACCCGCCGCGCCGGCTCGTGCTGCTGCACCTGGACGGCAGCGAGGACCGGCTGCCCGGACATGGCGACGCGGTGACACTGGACAGTGCCCAGGTCGGCGTCACCGGATCGGCGGCCCGCCACTACGAGCTCGGCCCGCTCGCGCTCGCCCTGGTCAAGCGAACGGTGCCGGTCGATGCCGCGCTGGCGGCGGGCGGGATACCGGCCGCGCAGGAAGTCATTGTTTCGCCCGACGCCGGGGCTAATGTCAAGGTTGAACTCAGACGGCAGCGCAGTGACCTGATTGGTCGCTCTCGCGAGTAGCCTGAGCCGGCAGTGGACAACGTCGTTCCCTGGAGGTTCACCCGCAGTGCTCCGCCAAGCGCTCCTGGCCCTGTCAGCCAGCAACCAGGCCCGGCGCCTGATCATGGCCACCCCGCTGACCCGCGAGGTGGTAGCGCGGTTCGTGGCCGGCGAGACGGCCGACGATGCGCTAGCGGTCACCGAGCGGCTGGTCGGCGACGGCCGGCTGGTCACCATCGACTTCCTCGGTGAGCACACCACCGACCCTGAGCAGGCTGCCGCCGTGGCGCAGGAGTACGTCGCATTGCTCGGCCGGCTGTCTGCGGCCGGGCTGTCGGCGGGCGGGCGGGCCGAGGTGTCGGTCAAGCCAACCGCGGTCGGGCTGGGCCTGCCCGAGCACGGGGGAAAGACCGCGCTGGAGAACATCGCGCGGATCGCCGCCGCTGCCCGCAACGCCGGGACCACCGTGACCCTGGACATGGAAGACAGCGCCCGGGTCGACGCGACGCTGCGCCTGGTGGCCGAGCTGCGGGCCGACTTCCCCGACCTGGGCTGCGTGATCCAGTCGTACCTGCGCCGTAGTGCAGGCGACTGCGCTGCGCTGGCTGTCGCCGGCTCCCGGGTCCGGTTGTGCAAGGGCGCGTACCAGGCGCCGGACGGGATCGGGCTGGCCGCCAAGGCCGAGGTTGACCTCAGCTACGCCCGCTGCCTGCGCATTCTGCTGGACGGACCGGGCTACCCGATGCTGGCGACGCATGATCCCCGGCTGGTCGCCATCGCCGGGGCCAAAGCCGAGCTGGTTGGCCGTGAGCCAGAGAGCTTCGAGTACCAGATGCTGTACGGGATTCGCCCCGCTGAACAGCATCGGCTGGCCGCCGCCGGCGCGCAACTGCGGGTATACCTGCCCTACGGCAGCGACTGGTACGGCTACCTGGTCAGGCGGCTGGCCGAACGCCCGGCCAACCTGGCGTTCTTCCTGCGGGCGCTGAGCTCGCGTCACTAACACAGTCGGGGGACACCCCCGGCGGCCCCCCGAAGGTCAAAAGATCCAGATCAGAAGATCAAAGGCGCCAGATCAGAAGATCAGAGCCCGAAGACCTCGGCTGAGGGAGACTGCTCCCGGCGGGACGGCCGGACGCTAGCTCGGTAGGCTGCGTGCGTGATCGCCATCCTCGGTGCCGGGCAGATGGGCGAGGCCCTGCTCTCCGGCCTGCTCCGATCAGGTGTCGTCAAGCCAGCCGGGATCATCGCCGCGGCCCGGCGCGATGACCGGGCCCGCCAGCTGGCCGATGCCTACGGCATCGAGGTGCTGTCGGCCGGGGCGGCTGCCAGGCGAGCACAGACGCTGGTGCTCGCGGTCAAGCCGCAGGACATGGCCGCGCTGCTCACCGAAATCTCGGCCGACGTCACCGCGGACAAGCTGGTGATCTCGGTAGCGGCCGGCATTACGACTGCTTTCATCGGCGGCAGGCTGGCCGGCCCAGTTCCGGTCGTCCGGGTGATGTCCAACACCCCGGTGCTAGTCGACGAGGCGATGAGCGTCATCTCGCCAGGCCCGCATGCCACCGAGGAACACCTGCTGGAGGCCGAGCGGCTGCTGCGCCCAGTCGGCAAGGTGATCAGGATCCCGGAGTCGCAGCAGGACGCGGCTACCGCGCTGTCGGGTAGCGGCCCGGCTTATGTGTATTTCCTCGTCGAGGCCATGGTGGACGCGGGCATCCTGCTCGGCGTGCCGCGAGCCAACGCCCTGGAGATGGTCAAGCAGGCTGTCTTCGGCGCGGCCACCATGCTGCGGGACTCAGGCCAGCACCCGGTGCTGCTGCGGGAGGCGGTCACGTCGCCGGGCGGGACGACCATCAACGCCATCAGGGAGCTGGAGCGGCACGGAGTCCGGGCCGCCGTGCTGGCCGCCATTGAGGCCGCCCGCGATCGCGGCCGCGAACTCGGGGCCGGCTAACCAGAGCCGAAGCACGGCTGCCGGGCTATCGGCAGCTGTGTGCACGACTGTGAGCAATGGCACGGGATTGGCAGCTGTGGCGTCGCGACACCCCTGCTCACCTGCGATAACAGTCCTGCGCTCGGCTGGGCCGCCGAAGCTGCCGAAATGGCAGGGCTCGCACGGGGTTGCCCTTTTCAATGCAGGACTTACGCTGGAGACGGGCGTGACTGATGCGCCAGGTCTCGTGAGGCGTAGCAGTTCGGTCGGAAGAGGGCTACCAATGGCAGCAGAAGTAACTCCGCTCAGTGACGTCAGGTTCCTGACCGTGGCCGAGGTGGCCGCGATTATGCGCGTGTCGAAGATGACCGTCTACCGCCTGGTGCATTCGGGTGAGCTTGAGGCGATCAGGGTCGGCCGGTCCTTCCGGGTGCCCGAGCAGGCGGTGCACGGCTACCTCAGGGAAGCGTACGTAGCCTCAGGCTAATCACCGGCTCGGCACCTGGCCCCGCAGGCCGGCCGCCGGATCGCAGATGGGCCAGATGCCGGGCGATGCCGGGCAATGTGGCTGCGCGGAGGTACGCTGTGGCGTTGGCATGTGCCAGGCCGCCGCATTTGGCGAGCATGTGCAAGCGCATGCCCGTCAGCCAGGAAAGCAATCAAGGGTGGTCTCGTGGGTTCCGTCATCAAGAAGCGCCGCAAGCGGATGGCGAAGAAGAAGCACCGCAAGCTGCTGCGCAAGACGCGCGTCCAGCGCAGGAACAAGAAGTAGCCACCTGGCTGCGGACTGGCCGCTGCCGCACCCATGGCTGACGCGCCATGGGTGAGCTGGCGGGCGGCCAGCCAGGCTGGCTGGACCGGCTGGAAGCCGCCGCCCGGTTCGCAAGGCGTCGCGTACGCGGCGATTACCAGGTCGATCAGTTCGGGTTCGACCCTGATCTGAATTCAGCGGTGCTGATGCCGGCCGCGCTCGCGCTGTACCGGAACTGGTTCCGGGTCCAGGCGCGCGGCGTGCAGCACATCCCTGCCGATGGGGCAGCGCTGATCGTTGCGAACCACTCCGGCGTGCTGCCGCTGGACGCGATCATGCTTCAGGCCTGTGTCTATGCCGAGCATCCGCGTGCCCGGAATCTGCGGCTGCTCGGCGCCGACCTGGTCTACACGCTGCCCGGCCTGGCCTCGCTAGCCCGCCGGAGCGGTCATACCAGGGCCGATCCGGCGGAGGCAGCCCGGCTGCTATCCGCCGGCGAGCTGGTGGGCGTTTTCCCCGAGGGTTTCAAGGGCACCGGCAAGCCGTTCAGCGAGCGCTACCGCTTGCAGCGGTTCGGCCGCGGCGGGTTCGCCCGGACCGCGATGCAGGCTGGCGTGCCGATCGTGCCGTGCGCGATCGTCGGGGCCGAGGAGATTTACCCGATGATCGGCAACTCCGAGCGGCTGGCCGGCCTGCTCAACTTGCCGTACTTCCCGCTCACTCCGCTCTTCCCGTGGCTGGGGCCGCTGGGCGCGGTTCCGTTGCCGTCGAACTGGATCATCGAGTTCTCGCCGCCGGTCGACGGTGGCGGCCCGCCGGAGGCCGAGCCAGCCGAGCAGGCCGTCGCTGAGCTAGCTGACCAGGTCAGGGCCACCATTCAGATGCGGCTGGAGGCGCTGGTGGCCGAGCGAGGGCCGGCCTTCAGCTGACCGGGCAGGCAGCCCGCGGCATCAGGAGCCAGCCCGGTGGCGCCGTACCGCCAGCAGGGCGGTGATGCCGCCGGCCACGGCGCCGGCGCCCGCCGCGATGGGCAGCGCGACCATGGTGGCTCGCCGGCCGGACCGGAAATCGTGCACGGGCCAGTCCCGGCTGCGCGCTAGCCGCAGCAGGTCGCCGTCGGGGTTGACCACGCTGGGATGCCCGACAAGTTCGAGCATCGGCAGGTCGTTAGCCGAGTCGCTGTAGGCGCTGCACCTGGCCAGGTCCAGACCCTCACGATCGGCCAGGGCCTGGATAGCGGCGGCCTTGGCCTGGCCGTGGAGCAGGCCGCCGACCAGCCGCCCGGTATAGACGCCGTCCGCGGTCTCGGACACGGTGCCGAGAGCGCCGGTCAGGCCGAGCCTGCGGGCCAGGATGTTGGCCAGCTCGACGGGCGTGGCGGTGACGAGCCAGACCCGCTGACCCGCCTGCAGGTGCTGCTGGGTCAGGTCCCGGCCGCCTTCCCAGATCCGGTCCGCCATCGTGTCGTCGTAAATTTCCTCGCCCAGCCCGACGATGTCGTCCACCCGGTGGCCAGCCACGAAGGCGAGCGCGGCTTCCCTGGCCGAGTCGATGTGATCGGCGTTCTCGGCACCGCGCAGCCGGAAGGCCAGCTGCCGCCAGGTGAGCCGGGCCAGATCCTTGGGCCCGAACATCTTGCGCGCCGCCAGCCCGCGCGCAAAGTGATAGATCGACGCGCCGCGCATGAGCGTGTTGTCGACGTCGAAGAACGCGGCCGCCGTCGGATCGGGCGGCGCTACCTCGACCTGGGCGGCCGCCGCTGAGGCCTGGCCGGCGATCTCGTCGGCGCTCTTCCTGGCCATGCCCAGCCTGGCCATGACGCCGGACCTGCCGGTCGTGCCGGATCCGCCGCCCGGGACGGGCTGGCCGCTCATAACACCGAGCCTACCGGCGGATCGGCGGCTGGCCGGCTGACGTATCAGGTCGTCATGCGGCCGCCACCGCGGTGGCACCCAGCTGTTACCCCGCATACGGACAGCGGCGGCCGGTCCGGCGGGTCTCGCCGGCCCTGCGCGCGCTGCAGGTCAGGGCTTTGGTCGCATCATCGCTTCCGGTCGTGCACCATAGGCAGCGATGTCTATTTCGCTGATCGTCTCCGGTCTGGGCGCCGTGATCGCCGCTGTCGGCAGCGGCGTGCTGCTGGCGCGCTGCTTCCGGGCACCCCGCGGGGACCTGATCGGCTGGTCCGTCGCCATGCTCGGGCTACTGGTCGGCCTCGGCGCTGAAGCACTGGGTCACCTGGTCGGATTCGACGCGTCCATGTTCCGGGCGATGGAGATCGGCGCTCAGGTTATCGCGCCGCTGGCGCTGATCCTGGCATTGTCGGAGGTGGCTGCCCGCAGCACTCCGGTCCGGTTCTGTGCCCGGCTGTACCTCCCGGCGCTCACCGTTGTCGCGGTCGTCGTCCTCCTGCTCGACCAGCTCACGGATGCCGCCTTCAGCAAGGCATGGCCGAACTCTGCGACTTACTACCAGATCGCGCCCGAGTACGTGCTCTACGCGGTGGGGGCTATTACCGCCCTGGTCACGGTCATCGCCACGGTGACGGTGGCCCGCCGGGCCGGCCAGCCAGGCTGGCAGGCGGTCCTGCGGCCGCAGCTGGCGGGTGCTGGCGCGGCGCTTGTGCTGGCCTATCCGCCGCTGGCCTTGCTGGCCGCGAACAAGGCTGCCGTGCACCTGCCGGTGAGCTCGCTATTCGCCGTGCTGTGCACGGTGGCGGCGGCCCTGACCTGGCTGGCGGGTGCCATGACCGGACGACTGCCGCTCGCCGAGCTGCGCGGTCGGTCAGCCGGGCCGGGTGCGCGAGCCGACCGTTACCCCGCCTTCGGCGAGACCGGTGACCTCCAGCCGCTAGCCGCCAGCGGGCAGGGCCTGTACCGCGGTGGTGGCCTCTACCGGCCCGACCCTGCTGGCCAGGACATGGCCGACGGCATGTACCGCCCTGATCCGGCCGGCCAGCCCGCGAGCCGCGGCTACCGGGACCATGACGAGTACAACGGACCTGGCGCCGAGCCCGAGGGCGGCTGGCGCGACGGCCAGGCCGCCCGCGACTGGGACGACGACTGGGACCGCGATCGCGATCCGCTGGCGAGTGCGCGGGACTGGCGTCAGGACGACGCGCCGTACCCGTCGCAGTACGCCGACGGCGACGGCGACTACGCCACGGGAGACTTCGCGCCGGGCGAGTTCGGCTCGGGCGCGCCCGGCGCGGCCGAGTATGACCGGGGCTACCCGGAGGAAGACTGGCAGGCCGCAGGCGCCGCCGGTGAGCTGGCGCCGGACCGGGCCGGACCGGGCGGCCGGCGCGCAGCAGGCTGGCCGGACGACCGGCTGGACCAGCTCGGCCGCGGTGATGCATCCGAGCGCGCTCAGCTGTTCGGGCAGATCGCCATTTACACCTTGCTGGAGGACCGGGTCGAGGAGTTCGACCAGCTCGCCGAGAGAGTCGTGGAGCAGGTCAGGAGCGGCGAACCGGACGCGCTGGTGTTCATCGTGCATGCGGTCCCGTCGGCGCCGATGCAGCGAATCCTGTACGAGGTCTACCGGGACCGGGTCGCCTACCAGCGGCACGTGCGGCTGCCGCATGTCATTCAGTTCGAGACCGACCGGCGCCCCTATGTGCTGGCCACCAACGTCATCGAGCTCGGACTGCAGCAGGCTAAGGTCTCGCCGTTCCCCTCGGTGGCCGAGTTGTTCGGAGAGCCGGGGTACGACACCTCCGGCTTCGAACGCCCGGATTACCTGCGCGACTACGGCGACGCATCCGCCCCGCAGGGCGGTCACCGGGACTACCGGTGACCACCGGCGGTCACCGGGTCACGCTGCTTACCCGGCCCGGCTGCCACCTGTGCGATGCGGCCAGGGCGGTCATCGCGAGGGTCGCGGCCGACCTCGGGGTCGGCTGGGATGAGCGCGACATCACAGCGTCCGCCGACGATCTTGCCCAGTACTCGGAGCTGATCCCCGTCACGCTCGTGGACGGCGTGCAGCACGACTTCTGGCGGGTAAGCGAGGATCGGCTTCGGGCCGCGCTGCTGAGCTGACCTGGCCTTTCCGGCCAGCTGAGCAAGGGCCAGCTCAGTCGCGATGGCAGGCCGCCGGCACCAGCCGCGCCGCCGCCGACCGCATACTGGCCGTCGATCAGGCAAAGTTCCCCGACTTTGTGCAAACGTTCACAAGGGCGTACCGTGGAGGCGAGATCGCGCGCGGATCCCGCCCCGTGCGCGTGGTAACACGATCTAGTCCCCCAGGAGTACCGGCGCATGTCCCGCCGTCCTTCGCAGGTTCGCCGCCCCGCGGCAGCCACTCCTGCCGGCGATGCCGACCAGGTCGGCGGATCGCCAGCTGGCACTGGCCACGGGATCCCCGATGCCACCGTGGCGCGGCTGCCGGTCTATTTGCGTGCCCTGTACGCCCTCGCCGATCATGGCGTCGCCACTGTCTCCAGCGAGGAACTAGCGACTGAAGCGGGCGTCAATTCCGCCAAGCTCCGCAAGGACCTGTCCCACCTTGGCTCCTACGGCACCAGGGGCGTCGGCTACGACGTCGACTACCTGGTCTATCAGGTCTCACGTGAGCTCGGCCTGACCCAGGACTGGCCGGTACTGATCGTCGGTGCCGGAAACCTGGGGCGGGCGCTGGCCAACTACGGCGGCTTCGCCTCACGCGGCTTCCGGATCGCTGCCCTGGTCGACTGTGATTCGGCTGTGGTCGGCACGGTCATTGCCCGGCATACCGTTCGCAGTGCGGCCACGATGGAGGACGTCATCCGGCGGTTTGATGTCTCGATCGGCGTGATCGCCACTCCCGCCACTGTTGCCCAGAATGTCTGTGATCGGCTGGTTGCTGCCGGTGTCTCAAGCATCCTGAACTTCGCACCGGTCGTTCTCAACGTGCCCTCCGGCGTCGATGTGCGTAAGGTCGACCTGTCGATCGAATTGCAGATCCTCGCCTTCCATGCGCAACGCCGCGGAATGGCCGCTGAGGCCGACGGTGATGATCCGGCCGCTCCCGGCGGCCAGGGCGAAGGTCGCGCTGGTCGGCGGCTAGAGAGCGTGCCGGGCGGAGACCTGGGCTTGGATGTCGCAGCCGAACTGGGCGTGGCCGGCAGGCTCGACGTGGCAGCCGGGCTGGCGGTGCCTGCACCACTGAGTGCAGCGGCCGAGCCTGACTACAGGACAGGGGTGCAGGCGGTAGGCGGATGAGCGTTCTGGTTGTCGGACTTAGCCACAAGGGTGCGCCGCTGGCGACGCTCGAGCGGGTGGCGCTTGCCGGCGACGAGCTGATCAAGCTGCTGCATGACGTCGCTCGTGCCGATGACGTGGCCGGAGCGCTGGTGCTGAGCACCTGCAACCGGGTGGAGATCTACGCCGAGGTCGGCAAGTTCCACGGTGCTGTCGCGGCGATCTGCGACCTGCTGTCGCGGCATTCGCACGTGCCGCAAGCTGAGCTGACCCCGTGCCTGTACGTGCACTATGAGGACCGGGCGGTCCAGCACCTGCTGGCGGTCGCCTGCGGACTCGACTCGATGGTGATCGGCGAGAGCCAGATTCTCGGCCAGCTCAGGCAGGCGATGCGGCTGGCCAGGGAGCAAGACACCCTTGGCCGGACACTCTCCGACCTTGGCTCGCTTGCGCTTCGAGCCGGCAAGAGGGCCCAGTCAGAGACGGGTGTCGGGGCAGCCGGTGCCAGCCTGGTCAGCGTCGGGCTGCAAGCCGCAGCCCGGCACCTCGACGAGGCCAGGCATCCGGACGCGGCCGCGAACGGGCCAGCCGCCGCAGCGCTGGCACCGGCGACCGGAACGCTTCCAGGCGAGCTGGCCGGAGCTAGCGCCGGTCAGGCCGATGCCGTGATCCCGGCGCCGCCAGCCGCACTGGCCGGACAGCGGGTGCTGGTCGTCGGCGCTGGAGCCATGAGCAGCCTGGTGGTGGCCACTATCGCCAGGGCAGGCGCGGCCAGCCTGACGATTGCCAGCCGGACCCGCGGTCGGGCCGAGCGCCTGGCCGGCCAGATCGGCGGCCAGGCCCGCGACATGTCTGGTCTGCCTGAGCTGATCGCGGCCGCCGACCTCGTGGTGACCTGCACCGGGGCGCCCGGCCATGTGATCACCGCTGACACCATGCGCGCCGCGCTGGCCATCCGAGCTCGGGCTGACGCCGAAGGTTTCGGGAACAGCCGGGGGTGTCCCGCCGGCTGTCCCGACTGTCCCGACGGTGCTGTTGGACCTGGCCATGCCACGGGATGTTGAGCCTGCCGTCAGCGAGCTCGACGGGGTATTCCTGACCGACCTGGACACGCTCGCCGCTAGCGGTGAGGCCGGGATCCGGCCCGGAGACCAGGAGATTGCGGCCGTGCGCGCGCTCATGGCGGCCGAGCTCGCCAGCTATGCGTCGGCCAACCGGGCGGCGACGGTCGCGCCGACGGTCGTGGCGCTGCGGGCCAAGGCCGCCAGGGTGGTCGACGCCGAACTGGCGCGGCTATCCGGGCGACTCGGGCAGCTGGACAAGGCGGCGCTGGACGAGGTCTCGAAGTCGATGCGGCGGGTCACCGACAAGCTCCTGCACGATCCCACCGTGCGGATGAAGGAGCTGGCCGGAGCGCCGGGCGCGGACACCTACGAGGACGCGCTGCGCGTGCTATTTGATCTCGATCCAGCAACAGTGCAGGCTGTCGCCCAGGCCGACGCGCAACTCGCGGGCTGGCCAAACGCCACAGACCAGGAGGAATCCGGATGAGCCGCGCCGTGCTGCGTCTGGGCACCCGCCGCAGCCCGATGGCCGTGGCGCAGTCCCTGATTGTCGGCCGCGCGATTACCGCGCAGACCGGGCACGAGGTAGAGCTCGTCGGCATCGATTCAGCCGGCGACAGGAGCCGCGAGTTGCTCACGCAGATCGGCGGGACCGGCGTCTTCGTCAGCTCACTGCGCGCCAGCGTGCTGGCCGGCGAGGTCGACTTCGCCGTGCACTCGCTGAAGGATCTGCCGACCGGCGACGCCGACGGGATCATCCTGGCGGCCGTACCCGGCCGCGACGACCCGCGGGACGCGCTGGTGGCCCGAGATGGCGCGAAGCTCGCTGACCTGCCACCGGGTGCCAGGATCGGTACCGGTTCGCCCCGTCGTGCCGCGCAGTTGCTGATACTGCGGCCCGATATCTGCCACGTTCCCATCCGCGGTAACGCCGGCACGCGCATGGCCAAGGTCGACAACGGTGAGCTTGACGCGGTAGTGCTCGCTCACGCGGGCCTGGCCAGGATCAGCCGGCTTGATGCCGTGTCCCAGGTCTTCGAGCCTGAGGAGATGCTCCCGGCGGCCGGGCAGGGCGCCCTGGCGGTTGAGTGCAGCGCAGGCAGGGAAGATCTTGCTGCGCTGCTCGGCTGCATCGACGATCCGGTCAGCCGGGCCGCGACGACCGCGGAACGCAGTCTGCTCGGCGGGCTTCAGGCAGGCTGTTCGGCGCCGGTCGGCGCGTATGCTGCCGGAACGGAAGTACTTCGGTTGCACGGCGTAGTCGTCGCAGCCGACGGGGGGATGGCGCTTCGCGGCAGCGCGAGCGGTGGACTGGCTCAGGCCGAACAGATCGGCCGCCAGGTGGCCGCTGATCTGCTCGGGCGGGGAGCGGCAAGGTATATGGCAGTGTCCGGCGGACACCTCAGCAGCGGGGACGATGACAAGTGAACCCCACACCCACGACCGCGAAGGTCGGCAAGCAGGCCAAGCCTGCGACCGAGAAGGCGGCCAAGACCGCGAGCCACGCAGCCGATGCGCAGGTGCCCGGCTGGGTCGCGTTCGTCGGCGCCGGGCCAGGAGATGAGAACCTCTTGACGGTGCGGGCCGCCGCGCTGATCGGGCGCGCCGATCTCGTCGTCGCCCCGCAATGGATCGGCGAGGGGCTTGGTCACCTGCTCAAGCCGGGCGCGACGCTGGCCGACTCCGACGCGCAGCTACAGGATCCCAAGATCCTGATCAAGGCGGCCAAGGCAGGCCAGCTGGCCGTGCGGCTGTTCGGCGGCGATCCGTTCATGTTCTGCAACGCCGCGACTGATGCCGCCGCGTGCGCGAAGGCACGGGTGCCGTTCGAGATTGTTCCCGGTGTGTCCGCCGCCACCGCGGTACCGGAGTACGCGGGTATCCCGCTCACCGCGGACGCGGCCGGCGAGGTCCGGATGATCCACGCCAGTGAGGTCAGCCGGGTCACCTTCACCGACGGGACGCTGGTCATCCTCGGCGCCGAGTCCGGGCCGGTTGACCTCGGCAAGATGCTGATCGCGGCCGGCTGGGCGGAGACCGCACCGCTGGCCATCACGTGGAACGGCACGACGACTGACCAGCACACCGTGGTCGGCACGCTCGGCACCATTGCCGCTGATCTCAAGGCAGCTGGTGTCAGCCTGCTCACCGCGCACGGCCCGGCCGTGGCGGTGGTGGGCGAAGGCGTCAGCGCGCAGCCTTCGCTGTCGTGGTTCGAGACCAAGCCGCTGTTCGGCTGGCGGGTCCTGGTGCCCAGGACCAAGGAACAGGCCGACGAGGTGTGCGACCTGCTGCGAGCCCGCGGCGCGGTGCCTGAGCAGGTGCCGACGATCGCCGTCGAGCCGCCGCGTACACCGCAGCAGATGGAGCGCGCGGTCAAGGGCCTGGTCACCGGCCGGTACCAGTGGATCGGTTTCACCTCGGTCAACGCGGTCCGCGCGATCAGGGAGAAGTTCGAGGAGTACGGCCTGGACGCCAGGGCTTTCGCCGGGGTCAAGGTAGCCGCCGTCGGGGAGCAGACCGCCGCGGCGCTGCGCGCCTTCGGCATCATGCCGGACCTGGTACCCGAAGGCGAGCAGTCGGCCGAGGGCCTGGCCGAGGCCTGGCCGGCCTTTCGACGACATCCTCGACCCGATCAACCGGGTGCTGTTGCCGCGGGCCGATATCGCGACCGAGGGCCTGCTGGCGCGGCTGACCGAGCTGGGCTGGGAAGCCGAGGACGTGACCGCTTACCGGACCGTGCGGGCCGCGCCGCCGCCAGCGCCGATCCGGGAGGCGATCAAGGGCGGCGGATTCGACGCGGTCCTGTTCACCTCGTCCTCGACAGTTCGCAACCTGATCGGGATCGCTGGGAAGCCGCACGCGGTCACGGTGATCGCGGTGATCGGCCCGCAGACGGCCAAGACCGCGGCTGAGTTCGGGCTGCGCGTCGACGTGGTGGCCGAGACGCCTTCGATTACCGCGCTGGTCGAGGCGCTGGCCGCACACGGTGCCTCCATCCGCGACGCCGCCGTCGAGGCCGGGGAGCCGGTCCGCAAGCCGAGCGAGCGCCGCCGCGGCGCCCGCCGCCGGATCAGGTAGTCCTGGCGGCAACCCCCTGGAGCAGCAGTGACCGCGAGTTATCCCGTCGCCAGGCCGCGAAGACTGCGGCGGACGGCGCCGATGCGCAACCTGGTCGCGCAGGTCTCGGTGCGCCCGTCGAGCCTGGTGCTGCCGATGTTCGTGAAGGAAGGCATCAGCGAGCCGCAGCCGGTTTCCTCGATGCCCGGCGTGGTCCAGCACACCAGGGAGAGCCTGCGCAAGGCAGCGTCGGAAGCAGTCGCGGCTGGTGTCGGCGGGCTGATTCTGTTCGGCATCCCGGCGGTCAAGGACAGCCGCGGCTCGGCCGCCGACGACCCGGCCGGCATCGTCCAGCTGGCGCTGGCCGACCTGGCGGCTGAGGTCGGGAGCGACACCGTGCTGATGGCCGACCTGTGCCTGGACGAGTACACCGACCACGGTCACTGCGGGCTGCTGACCGCTGCGGGCGAGGTCGACAACGACGCGACGCTGCAGCGGTACGCCTCCATCGCGGTCGCGCAGGCCACGGCCGGGGTGCACGTCGTCGCGCCCAGCGGGATGATGGACGGCCAGGTCGCGGCGATCAGGTCGGCGCTGGACCGGGCTGGCTACCCCGACGTGGCGATCTGCGCTTACTCAGCCAAGTACGCCTCGGCCTTCTACGGCCCGTTCCGGGAGGCGGCCGAGTGCGCGCCTCAGTTCGGCGACCGCGCCGCCTACCAGCAGGATCCGGCTGCCGCCAAGGACGGCCTGCGCGAGGCCCTGCTGGATGTGGCCGAGGGCGCAGACATCGTCATGGTCAAGCCCGCTCTGGCCTACCTGGACGTGATCAGCCAGGTTGCTGCTTCCGTGCAGCTGCCGGTGGCGGCCTACCAGGTCAGCGGCGAGTACGCGATGGTCGAGGCGGCGGCGGCCAACGGCTGGCTGGACCGGGAGCGGACGATCATGGAGACGCTGACCGCGATCAGCCGGGCCGGCGCTGACATCATCCTGACCTACTGGGCGGCTGAGGTCGCACAGCTGCTGAGCTGACGTCGGTCAATCGAGACCGGTCGGTGCATGCGGGCCGAACGGCCAGTACTCGAACAGTCCGGATCCGGTGCGGGTGTGCCCGTCCTCGACGCACTCGAAGACGGCGACGCTGTCGATCATGCCCCACATGCGGGCCTTGTCTTCCGGCTTGGCCAGGTCGTAGCTGACACCTGAGACAACTAGTTCCGGACCCTGGTACATGCCGTGCTTCCAGTCGGGTTCCAGCCCGTACCCGGTGCCCACCATCAGCGACACCGGGTGCACCGGGCGCACCGTTACCGCTATCGGCCGACCGCCGGGAGGGCTGAACGAGATCGTCGCCGTCTGCACCTCCCTGGTCTCCGGAACATATCTGCGGCGCGTACTCCGGCCTGCCCAGCTGCTGCGGCGGGCGGCCCGCCGACTCGGGCCATACCCGCACCGCCTCTTCCAGCACCCTGGTGCCCGCTGCATCCTCTTGCACGATGGTCAGGATGGAAAAGTCCTCGAACTGCATCGGCGCGTACATCCAGTAGAACTGGGCCGGATTGCGGGCCTGGATGCCCGGCGGCTCGCTCTCGCCGACCGGGCGCACTCCCCACGAGCGGTCTCGTGATCCCCGCCACCGGTCCGGTGTGATGGTGAACTCCCGGTCTCCACTGCGGACATGGCCCGACCACCTGCCCGTCTGGGCCAGCCGGAACGAATCGAAGGTGACGCGCTCCTGCGATCGGGTGAAGTGCCGGGCTCGGCCTGCGCCGGGATGGTGCCTTCCCAGGTCAGGTCGAAGGCAAGACCATGCGCGTTCGGCTCGAGGATCACGCGCAGCCGGCGCAGTCCCTCGATCACCTCCACCCGGAAGGGACCCACCGACGTGTCCATCCGGTCGGCGCCGAGTTCGCGGGAGGCGCGCACAACGCGATGGGTGTCGTCGTGCCTGGCCACGGCGAACGCGTCGGTGACGCCCAGGTTCGGGTACTGACCTAGCCCGATGATCAGCATCAGCTCGTCGGTCCCGGCGTGACAGTTGAAGTAGTACCTGTCATAGAAGTTCCGGTCCGAGGTGGCCAGGTACCGGATCGGCTGCGCGATCTGGTGTACCGGGTAGTCGTCCAGTGGCGACAGCGTCATCGGCGGTTCTCCAGGCGGTTGTCGGGCGTGATGAGGGCAGTCCGGGGCGGCTACCCGAGCGGGTTGGTCAGGTCGCCGCCGGGCGGCGGCAGCCCGAGGATCTTGGCCAGCAATTGGGTGGCGGTGTTGTTGTAAGGGAAGTCGTTGTCGGCGGGCACGAGCTCGTAATTGATGAACAGCTGCCCGATCCGGGCCATGACCACGGCGAACTTCACCGCCGACAGCACCTCGTAGTACGTCATGTCAGCGAGCTGCCGGCCAGTCAGCTGCTCGTACCTGATCACTGTCTGAGCAGCGTCCGGGAAGCCCGCCAGCCGCGGCGCGCCGACACCCTCACTGTGATGGCGGTCCAGGAACAAGAACCACGCGAGATCTTCCTCCGGCTGCCCTAGTGTCGCCATCTCCCAGTCCAGGACCGCGACCGCCTGGCCCGCGGAGAAGATGATGTTGCCGATCCGCGAGTCGCCCCACAACAGCACGGGCGCGGCGGTCTCCGCGGGCTGGTGTTCTCGCAGCCACGCCAGCGCCGCGATCGCGACGGGCACGGAGCCGTCGTAGGCCCAGCTGAGATAGTGCTCGTAGTAGGCCAGCCGCTGCGTCAGCCCGGTCGGTCCGTACTGCGACTGGTCGACGAACGACAAGCCGAGCCGGCCGACGTCCAGCGCGTGCACCCGGGCCAGCATGGCGAGTCCGGACCACCAGATACTCTCCCGCTCGGCCGGACTCACCTCGGTAAGCCAGCCCGCCTGGTGATACGGCGGCATGTCGCTCGGGAACATTGCCGTCGACGCGGCTCATGACGTAGAACGGCGCGCCCAGTACGGCCGCGTCCGGCTCGTACCAGTGCACTTCCGGCACGGGTACCGCGGTGCCGGTCAGGATCTGCAGCAACCGGAACTGCTCCTCGAAGCGGGCCTCCGGGAAGATCTGATAGCCGGTCGGGGCTACCTTCGCCACCAGCCGTTCGCGGCGGCGACCCGGTCTGCCGGACTCGTCCCAGGACGCCTCGAACATCAGCGTCTCGGCTGAGAAGCCGTTGTTCTCGGGTGTCTGAACAGCAGAGATGCTGACCTGGCTCGCCTCGGGAAGGCGGCCGCTGAGCCAGCTTTCGAGCCGGGCCCTGGTGGTTTCGGGGTCGCGCTGATCGGGGACTGGCATCGGCGCTGCCTCCTGTGCTGCAACGTCCGCAACGGCGCGGAAGTGAAACACGTTCTACCCGGCGGAGGTGCTGGCGTCAACCTCTGGCCCGCCAAACTGACGCTGGTCCCGTGTCGATGGTCAATGCCAGCGAGTGACCGGCCGGGAGCGGGTACAGTCGGCAACATCAACGTGCAATTTCCGTTGCGCAACAGCAGGGTCTCGCCGACGGGGTCAATTTCCGGGCCGGACCGACTGCCGGGCATGATCGATCAGCTAGGACCATTGCGGGCCGGGCGGGAGTGGAGCTATTGGTCGACGTCGTTCTGCGAACGAAGCGCCGCCGGACCGGAAGCCGGCATGCCGAGGCTGCTGCCCGGTACGCGGCCATGGGCTGGCCTGTCTGTCCTGGTGCGTTCCAGCCGACTGTCGCCGTCAGATCCAGTGAGGTTCTCCGGTCCTGCTCGTGCGACCGGATCGGATGCCCGGCGCCCGCCGCCCATCCGCTGACGCCCGCCTGGCAGAACCTGGCATCGACCGATCCGACTGCAAATCGCCCGATGGTGGCTGGCGACGCCAGCCGCGAACGTTATTCTCGCCACCGGCCGTGTCTTTGATGTGCTGGATGTTCCGCAGCATGGCCGGCCTGTCGGCGCTGGCCAGAATGGAACGCTCAGGGTTGCGGCCCGGCCCGGTTGCGATCAGTCGCCGGCAACCGGGCTCATTTTTATGTCCGCACCAGGGGCGCGCCCGCCGACGAGAGCGAGTGGTGGTCCTGTCACCTGGATTGCGAACCGGAGGATGTTCGCTGACATCGTCGGCCTGCGCTGGCACTGCCGGGACAGCTATGTGATCGCGCCGCCGTCGCGGGCGGGCGGTACGGCCGCGCGCTGGCTGCGCGAACCGGCTAACGGGCACCAGCTGCAGGACGGATTGCTGCTACTGGAGATACTGGCCGACGTGTGCGAGGAGGCCAGCTGATGCTGAGCCGCGGCCCGCGCAACGGTCAGCCGAGCTGTTCGCCGCGTGCCATCGCGATCCTGCCGGGCGGGGTGAACTCCCCGGTCCGGGCGTTCGGCTCCGTCGGCGGTACTCCGGTCTTCATGGCCTCGGCCAGGGGCCTACCTGACCGACGTGGACGGCAATCGCTATGTCGACCTGGTGTGCTCCTGGGGGCCGATGATCCTCGGGCACGCGCACCCGGCCGTGGTCATCGCAGCCGTGCAGGCGCGCGGTCGACCTCGGCACCTCCTTCGGCACCGTGACCGCGGCTGAGGCCGAACTGGCCGCGGAGATCGCCGCCAGGACGCCGGTCGAGCGGGTCCGGCTGGTCAGCTCGGGTACCGAGGCCACGATGACGGCGCTCCGGCTGGCCAGGGCGTTATACGGGCAGGCGCCTGGTGGTGAAGTTCGCCGGCTGCTATCACGGGCACGTGGACGCGCTGCTGGTGGCCGCCGGCTCGGGCGTGGCTACATTCGGCCTGCCCGATTCGCCCGGCGTGACCGGGCGCGTCAGCGGCCGACACCGTCGTGCTGCCCTACAACGACGCCGAGGCGGTCCGGCAGGCCTTCGCCGAGCGCGGCGGTGAGATCGCCTGCGTCATCACCGAGGCGTGCCCGGCGAACATGGGCATCGTGCCGCCCGTCGTCCGGCTTCAACGAGCTGCTGGCTGCCCTGTGCGGCGGAGTACGGCGCGCTGCTGATCATGGACGAGGTGCTGACCGGCTTCCGGGTCACCAGGTCGGGCTGGTACGGCCGCGAGGGCGTGCCCGGCGACCTGATGACCTTCGGCAAGGTCATGGGCGGCGGGCTGCCGGCGGCGGCCTTCGGCGGCCGGGCCGAGATCATGGACCTGCTGGCGCCGGCTCGGGCCCGGTCTACCAGGCAGGCACACTGTCGGGAAACCCGCTCGCCACCGCGGCCGGCCTGGCCACGCTGCGGGAATGCACCCCGGAGGTGTACGGCCGGGTCGACGAGGCCGCCGCCGCGGTTGCCAAGCTGACGGCCGACGCGCTGACCGCGGCCGGCGTGCCGTTCCGGCTGCAGGAAGCCGGGCAACCTGTTCTCGTTCTTCCTCGGCGTCACCGAGCCGGTCCGGGACTTCGGCGCAGGCGCGCGAGCCAGTCGGCCGCCGCCTATGCTGCCTTCTTCCACGCGATGCTGGACGGTGGCGTGTACCTGCCGCCGTCTCGCTATGAAGCCTGGTTCTTTTCGGCGGCGCATGACGACGCAGCCATCGGCCAGATCGCCGACGCGCTGCCCGCCGCTGCTCAGGCCGCGGCGGCTGTCTTTGCCGCTACTGCTTCCACACCTTGACCGAGCTGATCAGCATCGTGCCTGCGCATTGTCCGGGCGTGACGTTCGGCTGAGCCTGGGTGACGGCTTCGGCCAGGTCGGCGATGAGATACATGGACTGGTGCGGGATGTGATGGTCGTCGGTCATGATCACCTTGCCGTCAAGCAGCCAGGTCAGGGAAGTCTTAGTCCAGTCGAGCGCAAACACATGCCAGCCGCTCGCGTCCGTCGCTGGCGTTATGGTGGCTTTCGTATATTTCGGGCCATTCGCGGTCTTGAAGTGAAAATAGGAAGCGGCATAGAAACCGGGACGGCTGCCCCAGGCCTCGATCAGGTCCATTTCGGGCGGCCACTGGTAGCTGGACGCAGCGAGCCACAAAGCGGGCCACAGACCTGCATTTGTCGGGATCTTCGCGGTGACCTGGATGTACCCGTACTTGAACCGGATGCCCGGGTGGGTGGTCACCATCCCTGACCGGCACGAATAGGTCTTGGGACTCCCGGCGTTGTTCAGGCCTGCGGTGGGCGCACGCCTGGCCGTGAGCTGAAGCAACCCGCCGGCAACCTTGACCTGAGAGGGCAAGTACCACTCATCCTCTTTGCCGGTGTTGCCAAAGTTCGTACAGCCGGCCTGGCTCATCCACGGATAGCAGGTGTCCCACACGGATGTATCCAGGGTCGAGCCGGTAAAGGTCGCATCGAAGTCAGGGGCGCCAGTGGGTACCGGGACTGCTGACGTTACTGCGGGTGACGTTGCCGGGACGGGGCTTGCCGGGCGGGGCTTGCCGGGGCGGCCGCAGGCGACTGGTGACCGGGCAAGCCCATGTCCCAGGCCACGATGACCAGGACGACCGCGACGCCGAGCAGGATCTTCCACCAGTTTCCGAACCGGCTCATCCCGGTAGCCTCCGTGACGGTGGATTGACTCACAAGCCGTGACCAGCCCTGCGACTGCGTTGACGATATCGCTGGGCCAGCAGCGAGATGAGGCACCTAGCGAGGTGAAGCACCTAGCGATTCGGGCGTCCGCAGCAAACAGCGCACAACGGCCGCAATTTTATCATATTGGGACAGCAATCAGCAGGCCGTTGCGTTGCTTGGCGGCAAGGCGGCCGACCCGGTTACCGGGCGATCGTGACGCGGCTAGGACATGGTGCTGCTCTGGTACTCTGACGAACCGAACTTAGCGCGCTGCCGGGTACCAACATGACCTGTCGGCGGAACCTCGTCATTTCATTGGCCAGATCGACTTAGCCGGTCAAGCCCGGGCTCCGTCGGCGTCTGTGACGTACTCGTCCTGTCATGTTTGGTTCGATATAGTAGTAATTTGTATCGTGCCGAGACTGAGCTAAGGAGCTCTGGCCCTTTGCGTTGCCTCAGGGACCTGCGCGGCCGCCAGGCTCGTGCGATGCCTTGCTGGCATCGCAGCGGCGCCGCCTGGTCAGCCGGCTTGAGGGGGCGCGCGGCCGCCAGGCGCCAACCCGTCGGCGACGCCCAAGGCGATATGCCATGAAGATCCTTTACGTGAGTCCGTATCCGCCTGCGCGAGACGGCATCGGCGACTACACCTGGCTGCTGGCGAACCGCGTTCGGGATGTCGGCGTCGACATCGCGGTGGTTGTTCCTTACGGCATCCCGGCGGCGCCGCCCGAAGTTCTCGGCGTGCTAGCGGCCGCTGGCCGGGCGCGCGCAGAGCTGACTCAGGTGATTGCTCAGTGGCAGCCCGAGATCGTGCACGTGCAGTTCGCCATAGCGGCCTTCGGCAGCCGCACGGCTGGCCTGCTGATCTGGCTCAGGGCGCTGTGCCGCGACCTCAACATCCCGGTCGTCGTCACGCTGCATGAGGTAGCCCGCGAATCTGCCCTGCTCGGAGCGGCCGGACGCGGCGTACACCGGTGGATTGCCCGGCATACCGATCAGTTCATTGTGCACACCGATCTGGCCAGGGACGCGCTCGCCGCCGAGCTGGGCGAGCTGGATGCCGTTACCGCGGTGGTTCCGCATCCCAGCGTCCAGCCGCGGGCTGCGACCGCGCTGTCGGCTGATCTTCGGCTCCGGTTCGGACTTGCCGAAGACCGCGTCATGCTGGCGTTCGGCTTCATTCACGTCGACAAGGGCCTCGACGATCTGATCAGCGCGGTGGCGATACTCCAGAGCCAGGCTCCTGACGTGCTCGCGGGCGTCCGGGTCGTGGTGGCGGGGGCGGTCAGGCCGCGGCATGGATTGTTCCGGTTGCTCGAGTTCCGGGACCGGGTGTACCTGGCCCGGCTGGCGCGGCAGATTAAGGCTCATGGACTTGGGCGGCAGGTCGTCCTGACTGGATACGTCCCTGATGGCGAGGTCGCCCCGTGGTTCGAGCTCGCCGATGCCGTCGTGCTCCCGTACCGGCGCGCTGAACAGAGCGGCGTCGAGGGTCTGGCTCGCGCGTTCGATGTCCCCGTCCTGGCCAGCGCCGTCGGTGGTCTGGTCGAGCAGCTTGCCGGTTCCAAATGGACCTTCCCGCCGCGCTCGCCGGCGCAGATAGCTGAGACCGTCACCGACTTCCTCGCGTCTAGCGCAGTGGGGCATGCCCGCGCACCCTCAGCTGACCTGGACGCTGACCTCGCCTGTGTCACCCGGAAGACAATCAAGATCTACGAGTCAGTTCTGGCCAGGAGGGGCGGCCGGGTGTCGCATGTCGCCTAGCCTGAGCGTCGTCATCTGCTCGCTCAACGGCGCAGCCGGAGTGCGGCGCTGCCTTGATGCACTGGGCCGGCAGACGATACGCGGTGAGATCGAACTGATCGTGGTCGATGACGGTTCGATCGATGGAACGGACGCTGCGGCGCAGTCAGCTGGCGCAACCGTCTTCCGGCACGCCATTACTCGCGGCTCCGCGGCGGCCAGGAACACCGGAGTGCGGCACGCCACCGCGCCGATCATCGCGTTTCTTGATGATGATTGCGAACCGGAGCCTGACTGGGCCGAGAACCTGGTGGCAGCTTATGACGACCGGCTGCTCGCCCTGGGCGGCGCGATCATGGTCGGCCCGGGGCACGGCCTGACTATCGGTTTCCTGTCTCGCAATAATCCTCTTCTGCCCCAGGAGTCCAACCTCACCGACAGCAACAACGTGGCTTACCGATTCTTCCTGTACCTGCGTCGGCAATGGTCGGCTCCGAAAGCGCAGGGTAGACGCCCTGTCGCTGTCTTGCCATCGGCGAATCTGGCGGTTCGCCGGCAGCACCTGCTCGCTGTCAGCGGATTCGACGAGCAGATCATCTTCGGCGCTGAGGACGATGATCTCTGCCGCCGTCTCACCGACGCTTTTCCCGGCTTGCCGCTGATGTTCGATCCCGCAGTCCGGGTGACCCACCACTTCAAGCCATCGCTGCCTGACACCTTGCGGCGCGGCAGAGCCTACGGGCGCGGCTCGGCAATCATGTGGCGGAAATGGCCGGACGTACCGCCAACGATCTTTCCCTTCCCGGTGCTGATCCTGGCCGTTCTCGGCTTTGCAACGCGGTATCCGGTGATGGTCCTGGCTGCGCTGCTGCTGCCGTACGTCCTGTACCCGAGAGGCCTGCGCTGGGCAGCCAGGCATCGGCAGGCCAGCTCGCTGCTGGACCCGTATCTCCAACTGGCGCAGGAGACTGCCGACAACTTCGGCTTCCTTGAAGGCCTGTGGCGGTACCGCAAGCTCGTGCACCTGGCTGAGGCACCGATCCAGGCCAACTGACGGCGTTCTGGCCGGTGAGCGCTGGTCCCGAAAGGCGGCCGACTGAGTTACCTGGCCGGAGTGGCCGTGGGCGCCGGCACCGGCGTCGCCTGCGCGCTGCGCAGATGCTCTGATCAGCCAGAATGGTGTGCCTGCTGACGTAAGGTGTAAATCGGCGCGGGGCGCAGCCTGTGCCTTTCTCGGCGTAACTGGCAGAGGGGATCGGGCACTCGTCGTGCCAAGCGCGGCCATCGGAGACGACCGGCGCCGGCCAGGTGACTCGATGAACGAGGACACCAGGCCAGGCGACGGTGACGCACGACAGCCGCCGCAGTCCAAGATCACCAGCGGATCTGGCCGGCCGCCGGCCGGGGTCAGCACGACCAGCCGGCCCCGGCATGGTAGGGCGGGCCCTCCGTCAGCCGGACACCACGCGGCTGGCCGCACTGCGCGACCTTACCTTGGCACTCGCCATGACCTGGCGATTCCGCCGTCCGCGCCGGCTGGCCCGGATTCGGCCGACCGCCGGAAGCACGATCTTCAGCTAGCAGGTATCGCCATGCTGATGTCGCTGGCCACCTCTGCCAGCGCCAGCGGCCCGCTGCCGGTCTTCACCGACTTCATGTCCAGCGCGACGGCCGACAGCGCGATCGCTGTCCCGGATCCCGGCCAGATCGCGCGTAGCCCGCTCGGTGCCGTCGTAGACCGGCTGAGAGCCGATCACCTGATCCGGAATTCACTGTTTCTTATTCTGAGTTCCGCGGTGCAGGCGGGTCTCGGATTTGCGTTCTGGATCATCGCGGCTCGGCTCTTCAGCACCACCGACGTTGGCCGGGCCAGTTCGCTGATATCGGCCACGACGCTGGTGTCGTTCTTCGCCCTGCTTGGCCTCAACAGCACTTTCGTGCGCTTTCTGCCGACAGTGCGGGACCGGGACGAGCTGATAACCGCGGGCTTGATACTCGTGACGGCGTTTGGCGCCATCCTCGGACTCGGGTACGCGTTCCTGACCCCGGAGATCGCGCCGCGGCTGGCTTTCGTCGGGCACCGGCCCATCCTTGCGCTGGGATTCGCGCTGCTCACTGCGGTTGGCGCCGCGAACTTGCTCACGGACTCGATCTTCATCGCGGGGCGTAAAGCCGGTTACAACGCACTCGTCGATGGCGGCATCGGCGGGATCACGAAGGTGCTTGCCTGCCTGGCGCTGACCGGTACTGGTGCCTACGGCCTGTTCTGCGGCTCCGCGAGCGGTGCAGCAGCAGCGGGCGTCGCAAGCGTGCTGCTGATGTTCAAGGTGCTGAGGTGGCGCCCCGCCATCACCTCGATCCGTCAGACGCTCTGGCCGCTGTTGCGCTTCTCGGGCGCCAATTACCTCGGCAACGTCCTCAATATGCTGCCTGGCCTGCTCGTGCCTTTGATCGTCTTGGACCGTATTGGTGCGTCTGCCGCCGCGTATTACTTTGTCCCGTTCCAGATTGCTCAGCTGTTGTACTCGGCGGGCGGCGCGGTCGAGCAAGCGTTCCTGGCTGAGGGGGCACACAACGGTTCGGTCGGGCGGCAGCTCGTCTGGCGCAGCGCCCGGGTCCTGGTCTCCTTCTGCCTGCCCGCTTACCTGGTCCTGACCCTGGGCGCTCGGTGGATACTGCTGATTTTCGGATCAGGCTACAGCCAGCACGGTTCAACAGGCCTGATCCTGCTGGCAACGGCCGCGCTGCCAATCGCTGCCGGAAGCTGGCTGATGACCATCCTGCGGCTGGCCGGCCGCCTTCGGGCCATCGTGGTCAGCAATGTGGTGTACGCCGTTGCCATCAGCAGCCTTGCCTGGTTCCTGGCTCCTCGCGGCCTGACCGCCGTCTGCGCGGCATGGCCGCTTGGAGCGCTGCTCGGGGCGCTGGTCGCCGGCATCGCTGCGGCGGGCGCGATGTCCCGTCCGGCCGCGCACAGACACCGGCGATCGACAGCGCAGGCGCAGTCGTGAGGCCGAACCTCAGGGCGGACCTACAGTGATCCGCATGCCTGCCAGCACCGCACGTATCAGGCTCGCCCTGGAATCTGGCGCATTCGGTCTGGGGTTTGCTTCGCTACTGTGCTGGGCTAGCACCTGCCTGGTCGCCGCCTTCCGGATTAACTACCTCGCCAGCCCGTACTGGGCAGCGCTGCCGGGCCTGCGGACAGACACCTGCGGGGCGCTGGCGTTTGTGGTCACCTTCGTCTGCCTGGTGGCGGGCAAGTACCTGCGCCTTACCCGGCCGTGTCCGCCTGCCGACGGGCGCCAGCAGGGTCAGACCGAGGCGCCGGGCGCTGCGCTGTGGCTGGCTATCGCAGAGACGGTGGCGATTCTGGCGACGGTACTGGTCGCCTACCTGTCCCTGAACGCAGTCACGCATCCCGCGACCCTGCAGGTACAGGCAACGCACTTCGCGACCTGGCCGACCGAAGGAACCCTCCGGATCCTGGCGCTAGCAGCCGTCGTTGTCGCCGGCGCCGAGCGGCATTATCTGCGGGCAGGCCGTCTCGTCAGCGGCGCTTGGCACCGGCCGATCAGTCGAGGCGCAGGTACGCGTGTCTAGTGCCGTCCGGCCGGCCGAGTTCTCCCGTCCGGTCGTGCACGTAACGGGTCATTACCCGCCGGCTCTGGGTGGCATGGAGCAGGTCGTCCAGGCCTTGGCGCGGCAACAGTGCCGACTCGGCGTCGAGGTGGAAGTGCTGACGTCGGACCAGGGCGCGCGCGACGTCGCCACGCAGGCAGAGACCTTTCGCGTCACCAGACTGCGTAGTGCTGAGATTGCTCATACCACCATCACGCCGACGCTGCTGCCGCGGCTGTTCCGGCTGGATCGGGCAGCCCTCATTCACCTCCACATCTCAACCGCCTACACACCGGAAATGGTGTGGCTGCAGGCCCGATTGCGCGGCGGGAGCTACGTGGCGCACCTGCACTTGGACGTCTTGCCGTCCGGGCCGGCTGGCGTGCTGCTGGAGCGCTATAAGCGAGTCGGGTTGCGTCGCGTCCTGCGCGATGCGGCGGCAGTGCTTGTGCCGACGGGCGACTACCGCGATCTAGTCGTCGCGAAATATCAGATACCGTCGGCGAAGGTCATCGTTATCCGTAACGGAACTGACCACCAGATTGCCACCTGGCCCCGGTCCCATCAGGGCGGCGGGGTGAAGCGGCTGCTGTTTGTCGGCAGGCTCTCCGTGCAGAAGAACATTCCCCTCATGCTCGAGGCGATCGCCGAGTACCGGCGTGGTGGCGGGCCGCCAGTCAGCCTGACTATTGTCGGCGACGGCGAGATCGCGCCCGCCGTAGCGGCAGATATCCGCCGGCTGGGCCTGCAGCAGATCGTCGCAATGCGGGGTTCCTTGCATGGTGACGAGCTGCAGGCTGCCTACGAGGAGGCTGACCTGCTGGTGTTGACGTCGGTCAACGAGTCGTTCGGTCTCGTCCTGATCGAAGCTATGACCAAGGCACTTCCGATCGTGACCGTCGACATCCCTGCCGTGCGCAACGTTGTGCGGAACGGGATCAACGGGTTGCTGGCCGAGCCGACGCCCGATGGAGTGGCCAGCGCGATTCTCCGGCTGCTCACGGACAACGACCTTTACGCTGAAATATCGCGGAACAACCTGGCTGAGTCGGCCGGCTATGCCTGGCCCGCCATAGCCAGGGAAATGATCAACCTCTACGCCTCGCTCTAGTTGCTTGCGGACACTGCCACGCCGGCGTGATCGCCGCGCTTGGACCTGAGCATCCGGCGGGTATCGCCATCGACAGCCAGGGTGATGAGGCCGCGCACTGTGCCGCAGCTCCAGGCGACGTTCTTGATCAGCCAGGCCGGGAAGGCCAGCACCGCGACGCGCGGCGGGCAGCGCTGGTAGATCGCGACAAACAGCGATTCAAGGAGCGAGAAAGGCACGATGAGCAGCACTGGCCACCACAGCCACCAGGCCACGCTGGCGACTGCGCCGCTGGCGATCAGGGCTAGCGGCACGAAGTCAATCCACCGGTACGACCTCGTGGTGTAGGCGAAAAACTGCTTCATATTGCCGTAGCGGTACATCTGCCGTGCATACTGACCAAGCGTTTCCCGGCTGAAATGACTGACCTTCATGTTCGTCACATACCGCCACGGGTAATGCGGGCCAAGTCTTGAGATGAGCTCGAGGTCCTCGGCGAAGCGAAAGTCTTCGTCGAAATGCGCGTTCGGCAGGACGGCGCGGTTAATCGCCGAGTTCCCCGCAGAGATTGATGCGTGGCCGCCGAACAGGCGGCGGATGGCGTCATCGTTGAGCGCAATGGCGTGAGCAGTGGCAGTACGGTGTGCCGGCAGCAGGTTGCCAAAGACAAATGCAGTCCCGGGTTCCTTGGCAAAAGCATCGACAATGACCTGTGCCCAGTCAGGCTCGGCAGCGTCATCGGAATCCAAGAAGGCCACCAGCTCTGTCTTGCTTTCTGCCAGGCCAATATTGCGGCCATGCGGAATCCGGTGAGTACCATTCCTGATGGTCGAGAGCCGGAGTCGTGAAGCAAATCTGGATACGACATCGAGAGTCGCATCGGTCGAGTCGTCATCGACCACGATGACTTCGAAATCAGGGTACGTCTGCCTGGCGAGTGACTCCAGACAGGCGCCCACCGTTGCGGCGCTGTCGTAGGTCAGTATCACGACGGTGAGACCCGGCGTGCCGTTCATTGGAATAAGGCTCCGGAATAGCAGCTACCCCGCCAGACGGGGCCCATGATCCAGCTCAGGGTAGTGAACTAGCCGTGGCAAGCAGGGTGATAACCATGCAAGCATGTAGTAAATCATACAATTGTTACAGCTGCTACGCCTGACCGATGCGCGTCCGAGCGGACCGGGCGCATGTAACTTTTCGCGGCAACTGCCGACACACTACCTGGTAACGTTCACCGCGCGGATGCCCCCGTGTGCAAGCTGCCGGGGCCCTGATGGCGTTGTCTCGTCGGTCGGCCACGTCGACGGAGTGCCCGGCGACTGCGTCTGAACACCGCATCAGCGGAGGTAAAATACTAAAATGGGGCAAACATCTGACGGCCCAGTGCAGGGCCCAGATGGCGGTCCGGACCCGGTCGTTGCTGCCGAAACCAAGCCGCTGGCACGGACGGTGGTCGCAGCACGTCAGCTGTATCCGATCAGGCGATGGCGGACAATCGCCGTGGCGCTCGGAGTGGCAGCGATAGGAATGTCACTGCTCGTCCCGTCCGCCCGGCATCAGTGGGCATTGTCGGTGTTCCGGCAACCAGCCCGCTACACTGCGATCTCGTTCGATGCCCCGGCGAAATTGCCAGCTGCAGCCTTCTGGAATCAGGCGATCCCGATCTCGTTCACGGTCACTAACCAGCAGGGCCGGGCAACTACTTACCGGTACGTGCTGTCCGAGAACGGTGATGGACACTCCCGGGTGATCGGCGGCGCCAGCCGGATGGTTGCACCCGGAGCTAGCTGGGACGTCTCCACCACGGTCAGGCCCACCTGCTCGACGTCGCCGTGCCAGGTCAAGATCTCGCTGCCCGGCCATCCGGAGACGCTGGACTTCAACGTGAACCTGCAGCCCGGCGGCTAGCGATGGCTGGATACGAACGGTTGGCCCGACCCTGGCCGGCGTTGCTCCGGGTCAGCGGACGAGCGACTGCCGTATCTGCAGGTAGCGAGGGACGGCAAGCCCGGCCCACCGGCGAGCCGGGTTCGGCGCCGCCACGACGGCGGGCCGCCGCCACGGCCGCCACCCTGGTGCTGTGCGCCAACGTGCTGGCCATCAGCGGGGTGAAGGTCCCCTTCATCGGGCCCGCGCTCGGCTTCTGGTTCCTGGTCCTCCATCCGGTGTATCTCGTCTACACGACAGCCCTGTGGGACAAGCGCCCGTTCGCCGAGCGCCTGGGCTACAGCGCCACGGCGGTCCTGCTCGCCCTGATGGCCGGCGGCCTCGCCCTCAATGCCGTTCTGCCGCTGGTGGGAGTGGCGCGCCCGCTGGACACCGTGCCGGTCGTGATCTTCGGCGATCTGTTGACCATCGGCCTGTTCGCCTTGCGGCAGCGCTTCCCGGCCTGGCTGGACTGGCGGCAAGCAGCAGCGTTGCGGGTTGCCGAAGGCCGTCTGGTGGCGGGCAGCACGGTCTGCGTCGCCCTGGCTGTCCTCGGCGCCAACCGGCTTAACAACGGCGCCGGCGACCAGGCCAGCCTCGCGTGCCTGGCGGCCATCGTGGTCGTGTTCGCGCTGATCCTCAGGTGGCAAGAACGGATTCGCGACAGCATCGCCGGGGTCTGTATCTATCTGCTGGCACTGGCGCTGCTGCTCATGAACTCACTGCGTGGCTGGTATGTGACCGGGCACGACGTCCAGACCGAATATCGCGTGTTTCAGCTGACCTCGGCCCACGGTCACTGGAGTATCTCGGCATTCCACAGCGCCTATAACGCTTGTCTGAGCATCACGATCCTGCCGACCGAGATCGCACGCGCGGTCAACGTGGACAACCCGTACGTCTACAAGTTCTTCTTCCAGCTGCTTTTCGCGCTGTGTCCGGTTCTGGTGTACGCCATCTC
Organism: uncultured Actinomycetota bacterium; assembly: GCA_963713585.1. Classification (GTDB taxonomy): domain Bacteria; phylum Actinomycetota; class Actinomycetes; order Streptosporangiales; family Streptosporangiaceae; genus JAJYUU01. Next base: position 114,528 of record CAVQMG010000007.1, on the reverse strand, counting down.
CCGGCGTACCTGGTCGAGGTTCGTGTCGGTGCTGGCCCTCGTCTTCTTCGTTGGCTTTCCGACGTTCTTTACCGACATGCCGTCACTCAATCGGCAGGAGATAGCTTTCCTGTTCGTATGCGCGGGCATCATGGCGATCACGGACCAAAAATGGAGCCTGGCGCGGCGGCGTGGAGGCATGTGCATCGCGGCCGTCGGCGTGGAGCTGTCGCACTACTCGACGATGTACGTGTTCCTTGGCGTGCTGGTCCTGGCATGGGGATACGACCGCGTTGGCCGGCTGTCCGAGCGGCGCAAGGCCTGGGCTCCGGCCCATTCGGAGACTGCGGGCTGGGCATCCGCGCGAGGCACCGTGGGGATCGGCGCCATTGCCGTCGTGGTTGCGATCCTCGGGCTGTGGGGCGGGCTGGCCACCCAGACAGTCGGACAGAGTCTGGACAGTGTCAAGTCAGCGCTGTCAGAACTGACCGGAAATACGCACGGCACCACGCCTTACAGCCTGTTCTCTCGGCATGCGCCGCAGCCGCAGAAACTCCTCAACACCTATCGGCAGCAGACCCTGCAGGCAAACGCCGCGGTGAAGCTGCCGATCTACATCCCGGCCACCGTCGCCGCGAGCTACCCGACGCCGGTGGTGACTGAGCCGTCGCTGAGCCTGACGAGCGCAGGACGGCTGCTGGAGCGGGCAGCCATCCCGGTGAGCACCCTCAACACCGACGTGCGCCAGGGGGCGGCGAAGGACGAGCAGCTGTTCGTTCTGCTTGGCTTCGCCGGGATCCTCTTTTCCCGGCAGATGCGGCGCCAGATGAGCCGCGAATTGTTCCTCCTGTGTGCCGGGAGCCTGACGATTCTCGGCATGTTCACGGTGTTGCCGAACCTGTCTGTCGACTACGGAGTCCTGCGTGCGTTCCAGGAGTCGCTGATTCTGATCGCGCCCATTCTCGTGACGGGCGCGATGACCGTCTTCTCCCTCTTCGGCACGGTGTGGGATCGGCGGCTGACGGCTGCCGCCGGGTTGCTGATCTTTATCTCGACCACCGGCCTGCTGCCCCAGCTACTGGGCGGCTACCAGGCGCAGCTGGGGCTGAACAACAGCGGCCAGTACTACGACAGTTACTACGTGCAGCCGCAGGATGCCGCCGCGGTCGCCTGGCTTTCGAACAAGCCGGGCGTGCTCCCTGGCGGTATGCAGACGACACTGGGGCCGACGACTGCTAACCGTTTCTACTTCACTTCGCCCTCGCTGATTACCGGTGCGCAAGCTATGAGCGAGGCATACCCGACCCAGATCTTGCGGCTCGACTGGGTGCTGTTGCCAGAGTCAGTGGTCCACCAAGACCTGGCCACTATCTACATCGACGGCGTGTTGATCAACTACCGCTACCCGACGGGACTGCTGGCCGGAAACAAGGACCTTGTCTACAACAATGGCGGTACTGAGATCTACCGATAGTCGTCGGGTTGTCGGCTGCCGGGTCGCCTAGCTCTAGCCAGGGCCGGCTACGAAGTAGAACTCATGCTGGTCGACCGCCAGGGCCAGCACCTCCGCTACGCTCCGGCGCACTCCGCTGACAAAATCAGCAGTCAGCGACAGCGCGACGCCCGCATCCTGCAACGTCGGCAAGCAGTCCGCGAGCTTCTCCGGCGCGCACTCGAAGACGACGATGGGCTTGTCCCGCCGCAGCAGGCCGGCCGCTCCCCGCAACACACTCGCTTCGCCGCCCTCGACATCGATCTTGATGAACGCGATCGGCACGGCAGCCGGGATGACGTCGTCAAGCTTCCTGACCTCGACGGTCAGCGGGCGGACGGGCTGCCCGGACTCGACATCCGGGCGCGTGAGCAGGCTGCTGTATGCGGACGCGGCAGGCAAGAACCTGAACTCGGCCTCGCCGGTGTAATCAGCCAGGGCTATCTGCTCGACAGCTACTGCCGGAAACCGGGTGCGTAGCTGCGCCGCGAGGTTCGGAATCGGCTCGAAGGCCCAGTGCTGGCCGGCGGGTGCGAGTTTGACCAGTTCTCTCAGTATGCTTCCGCAGTTGGCGCCAACATCGACGGAGTTGCCGCTGCCACCCGCGCTCCCGGCCAAGGCCCGGCGGGCTATCTCGATCGTCAGCTTGTCGTAGACCCTGGCTTTAGCCGCATCGGCTGCGATAAACCGGGCTGGGATACGGTCGCGCACCGAGTTGTAGCTAATCCGGGCCACGCGCTCGAAGCGACTGCCGGTCAGCAGCATGACCGCTGACTGCCTGACGGGCACAGCTACTCCGGGTTGAGCTGGCCAGCTGTCAACTCGGCGTAGGCGTAGTGCCCTGCCGCGCTGGCCAGCGGGATCCGAAGGGCGCCGCTGACTTTGCTGGCGACCGAGTCCCAGCTGTAGTCCGCGACCCAGCTGTCCACTTGGCCGGCATCCGCGGCGGACCGCGACAGGGCAGTCCGGAGCGTCTGCGCAAGCTCGCCAACCGTCGGCTCGCACACGTAGCCGCGGACCGACCGGGTCACGAGGTGCTGTGACAGGTTGTCCGGCGAGGTCGTGGTGACAACCGGTATGCCGCAGGCCAGGGCCTCGAGGACCGCGGCCCCGAAACCTTCGCGGTCGGACGGGAAGACGGCCGCTTTCGCCGCCTTGACCAGCGAGAAGACTTCTTTCTGCTCGCGGACGTCGTGCCGGAAGTCGACGAATTCCGCCAGACCTAGCTGCCTGGCCTGCTCATGCAGGCTCTCCCGCTCCGGCCCGTCGCCGATCACGCGGCAGCTGACGGGCGTGCCGTCCGCATGCAGGATGGCCATGGCGTCCAGCAGCATGTCAATTCGCTTGTGCCCGATCAGGCGCCCGACGACGACAAGGTCGGTCACGTCCTCATCCGGGTATGCCCCGCCGATCGCCGCCAGGTCGACGCCGTTCGCGGCGACGGTGATGGACGCCCGGCTGCCCAGAATCGCGTGCAGCCGCTCGCCCGTTTGTGCTGACGCGGCGATGATGTGATCGGGGACGCGCATCGCCAGCCACTCGATGAGCCAGGCCAGCGGACCGAGTGTGCCGACATACTTGCGCCAGTAGGCCGGACCCCAGACCTCGTGCCAGGTGACGACGAAACGCTTGCGCTTCAGCGTCGCGATCACTCTCAGTACCAGGATCTGGAAGTACGGGATGTGGTCAGCTTCGAGAATGTCGAAGCGATAGGCGAACAGCCGCAGGCACGACACCGCGAACCACAACGCCTGCGGGATAGACCGCCTGCGCTTGGCGTACATGGGATGCAGCCGCGAAATCGCGTGATAAGTAATGTTGCCGTCGACGAGCGTTCGCGTGCCCTGCCACCAGTTCATGGTGAAGACGTGATAGGCGGCGTCATCTGCGAGTCGTTTGGTCAGCTCGTGATACCGCACCTCGCGGCCGCCCAGGTGATACGGGAACACCGAGTCAACGACAAGCGCCACGATGGGCGGGCGGGGAGTCTCGGCGGCCTGATCAGATGGCCGCCTCGGCCAGAATCCGAACCTCACGGCGCGTCTCCAGCTACCTTGCGCCGCTGAAACCCGAGGGTCCTGGCAGGTGCCTGGCGGCGCTTAGCCACCACAGCTCCGGAGGCGCCCAAAGTACCCTCTTCCCCGTTCTAGTGCTCAGTGTGCGGATCGCATCCCCTTGTCGCGACATCGAGACGTAGCGGCAATGTTAGCGGGAGTCGTGGTGCGAATCATCCGAAGTCTTACTTTTAGTACGAGATTTGCTTTGCTGCCGCCTTGAGCCGGTCTGACGTGGCAAAGGTCCAGGTCAGAGCCAGATTCGGCGGTTCCGTGCGGGCTGCTTCGCGGTGACTGCGGGCTGGCCAGGCGTCGGTTAGGTCAGGTCAGATGGCCTGCCTGCAGCTGATGGCGAGACTGGCGTGAGATTGCTCACGCCTGTGCCATCGGCGCCGGTCCCGGGCAGGCCGGACAGCTCGTCTTCGGCGGCGTCCTGCACCGTGACGAGGTCCTCGTGCCCGGACTTGCGCACGCTCAGGATGCTCAGGAAGAAGGTGCCGAAGATCAGCTGGCAACTGAGCACGAGTGCCGTTGCCGATGGCAAGACAACTCGCAGCGCTGAGTCATAAGGAAGGTGCCCGAAGGTGGCGCCCGACCAGGTGACGAAAGCAGCGATCCCGCCTGCTACGCCCGCCAGCCCGAAGGCACAGCCAACAGCCAGACCGCGTTCGAGGTTCCACACCTTCAGCAGGCGGCGAACAGCCCGACTGTGCGGCAAGAATCCCTCGTTGCTGGCGTAGACGGAGGTAAAGATAGCGAACAGAACCGCCTGGACGCCGATCACGACCAGCGCCGACGCGCCGGCCAGGGTGTCCACGTCGAATTGAATACCGCCAATGGAGAGCGGGCCGGGAATGATGGCGATGCCCAGGATCGTCCCGACCGCGGCTAGGGCCAGGCCCGGGTAGAAGAACAGCCAGCGCGGACTGAACATCAGCAAGAACCGCAGGTGGCGCCAGCCGTCACGCCAGCTCCGCAAGTGCGGGGCCCGGCTGCGGCCGTCGGGTGACAGCGTGGTCGGGACCTCTTCGACTCGGTCAGCCGGCCAGCGTCGCCTTGACCACGATCTCGCTGGCGAATTCCATGCCGGTGGCCTGAAGCCCTAGCCGAAGGATCCCGTCACGGGTGAAGCCCCGCAGGCCGCAATGAAAGTCACCAATCTTGCTGCGGAAGAACAGTCGCCCGGTAAAGCTGAGGACCGGATTCCCGAGATAGCGATGCAGCGGCGGCATCGCGCCGGGGGCTATCCCGCCGCGGAATCGGTTGCCCATGACCAGGTCCGCGCCGAATCGCAGCCGGTCGAGGAACGGCATCAGCGCCGTGAAGTCGTAGCTGTCGTCAGCATCGCCCATGATAACGAAACGTCCGCGGGCCGCCCGGATCCCGCCGATGAGTGCGCTGCCGTATCCACGCTCGGGGATCGCGATGACCCGGGCGCCCGCGGCCTCCGCCAGCGCCCGGCTACCGTCCGTGCTGCCGTTGTCGGCTATCACGACCTCGCCGTCGACGCCGTTGAGCAGCAGGAATGAAACAGCCTTCTGGACGCAGATCGCAATTGTCTCCGCCTCGTTCAGGCACGGCATGACGATGCTGAGCTCAAGGCCGTGCTCAGTGTCGGCGCTCCCGCTCGCGGCTGCCGCAGTCGCGGGCTCGATCATTGTCCTGTCCCCCATAGAGCGCTGTTCCGGACGAGACTGCCGATGCGCGGCGGTCCCCGGTGACGGTGAGATGCTATCTCAAATGTCCGAAAAGAGGATGACTGGTTATAGAAAGATCATGTATAGCAGCCGAGCCCGGACCATCGACAGGTCATGCACAGTTAGTAATGATTTCGCAGGTTAAGGTCGGCGTTAGCGTGCGCTTCACTGTTACGCTACTGCCCGGCTGGCGCCGCGCAACTGCGGCTACGGGAGCAAACATGCGGAGGACCTCGGGATGCGGCGCAAGCTCGCGGGCGGAATGTCGGCGCTAGCATTGATGATCTTGGGCGCGGCGGGCGGCGTGCCAGCCGTGCTTGCCGGGCCCGGAAGCTCAGCCTCGGCCGCGACCGTCACCGGAGCGAGCTCAGCGCGCCTTCGGCCCGCAGTGCCGCCGCCCAGCGGCAAGCCCGAGTTCAGCGCGACCTTTACCGGATCGAAGCTGAACACCAAGGTGTGGGACACCTGTTATCCGTGGCTGAGCCAGTCTGGCTGCACGAATTTCGGCAACGCTGAATATGAGTGGTACCTGCCGTCCCAGGTGAAGGTTTCCGGCGGCCTGCTCAGGCTGACCGCGACCAGGAAGCAGGTCGCCGGCACGGACGGGAGCGGCGCTGCCAAGACGTACTCCTGCCGGTCGGGGCTGGTCACCTCGCATCCCGGCTTTAACTTCAAATACGGCTTCGTGCAGATAGTCGCCGACGTCCCGCACAAGACGGGGCTGTGGCCCGCACTCTGGCTGCACGCGTCGGATGAGAAGTTCCAGCCGGAGATCGACATGCTGGAAAGCTGGGGCGTCAACCACGAAGAGGCCTCGTTCTACCACCCGATCGGCGCCAAGTGGTCCAAGGGCCCGATTCGGCTCGGCCTCACCAAGGGCTGGCAGACCTACTCGGTTCGCTGGACGCCGTCCAGGGTGACCTACTACGTGGGCAACACCGTGGTGCTGACCATCACCAGCCGGGTTCCGCACCAGAAGATGTACATCGTTGCCAATGTCGCTGACTACGTGAACCCGAAGACCGGCGGCGGGTGCAGCGGCACGATGCTCATCAAATCGATCAAGGTGTGGAAGTAGCAGCAGCTCGCGCGCGCTGCGGCGGGTGCTGCCGAGTCCGTACGGGGCGCCCGGCTATCAGCCGACGGCGACGGCCACGATCCCGGCCACAATCGCCAGGGCAGCGGCGAGCTTGCGCGGCAGGCCGCCTTCGCCCAGCAGGCGGCGGCCCAGCAGTACCCCGAACAGGACGCTGACCTCTCTGGCCGGGGCGACCGCGTCGACTGGCGAGAAGCTCAGCGCCACCAGCACCAGGACGTATGCCAGCGGGGCCAGCACGGCGGCGCCGGTGACCTGGCGCCAGTACTGTCGCCAGACGTGCGCCAGCTGTGGCCGGGAGCGCAGCGCCTGCGGGGCGAAGACCACCAGCATCGTCGGGAAGGCGGCGTAGCCCTGCACCAGCGGCGGCGTGTGCAGCGTGCTGACGGCGTACTTGTCCCACAGCGTGTACGACGCGATGAAGGCGCCCGTGCAGAGCGCAAAGCCGACTGGCTTGACACCGGCCGCCCCGGACGAGACCGCGGTCCGCCAGTCCCGGCCGGGCAGCCCGATGGCGACGATGCCCGCCACGATGCAGCAGATCCCGGCGATCGACACCGGTCCCGGTCGTTCCGAGAGCAGCACGATGCCGCCGAGCGCGGCGAGCAGCGCACCGGTGCCGCGGCCGATCGGATACACCAGCGACAAGTCGCCAAGCCGGTAACCGAACTGCAAGAACAGGAAGTAGCTGCACTGCAGTAGTCCGGTCCCGGCCAGGAACAGCCAGTTCATCGCGGTCAGACGGGGCGGGTCCACGATGACGGAGACGGCAACCACCGGCGCGTACAAGGCAGCTGCGGCCGCGCCGAGCAGCCAGACGAACACGGCGGCACCAGCGGTGGCGGCCTGCTTACTGAACAGGTTCCAGCTGGCATGGGCGGTAGCGGCGACGAGAATCAGGACAACGGCAGTGAGGCTCACCTTGCGGCTCCTGTATCGGGCCCTTGCGGGCACGGCTAACAGAGCCCTCGAGGCTTCTCTCCCGTGAGGTGTTGGCCCGCCGGGCAGTCAGAGCGCAGAGCCCTCTGCCGGCCTCAGCAGGTTTCTGGCGCCGCTCGGTCCAGACTGCCCCGCCCTGATTGTGGCCGTCGGGGGACGGGCAGGGCACGGAACCCTAGGCGCAGCCACATGCTGCTCGTCACGCTCAGCCGGCCCCGGCACGGCAGGGCCATGGGCCGCCGGGCGGGGCCTGCGCTCGGCTGGCCGGATAGTCTGTGGCCGCTATGAGCACCACGGAGAACGGGCTGCCCGCGCGGCGCCACTGCGATCGTCCACCTCGTCCGGCACGGTGAGGTCGACAACCCGGAGCGCGTGCTGTACGGCCGCATTCCAGGCTTCCATCTGTCCGAGGCAGGACGGCTGATGGCGAAGAAGGCCGCCGACTATCTGGCCGGCCGCGACGTCACCGTGCTGACGTCGTCCCCGCTGGAGCGCGCGCTCGAGACTGCCGATCCGATTGCGGCCGAGTTCCGGCTGCCGGTCCAGATCGACGACCGGCTGATCGAGCCGTGGAACCACTTCGAAGGGCTGCGGTTCGGTGTGGGCGACGGCGCGCTGCGGCAGCCCCGGCACTGGCTGCAGCTGCGCAACCCGTTCCTGCCGTCCTGGGGTGAGCCCTACCGGGAGGTCGCCGCGCGAGTGCTCGCGGCGGCGGCCGACGCGGCCAGGCAGGCGAGCGGGCACGAGGCAGTCTGCGTCAGTCACCAGCTGCCGATCTGGACGGCTCGCCGCGCCGCGGAGGGCCGCCGGCTCTGGCACGACCCGCGTCGCCGGCAATGCGCCCTCGGCAGCGTCACCAGCCTGATCTACTCGGGCGACCAGATCACCGGCGTCCGGTACGCCGCGCCGTCCGGGGACGGCCGTCGCGGTGTCGCCGGAGCCTGAAGGCCAGATCAGGACGGGCTGAAAGCCAGGTCAATTGCCGGCCCGCCGTGACGTCACGGCAACTAGTCCGGCACAATAGGCCCCGTTACTACTGCCTGTAGGAGATCGTCAAGTGGCCCGCTTGCCAGCCCAGCTCAGGACCGGGCTCGGTGCTGCCGTGGCAGTGGCGGCGGTACTGGCAGCAGCCGGCTGCGACGGCGGCGCGATCGCGGCGGATACTCCGCAGAGCGCCGGCCAGAGTTTCGTCGGGCACAGCTACGAGTCGACCTTCTACCCGGTGGGTCACCGGCCGCAGGCGCCCGCGGTGTCCGGCGCCACGCTGACCGGCAGTCACCTGAGCCTTGCTTCCTACCGGGGCAGCACCGTGGTGCTCAACTTCTGGGGCTCATGGTGCGCGCCCTGCCGGGCTGAGGCGGCCGGACTCGGCACGCTCGCCCGCCAGTTGCAGGGCAGCGGGGTCCGGTTCCTTGGTATCGACATCCGCGACGAGACCGATGCGGCGCAGGCATTCATGCAACAATTCGGCATCGGCTACCCGAGCCTCAGTGATCCGGACGACGAGATCGCGCTCGACTTCCACAGCACTGTCCCGCCCGCGGACATCCCGACGACCCTGGTCATCGACCGCAGCGGCCGGATCGCCGCCCGTATCTTCGGCTCCACCAGCTATGTCCAGCTGAAGGCGCTGGTCGACAAGGTAGCCGGACTGCCCACATGACAGCCGCTGAAGGTGACGCCATGACGTCCGTCCCCGCCGACGCCGGCCGCACGGACGCCGCCGACGCTGCCGACATCGACGCCGCCGACATCGACGCTGGCCGCCCGCACCGTGCCCGCCTGGGCCTGGGCGGCTGGCTGCGCTGGACCTGGCGGCAGCTGACGTCGATGCGGACCGCACTGATCCTGCTGTTCCTGCTGGCCCTGGCCAGCGTGCCAGGATCGGTGCTGCCGCAGGAGGGCATCGACCCGGCGGCAGTCACGCAGTACTACACCTCGCACCCGGCGCTGGCCCCGATCCTCAACCGGCTCTCGCTGTTCAGCGTGTTTGCCGCGCCCTGGTTCGCGGCCATTTACCTGCTGCTGTTCGCCTCGCTGGCCGGCTGCGTGCTGCCGCGTACCTTCCGGCTGGTGGGCCAGGCCCGGCAGCGGCCGCCGCGGGCGCCAAGCAACCTGTCCCGGCTGCCGATGAGCATGAGCTATGTCACGACCGCGACGCCCGACAACGCGCTCGAGTCGGCGGCCGATCTGCTGCGCGGCCGCCGCTACCGGCTGCACCGCGGCGACGGCTGGGTCTCGGCCGAGAAGGGCTACCTGCGCGAGGTCGGCAACCTGGTCTTCCACATCGCCCTGCTCGCGCTGCTGTTCTCGGTCGGGATCGGCGGCATCTTCGGCTACAAGGCGAACCGGCTGCTGGTGGCGGGCCAGGGTTTCGCCAACACGCCGACCGCGCTGGATGTGTTCCGGCCGGGCCGCCTGGTCAGCCCCGCGAACCTGCAGCCGTTCTCCATCACCATGCGCAGCTTCAAGGCCAGCTACGTCACCTCGGGCCCGCAGCTCGATCAGCCAATCTCGTATAACGCGGCGCTGACCTATCAGACGCAGCCGGGCGCCAAACCCCGGCAGTACATGCTGCGGGTGAACCACCCGCTGGTGGTGGACAACGTCAGCGTGTACCTGATCGGGCACGGTTACGCGCCGGTGTTCAAGGTCACCGACGGCCGCGGCAGGGTGGTCTTCGACGGCGCGGTGCCGTTCATCCCGGTCGACCAGACCACGCTGACCTCCGAGGGCGTGATCAAGGCACCGGATGCCGAGCCGGACCAGCTCGGGTTCGCGGGTGTCTTCCTGCCGAGCGCCGACGACGTCGGCGGCCGGCTGACGTCAGTCTTCCCGGCGCCGATCAACCCGGAGGTCAGCCTGGTGGCCTTCACCGGCAACCTGGGCATGAACTCGGGTCAGGCCCAGTCGGTGTACACCCTTGATACCCAGAACCTGCACCGGCTCGCGATCGCGGTCAAACCGCTGCAGCCCGGCCAGTCGATGGTGCTGCCCCATCACGAAGGCACGATCACCTACACCGGCTACCGGCAGTGGGCCAGCCTCGCTATCACCTACGACCCCGGCCAGCTGCCCGCGCTGATCTCGGCCATCGCGGCGCTGGCGGGCATCATCTTGTCGTTCCTGGTCCGCCGCCGCCGGGTGTTCCTGCGGGCAGAGCCGGCCGCGGACGGCAGCACCGCGGTGGTCGTCGGCGGCCTCGCCAGGTCCGACGCCGCGGGCGGGTTCGAGTCCGAGTTCGCCGAGCTGGCCGAGTTGCTGCGGGACCGCCACGATGGCGCGGCCGCGGCCGGGCCGGCCGCCGACGGCGACCCGGCCGACGAGCAAACCACTTCCGATGAGCAGGAACGTGGCCGGGTGCCTATCCCGGCCGGATCGTCAGTAACCGCCGACCTGGCCCCGGCCAGCGACGGCCGCCAGGACGCGGCGCTGGCCGGCCGCGAGGGAGAGTGAGGGCCCGTGCCCGTCAAAATTGGCCTGGCTGACTTCAGCAACGTGCTGCTGTTCAGCACCGTCATCCTGTACGCGCTGGCGATGCTGTCTTACGCCTGTGATTTCGCGTTCGCCCGGCACCGGGTCATGGCCGTCGAGCCAGCGCCCGAACTCGTCGCGGCCGGAGCAGGCGGTCCGTCGATCGTGCTGCGCGATGGCGGCGAGACCACGCACGTGCCGCCGGGCAAGGCGGGCGGCGACCGGTGGCCGGGCTTCTGGCAGCGGCTTGCGTTCGGGCTGACCGCCCTCGGCGTGTCCCTGCACGTGCTGGCCATTCTCACTCGCGGGCTGGCCGAGCACCGGGTGCCGTGGGGCAACATGTACGAGTTCATCGCCGCGATCACGTGCATGGCGGTGCTCGTGCTGGTCGCCGCGTCGGTGACCTACCGCGCCTATTACATGGGCCTGTTCGTGCTGGTGCCGGTGGTCTTCGGCCTCGGCGTCGACCTGACCTGGATCTACACTCCGGCCGGTGCGCTCGTGCCCGCGCTGCAGTCGTACTGGATCGCCATTCATGTCACGGCCATGATCGTCGCCTCCGGGCTGTTCATCTTCGGCGCCACGGTGTCAGTGCTGTACCTGCTGTCGGACCGGAGCGAGAAGCGGATGGCGGCGGGCAAGCCGTCCTGGTCGGCCGGCATCCTGCTGCACCTGCCGCGGCCCGCGATCCTGGACCGGCTGTCCTACCGGGCGATCCTGTTCGCGTTCCCGGTCTGGACCTTCGGCGTGATGGCCGGAGCCATCTGGGCCGACCACGCCTGGGGCCGGTACTGGGCCTGGGACCCGAAGGAGACCTGGTCGTTCATCACCTGGGTGGTCTACGCCATGTACCTGCACGCCCGCGCCACTGCAGGCTGGCGCGGCCGCCGGGCGGCCTACGTCCAGCTGGCCGGGTTCGTCTGCCTGCTGTTCAACCTGGTCGGGGTGAACATCTGGATCACCGGCCTGCACTCCTACGCCGGCCTCATGAGCTAACCGACGGCCCTCTCTTCGTCGCTGTCGACGTGCACTACGGGGACGCCGGTGGTGCACGCGCGGCGATGGTCGCGGCACGTGACCGGCGATTCTCCACGATTACGGCGACCCGGACGACGACGATCCCGGTTGTCGCGCCCTATCAGCCTGGAGCGTTCTACCTCCGAGAGCTGCCGCCGCTGCGGGCGGTCATCCCGGCCGCCGATGACCTCGGGCTGGTCATCGTCGATGGTTACGTTGACCTTGATCCCGATGGCCGGCCTGGCCTTGGCGCACATGTCCATGCCGAATGGGATGTCCCGGTCGTCGGCGTGGCCAAAACAGCGTTCACGAGCGCGACGCATGCCGCCCGGGTGTTTCGCGGCGGGTCATCCCGGCCGCTCTTCGTCACCGCCGCCGGAATGACGATCACCGACGCCAGCAGACTCGTGAGTGAGATGTCCGGGCAGTTCCGGGTGCCCGATGCGGTCAGGCTCGTGGACCGCCTGGCCCGTAGTGCACCGGCCCGCTAGCCATCGCGACGGCGCAGCAGCGGAGCGAATAATGCACCCTCGCGGTCGTCGCGGATGCGGCGCGCAAGCTCCTCGAGGAAGTCCGGGTCGTCATCCGGGCCGAGCGCGCGGGGCGCGAAGGCGGCCAGCGGACCAGCCGGCTCTCCGTAACCGGCCGCGGCCGCCTGGGCCGCCGGATGACGCAGCAGCGACTCGGCCGGGCCGAAACCGCCTGCCGGGTACGGGTTCGACCGGTGCGGGAAGTGCAGTCGCTGCGGCCGGCCGACAATAAGCCAGGCGACGGCGCCGAAGATCCAGAAGGCACCGGCGATGAACAGCCACGTACCCTTGCCGAACAGGACAAACTCAGAATCCGGTGTGGTCGTGATGTCGAGCATGCAGGGCAGCACGAAGCCAACACTAAAGAGGATAATAAGCGCACAAGCCAGCCACATGTGGGCAGCCTAGCTGGTATGCCGTGGTGCTCGGTCATGAAATGCAACATCTGTCCATCTCGGCCTACGGGACCGCATCGGTGACGTTGCGTCACATCGCCTGACAGAGCAGCTAACCGGGGCATAACCTGATGCGGCGGCCGGCAGCTAACCTGGCAGCGTGATTTTCCGCACCTTTTGGGAGCTGAGCGATGCGACTTCGGTTACTTCGCGGTCGCACCTGGTGGCTCGGCCGACGGCGTGCTCGCCGCGCTGAGGCCACGCAGGCACCCCGTGTGCAGCGTCCAGCCGGGCAGCCGGGCAGTCACCGGCGGACAGCAGACGGCAAGGCCGGCTGGCAGCGGTCGGCTGACCACGGCCAGCAGCGGCCGCAGTCGCAGCCTGGCTCGGCGTCGCCGTCGCGGGCGCAGCTACCGGAACAGCCCTGGCGCCAGGACCAGGCAGCCGCGCGGGCTGGCGGGCCAGCACCTGGCCGTGGCCCTGATGCGGCCGGGCAGGCAGTGGCCACCGCCACGACCCGCACAGCCGGCGTCGCGCGGATCGCCATTCGCACTGAGCCGGCGCCCGGCCAGCAGCAGACCGCACAACTGGCCGCCCATCAGCAAGCTGCCCCGGCCGTGCTCGCGCCAGCCTGGTACGAGGCAGCGCGGCCGAGTCAGGCCGCGGTCGGCTGGCGGGACTGCGGCTCGCTGGAGCAGGTGCTGGTCCGGGAGTGGGCGACCGGGGAGCGGCCCGCGCCGGAATCGGTCACCGCTGTGAACCGGCTGGCTGACCTGCCGGTGCTGATCAAGGAGAAACTCGTGGCCGGCCTGGATGCCATCCATGTCGGCGCCGGCGGCGTGCCCGACCTGGACGACATGGGCGGCCTGAAGGGCGTGCCGCTGCCATCCGGCCGGGCCACCTGGGACGCCTGCGCCGGCGCCTACGGGGACCGGAAAATCATTGTCGGCTCCCGGCCGTCGCCAACTCCGGACGTGACGTGCCACGAGGTCGGTCACGCGCTGGACGATCTCGACGGGACGGACGGCCGGTGGCAGTCAGACTCGGCCGATTTCCGCTCGCTGTACGGACGCTGCCTGCCGCACCTGGCCAGCGAGTTTCACCGCCATGACGACGAGCTCGGCCGGCGTGAGTTCTTCGCGGACTCCTTTGCGGCCATCGCGTCCAGCCAGCGCCCGGCCCTGGTCGACATGCTGTCCGGCGATACCAGGACCGCGCTGGACGTCATGCTCTACTTCAACGTGCGTTACGGCATGTGAGGAGGTGCGGCAGCGATGTTCGTGATCCGGCTTACCAGCGGCAACTTGCTCGTGCCCGAGTACGCGCTCGACGGCAACGGCCGCCTGATCGGCGATGCCTATGTGGAGATCGGTCCCGACCACGCCGACTACGCGCGCCTGGCACCGCAGGCGATCACCGAGCAGGAAGACGCCGCGCGCCGCCAGCAATGGCGTGACGGTGATGAGTCATTGCGCCGGGAGTTCCTCGACTACCTGGCCAGGTTCGGTTCGGACGGTGGCTGGAATAGCAGCACCGACTAACGGCCCGGCGTTTGCCGCAGCCGAATTGCCGGTCTTCAACCCCGTGCCGAGAACCGGTCTGACCAGGTCCTCAGACCGTCTGGTCGCTGGTCTCCGCGTGCCCGTCGAGGAGTTCCCGTACTTCAGCCTCGCGGAACCGGCGATGTCCGCCCGGCGTCCTGATGCTGCTGATCCGCCCCGATGCCGCCCACCGTGTCACAGTCTTGGGGTCCACCCGAAAAAGTGCGGCGACTTCCCCCGGCGTGAGCAGGCGCTCACTGTTGCCGTCCATGTATCTTCTCCCTGGTCCCTGAGGGTCTGTCGCAAGTGTCGCAGAAACTCGCGAAGTTAGCCACAAACGGCAGCTTTATCCCTCGATTCGGAAAAATCTCATCTGAACGGTCAGTTAACGAGGACCAGGAGCTGCTGCACTGACGGTACAGCACGGCCGCGTCGTGGCGGCGTCTTGCCGCCCGGCGGTCATCAACGGCTCTAGCTGCACTAAGCTCAACAGCACTATGCGAGCAACGCTGTCCTACACCCTGCTGCGGCTGCTGATTTTCTTCGCGGCCGTGCTCGTGCTGGCGCTGTTCGGTATGCGGGGCTTCTGGCTGCTGGTGGTCGCCGCGGCCGCCAGCGCTTTGATCAGCTTCCCGCTGCTGTCCAGGCTGCGCGATCGCATGTCCAGCTCGATCACTGGTCGGCTGGACAGCGTCAAGTCCAAGCTGGACGCCGGTGCCAGCGCCGAGGACGCCGACTGACCGCTACTGGCCCTGGCCCGCGAGCCAGCCGCCCGCAGTCAGCATCGCGATAATGGCCTGCACTGCGTCCGCCCGGCTCATCGCCGAGGTGTCGATCACCAACTCGGCGTCGGCCGGCTCCTCGTAGGGATCAGAGACCCCAGTGAACTGGCCGATAATCCCGGCCCTGGCTTTGGCGTACAGGCCCTTGCGGTCGCGCGCCTCGCACACCTCGATCGGTGTCGCGACGTGAATCAGGAAGAAGTCGCCGGCCTCGCTGACCATCTGCCTGACCTGCGCGCGAGCTGCCGCGAACGGCGCGATCGGCGCGCAGATCGCGATCCCGCCGTGCCGGGCGATCTCGGCTGCGACGTAGCCGATCCTGGCGATGTTCAGGTCCCGGTCGGCTCGCGAGAAGGTCAGCCCGGCCGACAGCAACTGCCGGACCAGATCGCCGTCCAGCAGCGAGACCTGCCGGTCGCTTCGCTCTGCGAGCAGGTCGGCCAGGTCCCTGGCAATGGTCGACTTACCCGAGCCGGACAACCCAGTCAAGAACAACACCAGACCGCGCTCGGAACGTGGCCGCCTGACTCGCCGCAGCTCGCGTGCCACGGCCGCCGGAACGACCCAGGGCGGGATATCGCTCCCGGCATCCAGCAGGTCGCCGAGTTGATCGGCGGACAAGTCCTCCTGCTCGGTGCCGGCCTCGATCAGCGAATGCGGTCGCCACACCTCGGCGCGCGGGTCATACGCCCAGTCGCCCGACGGCACTACCGGGATGCGGCTCGCGGCCAGCAGATCAGCGCCGTCCGGCAGTTCGGCCGCAGTCGGCGCGGCGCCGTCCGCCATCAGCTGGGTGGCGCCGTACGCGGCCGCGACCCTGGCGCCGATGGCCAGCTCGCTGGCGCGGCCCGAGCCGGCGCCGGTCCTGGCCGGCAGCGGAACGGGCACGACCAGCGTGCCAGCCGGCAGGCTCGGCCGGGCCGCCAGCACCGCCCTGATCAACGCCTGCGACGTGCTAACAACCTCGGCGTGGCCGCTGACCAGCGGCAGCACCAGGATCTGGGCGCGCAGCTGGCCGGACAAGTGCCGTAGCTGGCCGATCTGCCGACTGCCCAGCGGGCCCCTGGTGGCGAATGCCAGCACTGGTCCGTCGGACAGCTGCGCCCTGGCTGCCTCCGGGCTGAGCATGAGGCGGCGGAACGGCCCGTGCTCAGGCGGCCGGTTCGCCGAGACTGGTCCGGCCAGCCGGATCAGACCAGGCACATCCGCCAGCTCAGTCCGCTCCTGCACGGTCATCAGCGCGATCGGCGTGCCTTCGGGGTCGGACAGCAGCAGCCTGGCCGGCAAGGCAGCGCTGGCCGTCAACGCGGTTCCCGGCAGGTCCAGGGTGACCGGGACCGGGAACGGGGTGCCGTCGGCCAGCTGCCAGGACTGCGTCACGGCAGCTGCGTCGGCGCTGGTCATGAAGCCGGTCAGCGGCGCCAGCGCACCGGACAGCAGCAACTCAAGGTCACCCAGCTGGGCAGAGCTGAGCGTGGCCGCGGGCAGCGAGCTGAGCTCGGCCGGGGAAACGGCCTCGGCCTCGGCGGTCACGGTGTCCTCCACGTCGTGCAGACCGGCCCGGTGGCGACCGGTCCTGGCCGTTACGGGGGCCGTCAGCACGGTCCCGTCCGAACCAGGCATGCCCGAGGTTACACGCGACGTGGTGGGTTCGCCGGCCAGGGCGTGTCGGCCTGTCGGCTGGCGCGGGATGGAAGGAAGCGCTGACATAGCTAGCGCCGGACTGAGTCTGCCACGCACTAAGCGTAGCCTCGCGAGCACTCTGCGTATCGCCGATTGGGGCAGCTAGACAGGTGCGGCCGGCCTCAGTACCGCCAGGTCACATCCTGGTACACGATTCGCGCCGGGTTGCCAGCGACTGTCGCCCGGCCAGGCACATCCGTCGTGACGACGCTGCCTGCGGCGACCACGGCACCGTCGTTCACCGTGACACCAGGCAGAATCACTGCGCCGGTGCCGATCCAGACGTCGTCACCGATGATCACCGGACGCGACCGGGGCCGCGGTTTCCCGTCTGCGACCAGCTGATGAACGTTTGCATCCAGGATGTTGGTGTTCCACGAGATCGCGCACCGTGCTCCGATCGTGATGCGCTCGAAGCACGTGATGGTCGCGCAGTCGTTCACGCAGGTGCGCTCAGCCAGCTCAAGGTGCGCGCCATCATGAACGAACACCCGGACGCCGCGGTTGATCTGGACAGTTCCGCACACCGAGATGCGAGCATTCCGGCCGAGGTGCATCGAGCACGGCGTGGCGATGAAGTTGGCGAAACCGAGCAGCAGGAATGAGCCCCGCGCCAGGTCAATGCCCGAACCACGACCGAACTTCAAGCGGGTGCCCCTGGAGACGAGGACCCAGCCGTGATGACGCATGCTCAGATACAGCGACCGAAGGCAGGAGACCTGCCGCAAGACCCGGACCACCGCCGTGCGGTCGACGGAGCCGCTGCCGGTTTGCTCCGCGCTCGTCTGCGCGGCGGGCAGGTCGGCGGCGCACCGCTGATCGGCACCGGGCTTGGCACGGGGCGGCCCGGCGGAAAGTTCATGCGGGCTCGGCATCCGGCAGTTCCTCGCTACGATCTGGGCCGGGGGAAGTCAGCCATACCTGGTCCGGGGCGCGCCCTGCGCCAGGGCCATAGAATAGTGGCATCCCGTAGCCGCGCTGACGCGGCGGTCGGCTGTGTTGCCGACCCCGTTGTCCGACGGCGCGGGCCTTTCGTGCTGCCTAGGCAAGGAAAGTAATGAGCCTCTCCGGTCTGCTTGACGCGGTCACCGACGATCCCGGCCTGCGGCAGGCGCTCGACCAGGTATCCCAACTACCCGCGCTCGGCGGCGACCTGATCGCCCCGGCGTCGCTGCGGCCGATCCTGGTCGCCGCCCTGGGCGGCCAGCCCGACCAGGTACACCCTTGCTGTCACCGCGACGGCGCGGGAGGCCGAGGAACTCGCCGCCGCGCTGGGCTCGCTGCTCGGCGAGGACACCGTCGGCTACTTCCCGGCGTGGGAGACGCTGCCGCACGAGCGGCTGTCGCCACGCTCGGACACGTCCGGCCAGCGGCTCGCGCTGCTGCGCCGGCTGGCGCATCCCGATCCGTCCGATCCGCGCTCGGGGCCGCTGCGGGTGGTCACGACGCCGGTGCGCAGCCTGCTGCAGCCGATGGTCGGCGGTCTCGGCGAGCTGACGCCGGTGAGACTGGCGGCCGGCCAGGAAGCCAGCATGGACGTCGCGATCAGCCAGCTGGTCGACATCGGCTACGCGCGGGTGGAGATGGTCGAGCGGCGCGGTGAGCTCGCGGTCCGCGGCGGCCTGCTGGACGTATTCCCGCCGACCGAGGAGCACCCGCTCCGGGTTGAGTTCTGGGGCGACGAGGTCGAGGAGATCCGCTACTTCAAGGCGGCCGACCAGCGCAGCCTCGCAACCGCGCCGGACGGCCTGTGGGCACCACCGTGCCGCGAGCTGCTGCTGACGCCGTCGGTCCGGGACCGGGCCAGGCAACTTGCCGCCGAGTGGCCGGGACTGCAGGACATCCTCGGCAAGATGGCCGAGGGCATCACGGTCGAGGGCATGGAGGCGCTCGCCCCGGCGCTGACCGACCGGATGGACCTGCTGCTGGATTACCTGCCGCGTGGCAGCAAGATCATCGCCTGTGACCCGGAGCGGATCAGGGCCAGGGCGGCTGACCTCGTCTGGACCAGCCAGGAGTTCCTGGAGGCATCCTGGGTGAACGCGGCCGTGGGCGGCGACGTGCCGATCGACCTCGGTGACGCGGCGATCCGGCCCATCGCCGAGGTCCGCGCGCTGGCGGCGACACTGGAACTGCCCTGGTGGTCGATCACCCCGTTCGCAGCGGCGCCGGGTGACAGCGACTCGGGCGGCTCGGGCGTGGCGGCGGACGGTGACACGGATCCGGCCACGTTCCCGATCTCTGCCGAGCCGGCGCCCGGGTACCGGGGCGACACCAGCCGGGTGCTCGCGGACGTGCGGCAATGGCTGTCCGACGACTGGCGGGTCGTACTGGTCACCGGCGGGCACGGGCCGGCGCAAGCGGCTGGCCGAGCTGCTGCGCGTCGGAGGGTCTCGGCGCGCGGGACGGCGACCTGATCCAGCCGCCGGAGGCCGGACTGGCGCAGGTGGCGACCGGCATGCTCGAGTCGGGTTTCGTCTGGCCGGCCATCAAGCTCGCGGTGCTGTCCGAGGCCGACATGGCCGGCACCAGGTCAGGGACCCGCCAGTCGCACCGGATGCCGAGCCGGCGCCGCGGCGGCATCGACCCGCTGCAGCTGACCCCCGGCGACTACATCGTGCACGAACAGCACGGCGTCGGCCGGTACCTGGAGATGACCAGCCGGACCATCCAGGGCGCCACCCGCGACTACCTGGTGATCGAGTACGCGCCGAGCAAGCGCGGCCAGCCCGCGGACCGGCTGTACCTGCCGACCGACCAGCTGGACGAGGTGACCCGGTACACCGGCGGTGAGGCGCCGGCCCTGCACCGGCTTGGCGGAGCCGACTGGGTCAAGGCCAAGGGACGGGCCCGCAAGGCGGTCCGCGACATCGCGGCGGGCCTGATCCGGCTGTACCAGGCGCGGATGGCCTCGCCCGGGCACCCGTTCGGGCCGGACACGCCGTGGCAGCGCGAGCTGGAAGACGCGTTCCCGTACGTCGAGACGCCCGACCAGCTGGCCGCGGTCGACGAGGTCAAGGCCGACATGGAACGGGCCGTCCCGATGGACCGGCTGATCTGCGGCGACGTCGGTTATGGCAAGACCGAGATCGCGGTGCGGGCCGCGTTCAAGGCGGTCCAGGACGGACTGCAGGTTGCCGTGCTGGTGCCGACGACCTTGCTGTCCGCCCAGCATTTCGCCACGTTCACCGAGCGGTACGCGCCGTTCCCGGTGACGGTGCGGGCGATGTCCCGGTTCCAGTCGGACAAGGAGGTCGCCGAGACGCTCGAAGGGCTGGCCGCCGGCAAGGTCGACATGGTGATCGGCACGCACCGGCTGCTGTCGCCGGAGGTGCGGTTCGCCAAGCTCGGCCTGCTGATCATCGACGAGGAGCAGCGGTTCGGCGTCGAGCACAAGGAGTTCCTCAAGCAACTGCGGACCGAGGTGGACGTGCTGGCCATGTCCGCTACCCCCATCCCGCGGACGCTGGAGATGGGCATCTCCGGGATCCGGGAGATGTCCACGATCTTGACCCCGCCCGAGGAGCGGCATCCCGTCCTGACCTCGGTCACGCCCTACGACGAGAAGCAGATCGCCGCCGCGATCCGGCGTGAGCTGCTGCGCGACGGCCAGGTGTTCTTCGTGCACAACCGGGTCTCGTCCATCAACAAGGTGGTGGCCAGGCTGGCCGAGCTGGTGCCGGAGGCCAGGTTCGCCGTCGGGCACGGCCAGATGAACGAGCACACGCTGGAGAAGGTGATGACCGGCTTCATCGAGCGGGAATTTGACGTGCTGGTGTCGACCACCATCGTGGAGTCCGGGCTGGACATCCCGAACGCGAACACGCTGATCGTGGACCGGGCTGACGCCTACGGCCTGCCCGACCTGCACCAGCTGCGCGGCCGGGTAGGACGGGGCCGCGAGCGCGGGTACGCCTACTTCCTCTACCCGCCGGAGAAGCCGCTGACCGAGACCGCGCACGAGCGGCTGGCCACGCTGCAGCAGCACACCGGCATCGGCGCCGGGCTGCACATCGCGCATGAAGGACCTGGAGATCCGCGGGGCCGGCAACCTGCTCGGCGGCGAGCAGTCCGGGCACGTGGCGGCGGTTGGCTTCGACCTGTACGTGAAGATGATCGGCGAGGCGGTCAGGGAGCTGCGCGGCGACGGCCCGGCCGAGCGGGCCGAGGTCAGGGTCGAGCTGCCGGTCGACGCGCACATCCCGCACGACTACGTGACCGGCGAGCGGCTGCGGCTGGAGGCGTACACCAGGATCGCCGCCATCGACTCGGTGCACGACATCGAGGCGGTCCGCGACGAGCTCACCGACCGGTTCGGCCCGCTGCCGGTGCAGGTCGAGAACCTGCTGGCGGTGGCGCGGCTGCGCGCGGTAGCCCGCAAAGCGGGACTGACCGATGTCATGCTGCAGGCCAACAACGTCAGGTTCGCGCCGGTCGACCTGCCCGAGTCCCGGCAGGTGCGGGTGCAGCGGCTATACCCGGGCACAGTGCTCAAGGCCGCGGTGCGTACCATGCTCGTACCGGTGCCGAAGGCGGTGCCTGGCACGCGGCCAGGGTCGGGCAGCACACGGGCGGGCACTGGTCAGACCATCTCGCTGGGCGCTCCGCCACTGCGCGACACCGAGTTGCTTGCCTGGTGCGAGGAGCTCATCGAGTCGGTGCTCAGCGGGCTGCAGCCCGGCGGGCCGGCCGACGGTCAGCAGCCTGACGGCACGCCGGCCTGAGTGATCTGCGGATGAGAAGGAGCCAGCGCGTGAGGAAGAAGCTTGTCGGGCCCCGCGCCGCGGTCAGCGTGACTGCGGCGGTCGTGGTGGCAGGCCTGGCGGTCTCCGGCTGTGGCACGAACAAGTTGGGCTCGGCCGCGATCACCGGCAACTCCCGGATCTCGTCGAGCAACCTGACCTCACAGGTGGCCAACCTGAACTCTGCCTACGCGGCCGACAAGGCCAAGGGCGTCAAGCCGCAGCGCGCCACCGGCCAGGAGACGCAGCAGGTGCTGACCTGGCTCATCCTGTTCAAGATCTACGACCAGATCGCGGCCGCAGCACAGCATCCACGTCACGCCGGCCCAAACCCAGCACCAGCTGTCCGGCCTCACCACGCAGGCGAGTCAGAACAAGGTGACCCTGGATGAGTACGTGTCGGCCGCCGGCGCGCTGCCGCCGGACCTGATCCCGCAGCTCGGCCAGTATTTCGCCATCCTGTCCACGCTCGAGAACAAGCTGGACGGCGGCACGACCCCGACCGGCACGACCGCTCAGAGCCGCTGCAGAGCCAGGTCGGGCACGCCCAGTGCGTCGCGGCCAAGAGCCTCGACGTGAACGTCAACCCCCAGTTCGGCGAGTTCGACTACAGCAGCTACTCGGTCGTCCCGGCGCCGTCCAAGCTGGCCGCCGCGCCGTCCCCGTCGGCTTCGTCGAGTCCCGCGGTGCTGACGCCGCCCTGCTAGCCGACGACATGGCCGACCCCGCGGACCAGTCGCTGCCCGGAGCGCGCCTGCTCGAGCTGGTCGCGGTGATGGACACGCTGCGGCGCAACTGCCCGTGGGATGCCCGGCAGACGCACGAGAGCCTGACGCCGCACCTGCTGGAGGAAACCTACGAGGCGCTGGACGCGCTCGCCTCGGGTGACCCGGCTGCCGTCCGCGAGGAACTCGGCGATGTGCTGCTGCAGATCGTCTTCCACGCCAGGGTCGCGCAAGAGCGGACCGACGGCACCGGCTACGACATTGACGACGTCGCCGAGGCGATCACGGCCAAGCTGACGAGGCGGCACCCGCACGTATTTGCCGACGTCGAGGTGTCGGGTCCAGACGATGTCGCGCAGAACTGGGATGCGATCAAGGCGGCGGAACGAGCTGCCGCCGGGCCGGGCGAGCCGGCCTCCGCCCTGGACGGAGTACCGATGGGCCAGCCCGCCCTGTCGCTGGCTGCTCAGTTGCTGCGCCGGGCCGGGCGGGCCGGATTGCCGGCCGAACTCGCTGATCTACAGGCCGCCCGGCGGCTCGCCGTCAGCGAGCTTGGCCAGGAGTTGTTCGCCCTGGTGAACCGCGCCCAGGCGGCGGGCCTTGACCCGGAGCTCGAGTTGCGTGCCGCCGCCCGTGTCTACGCCGCCCGGGTGCGTGAGTTCGAGGCCGATCCCGGCTCCTAGCCGTTGGCTGCGCGGGTTCTTCGGCTGACGTCTGCCGCCGGCTGGCTGACCCCTGGAGTCCTGGCGCGGCCAATCTGGCCCGCTGGAGCCGCAACGGCGTGCCCGTTACGCCGCTCGCGGCCGCCTCTACTAGGCTCCCAACCGACCCCTCAGCACCGCTAGACCTGCAGGAGCTTTTACCGTGGCCTCCATCGAAGGCATTTTCGCCAGGCAGATCCTCGATTCCCGCGGGAACCCGACGGTCGAGGTGGAGGTGGTACTCGATGACGGAAGCCTGGGCCGGGCAGCAGTCCCGAGCGGCGCGTCCACCGGCATCTTCGAGGCGGTCGAGCTTCGCGATGGCGGCGAGGATTACGGCGGCAAGGCGGTCACCAAGGCTGTCCAGGGCGTCATCGACGAGATCCAGCCCGAGCTGCTTGGCTATGACGCTGACGATCAGCGGCTGATCGACCAGGCGCTGATCGACCTGGACCGGACGCCGGATAAGTCCCGGCTGGGTGCCAACGCGATTGTCGGCGTGAGCCTCGCCGTGGCCAGAGCGGCTGCCGAATCGTCCGGCCTGCCGCTGTTCAGGTACCTGGGCGGGCCCAACGCGCACGTGCTGCCCGTCCCGTGCATGAACATCCTCAACGGCGGCGCGCACGCGGATTCCAATGTGGATATCCAGGAGTTCATGATCGCGCCGATCGGCGCCAGCACGTTCTCCGAGGCGGTCCGGTGGGGTGCGGAGACGTATCACGCGCTCAAGGCGGTGCTCAAGCAGCACGGGCTGAACACCGGTGTCGGCGACGAGGGCGGCTTCGCGCCCGATCTGGAGAGCAACCGGGCTGCGCTCGACCTGATCGTCGAAGCGATCGGCAAGGTCGGCCTGACTCCGGGCCGCGACGTCGCGCTGGCCATCGATGCCGCAGCCAGCAACTTCCTGGACGGCGATCGGTACGCGTTCGAGGGCGGAGCCAAGTCGGCGGCGGAGATGACTGCGATCTACGCCCAGTGGCTGAGCGCTTACCCGATCGTCTCGCTGGAAGACCCGCTGGCCGAAGAAGACTGGGCCGGCTGGCGCGAGCTGACCGCCGGGCTCGGCGGACAGGTGCAGATCGTCGGCGACGACATCTTCGTGACCAACCCGGAGCGGCTGCGCCGCGGCATCCGGGAGAAGGTGGCCAACGCCCTGCTAGTGAAGGTCAACCAGATCGGCACGCTGACCGAGACCTTCAGCGCGGTAGACCTGGCGCACCGCAGCAGCTACACGACCATGATGAGCCACCGGTCCGGTGAAACCGAGGACACCACGATCGCCGATCTCGCCGTGGCGATGAACTGCGGGCAGATCAAGACTGGCGCGCCGTGCCGGTCAGAGCGGGTGGCGAAGTACAATCAGCTGCTGCGGATCGAGGAACTGCTCGGGGACGCGGCCGCATACGCGGGCCGGGCCGCGTTCCCGCGCTTCGCCGAGGCGGCCGCTAGCCAGTGACCAACGGGCCGACGCCAGGATCAGCAGGCCTGCGGTCTGTCCTGGCCGCGCGCCCGAAGTTCACCAGCCGGGCCGCCGTGCTCGCGATCGTCTTGTGCGCGATCGCGCTGGTCCTGGCTTACCCGGTGCGCGAGTACATCGCCGAGCAGCGTCAGATCGACCAGCTGCGAGCCGGCAACGCGCTGATCGCGGCTAAGGTGCAGCAGTTGCGGGCTGAGCAGCGCGAACTTGCCTCGCCGCAGTACATCGAGCAGGAAGCGCGGGACAACCTGCACATGTGCTTCCCCTGGCAGACCTGCTACGAGATCATCTATCCGGCTAAGCCGCACGCCAGGGCGGCGGCCGCTCCGGCTGCCACGCCGTGGTACGGCAAGCTCTGGCAGTCGGTGCGGAAAGCTGACCAGCCAGCGCCCCGGTGATGTGGTGAGCGCAACCGGCCGCCCGGACGCGGCCGACCTGGAGATAGTCGCCGCGGCAGCTTGGCCGGGTGCCGCGCGGCGTGATGGCGGTCGCGCACCGGTGCCCCTGCGGCCAGCCCGATGTGGTGCAGACGGCGCCCAGGCTGCCCGACGGCACGCCCTTCCCGACGCTCTATTACCTCACCTGCCCGCGCGCCAGCGCCGCGCTGAGCAGTCTTGAGGCCGCCGGGGTCATGCGGGACATGACCAGCCGACTACACCAGGACGAGCAGTTGCGGGCCGCCTACCAAGCCGCGCACCGGGATTACCTGGCCCGACGCGATGAGGCGGCCCGCCAGGCGGGCCTGGAACCGCTTCCGGCCGGGACGCAAAGCGCCGGCGGCATGCCGGACCGGGTCAAGTGCCTGCACGCCCTGGCGGCGCATGCGCTGGCCGTGCCCGGCGTCAACCCCCTCGGCGACGAGGCAGTGCGCGAAGCCGGGCAATGGTGGCAGGCTGGACCCTGCGCTCGACCCGGCGCTGGACCCGCCAGTTAGCAGCCCGCGAAAGGCAGGCAGATGACCAAGCGCGTGGCCGCTATCGACTGCGGAACCAACTCGTTGCGGTTGCTGATCGCCGACCTGGACCCGGTCAGGCATTCAGCTGACCGACGTGGCCAGGCGGATGGAGATCGTCCGGCTCGGCCAGGGCGTCGACGCCACCGGCATGCTGGCTCCGGCGGCGCTGAAACGCACCATGGCGGCGGCTGGCCGACTATGCCAGTCAGATCTCGGCGGCCGGTGCCTCGGCGGTCCGGATGGTCGCTACCAGCGCCACCAGGGACGCCAGCAACGCCGCGGACTTCACCCACGGCGTTGTCGACATTCTCGGCGTTCCGCCCGAGGTCATCACCGGCGACGAGGAAGCGCGGCTGTCGTTCGCCGGCGCCACCGCGGAGCTGGCCGGAGCCGCGGCAGCTAGTCCCGTTCCGCCCTACCTGGTGGTGGACATCGGCGGCGGTTCGACCGAGTTCGTGCTCGGCGGCGAGGCCGGCGGCAGGCCGCCGGTGGCGGCGCTGTCGGTCGACATCGGCTGTGTCCGGCTGACCGAGCGGCACCTGCGCTCCGACCCGCCGACCGTCGCCGAGATCGAGGCGGCCACCGCCGACATCGACCGGGCACTGGACGACGTCGCGGCCGCGGTGGCGGTCGGCAACGCGCGCACCCTGGTCGGACTGGCCGGCTCGGTGACCACCGTGACTGCGGTCGCGCTCGGGCTGCCCGCCTACGACCCGGCCCGGATTCACCATGCCCGGATCTCTGCCGCCTCGGTGGACGAAGTCACCCGGCAGTTGCTCGGCCAGACTCGTGCGCAGCGCGCGGCGATCGGGTCTATGCACCCGGGCCGGGTGGATGTCATCGGCGCGGGCTCGCTGATCCTGGACCGGGTCATGCAGCGCTTCGGGTTCGCCGAGGTGGTCACGAGCGAGCATGACATCCTCGACGGCATCGCCTGGTCCCTCGTGTCCGGTGTCTGATTCGCCGCAGCCGGCCGTACCGCCGGGCACGGGCTGGCCCGGCGATCCGGCGACGGCGGCCACGCCGGTTGCCGGTAACGCCGCGGATGTCCGGGTCCTGGCCGCCAGCGCCGGCTCGCTCACCGAACTGGCCGCCCGCGAATCGGTCTGCCGTGCCTGCGACCGCCTCGTCCGCTGGCGTGAGCAGGTGGCGTCGCCAAGCGCAAGTCGTTCCAGGCCGAGACCTACTGGGGGCGTCCGGTGCCGGGCTGGGGTGACGACCGGCCCGCGATCCTCATCCTGGGCCTGGCGCCCGCAGCGCACGGCGGCAACAGGACCGGCCGGATCTTCACCGGCGACCGCAGCGGCGACTTCCTGTTCGCCTCGCTGTGGCGGTGCGGTCTGGCGGCCAGGGCCGAGTCGGTGGCGGCCGGCGACGGCCAGGCTCTGATCGCCGCGCGAATGGCGGCGGCGGTCCGGTGCGCGCCGCCGGACAACAAGCCTGAGACTGCCGAGCGCGATGCCTGTGCGCCCTGGCTGACGCCGAACTGAAGCAGTGCAGCCAGATCTGCGGGTGGTGGTCTGCCTGGGCCACTTCGCCTGGCAGGCGCTGTGGCCGCAGCTGAGTGAACTGGGCTACGAGTGCCCCGGCCGCGCCCCTCCTTCGGGCATGCGGCCGAGGTCTGCGTCCCGGCTGGTAACGGCCAGGAGCATGGTGACCGTGCTGGGCTGCTACCACCCGAGCCAGCAGAACACCTTTACCGGCCGCGTGACCGAACCAATGCTCGACGCGGTGTTCAGCCGGGCTAGGGTGCTGGCCGGACGCTAAGGCAGGGCAAAGCACCAACAAGACCGCGGTGGATTACCGACGGTTAATAACAATACCGGGCCGGTCACGGCGAGTATCAAGTGCGAAAGATCGCATCGATTTCAAAGACGACATTGGTCAAGAAATAGTTAACGTTAATTGGCTTATCTAGAGTAGCAACATGGGCGCGGGGTATGCTCTCAGAGCCCCCGTAGCCCAAGGGGAAAAGGCCGGCCCCCTAAAAGGGTCCCCAGTGTCGGTTCGACTCCGACCGGGGGTACTAAGTAGCCCGCTCAGCAGGCTCTCTGCGACATAAGGCATTGACCCGTCATTCAGTCATTGGCAACCAGATTCGGCCTGTTACGCAGTTATAACCGGCCAGCAAGGTCAGTGTTACGGCCGCACTGTTGCTACCGCGCAGAGGTAACAGGCCAGCCGGAAAGATCGCATTTATGCGGTATCGCCAAGGACGTCGATGCGGATGGAATTGGCTGCCTCCAATGCGGCGAGACCAATCGATGTCGTCGGTCAGCCGCTGATATCGGGCCCGGCGCGGTCGAGCGTAATTCGCACGATCAGCCGCTGGTCGCGCTGCATTGCCTCGCGGTAGTCCGGCCAGTCCGGGTGCTCGCCAGAGAGTCTGCGGTAATAGTCCTCAAGCAGCGGCATCGCCTCGGGCAGGTGCACAAGCTCGGCGTTGCCCTCCGCCTGGATCCACTCCCCGTAGAACCCGTCGCTGATCGCGCACAGGGATGCTCGCGGATCCCTGGCTAGGTTCTTTGCCTTGACAGCCGTTTCTCGGGTGCTGATCAGCACCCGACCCGCATCGTCCACAGCGACGACGACCGGAGAAAGCTGCGGGCGCCCGTCAGCCCGGCTGGTGGCGAGGATGGCTCGCGGATGGCCGGACAGAAAGCCTACGGCGCGGCCGATGTCCACGAACGGGTGAACTCAGTCGCCGTTGCGGCGGCTGCGGCGCTGTAGCTCCCACTCGTGCACGATGGCACTGGCATAGCCATGAGACAGGCCATGCTCGTCGGAGAGCCAGTACGCGCGCTCGTTGCAACGCAGGAACGAGGGGCCAGATTCAAGCCGGCTGAACCACTCTCGGAGTTGAAGTCCAGTGACGGACGGGATGCGGGCTATCAGGTTCTGATGCATCTCCGGAGAGTGGGTCAGGGACAAGTGGCACCTCCGAGGTGAGGGTAAGTCCTTGCTGTCGAGAGTGCACCACGGGCGGCGCTCTGACAACCCCCCGATGCAACCCTTCCGTAATGCCCTGTTTGACTGGCAGTCGCGATCGCTGTCAATTCCACCCCGCAGCAGGCATCAGGGCAGGTGCCCGAAATCAGTAGGTATACCGGGGTTCAGCGGCCGGTACGGGACACCGGCCGTTCGGACGCCGGGCGGAACCAGGTGGCTGCCGGCCCCGCCCGCCGCGTTGCTCAGGAGCCGAGCGGGAAGCTGACCCCGGCCAATGACGTGAAGTAGGCGGCGTCGGGACCGCCGATGACCTTCACCTGTCCGTTGGTGGCGATCTCAAGGTCCGCGCTGCCCGAGGCCGCGTAGTTGAAGATGCCGAGCCAGAGGTTGTGCGTCGGCCGCTCTGCCTTCGGCAGCACGCCGACGACAGCGGGCGGCGTGGCCGTGCCCGTGTTCGGCGCGTAGACGGCAACTCCCGTCAGGTACACCACGCCGCCGCTCACCTTGTACTTGGGCGCAGCGGTGTCGAAGGCAGCGGGGCCTGGCTTCCAGCCGTTGCGCAGGCTGAGCTTGTGCCAGGTGACCTTCGCTGCGGCGGCCGGATGGCTGGCCGTCGTGCTGGCGGCGTAGCCCGCCCCGCTGCCGAGCGAGAAGGCCAGCGCGACGACCGAGATGATGATGGCCGGCGACTGACTGGCTAGTGAACGCAGACGACTCATGAACTCTCCCCAAGTGTGCGACCAGTGGCATGACAGCGCCGCACCGAGCGGCGTCGCCGGAAGGCTAACCCGCGGACTGGTCGATACTGGGGTGAATCCGGTCCCTGTCTAGTCCCGCATCAGTCTCGTTCTGTCGTGGCGGCCGGAGCCTGGCTCGCCCGCCCCTAGCTCAGCCGCTCGAAGATCATCGCCATGCCCTGGCCGCCGCCCACGCACATGGTCTCCAGGCCGATGGCCTTGTCCCGGAACTGCAGGCCGTTGATCAGCGTCGAGGTAATCCGCGCACCGGTCATGCCGAACGGGTGGCCGACCGCGATCGCGCCGCCGTGGACGTTGAGCTTGTCGATGTCGAGGCCGAGCTCGGTGTAGGACGGGATGACCTGGGCCGCGAACGCCTCGTTGATCTCGACGAGGTCGACGTCGTCGATGGTCATCCCGGCCCGGGCCAGTGCTTGCTGGGATGCGCCGACGGGACCCAGGCCCATGATCTCCGGCGACAGGGCGGTCAGGCCGGTCGACACGATCCTGGCCAGCGGGGTGATGCCGAGCTCCGCCGCCTTCGTGTCGCTCATCACGACCACGGCGGCGGCACCATCATTAAGCGGGCAGCAGTTGCCCGCCGTGACGGTGCCGTCCGGCCGGAAGACCGGCTTCAGCTGAGAGATCTTCTCCAGCGTGGTGCCGGCCCGCGGGCCGTCGTCGGCCGATACGACAGTGCCGTCGGGCAGGGTCACCGGCGTGATGTCACGCTGCCAGAAGCCGTCGGCCAGCGCCTTCTCGGCCAGGTTCTGCGAGCGGACACCGAACTCGTCCTGCTCGGCCCGGCTGACGCCGCGCAGCTGGGCGACGTTTTCCGCGGTCTGGCCCATGGCGATGTAGATGTCCGGGATGTGGCCGTCCGCGCGCGGGTCGTTCCACTGAATCCGCCCTTCTCCATCTCGGCCGCGCGGGCTTCGGCGTCGGCGAAGACCGGGTTCTTGGTGTCCGGCATGCCGTCACTGCTGCCCTTGGCGAACCGGCTGACGCACTCCACGCCGGCTGAGATGTAGATGTCACCCTCGCCTGCCTTGATGGCGTGGTACGCCATCCGGGTGCTCTGCAGCGAGGAGGAGCAGTACCTGGTGATGGTCGTGCCGGGCAGCGAGTCGTAGCCCAGCATGACGGCGACCACCCTGGCCATGTTGTAACCCTGCTCGCCGCCCGGCAGGCCGCAGCCGAGAATCAGGTCACTGATCTGAGCCGGATCGACCTCCGGCACCTTCGCCAGGGCAGCGCTGACCATCGCTGCGGTCAGGTTGTCCGGGCGGATGCTGGTCAAAGATCCCTTGAACGCCCGGCCGATGGGCGAGCGGGCGGTAGCAACGACGACTGCCTCAGGCATGGCGAGCTCCTGGAAGATCTGGTAGTTAACCCGACAGTAACTCAAGGCGGGTGGTTGATACGACCCCGGCGTCCTGACTTCCGGAAGCTCGGCCGTCCGCGGCCAGACCGGTCTATAACGGGCAGATCAAAGTGCCAGTGACCGGCCATGCCTTATTCGCTGGTGGGATAGCGTTCTAAGGCTGAGGCAACGGAGCCCAGGCGGGGGTATCTCACATACAAGGCGGCACACCATGCAGGTCCACGACTCGCTGATCGAGCTGGTGGGTAACACCCCGTTGCTGCGGCTGCGCAAGGTAACCCGGCAGCTGGGCGTCGAAAGCGCCGGCCCGGACGTACTCGCCAAAGTCGAGTATTTCAACCCCGGCGGCTCGGTCAAGGACCGGATCGCGCTGCGGATGGTCGAGGCAGCGGAGGCATCCGGCGAGCTGCAAGCCGGGCGGCACGATCGTTGAGCCGACCTCCGGCAATACCGGGGTCGGCCTGGCCATCGTGGCCCAGGAGAAGGGCTATCGCTGCCTGTTCGTGTGCCCGGACAAGGTCGAGCGGGACAAGATCGCGGTGCTGCGCGCCTATGGCGCCGAGGTCGTGGTCTGCCCGACTACCGTGTCGCCGGGTCATCCCGGACTCCTACTACTCGGTGTCAGACCGGCTGGCCAGGAAACGCCGGGCGGCTGGAAGCCAACCAGTACGCCAACGTGGAGAACCCGACTTCGCACTATCATCTCGACCGGCCCGGAGATCTGGGCGCAGACCGAGGGCCGGATCACGCATTTCGTGGCCGGGATCGGCACTGGCGGCACGATCTCGGGCGCCGGCCGGTACCTGAAGGAAATCTCCGGCGGCCGGGTGCAGGTCATCGGCGCCGACCCCGAGGGCTCGGTCTACTCCGGCGGCACCGGCCGCCCGTACCTGGTCGAGGGCGTCGGCGAGGACATCTGGCCTGACACCTACGACAAGAGCATCTGCGACCAGATCATCGCGGTCAGCGACGCCGAGTCCTTCCTGATGACTCGTCGGCTGGCGAGGGAGGAAGCGCTGCTCACCGGTGGGTCCTGCGGCATGGCGATGGTCGCGGCGCTGCGAAGTGGCCAGGTCGGCCGGCCCGGACGACGTCGATCGTCGTGCTGCTGCCCGACGGCGGCCGCGGTTACCTGGCGAAGATCTTCAACGACGACTGGATGGCCGACTACGGCTTCCTGACCGCCGAGACGGCCGAGCCGCGGGTCGGCGACGTGCTGGAACGCAAGGGTGTGCGGCCTGCCCGCAGTTCGTGCACGCGCACCCGACCGACACCGTGCGCACGCGTCATCGCGAGCCTGCGCGAGTTCGACGTCTCGCAACTGCCGGTGCTGAGCGCCGAGCCGCCGGTCATGGCGGCCGAGGTGGTCGGCTCCATCGTCGAGCATGACCTGCTGGAGGCGCTGGTGGCCGGCAAGGCGGCGCCCGACGACCAGGTGGCCGAGCTGATGTCACCGCCGCTGCCCTCGGTCGGGTCCGGCGAGCCGGTCAGCGCCGCGGCGCGGCGCGCTCAGCGCAGCCGGCGCGGCCGTCGTGCTGGTCGACGGCAAGCCGGCGGGTGTGATCACTCGTCAGGACGTGCTGACGTTTCTGTCCGGCCAGACTGGCTAACGGCCGGGGCTCGGGCCGGCCACGTTCCTGAAAAACCGAAACTCGCGCAAAGGAGCGCTTCATGCAGCACCGACAGCTTTGAAACGCTCGCGATCCATGCGGGCCAGGAGCCTGATCCGGTTACCGGCGCGGTCGTCCCGCCGATCTACCAGGTCTCGACGTACAAGCAAGACGGCGTCGGCGGCCTGCGCGGCAAGCAACTGGGTGACGCCGCGCGCTGGATCGAGGGCTACGAGTACTCACGTACTGACAACCCGACCAGGGGCGCGCTGGAGGAGTGCCTGACCGCGCTCGAGGGCGGCACGCGCAGCCTGGTGTTCGCCTCCGGGCTGGCTGCCTCGGACTGCCTGCTTCGCGCTGCCTGCCGGCCCGGTGATCATGTGCTGATTCCCGATGATGCTTACGGCGGCACGTTCCGGCTGTTCGACAAGGTGCTGGCGAACTGGAACATCAGCTACCAGCCGGTGCACATGTCCGACACCGCAGCGGTGCGTGCCGCGCTCACCGCCCGCCCGGTCCGGCTGATCTGGGTGGAGACGCCGACGAACCCGTTGCTCGGCATCGCGGACATCTCCGCGCTGGCGCAACTTGCCCGCGACGCCGGCGCTCTGCTCGTGGTGGACAACACCTTCGCCTCGCCGTACCTGCAGCAACCGCTGGCTCTCGGCGCAGACGTCGTCGTGCACTCGACGACTAAGTACATCGGCGGCCATTCCGACGTCGTCGGGGGAGCCGTCGGTGCTGGCCGACGCTGCCCTGGCCGAGCAGATGTATTTCATGCGGAACGCGATTGGCTCAGCGCCCGGCCCGTTCGACGCGTGGCTGACGTTGCGGGGCGCCAAGACGCTGGCCGTCCGGATGGACCGGCATTGCCAGAACGCGGGGCGCATTGCCGAGATGCTGGTCAGCCATCCGCAGGTCAGCGAGGTGTTCTATCCGGGGCTGTCGTCGCATCCCGGCCACGAGGTCGCGGCCAAGCAAATGCGCGGATTCGGCGGGATGGTGTCGTTCCGTGCTCGCGGCGGCGCCGGCGAGGCGGTCGAGATCTGCGGGCGGACGCAGCTGTTCACGCTTGGTGAGTCGCTGGGCGGCGTCGAGTCACTGATCGAGCACCCGGCCCGGATGACGCACGCGTCGGTCGCGGGCTCGGCCCTTGAGGTCCCGGCCGACCTGGTCAGGTTGTCGGTTGGCATCGAATCGGCCGACGATCTGATCGAGGACCTCCGCGCCGCTCTGGGCTAGCCCGTCGCGCAGTCGCACGGTGGCAGTCGCAAAGTCGCGCAGTCGCGCAGTCGCACGGTCGCAAGGTCGCGGTGTCGCGGTGTGCTGGCGGTCGGCGCCTGTGGCGCGCCACCATGCCGGGTGGTGTCACCTCTGGGCTTTGCCTAGCTCACGGCCGACGCCTGGCGAGAGGCATCGGGGCGCCTGCACGCAAATACGCACGCACTCCTGGCCGCCCCCCGCTGCCTCAAAAGACCGTCGTTAGTACGTTCGATTGCTGCGCCATATTGTCAGACCCTATCGATATCATGATCGAGTAATGCTGACTAGGCAAAGACCGTTCACGATGCGGCTGGGAGGTGCGGCGTGGGCGACTATCAGGAGGACAGCGCGACCGGGTCGTACCCGCGGCCGGGGATGTCGTGGTCGTTTGATCTTGACCTGCCGGACCTACTGACTGCCCTCGGTGTCCCGGCTGCAGATCCGGACGCCGACCAGGAGGCCGTGCTGGCCGCCGAAGAGGCTGCGATCGCGTCGGCCCAGGCCGAGCCGGTCGAACTGACTGGCCGGGTGGCTGATGTGCTGCCCGCTGGGCCCGGACTGGCCGCATGGCTGGCTGGCATCAGCCTCCCGCAAGCTGGAGACCGTGAGCTGCCCGCGATCCTGGCTGCTTTCCGCCGGGTTGCGTCATGGGCGCAGGCACGCGAACTGGAGACCGCCGCGCTCATCGCGTCGCGGTGCGCCGCGGACAACCCGCGTATCGACACCGACGACAGCGGCCGGCCGGTCCAGCTGCCGCCAGAAGCAGCCGCTCAGGTGGCGCTCGCGCTCGGCATGTCACAGTTCGGCGCATCCGCCTGGACCGGGCTCGGCATGCAACTGGGCTGGCAGCTGCCAGGGACCAGCGCTGCCCTTGGCAGCGGCCAGATCGACCTTGGCCGGGCGCGCCTCATTGCGGAGGCTGCCGCCGCGCTTCCCGACCGGGTTGCCAAGGTGGTCGAGGACCGCGTCCTGCCGTCCGCCGGACACCAGACCAACGGGCAGCTGCGCGCAAGCCTGCGCCGCGCCGTCATCGCGGCCGACCCGGAAGGGGCGGAGCAGCGTCGTCGCGACGCTGAGCGGGCTGCGCGCGTGAGCCTGCACCCAGACGAGGAAGGAACCGCCACGCTTACGGGCTCGAACCTGCCCGGCGTGCACGCAGCGGCGGCTATGGCCAGGATCTCGGCGATGGCCCGCGCGCTCAAGGCGTCCGGTGCGCACGGCGGTATCGACCTGCTGCGCGTCAACATCTTCCTCGGCCTGCTACTCGGCACCTTGCCGGTCATCCCTCCGCCCGAATCCGGGCCATTCGACGACGGTCCGTCCGACGACGGTCCGTCCGACGGCAGCTCGTCCGACGGTGGTCCGTCCGACGGCAGCTCGTCCGACGGTGGTCCGTCCGACGGTGGTCCGTCCGACGGTGGCTCTTCCGACGGCCCCTGCGGCACCGGCCCGTCTGACGACGGTCGCTGCGACAGCGGCCGGTCCGGCGAGTCTTGCGGCAACGGTCCGTCCGATGACGGTCCCTGCGGCAACGGCGCGTCCGATGACGCTCTCCGTAACGAAGCGCCGTACGACGAAGCGCCGTGCGACGAAGCGCCGTGCGACGAAGCGCCGTGCGACGACGTGCGACGGCGGCCCGAGGGCCGATGTCCCGCCGCCCGGTGATGCCGACGCGCCTTGGGCCGACACAGATCCCGGCAGTTCGCTGCGGGACGACTTCGAGTTCGCCTGCGATGAGGACGCCGACGACCTGTTTGGTCCGCCGCCGCCGTGGCCGCCCCTGCCTGCCGAAATTCCGTCCGCTGACTCGCTCGGCGGGCCGGATCCCAGCCGCGCGCCGCCGGGTCGGCCGCCGCTGGGGCTGCTGGACGTCGTCGCGCCGTGGCCGGTGCTGGCCGGCGGCTGCTGCGACCCTGCAGTCCTGGGCCGGATCGGTCCGGTAACTCGGTACCAGGCCAGAGAGCTCGTGGCCCTCGGCTCGGCCAGCATCGCCACTCGCTGGCGGGTCGTGCTGACCGATGACGATGGTCATGCCCTCGCGGTCGAAGGATTCCGGCTGCCAGCTCTGCCAGCCGGCCGACCGGCGACCGGCCACGCCACCACGGCTGTGGTCGGTCGGGTCACCATCACTATCCGGGCCAGCCAGGCTCGGGTTCTGTTGCACGGTGATGGCGGCAGCATGCCTTCGGCGGGAACCGACCGCCGGCACCGGGTGCTCGGCGCGGCTGCCAATGCCGCGCGGCGGGCGGCCGACCGACTCGAGGGTTCGGTGGCTGCCGACGCTGCCATCGGCGGGCAGTGCGCTCACACCATGTCGTCGGCCTCCTACCGGCCCCCGCCCCGACTGCGGGAATACGTCGGAGCCAGGGACGTGACCTGTCGGTCCGTGACCTGCGGTCAGCCCGCCTGGCGCGGTGACCTCGACCACACTGTGCCGTGGCACAGCGGCGGCATCACCTGCAGTTGCGACCTTGGTGCGCTGTGCCGCACGCACCACAAGATCAAGCAGCTGCCGGGCTGGCGGCTCGAGCAGGGTCGGCCTGGTTACTTCACCTGGACAACTCCGGCCGGCCAGGTCTATGACATCGGACCTGACCCGTACCCGGTCTAGCGCGTGGTCCGGAGGCAGGCGACTGCCAGTACCGTCTGCTGCTGTGAACGTCAGCGCGGAGATGGTGTGCGGCCTGCAGGAGCGAGCGGCTACAGCGCAACCCGCAGAGCACGTCGAGGAGCTCGCCGGGTGGTGGCTGCGTTATGCGCCAGATCCGGGTGGTGGGTCGGCACGGTGCTGCCGCATGGTGACTCCCGGCCCGCCGATCTGCTGCACAGGATCGGCCGGGCCGAGGAGTTCTATGCGCGTCACGGCGTCGTCGCCCGGTTCCAGATCAGCCCGCCTGCCTGCCCGGCAGAGCTCGACGGAATCCTGGCCGAGCGCGGCTACCGGCGTCACAGCCCGGTCTCGCTACAGGTGGCGCGAACCACAGATGTTCTGGCCGCAAAGGCCCGGACCAGAGAGATCACGACCGTGAATCTGCCGATCTCCGGTCTGGCGGCCGTGGATCCGCCGATCTCCGGTCTGGCGGCCGTGGATCCGCCGATCTCCGGTCTGGCGGCCGTGGATCCGCCGATCTCCGGTCTGGCGACCGTGGATCCGCCGATCGCGGATCATGCGGTCGAAGGTCGTACAGATGCGCGGGAGCCCAGCGTAGTCAATGTACTGGTGGACGAGCAGCCATCACGTGAGTGGTTCACGGTCTGGCATGCGGTACACGGCCACGGCGGTGACTCTCCGGCCGAGTCGGAATCGCTCGGCCGGTTGGCGCTGCCGTCTGCCTACGTCAGCGTCCTGGTGGACGATGCCGCGGTAGCAGTTGGCCGTGCGGTCGTCGACGCCAGCTGGGCAGGCGTGTTTGGCATGGCAACGCTGCCGCAGGCACGCGGCACCGGCGCGGGCGGCATCGTGCTCACGGCGCTGGCCAACTGGGCTGGCAAGCACCGGGCCGGGCGCATGTATCTCCAAGTAGAGCGCGACAACGTTGCTGCACTGCGGCTTTACCGCCGAGCGGGGTTCAGCGAGCTGTGCAGTTATCACTACCGCGTCCATCACTAGCGCGCCTGCCGGTGCCGATCGGCAGCCCCGCAGTTCGCGGTTAGTGCACGCCGCCCGGCGGGGGGCGGTAGCGCTGCCAGCCGGGGTGCATCGCAAACAGGCGGGACGGGGCGGGCGGCGTCATAACGAGACGCTGCCGTGGCTCTAGCAGCAACCCAGACGGGACCGGCTCCCACCAGCGCTCGCGGCCCAGCAGCCTGCTGAACAACTCGACCTGCGGGCCGCGGCGCTGCTGGCCGGCGGCTGGGCCCAGGACCAGCTCGGCCGGAGCCGCCTGATCGCCGGCCTGCCAGCGGATGTCGGTGGAGAGGCGCAACCGGTCGGCATGGTTAGGTAGCGCAGCATGCGAGGTCAGACAGTGGAACAGCAGCACATCGCCGGGCCGGTAGTCGGTGGTGGCCCAGCCTGGCTCGTCGGCAGGCAGCAGCCGTGGCCGCGGCGGCGGGCCGAGGTGGCTGCCTGGCAGCACCGCCAGCCCGCCCAGTGCCGCTGGGATATCCATCAGCGGCAGCCAGGTGGTGAGCATGTCTTGCACACCGGACACCGCGAAGTCCTGATGGATGTAACGGCCCTTGGTCGCCTTGAACGGTGGTTCGGGGTAGACCGTACGCAGCACCTTGACCGGATAGGAGAACGCGGCCGGCCCGAGGATCAGGCGGACCGTGCGGCGCAGCGGCGCCAAGTACGGCAGCCGGTTGAGACCACGGCTGGCCAGCGCGGCCCGGAACGACGGATCGCCGAGCGCGTCCCGGATCGTCACCGCACGCTGTGGTCCGGCCGGGTGGCCGTCACGGTCGGTCCAGCCGCCGAGGCTAAGTTCGGCGCGCACGCTGTCGTGTGCCGCGCGGACATCGGCAGGCCGCAGCAAGCCCCGGAAGAACAGGTAGCCGTCGGCCGCCAGGCGGCGGCGCAAGGCAGCCTGGTCTGCCCGGATTGGCATGGAGTCGGCTAGCTCGCGCACGGCTCCTACGGTAACGCCGCATGGGCGCTGCAGGGCAGGCGCAGGAGGCGAGGATCATTACCTGGGTGAGCGAATCGGGTCGGGACGGGTTGTTTGACGGTCTGTTCGGCCGCAGTGCGGTCGGGACAGCCGGCCAGGACTGGCTGCAGGCCATGCTCGACACCGAAGCCGCGCTGGCCAGGGCGCTGGAACGGGCCGGGCTGGCACCGGCCGGGGCCGGGGCGACCGTCACGGCTGCCGCGCAGAGCGGCCAGTTCGATGAGCTGGCGATCGGGCGAGCGGCCGCGCTCACTGGCAACCCGGTGCCTGCTCTGGTCCGGGCGCTGACCGACCAGGTGACCGGCCCGGCACGAGAAGCCGTGCACCGCGGCGCGACCAGCCAGGACATCATCGACACGGCGGCGATGCTGCTGAGCAAGCGAGCCATCGGCGTCATCAATGCCGATCTGGACGCAGTGGCAGAGGCGGCGGCCGCGCTCGCGGATCAGCACGCCGGCACCGTTATGGCTGGCCGCACGTTGCTGCAGCAAGCGGTCCCGGTGACGTTCGGCCTCGTTGCCGCCGGATGGCTGACCGCCGTCGACCAGGCTCGCGGCCAGCTTGGCCGGATCCGTGACAGCAGACTGGCGGTTCAGTTCGGCGGCGCAGCCGGAACGCTTGCCGCGCTTGGCGAGGCCGGCCCCGCCGTGGGGGATTTGCTGGCGGACGAGCTTGGGCTCGCCGTGCCGGTCCTGCCCTGGCACACTGACCGGCTGCGCATCGTGGAGCTGGCGGCCGGCCTGGCCGGCGTGTGCGGGGCACTCGGCAAGATTGCCAGGGACGTGACGTTGCTGGCGCAGACGGAAGTGGGCGAGGTTGCCGAGGGCGGCGGTGCAACGGGCCGCGGCGGATCGTCGGCGATGCCGCACAAGCACAACCCGGTCGCTGCGGTGGCCGTCCTGGGCTGCACCCGGCGGGTGCCCGGGCTGCTGGCAACGCTGGCCGCCGCTGCGGAGCAAGAACTTCAGCGCGCTGCGGGCGCCTGGCATGCCGAGTGGGAGACGCTGTCGGATCTACTGCGGCTGACCGGGTCGGCGGCGTCCTGGTCGGCCTGCTGCCGGGCCTGACGGTGAATGCGGCCAGGATGCGGGCAAATCTGGATGCCGCTGGCGGACTGCCGCTCGCTGAGCACGTCACGGCGCTGCTGGCGCCTGCCATGGGACGACTGGCGGCGCACGACCTGGTCGCAGCCGCAGCTGCCCGCGCGGCCGCTGCCGACGCGACCGCTGCCCGCGCGGCCGCCGCCGCCGCGACCGCTACCGACGCGGCCGCT
The DNA here is from genome assembly GCA_963713585.1 of uncultured Actinomycetota bacterium. Lineage (GTDB taxonomy): Bacteria > Actinomycetota > Actinomycetes > Streptosporangiales > Streptosporangiaceae > JAJYUU01. The sequence continues at coordinate 75,423 of CAVQMG010000007.1, read as the reverse complement.
GGCCGCGGGACGCTGGTGGCGGCGCTGCTGGCCGACGAGGCGGCGGCCGCTGAGCTGGCCGCAGCCGGCATTGGTCGGGCGGAGTTGGAGAACGCCGTCGACCCGGCCAGGTACCTGGGTGCGGCCCAGCACTTCATCGATCGTGCCCTCGCTGCGCACCGCGCGGCGAGCGCGTCGGCCTGACCGGAAAGGAACACGCGTCGTGAACGACGAGGAACGCGCCGCCGCTGGCATGCAGGTCCGCCGTGAAGTACTCGGCGACGAGCACGTCGACCGGGCCACCGCCGCGGTGACCGAGCTGACCGCGGACTTCCAGGACTTCATTACCCGCTACGCGTGGGGCGAGATCTGGACCAGGCCGGGCTTGAGCAGGCCCGAGCGCAGCATGATCACGATGTCCGTGCTGGCCGCTCTCGGCCGGGACGAAGAGCTGGCGCTGCACCTCAAGGCGGCCGTCCGCAACGGGCTGACGCGCGAGCAGATCTCCGAGGTGCTGCTGCACGTCGCGATCTACGCCGGCGTGCCCGCCGCCAACCGGGCCTTCGCGATCGCCGCTCAAACCCTGGCAGACTCTTCGTAGTCCGCACATCTGTTCACTGAGCGAAGATTACGGATATCGTTTCGGTACAACGCGGCGAGGAGGAATGTCAGCGTGGCCGAGATCGTGACGCTTGCCGAAGCGATCGCGGCCGCGATGCACGACGGTGACACCGTCGCGATGGAGGGCTTCACGCACCTGATCCCGCACGCCGCCGGACGCGAGGTGATCCGGCAGCGCAGGCGGGAGCTCACCTTGGTCCGGATGACGCCGGACATCATTTATGACCAGCTGATCGGCGCGGGCTGCGCGCGCAAGCTGGTCTTCGGCTGGGCCGGCAACCCCGGCGTCGGGTCATTGCACAGGTTCCGGGACGCGGTCGAGCACGGCTGGCCCCGCCCGCTGGAACTGGAGGAACACAGCCACGCCGGCATGGCCAACCGGTTCGTGGCCGGCGCGTCCGGCCTGCCGTTCGCGGTACTGCGCGGTTATCGCGGCACCAGCCTGCCCGCGCACACCGCCGGCGTGGCCGACATCGTCTGCCCGTTCACCGGCGAGACACTGACGGCGGTCAGCGCGCTGCGGCCCGACGTCGCGGTCATTCACGCGCAGCGCGCCGACCGGGCCGGCAACGTTCAGCTCTGGGGCATCACCGGAGTACAGAAAGAAGCAGTCCTCGCCTCGGCCCGCTCGGTCGTCACGGTGGAGGAGATCGTCGACTCGCTGGATCCCCGGCCGGGCGCCGTGGTGCTGCCCGGCTGGTGCGTGAGCTTCGTGGCCGAAGTACCGGGCGGCGCGCATCCCTCCTACGCGCTCGGCTACTCCGCCCGCGACAACGACTTCTACCTGGCCTGGGACGAGATCAGCCGGGACCGCGAGCGGTTCACCGCCTGGCTGGACCAGCACGTCTTCGGCGGCGCGGCCAGCGCGCCGCAGCGGTCGGGAGCCGCATGCTGAGTTACACGCCGGACGAGATGATGACGGTGACGGCGGCCAGGTCACTCCGTGACCGGATGACATGCTTCGTCGGGATCGGGCTGCCGAGTGAGGCAGCCAACCTGGCCCGCGCCACGCATGCCCCTCAGCTGGTGCTGATCTACGAGTCCGGCACGATCGGCGCCAAGCCGGGCCGGCTGCCGCTGTCGATCGGCGACGGCGTTTTGGCCGAGACAGCTGATGCGGTCGTGAGCGTGCCGGAGATCTTCAACTACTGGGTGCAGCCCGGCCGTATCGACGTCGGCTTCCTCGGTGCCGCGCAGATCGACCGGTACGGGAACATCAACACGACGGTGATCGGCGACCGGTACACCGAACCGGTGACCAGACTGCCGGGGGCTGGCGGCGCACCGGAGATAGCAGCCGCCTGCGCCGAAGTCATCGTGGTGCTCCGGCAGTCCAAGCGCACGTTCGCCCGGCGGCTCGACTTCATCACCTCCGTCGGCTTCGGGGACGGCGCGGGCAGCAGGCAGCGGCTCGGCCTGACCGGTGCCGGACCGCGCCAGGTCATCACCGACCTCGGAGTGCTAGGGCCCGACCCCGGTAGCCTGGAACTTGTGCTGACCGGGATCTATCCCGGCGTCAGCCCGGATCTGGTGCGGGACAGCACCGGCTGGGAGCTGGGCATGAGCCCGACGCTGCAGGAACTCGCACCTCCCTCGGAGGCGGAACTGGCCGCGCTGCGCTCGCTGCGGGCGACAGTGCCGTCCGGACCGTCCGGCAAGCCGTCAGCGGAAGGAGTCATCAATGACCGGCAGTAATCCGGCTGCCGCGAGCGGAGGGCTGGTATTGCCCCAGTATCATCCGGTTCACGGCGTGCACCCGCCGCTGGAATCGCCCGAGTACCGGTCGTCGCAGTTGCGCGCGCCGAAGCAGCCGCTCATCCGCTTGCCGCAGGGGCTGACCGAGGTGACCGGGCCGCTGCTCGGTGCGGAGCGGGTGACCGAGTCCGATTGCGACCTGACCCACGGGCACCCAGGCGAGCCGCTGGGCGAGCGCATCATCGTGACCGGCCGCGTGCTGGACTCGGACGGCCGCGGCGTCCCTGACACGCTCGTCGAGATCTGGCAGGCTAACGCGTCGGGCCGGTACGCGCATGGCGTCGACAATCACCCGGCGCCGCTCGATCCGAACTTCACCGGGGCCGGCCGCTGCCTGACCAACTCCAGCGGCCGGTACCGGTTCGTCACGATCAAGCCGGGCGCCTATCCCTGGGGCAATCACCTCAACGCCTGGCGGCCCGCGCACATCCACTTCTCGCTCTTCGGCCGCGCCTTCACCCAGCGCCTGATCACGCAGATGTACTTCCCGTCCGACCCGCTCTTCGGGCTCGATCCCATCTTCAACTCGATCCCGGACCCGAAGGCACGCGAACGGCTGATCGCCAGCTTTGACATCGGCACCACCGAGCCCGACTGGGCGCTCGGCTACACCTGGGACATCGTGCTGCGCGGCCGCACCGCGACTGTCTTCGAGACGCGGGAGCCGCGATGACAACCGGCGTCACGCCTTCTCAGACGGTCGGCCCGTTCCTGGCGATCGGGCTGCCCTGGCCCGACGGCCCGGAGGTGGTGCCACAGGGAACGCCGGGCGCCATCGTCATCACCGGCCGGGTGCTGGACGGTAACGGCCAGCCGGTGCCTGACGCGCTGGTCGAGACCTGGCAGGCCGACCCGGACGGCAGATTCGACCACCCCGATGACCCGCGCGGGGCGGCCGCCCCCGCGGTGCCGGGATTCCGGGCGTTTGGCCGGTCGGCGACCGACCAGCAAGGCAACTACTTCATCGTGACCATGCGGCCGGGCGCGCTGCCCGGCCCGGACGGCGGTCTGCAGGCACCGCATATCGATGTGTCGGTGTTCGCCAGGGGACTGCTCGACCGGGTCGTGACCAGGATCTACCTGCCAGATAACGCCGAGGCCAACGAGGCCGACCCGGTACTGGCCTCGATCGCCGATCCGCGCCGCCGCGCGACTTTGATAGCGACAGCCCAAGTCATCCGCCAGCCTGATCCGGCGGGAACCCGGCCGGAAAGATTCACCTTTGACATCAGGCTGCAGGGCGAGGACGAGACGGTCTTCTTCGATGTCTGAGCCGCGCTGGCCTTCGGTCGCCTGGTGTGAGGGACTCCAGGACGGGCCGGTGCTCGTGCTGGGCAACTCGCTCGGCACGACGGCCAGCGTCTGGGACGCCCAGCTGCCTGCCCTGCGCGCCGAGTTCCGGGTGCTGCGCTACGAACTGCCAGGCCATGGCGGTTCGCCCTCGTGGCCAGGTCCGTACTCGATCGGGGAACTCGGTCGCGGCCTCCTCGACTTCCTCGACGCGCAGAGCCTGGACCGGGTCGCCTACTGCGGCATTTCGCTCGGCGGCATGATCGGGATGTGGCTGGCCGCGCATGCGCCAGACCGAGTCGCTGCCCTCGGGCTGATCTGCACCTCCGCCCGGATGCCGCCCGCATCAGCCTGGCTGGACCGGGCCAGGCAAGTCCGGGCCGCCGGCCTGGCCTCGGTATCAGGACAAGTGCTGTCGCGCTGGTTCACCGCTGAGTTCGCCGCCAGCGCGCCGTCCGTCATCAGCGAGTTCCGCGCCGGGCTGGAGGCCTCCGAACCCGAGGGCTATGCAGGCTGCTGCGAGGCCATCGCCGCCATGGATCTGCTCGGTGATCTGCCTGCTGTTACCGCGCCGACGCTGGTGATCGCGGGTGCCGAGGACCCCGCCGCGCCGCCCGCACACGGCGCCGCCATCGCCGGCCGGATCGAGGGCGCCCGGCTCGTCGTCCTCCCGGCCGCCGCGCACCTGGCAGCCGTCTCGGCGTCTGGCGAGGTCACGGCCGAGCTGATCAGTCATCTCCGGGCGGCAAAGTCGTCCGGTCCGAGCTGGCACGCCGAGCGCTAGCATGCGTTGAGATGACAACTTCCGCGCGCAGAGCGAACATCAGCGACGACGGGCAGCCGCCGGCCGACGACGGCGGCGCCGCCCGCAACAGTGACTTTGTCCAGTCGCTCGACCGCGGCCTGGCGGTCATCCGCGCGTTCGGCCCGGACCGGGACCGGCTCAGCCTGAGCGACGTTGCCAAGGCGACCGGGCTGACCAGGGCGGCGACCCGACGCTTCTTGCTGACGCTGGTCAAGCTGGGTTACGTGCGCAGCGACGGCCGGCAGTTCTCGCTGCGTCCCCGGGTGCTCGAGCTCGGCTATGCCTACCTGTCCGGCCTGGCGATGCCGGAGATCGCCTCACCGCACCTGGAGGAGCTCGTCGCCCAGGTCCGTGAGTCCTCGTCCATCTCCGTGCTCGACGGCCACCACATCGTCTACGTCGCGCGGGTGCCGACGAAACGGATCATGACGGTCGCGATCTCGGTCGGTACCAGGTTCCCGGCCTATGCCACATCGATGGGCCGGGTGCTGCTGGCCGCGCTCAGCCCGGAAGAACTCGACCGGTATCTGGCCGAGGCCGAGTTCGAGGCTTTCACCGCGCAGACCGTGACCGACCCGCCCCGGCTCCGGGAGATCATCGCCGAGACAGCCGAGCAGGGCTACTGCATCGTCGACCAGGAACTGGAGGAAGGGCTGCGCGCGATCGCGGCGCCGATCCACGGCTCCGGTGACACGGTGACGGCGGCGATCAATGTATCCGCGCACGCGAGCCGGGTCAGCATGGCGGCGATGCAGTCGGATCTGCTCCCGGCGATGCTGGAAACTGCCCGCCGGATCGAGGCCGATCTGAGGACGCAGCCCAAGAGCTGACCGGGGTCACCATGCCCCGCGTTGCCGCGTGGCCAGGTTCTGGAGCCGGGAACGTGGCCCGGACTGCGAGCGGCCGGCGGCAGTTCCCGGCCGGGCCACGTTCCGGGCCTGGTTAGCCTTCGCCCCAGACTTCGTGCGCTACCTGGACGATGAGCGCCAGCTTCGCGCGCTGGTCAGCCTGGGTGAGCACGTTGCCCTCGACGGTGGAGGAGAAGCCGCACTGCGGTGACAGGCAGAGCTGGTCGAGCGGCACGAACCTGGCTGCCTCGTCGATCCGGCGCTTGAGCGCATCCGGGCTCTCCAGCTCGCCGCGCTTGGTGGTGACCAGGCCGAGCACCACCATCTTGCCCTTGGGTACGAACCGCAGCGGTTCGAAGCCGCCCGACCGCTCGTCGTCGTACTCCAGGAAGAAGCCGTCCACGTCGAGCTCGCTGAACAGCGCCTCGGCGACGAAGTCGTAACCGCCTTCGGCTGCCCAGGACGAGCGGAAGTTGCCACGGCACATGTGCGTGGTGACCTTCAGGCTCTCCGGACGGGCCGCGATCGCGGCGTTGACCTGCCGGATATAGCGCAAGTGCAGGTGCTCGGCATCCTCGCCCCGGTCGGCTATCTCGGCCCGCTGGGCCGGGTCGTTGAGGTAGGCCAGGCTGGTGTCGTCCAGCTGCAAGTACGTGCAGCCGAGCGCGGCCAGCCGCTGCACCTCGTCGGCGTACGCGGCGGCGAGGTCGGACCAGAACTGCTCCATTTCCGGGTAGACGCTGGGGTCGATCGATGCCGGGCCGCCACGGTAATGGACCATGTTCGGCGAGGGAATCGTGAGCTTGGGCGTCGCGCCGCTGACCTGTGACTGCAGGTAACGGAAGGCATCCGCGAAGATCGTCTCGTTGATCTGGATCTTGCTGTCGACGTGCAGCGCGGCCGGGGTGAACTCGATGTTGCCGTCGGCGTTGCGGAACTTGACCGCCAGGTTCCCGGGAGCCTTGCCGATCCCGCCGAGCTGGTAGATGAAGTCCATGTGCCAGGACGCCCGCCGGAACTCGCCGTCGGTTGCCGACTGCAGGCCGACATCGGATTGCATCGTGACCGCGCCGGCGATCGCGGCGTCCTCGACCGCGCGCAGGTGCTCCGCGCCGATCCGGCCCGCGGCAAAGTCGTCGCGGGCGGCGAGCAGCTCGGCGGGGCGGAGCAAGCTGCCGACATGGTCGGCCCGGAACGGCGGCGTGGTACGCATTGGTCAGCGTCCTTCTTTCTTTTCTGGTTCAGCGCAGCTGCCCGGCCGGGCCGGGCTGAATCGGGAAGCCGGTGTAGTTCTCGGCCAGCGACACCGCCGCGGCCCGCGAGCTGGTGACGTAGCGCAGCTGCGAGAGCTGCAGCTGCTCGTCCATGCTGTCGGCGCCGGGCGTCCGGTGCAGCATCGACGTCATCCACCAGGAAAAGTGGGTGGCCCGCCAGACCCGGGCCAGGCAGGTCGCCGAGTAGGTCGCGGCCAGTTTGTCGTGGCCGTGCAGCAGCGCGTCCACGGCCGGCGCCAGCACGGCCACGTCGGCGAGCGCCAGGTTGAGGCCTTTGGCGCCGGTCGGCGGCACGATGTGCGCAGCATCGCCGGCCAGGAACAGGCGACCGTAGCGCATCGGCGCGCTGACGAAACTGCGCATCGGGGTGATGCTCTTCTCCAGGACCGGGCCCTGCTGCAAAGTCCAGCCGGGTAGCTCGAAGCGGCGGGCTAGCTCAGCCCAGATCCGGTCGTCCGGCCAGTTCTCGAGTCGCTCGCCCGTGTCGACTTGCAGGTACAGCCGGCTGACCGAAGGGCTGCGCAGGCTGTGCAGCGCGAAGCCAGCCGGGTGGTGGGCGTAGATCAGCTCGTCGGTCGACGGCGGCACTCCGGCCAGGATGCCGAGCCAGGCGTACGGGTAATCCCGTTCCCAGGTTGTCAGGGCGCCTGCCGGGATCGCGGGCCGGCAGATGCCGTGGAATCCGTCGCAGCCGGCGATCACGGCGCAGCTGATCTCGTGCCGGCTGCCGTCTTCGCTGGTGTAACACAGCAGCGGCTGGTCGGTGTCCAGTCCGGTCACCTGGGTGTCGCTGACATTGAACTGGATGGCGTCCGGGCCGCCGTCGGCCAGCCGGCGGGCGATCAGGTCCTTGACCACCTCGGTCTGCGCGTACACGGTGACGGTCCGGCCGCCGGTGAGCTCGCGGAAATCCAGGCGGTGCCGCTCGCGGCCGAACTGCAGGTAGATACCGCCGTGCTCAAGCCCCTGCCGGTCGAGCCGGCCGGCCAGCCCGGCTTCGCGCAGCAGGGCCACACTGCCGTCCTCGAGTACCCCGGCCCGCTGCCGGGCCTCGCAATACGCGCGGCTGCGGACCTCGACCAGCACCGAGTCGATGCCGCGCAACGCGAGCAAGTGTGACAGCAGCAGGCCAGCCGGCCCGGCACCGACGATGCCTACCTGGATACTCGTACGCATCTAGAACGGATAGGGCGCGATATCGCCGCGAACTGTCACCCAGCGGGTGTCGGTGAAGGCGTCCAGGTTGGCGCTGCCGCCGAAGCGAGCGCCGGTGCCGGACGCCCGGATGCCGCCAAAGGGCGTGTTCGGCGCGTCGTCGATGGTCTGGTCGTTGATGTGCACGATGCCGGTCGGGATCTGCCGTGCCAGCTCCAGTCCGCGCATGACATCGCGGGTCAAGATGCCGAGCGACAGCCCGTACTCGGAGTCGGCCGCGAGCTTGGCAGCTTCGTCCAGGCTGCCGAACCGGACCACGGGCGCGACCGGGCCGAAGACCTCATTGGCGTAGGCGGGCATGGCGGGCGCGACGTCGGCCAGTACGGTCGGCCGGTAGAACAGGCCCTCGTAACTACCGCCAGCCGCGAGCCGGGCTCCGGCCTGCACGCTGTCGATGACCAGTGAGTGCACCTTGTCGCGCTGCCGCTCGTCGATGATCGGTCCGAGCGCGACCTGTCCGGACGCAGGATCGCCCACCGGCAGGTGACCGGCCTTGTCGGCGAGCTTGCTGACGTACTCGTCGTAGACACTGTCGGCGACCAGGTGCCGTCCGGTGGTCATGCAGATCTGGCCCTGATGCAGGAACGAACCCCAGGCCCCGGCTGAGGCTGCCTTGTCCAGGTCGGCGTCGTCGAGCACGATCAGGGCCGAGTTGCCGCCCAGTTCCAGGTGCACCCGCTTGAGCAGCTGGCCAGCCAGCGCGCCGACCTTCCGCCCGGCCGAGGTCGAGCCGGTGAACGAGATCACGCCGGTGCGCGGGTCGGTGACGAGCGCTTCGCCGACGTCGGCTCCGCCGGGCAGCACATGCAGCAGCCCCTCGGGCAGGCCGGCTTCCTCGAAAACCCTGGCCAGCACGACGCCGCCGCACACCGCGGTACGCGGGTCCGGCTTGAGCACCACGGCGTTGCCCAGGGCCAGCGCCGGCGCGACCGATCTGATCGCCAGGATCTGCGGGAAGTTGAACGGGGAGATGACGCCGATCACGCCGACGGGTACCCGCTCGGCGAAGCTCAAGTGCGGTTGCTCGGTCGGCAGCAGCTCACCGTAGGGACGCGACGGCAGCGTGGCTGCCTCAAAGATCTCCTCGGTCGCGACATGTGTCTCGAACTGTGCGGCGGGCGGGATCTTGCCGCCCTCGCGCACGCTCCAGTCCTCAATCTCCGCGGCATGCTGCAGCCAGATATCGCCGGCCTTGCGCAGGATGGCGGCGCGCTGAGTGTGCGGCAGCGCAGCCCAGGCCGGCTGAGCCTGCGCGGCCATGGCGGTGGCAGCCGCGATGTCAGCCGGGCTGGCGATGCCGACCTGGCCGAGCTCAGCGCCCGTCGCAGGCTCAATGACCGCTGCCTGTCCGCCGGCTGACTCTGTCCAGCCACCGGAGAATGCCTTGCCGCGCCAGATAGACGGGTCGAGGAGAGTCACCCAGCACTCCTTATCGGTTGCAGCCTGACGATAGCCAGCAGAACCCGGAGAGATCGCTTGTGCGCTTCACGAACATCAGTTACGTGTCCGAACACTGAAAATCTAGGTGTCCGGGTCGCCGGGTGTCAACGGCTCGCAGGCCGACAGCAGTGCCGGTCTCATACTGGCGCGGGCTAGCCGCACACAGCGCGGGTGGGGCTTGGCTCGCGGTCATGAGCCGCAGCGCGCCAGGCGCACCCGGCGGGACTGGTGCCCCGCCAGACGGGAGTGCCTGGCCGCGCTGCGGCCGGACGTTGCGCCCGGATTACTTCTTGCCGGCCCACCAGGCGCCGGCACCGCATATGACGGCGACGACGAGAGCTGCTCCGCCGCGGAAGAAATGCCCTCCGCTGGCCTTGTGGACATGGCTGCCGGAATCCAGGAACGAAGGAGCCGCACCGGTGATCCACAGGATGCCGAGGACCAGCGCGATGACGGCGACGACCGCCAGGATGATCACCAGCGAGCGCTTGGAGCCCGCGCTGGACACGCTTTGAGAACTCACGATTCCTCCTAGAAGCTGGCCTTCTTGCCTGCCCTCTGCGCTAGGAGCACGACCGGCCAGTGATGACTACGACCGGTCACGGTACTCCCCCGAGAACCGCTTGGATGGGACGAAAAGCTTACAAAAGGTAAAGCCTTGGTCACCAGTTCCTGATGGCGCGGTTTCTACGGCCGCCAGACCATCAAGGCAAGTATGACCAGCCAGATCAGGTTCACCACGCCGCCCATCGCGGCGATTCTGCCCCGTTCTACCGATGCGATATGAGCGGCCAGCGTTGCGCCGCCGGCCGCGGGCTGCGGCGCAACGTTGTCGTCGGCGCCAGGGCCGCCGCTGCTGCCCCCCTCAGAACCAGCGGCGCCGGCGACAGCGCCACGCATGCCGGCGGCGCCGGCCGCGTCGGCTTGGGCCTGGTCCGTCCCCGCTACGGCCGGCTGGGCCAGCAGCACGCCCTCGGGAGCCAGTGCCTTGATGGCACTGCGCTCGTCCCTGATGATCAGCACCAGCAAGACAATCGCCACGATGAACAAGGTCATCGCCGCCGTCAGCCAGGGGTGGCTGAAGTCGTGCTTGAGTTGCCCGAGCACCACGCCGAAGACAAGTACGAACAGCGACCCGATCGTGAAGACCACCGTCATCCTGGTGAGGTAGCGCAGGATCACGACCTCGCGGCGGCGGATGTAGCGCGGCGCGGACGAGATCGCCAGCGCCAGCGGCCCGACCGTGAAGATCGCGAAGCCGAGGTGCAGCCAGAGGACGAGCTGGTCGGTAAAGGACATAGCGCTGATCCTAGGACTCGCGATCAAGAAAAGCGCTCGGTATCCGGCAAGCTACCTGGTGTACTGGCGCCGGCTCCGCAGGAAGTCCTTGACCACGTACTCGCCCAGGTTGTCCGGCATCGCACGCAGGACGCGGCCGCCGTTGCGCCGGGCCACCTCGTCGACGAACGTGCTCAGTCGTTCGTCGTCGGCGAGCATGAAGATGTTCATGACCGCGTGCCGCCTGGTCATCTTGTCGACCTCGGCCAGTGTCAGCTCGAGCGTCTCCGGTGACGGCGGCCAGTCGAACCAGAACCGGCCGTCACGGCGCAGGTGCGCGGTGGGCTCGCCGTCGGTGATAACGATGACGACCGGATTGTGCTCGGGCCGCCGGTCCAGGAACCGGCCCGCCAGCACCAGCGCATGGTGCAGGTTCGTGCCCTGCACCATGTCCCAGCTCAGCCCGGCGAGCTCGGTCTCGCGCAATTCCCTGGCGTAGTTGGAGAAGCCGATCACCTGGATCGCATCCTGCGGGTACTGGGTGCGCACCAGCGCGTGCAACGCCAGTGCAGTCTGCTTGGCAGCGCCCCAGGTGCCGCGCAGCGCCATCGAGTAGGACAGGTCCACCAGCAGGCAGATAGCGGCTGACGCGCGCCGGTCGGTCTCCGCTACCTCAAAGTCGTTCACGGACAGCCGCACCGCGGACCTGCGGCCGGGGACTGCCGGACCGGGGGCTGCCGAGCCGGGGACTGTCGAGCCGGGGACTGCCGAGCCGGAGGCGGCCGGGCCGGAGGCTGTCCGGTCCGGGGCTGCCGGGCGCGGGGCGGTCTGCCGCAACAGTGCGTTGCGGACGGTGGCGGCCGCGTCGATCGCCTGCTCGTCTCCGAACCGCCAGGGCCGGGTGCTGCCGGTGTACTCACCGGCCTGGCCGGCGTCGCGCTGCTGGTGGTCGCCGAGGCCGCCGGCGGGCAGCTCGGCAAACACCTTCCGCAGCGCCGTCTGGCCGAGCCGGCGGACTGCCTTGGGCGTCAGTTCGAGTTTGCCCTCGGTGCGCTGGAGGTAGCCCTGCCGCTCGAGCTCTCGCTCGATCTGCCGCAGCGCCTCCATGTCATCGACGGCCTGCCGGCCGAGGGCGCGGCGCACCGCTTCCTCATCGATGTCATCCAGCCGGGCTCCGGGGTAGTCCTGGCGCAGCGCGTCCTCGAGATCGGCGAGGTCGGCGAGTTCGGCGAGCGCCGTGGTGGCGTCGCCAAGGCTCAGCGGCTCGTTGCCGGTCATGCCGGGCCGCGGCCAGCCCGCGTCCATATCCGGCCGCCGGGCATGCAGCGCGTCGGACAGCCTGGACATCTCGGCGGCCAGTCCGGCGTCCTCCAGTGCCTGCGCCATCAGCTCCGACAGCTCATCCCGCTGCGCGTCGGTGAGCGAGTCGAGCAGCCGCTGCGCTGCCGACATGCGCCGTACCAGCGTGTCGACGAGCTCTTCCAGGTTGGCCGGCGAGTCGGGAAACATGTCGCCGTACTGGCTCATGAAGTTATCGAAGTCCTGCTGGGTGTGCTCGCCGCGCGCGTCGGCGTCCAGCATGTTGTTGAGCGCCGCCATCATGTCCTTGACCCGCCCCATGGCCTGCGGATCGGGCTGCTCCAGTGTCTGGCGCATGCCGCGGAACTGGCTGTCCAGTACCTCGCGGCGCAGCAGCGACTTCAGTTCCTCGAACGTCTCGCGCGCGGCTGGCGACTGCCACTCGTAGTCGGCCAGCTGCCTGATCGCCTGGGCCGTGTCCGGCGACAGGTCATCGAGTTCGTCCTCGCGCAACCTGGCCGCGTCGCTCGGGTCGGGGAACAACTCGGCCCGTTCCTGCCCGATGGCGCGATCCAGCAAATCCCTGACCTCGTCGAGGATGCCATCGAGGCGGCCCCGGTTGCGGATCTCGCGCTGCCGCTCGCGCACCCGGCGCAGCAGGTCGTCCAGGCCGCGGTGGCCGGACATGCCACGTCGCAGCAGGTCGCGCAGCGCGTTGGCCGGGTCAGTGCCGTCCAGCACAGATTCGCCGAGCGCGTCGACCGCGCCGCGAACGTCGTAGGGGGGCTCAAGCGGATCTGGCCCTCCGGCGTAAGGCCCGTACCGGTAGCCGGTCATGCTCGCTCCCCTCCTGCTGGTTCCGCCTGGCCGGCCGCGGCGCCGGCCGGCTCAGGTCCGGTACACCGATCCGCCGTCGACGGCGTCCTTGGACAGCCTGCGCATCAGGTACAGGCCCTCGAGCGCGAACTCGAGCGCGGCCGCGGCCTGGCCGAGTGATTCGCCGCCCTCCATCAGCAACCGGTCCATGATCTTGGCCAGGCCCGGTACCTCGCCGATCCGGCGCAGCAGGTCCGCGGCGGGCACCAGGTCGCCCGTCTCGACCGCACCACCCTCGGCGAACCTGGCCAGCAGGCCGCTGAGATCGGCGTTGCCGAGCAGCGCCCGGAAGGTGTCACTGGTGGCCCGGCGCAGCAGGTGATCAAGTACCTCCTGCTCGCGGCCCTCCTCGCTGACCTCGAACTCAACCTTGCCGCGCAGGGTGCTGATGACCGAGGGCAGGTCACACACCCGGGCGACCGGATCCTGCTCACCGGTCAGGGCGGCGCGCCGGACCGCGGAAGCGGCGACCGCCTCAGTCGCCGCGATCGCGAACCGGGCGGACACGCCGGACCGGGAGTCGACCGCGGGCGAGGCCCGGACCAGCCGGGTAAACCGGGCCACCACCTGGGTCAGGTGCACGGGCACGACCGCGTCCGGATCGGAGCCGCCCCAGGCGATCTGTGATTCCTGCTCGATGAGCGCAAGCTCGGCATCCAGTGAGACCGGGTAGTGCGTCCGGATCTCTGCGCCGAACCGGTCCTTCAGCGGCGTGATGATGCGGCCGCGGTTGGTGTAGTCCTCCGGGTTCGCGCTGGCCACCAGGACCAGATCCAGCGGCAGCCGCAGGGCATAGCCGCGCACGCCGATGTCACGCTCCTCCAGCACGTTCAGCAGCGAGACCTGGATGCGCTCGGCCAGGTCGGGCAACTCATTCAGGCAGAAGATGCCGCGGTTGGTCCTGGGCAGCAAGCCGAAGTGAATCGTCTCCGGGTCGCCCAGCGTCCTGCCTTCGGCCACCTTGACCGGGTCGATATCGCCGATCAGGTCGCCGACGCTGGTGTCGGGCGTCGCCAGCTTCTCGCCGTACCGGTCCGACCGGTGCCGCCACGTCACGGCCAGCTCGTCGCCCTGCTCAGCGGCGAGCCGCTGACAGCGCGTGCAGACCGGGGCGAACGGGTGGTCGTTGATCTCGCAGCCCTCGACCGTCGGCGTCCACTCATCCAGCAGCAGCGTCAGGGTCCTGATCAGGCGGGTCTTACCCTGGCCCCGCTCACCCAGCAGGATGACGTCATGGCCGGCAATGATCGCGCGCTCAAGGTGCGGCAGCACCGTCTGGCCGAAACCGATGATGCCGGGGAACGGGTCCTGGCCTGCGCGCATCCGGTCGAGGAGGTTGTGCCGCAGTTCCTGCTTCACGGTGCGAAGCTGGTGTCCGCTGGCGCGCAGTTCGGCCAGGGTAGCGATGTCCGGGGGGGCCGATGCGGGCGGCTGAGCTGATGGCTGTTGTGGGTGAGTCGTAGGCTGCACCATTCGACACTATGTCGATGCGGGCCTGTTCCGCATCTCGGGAGGCGTGGATGGAGGATTCCCGGCCGGCGCTGGCGGTGGATATCGGCGGCACCAAGCTGGCCGCAGGGCTGGTCGAGCCGGCCGGCCGGGTGCTCACCTGGTCGCAGGTACCGACGCCGACCGGGCTCGATGCCGAACAGCTCTGGCGGACGCTCGACGCGCTGATCACCGGCGTGCTGGAGAGCGCGGACATCACCCCGGCCGGGCTGGCCGGCTGCGGCTGCGGCTGCGGCGGGCCGATGGAATGGCCGTCGGGAGTGGTGTCGCCGCTGAACATCCCGGGCTGGCGCGCTTTCCCGCTTCGCGCCCGGCTCACCGAGCGGCTGGGCGGCGAGATCCCGGTCCGGGTGCACAACGATGCGATCGCGCTGGTCGCCGGGGAGCACTGGCGCGGTGCCGGGCGCGGCCGGAACAACGTGCTGGGGATGGTGGTCTCGACCGGTGTCGGCGGCGGGCTGGTGCTCGACGGGCGACTGGTCGAGGGTGCCTCCGGCAACGCCGGCCATATCGGACACGTCGTCGTGGACCCGGAGACCGGCCCGGTCTGCGGCTGCGGCGGACGCGGCTGCGCCGAAGCGATCGCCCGCGGCCCGGCGCTGGTGGCCTGGGCACAGTCACAGGGCTGGCGGCCCGACCGCAGTGAGGCCACGGCGAAGGAACTGGCCGACGACGGTGCGCTCGGGCACCCGGTCGGGCTGGCCGCGATGCAGCGGGCCGGCCGTGCGCTCGGCATCGCCATCGCGTCCGCGGCGGCCCTGTGCGATCTTGAGGTGGTCCCTGTCGGCGGCGGCCTGTCGCAGGCTGGCCCGTTGCTGTTCGACCCGCTCGAAGAGGCGCTGCGAGCGCACGCGAAGCTCGGCTTCACCCGCGAGGTCAGCGTGGTCCCGGCCGCGCTCGGCCAGAGCGCTGGCCTGGTCGGCGCCGCCGCGCTGATCTTCGCGGCGGACCGCTACTGGACGGCGGACTGAGGCAGTTGCCGGGTCATCGCGCCGGGGGTGCGACAATCCTGGCGTGAGTGCAGCGCAGCACAGCAGGCCGTCGAGCCTGCCAGTCGGGCCCGATGACGTCGTGGCAGCCCGGCAGATCCTGGCCTCCGCGATCCGCCAGACGCCGCTGCTGGAGTCCAGTGTGCTATCCGCGCTGGCGGGTGGGCCGGTCTACCTCAAGTGCGAGAACCTGCAGCGCGGCGGCTCCTTCAAGGTGCGCGGCGCCTACGTGCGCATTGCCCGGCTCAGCGACGCCGAGCGGGCCCGCGGCGTCGTCGCTGCCAGCGCCGGGAATCACGCGCAGGGTGTTGCCCTCGCGGCGGGCACGCTCGGCACTAAGGCGACCGTGGTCATGCCGGCCGCGGCGCCGCTGCCGAAGGTCGCCGCGACCCGGTCCTACGGCGCCGACGTGATCCTGCACGGCGCCACCGTCGAGGACGCGCTGGCCATGGCGCGCGAACTGGCCGAGGAGACCGGCTCGATCTTCATTCACCCCTTCGATCACCGCGACGTGATCGCCGGGCAGGGCACGGTCGGTCTCGAGATTGCCGAGCAGTGCCCGGAGGTGCGGACGATTGCGGTGCCGGTCGGCGGCGGCGGCCTGGCAGCCGGCGTCGCCGTCGCGGCCAGTGCAGTCCTGCCCGGTACCCGCCTGATCGGCGTGCAGGCCGAGGCGGTCGCCCCGGTGCCCGGTTCGATCGCGGCCGGGCGACCGGTCAGCGTGACGCCGTCCGCCACCATGGCCGACGGCATCGCGGTAGCCCGGCCAGGCGAGCTGACCGTGCCGCTGCTGGCGGGCCTGGGCACGTGCGTCGTCACGGTGACGGAGGAGAACCTGTCGCGCGGGCTGCTGCTCTGCCTGGAGCGGGCCAAGCAGGTCGTAGAGCCGGCCGGCGCGGCGGGGGTTGCGGCGTTGCTCGAGCATCCGGCCCTGTTCGCCACGCCGGCCGTGGTCGTCTTGTCCGGCGGCAACATTGACCCGCTGCTGATGTCCAAGGTGCTCCGGCACGGACTGTCGGCCGCAGGCCGGTTCCTGGCCTTCCGCTGCCGGCTGCCGGACCGGCCCGGCGCGCTGGCGACGCTGCTGGTGGAACTCGCCGCGCTCGGCGCCAACGTCCTCGACGTCGTGCACGAGCGGGTGACGGCAGACCTGCGCGTGGATGAGGCCGAGGTGAACCTGCACCTGGAAACCCGCGGTCCCGAGCATTGCGAATCGGTGATCAGCCAGCTGCGGAAGGCCGGCTGACACGCTGCTGTTCGGCTGAGGGGTTGGCTGGCCTGGCCGGTCACCAGGGGCTGGCGGCGCGGCGCTGCTCGGCCAGCCACCGCTCCTGCACCACGACCGTGCCCGACACCATGTCATGCAGGCTGCGAGCGCGCTGGTCCATCAGCGCCATCGCGGCGTCAGCTACCCAGAGCGCGCCGCCGATCAGGTTCACCGGGCTGGCGAGCAGCAGGAACAGCACCGGGCCCGCGATGACGGCGACGGCGCGGATCCCGGCGGCCCGGACCCCGATCCTGGCCTGGTCAGCGGCGGTCACGACCCGGGTGCCGAGCAGCCGCTTGCCGAGCGTCGCGCCCCAGGCTGCATGCTGCACCCAGAAATAGGCCAGCGCCAGCCCGAAGATGGCCAGGAACCAGTACAGCAGCGCATGCTGGCTGGCCGGCTGGCTGGCGACGTTGTTGATCGCCGCCTGGGCTCCCGGCGAATTCAGGTCAGGGTAGGTGTTGGCGATCGCCTGCATCTGCCGCCACAGGTGCAGCAGCGGGCTGATGAAAGCGGCCGTCGCGACCGCCAGGATGAGCATCCAGTCCAGGCACGAGGCCGTCAGCCGCTGCCAGCTAGACGCGGCGGCGGGATCGCGGGCGGTCCTGGCCCGCGCGCCTGGCCGGCCGAAACCGGGCCGCGGCGAGCCCGGCTGGCCGTACCCGGGTCGCGCCGAAGGGGGCTGGCGCTGCGCCGGGCTCCGGAACGACGACCGGTCCGCAGCTGGCACGCCATAGCGCGGCAGACCTGGCTGCGGTGGCGCGAGATAGGCCTCGGGAATGCTGCCGCCACCGTCGAGGTAAGGCGACGGGTTGCCCTGCGCAGGCGGACCGGCGCCCTCGGCCGGCTCGGCCACGGCGGATGTCGCGCCGGGCTCGGCAGCGCCGGCGGCTGGCCTGGCGGTGCCAGGACTGCCAGGCCCCTGCCCAGTACCGTCCTGCTGCGTCATCGCGACGATGGTTCCTTAGGCGCCGGCAGTCGCTGGCCGCCTGCCCGCCTGGCGCCGGGGAAGACCGGCCTCGCGGGTCGTGCTACCAGCTGCCTGCCTGCGGGTATGAGCTCTGATAGTTCTTCTTGATAACCACTGTATGCGCGGCCTTATCGTGCAGGCACTGCCTGCGCGGGTCCCAGGTGAGCCACAGTTCATTGATCAGGCCGAACAGCCCGCCGACCAGCGGCACCACCGGGACCAGAGCGTAGACCGCGGCGCGTCCGCAGGCTGCCGCCGGCCCAATCTTGGCGCGGCTATCGACCGTCACGACCTGGGTTCCCAGCGCCCGCTTGCCGATCGTCTGGCCCCACAGTGCGTGCTGGATCCAGTCGTAGCCGAAGGCACCGACGTAGAACAGCAGTACGACGGGGAAGATGTGCGCGATGAAATGCGCCTCGGCGTTGCCGAGCGCGTTGTTGAGGGCGGTGCCGCCGTGGCCGGCCGGGTACTCGTTGAGGATGACCCGCGCCTGGTGCAGGAACGTGGTCCACGGGGATTCCCACAACGGCGCCAGCACCAGCCCGAGCACGACTGCAAGGACGACGCCGTCAATCAGCCGGGCCAGCAGCCGGCGCCACCACTCGGCGAGCGCTGGATCGGCGGTCCGCACCGCGTTGCGGTAGGCCGGGTGCGGCTGGCCGTAGCCGGCTGGCTGCGGATAGCCGGGGCCAGGCTGGGCGTACCCGGGCTGCGTACCGGCTGCGGGTAACCAGGCTGCGGGTACCCAGGCTGCGGGTACCCAGGCAGCGGATAACCGGGCTGGGGATAGCCGGGCTGGGCGTAGCCGGGCTGGGCGTAGTCAGGGCTGACGCCGGGCTGCGGGGAGCCGGGGCTGGCGCCGGGCCCGGGGATGCCACCTGACTCAGGGATGCCACCTGACTCAGGGATGCCACCTGCTCAGGGATCTATCTGGACGCGGCGACGCCGGGCCGGCCGGCACGCCGTAGCCGGGCCCGGCCGGAGCGGGCGCCGGGGCGTACGGCGGGGGCGGCTCCGGCGGCAGCATCCAGGGCTGCGGCGGCGTTCCCGGTGGCCGGGCGGCCGGATCTTGCGGCTGACTCACGACGTCATGATGCCTTACCGGCGGGACTGGTGCATACCGAGCTGGTGCCGCCCGGCCGGGCCACTCCGGCCGGACTACAGGTTGCCGCGCCGCTCCTGCTCGCGCTCGATGGCCTCGAACAGGGCCCTGAAGTTGCCCTTGCCGAAGCCCTGTGACCCGTGCCGCTCGATCAGCTCGAAGAAAACAGTCGGCCGGTCCTGTACTGGCTTGGTGAAGATCTGCAGCAGGTAGCCGTCCTCGTCCCGGTCAGCCAGGATCTTCAGCTCGTGCAGCTCTTCCAGCGGCACCCGGGTGTCGCCGACCCACTCGCCCAGGGTCTCGTAATAGCTGTCGGGAGTGTCCAGGAACTGCACGCCCGCGGCCTTCATGCCGCGCACAGCACCGACGATGTCGTCGGTGGCCAGCGCCAGGTGCTGTACTCCGGGGCCGCCGTAGAACTCCAGGTACTCGTCGATCTGCGACTTCTTCTTGCCGGCGGCCGGCTCGTTGATCGGGAACTTCACTTTGCGGCTGCCGTCGGCGACGACCTTGCTCATCAGTGCGGAGTACTCGGTGGCGATGTCGTCACCAACGAACTCCTTCATGTTCGTGAAGCCCATCACGCGGTGGTAGAACTCCACCCAGTCGTTCATCTTGCCCAGCTCGACGTTGCCGACGCAGTGGTCGATCTCGGTGAAGAACGGCCCCGCCTGCTCGGCGGTCAGCGGGTTCGCTGCCACATAGCCCGGCAGGTACGGGCCGGCATAGTCGTTGCGCTCCACCAGGGAGTGCCGGGTGTCACCGTAGGTGGCGATGGCGGCCAGCACGACCTTGCCGTGGGAGTCAGCGACGATCTGCGGCTCGCTCACGCCGCGGGCGCCGTGGGCGAGCGCGTACTCATAGGCCGCGGTCGCCGACGGCACGCTGATGGCCAGGTCGATGACGCCGTCTCCGTGCGCTGCGACGTGCCGGCCGAGCTCGGTGCCGGCCCGGACCGGGCCGCGCACGACGAAGCGGGCGTTGCCCGATTCCAGCACGTAGGCCGCCTCATCCCGGCAACCGGTCTCTGGTCCGCGGTAGGCGACGCAGCGCATGCCGAAAGCGGTGCAGTAGAAGTGCGCAGCCTGCCGGGCGTTGCCGACGGCGAAGACGACCGCATCCATCCCGGTGACCGGGAACTCGTCGGTGGCTGAAACGCGCGGCTGGACTGCCTCGGCTGTCATCGCTGGCTCCTCAGGCTGGACGGCTACCTGCCCGCAGCATTGACCAGTAAGTCAGGATGCGCAACCGATGGACGAGAGGTAATACAATCTGTATAGCAACTGGCCAGTAGCTCTGGAAAATATGTACATGATGTTATCAGGCAGGCGGATATGATCGATGTGCTGGACGGACAGCTGCTCGAACTCCTGATGGCCGAGCCGAGGGTGGGCGTGCTCGAGGCCTCCCGGCGGCTCGGCGTGGCCAGGGGGACCGTGCAGGCCAGGCTGGACCGGATGCACGCCCGTGGTGTCATCACCGGCTACGGGCCTGACATCGACCCGGCGGCGCTCGACTACGGCGTGACGGCTTTCATCACCCTGGAGATCAGGCAGGCGGGCGGGCACGATCCGGTGGCCGAGCGGCTAGCGGCGATCGCTGAGGTACTGGAGGCCCACACGATCACCGGTGCCGGGGACATGCTGTGCCGGGTCGTCGCGCGCAGCAACGCCGACCTGCAGCGGGTCATCGACTCGATCGTTGAGCTCGACGGCGTGGTCCGAACCTCGACCCTGATCGTCTTGGCCACGCCGCTGCCGCACCGGGTGCTGCCGCTGGTCCTGGCGGTCGCGAACGGCCAGGCCCACCAGGCCGGCAGTCTGGCCTCAGGTCCTGGCGGCGGCGGGCTGCCGGGGGAGGGCGCCGGTGAGCTCGAACGCGACCTCCAGCAAGGCTGACTTCAGCTCGTCCGCGCTGGCCACCCGGTCCATGTAGTGCATACAGCCGTAGCTCAGACTGGTCAGGCAGGTCGCCGCCCTGACCTGGTCACGCAGCGGCGCGTCCGGGCCGTCGCTGAGCAGGTCGACGAGCGCGTCCATCCGCTCCCTGAACAGCTCACCCCGCTCCTTGGCGGCCGCCAGGCCGCTGACGGCGGCCTGATTCTGGTGCAGCATCCGGAATACCGCTGAGCCGTTGGCCACGATATCGAGGTACCGCGTGATGATCTCGGCCCGCGTCTGCGCCGTTCGTGGCTGGCCCTTGGCCCATGCGATCAGGTCGTCGAGCTCCGCGACGTAGTCCTCAACCAGGCTGCGGACGATGTCTTCCTTGGACTTGAAGTAGTAATAGAGCGCAGCCTTCGTGACGCCGAGCTGCTCCGCGATCTCGCGCAAGGAGGTCTTCTCGTAGCCCTGCTCGGCAAAAAGCTGCAGCGCGAGCTCCCGCAGGCGTGACCGTGTGTCACGGCTGCGGTCCTGCCCGTCGGCGTAGACCTTGTCTTCCATGGGCGTCGCGCCCTGTCCTTCCGCCCCGGCGTAAACCTACTTGACGGCCGGTTAGTAACGAGCATACTCTACCGTTGGCAGGATGCTAGCCGGTCGGCAAGTAAGTTGGAAGCGCCGCCGGCTGAGACGTTGTGGTGCGCGCGCAAGCAAGGAGCTCATCCCTCATGACAGACAACCAGGCTGCCGCGATGCCGGCCAGCCAGGCGCCGACCGGGCCGCGGCGCGAGATCCTGATCGTCCTGCCAGGGCTGCTTCTCACCCTGATCATCGCCATGCTGGACCAGCTGGTCGTGTCCACCGCGCTGCCGCGGATCGTGGGGGACCTGGGCGGGCTGAACCATCTGGCCTGGGTGGTCACCGCCTACATCCTGGCCTCGACGGTCACCACGCTTTTCTACGGCAAGCTCGGCGACATGTACGGCCGCAAGCGCTTCCTCATGATCGCGATCGTGCTGTTCCTGATCGGCTCGGCGCTCTCCGGCCTGGCACACTCGATGGACCAGCTGATCGCGTTCCGGGCGCTGCAGGGCCTGGGCGCCGGCGGCCTGATGGTCGGCGCCATCGCGACCATCGGCGATATGGTCTCGCCGCGCGAGCGCGGTCAGTACATGGGCTACATGATGGCCGCGATGATGATCGCCATGATCGCCGGCCCGCTGGTCGGCGGTTACATCACCCAGAACTGGTCCTGGCGCTGGATCTTCTACATCAACATGCCGATCGGCGGCGCGGCCATGATTTACCTGTGGGCGACGCTGCACCTGCCGCGCAAGCGCGTCGAGCACAAGATCGATTATCTCGGGGCCGCCGTCATCGCGATCTTCTCGACTGCGATCATCCTGCTGACCAGCTGGGGCGGCAGCCAGTACGCCTGGGGATCCTGGGAGATCCTGATGCTGGGTGTCATCAGCATCGCAGCCCTGGCCGCGTTCTTCGTGGTGGAGTCCAGGGCGGCCGAGCCGATGCTCCCGTTGCACGTGTTCAAGAACCGGAACTTCAGCCTTGCCTCGGCGATGAGCCTGCTGCTCGGCATGGCCATGCTCGGCGCGATGACCTTCCTGCCGCTGTACCAGCAGACGGTTCAGCACGCCTCGCCGACCGGCAGCGGCCTGTTGCTGATCCCGCTGATGCTGGGCTCGACCGTGACCTCGCTGATCTCCGGGCAGGTCACGAGCCGGACCGGCCGGTACAAGATCCTGCCGATCATCGGCGCGGTGATCATGACCCTCGGCCTGTTCCTGCTGGCGCATGTCGGCGTGAACACGACCAGGCTCACCACCTCGATCTTCTTCGTGGTGCTCGGTGTCGGCATGGGCTTCCTGATGCAGATCACGTCGCTGATCGCGCAGAACAGCGTGCCGCAGCAGGACATGGGCGTGGCCAGCAGCTCGCGGAGCTTCTTCCAGCAGATCGGCGGCTCGCTCGGGGTGTCGCTGTTCGGCGTCATCTTCTTCAACAAGTTCTCCAGCACGATCGCGTCCGTGCTGCACACGCACGCCAGTGTCGGCGGCAGCGGAGCGAACCTCGATCCGGCGACGATCAACAGCCTCCCGGCCGCGGTCAGGAATGCCGCCTTCGACGGCATCAGCCACGCCATCTCCAGCGTGTTCTGGTGGACGATCCCCGCGACGGTTGCGGTGTTCCTGCTCGCCGTGTTCGTCAAGGAGATTCCGCTGCGCGGCGCGACGGCGCCGGCCGCCGCCGCGCCGTCGTCGGCCGAGCCCGAGCTCGTGCACGGCACCTAGCCAGTCGCCCCAGCTCAGCCAGACAGAACCGGAACGCCGGCTCCCGCAGGACGCGGGGGCCGGCGTTCCTGGTGAGTCCAGGCCGGATCAGGCGCCGTTGTAGGGGACGGACTCGAGGATCTCGACCGTCGTGGCGCGCCCGTTCGGCAGGTTGTAGGTAGCGGTCTCGCCGACCTTCTTGCCGTTGATCGCGGAGCCGAGCGGCGACTTGGGCGAATAGACGTCGATGGGCGAGCCAACCTCCTCGCGGGAGGCGAGCAGGAACGTCACCTCGTCCTCGTCGCCGGAGAACCTGATGGTCACGGTCATGCCGGGGCCGACCACGCCATCCTGGCGCGGCGCCTCGCCGACCCGTGAGTTCTCCAGGATCTGGGTCAGCTGCCTGATCCGTGCCTCGCGCATGCCCTGCTCGTCCTTAGCGGCGTGATAACCGCCGTTTTCCTTGAGATCGCCCTCTTCCCGCGCAGCCTCGATCTTCTTCGCGATTTCGATCCGGCCAGGGCCCGACAGGAAGTCGAGCTCGGCCTTGAGCCGGTCGTACGCCTCCTGGGTCAGCCAGGTCATGGTGTCATCGCGGGTCTCGGTCACGGGTACTCCTCGGATGGATACGGAGCTAGGTCTCTGGGCGTGCGGGCCCATAGGGGGTAATCCTTTGAGGCTAACAAGGCTCCGCGAGTACGTCGTACCTGTCAATGGCCCAGCCTAAACAAGTCTGGGCGAAGCTGGGCAAATAGCTGGGCGGCACAGGCCAGCGGGCACCTGAGTAGCGCCGCCAGACCACGTTCCCGGCCAAATTCTTCGTCGTCGCGGGGCGGCGCCTCGCGCCGCCGAATTAGGGCATTGAGTCTCAGATCATGCCACTGCGGGCCGCTGACCTGGACGTCGATGTGGCCAGTCAGGCCGTATTCGGCTACCTGGTGCCGCCGGTGTCATTTCGGCGCCGCGTCCGCTACCGGCTTAGCCGGGATGCCGACGGGCGATGCGCTTTCCGGCCGATAATGCGCTATCAGCCAGAAAGACGGGAGCAATTCGCCTCGCGGGCTCGTGCTCGCTGCGGCCTTGTCTTTCGCCGGTTGCCTTTCTTGCTGCCGGGCCTGACGCTCCCGTCGGGACCGCGGCGGGGGGTCCGGCCAGGCAGGCCGGCTCCGGCTTATTCTGCGGTATGGACCTGTTCCCGAACCGCCGGTCGTGGTCGCGCTTCGTAGCGCTGGGTGACAGCCTCACGGCGGGCCGTGGCGACTTCGGCACCGACGGTACCGCGATCGGCTGGGCGCAGCGGCTGGCCAGCATCCTGTCGGAGCGCACCGGCACCCGGTGCACGCTGACCAACCTGGCCGTCGATGGCGCAAAGGTCTCGACCGTGCTCGGGCAGCAGATGCCGCGCCTGGCGGAGCTGAACGGAGCCGGTCCCGACTTGGCGAGCGTGACGGTCGGCATGAACGACATCCAGGCCCGTGACTTTGACGCCGACGAGTTCACGGCCGGCTTCGGCCGGGTGCTGGATGCCCTGGCCGCCACCGGCGCCACCCTGCTCACCTGCACGCTGCCCGACATCTCCGGCGTGGTCGCGCTGCCGCCCGAGTACGTCGGGATAGCTCGCCAGCGGCTGGAACTGGCCAGCGACATCATCCGCGTGCAGGCAGCCAAGCGCGGTGCCTGCTGCCTGGACACCTGGGCCATGCGGGAAGAGGCCGGCCCGACCTGTTCACCTCCGACCGGCTGCACCCGAACGCGGCCGGCCACCGGCTGGTCGCCGAGGCGTTCGCCGACCTGCTGCTGCCTGGTTAAGCCAGGACTGCCGCCCGGCGGGAATGTGGGGTGCGGGCCGCCTTGTTCTGTGTGGAGAAGGGCCCGGCCGCGCCTTACAGTGGCAGACGGCAATTCCACCCCCGCCCAGGACGATGTAGAGGTGACTTTCGCGTGCGTGCAGCTCCGGACGAGAGCGCTGAGGTGACCAGGACGCCCGCCGTCCCGGCCGAGTCCGGTGGCGAGTTTTCCTGCGGCGAGCCGCTGCGGCTGATGGCCGTGCATGCCCATCCCGACGACGAGTCGAGCAAGGGCGCGGCCACCATGGCCCGTTACGTGCAGGAGGGCGCGTCTGTTCTGGTCTGCACCATGACTGGCGGTGAGCGCGGCGACATCCTCAACCCGGCGATGGAGCGGCCGGAGATCCGGGCCAACCTGGCCGAGGTGCGGCGGGCCGAGATGGCGGCCGCGCGGGAGATCCTCGGCGTGCAGCAGCGCTTCCTCGGCTTCGTCGACTCGGGCCTGCCCGAGGGCGACCCGCTGCCGCCGCTGCCGGAGGGCTGTTTCGCACTAGAGCCGCTGGAGAGCGCGGCCCGCCCGCTCGTGGCGGCCGTCCGCGAGTTCCGGCCGCACGTGCTGCTCACCTACGACGAGAACGGCGGCTACCCGCACCCCGACCACATCAAGACCCATCAAGTCTCGGTCGAGGCGTTCGAGGCGGCCGCCGACCCGGACCGCTATCCGGGCACCGGCGAGCCGTGGCAGCCGCTGAAGCTCTACTACCACCTGACCTTCCACCGTGACCGGTTGCTGGCTCTGCACGAGGAGATGCTGCGACTGGGGCTGGAGTCCCCGTACGCCGAGCGGATCGACGAGTGGGCCGAGAACGAGGACAAAGGCCGTCCCGCGTACGCCATCACTACCCGGGTCCCGTGCGGCGACTACTTCGAGACGCGCAACCGGGCGCTGATCGCGCACGCCACCCAGGTTGACCCCGAAGGTGGCTGGTTCGCCGTCCCAGCCGAGGCCCAGCGCACCGCGTGGCCTACTGAGGACTATCATCTGGCCAGGTCATTGGTGGATGCCGGTCAGCCCGAGGACGACCTGTTCGCCGGCATCCGGGAGAAGGTGAGCCTGTGAGGATCCTCGCTGCGGCGTCGTCGTCGACCAGCGCCTGGGACCAGCCAGGCACGATCGCGTTCCTCATCGTGTTCGGCATGTGCGTCGTCATGTACTTCGTGTTCCGGTCGATGTCCCGGCACCTGCGCAAGATCAACGAAGCCGCCCGGCTCGAGGCCCTGCAGGCTGAGACACCGCAGACCGGCACGCTGCCGGCCGGCCAGGACGGCATCGCGAAGGCCTGACCGTCCGCCAGTATCACGCGCCAGGCCAGTCTGAGCGGCGCCGGGAGTTTACGGCGTGTCGGCGCCGCAAGATTGCTAGTTTTCAACGCAGATGGTCCCGGCTATCTCGGGAGAGCAGGCCATGCTGGCGATCCACGGCATCTGGGCGGACGGCGCACTGAGCCTGTGGGCCGAGGATTCGAGCCAGCCGGGTCACCCCGTCGGTGCTGCCCGCGCGCCTCGCCCGCATCCGTTCGCTGCCCCGGCCGGGCTGCTCGCCGACATGCTGGCCGAATTCGGGGAGCTCACGGCGGACCTGGCGCGCAAGGCTGACGACGGCGAGCTCACGCTCTGGCTGCCGGGAACGGCCGCGTCCGGCCCGCTGCCCTCGCCCGACCTGATCGCCCTGCGCGCTGGCCCGGGCGGGCCCGAATCAGGCCGCGAGCAGGGTCGGCCCGGCAGGCCGGCGCTGGCCGCTTGGCTGGTGCCGGCCCTTCGATTCGCCCCGGCCGCAGCCCTGGCGGTGCTCAGCGCGATCAGCCAGCCGGATCTGGCGGCTGAGCGCGGTACCGTCGCCGGCAGCATGCACTACCTGGCTGCGCTCGGGGCGCTGGCCGCCGACCTGACCGCGCGCGGCCGGGTACTGCCCGGCTTCGAGCAGGCGGCTGACGGCCGGTACCTGGCCCGTGGCGCCCGGTGCTGGCCGGCGCCGATGCGCTGCGGGCGCGTGAGCTGACCGTCGCCATGCCGCCGTTGTGCCGGGCGACCAGCGCCGCGGGTGAGCCGTCCGCGAACGTAGTGACGGCGGCGCTCGACCAGCTCACCGACGCCGCCGTGCGGACCAGGCTGGCCGCCGAGCCGGGGTTCGCGGTGCTGCCGCCGCCGTTGGCCGGGCAGCTGACCGACCGCTGGGCAGCCGCGCTGACCGGGGAGGACGGCGAGGTCAAGGTCGACGCCCGTGATGCCGCCAAGGCCGCGCAGCTGACCTTCGCGCTGTGGGCCTGGCAGGACGCCGCGCAAGAACCGCCAGGCCCGGTGCGCACGTGCTTCCGCCTCACCGAGCCCGGCCAGGATGCCGAGGACGGAAGCTGGCCGCCGTCGACCTGGCGCTGCAGGTTCGACCCTCCTCCCGATGACCCGAGTCTGATGCTGCCGGCCGCTGACATCTGGGCGGGCGGCACTGCCGACGGCTGGGCCGCGGCGGGCATCAGCTTCCCCGAAGAAGACCTGCTGGCCGGGCTCGGCCGGGCGTCACGGCTGTTCCCCGAGCTCGACACCGAGCTGCAGGGCGCCGCGCCGGCATCGGTGGACCTGGACACCCGCGGCGCGCTGCGGTTCCTGAAGGAGACAGGTCCGCTCCTGGCCGGGGCCGGCTTCGGCGTGCTGCTGCCGGACTGGGTCCGCCGGTCCCGGCTCGGCCTCAAGCTCACCACCCGGTCGCGCACCGCGGCCGGGCCAGGCTCGGTCACGGCGCCGTCGTTCAGCCTGTCCGACCTGGTCGATTTCCGCTATGAGCTGGCGGTGGGCGACCAGACCCTGGACCCGGACGAGCTTGCCGAGCTCGCCCGCCTCAAGGTCCCCCTGGTCCGGCTCCGGGGCCAGTGGGTCGAGCTGGACGAGCGGCATCTGAAGGCGGCACTTTATTTCCTGGAACGGGGCGGCGCGGGGGCGATGCAGCGCCGGCGACGCGCTGCTCGCTGGGCTCGGCGGCGACGCCGGGGACCTGCCGCTGACCGAGGTGGACGCCGACGGCTGGCTCGGCGACCTGCTTTCTGGCCACGCCGACAGCCGGCTCGCGCCGATGAGGCACGCCCGCGTCTTTCCGCGGCGAGCTGCGGCCCTACCAGGAGCGCGGCCTGGCCTGGCTGTCGTTCCTCGGCCAGCTCGGCCTCGGCGCCGTGCTGGCCGACGACATGGGCCTGGGCAAGACGCCGCAGACGCTGGCCCTGCTGCAGGCCGAGCGCGACAGCGGGACGCGCGAGCCGGGCCGACCCTGCTGATCTGCCCGATGTCGGTGGTCGGCAACTGGCAGCGGGAGGCGGCGCGGTTCACGCCCGGCCTGACGGTGCACGTGCATCACGGCGCGGACCGGCTCGCCGGGCCCGAGCTCGCCGCGGCGCTCGCGGCAGCCGATCTGGTCATCACCACCTACGGCGTCGCCACCAGGGACCGCGAGGCGCTGGCGCAGGTGCCGTGGGCGCGGGTGGTCTGCGACGAGGCGCAGAACATCAAGAACGCGGGCACCCGGCAGGCGCAGGCGGTGCGGGCGATCCCGGCCGGATCGCGGATCGCGCTGACCGGCACGCCGGTGGAGAACCGGCTGACCGAGCTCTGGTCGATCATGGAGTTCACCAACCCCGGCCTGCTCGGCCCGGCCGAGAAGTTCCGGCGGCGGTTCGCGATCCCGATCGAGCGCAACGCCGACGCCGGCCGCGACCGACCAGCTCAAGCGGATGACCGGCCCGTTCATCCTGCGGCGGCTGAAGACCGACAAGACCGTCATCGCCGACCTGCCGGACAAGCTGGAGATGAAGGTCTTCTGCAACCTCACCGCCGAGCAGGCCTCGCTCTACCAGGCGGCGGTCGACGACATGATGGCCAGGATCGAGGCGGCCGAGCCGGCATCGAGCGGCGCGGGCTCGTGCTGGCCACGATGGCGAAGCTCAAGCAGGTCTGCAACCACCCGGCGCACCTGCTCGGCGACGGCTCCCGGCTCGACGGGCGCTCGGGCAAGCTGGCCCGGCTCGAGGAGATCTGCGACGAGGTCGTCGAGGCCGGGCGACAAGGCGCTGTGCTTCACCCAGTACGCCGAGTTCGGCCGGATGCTCCAGCCCTACCTGGCCGCGCGGCTCGGCTGCGAGGTGCTGTTCCTGCACGGCGGCATGCCGAAGAAGCGGCGGGACGAGATGGTCAGCGCGTTCCAGGACGACGGACCGAGCCCGCGGTGTTCCTGCTGTCGCTGAAGGCGGGCGGCACCGGCCTGAACCTCACCGCGGCGAACCACGTGTTCCACTTCGACCGCTGGTGGAACCCGGCGGTCGAGGACCAGGCGACCGACCGCGCCTTCCGGATCGGCCAGCGCCGGGACGTCCAGGTCCACAAGTTCGTCTGCGTCGGCACGGTCGAAGAGCGGATCGACCAGATGATCGAGGACAAGAAGGCGCTGGCCGCAGGCCATCGTCGGCACCGGCGAGGGCTGGCTGACCGAACTGTCCGTCGCGGACCTGCGCCAGGTCATCGAGCTCGTCGCCCGAGGCGGTGTCCCAGTGAGCGAACGGGATGACGATATTACCCGCCGTCGCGGCCGCGCAAGGCTGACGGGCGGCATCAAGGCGCGCAGCAAGCGCGGCTCGATCGGCGAGCAGTGGTGGTCACGCCGCTTCATCGACGTGCTGGAGTCGTTCGGGCTGCAGAGCCGGCTGAGCCGGGGCCGGAACTACGCCAGGTCCGGGCAGGTGCTCAGCCTCGACATCGGCACCGGGCACGTGACCGCGCAGGTGCAGGGTTCGCGGGTGAAGCCCTACGACGCGTCAGGCTGACCGTCGACCCGCTCACGACCCGGCAGTGGCACCGGGTCGAGGAGGCGCTGGCGGCGCGCGCCGTTTTCCGGGCCCGGCTGCTGGCCGGCGAGATGCCCGCCGAGATCGAGGAGGTGTTCGCCGGCTGCGGGACGCCGCTGTTCCCCAGTCCGCGCCCGCGACCTGCAGATGAGCTGCTCCTGCCCGGACTGGGAAGTGCCGTGCAAGCACCTGGCCGCGGTGTGCTACGTGCTGGCCGAGGCGTTCGACGACGACCCCTTCGGCATGCTCGCCTGGCGCGGCAAAGGCCGCGACGGACTTGCTGGCAGCGCTGCGGCGACTGACCGGCGGTGGACGGAGCAGGCTGGCGGCAACCGCCCGGTCATCGAGGTCGCCGACCCGCCGCTGGCGCCGCCGTCGGCCGGCTTCTGGTCATCGTCGCTCAGCCCGGCCCGGCTGCGGGCGCTGCCGCCCGCCGTGGCCGCGCCGGCCGATCTGCTGCTGCGCAGTTTCGAGCCGCCGTTCATCACTGCCGGCGGCATGGACCTGGTCACCCTGCTGCGCCCGGCCTACCTGGCGATGACCGGCACTGCCGGCGACCGCTCGAGTGACTCGGCGCAGCCGACCGGAGCAGGAGATAGCTGTCGGCCGGCGGGCACCCGCTGCGGCACCTGCCAGGACTGACACTCGGTCCCGGCTGGCCGGAGCATCCGGGATGGCCTGATTAGATAGCTCATGCTCGATCAGGGACGCCCACCCGGACGAATTCGCCGAGATCGGTGACATCCGGGTCGCTGCCTACCGGGCCGATGGCTTTCTGTCTCAGCCGACTCCACTACGCTCCGCGCCTGCGCGAGCTGGTTGCGACGAGCTGGACCCGGGCAGGTGCTCGTCGCGGTGACTCGGCGAGGCGAGCGACCTGCTCGGCACAGTCATGCTGCAACGCTGGCCGCACGGCGGCGAGCTGCTGACCGGACCCGACGAGGCTGAGATCCGGGCGCTGGCCGTCGCCCCGGTGCCCGCGGCGGCGGCGTGGGCCGGTCGCTGTTGCGGCGGTGATCGACTCGTGCCGGACGCGAGAGCGTGTCAGCACCTGCTGCTGCTGACTCAGACGGACATGAAGGCGGCGCACCACCTGTACGAGGAGGCCGGCTTCAGCCGGCTGCCTGAGCGTGACTGGTATCCGAGCCGGGCTTGCCCTGCTGGCCTACGGCCTGTCGTCTGGCCGATCGCGGCCGTATCCGGTTCGGCGCCGTGCGGCTAGTCGGGTGTCGCCGTCCACTGACCGGCGCGCTAGCACTGCTGGCCTGCGCGCCGATCCTGCACGTTGCGGCCGGGCCAGGCTGGGGCGGCTAGTGTCAAGCCCGGGGGCCGGGTAACGCGACGAAACGGTGATGGCAGTGGGACAGCCGCTCTCCGAGATTACGGCGGCGGGCGTGCCGACCGAGGGCTGGCTGCTGGACGTGCGCGAGGACGACGAGTGGGCGGCAGGCCACGCCCCGACGCAGTGCATATCCCGCTCGGCCAGCTCGGCGGCCGGACCGCGGAGATCCCGCAGGACCAGATCGTGTACGTCATCTGCCGGTCCGGTGCGCGATCGGCGCGGGCCGCGCAGGCCCTG
Source organism: uncultured Actinomycetota bacterium (assembly GCA_963713585.1). GTDB lineage: Bacteria > Actinomycetota > Actinomycetes > Streptosporangiales > Streptosporangiaceae > JAJYUU01. The sequence continues at coordinate 44,489 of CAVQMG010000007.1, read as the reverse complement.
ACCGGCGCGGGCTGGCAAGCAGTGAACGTGGCGGGCGGCATGCAGGACTGGGCGGCCGCAGGCCGCCCGATGGCGGCCGACTCCGGCGCCCAGCCCTACGTGGCCTGAGCCCGCGCAGGACTGGTGACCGGGTCAGGGTACCGTCACTCGCAGTACGTCCTGCTCGGCCAGCAGCTTGTCCAGCCGGGCCTGATCGACGCGGCTGACCACGGCGACCTCCTCTTGCTGGTCCCGCACGCACTTGGCCAGCGTGAAGGCTGACGTCACGGTGTACAGCAGGCCCAGGGCCAGGAAGGCGCGGGGCCAGCCAGACAGCGGGAGATAGGCGATGCCGAGGCCATCGCGGCGATACTGACGCCGAACGAGATCGACGCCTGGGCGAAGAAAGCGGCCGTCGTGCGCGGCCTCAGCGGTGTGCTCATACCCCGATAGTGACCGAGGTCCGGCGTGCGCGACTGAGCCGGAACTACGGCAGCTGACTGAGTAAACTACTCAGACCGGATCAGCCAGGCCGCGGAATGTCCAGGCCGATCATCGCGGCCATGTCGGTCAGCATCAGCTCGAACATCGGCGCGGAATCATCCAACGCGAACTGCAGGTGGCCGAACACTTCCAGGCTGACCGTGCCGTACAGCAGCACCCAGCAGCGCAGGAACGTCTGCAGCGCGCCCAGTGGCAGGTCGGTCTTGGTCAGGTCGCGGTACGTCGCCAACTGCGCGGCAAGACCGGGCTGCACATCGGCGTCGGCCGGGATCGGGAACGGCCTGCGCCGGTACAGGTTGCCGAACAGGTCAAGGAAGAGCTGGCCGAACTCATAGCCGCAGTCCACCGTCGGGTCGCGGTGCACCTCGTGCAGATACTCAAGGCCGGGAATCGGACTGCCGAACAGCATGCTGAACTCGGGCACATGCGCCAGTGCCCAGGCGCGGAACTCGCGGCACCCGGCGATCATCTTGACCGCCATGATCTCGTCCTCGCCGCAGTCCGGGTCCGCGGTATCGGCGGCGGTCTGAATCGCGCCGCGCACGTGATCGGCGATCTCCGTGAAGATGTCGCCGACGACGTGCCTGAGCAGTTCCTCATGGCTGGCGAAGTACCGGTACAGGGCGGGCGCCGTCATGCCCATCTCCCTGGCGATGGCGCGCAGCGATACTGCCTCCGCGCCCTGCTGCACCAGCAGCCGCCGGGCAGTCTGGATGATCTCCTGCGTCGTCGCGGCACGAAGGCGATCGCGCCTGCTGGGCGCCTGGGCAGTGATGGCCATCGTCCTCCCGCCTGGCCGTCCGGCCGCTGACCTGAGTCAGTGAGACCGTCGTTCACTCAGTCTTGACACTGGTTAACTCTGTATGCCAAGTTTACATCGTAAATGCTTAACGGTGTTAACTCAAGCAATGATCGCTAACCGAGTCTAGCCGCGGAGGGACCGGTGTTCGAGACCTGGGGACGACTGATCTTCCGCCAGCGGCGGCTCGTCCTGGCCGTAGCGGTAGCGGGTGTCATCGCGGCCGCACTGTGGGGCACCGGAGTGTTCTCCCGGCTCCAGTCCGGCGGCGGGTTCGCGCCGCCGGCCAGTCAGAGCCAGCGGGAAGCCAGCCTGGCCGCGACGGCATTCGGCCGGGACGCGGGCGACGTCGTCCTGCTCTATACCAGCGCGACCCAGACGGTGCACTCGCCTGCCTATCAAGCCGCGGTGACCCGGTCACTGGCACGTCTGCCGCACAGCCGGGTGGAGTCGGTGGCGACGTACTGGTCGACCGGGTCACCGCAGTTCGTCAGCTCCGACGGGCACGTGACCTACGCGCTGGCCGAGTTGCGCGGCGGCAGTGACGCGGCCAGGATCACCAGCTTCAAGGCGATCGAGAACGACCTCGCGGCACCCGGCCTGACCGTGCGGGCCGGCGGTCAGGTTCCGACCGAGGCGGCGATCAACTCGGAGGTCACCGCCGACATCGGCCGGGCCGAGGGCATCTCGATGCCGGTTCTGCTCATCCTGCTGCTGGTGATTTTCGGCAGCCTGGCGGCGGCCAGCTTGCCGCTGGCCATCGGCGGCATCGGCATCATCGGCTCGTTCGCCGCGCTGCGGCTGCTGACGCTGGCGACGCCCGTCTCTATCTATTCGGTGAACATCACCACGATCCTTGGTCTGGGCCTGGCCATCGACTACGGCCTGTTCGTGGTGGGCCGGTTCCGCGAGGAACTGCGCCATCAGGACAGCGTCGAGGACGCAGTCGCGGCAACGATGGCAACGGCCGGCCGTACGGTCGCTGTCTCCGGCATCACGGTGGCGATGGCTCTAGCCAGCCTGCTGCTGTTCCCCGAGGTGTTCCTCCGCTCGATGGGCTATGGCGGGGTGGCAACGGTCCTGGTCGACATGCTGGCCGCACTGACGGTCCTGCCCGCGCTACTGGCGGTGCTCGGACCTAAGGTCAACGCGCTGCGGGTGCGCCGCGTCGGGCCGCAAGCCGAGCCCGGCAGCGAAGTCAGCGGCGGCTGGTACCGGCTCGCGCGCAGCGTGATGCGCAGGCCGCTGGCCTATGCCGTCGTCATCGTCGCGCTGTTGCTCGCGCTCGGTTCCCCGTTCCTGCACATCAGCTGGGGCGGTACCGACGCGCGGGCGCTGCCAGCGGCCGCCGCGGCCCGGCAGGTCACTGACGCGCTGAACCGCGACTTCCCCGGCAACGTCACTGCGCCGGTCGAGTCCGTTGTTCAGTTCGGCGGCCCGGTCGCCAACTCGGCGGCGCGGCAGGCGCAGCTCGCTGAGTACCTGGCCAGCCTGAGCCGGGTGCCCGGAGTCACCGGGGCACAGATCACCGCGCTGCGCGGCAGCATCGCAAGGATTGACCTGCGGTACCGGCCCGACCCGCTGTCGGTGCAGGCTAGGGAGATCGTCCGGGGCGTCCGCGCGGTAGGCCCGCCCGCGGGGGCGCGGGTCTACGTCGGCGGGCAGACCGCGCAACTGGTAGACGAGCTTGCCAGTCTGTCGTCGACAGTGCCGTGGATGGGGCTGGTCATGGCGGCGGCCACGTTCCTGCTCCTGTTCCTCGCCTTCGGATCGGTCATCCTGCCGGTCAAGGCGATCGCGATGAACCTGCTGTCGCTGACGGCGACCTTCGGCGTCGTGGTCTGGATCTTCCAGGACGGCCACCTGTCCGGGCTGCTGCGGTTCGTGCCGACCGGGACAATCGATCCGACGATGCCGATCCTGATGCTCGCCATCATCTTCGGGCTGTCCACGGACTACGAGGTGTTCCTGCTGTCGCGGATCCGGGAGCGATACGACCAGACCGGCGACACCGCCGAAGCCGGTCGCGACCGGGCCTGCAGCGCACCGGCGGGATCATCACCAGCGCGGCGCTGCTGCTGGTCATCGTGATCGGCGCGTTCTCCGCGTCCGGCGATCACCTTTATCAAGCTGATGGGCGTCGGCATGATCGTGGCGCTGATCGTGGACGCCTCGCTCGTCCGGGTCATGCTGGTACCCGCGACGATGCGGCTGCTAGGCCGGGCGAACTGGTGGGCGCCGGGGCCGCTGCGGCGCCTGTACGCGCGTTACGGCATCCGGGAAGGCGACACCAGCCAGGGCCCGCTCGCCCGCGACGGGGTGCCGCCGCCTGCCGTCCCGGTGCAGTAGTTACTCCAGCCGCCACTGGTCGTCGGGGGTGGCGCCGCAGGCGCCCGCGGTCACCGGCGAGCCCGCGGCCGGATCGTCGCCCGGAAGGCTCAGGCACTCTCCGGAGACCGGATTGATCAGCGTGAAGTCGGTCGCCGGCTGCCATTTCTGTGCCTTGTCGCCCGCCCGGCAATCGCTCAGGCGCACGGCGGACTGGCCGGCTGACGCAGGCCCGGCGATCGTCAGGCAGCGCGACTGCGCACGAAGCGTACCGTCACTACCCCAGGTCCACTGTTGTCCGTAGCTGCCGTTGCACCGCGCCGCGACGACAGCGGCACGGACCGCCGATGCCGTCGCCGTGGTCGTCAGGCACAGGCCGGGAACCTCGGCTACGACCGGGTTGGCCGGCGGGTCCAGCGCTGATCGGCGCGGCCGGCACATCCCGAGATCTCGGGCAGGCCGCCGTGGCTGCCCGCGCTGCCGGTCAGGCAGAGTCCGGAGTGGGTGTCGACAAGTTCACCGTCCGCACGAGGCTGCCAGGTCGCGCCGGCGCCGCAGCCGGATGAGGTGAGCCGGAGCTTCACGGTCGTGCCTGGCACGGTTGCCGCGCTCCGGACCGCCAGGCAGCCGCCCTCCGCCTGCACCTCGTAGCGCGCACCGGTGTGCGGCGTGCTCACCGGGTACAGGCCCCAGACCTGCTCGGCGGCACCCGTGCAGGTCCTGACGCGGACCTTGCCGTCCGGTTTGCCGGTGCGGGACAGCGTCTCGTCGAGGCAGCCGCCGGCAACCGACTTCACCGGCGCGGCGGGCACGACCCAGCGCATGCCGCGGGCCGGGGTGGTGTCGAAAGGCGAGCATCCGACGAGCTTGACCGGCTGGCCGGCCCGGGCCGCCGGAGCGTCCAGGCACGCGGCGTACTGGGCGTCGATGACGATGCCCGCGGGGGTAACCTGCCAGAACTGCCGCTCGCTGCCGCGCACACACGTCTGCAGCCGGACGTCGTCCGCCGGACGGCTGCTGCCGTCAAAGCCGCGGACAGTGAGGCATTTCCCGCCGACCTTCAGTTCGAGCTGATCGACCCAGCTCACCACCTGCCGGGTCGATCCGTCGCGCCGCTCGAGTTCGGCGGCCAGGCCGTGCTTGGTGCTGCGTGCGGTCAGGCATTTGCCCGGGTATCTCGACGGCATCGGTCCGGCGTACTGGCTGAACGGCACGAAGTAAGGCTCGATCGTCCAGGTGAACTCGGTCGTCGCCGACGCGCCGGTGCCGGCATCTGTCACCGTGATCGTCACGTCCGTCCCGCTCCCGGCGACAGGCAGCGGGCTGATCACCCCCGAGATGACGCCGGTGCTGGCGGAGATGCTGAGGCCGTTCGGCAGCGGGGCGGCCGCGTAGCTCAGCGCACCGCCGGACGGGCTCTCGGTTGCCTGGACCGGCAGGCGCACCGGGTCGCCCAGATAGCTGTACCGGGCGCCCGGGTTCGTGATGCTGATGGTGGCAGCAGCCGGGCTGGCCGAGGCGGTGCCGGTCAGGCCGATCCCGGTCAGGCCGCAGGTGAGCGCGATAGCGGCGGCGACTCCGCGGAGAACGGAAATGCTGGGCACGAGCCCATCCTCACCCCGCCGCACGCAGATTCGCACTATGTCCGGTGAAACTTTTATACAAGGGGATAAAACTAGCGGGTGATCTGGTCGCACGGCCGGGTTGGCGCCGGCGGCCGGCCTTGGCCGGGCCGGCCCGGTGATGCGAGAATGGCGGGGCCGTTAGCACCGCCAGCCGGGCGCCCCCGCGCCGCAGAACCGGAGGTCAGATGAAGCAGGTCAACCTCGGCTCGACCGGACTTCGCGTGTCCCGTGTTTGTCTCGGCATGATGAGCTACGGCAACAACAGCGAGCGTGCCTGGGTGCTGGGTGAAGACGCCGCCGAGCCGATTGTCCGGGCCGCGGTCGAGGGCGGCGTTACGTTTTTTGACACCGCGGACACCTACTCCGGCGGCGCCAGCGAGGTTGCCACCGGGCGCTTGCTGCCCCGGCTGCTGCCTCGTGAGCAGTTCGTGCTGGCCACCAAGGTCTTCATGCCGATGGGCGCCGGCCAGAACGAGCGCGGCCTGTCCCGCAAGCACATCATGTCCGCCATCGACGCGTCGCTGACCCGGCTCGGCACGGACTACGTAGACCTGTACCAGATCCACCGGTGGGACTATCACACGCCGATCGAGGAGACCATGCAGGCACTGCATGATGTCGTGCAATCCGGCAAGGCCCGGTACATCGGCGCGAGCAGCATGCACGCGTGGCAGTTCGCCAAGGCGCAGTTCACCGCCGATCTGCATGGCTGGACCAGGTTCGTGTCGATGCAGAACCACTACAACCTGATCTACCGCGAGGAAGAGCGGGAGATGATCCCGCAGTGCATCGATCAGGGCGTCGGGGTAATCCCGTGGAGCCCGCTCGCCCGCGGCGTGCTGGCCGGTAACCGCAGCCGGGCCGGCGACCGGAATACCGTGCGGGCCGGTTCCGACCCGTTCGGCGACTCGCTGTACAGCATCGATGCCGACTTCGACGTGGCTGATAGGTGTGCTGAACTCGCGGCCGAGCGCGAGGTGGCGCCCGCGCAACTGGCGCTGGCCTGGCTGTTGCACCGGCCCGGCGTGACCGCGCCCATCGTCGGCGCGACCAAGCTGGGCCACCTGCAGGACGCGCTGGCCGCCGAACAGCTCGACCTGGCGCCGGAGGAGATGAAGCGGCTGGAGGAGCCCTACATCCCGCACCCCGTGCTCGGCCACGTCTGATCCGGGATCAGAGCGGGCCGAGGAGCTCGCGGGGGTCAGCGTCGAGTTCGAGTGCCGACAGGGTGCCGAGAAGCTGGCGCTCCTCGTAGCGGAAGTGCGACTCCATGATCGCGGCGACCCCGTCCAGCTGCAGCGCCACCTCGCCAGGCGGGGCGGCTGAGCTGAGGGAGCGGTCCAGTTGCCGGAGCAACGACGCGATCATCTTGTGGTCCTGCTTCAGTTTCGCGATCGTGGACCGCAGAACGGGATAGCGCGCGGACAGCTCGGGAAGAAGGGCAGCGTCTTCGCTGACATGGTGCCGGCTGAGGGCAGCACAGAATCCCTGGCAGTACAGCAACAGGTCAGCCCGCACCGGGGTGACAGAGCCGGCATCGAGGGCATCTCGGGCACGAGCCAGTGCTTGACGCAGCCGCAGATGAGCGGCCACCAGTTCACGGTTCCAGGCAACGAGCCTGTCGCTCTCGCTCTCAGTCACGAGCGAGGAGCCGGGAAAGGGTCATCATGACCACCTTCCGGGTCCGGCGCCTCCATGTCTGACGCAGTCCGCCAGCGACACGCGACGCTGCAGGCAGCATATCGGGAGATGAGAACCACGGGCCGCCACGTTCTAACCCTCGCCAGGAATGGCGGCTACCGGACGTGTCGGCTAGGCGGTTGGCAGTCGCGCCAGCGCCCGCCGCACTGCCGCTTCGGCGGCCTCGTCACTCAGGCCGAGGTCCCTGGCCGTGGCCGCGAAACTGTCGGCCGCGGCCGCGAGTGCGCGCTGCAGTGCACCGCTGGCCCTGCCCCCGGCCGCGACGAAGGTGCCGCCGCGCTGGCGCGTGCTGATCAGGGCGGCTGACTCCAGTTCGGTGTAGGCACGAGCGACCGTGCCCGGAGCCAGGCCCAGGTCACCGGCCAGCTGCCGGACTGACGGCAGGCGGCTGCCGGGCCGCAGCTGGCAGGCCTCGATCAGCCCGGCGATCTGCTCGCGCAGTTGCTCATACGGCGGTACCGGCCGGGCCAGGTCTACCCGCAGGAGCGGAGCCTGCCGGGAGGCATCGGCCTGATCCGGAGGCAACGCCTATCCCTCCGGCCGGAGCACGGCCTCAGCGGCCGAGCCGCCGGAGGGTCGCCACCTCATCCAGCCGCTGAGCACCAGCCAGCTCACGATGCTGCCGGCCGCGCAGGCTAGCCCGGCCAGCACCATGATCCGGTTGCCGAGGTAGGCGCCGGGGGAAGCAACGGCCGTCGGCACCGCGAGGCCGCCGCTGCCCGCCAGCAGATAGGCGGCGAGCAGCATCAGCTGCAGGCTCAGGACAGCGCCGGTGATGGCCCGCCCGGCCTGGCGGCGCAGCAGTTCGTCCAGGGCCTGCTGGCCGGGATCGGTGAGCTGCGGACGGCTGGCGATCCGGCGGAGCGCGGCGAGGCCGAGCAGCAGCACCACCGCGGCAAACACTAGGCCGGCCAGCGGCCCGCGCAGGCCGGGCCAGGAGGTCGTGCCGCCCGGCAGCGCGAAGCTCTGGCCAGGGAACGGGCGCCACGGCCCATAGCTGACCGCCGGCGCGATGGCAAAGACGATCAGCGCCGCCAGCATCAGGACTACGGCCGCCAGCACCATGGCGGCCGCCCAGCGCGGCACGTAGTCGCCGGGGCGCCGGGCGCGCAGTGCCGCCGCGCGCTGTTGGCCGCGGGCCGGGGGTTGCGCCGCATATTCGCCGATGAGCAGGCCGATCAGGTACCCGGCACCACAGGTCAGCGCGGCCAGGTCGGCCTGGTTCTGCAGCACCAGCGCCAGGCCCAGCAGGACGCCGACGCCGAGGCCAGCCAGGCCGAATCGGGTGATCCGGCCGGCCTGGTTCCGCGCCGCGCTGACGTCCGGTCGCGCTGTGCTGACGTCCGCCGGCGCTGTGCTGGGCTGCGCTGTGCTGGGCTGCGCTGTGCTGGTCTCGGCTGTGCCGGACCGCGACGGGCGGGCCCGCAGCAGTACGGCGGCCGCGATCGTGACGGCCGGAATTCCGATGAACAGCGCGCTCACGATCAGCAGGATCCACAGTCCTGGACCTGCGTTGCTTTCGTGCATGGGCGGCCCGCCTTCGTCTGTATCAACTATCTGATACAGAGTGCCGTCCTCGCCCGCCGTTCGTCAAGACAGTGCCATCAGTCCGCCCAGGGCGCGAAAACTCGCATGCCTCAAAGCCCGACAGGCTGGCACAATCTGATGGCCGCAAGGCTGCGGCACCGGGGACCGAAGGGATAGCTGGCCGACCGTGCCGAGTTGGCTGCAGCGGGACTGGCTGCGCCGGAACTGGCGGACCTTCGCCTTCGCGGGCTGCGCTGCCCTCTGGTTCGCGCTACTGGCGCCAGGTCACCATCGCCGGTATCCCGAAGGCGGCGGCATCGCCTGGCGGCCGTTCCTGTCCGACGGGGCCCGCTTGCTGTTCTCCGGCCCGTTCGGCGGTCCGGGCGGCATCCACCAGTTGCCTGGCGGCCTGCACTTGTACGCGAACTACCCCTTCCTGCAGATCGGGCCGCTCGCCTTCGCAGTGGCCGAGCCGATTCGGTATCTCGGCCCGCACAGCGGCCTGGTCGCTGCTCAGCTGATCCTGTCCGCGATGGGGCTGGCCGCGCTGTTCGTGCTCAGGCGGATCATGCTGATCGTGCGGCCGGAACTGGCAGGCGACCCGGACGCGGACCTGACGTTCCTGTTCGGCGGCGGCGTGTTCGTGATCGCGTGGCAGGAACTGGCTGTCGCCTACGCCCACCTGGACGACGGCCTGGTGCTCCTGCTGGCGGTGCTGGCGGTCTGGGCCGCGGTCAGCGGCCGGCCGGTGCTGACCGGCCTCGCGCTCGGCCTGTCGGCAGACGCGAAGCCGTGGGCGCTGGCCTTCCTGCCGGTGCTCGCGCTCGCCGCCGGGCTCGCCGCCTGGCGCGCGCCCGACCTGGCTGGCCGCCCGGTACGCGCCAACCTGCGGGCCAGCCTGACCGCGGCGCTGGCAGCCGTCGTCGTGATCGCGGCCGCCTGGCTGCCGTTCTTCCTCGCCGATCCGGGTACGACGACGGCGTTCCATTACAAGATCGCTAATCAGGCCGACTCGGCGCTGCGGGTACTGGGCATTGCCATCGCGCAGACACCCAGCTGGGACCGCCCGGTGCAGGTCGGACTCGGCTGTCTGCTCGGCGCGGCGGCGATCTGGCGCGGCCGCTGGCCCGCGGTGCTCTTGCTGAGCGTCGGCGCCCGCATTGCCCTGGATCCGGCGACGCACAGTTACTACACGGCCGGGGTGCTGGCTGGGGCGCTGTTGTGGGACCTGGTCGGATCCCGGCGCCCGCTGCCCGCCTGGACACTGCTCAGCTACCTGGCGCTCGCGGTGGTGCCGCTCGCTAGCCACGATCCAGCCGTGCGCGGCGCATTCCGGCTCGCTGTCATCGCGACGTTCACCATCGTGATCGTGGCGGGCCCGGATTTGTGGTGCTGGCAGCCCGAAAGGACAGCCGGCGGAATAGTCCAATGCGCGGACACGGCTTAGCGAATTCGCCTAATGTGCTTTACAGGTTCAGACAACGATTGTTACTAACCGAATTAGGAACATCGTTGTCCACCGGAAAACCAGCGTCGCAGGAAGAACAGTGCCGCAGGAAGAACAGTCGTTGTAAGAAGAACAGTCGTTGTAAGAAGAATTTGTGCCCGGCCGCACCGGCCGGCATCAGCAGCGCTCGGGGTCGAATAGCGCACAGGTCGTGCCGGGGATTCTTGTCTCGTCGCGCGGGCGAAATTTACGCTGCCCCGCGACAAATCCCGGCAAGCCGCACTGGTGCCGGCTGCTTGCCGCCAGCACGCAAACGGGAGGAAGCATGTCGTCTCGGCCGTGGGTGGCCCTTCTGGCTGGTGTTACCGTCCTCGCGATCCCGGCCGGAGCCTTGCTGCCGGGTGGGCCGGCCTCGGCCTCGACACGATCCGGCCCCGCGGTCATGGCGACGGCCCCGGTGCAGACGGCGCCGTTAGTCACCGATGTCACCGGCCGGGCGAACTCGAAACAGGGTCTGGCGGCGCCGCAGCTGAGCGCGTCGATGCAACTGGCCAACTCCCGCAAGCAGGCTCAGGCTGTTGCCTTACTCAAACGCCTGACCAGGGCGAACAGGTCCGCCGCCGCTTGCGTGACCGCAGCCTGCCGGGCCGGGCTGCCGGTCGGCAAGGACCTGGCCGCGACGCAGCAACCGCAGAAGTACAACTACTACTGCGGTCCGGCCACCGCCACGGAGATGCTGGCGCAACTCGGGGTCAAGGTCAGCCAGCGGAAGGCTGCCGCCGAACTCGGGACCACGGCCTCGGGTACTAACTGGTCCGACGCGTCGGGCTACCCGATGCCGCGGGTGCTGAACGCAAATCAGGCCCGGACACAGTACGTGGCGGTCGCACTGCCCTGGACCCCGACCAGCAAGCAGATCAGCACCTTCGAAACCGATCTGGTGACAGACATCAATGTCGGCGGCGGGCTGCCGCTGGCCGGTAATGCCTACGAGGTGGCTGGCGGTCCGCATCTCGTCGGCAATCCGGTTAATCAGACAATCATGCACTGGATCGATATCCGCGGCTATAAGGCATACGGCGCGGTGACCGATTACGAGGATTCGGTGCACAATGCCACCGCGATTGGCTGGGGCACGGACGTGCCCGCTTACTCCTCCCTGTCGACGAGCACGCTCGTCGATATTCTGGGCGCGCGTGGCTACGACTGGTAGCCACTCTCGCGGTCCCCGGCCACGACGGGGGGCCGCGGTAGCGCTGGCCGTGGCAGCGCTGGCAGTGGCAGCGGCCGCGGCGCTCGGCCTGGCCGTGGCAGCCTGTAGCCAGCTTCACGGCAGCGGCGCGGCGGCAGGCCGGACGCGGGCCGTCTCGAGTGCGTCGCCGCCGGCGGCGGCGGGTCCCGTTTTCTGCCAGGTAGCTCAGGCGCGGATCAGTTCGGCTCCCGGCCGCCTTGTGCCGGACTCAGACGGCCGGGAACTAGTGCCGCTTGGCGCGTCGAGGACCGGCAGGATCGCCTACGTTTCGGCCTGGACGGCTGGCTTTGCCGGCGTCGCCGCTGTCGACCTGTCCACCGGCAGGCTGCGGCCGATCCGGCGGTTCGCGGACCCGGCCGCGGATCAGGCCGACGGCGTGTCAGCAGGCCAGTGGCTGGTCTGGGCGCAAACGTACTCGCAGTCGAATCTGGACCGGTTCACCATGTATGGCTACGACGCTGCCACCGGCCGGGTGAGCCGGATCGGGCAGTCGATCGCCGGGCCGGCCGGCGCAGCCTGGCCGAGTCCCTGGCACGCGCCTGCCGTGACCAGCACCGGGTACGCCGCCTGGGCACAGGGGTACGCGGCCGGCGGCCTGGTCGAGATCCGGCTCGCGAACCTGGTGACGGGCACTGTCGCCACCATCGCCCGCGGGCACCTGCAGGCGCCGTTCTTCGACGGCGGGCTGGTCGTCTGGCCGGAATCGGATACGCCGGGCAGTCAGACCACGCTGCGGGCTTACAGCGTCGCGAGCAGCGCCACGGTCGCGCTGCCGGCTGCCCTCGCGGCCGTGCACGGCACAGATTTTGTCGTCACCGACGGTCAGCGCACCGCGTACCTGAGCCCGGACTTTGGCGCGCTCTATTACTCGCCGTCGCAGGAGGTGCCGGCTAAGGTCGCCGTCCGGCTGCCGGCCGGTGCCGATTTCAGCGACCTGGCGCTGGCGCCTGGCTCGCTGGCCTGGACGACTTCGACGGCGACCTACCTGGCGAGCACCAGGACCGGGGCTTTCGAGCAAGTGACACCGCAGTACGGCTACGCGACCGGGTCGAGTTCGGTGATGCTCATCACTGACGCTCCGGTCCGGCGGGCGCCGCATTCGCCGCTGCCGACCTATATCGTCGATCCCGCGGCGACGAACTGGCCGTCGTGCCGGACGGGCTAGCCGCCAGGCGAGCTAGTCCGCGGCGCTGTTCTGGCGCTTCGGGTTGCTCACGCGCAGTCTGACTTTGGTGGTGCAACGCGAGCCTGGCGCTAGGGCGCCTGAGTCACGCTGGAGGTCGGGCTAGGCATGGCGAATCCGCATTTCGGGAACCTTGGCGATATCTGGAAGCACCTGTTGCTCACCGAGGTCGTCAGCTCACTGCGCCCCTGGCACTACATCGAGACGCACGCCGGGTCCGCCAGCTATCGGCTGGCCGGCGACGCAGAGCGCGGCCTTGGTGCGGAGATGTTCCTCAGCGCGTCCTCGCGGACAGAGCCTTTGCGCAGCAGCTTGTACCGGCAGCACGTCCTGGAGTTCGCGCGCAGCGCCGAACCGTCGTATCCGGGCTCGGCGCTGCTGGTGATGATGGTGCTAGGCGACGCGTGCCGGTATGTGCTGTGTGATACGGACCCGGTGAGCGTCGCGGACCTGCAGGCGGCGCTGGACCGGCTCGGCCTGCGGGACACGGCCAGTGTGATCTGCGGCGACGGGATCGCTGAGACAATCGCGATGCTCCAAGCCCGTGCCATCGGCCCGGCGACTCTGGTGCACGTCGATCCGTTTGACTTCCGCGCGGCGGGTCCGGGTGGCACCAGCGCGCTCGACTTGGTCATGCGCCTGGCGGCTGCCGGTATCCCGACTTTCGCCTGGTACGGGCTGACATCCTCATCATCCCCGCACGAGCTGTTCCGTGACGTGACCGTCGCGGCGCCCGCGACCCGGGCCTGGTCTGCCGAATTGCGTGTCGGCGGCCCGCAATCGAACGCGGCCGGGATCGGCTCGGGCTGCGGAGTCGTCTTCACGGCCGCCGACCTGGCTGCGGCCGGGTCGATGCGGCGAGCGGCCGACGCCTACGTTCGGGTATTCAACGAGCAGGCCGACGCGGCCGATTCCGGCGTGAACGTGACGGCCAGTTTCGCCGCCTCCGTATCCGAGACGAGCTGATGAGCCCGTGCCAGCTACCGCGGCCATCTCGGCAGGCTGGCCCCGCAGGTTCGCGGTTGGCTCCGCGGACCGGCCGGATGGGCAGCGCCGCAGCGGCCGGTGATGGCATGCTCGCGGTGATGATTGCGGGTTAACTGTCCCGTCCTGATCACATCGGAGGCACTGGCCATGGCATTCGGCGGCTGGCCGGAGGAGGCTCTCGACTTCTACGAGGGCCTGGAGGCGGACAACTCCCGGTCATACTGGCTGGCGCACAAAGACATCTACGACACCTGCGTGCATGCGCCGATGGCCGAGTTGCTGGCCGAGCTCGAGCCGGAGCACGGCGAGACGAAGATCTACCGGCCCTATCGCGACCTGCGGTTCTCCAAGAACAAAGAGCCGTACAAGACGGCGATCGGCGCGCACGTCGGTGACGGCTACGTGCAGCTGTCGGCCGCGGGTCTAGCCGCGGGCAACGGCATGTACGGCATGGCGCCTGATCAGCTCGAGCGCTACCGCCGGGCCGTGCTGGCGGACTGGAGCGGCGAGGCGCTAGCACAGCTAATCACCGTGCTGGCCAGGCAGGACATCGACGTCAGCGGCCGCGACTCACTCAAGACCGCGCCGCGCGGCTACCCGGCTGACCATCCGCGGATCGAGCTGCTGCGCTACAGGGGCCTGGTCGCCTGGAAGCAGTGGCCGGTCGAGCCGTGGCTCGGCACCGCAGCCGCGAAGAAGCACGTGGCCGAGTTCCTGGCCGAGACGCGGCCGCTGAGCGACTGGCTGGCGCAGCACGTCGGCCCGTCGGCGGAGCCGGACCGGCGCTAGCCAGCCCGGCCGCGCGCGGCTGCGACCGGGACAGCACGCCGCCACGTTCCGGTTCGGAAGGGTTTGTCAGGCTGAGCAATCCGGGCACAGCCCGAATAGCTCGACCGTGTGCCCGACCTGGGTGAACCCGGCGTCCTTAGCCACCTGCTCGGCCCACAGCTCGACCGCCTTGCCCTCGACTTCGACGCTTGTGCCGCAGTTACGGCAGGTCAGGTGATGGTGGTGAGCATCCGTGCGGCAGCGACGGTACAGCGTCTCGCCGCTGGCATCCCTGATCGCGTCGACCTGGCCGTCCGACGTCAGCACCTGCAGGTGCCGGTACACGGTCGTCAGGCCGATGTTCTCACCTTGCCTGCGCAGCTCAGCATGGATCTGCTGGGCGCTGCAAAAGCCCGGCAAGCCGTCAAGCGCGGCTGACAGCACCTCGGACTGCCGGGTGCCCCGGACTCGCGTCCCCGGCCGGCCGGCGGAGTAGCAGGCTGCGGTGAACTCACACACGCACGGTAGCAGCCATTGCCTGGCCGGGCGGCCGCCGAGCGGCTGCGCCCCTGGTCAGCGGGCGGGTTACTCCGGCAGCTTGTCCATCAGGTCGGCCGAGGTTTCCATGCCCGGCCCGCCAGACCGAACGTGCGACGATCTTGTGCGGGTCGACCCGGTCCTTGTACCGGGCGGCGATATCGGTGATCTCCTCCATCAGGCCCTCCGACAGCGTCGTCGGCTTCAGGCCCAGGGCGAGGAACTGGTCGTTACGGACGCTGAGCTCGTTCTCCTCGGCCTCGCGCCGCGGGTTGGGCAGGTAGGCGATCTCAGTGCCGGTCATGTCGCCGATCATCTTGGCCAGGTCCTGCACCCGGTGCGTCTCGGTGATCTGGTTGCGGACCAGCGGCTTGGAGCCGGCCTCGGGCGGGTTGTTCAGAGCGATCTCGATGCAGCGGACCGTGTCCCGGATGTGAATGAACGCGCGGGTCTGGCCGCCGGTGCCGTGCACGGTCAGCGGATGCGCGATCGCGGCCTGCATGAGGAACCGGTTCAGCACGGTGCCGTAGTCGCCGTCGTAGTCGAACCGGTTGATCAGCCGCTCATCGCGGACAGTCTGGTCGGTCTGGGTGCCCCACACGATGCCCTGGTGCAGGTCGGTGATCCGCAGCCGGTCGTTGGAGGCATAGAAGGAGAACAACAGCTGGTCAAGCGTCTTGGTCAGGTGATACACCGAGCCCGGGTTAGCCGGGTGCAGGATCTCCCGCTCCAGTTCGCCCTCGGGGGTCGGCACCTTGACGGTGAGGTAGCCCTCGGGGATCGGCGCGCTGCCGGACCAGCCGTAGCCGTAGACGCCCATCGTGCCCAGGTGCACCAGGGAGGCGTCGATGCCGGTGGTCACCAGTGCGGTGAGCAGGTTGTGCGTGCCGCGGACGTTGTTGTCGACGGTGTAGCGCTTGGTCTTCTCGGTGCGCATGGAGTACGGCGCGGCGCGCTGCTCGGCGAAATGCACGATCGCGTCGGGCTGGACATCCTGCAGCACGGCGACGATGCGGTCGTACTCGGTCGCCAGGTCCAGGTTCTCGAACCGGATCTCCCGGCCGCTGACCTCTTTCCAGGCCCGCAGCCGCTCGTGGATCGGCCGCACCGGGGTCAGCGACTCGACCTCGAGCTCAATATCGATCTTGCGCCGGCTCAGGTTGTCCACGATCGTGATGTCGTGCCCGCGATCGGACAGATACAGCGAGGTCGGCCAGCCGCAGAAGCCGTCGCCGCCGAGGACCAGAACGCGCATTTAGTGCTCCAAAGGTTGTGCTCTACAGCTCGGTTACGCCTGTGCTACTCGCCACAGCCGCCAGGAAGCTCGTGAGCCAGGGCTCTCACCACGATGGCGTCGGTGGCATTGTACCGGGCACTTTCGACCTTGATAGTCAGTTCATGCCCGGTATGTGAGCCGGCCAACACCGTTTGCTCGTGCTTGTTCGCTACCCAGTTGCGGACTGTTCAGCTTCCTCCAGCATGACGTGGAATAGCCAGGCAGGACAGGGCCGACGGTCGATTGTCAGCTAGTGTTCAGGTTTGCCACAGCGCCCAAACTGGACTGCTCTGGTGCAGATTCGCCGCCGCGCCAGCAGCGACCCGGTGGCCGCGCCGGCCGATACGGTACTGGTAGAGGATAGAGCCATGGCAGACCGGCTGCGCGGCGCGACCAGTCCTTACCTACTCCAGCATGCCGGAAATCCGGTCGACTGGTGGCCATGGTCGGATGCTGCCTTCGCCGAGGCGGCGCGGCGAGACGTGCCGGTCATGCTGTCGGTCGGCTACTCGGCCTGCCATTGGTGTCACGTGATGGCGCACGAGTCGTTCGAGGACGAGCAGACCGCCGCGCTGATGAACGAGCACCTGGTATCGATCAAGGTCGACCGGGAGGAACGGCCCGACGTCGACGCCGTCTACATGACCGCGACGCAGGCGATGACCGGTCAGGGTGGCTGGCCGATGACGGTGTTCATGACGCCGGATAAGGAGCCGTTCTTCTGCGGCACCTATTTCCCCAGGACCCAGTTCCAGCGGCTGATCATGGGCGTGACCAGGGCCTGGAAAGAGGACCGGAGCCAGGTGACCGGGCAGGCCAGCCAGATTGCGGCGGCCCTGGCTGGCCAGGCCAGCGCCCGCCCCGCGGCCAGTGCCGGCCCCGCGGCCAGTGCTCGCATGGCAGCCGGAGCCGGGCCCTACGCAGACGACCTGGCGGCCGCCGATCCGCTGCGCGCGACGTGCGATGGCGCGGTGGCCGGCCTGGCGCACGAGTTCGACGCCAGCCGGGGCGGGTTCGGCGGTGCGCCCAAGTTCCCGCCCTCGATGGTGCTGGAGTTCCTGCTCCGGCACGCGGCCCGCGCCGGAGGCGGCGCCCATGCTGGCGGTAGCGGTAACAGTGGTGAGGCCGCCCGTGGTGGCAACAGCAGCGGTGGCAACAGCAGTGATGGCGGCAGCGGTGGTTCCGGCAGCGGTGGTTCCGGCAGCAGTGCGGCGCTGGCGTTGCAGCTAGCCACGGTGACCGCTGATGCCATGGCCAGGGGCGGCATGTACGACCAGCTGGCCGGCGGATTCGCCCGCTACAGCGTGGACGCGGACTGGGTAATCCCGCATTTCGAGAAAATGCTCTACGACAACGCTCTGCTGGCCAGGGTCTACGCGCACTTGTGGCGGCAGACCGGCAGCGCGCTGGCCCGGCGGGCGGCCGAGCAGACCTGCGAGTGGATGCTGGCCGAACTGAGGACCGCTGAGGGCGGGTTCGCTTCCGCGCTGGACGCGGACAGCGACGGTGCCGAGGGCGCCTTTTACGTCTGGACGCCGGACCAGCTCGCCGCGGCGCTCGGGGAAGCGGACGGCGGCTGGGCCGCAGCCACATTCGGCGTGACGCCTGAGGGCACGTTCGAGCACAGTGCTTCGGTGCTGCAGCTGCGGGCTGACCCGGCGGACGCCGCCCGGATGGCCACGGTCCGGTCGGCGCTGCTGGCCGCGCGGGCGCACCGCACCAGGCCGGGCCGCGACGACAAGGTCGTGGCGGGATGGAACGGGCTGGCGATTGCGGCCCTGGCCGAAGCCGGCTTGCTGTTCGGCCGGGCCGACTTCATTGCGGCCGCCACCGCCGCGGCGGACCTGCTGGCCCGGGTTCATGTCAGTGCCGGCCGGCTGGCCCGCACCTCCCGTGACGGGCGCGTGTCGCTGACCGCGGGTGTCCTGGACGACTACGGCTGCGTGGCCGAGGGCCTGATCGCGCTGGCCAGCGTGACCAGCGCGGACGACGCCGCGGCCGGTCCGGCCGGACGCTGGCTGGAGCTGGCCGGAAAGTTGCTTGAAACCGCGCTGGACCGGTTCGGTGACGGGGCCGGCGGTTTCTACGACACCGCCGACGACAGCGAGCAGCTCATCTACCGGCCATCGGATCTCGCGGACGGCCCGAGCCCGTCCGGCACGTTCGCGACGGCCGGGTCGCTGCTGAGCTACTCCGCGCTGACAGGCTCGGTCCGGCACCGGGACGCGGCACTGGCGGCGCTGGACGGCCTGACCGCGCTGGCTGCCAGATTCCCGCGGGCGGCGGGCTGGGGTCTGGCCGTCGCTGAGGCCGCCATCTCCGGCCCGGTCGAGATCGCCATCGTCGGCCCGCCGGGACCTGAGCGAGCGCAACTGCACCTGACGGCGCATCTGGCGGCACCGCCGGGCGCCGTCATCGCCTGCGGGCCGGCCGCCAGTCGCGTCGAAGCCGGCGCTGGCAGCGAGGCAGTCGCTGGCGTCGAAGCCGGCGCTGGCGACGACGCAGGCGCTGGCAGCGAGATACCGCTGCTGGCCGGCCGGACGGTGCCGGACGGCGGGATCGCGGCCGGCTATGTCTGCCGCGGCTTCGTCTGCCGTGCGCCGGTCATTAACGCTGAGCGGCTCCGCGCCGAGCTTTCCTGACTGGCCGCGGATCACCCGCTCACCAGAAGTTAGCCCAGCGTTCGCGCGGCATTACCTGCAGATGTGAATTCCCCGACGATCCTAGGGATCTTCCGGGGTATAGACGCATGCGCGATGGACGTGCATCGTGGAAGAGCAAGTAGCGCGAACCGGCGCAGATGGCCGTTCGAAGGGAGTTACTGGTGCGCGACGGACTTCGCCGCCTGCGCGCCGGACTCTGGCTGGTGGTAGCGGCCGGCGTTGTAGCGGGCCTGTCGCCCAAGGTCGTCGTTCCCGTGCTGCCGCATTCTCCGGCCCACGCCGGCGCCTCCCGGTCCGACGCCGCGGCCGGCACCGGCAGCGCGGCGGCCAGCACCATCGCGCTGCGCCAGTATCAGTCCGTGCTGGCCGCCGTCGGCCGGAAACCAGCCGCCGGCCGCGGCAGCGCCGTCGCCGAGGCAACAGCAGCCAGGAAACTGACCGGCCAGGATGCCGCGACCGCGGCGCAGAATGCGGGTGTATTCCTGCCAGCCGGCCCGAATGCCCTGCCTGCAGCAGTGCCGGTGGCCAGCGTGTCCGGGCTGGCCGCAGGTGCTCCGGTCGGCAAGCTGGGCACTCTGCGTCCGGCGGATCTGCTCGTGGTCGCGCCCGCTTCGCTGCCGGCCGGGACGATCTCCAGAGTCCGGAAGCTGGCCGGGGTGCGCGCTGCCACGCTGCTGGACGCGGCCAGGATTGAGATCAACGGCGGTCAGGTCGCGACGCTCGGGGTCGACCCGTCGGAGTTCCGCGCGTACGTCGCCCGGCCGACCGCGAAATCAACGGCGCTGTGGCAGAACGTGGCCGACGGCGGCATCGCCGTCTCCTACCTGATGGGAAAGCAGGAAAAACTGCCGCTCGGCGGCAAGGTCACCGTGGCCGGGGCGAGCACCGAGCAACTGGAAGTGGCCGGCTTCGGCACGGTGGGCATCGGCGGCGTCGATGCTGTTGTCTCCGACGCCGTGGCCCGCTCGCTCGGCATGCCGGCCGGGAACGCGATCGTCATCAGCGCTCCGACGGCGCAGCTGAGCAAGCTGATGGACAAGCTGAAGCGGCTGCTGCCGGCCAGTGCCTCGATCGCACCGCTGGTCGAGCAGGCGCCCGAGCGCGGCCTGCCGGTGACCGCCGGATCGGCCGGCGCGGCCCGCGTCAGCCCCGCGGACGGTCCCGGCCTCACCGTCGCGCAGACCAAGGCGTTCCTGACCGCCGCGCTCAGCCGGGTGGGCATGCCCTATGTGTGGGGCGGGGCGGGGCCGAAGGTCTTCGACTGCTCCGGGCTGGTCCAGTGGTCGATGCGGCAGGCGGGCCTGGTCATGCCGCGGGTCGCCGATGACCAGGCGCAGACCGGCCCGCGCATCCCGCTCTCCGACCTAGAGCCCGGTGACCTGCTCTTCTACCACACCGATCCGACCGCGCCGCAGTACATCTCGCACGTGGCCATCTACCTGGGCGACGGGCTCATGCTGCAGGCGCCCGAACCGGGCATGGACGTTGAAGTCGTGCCGGCCATCTTCACCGGCGGGTTCGCCGGCGCCGTCCGGGTGTACCCGCGGGTGGCCGCCTACGTTGCGGGCAACCTGGCCGGCTAAGTCAGCGCACGACCGCGAATTGCGGGCCGGCGCTGATGGACGCCCCCGTGCTTGCGCTTACCGAGTGCGGGTGTAATCATCATTACATGACTACTGACAATTCCGCGGAGGAAGAACTCCGCGGCTGGTTCGTCGGCCGGCTGCCAGCCGGCTGGTTCACCACGACGCCGGAGATCAAGGTCGACCGCGAGGAGATCACGATCGTCGGCATCCTCGCTGACCCGGAGGGACCGTTCGGCAGTGACGCCGAGGCCGCCGCGGCCGCGGATGGCCGGAGCCGGCGCTTCCGCGAGGAGACCCGCGACCACCGGATCGAGATCGCGCACGAGGCTCAGCACAAGTTCGGCCGCAAGGTTTCCTGGGGCGTTGAATGCGCTGGCCGCAGGGTGATGTTCACCACGTTTTCGGTGCCCGTGATGACCAGGCTCCGGCAGTCCGAGCGACAGGTGCTGGACACCCTCGTCGACGCTGGTGTGGCCCGCAGCCGCAGCGACGCGCTGGCGTGGTGCGTGCGCCTGGTGGGCGAGCACCAGGACAGCTGGCTTGCCGATCTAAGGTCGGCGCTGCGCAAGGTCGAGCAGGTCAGAGCCGAGGGGCCGGGCTGACACCCGGCATCCGCACGGGCTGATGCTGGCGCGTCCGCGCGCGTTGCCGTGACCGCGGTCACTCCGGCGGGAACGTGGCCCGGCCCGCCCGGCCGCCGTCCGCCGGCTCGCCGCGAGCCGGGCGGCCACGTTCCCAGCCGTAAGATCTTTGTCGGCAGCGCGTAACCACGACAGTTCTTGCCGCAAACATTCACTCCTACCGGCCCCATTTGAAGCGGTCCTGGCGGGGTATGCTCCCCGAATCCCGGCTCGCAGGGCTAGCCCTCCCGTTGTGCGGCGCTGGGGTACCCCCGCAGCGGCGCGGCCGCAAAGCCCAATAGGAGGACCAGTCGTGGCGTATGAGGTGAACGCGGCCTCGGTGGATCCGATCCCGACCGGTGACCTTGAGGCGCTCCTTGACGAAGCCGGACTGAAGAACCCCGCGGTGCGCGAGTACGTCCGGCACTGGGCGCGAGCACACCGGCGCTGCGCGAGTCGAGGTCATCGGCGCCGCCGACGATGCCCGCCTCATCGCGGAGTCGCTGGCAGCGGGCGAGATCCTGCCCGCGGGCGAGGGACGCTACTACGCCCGCAGTTACATCAAGGACACCGCGCGGTCCGAAGAGCGCACCATCGTGGCCACCGCCAATCCCGATGACGCCGGCGTCTACAACAACTGGCACCCGTCCGGCGAGATGCGGCCGCTGGTCGAGGGACTATGCGCGGCGCGTCGGCCGGCAAGACCATGTACGTCATCCCGTACCTGATGGCCCCGCCGGGCTCGCCGCTGGAGCAGTACGGCGTCGGGGTCGAACTGACCGACCACCGCACTGTCGCGCTGCACATGAACCGGATGGCGCGCTGCGGCGTCGAGTACGTCAACAACCTGGCCGAGCCGGACAAGTTCGTCCGCGGCGTGCACGTCACCGGGGACCTGGAGCATCTCGGCCAGGGTACGCCCGACGACAAGCGGTACTTCGTGACGATTGCCGACGAGCGGACGATCCTGCACTTCGGCTCGTCCTACGGCGGCAACGCGCTGCTGGGCAAGATCGCGCACGGCCTGCGGCAGGCGTCCTACGACGGCTGGGTGTCGGGCGAGTTCCTCGCCGAGCAGTTCATGCTCATCGGCATCACCGACAAGCAGACCGGCCGCACCTGGCACATCTGCGGCGGGTTCCCCAGCGCGTCCGGCAAGACCAACCTGGCCATGATGCTGCCGCCGGACAGCCTCGGCGACCGCTACCAGGTCGACTTCTACGGTGACGACATTGCCTGGCTGCGCGTCGACCCCGGGACGGCAAGATCTACGCGATCAACCCCGAGTTCGGCGTGTTCGGCGTCGCCAAGGACACCAACGAGGTCACCAACCCCACGGCGCTCGGCTCGGTTGCTCCCGGCACCGGGGTCTTGTTCACCAACGTCGCCTACAACGAGATAACCCATGAGGTGTGGTGGGAAGGCAGGACTCCGCAGCCGCCCGTCGACCTGGCCGGCTGGCGGGACTGGACCGGGCAGCTGGTCGCCGAGCGGTCGGCCGAGGCTGCCGGGCAGCCCTGGGCACACCCGAACAGCAGGTTCACGACCACGCTGGCGAACGTGCCGAACATCGCCCCGGACTTCGAGAACCCCAAGGGCGTGCCGGTCGACGCCATCATTTTCGGCGGCCGCACCCGCGACCGCGAACCGCTGATCCGGGCCATCACCGACCTCGCTGAGGGCGTCTACGACGGACTGACGCTCGGCGCCGAGGCTACGTTCGCGGCCGAGGGCGTGGACGGTCAGCTGCGCTACGACCCGATGTCGATGCGGCCGTTCATGTCCTATCCCGAGGCCGCCTACGCGGCCCACTGGCTCACCATCATCGGCGCTGCCACCGACAAGCCGATCTTCGCGCACGTCAACTGGTTCCAGCGTGACCCTGACGACGGTCATTTCCTGTGGCCCGGTTACCGGGAGAACCTGCGCCCGCTGCTGTGGCTGCTCAGGCTGAAGGCCGGCGAGGTGCAGGGTGCGGCGACCCCGGTGGGCATCGTGCCGACCCAGGCGGAGCTGGACGTCGAGGGTGTCGACATCAGCCAGGCCGACCTCAACCGGATCCTGTCCATCGACACGGCCAGGTGGAAGACGGAGATGGCGCGCCGCGAGGAGCATCTTTCCCAGTTCGCTGGCCTGCCCGAGGAGATCTGGGCGGCGCACCGCCGGGTAGCCGCGGCGCTGGAGGCGCTGGAGGGCTAAGCCGTCCCGGTGCCTCCGCGCCAGCCGCCACCGCGCCATGCGGCACCGCGCCATACGGCACCGCGCCATGCGGGCGAGCGGCGGAAGTTTGGCAAGCAATGGGACGTTGGCGACGATCTGTAGTACTTTCGGGCTGTCCAGATGGGCAGCCACGGGGTTGCTGAGATCGAGGCAGGCGCGACCACGCTGCACGCCGACGCTCCGTCTGGCCGAGCTGGGACAGAGCCGACAATGAGCATCGAGGATCAGACGGCAGCCGGGCCACAAGCCAGGCCAGCCGGCCACATCAGCGCGGCCGCCAAGGCGCCGGCACCGGCCAGCCTGGCTGGTGCCCGGCACGCCTCACCCCGGCAGACGCCCGCTGACAGGCTGCCGGGGCTGCTCCGTACGCACTGGATCTTCGTCACGCTGATAGCTCTCGCCGCGGCTGTCCGGCTCGTCGCGATGCTCGGTTACCAGCCTGCGCTGTGGTATTCGGACAGCATTTCCTATGTGCGGGACGCGGTCCAGATGTACGCGGACGTGACCCGGCCGGACGGGTACCCGTTCTTCCTGGTCATTTTCCAGGACTTGCACAGTTTCTCACTCATCGTCGGCATCCAGCACCTGATGGGCCTGGCCATCGGTGCCTGTATCTACGTGGTGCTGGTCAGGCCCTTCCGGCTGCCACCCTGGGGAGCCGCTCTGGCGGCAGCGCCGTCGCTGCTCGGGGCGATCGGCGTCGAGGTAGAGCACTTCGTCCTCAGCGACACCCTGTTCGCTTTCCTGGTCGCTCTCGCCGTCGTCATCATGATGTGGCGGCCGGAGCCGACCTACACCGCCTGCGCGCTGTCCGGCCTGCTGCTGTCGGTCGGCACGCTGGTCCGCACGCAGGGTCTGACCCTTATCGTGCCCTTCGCTCTGTGTTTGTTTGCACGGATGCGACACGATAAGACCCCGCGCAAGCGGGACACCTTTGGCGGACTCGGCTGGCTCGTCACCACCTTCGCCCTCCCGCTGGTCGTGTATGCCGTCTGGTTCCACGGCGCCAACGGCATCTACAACCTGACGACAGGGACCGGCGAGTTCCTGTACGGACGCGTTGCCACCTTTGCTGACTGCGGGGTGATCAAGCCACCAGCCGACGAGCGCTTCCTGTGCGTCAGCAGCCCGGTGAGCGCGCGGACTGGCCAGGGCACGTATTTCGTCTGGGGCGCGTCGTCGCCACTTGCGCACGGACCCGCGCCGATTTTCACCAATAAGCTCAACACGCTGTCGACGGACTTCGACATCCGGGCGATCGAGGCTCAGCCCTTCGCCTACCTGGGCGATGTCTGGCATTCGACCTACCAGGCGTTTGCGCTCCATCATGCCAATAATCCCGAGGCCCAGTCCGCCAGCCTCTACTTGTTTCCTGCCACTACCGGTCCGTCGCTGAAGACGCTGTATCCGAACTGTGTGTACGCCTGCTGGCAGTCCACCTATGCCTACGCCGGCGACGCTAATCCCAACACCAGGCTGATCCAGCCGTTTGCCGGGGTGATCAGGGCCTACCAGCGGATCGCAGTCCTGCCAGGGCCCATCCTCGGGCTCATTGTCCTGGCCGGGCTGGCCGGGCTGGGGCTGGGCTGGCGCCGGTTCGGCGATCCTGTTCTGCTGCCGTGGCTTGTCGGCGTGCTCATCATCGTGACGCCGGCCGCGACGGCGCTGTACGACGCCCGGTATGTAGTGGCGGCCCTGCCGGCGCTGTGCATCGCGGCCGCGCTCAGCGTGCCGGAGATCGTCAAAGCCGCGGCTGCCGTCAAGGCCAGGCGGTGGCCGGCCGCATCCGGGTCAGCCGGGTCTGCGGTGCTTGCCGGCGCTGAGGAGGTAGCGGTGCCTGTGGCCACGCCACATCGCAGGCGGACGCTGCCCGCGGCGGACGCGCCTGAGGAGGTAGCGGTGCCAGTGGCCAAGCCACACCGCAGGCGAACGCTGCCTGCGGTGGAGGCGGTACTCGCGGAGACAGTATCCGCGCAGGCGGCCTCTGCGCAGGCGCCTAGCGAATCGGCCGGCCCGGCCGCCGGGGCCGGGCCCGGCGCGGCAGCCGAGGCCGGGAATCGGCCGCCGGTGTCCGCGGCTCAAGTGGCTTCCGCGGCTGACATGGTGTTCGCGGCGGACGCTGTGCCGGCAGTGGAGGCTGTGCCGGCAGCGGACGCGGCGTCAGCGGTTGAGCATGGGTCTGCGGCTGGAGCAGTGCCCACGGCTGGAGCAGTGCCCGCGGCACAGGCACAGTCCGAGGTGGCGAAGCCGCCCGCGGAGGCGGGCACCGAGGCGGTTCCGGACTGATCGCTGCGTGACGCCGCTGGCCTGCTGAATTCTCGCGCCGGACAGGTGCCACCGGGCGGCAGGCCAGCTGGGCGGCGTGGGGGTGCCGCTTTCGGGCGCGAGGATGTTAACGTTCCGTTATGGGGGCACTACGTTGCGTTGATGGCTCTGTGCTGTCAGTGGAAGCCGTGAACTGCAAGGACCGGGCCTGGCCGAGCCCTATGAGATGACGCTAAGCCTGGCCCGGGACTCGATTCCGTTCGCGGCGGTCGGGCAGCGCTGCGGCTACCAGCTGTCCGAGCTGGCACAGCGAGTCGCGGCGGCGCGGCTTGATCCGGGCCAGGAGGCCTTCTGGCCCGATCCAGACGACAGGTTTCCGGTCCCGGCCGCTGTCCATTCCGGCCGGGCTGGCCGCGGGCTCGGGCACGACGACCACGAATACTTCACGCTTCGAGCCCGGGACCGGACCGACCTTGCCGGCAGTGGTGAACTGCGGTGCGTGCTGCGGTCCAGCGCCGTCTGGGTCAGCGAATGCGCGGGCACCGGCCACCACCTGCAGCCTGGCCAGCATCTTCAGCCTGGTCAGCATCTTCAGCCCGGTCAGCATCTTCAGCCCGGTCAGCATCTTCAGCCCGGTCAGCATCTTCAGCCCGGTCAGCACCTCCAGCCCGGTCAGTACCTGCAGTCCGGCGAGCAAACGACGGCCGACCAGGGCCTGCCAAGCCAGCGGACCTCGCCAGCCAGGCCGCCAGCCAGCGGCCACGGCCGGTGGCGGCTCAGCCGCCGCGCGGTCATCGAAGCCTGGGGAGGGGCTGGCGTGGGTGTGCGTGCTGTCCTGACTTCGGCTGAACTGGTGGCATTCTTGGATACGGTTCTGGAGGAGTCGGTCAGCGCCGAGCCAGCGGGGCTTTCCCCGGCGGACGCGCAGGCGGGTCATCAGTCAGCCGGGAAGCCCGGCGGCATCTCGGTGCCGCTGTGGCGGCAGCGAGGAAGGGTGCCGGATGGGATTGCGCGATCTCGTCTACCGGCTCTACGAGCGCAGGCTCGAGGCGGCCCTGTCACCCCAGGCGATACCCCGGCACGTCGGGGTGATGTGCGACGGTAACCGCAGATGGGCCAGGTCAGCAGGGCTAGCAGACGTCTCTAGCGGGCATCAGGCAGGCGCAGACAAGATCTTCGAGTTGCTGCAATGGTGCCAGGAGTCCGGGGTCGAGGTCGTGACCTTGTGGCTGCTCTCGACGGACAACCTGGCCAGGCCGGGCACCGAACTCGAGCCGTTGCTGCGCATCATCGAGGACACGGTCAGGGAACTCGTCGTCCAGGAATGGCACGTCAAGCCGGTCGGTGCGCTCGACCTGCTGCCAGCTGACACCGCGCAGGTGCTCAAGGATGCCGCCGAGGCAACTGCCGGGCGAACCGGTCTGCTGGTCAACGTGGCCGTCGGCTACGGAGGCCGGCGCGAGATCGCCGACGCGGTCCGGTCGCTGCTGCAAGATCACGCGACCCGGGGGACCACGATCGAGGAACTGGCCGAGATCCTGGACGTGGAGCACATCGCCGAGCATCTGTATACGGCCGGGCAGCCTGATCCTGATCTGGTCATCAGAACCTCAGGCGAGCAGCGTCTCGGCGGATTCCTGCTCTGGCAGAGCGCGCATTCGGAGTTTTACTTCTGTGACGCCTACTGGCCCGCCTTCCGAAAGGTCGATTTCCTGCGCGCGCTGCGGTCATTCGGCGCCCGGCACCGCAGATTTGGCGCGTGAACAGCGCGTTACGGTACTTCCGTCACACGAATCGCTTAGGTACGGTCGGAACTGACGGGCGGTGCCTAGCCGTCCGCCGGGAAGGCCCTTGAGATCCTCGAGCTTCGCGTCCTGATGCGCAGGCGAGATGAGCGAAGGGCCGGGTACCCGGCCCATCGCTGGCCGGACCCGGTCCCGCCGACACGTCTGTGTCCGACCGCGGCGCCCGCTCGGCGCCCAGGGGAGAGCGAGTGGCCAGTTCCTCAGCACGTCGATCTATTCAGTCCCCGTCATCGCAGGAGGTTCCAGCTCAGCCGGTTCCTGCCGGATCGCTCTCGGCTCATCGCGCCGGGAAGGCAACGCAGGCAGCCGAGTTCGTCAGTTCCGGCCAGCCCCGCCGCACCTACGTGCTCGACACCAGCGTCCTGCTCGCCGATCCGGCCGCCATCGGCAGGTTCGCCGAGCACCGGGTCGTGCTTCCGCTGGTCGTCATCACCGAACTCGAGGCCAAGCGGCATCATCCCGAGCTCGGATATTTCGCCCGCCAGGCGCTGCGCTACCTCGATGACCTGCGGGTCGAGTACGGGCGCCTGGACGCCGACCTGCCGGTCGGCGAGTCTGGCGGCACCGTCCGGGTCGAGCTGAACCACTCCGACCCCGTCGGTGCTGCCGGCCGGGTTCCGGCTCGGTGACAACGACACCAGGATCTTGTCGGTCGCCCGCAGCCTGGCCGCCGAGGGCGAGCAGCGTGATCCTGGTCAGCAAGGACCTGCCGCTGCGGGTCAAGGCCGCCGCGATGGGGCTGACCGCCCAGGAGTACCGGGCGGAGCTGCCGCCCGACTCGGGCTGGACCGGCATGCGCGAGCTGGATGTGACGGCTGCTGAGATCGACGAGCTCTACGAGAACGGCCAGCATCGACCTGCCAGCTGCCCGGGACCTGCCCTGCCACACCGGCCTGGTGCTGATCTCCGGCGGGCCGGGAGCCGGCAGCGCGCTCGGCCGGGTGCAGCCGGATAAGTCGGTCCGGCTGATCCGCGGCGACCGGGAGGCGTTCGGCCTGCGCGGCCGCAGCGCCGAGCAGCGGATCGCCCTTGACCTCCTGCTGGACAACGAGGTCGGGATCGTCTCGCTCGGCGGCCGGGCCGGGACCGGAAGTCGGCGCTGGCGCTGTGCGCTGGCCTCGAGGCGGTGATGGAGCGCCGCCAGCACCGCAAGCTCGTCGTCTTCCGGCCGCTGTACGCGGTCGGCGGCCAGGAGCTCGGCTACCTGCCGGGCTCGGAGGCCGACAAGATGAACCCGTGGGCGCAGGCCGTCTTCGACACCCTGTCGGCGGTCACCTCGCAGGCACGTGATCGACGAGGTACTGGCCAGGGACATGCTCGAGGTGCTGCCGCTGACCCACATCCGCGGCCGGTCGCTGCATGACTCCTTCGTCGTCGTGGACGAGGCGCAGTCGCTGGAGCGCGGCGTGCTGCTCACCGTGCTGTCCAGGATCGGCGCCGGGCTCGCGGGTCGTGCTCACCCACGACATCGCCCAGCGGGACAACCTGCGGGTCGGCCGCCACGACGGCGTCGTCGCCGTCATCGAGAAGCTCAAGGGCCATCCGCTGTTCTCGCACGTCACGCTGGTCCGCTCCGAGCGCTCGCCGATCGCCGCACTGGTCACCGAGATGCTGGAGGACCCGAGCCTGTGACCTGACTGAGCAGGCGAGCCGGGGGGTAGCGGGCTGCTCCGCCCGGCCCGCCCCGGGCTCGCGAACTGGCGCCGGGGCGGTACCGTGACCAGCGTCATGAGCTACCTGCCCGATGCGCCGAGCAGGCAGCCAGCCCGCGGCCGCTCAGCCGCTGATGACCGGCGTCGAGGAACCGGTCTCGGTGGTCATGCCGGTCCGCAACGAGGAGCGCTACCTGGCCGAGTCGGTCGGCCACATCCTGGCCCAGGACTACGACGGCGAGCTTGAGCTGGTCCTCGCGGTCGGTCCGTCGCGGGACCGGACCGCCGAGATCGCGGCGCGAGCTCGCCGCCGCGGATCGCAGCGATCACCGTGGTCGACAACCCGACCGGCCAGATCCCGGCCGCGATCAACATTGCGCGTCGGCGCCTCCCGGCACTGGCGTCATCGTCCGGGTTGACGGCCATTCCATGCTGCCGGACGGCTATATCAGCGACGGCGGTGGCGACGCTGCGGGAGACCGGCGCCGTCAACGTCGGCGGGATCATGGCCGCCGAGGGCATCACGCCGTTCCAGCGGGCGGTGGCCTGGGCGATGACCTCGCCGTTCGGAGTCGGCGCGGCCAGCAACCACACCGGCGGCGAGCGCCGGCCCGGCCGACACCGCGTACCTGGGCGTCTTCCGCCGGGAGGCCATCGAGCAAGTCGGCGGCTACGACGAGCGAATCTGAGATCGCCGAGGACTGGGAGCTCAATCACCGGATCCGGCAGGCTGGCGGGCTGATCTGGTTCCAGCCTGCGATGCGGGTCACCTACCGGCCCCGCGCCACCGTTCGCGGAGCTAGCGCTCGCAGTACTTCCGCTACGGCCGGTGGCGCCGGGTCGTGGCCCGCCAGCACGCCGGCACCATTAACCTGCGCTACCTCGCCCCGCCGCTGGCGGTCACCGCGGTCGCGGCCGGCACGCTGGCCGGGCTGGCCGGGGTCGCCGGGCCTGGCCGCGGGCGCGGCCGGGACCTGGCCCGGCGCTGCTGACCGCCGGGCTTGCGCTTCCGGCGGGCTATGCCGCCGGCGTGCTGGCCGTCGCGGCTCGCGCATCGAGTGCAGCTCGCGCCGGCCGTCGCGGTCGCCAGGCTGCCGCTCGCGCTCGCCACCATGCACCTGTGCTGGGGCACCGGCTTCCTGACCAGTCCGCGCAGCCTGGTGCCGGAAGCCCGGCCGAGATGTGCCGTCCAGTGTCGGTCCTAGACCGCGTCGCCTGACTCCAGCAGCGCCTGCGCGATGGCCAAGTCGGCGGGGTAGGTGATCTTGAGATTGCGCTCGCTGCCGCTGCACGGCGCCGACCGGCGACCTCGGGCAGGTAGCGCAGCACGACCCCGCAGTCATCGGTCGGCTGTGATGGCCGCAAAGCCCGGATCGGCGTCGGCCAGCTCGTAGGCGCGGCTGATGACCGAGAGCCGGAATCCCTGCGGCGTCTGGCAACGGCCGAGCGTGTCCCGAGGCAGCACGCGGTTGATCCGGCCTGCCGTTACCTCCACGATGGTGTCCGCAGACGGCACGATGACGCCGACCGCCTGCCACTGGTCCAGGGCGGCCACGCAGTCGGCGATGATGCTCTGTGTCACCAGCGGCCGGGCGGCGTCGTGGAACAGCACCTTGCAATCCTGCCCGGCGCGGTCTGCCAGCAGCCAGGCAATCGCCTGCCTGGTCGAACCGGTGCGGCTGGCCCCGCCGGCGATAACTGTGCGCAGCTTGCCGAATCCGGACAATCCGGTCCGGATGCGTTCGGTGATTCCTGCTGCCGCGACTACCAGCACCTGATCGACTCCGGGGGCCTGATCGAACGCCCGGACACAATGCTCGATCAGAGTGTGCCCGGCCAGGACGCGGAGCTGCTTAGGCTGGCCGTCCCGAATCGGCTGCCCGAGCCTCCGGCCAGCACCACCGCGACAGTCTGCATGCCCGGACCCTACCGGGTCGGCTGGCCCGCCTGGCATGGCGGTCGCCGAGCCTGCGTGTTCGACAGTATGTACTCTGGGTAGCAGTCTGACTACCCAGCGTCCTATACAACGGCGGTTACCACGGAGGAGCAAGCCCCTGCTGGCCAGGACGGACCAGCAGCAGGAGGGACTGCAGGCGCGGCTGACGGCGAACCGGCGGCCGAGGACCGGCTACGCCCGGATTCGGCCTCGCAGACAACCGCCCTGCCGGACGAACCGGGGCCGGCACCGATGCCACGGCTCTCGAGGTGGTGACGCCCGACCCGCCGGCCGTCAGACGGCCCGGACGAAAGCCGTCCGGCCGGCCTAGAGCGTTGCCGGGCAAGGGTAGTGGCCCGGGACCAGCGGCGGCCGGAAGTCCGGTGCGAGGTGGCACCGCCCGCGTTACAACTGGCCGGCGCCGGGCTCGGCGCAGCCGTTCAGCGCCGACGGGTACCGGAGGTCCGGCGCTGCGACCCGGCCGGGAACCGGACTCTGTCGCCGGAAAGATCATCGAAGGCGAGGCTGGCGCTGGCGGGCAGGGCTCCGCCGACCTCGATTCCGCTGACCTGGATTCCGCCGGGCCCAGCCCCGCCTACCCGGTGCCTGATCACCTGCGTGCGCCCGATCCGAGTGCACCTGTACAGAGTTCGCCAGGGCCGAATGTGCCGGGCCTGAGACCGGCCGGACAGAATGCGCCTGGGCGAGGCACAGCGGCGCTGCGGCCACCTGACCGCAAAGCTGAGGGACGGCGGTTGCGCGGCCGGCGTCACAGCGGCCCGGCTGCCGGGGACGGGAGACCTGACGGCCAGGCCGGCCAGACTGCACGGGGCTTGAGACCTGACGGCCAGGTCGGCCAGACCGACGGGCGAGCCGGCAGCCAGGCCAGCGACGGCCGGACCGCGGACGCTGCGGACAGCCGGGCCGCTACCGGGCGGGCGTCACAGGCGCGCTGGCGACGGGCAAGGTGATCAGCGGGCCGACAGACGAGCAGGTAGCCGCGGACGAACTGGCCGCCGTCGAGCCGGGCCAGCCGCCGAACGGCCTGGCCAGCCCTGACGGTCCAGCCGGCTCTGACGGCCTGGTCGGCCAGGACAGTCCTGGCAGCGGCCACGGTCCAGCTAACCCGGACGACGGCTCGGCCAGCGCCGACGCCGACGGCGACGTCATTCTGTCGGGCCTGGTGGTGGCGAGGAAGCCTGCTCCCGGTCAGGTCGCGCTGGCCGGATCGGGGGCTGATGATCTTGACTCGGCCGGGCTTGATCTGGACGTTCCGGAGATCGTGGGACAGGCCATCAGAGCCGCCCGAGGCTGGGCGGCTCGCCGGGCCTTCGGGCTGAGCTCGGCCTGCGGTATCTGGATCGCCATGGCGGCCTGCGCCGCAACCTGGTTCTCGGCAGGCACCAGAGCGGGCAACTTCCGCGCGGTCGCTGCGCTCTGGACTGGGTACCTCGTTCTGACGGCCGGGCAACACCTGGTCAAGTCCGCGGTCGGCCGGCGGCAGCCGGGCCTGGCACGGACCTTGCCCGGATCTCCTCGCCGTTCCACCGGGCCACAGCCGCTGATCGGCGGGCGGCCGGACCGGTCGGCTGGCTCGCCGCGCTCGGCAGTTCCCTGGCCGAGATCATCGTCTATGCCGGCCTCGCGCTCGGTGCGGCGGCTGAGCGATGGCCGGAGCATGGACGCTGGCCCTCGCGGTACTCAGCCTGTTCGCGGTCCGCAACCTGATGACCGCATGCTCGACGCCGCCGGGCTTCAGGCGGCAGTCCGACAGCGCGTGCCGGCCGGGTCACCGACGCGGTGCTGACCATGCCGGCGGGGGCCGCGTCCTGCTCATCGGCATCGTCGCGCCCTCTGGGGCGCCAGGGCAGCGCTGCTGGCGCTAGCTGGACTGGGCGATCATCTCCATCGGCTACGGGATGGCTGGCCGGGCCAGGATCCGGCAGGCGGCCAGTGATACGCAGACACGCGGGGCGAGCCGAAACGGAGTCCGGCTGCTGCGATTGCGCGACGACGGAATGCTCGCCCGCGCCTCGGCTCGCTTGTCCGGGGAGGCCTGCTGCCGCTGCCGCCGGCCATCCTCGGGCCTGGCGGCGATATCGGCGTGCTCGCGCTGCTCGGCCTGCATGGCCTGGCGGGAGCGCTGATGATCGGCCCGGCCATCGTCATGCTGCTGGCAGCGCCTGGGTCGGGTCATCCGCATGGCGGCCGTCTCGACTGGCTTGTCCCGGTCCTGCTGCTCGGGCCGCAGTTCCTCTACCTGTCGGCCGCTCGGGCTGCGGCCCGGCGTGCCCGGCGGGGTGATCTTCGCGCTGCTGGCCGTCACTGCTGCTGTGGTACTGCGATCTTGGCCTGGCCCGGGCGCCCGAGTCTTGCTCGGCCGGCCGCGCCGGGCGGTGCCGAGCCGGCCGAGCGCGGCACCGGCCTCGGCTGGGAGGGCCGGCTGCTGGTCGCCGGGATGGCGGCGGCCATGGGCATCGCCACGTTCGCCTACCTGGCGCTGACCGCATATCTTGGGGTGCTCATCTGTGCGAAAGTCGTGACAAGCTGCCTTGCGCCCCAGGAGGAAGACCGCCCGTGATCGGCCTGGTTATGGCGGCTGGCGCAAGCCGCCGCCTGCGTCCTGATACTGACCACTGCCGAAGACGCTTGCTACCGGTCGATGGAGAGATCGACGATCCTGGACATCGCGCTGCGAAACCTCGCGGCGGTTGGGATCACCGACGTCGTCGTCCTCGTCGGCTATGCGGCGCGCGCAGTGGCCGCCCGAGTGCCGAGGCTGGAGCAAGCGCCACGGTGTCGCGCTGGAACTGGTGCACAACGACAAGGCCGAAGAGTGGAACAACGCCTACTCGCTCTGGCTGGGCCGGGACACTTCGGCAAAGGCATCCTGCTGGTCAACGGCGACACCGTGCACCCGGTCAGCGTCGAGCGCACGCTGCTTGCCGCCAGCGACGGCAACACTGGCGCCGACCTGATCCTCGCACTCGACGACGTCAAGAAGCTCGCCGACGAGGAAATGAAGGTCGTGCTCAATGAGCGCGGCCTGATGACCAAGATTACCAAGCAGATGGACCCGGCAGACGCGCACGGTGAGTACATCGGCGCGACGCTGATCGAGCCGGGCACGGCTGACGCGCTCGCTGATGCACTGGAGGCCACCTGGCGGCGGGACCCGGCCTGTATTACGAGGACGGTTATCAGGAGCTTGCCGACCGGGGCGGAGCGGTGGCGGTCGCGCCGATCGGCATCGTCGAGTGGGTCGAGGTCGATGACCACCGGGACCTGCGGCGAGCCAGGGAGATCGCCGGCCGCTGCTAGGGTCGGCGGTTGGCCGCCGGAGCCGCGCCGGCAACAGGCCCGGCCGATGCCGAGCTGAAGGAGAATCATGCCGCTGCTTGCCCGGATGCTCCCTTCGCCGCTCGTCATCGACGTGCGGCCTGGAGCCATCGCGAGCCTCGGCGGTCTGCTGGCCGACCACAGGATCGCGACTGCAGGCCGGGTCGCGGTGGCGGTCGGCCCCGGCCAGGGCGACAGCATCGCTGCCGAGCTGAACATCGTGGCGGCGGAGATCTTCCGGGTCCCTGACGGAACCCATGACGCGGCAGCCGCGCTCGGCCAGCGGCTGAGGGCCGGCTCCTACGAAGCCGTAGCCGGAATCGGCGGCGGGCAGACCATCGACGTCACCAAGTTCGCCGCGCACATGGCCGGGATTCCCATGGTGGCCGTCACGACCAGTCTGTCGCACGACGGCATCTGCTCGCCGATCAGTACTCTGCGCCACGAGTCGGGCACCGGATCCTACGGCGTAGCAATGCCCGTCGCGGTGATCGTCGATCTCGACCGGGTCCGCAACGCTCCTGGCGTGCTGGCCACTGCCGGGATCGGCGATGTCATCGCTGATTTGTCGGCTGTGGCCGACTGGGAACTCGCCGCCGCCGAGCTGGGCGAGAAGGTCGACGGGCTCGCGGTGGCGATGGCCAGGTCGGCTGCCCAGGCGGTACTGCACCAGCCAGGCAATGCGAGATCTGACGAGTTCCTGACCGTGCTGGCCGAATCGCTGATCCTGTCCGGCATGGCGATGGCGGTGGCCGGGTCGAGCCGGCCCGGCAGTGGCAGCGAGCACGAGATCATGCATGCCATCAACCAGCTCTTCCCCGGCACCGGCAGTCACGGAGAACTGGCCGGCGTGGGTGCTCTTTTCACCACCTACCTGCGCGGCGACGACGACCAGGCTGAGCTGGTGTCGGCCTGCCTGACCCGGCACGGGCTACCGCGGATCCCAGCCGATCTGGGTATGTCACATGCCGATTTCGCTAAGGCAGTCGCCTACGCGCCGGCGACGCGGCCGGGCCGGTACACCATCCTGGAGCACCTCGCGCTGCCCGAAGCAGAGATCGCTGACCGGCTCGAGGCCTTCGTGAAGGCCGTCAGCCGTTAAGCGGTCCTGAGCCCTTGGCCAGAGCTGTCGCCTGAGCCGGCGTAAGCCGCCAGCCGATGACGCTGCCGATATGGGTCGTTGGCGGTCCGAACAGCTGGATCAGGAACCGGCCCACCCGGTATTGCGGCGAGGCGACCGCCACCACGGCCTGCGGCTTCATGGTGGCCAGGTCCTGAGCGATCTGCGCGTTGGAGGGCCGCACCGCGCCAGCCGTCCGCAGCCACATGTCGTCGATGTAGATCGTCGTGGGGGTCAAGGCCGATCGTCCGGCCCGGCTCAGGTGTGGCGGCTGGTTCGGGGCGATGAAGTCCCCGCCGATCATCGTCCGTGGCTCATTGGAGTCGCCGGCCCAGCGCATCACCTGCGAGTGTCCCCGCGTAAGGGAACGGCGCGAGCAGACTCTGGTCTGGTCAGGCAGATGCAGCGCCGCGAACGTCGCCTGCCATCCGTTCGGCAGCGGCCGGTGTTGGTCACGATGCCGTACGGCGAGGGCACCATTGGCAGCAACGCGATCACGGCGAACCCGGTCGCGACTCTGGCACCGTTTCGCCGGTTGGCGAACGGCATGGCACCTCGCCCTTGCGGCCGGTCCAGTGCGAACGCCAGCACGACCGCGGCCGCGGCATCGGCGAGGTATGCACAGCCGGTCCGGCACCATCCCGCGATGACGCGGCAGGTGCTGCAGGCAGCTGCCACGGCAGCAGGAATCCGGGCAGGGTCAGCATGTGCCGCGCGATCAGCGGCTTGGCGCCCATGCCCCAGCCACTCCAGCAGCACGCAGGTGAGCCCGGCGATCCGGATCGGTCAGGTTCCGCCAGAAACAGACGACCGCCACCAGCAGCAAGATGATCAGCGGTACGCCCAGGTAGGCGAGGTACTCAGGGATCGGCTGCGGATAGCTGTCGGCGATCCGGTCGCCGTCAGCGGGGTGTGCAGCAGTACCGAGCGGGCCGGGTCGACGAAGGCGTACGGCAAGCGTGCCCAGGTTCGTCATCCGTGCCGTTGTAGCTGCAATGACGACGGTCGCGGCCGCGCCGCCGGCCTTCACGCCGTGGAACTGGACCCACAGCCCTCGCGCGCACAGCACCAGCGCCACTCCGGCCGCTGTGCCAAGACCCGACCAGCAGCGGCTTGATCCGGCTTAGTATCTGCGCCCGGGCCGGCATGACGCGCAGCACGATGACCAGGATCACGGCGGCGATGACGGTATCGACTAGCGCTTCCTCGCTGATGAACAGCTGCCCGGCGATGAGCACGCCGAGCCAGACGCCGTTGCGGACCGGGCTGCCCTGTGCGGGCACCATCCGCAGCACCCGGTCCAGGATCAGCGGCGGCAGCATGTGCGATGACGAGCGAGTAATGCCCGATGCCGGAATTCACCAGGGCCGGCGAGAAGCCATAGAAGGCGCCGCCGAGCGCCGCCGACAGGATGCTGACATTCCAGTGGCGCAGCACATAGAACATGGCGGCGGCCGACCGCGAACCGCGAGCGCCAGCAAGGTCGTCAGCGCCACCTGCGGACCGAACAGCAGCGTGACAGGAGCCACCAGAACTCCGGGCAGCAGCAACGAGGTATTCCACATCAGGTTGACGGTGTTCGGCGCATTCATGGCAGACGTGATCAGCGCCGGAAGCCGGAAATGCTCGACCGCGTTGGCGGCGTAGCGGACGAACCAGGTGGCCTGGTTGACGTCCTGTGGATCGCCGACTTGCCTGAGCCCGGCGGGGTCAGCCCAGAGCCGGCAGGTCACGTAGATGGCCAGTCCCAGGTAGCAGTACAGGGTGATGGCCTGCGGGCTCCTGAGGCTGGCGAACCTGGACGGTCGTTCCGGCTGCGGTGACGACTCGACCTGCTCGGTGGCAAGTCTGGTCACCGCTGTCTCCTCCGGGATGTCAGTGTGATCGCTCAGCCGCACCCGCTCCGCCGTTCGAATAGACTGCTCCGACCGCACGGTTTCGCGGTAAATAGCGCAAACCTCGGCGTTCGCGTCCCATTGAGGTTACGTGCGGCCAACGAGTCCCGCGCCGATGTACCCTTTATGGCGGATCCCCTGCTGTTCCAGCGGGGCCGGCTGCGGAACGTCCGGTACAGCTTACGGTACGTTTAGCAGCGGTCGGGACGCTTGCGCTTGTCACATACTTCACCGTCCTGTATGGATCTTAAACTGCCGTCGGCGGAACAGCCGCAGGAGCGTGCTGGGTAGCATTGTCGCGCGGGAGACCAGCCCTCTCAGGGAGCCATTCGTTCATGCATGATGTCAAGGTAAGCGCCAAGACGGCGGCGGCCGATCCGGCGCGGCCGGCCGGGCGCTTCGGGCCCGATAGCCTGTTCTGGCTCGTTCTGGTCTCGGTGTTGTTCCTGCTCGCCGAGGTAACCCATGGCCTGCGGCACATGCCGCTGGGGGCCGACGAGATTACTTATATCGCGCGGACGAGCATCCACCAGTCCGGTGTCATGCTGCCGCCGGTGCACGGGCAGGGGCCGGCCTGCTGGCGGCGCCGGTAACGCTGCTCACCACCTCGCTGGTGGACCTGCGCGTCTGGATGGCCCTGCTGTCGGCGGTGGGCCTGTTCCTGAGCGTGCTGTGCTGGCGTGGCCTGCGGCCGGCCTGGGTGCTGGCACTGGCCGCCCTGATCCTTGCCAGCCTGGCCATCACGCAGAACAGCGGCGTGCAGGTCTACCCTGACTGGTGGTCCGGGCTCGGACTGCTCGCCCTGACCGGTCTGTTCCTCCAGGCCATGCGGGCACTGACGCGGCAGTGGCTGGTGCTGAGCCTGGTCGCTGCCGCCAGCTTCGTCATCGTCGTGATGCGGCCGCAGAACATCGCGTTCGTCATGGGCCCGACGATCGTCGCCGCTCTGGCCGTGCGCCGCTGGCGCAAGGTCTCCGTGCTGGCCGCGATGGCCGCCGGGATCGTGCTTGGCCTGGCCGAGTGGGTGATCGGGGCTTACGTCTGGTTCGGCGGCCTGGCCAACCGGATCCACCTGGCAGGTCAGGAGCCGCCGAGTCTCGGCCTGCACTTCTCGTTCGTCCGCCAGATGAAGGTGCTCAGCGGCCCGTGGTACTGCCAGGTGTCGAGGCAGTGCCCTGGCTGGACCATGCCAGGGGAGATCGCGTGGTGGCTTGCGCTGCTCGGCTTCGGCGTGCTGGGGCTGTATGCAGTCTGGCGCCGGCCGGAGCGGCCGTCGTCGCTGCTGGCCGCCTTCTCCGGACTCTGGGTGCTGGTTTTTTACTCGTTCCTGGTCCCGTTCGGCGCTCCGCGTTACATCTTGCCGTCGCTGGCGCTGCTGGCCATCCTGGCCGCCGACGGGATCGTGTGGCTGTCCACCGAATCCAGGTGGCGGGTTGCCGGCATCCTGGTGAGCTGCCTGTTCTTGCTGGCGGGGGTGATCACCCAGCGCATCGTGCTGAACCGCGAGGTGGCAGCCCAGACCGCCAGCCGGCCTTACGCGTCGCGGGGTGAGCACCTGGTCAAGCTGGGCGTCCGGCCGCCGTGCATCATGAACTCGGCGTTCGTGGCCTACTACGTGGGGTGCAGCGGGCCGTGGACGGGCCAGACCGTGCAGCAGCTGCTCGCAGGCTCCCCGCAGGGTGCCGACGGCTGGAAGGTCCTGCACACCTCCGACCAGCAGACGAAGATCTGGATTCCTAAGTAACCGGTGAACCGCGGCCGCGCCGCCCGCTTGCGCGGTCCGGTCACGAGCTGCCCCGCGGTCCGGCGAAGGCAGCACCGTCACGGCACACGTTCGTGCTGCCGCTGATGCCGCCGTACGGGCCCGCTGGCGCGCCGGACGACCTGTCCGGGCCGGAGCCGGGCGATACCTCGGAGACCTCCGGGCCAGGCGTCACGCCCCTGCCGGTCACTGCCGCAGCCGGGCCCTGGTTGCCTTGCTGGCCGGCTGGCTTGCTCGGCCGGGGCCGCGGCAGAGCGAGATCGTGCGCCATCGAGTTGAACAGGCCGGCGTCGCGGGCAGGCCACCGCACCCAGTTGGGGTTGGCCGGATAGGGCACGCTCGGCAACTCGATGAACCGCACGGCACTGGGCGGAAGCCTTCGCAGGCTGTCGACGATGCCGAGCAGGCCCGGCAGGCTGAGCCCGGCATCGGTCGTCATGGACCGGGCTGCGTCGGTCACGACGGACAGGATCCTGGCTGGGCTCGACTTCAGGTCCGCATGCTCGATGCCTTGCAGCAGCGACGCCATCAGGTACTGGTCGCGGTGAATACGCTCCAGGTCAGAGCCATCGCCTATATACCTGGCCCGCCAGAAGGCCAGCGCCTCCGCTCCCATCACGTGATGCAACCCGGCCGGCAGACGCAGCTTAGAGAGCGGGTCGTTGATGGCAAAAGGCAAGCAAATGCTGACCCCGCCGACATCGTCAATCACCTTCTCGAAGCCGGTGAAATTCAGCTCGATGAAATGATCAAGGTGCAGGTGCGTGGTCTGCTCCACGGTCTTCCACAGGCAGCCAGGGCCGCCGTCGGCAAAGGTCGTGTTGATCTGCTCGACCTGGCCGGGCTGGGCAAGCTGCCCGCCTGTCCCGGCCGCGGCCGGGCAGGACAGGACCGGGACGACCGAGTCCCGCGGGATGCTCAGCGCGATGACGCCCCGGCCGGCGGGCGCGATATGCAAGATGATGATCGTGTCCGACCGCTGACCGGCGATGCCGGCACCGAACTTCTGATTCGGCCCGGCCCGGCTGTCCGAGCCGATGAGCAGGATGTTCGCCGCGCTGGTGAACTTGGGCGGCGGCGGGCCGAGGCCGCTGAGCTGTACACGGCTGATGCTGTTCCAGACGGACCTGAAGGTGAGGTAAGCGGTCAGGGACACCACGACCAGGCAGACTGCTCCCGCCACGGCGAGCACGCGGAGCACCCTGCCGCGGGATAGCCAGCGCGGGACGCGTCCTGGGGCGGCGCGTCCGTGGTCGTCCTGCGGTCCTCGCTTCTGGCTCATGATCTGGGCCAGATCCTTGCCACCAGGTCGGCGGCGTTAACCTCGCAGGGCCCGATTCAGCCGAAAGCGAGCCTGCAGCCGGTCAGTTGTTGCCGTCCGGGCAGGCGAAGGCCGCTGAGTCATTGCAAATCCCAACATTGCCAGTAATACCGCCATACTGGCTGGCCAGGCTCGGGCTGCTGCTTGGCGCCGGGGAATTTGACGCCGCCGGGGCCGGCGCGGTCGCCGAGGTGAAGGTAGATCCCAGGATCAGGTCCACGGTGCCGGGGGTAAGTGACGAGTCTTCTTGCAGCGTGGCATCGTTGATCGATTGCGCGAGCGTCTTGGCTGCGGGCAGGTCGGCGCTGGACGCGTATTCGATGACGGAGTTGGTGTAATCCGACGAAGCCGCGTCCTGCGGCGGCCCGACCACGCGGTACCCGAGGGCGGCCAGGCTTTCCGAGGTAGAAGTAGCCAGATTGTCGGTGTGCGAGCCATTCAGCACCGTCACGTTCACCTGGTCAGGACTGAGGCTCTCCAGCACCGGGGCATCGGCATGACCGGCCTGCTTGGCGGGCTCGGCCTTCTGCGGCTTCGGCAGCTTGGTGTCGTGGGCGATCGCCGCGAACAGGCTGCCTGCCTGTGGTTGCTCCCACTGCACCCAGGCCGTCGGGTTGCCCGGGTAGGGCACCGTGGGGATCTCGATGAACTGCACCGCGCCTGGCGCCAGGCCGCGCAGCTCGTTGGCGACCGTGAACATCCTGCTCTCGGACAACTGGGTATCGGTCGTGACATAGCCGTGACTGGTGACGTCCTGGATAACGCTCAGAACCTTCGTCGGGCTATGGGTGATCCCGCTGTGCTGGATGCCTTGCAGCAGCGAGGCCATCAGGTACTGATCCCGCTGGATGCGCTGCAGGTCAGACCCCTCGCCGATATAGCGTGCGCGCCAGAATGCGAGCGCTTCGGAACCCCAGACGTGATGGGTGCCCGCGGCCAGGTCCAGCTTGGAGTCGGGGTCGTCGACCGGAACCGGCAGGCAGACGTTGACCCCGCCGATGTCGTTGATGACATGCTCGAAGCCAGTGAACGTGAGCGCGATGAAGTCGTTGATATGGATGCCGGTGGTCTGCTCGATCGTCTCCCACAGACAGCCGGGGCCGCCAAAGGCGAACGTGGCGTTGATCTGCTCAAGACTGCCGGGGCTGGCAACCTGGCCCGGCGAGCCGCCCTCTGCGTCGCAGCTCAGGATCGGCACCATCGAGTCTCGCGGGAAGCTGAGCACCTCCACCCGGTGTGCGCCCGGCGAGATGTGCAGCAACATGACCGTGTCCGAGCGCTGACCTACGACCTCGGCGCCGAACTGCTTGTTCGCGCCCGCCCTGGTGTCTGATCCGATCAGCAATATGTTCAGGGCGTTCGGATCGACCGGAGGCCGCGGCTTTTTGCCTAGATCGCCCTGCACGTCGATGCGCTTGATGCTGTCCCAGTCGGAGCGGAATGTGATGTAGGCCGTGAGAGCGCCGCCGATCAGGACCAGCGTGACCAGTACTGCCAGGCTGCACAGGACGATAGTCGTCTTCGATCGCGGTCGCCGCTGCCGTTTGTCCGGCTGTCGGTTCCGGCGGATTCTGGCCAAGGCCGTAATCCGGCGCAGGCGCCTGCCGGCAGGGGCCGGATCCCCGTCGTCCTGGCCAAGTGTCATTCCCGCCTCCGGGCTATGATCTGCCCCGTCAGCCCATTATGTAACGCTGGCGTCCGGTGAGTTTCGGCCATGGTACGAGCCGTTCCTGGACAGAACCCGGGGAGCGCAGAATCCTTAATGCTCGCTTTACCGGATCGAGCCATGCAGCCGCGGCGAGCCGAACAGCGCCCGCCGGGAATGGGGTCACCCTAAGCCGCCATCCGGCCCGGCAAACGCCGCGGAGTCGCTGCAAATGTTGGTGCTCGCGGTAATGCCGCCGTAGGTCGTCGCCAGCCCCTCGATGCCGGTGCCACTGCTCGCTGCCTGCAGCCCGGCGAAGTTGGAACCGAGGATCAGGTGCAGGGTGCCGCTCTTGAGATGACCGTCCTCGACCAGCTTGGAGCTGTTGCCGATGGCCTTGGCGAGAGTCTCGGCGGCAGGCAGCTGGAGCGGGGTGGCGTATTCGATCAACGAGTTCGTGTAACCCGACCTCGGGGCGTCACCTGGTGTGCCGGTCACGTGGAAGCCACGCGCGGTCAGGCTGGTGGCCGTGGTGCTGGCCAGGTTGTAGGTGCCGGTGCCATTCAGCACCTTGACGTTCACGTCGGCTGGCTGGACCGTCACGACCTTGCTCTTGCTGCTCTTCGGGAGGGATGTGTCGTGCGAGATGGCGGAGAACAGGTTATTCGCTTGCGGCTGCTGCCATTGGACCCAGTTGTCGTTGCCAGCCACCGGGGTCTGCGAGGAGTCGATCCACTGAGCATTGCCGGTATAGGTGTTCCACGGCGCCGTGACGAACTGAATCGACTTCGTGGAAATACCGTGGATCGCCTCGGCCATCTGCAGCATTCTGTCCTGGGTCAGGCCTGAGTCCGTCGTCACGAAGTGGCCCTTGGTGAGCGTGCCGACAACGTCCATCATCTTGGACGGGCTATTCAGCAGTCCGCTGTGCTCAATGCCTTGCACGAGCGAGGCCATCAGGAACTGATCGCGCTGGATCCGCTGCGGGTCGTCGCCCTCGCCAAGGTCTTCTCTGGTCCGCCAGAACGCTAGCGCCTGCTTGCCGTACACGTGATGGCGTCCGGCCGCCAGCTTCAGGCCCGACATCGGATCGTCGACGGCCGTGGGCAGGCACACGCTCACGCCGCCGATGGCGTTGATCACGT
This sequence comes from uncultured Actinomycetota bacterium, assembly GCA_963713585.1. GTDB lineage: Bacteria > Actinomycetota > Actinomycetes > Streptosporangiales > Streptosporangiaceae > JAJYUU01. The sequence continues at coordinate 1,602 of CAVQMG010000007.1, read as the reverse complement.
GCTCGAAGCCGGAGAAGGTCATCTCGACAAAGTCATCGATGTGGATGCCGGTGGTCTGCTCGATGGTTTCCCACAGACAACCTGGCCCGCCCGCCGGCGAAAGTGGCGTTGATCTGCTCGACGTCACCGGACGGCCGCAGCGGCCTGGCCGCTAGTGCCGCCTTCGGCGGTGCAGCTCAGGATGGGCACCACCGAGTCGCGCGGAACGCTCAGCACGGCCACCTGGTGCGCTCCCGGAGCAATGTGCAGAACCATGATGGTGTCCGAGCGCGCGCCCGCGATGCCGTCCGTGCCGCCCGATCTTGCCGTTGACGCCGACCCGGCTGTCCGATCCGATCAGCAGGATATTGAGGGCATGCGGGTCGGCTGGCGGGCGATTCTTGGTCAGGTCGCCCTGAACATCAATCCTGGCGATGCTGTCCCAGACTGCCCGGTACTTCAGGTAAACGCCCAGCGAACCGGCAGCGAGCACCAAGGCAACCACCACGGCGAGGCTGCCCAGGACCAGGCTCGTGGTCGAATGGCCACGCCGCCAAAGCCCCCGCCGCCGCGGCTGCGACGCCTGGCGAGGCCGGGATTCACGCCAGCCTGGGTCGCCGGGATCGTCGTGGCGGGGCATAGCTCCTCAGGGGGTCTGGTGCCGGATCGCCTGCTCGGCAGGCAGCGGCGCAAGGTTGCCGTCTATCGTACGTGGTGTTAATAGGAGGAAACGGCTTTAGCAATTAAAAGGTCCCGCAGGCCGCGGACTGCTCGGCCTGAGCCGCCGGGATGGAAGCACGACCGGATCGCTAGTCCCGCATTGCCGCCTCCGCCTCTACAAGTTGACCCGTGCTCCCTCCTGACGGCCCCAGCACGTCCCGCCCTGACCAGGCGGAGAGCGCGCTGTCGTCTGCAGGCACCGGGCCGTCCGTGAGCGGGGCAGCGGAGCCCGAAGCCGCGGGCCAGCCCGCTGGCCGAGAAAGTCACCAGGCGGGACCTGCCCGGCAGTCAGCCTGGCCGGGCGAAGAAGCTGGCTGGCAAGTTCGCCGGATCGGCCGGAAGAGCGCTGGCGCCTGCCTTCCGCGCGGCCAGCGGCCAGGCGGGCACTGGCACCTGTGGCCGTGGCCTACCGCCGATTCCGGCCCGGGCCCGGCCCCGATGCGCCTCGGGTGAAACCAGCCGAGGTGGCTGGCTCAGTACTGGCCAGGATGACCGTCCTGCCGGCCCTGCTTGTCCTGGCCTGGCTCATCCCGGCCGTGCCGCTGCTGCTCGCCGGACATTTCCTGCCCGTCCCGCAACTGCTGATCTCGGTTCCGCTGGCCGTCGCGCTGATCGCCAACGGGCTCCGGGTGGTGCCTGCCACCTGGCCGCGGCTGCTGCCCCGAGGCCGCCAGGCGACCGGCCGGCTGGACTACCTGGTTCGGGTTGCTGGCCACGGTCGCTGTCGTCGCCGGCCTGATCTCCTGGCAACTGGCCGAGAGCTCAGAAGCGCTGATCGTGGTCCGCGATCCTGGCGCCTACCTGCAGGCCGGCTACTGGATCGCGCAGCACGGCACGCTGCCGATACCGCAGTTGATCAAGGCCTTCGGCGGTTTGCATCCGGGCCTGACCTTCGGCAGCACC